>NZ_MTLG01000001.1 GCF_002192695.1 Achromobacter xylosoxidans
GCGCTGCTGCACGACATCGGCAAGATCGCCGTCGATCTGCACGTCGAGCTGGCCGACGGCAGCATCTGGCACCCTTGGCACGGCCCGCTGCGCCAGCCATACCGATTCCGCTACCGCGACGATCGCGAGTACCGCCTGCACAGCGCCGCGACAGGTTTGCTCTACCACCAACTGCTCGACCGTGAGGCCCTGGACTGGCTCAGCGGCTATCCGTCCCTGTGGGCACCACTGCTCTACGTCCTGGCCGGGCAGTACGAGCACGCCGGCGTACTGGGCGAACTTGTCGTGCAGGCAGACCGGGCCTCGGTGGCCCAGGAGCTGGGCGGCGATCCGGCCCGCGCCATGGCTGCGCCCAAGCACGCGCTGCAGCGCAAGCTGCTCGACGGGTTGCGCTACCTGCTCAAGGAACAGTTGAAACTGAACCAGCCGGAAGCCTCCGATGGCTGGCTCACCGACGATGCCCTGTGGCTGGTGAGCAAAACGGTCTCGGACAAACTGCGTGCGCACCTGCTGTCCCAAGGCGTCGATGGCATCCCTGCGAACAACACCGCGGTGTTCAACGTCCTCCAGGATCACGGCATGTTGCAGCCGGCGCCCGACGGCAAGGCTATTTGGCGCGCGACCATAACCAGTTCCACCGGCTGGTCCCACTCGTTCACCCTGTTGCGCCTCGCTCCTGCGCTGATCTGGGAATCTGGCGAGCGACCGACGCCTTTTGCAGGCACGGTAGCGATCGACGCGGCAGTCGCCGAAAACGACGCCGAGGCGCCGAAAATGCCGCCTGCGGCCATGGCGAAGGCAGCCCCGAACGGTCAGAAACTTCCATCTTGGGAAGGCAGTAGTACCGTCACCGCCTCACCGCCTAAGGCCCAGCCCGTGTCCGATGTCATGGAGGACATGCTGGCAATGGTGAGCACGAGCGGCTCGCCTGGTGCCGAGCAGGATGTGGAGCCGGTCGCACAGAGAAGCTACCCCGCAGACCCCAGCACTCCTATGCCAGCGACTGCCGCAGTGCTTCCTTCGCCACCACCATCTACTGCTAAACCACCCCTAACAGCAGCGCCCCCGTCAGGCGAACATTTCATGATGTGGCTGAAACAGGGAATTGCTTCGCGCCGGCTCATCATCAACGACGCAAAAGCGCTCGTGCATTCCGTGAATGACACGGCCTACTTGGTCAGCCCAGGTGTGTTCCAGCGCTACGTCCAGGAGCACCCTCATGTCGGCACGCTGGCACGGCAGGACAAGATGCCGGATTGGCAGTGGGTGCAGAAGCGCTTTGAGAAACTGGGGTTGCATCGAAAGCACGACAGCGGCTTGAACATCTGGATCTGTGAAGTCACCGGGCCGCGCAAGTCCCGGAAGCTGCATGGGTATTTGCTGATCGATGCGAATTGGTTGTTCGATGCAGTACCACCCAACAATCCTTATCTCAGAGTTACGCAAGAGATTTGAGCATGGAGTCCTACGTGGCGGTGAGATACGGTAGAGTTCGCCTTGGTAGGTTAGCGGCTAGCCAAGGTGTCCAGCACAAAGTCAGCGCGTTGCGCCACTCTGATCTTGGGCAACCGCGATACCGCATAGCCCAGCGCTGGATAGGTGCGCTGAAGCCGCTCGAATTCAGCCCGCGCTTCATCCATGCTGTGACGGCGTTCTTCGTCCTGCACATAGATTTCAGGCCACGGCGTGGCCAGAAAGATGCGCGAGTGGTAGCGATGCGACTGGGCAATCGTGTCCAGAATAGTAGTGCCGTCCAGTGCCTGGGGTGCTGCCGCCGCGTCGATCAGGCCACGGTCGAAGAACACCCATTGCGTATTGCTGCGTGGCGCATTGGCATGGTTGTCTAGCGCAAGGTCGATGGCCCCGCGCAGGAAGGCCGTCATGTCGAGCCACGGCAGGGCCTGGCCGCCCGTGCGTGTTTGTTCCTGAACGATACGCCGTCCAGGCTCCTCAATTACGGCATCCCTGGATTTCCATTCAACCCCCACAAACGAGAACGACGATCAACTATCTCCTGAAAGGCCATCAGCATCCATCAAGGCCAGCATGCCAACAATGAGTGCGTGCATGCCCTGTTGAGTTCGGCCTCCATCTCGGCTTCCTCCGTCGCACGGTCTGCATCCACGACGGGTTCCCGTTCGGCGACCGAGTACACCGTGTCGGCCACGGCAAGGCAGTGGAACGCCACGGTGGTCAACAGCCAGCGCGCATGCTCCATCGATATGCCGTAGGCCTGAGCGATGTGGCGTTGGTGGCCGACGATCTTGTCGAGCATGGGCTGGGTCGCCGCCAGACGGCGGATCACGTTGGGTACGCCTTGCCGTCGCCAAGATGCTTGGGCTTGAGCATCGGCGTCTCGTGGGCGTGCAGCACCACGTGGCGACGCAGTTCGTCATCCAGCGCCTTTACCATCGGCTGCAGTTGCGCGCCGCACGCACCGACCCACTGTGCCAGCGTCGAGCGGGCAACAGTAAGTCTGATGCTCTTTGCGCATTCAGATGAATGCATTACGCCCATACGAAATCCGAAATCAGCTCGGCCGCGCACAGCAGATGGCAGTTGTCTATGGCTGTAAATGCGCTTCCCGCAGAGCCATGTCCTCTCTCAGAATACGCTGGATCTCCAGTATCGCGGCCGCGCTCTGTTGCACGCTGTGCCCCGAAATAATGACTTTCTCGGACTGTGCGCCGGGAAGATGTGCGCTGCGATAAGGCACAAGACCGTCATCGGAATCATCGAGGGCCACTTCGGAATTGGCTTGGGCCACGATCGAGTGATAGCGCACCTGGGATGAGATGGGAAAGCCCGCCGCCGTACGCACGAACGGATCGTTTTCGTCGAGATTGTTCACGCTATTGGGAATGGTTGCCAGGCTTTCACGGCTGCTGGCGGCCGCATTGGGTGCCAGTGTATGGGCGAGTTCTTCGAGCACCGTAATGGGAAAGCGGATAAATCCCGCCATCCAGCGCCCCAGGCGTCCACCCGCGACCGATGTGCCCCGATGAGGCGCCGCGATGAAGATGGCACTGCTGACATTCGGGAAGGGCTCGAAGCGCAACATGGGATCAATGCGCCTGATCTGCTGCGGCGTCAACCGACTGTGATCCGCAGCCAATTGCACCAGCGATTGATCGGTTGACGACACCATCAACCGCGCGATGACCCCGCCCATGCTATGCCCCACCAGCACGAGGTCGGACGACGCCGGCGCTTGGCCGGATGGGTCGAAATGCGTCAGCGTATCCCCGAGCGCCCTGCGAATCATGGCGTGGTTCAACGCGACTGGCATGTTGGTCGGGTAGTAGACCTGCCAGATCTGGTAATGCTGGCGCAGGGCCTCATCGCCCAGGATTTCGTTGGCGAGTTCCACCCAGGCTTCAGGGCTGCTGGCCAGTCCGTGCAGCATGACGATGATCCGCCTGTTCGGATCGTAGGGCTGCATCAAGTAGACGTGCGGGCGGTCGATGCCACCCTCGCGCCCGAGCAGGCTGCGCAGCGACTGGCGGTTGAAATTGGCACGGGCCAGCCATACGCCATAGCCGGCCGTGAAATTGGCCGCCAGCGGCACACGTTGGCCGCGCAGCATAATGGCCGATTCCACATAGGGGTCATGCACCGTCAGACGGGCTGTACGAGCATGCAGCACGCTGTCCAAGTTGTCTCCGTCGGGATGCAGCAGAACCGTCATGGACGGCGCGGGCATCTCGCTCCAGGGCAGCGGTTGCTGATCATGTTTTGCCGCTGGGCGACCACCCCGAGTTGGGGCGGCGCTCAGGGACTCGTCCGGAATGACCGCCACAAGCTCGGCGCCAAAGCCGTCGCGCCGGTAGAGGCTACGCAATCCACGGAAAGACAGGGACGAGGCTGGCAGGAGTTCGGCTGGCACCGCCGTACTGCCCGGTAAGCGCGCGCCGCGGATATCCAGCTTCAGTTCCCAGCCTGCAATGTTCCAACTGGTCTGGTCGGGCAACTGCGTCGGCATTTGTTGCCGAACTTCGAACATGCCGGTGGCCGCATGCTCGACGGCATAGTTATACCAATCCCGCACTTGGGTCTGGCGATCCTCGAAGGCCCGCTCTCCCGGAGTATGGTCACCAAGGAACAGATAAGCATAGGCATAGCGAATCGTCTCAAGCCAGGCGGCTTGCTGCGCTGAGCCGGGCTTCATGGCCTGAGCCTGCGCCAGCCATAGTTCGGACAGTGCAGCCAGGCGTCTATCCGTGGCGACCCCCGTCACGGTAGCCAAGGCCTCCGCGCACTCCGAGGAGATCGGCTTTGCGCATGCCTGCTCATCCAATGCCGCCACCCTGATGGTCTGGACAGTCGCATCGCTGAGCTTGCCACGTGTCAGGATGTCGCCGCGCTTGAGTTCGATGGCCTCCCTGGCAGGTAGCGTATGAACTTCAACCACTGGGCCGAACTCGCGCAGGATCGAGCAGCCCCCCAGCAGCAGCGGAGCAAGAGCGGCGCATGCAATGAGAAGGCAGGCCTGCGGGAACCTCATGGATTCACCTCGTTGGCAGGGATGCCTGGCACGCCTTGTCGAATCGACATCGAGAAGTCATCCTCTGACACATCGGAAGCAAGGGCACGTTCGTTGATATGCCCCAGTGCCTGCAATTCATCGTAACGATAGCCAGGCGTCAATCCATGCAGGTCGTAGACGTACCGCGCAAAATATCCAGACAGCAGCAGGCGATAGTCCATTGGCAATGCGGGCGCAATGACCCGGGCCAGCTCGAATACGATGGTCGTGCAGTTACTGGTTAACGTGTTGTAAAAGCGCGGTTTCTGCCGCAGTTCATTGGCCGCGTTCAGATACTCCAGAAACAACGCGCGGGCACTCGCCTGATTCATCTGCAAGCGATAGAGATAAACATCTTCGCCTCGCGCGTTGCTGCGCGTACGCACAATGTCTCGCTCATCGGCGGCTACCAGGATCTGCTCGAACTGACGGAAGAATCCTCCTACCGCCGAGAAGGACTCATGGCGTTCCTTGCGAATTTCCAGCGAGAACACCACGCGTTCACCGCCATCGAAGCCGAACGACACCAGGGTGTGGGCGATGTGCGGCCCCATCCAGTAGGAAAGCACCAAGTCGGCGCTGCGCAGACGATCCAGGTCGTATGTGCGGCTCTCCCACTGCGGGGTGTAGTCGGTTTCGCTGCGCCACTGGAAGTTGCGCACATTATTCAGGTGAACATGGTTGCCGTCGATCCTGGCCTCCAGCAACTGAGCGACATCGTCAGCCCATACACGCTGGTGTGACGGCTGCAGCGTCCCCCACCACATGAGCAGGGAGGCGGCTGCGATCACAAATGCGAATCCGGCGATGTTGCGATTGCGCCGCCCAAGCAAGCCCGCCCGCGACAAGACAACGGTCACACCCAATGTGGACCACATGGCAATGACAAACCATCGCACCACCGAAGGTCCCGGCATCTGATGCCACAGAGCCAGCGCACCCCACACAGTCAGCAGCAGTACCACAAAGCCGATCGCCAAGCCTGCAAGGGCGCGCAGGACTCTGTGCATCACTCCGCTCATTGAGGCTGCAAAAGCTCAAGCAACAGTTGCCGGTGCGCATCCCGTAACTGCACCAGCGAGATGGAAGGATTCCCCTTGGACAGCATCGAGGAACTCAGCCACAGCACTGCGGGCGCGAGCGCCAACGGGAAGAAGTGTTCGGTCAAGACGCCTGGGCGAATGACGCCTCGGCGTATGTTGCGGTGGATGATGGTCTGCGCCCGCTCTTTCAGCCCGAGCGCAACTTCGTTGTGCCAACGCTGCACCAGCTCTGGAGTTCGGGCGCTTTCGGCCAGAAGCAGCCGGTAGATCGACATCGTGGCAGGGGAGCTGAAGGTCGCGTACAGGCGATCCAGGTAGACATCTACCAGCTCTGGCAACGTCAGATCCTCATCCGGGAGCCAGCCCTGGAAATCACAAATCTGCTTCGTCGTACGTTCGAGCAAGGCGTGAAAAATTTCTTCCTTGCTTTTGAAGTGGGCATAGATGCCAGCCTTGGACAAGCCCGCGCATTCCGCCAGGCGCTCCATCGACACTGCGTTGTATGTCCGATCCGCGAATTCGACCAGGGCCGCGTCGAGTATTTCCTCTTTCCTGGCGGCAGAGGACAGGTAGCGGCGCTTGTTGTCTGGCGCGTCATCTTTATTGGGTGGCATTCAAAGGCTCTGTTCAAAGATCTGAGGGGTGTTCCCATGGGCCTGTCACCGGCTCTACCAAGAATCAGGGCCTTCCTTGAACCCAAGCCGGCAGCTCGAATTGACCTGCGTCAATGACCGACGAGCCCGCTGATTGCGGTTCTTGGATTGTAACGTATAATTGAAAACAACCGTCCAATCGTTTGTTTTCAGATTTCACAATGCAGATCAACACAGGGCGCGAGTGAACCCGGCACATCGGGTTACGACACAGGAAGAGCGCCCTATCAACCAGCCGGGGAACACGGGGATGCACATATCAACAAGGAGATGAAGTGGGCTTGACAGCACTTGCAAGCAAGAAAGTAGGGCTTGCGGACACCAGCCACGAACCCCGCATTGCGCGGGTGGCAGCCATTCCCTCCTCTGCGACCAGACCCTCTTCAGCCCGATACCTGTACGGAACGTGACCATGCTCCCAACTTCCCCGTTGTTTCCTGCGTTCAGATTGCGCGCTGCCTCGTTGGCCCTGAGCGCCGTCGTCTTGACCGGCTGCATGTCGCTCGCTCCGGCGCCAGACACCCCGCCATTGCCCGTGCCCGAAGCCTGGCCCGCGCATCTTGGATCAGGCACCGACGGCGCCCACGCGGGAGAGCTTGCCTGGCAGGCGTACTTCACCGACCCCCTGCTGCAACGCCTCATCGAGACCGCGCTGGAGAACAACCGCGATCTGCGCCTGGCCGCGCTGCGTGTCGAGGAAGCCAGCGCCGCATTCCGCATTCAGCGCTCGGATCGATTTCCTGCCGTGGGCGTGGGTGCCCAGGGTGGACGCGCCCGCGTCCCTGGCGATCTGAACATGTCGGGCCGGTCGCAGGTGGGCGGCGAATATCGGGCCGAGGTGGGTTTGAGCACCTGGGAGCTGGATCTGTGGGGCCGGGTCCGCAACCTGGAAGACGCCGCCCTGCAAAGCTGGCTGGCTTCCGACGCGGCCCGCCAGGCCGTCCACCTGGCGCTAATCGCCCAGGTGGCCGACGGTTATCTTGGCTTGCGCGAGATAGACGAACGCGTGGCTATCGCCCGTCAAACCGTCGCGACCCGCGAGGAGTCCTATCGCATTTTCCGGCGCCGCGTTGAAGTCGGCTCGACCTCGAAGCTGGACCTCACTCAAGTCCAAACTTTGCTGAACCAGGCTCAGGCGCTGCTAACCCAGCTTGAGCAAGCACGCGCCACGCAACTGCACGCGCTGGCACTGCTGGTAGGTGCCGATCCTGGCCCGCTGCCCACCAAGGCACCCTTCGATGAAACAACGGTGCTGGCCGAACTCCGGGCCGGCCTGCCCTCGGAGCTGCTGGTCAGTCGCCCGGACATCATTTCCGCCGAACACCAATTGCGTGCCGGCGATGCCAACATCGGCGCGGCCCGTGCGGCGTTCTTGCCGCGCATTGCGCTGACCGGCAGCTTCGGCACGGCCAGTTCCGATCTTGACGGCCTGTTCGATTCCGGCAGCCGCGCCTGGACCTTCATGCCCACCCTGTCGCTGCCCATCTTCGATGGCGGGCGGCGGCGCGCCAACCTGGAACTGAGCGAAGTGCGTCGTGACATCGCCGTTGCCGGATACGAGAAGACCATTCAAACGGCCTTTCGCGAGGTGGCCGATGCACTGAGCGCCAAGTACTGGCTGGCTGAGCAATTGACGATCCAGCGGGCCAATCTGGAAGCGCAAAGCGAACGCGCGCGGCTGGCCCAGTTGCGCTACGACAACGGCTCGGCCGCTTTCCTGGAGGTGCTGGACGCCCAACGCGATCTGCTGGATGCCGGACAACAACTGGTGCAGGCGCGCCGTGCGCTGCTGTCTAGCCAGGTGGCACTGTATGCCGCGCTCGGCGGCGGCACCCTCGCAGCAACCGACGGGGCGCAGGGTGCGACCTCGGCGCCCGCTCCCACCCCATCAATCCGTTAAGGCACGCCGAACCCATGACCTTCTCACCCTCTCTCAAGAAAAAACTCCTGGTCGCTGCCGCCGCAGCTGTTGTTGTCGCGCTGGCCTGGTGGGGCTGGACGAAGTTTGCCGATACCGGCCCCGGCAAAGGATTCGTCAACGGCAATGGCCGCATCGAAGCCACGGAGATCGACATCGCCACCAAGCTGCCCGGACGTATCGAAGACATTCTGGTCCGTGAAGGCGATTTCGTCTCAGCGGGCCAGCCACTGGCCAGGATGCAACTGGAAACGCTTGAGGCGCAGCGCGACGAAGCCTTCGCCATGCGTGAACAGGCCGAGCATTCTGTGACCGCAGCACAGGCCCAGGTGGCGCTGCGTGAAGCCGACGTGGTTGCGGCGCAGGCACTCGTCGGCCAGCGCGAGTCGGAGCTCGATGCCGCGCAACGGCGGCTGAAACGTTCGCAGACATTATCCCAAGAAGGCGCCGCCTCGATACAAGAGTTGGACGATGACCGGGCGCGCGTGCGGGGCGCACAGGCGACGCTCGCGGCCAGCAAAGCACAGACCGCCGCTGCCCGCGCCGCGGTCGAGGCCGCCAAGGCGCAGCTCGTAGGTGCAAGGTCCAGCGTGTCCGCTGCCACGGCCAGCATCAACCGCATCGAAGCCGACATACGCGACAGCGAACTGCGCTCGCCGCGTGACGGTCGGGTGCAGGTGCGGGTGGCGCAACCCGGCGAGGTGCTGGGATCGGGCGGACGCGTCCTGAATCTTATCGACCTGTCGGACGTCTACATCACCTTCTTCCTGCCCGAGACCGTGGCCGGCCGCGTCGCGCTGGGTTCCGAGGTCCGCATCATTCTGGATGCCGCGCCGGAGTATGTGATACCAGCCACTGTTTCCTTCGTCGCCAGCGCGGCGCAGTTCACCCCCAAAACGGTCGAAACCGCCAGCGAGCGGCAGAAACTGATGTTTCGCGTGCGCGCGCAGATTTCGCAGGAGTTGCTGCGTGAGCACCTCAATCAGGTCAAGACCGGGTTGCCCGGCGTGGCCTGGATCAAACTCGACGCCAATGCCGAGTGGCCTCAAAACCTCTCCGTTCGCGTGCCGGAGTAAGGTATGAGCCACAGTGCGAGTGCGCAGCCCACGACCGTTGCAAGCGTCCGTCAGGTGCGCTTGCGTTACGGCGACGTCATCGCCCTGGATGGCATCGATCTGGACATTCCCGCCGGACGGATGGTCGGCCTGATCGGCCCCGACGGCGTGGGCAAATCCAGTCTGCTCTCATTGCTGGCGGGTGTGCGCATCATCCAGGAGGGCACGGTCGAGGTGCTGGGTGGCGACATGGCCAGCAAGGCCCATCGCAATAAAGTGTGCCCGCGCATCGCCTACATGCCGCAGGGACTGGGCAAAAACCTGTATCCGACGCTCTCGGTCGAGGAGAATCTGCAGTTCTTCGCGCGCCTGTTCGGTCATGGCGCCGCAGAGCGCCGCCAGCGGATCGATGAGCTCACCCAGGCCACTGGCCTGTTCAAATTCCTGGAGCGCCCGGCAGGCAAGCTGTCCGGGGGCATGAAGCAAAAACTCGGCCTGTGCTGCGCGCTGATTCATGACCCGGATTTTCTGATTCTCGATGAGCCGACGACTGGCGTGGACCCGCTGGCGCGCGCGCAGTTCTGGGATCTGATTGACCGTATTCGCGCCGATCGCCCCGGCATGAGCGTGATTGTGGCCACGGCCTACATGGATGAGGCCCAGCGCTTCGACTGGCTGGCCGCCATCGACGACGGCAAGGTCCTCGCCACCGGCACGCCGAAGGAATTGCTGGCAAGAACAGGCAGCCCGAACCTGGAAGAGGCATTCATCCGCCTGCTCCCGGAAGAGAAAAAGCGCGGACACCAAGCGGTAGTCATTCCCCCCTTGTCGGATGGCGGCGCGGACGATATCGCCATCGAGGCCGAGGGGCTGACCATGCGCTTTGGCGACTTCGTTGCCGTCGATAGCGTGTCCTTCCGCATCCGGCGCGGTGAAATCTTCGGCTTCCTCGGCTCCAACGGGTGCGGCAAGTCCACGACGATGAAGATGCTTACCGGCCTGTTGCCGGCGAGCGAGGGTCGGGCCTGGCTGTTCGGCCATGAAGTGAACCCGCATGATCTGGGCACCCGCCGCCGCGTCGGCTACATGTCCCAAGCGTTCTCGCTCTACAGCGAAATCACGGTACGCCAGAACCTGGAGTTGCACGCCAAGCTCTTCAGTGTGTCCCCGGAGGACATTCCTGCTCGCGTCGATGAGATGGTGGAGCGCTTCGGGCTGGTGGACGTCATCGACAGCCTGCCGGCCAGTCTGCCTCTGGGCATACGCCAACGCCTGTCGCTGGCGGTCGCCATGGTGCACAAGCCAGAACTGCTGATTCTGGACGAACCGACTTCGGGCGTCGACCCGGTGGCGCGCGATGCGTTCTGGCGACTGCTCATCGAGCTGTCGCGGCGTGACCGGGTGACGGTCTTCATTTCCACCCACTTCATGAACGAGGCAGAGCGCTGCGACCGCATGTCGATGATGCATGCGGGCAAGGTGCTCGACAGCGACGTGCCCGCCAGACTGGTCGAGAAGCGCGGCGCCAAAACCCTTGAAGAGGCCTTCATCGGCTACCTCGTCGAAGCCGAGGGCGGCACGGCGGCGCCGGCCAGCCAGCCCGGGGCCGCCGATCACGAGGAGCAACCATCGGCGGCGCCCGCTGAACACGGCGGGCACGGCTCTGGCGGTTTCAGTCTGCAGCGAATGTTCAGCTATCTGTGGCGCGAGACGCTGGAATTGCAGCGGGACCCGGTACGCGCCACGCTGGCGCTGGGCGGTTCGCTGCTGCTGATGTTCGTGATCGGCTTCGGCATCACCATGGACGTCGAGGACCTGAGCTATGCGGTGCTCGATCGCGACCAGACCACGCTTAGCCAGAACTACACGCTGAACTTGGCCGGATCGCGCTACTTCACCGAGCACGCGCCGATCATCGACTACGAGGACCTTGATCGACGCATGCGCAACGGCGAACTGTCGCTGGCCATTGAGATCCCCCCTGGCTTCTCTCGCGATGTGTTGCGAGGCCAGAACGTGCAGATAGGTGCCTGGATCGACGGCGCCATGCCGCAACGCGCGGAAACCGTCCAGGGCTACGTTCAGGGCATGCACCAGCACTGGCTGCTCGTACAGGCCAGCGAACGCAGCGGTGCCAGCGCCGCAGGAAATGCGAGCGTCGAGACACGCTTTCGCTACAACCCCGATGTCAAGAGCCTGCCGGCCATGGTGCCGGGGGTGATTCCCCTGTTGCTGCTCATGCTGCCGGCGATGCTGACCGCGCTGGCGGTGGTGCGCGAGAAGGAGACAGGCTCGATTACCAATCTGTACGTGACGCCGGTCACGCGCATCGAGTTCCTGCTTGGCAAGCAACTGCCCTATGTCGGTCTGGCCATGGTGAACTTCCTGCTGATGAGCCTGCTCGCGGTCACCGTCTTCGGTGTGCCGGTCACGGGCAGCTTCTTCACCCTGTCGCTGGCCGCGCTGATCTTCTCCTTCGCCGCGACAGGCATGGGGCTGCTGGCCTCGGCCGTCACGCGCAGCCAGATCGCCGCCATGTTCTTTGCCATGATCGGCACCATCATTCCGGCCACCCAGTTCGCCGGCCTGAGGGATCCCGTGTCCTCGCTTGAAGGCTCCAGCAAGTTCATCGGCGAGATCTACCCCGCCACGCACATGATCTCCATCAGCCGTGGCGTGTTCAACAAATCACTCGGCCTGGCCGACCTGACGGGGCCGCTGTGGTCGATGCTCATTTCGGTTCCGGTCATTCTCGGCGTGGCTGTTTTGCTACTCAAGAAGCAGGAGCGTTGAGATGCGCAGAAGAAACCTGGCCAACATCTACGACCTTGGTGTCAAGGAGCTGTGGAGTCTTTGGCGCGATCCGATGATGCTTGTGCTCATCGTCTATGTGTTCACCGCGTCGGTCTACACCAAGGCCACGTCCATGCCGGAGACGCTGCACAACGCGCCCATCGCCATCGTCGACGAGGATAATTCGGCGCTGTCCCAGCGGGTTGCCTCGGCCTTCTACCCCCCGCAGTTCACGCCACCGGCCATGATCGACTATGGGGACGTGGACCCGGGCATGGACGCGGGGCTGTACACCTTCGCTCTGGTCATTCCGCCCAACTTCCAGCGCGACGTGCTGGCGGGGCGATCGCCTGCCGTGCAGCTCAATGTCGACGCCACCCGCATGAGCCAGGCCTTCACCGGCAGTGGCTATATCCAGCAGATCTTCACCGGCGAAGTCAATGAGTTCGTCAAGCGTTACCGCGGCACCGACGCGCCACCCGTGGATCTGGCATTGCGCGCACGCTTCAACCCGGCACTGGACAAGGCCTGGTTCGGCTCGGTGGTGCAGATCATCAACCACATCACGCTGTTGTCCATCATCCTGACCGGCGCAGCGCTGATCCGGGAGCGCGAGCACGGCACCATCGAGCACCTGCTGGTGATGCCGGTTACACCCGCGCAGATCATGCTCTCCAAGGTCTGGTCGATGGCCCTGGTCGTGCTGATCGCCTCCTTCCTGTCCCTCAACCTCATGGTGCGCGGCATCCTGGGCGTGCCCATCGAGGGCTCCATTGTGTTGTTCTTCGCCGGCGCGGCCCTCAGCCTGTTCGCCACCACCTCCATGGGCATATTCATCGCCACGCTGGCGCGCAACATGCCGCAGTTCGGCATGCTGATGATGCTGACCATCATGCCGCTCCAGATGCTATCCGGCGGCGACACGCCCCGCGAAAGCATGCCCGAGATCGTGCAGAACATCATGCTGATCGCACCCACCACCCATTTCGTGGAACTGAGCCAGGCCATCCTTTACCGGGACGCGGGCCTGGAGACGGTATGGCAGCCGTTCCTGGCGCTGGCCCTGATCGGCACGGTGCTGTTTTTCCTGTCGTTGGCACGCTTTCGCAAAACGATCGGCCAGATGGCCTGATCGTTTGATCGCCCGAGTGGGCACTCAACCCAGTAAGGAGTTTGACCATGAGCAATGAAACCATCCCTCTCAACCTGTTCAAGGCGAACCTGGAACTGCAGTTGCGCCTCCAGCGCCTGGTGCAGGAAAACGGCCAGCAATGGTTGGAGAACGCCACGCGCGCAGGCAAAGACGGCATTGCCGAGTCCGGCGCAGAAATCGAAAACCTGCTCAAGGCCAAGAACTGGCAGGAACTGGCCACGCTGCCCGCACAAGCCTTCTGGCGTCAGTTCCAGTACCACGTGGGCGGCGCGCAGGCGCTGACACAAGTCGCGATCAAAAACCAGACAACCTTCACCCAAGGCCTGCAAATAGCTATTCAAGACTGGCAGAAATCGGTTACGCAGGCCGTAGGCCAGGGCGATGCGGTACTCCCGTTCCAGGATATCTTCAAACAGTGGGGAGCCGTGTGGGCCTCGGCGCAGGATAAGGAGGCACCGGGCAAGACCGGTGGCCGCAATGCCGGCTGAACAACGTACCGCCCTGGTCACGGGCGGCAACGGTGGCTTGGGCGAGGCCATCGCACGAGCCTTACACGATGTTGGCCATACCGTGCTCGTCGTCCACTCGCCAGGCAATGCCAGCATCGGCGCGTGGTTGGAAGCCCAGACGGACGAAGGCTACAACTTCATCGCCTACGGCGCGGATGTGGCCGACCATGCCTCCTGCCAGGAGTTGGCCGGCCTCATTCAAGCAGACGGTTACCACATCGACATTCTGGTCAACAACGCGGGCATCACGCGCGATGCTACGTTCCGCAAGCTGAGCTACGCCGATTGGGATGCGGTCCTGCGCGTCAATCTCGACTCCGTTTTCAACGTCACCCGGCCATTCATCGACGGCATGCTCGAACGCGGCTGGGGCAGGATCGTCAACATCGCCTCCATCAACGGCTCCAAGGGGCAGTTCGGCCAGACCAACTACTCCGCCGCAAAGGCCGGCATGCATGGCTTCACTAAAGCCCTTGCGCAGGAGGTGGCGCGCAAGGGCGTGACGGTCAACACCGTCTCGCCGGGGTATCTGGATACGAAGATGGTGACGAGCATGTCGGAAGAAGTGGTCAAGCAAGTGATTGCCGGTATTCCCGTGGGTCGTCTGGGACGGCCTGAGGAAATCGCTGCACTGGTTGCATTCATCGTCAGTGAATCTGCGGGGTTCATGACCGGCAGCAATGTATCGATGAACGGTGGCCAGCATATGTACTGAGTGAGGAAGGGCCAGCAAGACGATGTGCCTGCGGCCCCTTGCCATTCAATTTTTCAGTTTCATCACAGAAGGAGTGCCCATCGCCATGAATCGAGACACCACGACATCACCAGCGGCCGATTGGGGGCAGTTGCTGTGGGACCCGTTGCGACTATCGGCGATGGCAACCGAGTATGCAGTGGATGCCTGGCAGCGATCCATTCTGTATGCCGACGTTCGCCGCCAACGCGGCAACCAGTACCTGGAGCATTTGCAGGAGCAGACGCCGAACGTACTCGACTTCGCCTCCGAGGTCATCATGTCCGGGCTGGACCTTCCGCAGCCGGTCAACTATGGCCTCGTACGCATCCTGCCGCCAGCCGACGCGCCGGCCGATCCCAAGAAGCGGCCGTTCGTGGTGGTCGATCCCCGCGCGGGCCACGGCCCAGGCATTGGCGGCTTCAAACCCGATAGTGAGGTCGGCGCGGCCCTCAAGGCTGGTCATCCCTGCTACTTCGTTGGCTTTCTGCCCGATCCCGTTCCCGGCCAGACCGTCGAGGACGTCATGCGCGCCGAAGCGGCCTTCGTGCGCAGGGTCGGCGAGCTGCACCCCGGCAGCCGCGGCAAGCCCGCTGTCATCGGCAATTGCCAGGCGGGCTGGCAGATTCTGATGGCAGCCGCTGTCTGGCCCGAGCTGTTCGGGCCGATCATCGTAGCCGGCGCGCCGCTGTCCTACTGGGCCGGTGATAACCCGATGCGCTACGCGGGCGGCCTCACTGGCGGTAGCTGGTTGACGGCATTGACCAGCGATCTGGGCGCCGGCCGGTTCGACGGTGCCTGGCTGGTACAGAACTTTGAAAACCTGGACCCGGCCAATACGCTTTGGAGCAAACAGTACAACCTGTACGCCAATGTCGACACGGAAGGCCCGCGCTACTTGCAGTTCGAAAAGTACTGGGGCGGCCACGTCTTCCTGAATGACGTGGAGATGCAGTACATCGTCGATAACCTGTTCATCGGCAACAAGCTGAGCACCGCCCAACTGATGACATCCGATGGCGTGCGCATCGACCTGCGCAATATTCGCTCGCCGATCGTGGTGTTCTGCTCCTATGGGGACAACATCACCCCGCCGCCCCAGGCCCTGGGCTGGATCACCGACCTGTACCGCAACGACCTGGACGTGCTGGGACATGACCAGACCATCGTCTACGCTACCCATGACAGCATCGGACATCTGGGAATCTTCGTCTCCGGCAGCGTCGGGCGTAAAGAGCACCAAGAGTTCGCCGCCAACATCGACGTCATCGACGTGCTGCCGGCCGGTATCCACCGCATGCTGGTCGATGAAAATCCAGACGGGTCGCAGGAAGGCGAGCCGACCGGGAACGCCTACCTGACTCGGATCCAGCGCAGCAACATCGATGAAGTCCGTGAGATCGTCCGTCCCGACCCTGAGAACGATCGCCGGTTCGCCGCCGTTGCGCGGATCTCCGAGGTCAACCTGGCTTGCTACCGCAGCTTCGTGCAGCCATGGATGCGTGCCCTGGTCACGGACCAGGGTGCGAAGTGGCTGGAGCCGCTGCATCCGCTGCGCATGGGCTATGAATTGTGGTCTGACAGGCATCCGCTCGCCGCCGCAGTACATGAGGCTGCGCAACACGTGCGCGACCATCGTCAGCCCGTCTCCGAGGCCAACCCTTTCCTGCAACTGCAGGCGCAGTTTTCCACCGCCGTCGAACAGATGCTGGATCAATTCCGTGATTGCCGCGACCAGATCTACGCACAGGCGTTTGACACGCTGTACAGCCTGCCGCTGGTGCAGGCCATGACTGGACAGAGCCTGCACGACGATGCACCGCCGCGACCCCGTCCCAGCGAGACGCCCGAGCATCGCCAGTATCTGGCGCAAGAGTTGACACGGCTCGAAGCGGATATTCACAGCGGCGGGCTCGCCGAAGCCGTCATACGGGCACTGTTCTTCGTGCTCGCGGCGCGTGGCGAGGCCGACGGGCGGCACTTCCGGCACGCAGAGCAACTGGTGCGTCCCCACCTGGGCAGCGACTTCGACATGCAGGCCTTTCGCCACCTCGTGCGTCGTCAGGCTTTGCTCATGAGGCTCGACAAGGACGCCACGGTGTCCGCCATCCCCGAATTGCTGAACGACATAGCGCCTGATGAGATCCGCCAGGTGGCGGGAATGATCGTGCAAGTGATTGGCAGCGGCGGTGTGCTGTCCGCACAAGAACAAACCAGGCTGGAACAGGTTTCTACCTTGTTCGAGCAGGCCGAGCGCCAAGCGCAGGCGGCTTCGGCGCCCGCCGTGATAAGTCCCGCCACTGATACCTCCGCTACGGTCGTGGACGCGAAGTCGACAACCGCCATGCCACGCTCTGCCAGTGGCACATCCGCTGCGGTCGAGGATGCGAATGCGGCGCCAGCCATGCCGAGCTCCGCCAGTGACACCTCCGCTCCGGCCATAAACACGACCTCCAAGACATCCTCTCCAAAGCCTAAGGCGCCTCAGAAGAAAACGGCGTCGAAGACGCCAGCCGCGCCGCGCACAAGTCAAACACGGCGAGGGAAAGACAAATGACGACGTCCTCCGCACCGGTCGATGGCGCCGCCGACGCATTGCAGGTTTTGCGCAACCGCACCTTCGACGAGATCGCCATTGGCGACAGCGCCAGCCTCGAACGCGCGTTTTCGCCGCAAGACATCCAGATGTTCGCGCTGCAATCGGGCGATGATGTGGATCCGGAATCTTCGGTGTCTTCGCCCTCGCGGGACACCACCGAGGCCATTTGTGCAAACGTCCTGATCTCGGCTGTGCTGGGAACACGCCTGCCGGGGCCTGGAACCCAATATGTCAGCCAGAACCTGCGCTTGCTCGGAGCCGTTCGGCCCGGCGACAGGCTGACCGTGCAGATGCAGGTGAGCAGCAAAGACACGGCCACCCATCACGTCACGCTGGACTGCACCTGCACCAGCCAGGAGGGGGTGGCGGTTTTCCAGGGCCAGGTAGAGGTCGTAGCGCCCACTGAGCGCATTGAAAGAACGCGCACGGCGTTGCCGGAAATCCACCCGGATGCGCAGGGCCACACAGACCTGCAACGCCTGCTGGCGCACGTCGCGCACTTGCAACCGATTCGGGTGGCCGTCGCCCATCCCTGCGATGCCCCCAGTCTGTCCGCTGCGCTCGAAGCACGCCACGCGGGGTTGATCGAACCGGTGCTGGTCGGATCACGGGCGCGGCTGGAAGCAGTCGCCACAGAGGCCGGGCTGGATCTGGCCGACGTCGCCATTGTGGACGTCCCGCACAGCCACGCCGCTGCGCAGCAAGCCGTCGCCTTGGCAGCCGCAGGTGAAGTCGAAGCCCTGATGAAAGGGAGCCTGCACACCGACGAACTGATGTCCGCGCTGGTTTCGGCAGCAGCGGGGTTGCGCACCAAGCGCCGGGTCAGCCATTGCTTCCTGTTGCAGACACCGGCCTATCCGCGCCCGTTCATCGTCACCGATGCAGCGATCAATATCGCCCCGACTCTGGAACAGAAGGCAGACATCATCCGCAACGCCATCGAGCTGGCGCAGGTGATCGGCGTGCGCGAACCCAAGGTCGCAATCCTGGCCGCAGTCGAGACGGTCAGCCCGACGATGACGGCCACGCTCGACGCGGCGGCGCTGTGCAAGATGGCCGATCGCGGCCAGATCACTGGCGGCCTGCTCGACGGGCCGTTGGCCTTCGACAACGCGATCTCCATCGCCGCTGCGCGCACCAAGGGGATCGTCTCCGAGGTCGCCGGGCAGGCCGACATCCTTGTCGTGCCTGACCTGGAGAGCGGCAACATGCTTGCCAAGCAGTTGATATTCCTGGGCGGCGCAGCCAGCGCCGGAATCGTCCTCGGAGCGAAAGTGCCGGTCATTCTGACCAGCCGCGCCGACTCGCGCGATACACGCATCGCCTCATGCGCGATTGCACTGATGCTGGCGCACCACTATCGGCTGTCACCCCCGTGAATCGACTTATCAGCAACGTATCCACCCCATTGGAGGAAACACTATGAAGTACTCATTTTCTGGCCGCGTAGCCCTGGTCACCGGTGCAGGATCCGGCATTGGCGAGGCCATCGCGCGACTTCTTGCGAGTAACGGCTTGAGTGTCGTCGTCTCGGATGTCAGTGCCGACAATGCCGAGCGCGTCGCCAAGCTCATCAACACCGATGGCGGCCAAGCCGTGGCCAATGTGGCCGACGTGGCACGCATCGACCAGGTTCAGGCTGCTGTGGCCTGCGCAGTCGATATGTTCGGCGGCCTTCATTTTGCGGTCAACAACGCCGGTATCAGTGGCGACCAGAGCCCAGTGGGGGAACTGGATCCTGCCGCCTGGAGCCGGGTAATCGATATCAACCTGAACGGCGTGTTCTATGGCCTGCGCCATCAGATTCCCGCCATCCTGCGTTCGGGTGGCGGCGCCATCGTCAACGTCTCTTCGATCCTGGGGGTGGTCGGCGATGCAGGAAACCCAGCGTACGTCGCAGCCAAGCACGCTGTTACCGGGCTGACCCGCTCGGCAGCGCTGGCCTATGCGGCCAAGGGAGTCCGGATCAACTCGATCCATCCCGGTTACGTGCGGACGCCCATCCTGGATTTCCTCGACGAATCGGCCCTTCAGGAGGCTGTTGGCCTGCATCCGATCGGCCGTCTGGGCACCCCGGACGAAATCGCCCATGCCGTGGCGTTTTTGCTATCGGAAGGAAGCAGCTTCTTTGCGGGCACCCAGCTCATCGCCGACGGCGGCTATACGGCACGCTGAATCTGACGACGATGAGCGTGCAGGCATATCCGAACACCGTGGCGACGTCACCGTGGCCGGGCAAAAAGAGGACGACATGATGGATGCGACCACGGCCCGCTCCGGACGCCCCGGGCACGGACTGATCCTTGTACTGAACTGCGGTTCATCCAGCATCAAGTTTGCGGTATTCGACCCTTCGGCCACGCCACTGCCTCGCCAGGCGTTGTGGAATGGCAAAGTGCTGGGAATCGGCGGCGCCGATCCGGATTTCGAAGAGACCGGGGTTGCGCCGTTCCCGATCAAACTGGACACGGCACATCCCTATCGTGCCGCGCTGCGCATCATCCGCGATCGCGTCAGTCAGCGGCTCGACGGCCGCCGGATAGGTGCGGTCGCTCATCGGATCGTCCACGGTGGCAGCAGGTATTTCGAGCCAGTGCGGGTGGACGCCCAGGTGCTCACCGATCTGCAGGGATACATCCCGCTGGCGCCACTGCACCAGCCGTTCGCGCTGGAAGCCATCGATATTCTGCTGCGCGAACAGCCGGAGCTGCCTCAGGTGGCCTGCTTCGACACCGGCTTCCATCACACCATCCCCAAGCTCGAGCAGCTCCTGCCGTTGCCCTACGCCGCATGGGAGCGCGGTCTGCGCCGGTACGGATTTCACGGCCTGTCGTATGAGTACATGGCTGAGGCTTTGCCCGAACGCCATGGCGACGCGGCGCGCAGGCGCACCATCGTTGCCCACCTGGGCAGTGGCGCCAGCCTGTGTGCTATGCAAGGACTCAAAAGCGTGGCCACCACCATGGGTTTCTCCGCGCTTGACGGGCTGATGATGGGCACCCGCACCGGTGCGCTCGATCCAGGCGCCGTGCTCTACCTGATGGAGATCGAGAAGCTTTCACTGGAACAAGTGGGGCGTGTCCTCTATCACGAGTCCGGTCTGCTCGGCGTTTCGGGAATCTCGGCCGAGCCGCGCGTCATTGTCCGGCACGAGAACGATGAAGGTGAAACGGGTGAGCGAGCGCGCTTGGCGCTGGACCTCTACGTGCGTCGCATCGTGCGCGAGATCGGTGCCTTGGTTGCTGTTCTGGGCGGTCTGGACATGCTGGTGTTCACGGCAGGTGTCGGTGAACACAATGCGTTCATTCGCGAGCGCATCGGTGCGGCACTGGGTTTTCTGAACATTGCCCTGGATACCGACGCCAATGCCAGCCACGCGGCGACGATTTCCAGCGACCACAGCCAGGTCATCGTGGCGATCGAACCCACCAATGAAGAGTGGATCGCCGCCAGCCATGCGCTGTCCTGCCTGGACAGGGAGAAGGTGCGATGAAGATCGATGCCTTCCATGGATTCACGCTCGCCATTCTGCTGTTGTTTGTGGGCAAGGGCTTGGTAGCGCGTTCGGGCATCTTGCGTCGATACAGCATCCCGGAATCCTTGGTGGGCGGCTTGGCTTGCGCCTTGGTTGTCTTCGTCCTGTACTACGGGATGGGGGTCACGGTCAGTTTCGATCTGGAAGCGCGCGACGTCATTCTGCTGTACTTCTTTGCCGCTATTGGCCTGAGTACCGACGCTCGCACGCTGCGCCATGGTGGACGCCCTTTGCTGATCCTGTCGGGACTGGCCATCGGGTTCATGGTGCTGCAGAACCTCGTTGGAATGGAGTTGGCCCGCGCATTCGACCTGGATCCGCGTGCCGGACTCATGGTCGGGTCCATTTCCCTGACCGGCGGGGTGGGCACCACCTTGGCCTGGTCCGATTACTTCGTTGAAGCCCTCGGCATTGCTCAGGCGCAGGAACTGGGGATGGCGGCGAACATGATCGGCCTGATCGCGGCCTGCACCATCGGTGGCCCAATCGCAAGCCTGCTCATACGCAGATATCAACTTCGCGCCTCCGGGGACAGCGCCCTGGAGATTGGCACGCTGCGCAGCGATGAACAGCATGCCCGTCTGGACTACTACGGCTTGCTGTTGGCATTGCTCTGGCTGAACTTCGCCTTGATGTTGGGCTCAGGAATCAATGCCTTGGTCGCACTTACCCCTGTCACGCTACCCGCCTTTGTGGGTTGTCTGCTAGCCGGCATTCTCCTGCGCATGGTGGGCGACTGGATGAGGCCGAGTGGGCGCGGGCGTTTATGGAACTGGCCGAGCATGCAGCCAGGCATCGCCCTGATCTCCGACATGTCATTGGGCCTGTTTCTGACCATGGCGCTGATGGGCCTCAGGCTCTGGGAGCTGCAGCCCGTGCTTGCCTTCATCACCGTGGCGATGTTGGTGCAGATCGTCCTGGTCATCGCATTCGTTCTTCTGATCGTTTTTCGGGCAATGGGCAGGGATTACCAATCCGCAGTGATATGCGCCGGTTTCGGCGGAATTGCGCTGGGATCTACCGCCACCGCCATCGCCAACATGACGGAGGTCACTCGGGAGCATGGTGCTGCGCGCGAGGCGTTCATTGTGGTGCCCCTGGTGTGCGGGTTCGTCATCGACATTGCGAACGCACTGGTGATCAGTCTGATGGCCGGTTAAGGCGAAAGAACTAACGGAATGCGCCGGTAGGCGGAGACATATCTAGCACGCCGACACACTGTCATCGCAAAAGCGCTGATGACATGAGTGCCGCTGTGCATGAACACAAGCGAGCACAACTACCCCCGTGTTCAAACGAGGGAGCTTCATCTATTTGAATGGCAGTTGAGGTAATGCGTTTTGAAAGAAAACAGGAAAGGTAATACTTCATCGACAATCGTTCCAGCACTGGATATGCAAGCGCATATGGCTTGGGCCCAGGCTTGGTCCTCAATTTCACCTGAATCGTCGCTGTTGGCTTGGACGGACTGGGCAAGCCATTTAGCGAACAGCCCCGGAAAGCAATCGGAGCTTTTGTCTTTTGCAGGCTCCTTGTCTGAGCAATGGATGTCTCTGCTGAAAAAGAGCTTGGTCAGTCCGGACCAGGAAGTTGCATCTCCTGAACCGTCACCTACCAATGACCGTCGTTTCAACGATCCGGCATGGGATCAATGGCCCTACAACCTTTTCCGCAGTTCCTTTCTTATTCAATCCAAATGGTGGGAGCAAGCCACGCAAGGTGTATGGGGTGTTGATCCACAACACGAACGCCTATTGGCGTTTGGCGCAAAGCAATGGCTGGAAATGGTATCGCCGACCAATTCTGCGCTTTTTAACCCCGTTGTCCTGAAAAAAACGATAGAAGAACAAGGCGCCAACCTGGCGCGTGGCATGTCCAACTTTCTCGATGACCTGCGCCGACAACTATCCGGTGAGCCTCCTGCGGGAACCGAGAACTTCGTCGTTGGGCGCGACGTGGCGGTGACGGAAGGAAAAGTCGTACTGAGGAATCAATTAATCGAGTTGATTCAATACACGCCCACTACCGAGAAAGTCCATCCTGAGCCGATACTGATCATTCCTGCCTGGATCATGAAGTACTACGTACTCGATCTATCTCCCCATAACTCGCTGATACGGTATCTCGTTGCACAAGGCCATACGGTTTTTTGCATCTCCTGGAAAAATCCGGATGCTGGTGATCGAGACTTGGGCATGGATGAGTATCTTGAGCTCGGCTTGCGTGCGGCGCTGGACGCCGTGACATCCATCGTCCCCGAGCAGGAAATCCACGCGGCTGGCTATTGCCTGGGCGGGACATTGCTGTCTATTGGGGCCTCGGCCATGGCGCGCGATGGCGATACGCGGCTGGCGTCCGTAAGCCTGCTGGCTGCGCAGACGGACTTCAGCGAGCCAGGCGAGCTTGGCCTTCTCATCAACCAGAGCCAGGTGGCGCTATTGGAGGCCAGTATGGCTCAAACAGGCTACTTGAGTTCAAGCCAGATGAGTGGCGCTTTCCAGCTACTGCGCGCCTACGATCTTGTATGGTCTCGCATGATCGACGAGTACGTGTTGGGCGATCGTCGGCCAATGACCGACCTGATGGCTTGGAATGCCGATGGGACTCGCCTGCCGGCGAAGATGCATTCGCAATATCTCCGACGCTTTTACCTGAATAATGATCTCAGCGCAGGGCGCTATCCCGTCCTGGGTCGTCCGGTTTCAGTGGGAAACATCACCGTACCGATGTTTTGCGTCGGCACTGCCTCCGATCATATTGCGCCGTGGCGCTCCGTCTACAAGCTGCATCTCCTGTCTTCAGCCGAACTGACTTTTGTATTGACCACCGGAGGGCACAACGGCGGCATCGTGAGCGAGCCTGGCCGAGGCAAGCGCCAGTATCAAATCCATACGCGCGCCGTGAATGAGGGGTACATGGCGCCGGACGAGTGGCAAGCCACTGCACAGACGCATCTAGATTCGTGGTGGCCGGCATGGTCAGCATGGCTTCGAGAGCGCTCTGGTGAAGGTGTTGCGCCTCCGCTCATGGGGGCCGAATCCCGTGGATATCCCACTATTTGCGACGCCCCGGGGAAATATGTACGCAGCTGAATACGCGCATACCGCGTCCGCTATTGCGACACGCTATGCGCAATATCTATTCGACACCCCACCTACTTTGATAACTGGAGACATTCATGTACTCAAGACTGCTGGTTCCGCTCGACGGAAGTTCTACCGCCAATTTGGCCCTCCACCACGCCGCGGTGCTGGCACGCCTAAGCGGTGCAACCATCATCTTGCTGCACATTATCGAGGAAATGAAGCACAGCAACGGCTTCGAGAGGCCGAGAATTTACCTTGAAGAAGTAAGGCCAGGCTTCCTGGCGGCCGGGCAGAAGCTGCTGGACGAGGCGGCGCTCTGGCTGAGACAGGAAGGCTTGACGGTAGAGACCGTCCTTCTGGAGAGCAAGGGCGAGCGCGTCTCGGTACTTATCGCGCAGCAGGCACTGGCTACCGGATGCGAGCTGGTGGTGCTGGGCACCCACGGACGTCGGGGCGTGGACAGGCTGCTGCTGGGAAGCGATGCCGAGCAGCTCGCTCGGATCGCACCGGTTCCCGTGATGCTGGTACGCCAGCCCCATTCTGTCATTGCTACTGCAACCCCTGGGCAGGGTGGCACGCCAGCGTGACGAAGGTTCAGCCCACTGACCTCGCTGAATGGAGGCTCAGAGTCGCAGCTACCTTGCTGCTGCTGTCGCTGAGTGCCTGCGCGCAGGCACAGTCCTGCCACCGTGACAATCCGCTGCGCTCGACCGGAACGCTCAATCTGCGGATCGACAACGACATGTTCGGCGGCATGGGACAGGATCAAGGGTACTCCAACGGGTTTCTCGCCAGTTGGGTTTCCCCCAACCTCGTGGACTATAGCGATGACCCTTGTCTACCGCGTCTCGTCCGTGGGCTGAATCGCTTTCTCACGATGCTCCAACCCCAAGGCTTCGACGAACAGAACATGACCATCGGCTTCGGGCAGATGATGTACACCCCGAACGACAAAACGCGCAGCGATCTCATCAAGGATGATCGTCCTTTCGCGGGCGCCTTGATGTTGAGCCTTGGCTATAACGCGAGGCGGGGCGATACGCTGCGCACTTCGCAACTCCGCGTGGGGGTGGTGGGGCCCTCCTCCCAGGCCAGGCAAGTCCAGAACTGGTGGCATGACACCGTCGGAGTGGACAGATTCAATGGCTGGAGACATCAACTGCGCGACGAACCCGTGCTGCAGTTGCTCCACGAACGCCGAACACGAGTCATCAGGCAAGAAAACGTCAGCGGTTGGGGTTGGGATCTGACCCGCCACTGGGGCGGCAGCTTGGGCAATTTCGCCACCTACGCGAATGTCGGCGGAGAACTGCGCTATGGCCTACGCCTGCCGGACGACTTAGGCACCGCACCGCTGCGCCCGGCTGGAGAAAACACCTCGCCCGTGCGTAAGACCGCTGGCAGCAACTGGAACGGGCACCTGTTCGTGGCACTCGACGGTCGCTGGGTTTTGCACGACATCACGTTGGACGGCAATACGTTCAAGTCCAGTCATAGTGTTGATAAACGGCCATTCGTGGCCGATGTGGGCTATGGCATCGCGATGACTCAGGGCAACTGGCGCATCGCGATAGCCCGCTACCACCGCACCCGCGAATTTCGTGGACAAAAGGAAATCCCGGTCTACGGAACGATCACCGTAGGACGGCGATTCTGATGCAGATCGATTCCTTGAACGCCATGCAAGCCACTCTGTTGCTGTTCATGACAAGAGCCTGGTTGCTTGTGGAGCTACCACGTCGACGCAGTACTGCCAATGCCGTCGTCATTAGCCAGTTGGCAAGGTGAACACAGCGAGCTGAACGATAAGGCACCCGCGCTCGATAAGAGACCAAGGACAACAAATAAGGAGATAAATGGATGCAACGACTCACCCTGGCCCTACCCGGCAATGAAGATCTGGCCCGCGGCATCGCGCAGGCATGCGGCAGCGAAGCCGGCCGCATCGAAACGCGCCGATTCCCCGATGGCGAGAGCTATGTCCGGTTGCATGGCGAACCTGCCGATCGGATCGTGGATGTGATTTGCACGCTGGCCCATCCTGATCCGCAGTTCCTGCTTCTGGCTTTTGCCGCTGACGCGGCGCGCGAACTTGGCGCGCAAGAGGTGAACCTGATCGCACCGTATCTGGCCTACATGCGCCAGGACAAGCGATTCCATGACGGAGAAAGCGTGACGTCGCGGTCCTTCGCACGTCTGGTCTCATCGACCTTCGACAAGCTGCTCACGGTGGATCCGCATCTGCACCGCTATCCGACACTATCAGCGGTCTACACGATCCCCACCATCACCTTGCATGCCGCACCACTGCTGGCCGACTGGATCGCGAATCATGTCGAAGAACCTTTGATCGTGGGCCCCGACGAGGAAAGCGAGCAGTGGGCCGGCGCCATCGCGTCCCGCATCGGCGTACCGCACGCTGTGCTTCGCAAGACACGCCATGGCGATCGCAGCGTGGACATCGATGTTCCCGACCTGTCGATCTGGCGCGGCAGAACGCCGGTGCTTGTGGACGACATCGCATCATCAGGCCGCACGCTCGCCGTCGCGGCGCGCAAGCTCGCCGAGCAAGGAATGCGCAAGCCGGAGTGCGTAGTGGTGCATGCCCTGTTCGCCGAGGATGCCTGGGCCCAATTGACACCGTTGTTTGCCCGAATTACGTCCACCGACGCAGTACCGCATCCGAGCAACCGGATTGGTCTCGCTTCGCTGATTGCCGACGCTCTCTCTAGCGGGAAAACCGATCCGCGAGGCTGATCTTTTTATCGATCCAACTATTTTCAAGGAGACCTGAAATGTCCTCTCAAGCTAACCTCGCAACCGATTGGCGTGCTGGTTACGGGCCCATCGCGCACAGGTCTGAAACCATCGAACGTATGCAGGCCCTAGTGCAACGTCTGGTCGCGCAAAGGCGTATAGCAGACGAAGCCTCGGCCCATGCGCTGCTGGCTGCAGCCGACCGGGTGGCCTGCACGGCCATGAGCGTAGTGGCGCATATGACCTATGCCCGGCGCATCGACCGAAGCGGCTGCCCACTGGGCTCCGATGATTTCAAACAAACGCCCGAAGGCCACACCGGCGGCTCGCTCAACATGGTGCCAGCCTTCGTGGGTTATCTGTTGGCCAACGCGCTGACCGGGACGACACGCGGCTGGCTCATGGGGCAGGGGCACTGCGTGGCCGCGATCGAGGCGGTGAACGCACTGACCGGCGATGTATCCGCCGCCCAGCGTGGACGCTACGACCGCAGCGAGGCGGGCCTGTCGCTCCTGATCGCGGACTTCTACTCCTATGCCATCGATAAGCAGGGTCGGCCCGCGGTACCGCTGGGTAGCCATGCCGGGCCGAACACGGCCGGCGCGATCTCCGAAGGCGGCTATCTGGGGTTCGCCGGGCTGCAGTATGTGCACACGCCGTTGCCGGGAGAAAGCCTGGTGGCATTCCTCAGTGATGGCGCTTTCGAGGAACAACGTGGCTCGGACTGGGCGCCGCGCTGGTGGCGCGCCGAGGACTGCGGCTTCGCCATCCCGGTCATGATTCTCAACGGACGGCGCATCGAGCAGCGCACCCAGATCGTGCAGGAAGGTGGCGCTACCTGGCTGGCCGAAGATCTGCGCCACAACGGCTTCGATCCCGTCATCGTTGATGGACGTGATCCGATGGCGATCGCATGGGCCATTGTTGAAGCCGAAGACACGCTGAGCGCCTTCGCCGCACGCTCGGATCGGCGCTATCCGGTCAAGCTGCCCTACGTGATCGCCGAGACGGAGAAAGGTTTTGGCTTCCCGGGCGCGGCGACCAATGCCGCCCACAACCTGCCGCTGAACGGCAATCCGCGCGAGGATGCGCAGGCACGCGAGGCCTTCAACGCAGGGGCTGCGGCGCTGTTCGTGCCCGAGAGCGAACTGGAAAACGCGCTCACCGTCCTTGCGAATCACGGCCAGAGCCAGCGCTCGCGCGAAAGCGAGCACCCCATGGCCCTACGCCATCCAGCGAGCCCTCATCTGCCGATGCCGGCCTGGGCGCCAACTGAGGTATCGGGCAGCGCCATGTCCGCACTGGACCGTTGGTTCGTGGAGCTAGTGCAGGCAAATCCACAGTTGCGCATCCGGATCGGCAATCCCGATGAACTGGCCAGCAACAAGATGGGGACCACGCTAGCGCTGCTCAAGCACCGCGTCAACGTGCCCGAACCCGGCGTCCCGGAATCGACGGATGGCTCGGTGGTCACCGCACTCAATGAAGAAGCCGTTGCGGCCGCCGCCCTCGCCAACAAAGGGGGGCTGAACCTGATCGTCAGCTACGAGGCATTCGCGGTCAAGATGCTTGGATTGATGCGCCAGGAGATCATCTTCGCGCGTCGGCAGAAGGAGCTGGGCCAGCCGCCAGGCTGGATCTCCGTCCCGCTGATCGTCACATCCCACACCTGGGAGAACAGCAAGAACGAGCAGTCACACCAGGACCCGACCATTGGCGAAGCATTGCTGGGGGAGATGTCGGACACCGCACGCGTGTTGTTCCCGGTGGATGCCAACACGGCGTCCGCCGCGCTGCGAGCGGTCTACGCCAGCCGGGGCCAAGTGGCCTGTGTGGTGGTCTCCAAGCGCGACACGCCGAATCACTTCAACGCCGCCGCCGCTCAATCGCTGGTTGAGCACGGAGCAGCCCATGTAGCCGGCGATCCGGCTACAGCACAACTGCAGTTCGTGGTGATTGGCGCCTACCAGTTGGAGGAAGCGTTCAAAGCCCACGCCCGCCTGGAGCGCCATGGACTTGCGTCGTGCGTCACTGTAGTGATCGAACCCGGCCGCCTGCGCATTCCGCGAGATGACCTTGAGGCCACCTTCGTGGTCGGTGACGAAGCCCTGCAAGCACTCTTCCCGCCTCACTTGCCTCGCGTGTTAATAAGCCATACCCGCCCAGAGCCGATGCTGGGTGTGCTGCGCCGCATTGACAGCGGCACCTCGAAGACGCGGGCTTTGGGCTACATCAACCGCGGCGGCACGCTCGATGTGGCTGGAATGTTGATCGCCAACCGCTGCACCTGGGTGGACGCCATCTATGCCGCTGCGCAAGTGACCGGCCGGAACAGTTCGCAGGTTGCTGCGGCCGCGACCGACGAGCGAATTTCAAGTGGTTCTGACGCGGTCCGCGGCGACCGCGCCGGTTCCTGATTTCACAACCCACAAACAAGAGGGGAGACAAATACATGCTCTCATTGACCAGCCTGGGCGGTGCCGGCACCGTCACCGGCTCCAAACACCTTATCACCCATGGCAATACCCGCATCTTGATCGACTGCGGACTGTTCCAGGGATTGAAAAACCTGCGCGAACTTAACTGGCAGCGCCTGGCAGTTGAGCCCAAGGACATCGATGCGGTCGTATTAACGCATGCGCACCTGGATCATTGTGGGTATCTGCCCCGATTGGTGCTGGACGGGTTCCGCGGGAAGATTTTCTCGACCTCAGCCACGCGAGATGTCGCCGAACTCATCCTACTCGACAGCGCCTGGTTGCAGGAGAAGGACGCCGATTTCGCCAATCGAAAAGGATTTTCCAAACACAAGCCAGCCCTTCCGCTGTATCGGGTTCGGGATGCAGAACGTACGCTCCTGCAGTTCAAACCGGTGCCGCTGCATCAAGAGACTGAATTGCCGGGCAATGCCCGTCTACTGCTGCGCAGCGCCGGTCACATTCTTGGGGCGGCGACGGCTCAGATCGACATTGGCGGCAAGCGTTTGGTGTTCTCCGGCGACTTGGGACGCTTTGACGACATGGTCATGCCTGATCCTGAACCAGTCACGGAAGCGGACTACATCATCATCGAGTCCACCTATGGCAATCGTCGTCATGACCGTTCCGATGCCGTCGAAGCGCTGGGCGACATCATCGAGCGCACGACTCGCCGCGGAGGCACGGTGGTAATTCCCGCTTTTGCCGTGGGACGAGCGCAGTCGTTGATCTACGACTTGTGGCTGCTGCGACAGCGCGGTCGGCTCCGCAACGTGCCCGTCTATCTGGACAGTCCGATGGCCACCAACGCAACTGTGCTGCTGCACCGCCACTCCGACGACCACAAGCTCACGCAACACGATTTCGAGGCCGCATTTTCGGAAGTCAAATACGTGCGCGACGTTGAAGAGTCCAAGGCACTATCGGCGAATCGCTACCCCAAGGTGATTATTTCCGCCAGCGGCATGGCCACAGGTGGCCGCGTGTTGCATCACATAGAAGCGTTTGGCGGCATTCATCAGAACACGCTGCTGTTCTCTGGATTTCAGGCCGCAGGTACGCGCGGACGCAAACTGCTTGAGGGCGCTCGCGAAGTCAAGATTCATGGACGCTGGATGCCGATCAATGCGGAGGTCGCCGAGCTTCCGATGTTGTCGGCTCATGCCGACAGCGATGAACTGATGCGATGGCTGGGCGGCTTTACCCGGGCGCCGGAAGGGGTGTTCATTGTTCATGGTGAATCCAATGCCTCCGAGGCGCTGCGCGAACGTATTCAGCGCGAACTCAAATGGCACGCATCGGTGCCCATGCAAAACCAGGAGTTCGCCCTGTGAGTGCCCGCATCACTCCCCAGACACCCGCCTTGCAAGCATTGCGCATGCGACTGCATGCCCAGCATCAACCCGTCGTCTTGATGCGTACCGATTGCCATGTCTGCCGTGCCGAAGGGCTGGCACCGCGGTCACAGGTACTGATCATTGCCGGCGACCGCACTGTGCAAGCGCTACTGTACCAAATCGACAGCGATCTGCTCAAAACCGGACAGATCGCTCTGTCCGAGGCCGCCTGGGATGCCCTGGACATTCATGAGGGCGATCTTGTGCAGGTTCGGCATCCTCCGCTGCTCGAATCGTTGTCGGCCGTGCGTGCGCGAATTCACGGCCACCGACTGCAAACGACGGAGTTGCAGGCGATCGTCCGTGATGTGGTCGATGGTCGCTATACCGATGTCGCACTTTCGGCCTTCCTGACCGCAACGGCGGTACTGCCTCTGGATATGCAAGAGACCATCCATCTCACCCGTGCGATGGTCGATGTCGGGGATCACCTGCAATGGCAGGCTCCGATTGTTGTGGACAAGCATTGCGTGGGCGGATTACCGGGAAATCGCACCACGCCGTTGGTGGTTGCCATCGCCGCAGCCAATGGATTGGTGATGCCCAAGACCTCATCACGCGCCATCACCTCTCCCGCTGGCACCGCGGACACCATGGAAACGCTGGCTCCTGTAGACCTGGACCTGGATACGCTCAGAAAGGTCGTGGAGAAAGAGGGTGGATGCGTGGCGTGGGGCGGCGCGATGCACCTCAGCCCCGCGGACGACATCTTCGTGCGTATTGAGCGTGAACTGGATATCGACACGCAAGGACAACTGATTGCCTCGGTGTTATCCAAGAAGATTGCAGCAGGGGCGACCCACATCGTGATCGATATTCCGGTTGGGCCAACCGCAAAAGTCCGCAGCCGGGAAACTGCCGAGCATCTTGCGCATCACCTTTCGGAAGTCGCCGCGTCATTTGGCCTTGTATTGCGTTGCCTGTTTACAGACGGGAATCAGCCTGTCGGCAGAGGTATCGGCCCGGCGTTGGAGGCGCGCGACGTGTTGGCCGTATTGCGCAACGAGGCGGATGCGCCGCAAGACCTATGTGACCGCGTGGCGTTGGTGGCGGGCGCGGTGCTTGAGCTTGGCGGCGTCGCCAAAGAAGGGGAGGGACTTCGGTTGGCTCATGAGACGATCAGCAGTGGCCGCGCGTGGGAAAAATTTCAGAGAATCTGCGCGGCTCAGGGGGGATTTCGTGAGCCGCCCCAAGCTCTCTATGTCGAACCGCTTTTGGCAACCACTTCAGGCCGAGCAGTACACATCGACAACCGTAAGCTTTCTCGTTTAGCCAAATTGGCCGGTGCGCCTGAGAGTCCAGCCGCAGGGATTCAATTGCAGGTGCGCTTAGGTGACGAGATAACACGCGGACAACCATTGATGTTTTTGCATGCGCAAACCTCTGGAGAGATGGCCTATGCACTCGCATACGTACAAGGCATTGGGGACATTGTAAAGATTGAACCTTAGCGCCGTGGATAAACAGGGCTCTTGAATGCTCGGTCAAACACAGCCCGGCCTCTCGTTTGGAAAAGTTGAACGCCTACATCTCATGCTCAAGAACATATGAAAAAACATCGCTTAAAAGAAGTTTTCAACCTGCATCGCGTGGAGCAAACAGAAGGAGGTCGTCAGCGCCTGAATAGGAACATTGCTCATGGAACTGCGGCACCTGCGTTGCTTTATCGTTTTGGCCGAAGAACTTCATTTCACACGGGCGGCTGAGCGTCTTCACATTGAGCAACCTCCTCTGTCCCGCGCCATCAAGGAGCTTGAGGACGAGTTAGGCGCTGTGCTCTTCGACCGGGACCGCCGGGGCACCCGACTGACCGCTGCGGGTGCCGTGTTCCTGCAGGACACTCGCCGGCTATTCACCGTCCTGGAGCAGGCCCGCGAGAACGTCAAGGCTGTCGCGGCGGGCTTGCGAGGCAGCCTGCGCATCGCCGTATCCGACGGCGCGCTCGATCCCCGGCTGTCGGCGTTTCTAGCCCGTTGCCGTGCCGAAGAACCCGAGATCGAGATACGGATGTCCGAAGTGCCTTTGGCCGAGCAGTTGCGCGGCCTGCGCTCGGGCGACTTCTGCATCGGATTCGCTCATACCGCCGACGTCGGTGATGGCATCGTCGCCGAACCTATCTGGCAGGACCCGCTGGTGGTCGCCTTGCCAGCCCGGCACGCACTGCTCGTCCACAAGGAGGTTCCACTCCATGAACTCCGGGGGCATCCTCTTGTCCTGTGCGATCCCCAGGTGTGCGAAGGCTACTGCCGCGAGTTGGCGCGCCTCCTGCAGACCCAGGAACACAAACTGAATGTCGTTGAGGAGGTTTCCTCGCTGGACATGATGCTCACCTTGGTCGGTGCCGGCTACGGCGTGGGCTTCATGACGGCGACCAAGATTCCGGTCAGCCAGCGACCGGACGTGGTGATCCGTCCATTGGCGCTGGATACAGCCGTGATCACCACCTACCTGCTTCGACTCGAAAGCAGCAACTCATCGGCTTCGCTGGTGCGATTTATCGACCGCCTCCGGGACCCTTCGAGCGACTGACGCAACGGACCGCACCACTTAAGATTGGGCATCGGCACGAAGATTGCGTTCCGTTGCACTCATCAGCTCTGCCGCACTTATGCTGAGGGCAGCGGAGATTTTCAGTATCAATGCGAGCGTGGGCATGTGCTCCCCACGCTCGATCTTGCCCATATGCGAGCGAGCTATACCAGCCATGGACGCGAATTCATCCTGAGCGACTCCCTGCGCCAAGCGGGCAGCACGCACCGCTTGGCCGAAGGCCAGTGCCGGCTCGGCTTCATAGGTGGTTGTGCCAGGGGGGCGGCCCGGTTGAACGCTGCGCTTCTGCATCACCAGAAGCGTCGATCAATCGACCGAATTTAACCACGTTAAAGATATCTCTTTTGGCTATCATGGTGGCTCGCCTTTTTGATCCGATCGCTTTGTGGGGGCTCTCATGCACGACGCCACCAGCCAGTTTTCCTTTTCCAATTTCAGGCTTGCCATAGCGCCTGGCGTACCGTCATCGCATCTTTCGGCATTGCTTGCGTTGCAGCGTGCGGAAGAGCCGGAAGTCACCATTTCGTTTCATGAGGTCACAGCCGATGATTTGATTGCGGGACTTCGGGAAGGCCGCTACGACGCGGGCATGACGCTTGAAGGATCGAGCGATCCGTCGCTGAAAAGCCAACCTCTATGGACCGAGAACATGGCCGTCGCCATGCCGTTGCGCTTTCCCTTACTTGACCAGGCGAAGCTCACGATCGCCGAACTGTTGGACTACTCCGTCTTTCGCTGGCCTGCAGAGAATTGCCCTTTGCTGGATCAGCGGCTGCCTTCTCTTCCCGCGGTGAGTCAACAGAACATTCAGCGTGTCTCTTCCTTCGAGATGATCGCGCTATGGGTCGCTGCCGGCTACGGCGTCGGGGTATCCGCGCAATCGCGCATTGAGCATGCGCAGGGATGGGGCATTCACACACGGCCGCTGTCTGACGGACCCTACGAGATCGTGACCCACCTGCAGCGGCCCTGCGGACAAGCCGACGTTGTTTCAGAGCGGTTCGAGCGCAGAGCACTGCAGGTCGCCAAGAATGCTCCAACCTAGTCGAGTGCCAATGTCCTCGTTCTGCGTCTTCAGTTCAAGGTGCTACACGTGCATTAGGCATTCCACTCGCCAAGCAGCAGACATCACTCGCGCTCTATGACACGGAGCAGCGCCGTTCTACGCTTCGACATGGGGCCAAACGCCTTCGTGACCCCTTCAACGGGTTTCCCTGCCTGCAATGAGTCAAGGATGTCAGCCCAGTCCTGCATGATTACCTTGCGGGACTCCACAAACTTCGTGTGATCGTAGGGCGCGCGCGATGAGTCCTTGCTCTTTTTGGAATGAGCGAGTTGAAGATCGACCCGCTTCTCCGGATATCCCAACAGTCCAAGGATCGTCGTTGCGGTCGAGCGGAAGCCATGGGACGAAAACCGTCCGCCATAACCCATGCGCTTGAGTGCTTGATTGAGCGTCGTTGCCGACATCACTTGTCCCGGCTTTCTGTAGCTCGGGAACAATACTTTGCCGCCGCCAGTTAGAGCATGTAGTTCCCTAAGAGCGGCCACCGCCTGCCGTGACAGGGGAACCAGATGGGGGCGTCGCATCTTCATGCGCTCGGACGGAATCGACCACATGGCGTTGTCCAGGTCGAACTCTTCCCAGGAGGCCTTGCGCAGTTCTACGGTGCGCACGTAGGTCAAAGCCATCAGCTTGAGGGCGAGGACTGTCGTCTGGTAACCCCCTTCGTTGTCCACACGATTGAGAAAGTCCGGGATCTCTGCCCATGTCAACGGAGGGTTGTGGCGGACCTGAGGGCGCTTGACCAGTCCCTTGAGCAAGGCGGCAGGATCGTATTCGCAGAGACCTTGGGCAGCCGCATAACTGAAGATTTGCCCACACCACTGGCGGATGAGGATCGCCACAGTCTTCGCGCCACGAGCCGCCACATCCTTGATGATGGGGCGCAGATGTGGAGCCCTGATGCTGCTGATCGGCAACTTGCCAATCCGGGGGAAAACATCCTTCTCAAGGTAGCTGGTGACCTGGTTGGTGTAGTACTCGCTCCAGTGAGCATTGCTGACGATCCACTCCCGAGCAACGGTCTCGAACGTGCGTTCGTATGTGTCGGCCTGGAGGGCGATCGCCGCCTTTTTCTCCACGATGGGGTCGAGGCCCTTCTTGACCAACGCCTTTGCCCGGTCCCGTTCCGCACGGGCTGCCTCCAGCGTGACCTTTGGGTACACCCCGATTGAGTACACCTGTTCAGCGCCGCCCAGCCGGTAGCGGTACCACCAGAGCTTGGAGCCGTTGGGCTGAACGCGCAAAAAGAGGCTGCCTCCGTCCCGGAGTTGGTACACCTTGGGCCTGGGCTGCGCCGTTTCCACTTTGCGCGCCGAGAGAAGATTGAGTGCTGTGAGTGCCATGTGTATAACGCCTCCAGTTTGGCCCGTTACACACTCCATTACACACATGAGCACTGGATTTGTCCAGCTTTCAGAATCGCTCGATGGACGATCAACCCTTTAAAAACATAGACTTAGAGTTGTTCCATGGAGGTTGATAGACGCCAGTAGACCTCAATCGTAGTTATCGATCATCAACAGCATTTAATTCTCCTCTAGGGCCGCCCGGCGGCCCGGATATGTCCGGTGGGGGGCGGGGCCTCAGATGGGCTCGTCCAGGCCGTGCTGCACCTGCTCCGCCGCGCGCAGCACCGCGCGGGCCTTGGCTTCGGTTTCGGCCCATTCGGCTTCGGGGTTGGAGTCGGCCACGATGCCGGCGGCGGCCTGCACGTACAGCGTGCCGTCCTTGATGACGCCGGTGCGGATGGCGATGGCCACGTCCATTTCGCCGCCGTAGCTCAGGTAGCCGGCCGCGCCGCCGTAGATGCCGCGGCGCACGGGCTCCAGTTCGTCGATGATCTTCATGGCCTCGACCTTGGGCGCGCCGGTCAGCGTGCCGGCGGGGAAGGAGGCGCGCAGCACGTCCATGCTGCTCATGCCCGGGTTCAGCGTGCCGGTGACGTTGGACACCAGGTGCATCACGTGCGAATAGCGTTCGATCACCATGGTGTCGCTGACCTTGACCGAGCCCACCTGGGCCACGCGGCCCACGTCGTTGCGCGCCAGGTCGATCAGCATCACGTGCTCGGCCACTTCCTTGGGGTCGGCCTTCAGTTCGGCGGCCAGGGCGGCGTCTTCCTCGGGCGTGCCGCCGCGCTTGCGGGTGCCGGCCAGCGGGCGGATCGTGATCTGCGACTTGGGCTCGCCGTTTTCCACCACGCGTTCCTGGCGCACCAGGATCTCCGGCGACGCGCCGACCACCTGGAAGTCGCCGAAGTTCCAGAAGTACATGTAGGGGGAGGGATTGAGCGACCGCAGGGCGCGGTAGAGGGAGAGCGGGGAATCGCGGAAGGGCTTGGCGATGACCTGGCCGATCTGCACCTGCATCAGGTCGCCGGCGGCGATGTGTTCCTTGGCGCGGTGCACGGCCGCCAGATAGTCTTCCTTCTTGAAGTCGCGCCGTTCTTCGGTTTGCATGCTGGCGTGGCTGTAGGGGATTTCCACGGGCCGTCGCAGGCGGGCGCGCAGGTCGTGCAGGCGCTGCTGGGCGCGGCTGTAGGATTCGGGCTGGCCCGGGTCGGCGTAGACCATCAGGTAGATGCGGCCGGCCAGGTTGTCGACGATGACCAGCTCGTCCACGTGCATCAGCATCAGGTCGGGCGTGCCGCCCTCCATGCCGGCGGGGAACGGCTTGACCGCCGGGCCCAGGCAGGGCTCGATGTGGCGCACCGTGTCGTAGCCGAAGTAGCCGGCCAGGCCGCCGCAGAAGCGCGGCATGCCGGGGCGCAGGGCGACCTTGAAGCGACTCTGGTATTGCTCGATGAAGGCCAGCGGATCGCCGTCGTGGGTCTCGGCGACCTTGCCGTCGTGCAGCACCTCGGTGCGGGTGCCGCTGGCGCGGATCACCGTGCGGGCCGGCAGGCCGATGAAGGAATAGCGGCCGAAGCGTTCGCCGCCCACCACCGATTCCATCAGGCAGGTCATGCGTCCGCCCTGGGGGCCGGCGTGCGCCAGCTTCAGGTAGATGCCCAGCGGGGTGTCCAGGTCGGCGTAGGTTTCGGCGACCAGCGGGATGCGGTTGTAGCCTTGTGCGGCGAGGGCCTTGAATTCGATTTCGGTCATGTCGGGTCTCGTGAGCGATTTATCTGCTATCGGACCAGGCGCGCAACAAAAAAGCCCGGTCCAGGTTACTGGTTCCGGGCTTGGCTCTGTGTTTACACAGCTACGGCACTAGGCGGCATACGCGTCCAGGGCCGGGAGGGATCATCGCCACCCGGAAGACAAACGCCACCAGCGCCACGAGGCGCCGAGCATTTGGTTCTGGATGGAAACGTTCATTGAGCTTTGTTCAGTATTGAATTCGCGGTGAGCCGCCAGGTGTTCAGGAGCCTGTTTTTGCCGCGTTCCGGTTTTGATTCCAGAGCGCGACCCACTGGGCGGCGGCGACTAGCGTGTCAACTATACCATCGACATCCAGCTCGCGCACGTCCCGGCCTTCGTTGTAACCGTAAGGCACGACCAGCACCTGAGTGCCGGCGCTGCGGCCCGCCTGGGCGTCATTGACCGAATCGCCGATGGTCACGGCTTCGTGCGGAGCGATGCCGAGCAGCTCGCAGGCATGCAATACCTGGTCCGGATCCGGCTTGCGGCGCTCGCAGGTGTCGCCGCAGACCACGGCGTCGAAAAAGCCCGCCAGGCCCGTGCGCTGCAGCAGCGGCAGGGTGAATTCGGTGGGCTTGTTGGTCACCACCGCCAGCTTCAGGCCCTGCTCGCGCATGAGCTTCAAGCCTTCGATGACGCCGGGATAGATCTGCGCTTTTTCGCCATTGGACAGGTGGTAATGGCGATAGAACGCCGCGCGGGCGACATCGAACTCGGCGGCGGTAGGGTCGGCCGCGTCCAGGCTGCCGGCCAGGCTGCGGCGCACCAGGTTGTCCACGCCCTTGCCGACGAAGGTGGCCACCACGTCTTCGCGCAGCGGCGACATGCCCAGCTCGACGCGCATGGCGTTGGCCGCGAAGGCCAGGTCGGGGATGGAGTCCAGCAGGGTGCCGTCCAGGTCCAGCAGCGCGGCGCGAAAAGCGGTCATGTCGGTTCCCGGGGCTTAGATGGCGGTGGTTTCGCCGATGGCGATCTGTTCGCGCATGGACTTGATGATGCCGGCATAGTCCGGCTTGCCGAAGATGGCGGAGCCGGCCACGAAAGTGTCGGCGCCGGCGCGGCGGATTTCAGCGATGTTGTCGATCTTCACGCCGCCGTCGACCTGCAGCACGATTTCCTGGCCGCCGGCCTGCGTCCAGGCGTCGATGCGGGCGCGCGCCTCGCGCAGCTTGGTCAGCGCGCCGGGGATGAAGCTCTGGCCGCCGAAGCCCGGATTCACCGACATGATCAGGATCAGGTCGATCTTGTCCATCACGTAGTCCAGGTAGGACAGCGGGGTGGCGGGGTTGAACACCAGGCCGGCCTTACAGCCGTTTTCGCGGATCAGCGACAGCGTGCGGTCCACGTGGCGGCTGGCGTCCGGGTGGAAGCTGATGTAGTCGGCGCCGGCCTTGGCGAACATCGGCACCAGGTCGTCCACCGGTTCCACCATCAAATGCACGTCGATCGGCACCTGGACGTGGGGGCGGATGGCCGCGCACACCATCGGGCCGATGGTCAGATTGGGGACATAGTGGTTGTCCATCACGTCCACGTGGATCCAGTCGGCGCCGGCGGCGGCGACGTTGCGGACTTCCTCGCCCAGGCGGGCGAAGTCGGCCGACAGGATGCTGGGGGTGATGCGGGTGGAAGCCTGTTGGGTAGACATGATGTTCGGGATCGGGGAGGGCATAATGTGCCATTATTGCAGTTTGAGGGCCTGTACCGGGAATGGCCCGGTCCAGCTGGCCCGAGAACCGCGTCTTTTCAAGCGCCCGGCGCCGTACCACGGCGGCCCGCCAGCATCACACAGGGAAGGACTGTGAAACCTTACGACCTGAGCGTCTCTGTCTCTCCGCGCTTCGTGCCCGAACAGTCCGATCCTGGCGAACAGCAGTTCGTGTTCGCCTATACCGTCCGCATCACCAATACCGGCGAGCATCCCGCCCAGGTGATCAGCCGCCACTGGATCATCACCGATGGCAACCAGCGCGTGCAGGAAGTGCGCGGGCTGGGCATCGTGGGCCAGCAGCCCTTGCTCGCGCCCGGCGAAACCTTCGAGTACACCAGCGGCTGTCCCCTGCCGACGCCGGTGGGCACGATGCGCGGCACCTACCACTGCGTCGGCGAGAACGGCATTCCGTTCGAAGTGCCGATCTCCGAATTCGTCCTGGCCATGCCGCGTACCCTGCATTGAATGGCCCGGCCATCCGTCGCACGTTTTTTCATTTGCTCATGAAGCGCATTCTCAGCCTGTCCGTGCTGTCCGTCTTGCTGGCGGCATGTTCCACTCCCTCCGATATCCCTCCCGACTCCGGCTCGACCGGCATCCCCGGCCCGTCCACGCCGGCGGCTGACGGTCCCCTGGTGGTGCCGTCGCTGGCGTCCCTGCCCGACACCCCGCCGCGCGCGCTGGCGGGCAAGTTCAAGGCGGCCAACTGGGCGGAAATGCCGGGCTGGACCAACGATGACCTGTCGCGCTTCTGGCCCCTGTTCCTGCGCAATTGCCGCGGCCTGATGCGGCCGACCAGCGGCAACCTGGCCGCGCCCGCGCGCGCCACGCCGCGGGCCTGGCAGCCGGTCTGCGCCGCCGCCGTGGATCCGGCCCGCGCGCCCGCCGCCGGCGACGGCGAGGGCGTGCGTCGCTTCCTCCAGACCTATCTGCAGCCCTGGCGCCTGAATGCGGCCGACGGCAAGCCGGCCGCCAATACCGTGACGGGCTATTACGAACCCCTGGTGCGCGGTTCGCGCCGCCAGGGCGGCAGCCACCAATGGCCGCTGTACACCGTGCCCGCGGACCTGTTGACCATCGACCTGGGCTCGATCTATCCGGAACTGGCAGGCAAGCGCGTGCGCGGCAAGCTGGACGGCAAGCGGGTGGTGCCCTATGACTCGCGCGCCGCCATCGAGTCCTCCGGCCGCCGCCCGCCCGTGCTGGTGTGGGTGGACGACCCCGTCGACAACTTCTTCCTGCAGGTGCAGGGCTCGGGCCGCGTGCAGCTGACCGACGGCCCCGATTCCGGCAAGACCATCCGCGTGGCCTATGCCGACCATAACGGCCAACCCTATGCCTCCATCGGCCGCTGGCTGATCGACCGGGGCGAGCTGTCGGCCGACCAGGCCTCGATGCAGAACATCCGCGCCTGGGCCCAGCGCAATCCCAAGCGCGTGCCGGAAATGCTCAACGCCAATCCGGCGGTGGTGTTCTTCCGCGAAGAGGCGGTGGTCGATCCGGAACAAGGGCCCAAGGGCGCCTACGCCGTGCCGCTGGCTCCCATGCGCTCGATCGCGGTCGACGCGGGCTTTGTGCCGCTGGGCACGCCGGTGTTCCTGGCCACCACCTATCCGGCCTCCGACCGGCCGCTGCAACGCCTGGTGCTGGCCCAGGACACGGGCACGGCTATTCGCGGCGCGGCGCGCGCCGACTTCTACTGGGGCTACGGCGACGACGCCGGCCAGCAGGCCGGCCGCATGAAGCAGCGCGGCCAGATGTGGGTGCTGTGGCCGAAACAGGCCGGGGAGCCGAGCGCAAGATGAGCCATCAAATCGTCGTTTGCGGGGCCGGCATCGTCGGCCTGTCCACCGCCCTGGCGCTGGCCCGCCGCGGCCAGCGCGTGGCCGTGCTGGCACCGCGCGCCAGCGTGCCGCCGGCCGATCCCGACCGCTACCACCCGCGCGTCTACGCCATTTCGCCTGCCAGCCAGCGTTTTCTGGCCGAACTCGGCGTGTGGGACGCCATGCCCGCGTCCCGGCTGACGCCGGTCAACGCCATGGAAATCCACGGCGACGCCGACGGCCAGGTGAACCTGAGCGCCTGGCAGGCGGCGCTGCCGCAGCTGGCTTGGATCGTCGAGTCCGGCGAAATCGAGCGCGTGCTGATCCAGGCGGTCCGCATGTTCGGCATTCCCTGGCTGGAGGACCGCTGCACGGGTTACCGCGATGGCGCCATCGACACCGAAAGCGGCGCGCGCATCGAGGCCGAGCTGTTTGTGGGCGCCGATGGCGCGGCGTCGCCGCTGCGCGAGGCCGCCGGCCTGAAGCATGAATCCGTGTCCTACGAGGACACGGGCCTGGTGGTGCACCTGGACGCGGAGCGTCCGCATCAGGGCGCCGCCTTCCAGTGGTTCCGCGACGACGGCGTGCTGGCCCTGCTGCCGCTGCCCGATACCTCCGCCGGTCCGCAGGTTTCCATGGTCTGGTCCATGCGCACCGAACTGGCCCAGGCGCTGCTGGCCTTGCCGCCCGAGGAGCAGGCCGCGCGGCTCGAGGCCCTGCTGGCCGATGCCGCCGAAGGCCGGCTGGGCGCGCTGAAGGTCCGCAGCAAGCTGCATGGCTTTCCCTTGACGCTGGAGCGCGCCCAGATGGTCGCGCCCGGCATCGCGCTGGCGGGCGACGCGGCGCACCGCCTGCATCCGCTGGCGGGCCAGGGACTGAACCTGGGCCTGGGCGACGTCGAAGCCCTGGCCCGCGTCGTCGCCGGCCGCGAAGCCTTCCGCGCGGCGGGTGACCTGCGCGTGCTGCACCGCTACCAGCGCGCGCGCGCCGAGCCGGTGCTGGCCATGCGCCTGGCCACCGACGGCCTGCACAAGCTGTTCGCCTCGCGGGCCACGCCGCTGGTCTGGCTGCGCAATGCCGGCATGCACTGGGTGGAACGGGCGCCTTTGATCAAGCGCCGCCTGATTACCGGGGCCTCGGCCAACTAGGGCCGGATCCGCCTTGCGGAACCTCGCCCGCGGGCGGATTGTCTGACCGTAAGGGGGGCGCCTGCCCACGCAGGCCGGATTCGCCCAGGCGCGGATCGGTTACCCTTTCCGCACAAGAACACGATAGACAAGTACAGGAGTACCGATGAATTTCCGCATATCCGCCACCTTGGCGGCTTGTTTCCTGGCCGCGGGCCTGGGCATGTCCGCCGGCGCGGCGGCCCAGGGCGACAAGTCTGTCTCCACCCAGTCCGTGGGGCAGCCCGCCAAGGGCGACAAGAGCTACTCCACCACCCAGGTGGCGCCGGCCGATCCCGTGGCGGACGCGGTCAAGGACCGTTTCCGCCAGCGTTTCGACGGCATGGACGTCACGGCCGTGCGCCGCACGCCCTATGGCCTGTTCGAAGTGCAGCTGGGCATGGACCTGATCTACACGGATGAAAAGGTGACCTGGGTCATGGAAGGTCCGTTGATCGACGCCATGACGCGCCGCGATGTCACCCGCGAAACGCAGGAGCGCCTGAGCGCCGTGTCCTTCGACCAGCTGCCGCTGGACCTGGCCATCAAGCAGGTCAAGGGCGACGGCTCGCGCAAGGTCGCGATCTTCGAAGATCCCAACTGCGGCTACTGCAAGCAATTGCGCAAGACGCTGGAAAGCGTCGACAACATCACCGTCTACACCTTCCTCTATCCCATCCTGTCGCCCGATTCCAAGGACAAGGTGCGCGACGTGTGGTGCTCGAAGGACCCGGGCGCGACCTGGGACGACTGGATGCTGCGCGGCAAGAAGCCGGCCACCGCGAATTGCGACGTGCCCGAGGACAAGCTGCTGGCCTTGGGCCAGAAGCTGATGGTCCGCGGCACGCCGACCACGTTCTTTGAAGACGGCTCGCGCGTCAGCGGCGCCTTGCCGCTGGAGCAATTCAAAGCCCGCTTGAACTGACCGGCGCGCGGCGCCGGCCGGGAGGCTGGCGCCACAGGCGCCAAGCCCCCGGAGACCGCTTTTGAAAATCGCAATACTCGACGATTACCACGACGTAGCCAAGCGCTATGCGGATTGGACCTCGCTGGGCGGTGACGCCGAGGTGCAGATCTTCAACAACTTCATCCCCGAAGAGCAGGTCGAGCCCACGCTCGAACCCTACGACGTGATCGTCGCCATGCGCGAGCGCACGCCGTTCCCCGCGCAGCGGATCCGCGCCCTGCCGAACCTGCGCCTGCTGGTCACCACCGGCATGCGCAACAACGCCATCGACATGCAGGCCTGCGCCGAGCAGGGCATCATCGTTTGCGGCGCGCCCGGCAGCGCCGACGCCAACACCGCCACGGCCGAACTGGCCTGGGCGCATATCCTGGGCCTGTTCAAGCACCTGCCAGCCGAAGACGCGGCGATGCGCCGCGGCATGTGGCAGACGGCCATGCCCGAACCTTTGGCGGGCAAGCGCCTGGGCGTGCTGGGCCTGGGCAAACTGGGGGCGGCGGTGGCCAAGGTGGGCCTGGCATTCGGCATGGACGTGGTGGCCTGGAGCCCCAACCTGACCGACGAGCGCGCCGAGGCGGCGGGCGTGAAGCGGGTGGACAAGCACGAACTCTTCGCTACGTCCGACGTCGTCAGCCTGCACCTGATCCTGTCCGAACGCAGCCGCCATGTGGTCGACGCGGCAACCCTGGCCGCGATGAAGCCGACCGCGTACCTGGTCAACACCTCGCGCGCCGGCCTGGTGGACCAGGAAGCCCTGATGGATGCGCTGATCAAGTTCCGCATCGCGGGCGCGGGCCTGGACGTCTATCCCGAGGAACCGCTGTCGCCCACGGATTCCGTGCGCGACCTGGACAACGTGATCCTGACGCCGCACCTGGGCTACGTCAGCCGCGAGAACTTCGAGGCCTTCTACCAGAACGCGCTGGAAGCGGTGAAGGCGTGGAAGGCCGGCAAGCCCATCCGCGTGCTGAACGCGTAGGCGTAGCGGCTGTAAAAGAAAAAAGGCTGCCCAGGGCAGCCTTTTTTGTTTCCGCGCAGTTTTCAGCTGCGCGTGAACGTCACTTTCTTCTCGACGATGGCGCCGGGCTCAAGCGCTTGCGGCGTATCGCCACAGGCTTCGCCTGCATCCTCCTGCGGGTCTTCGGCGTCGAATGCCGTGTCGCCGTTGGGGTCCGCCACGCCGGTGGGCTTCAAGCCCACGAAGTCGAACAGGTCGCGGTCCATCAGATGCGAAGGCACCACGCGCGACAGCGCGTTGAACACGTTCCACGAGCGGCCCGGATGCTGCTTGTCCCATTCCTTGATCATGCGGCCCACTTCCTTGCGCTTCAGGTTCTCCTGCGAGCCGCAGAGATTGCAGGGAATGATGGGGAACTGCTTGAGCTCCGCATAGGCGATCAGGTCGGTTTCCGGCACATAGGCCAGCGGGCGGATCACCGTGTGGCGGCCGTCGTCGGACACCAGCTTGGGCGGCATGCCCTTGGCCTTGCCGCCGTAGAACAGGTTCAGGAAGAACGTGCCCAGGATGTCGTCGCGGTGATGGCCCAGCGCGATCTTGGTCGCGCCCAGTTCGGAGGCGACGCGGTACAGGATGCCGCGGCGCAAGCGCGAACAGAGCGAGCACATGGTCTTGCCCTCTTCCAGCACGCGCGTGACGATGGAATACGTGTCCTGCGTCTCGATGTGGAAGGGTACGCCCAGCTCTGTCAGGTACTGCGGCAGGATGTGGTCGGGAAATCCCGGCTGCTTCTGGTCCAGGTTGACCGCGATCAGCTCGAACTTGAAGGGCGCGCGCTTCTGCAACTGCAGCAGGATGTCCAGGAGCGCGTAGGAGTCCTTGCCGCCCGACAGGCAGACCATGACGCGGTCGCCTTCTCCAATCATGTTGTAGTCGGACAGGGCGCGCGTGGTCTCGCGGGCCAGGCGCTTGGTCAGCTTGTTGCCTTCGTGGCGGGCCTTTTCTTCGGCCTCGGTGCGAAAGCGCACCTCGGGGGTAGCGATATCGTTCATGGTCAACGCGTGATCTGGATTTCCACGCCTACCGCCGCGCAGTCGGAAAAGGCCATGGGCTTGCTGATGCGCAGGCGCAGCGCGCGGATTTCCTGGAAGTCGGCCAACAGGCGCGCCGCGACCTGTTCCGACAGGGTTTCGATCAGGTTCACGTGAGCCTGGGTGCATTCTTCCACGATGGCCTCGCGCAGGCGGCGGTAGTCGAGCACGCTGTGGATGTCGTGGTCGTCGACCGAGCGCTGGATGTCCACGTCGAAGTCGGCGTCGACATGCAGGGGCTGGGTGGCGCGGCGCTCGTGCTCGAGGATGCCGATGCGGGCGTCGAGCGCGAGCCCGGAAAGAATGATGCGGCGTGTAGGCATGATGAAAACCTGGGTGGGGTAGCCCGGAATTGTAAGGCGACAGCGGAACGGGGGCGGCGCGCTGGCTACAATCCGGCCATGTCCGGGCGTCCGCGAGGCGCCGGCGCAGTCAATAAGGGGTGAAATGCAACAGATGCACGATTCGGTCATTGTAGGCGGCGGCCCGGCCGGCGCCTCCTGCGCCCTGTGGTTGGCGCGCCTGGGCCTGTCCCCGCTATTGGTCGAGGCTGGCCCCCGGCTGGGCGGGCTGGGCAATGACAATCCCTTCGCCGACGACTGGATCGCCGTGCTGCCCGGCGTGACCGGCCAGCAGGTGGCCGCCAACATCGACGCCAGCGTGCGCGCCGCCGGCGTGCCGCTGCGGCTGGAAACCCGCGTAACCGGGGTGCGTCCCTGCAAGGGCGGCATCGAGGCCACGCTGGCGGGCGCCGACGGCGCCGAATCCCTGGTGCGCGGGCGCACCCTGGTAATCGCCTCCGGCGTGCGCGCCAAGGGGCTGCCCGACCATCCGCCCGGCGCCTCCTGGCCTGGCGTGCTGATCGGCCCGGGCTCGCCCATCGTGGCGCAGGACTATTCGGGCCTGTCGGTGGCGGTGCTGGGCGGCGGCGACAACGCCTTCGAAAACTACGTCTACGTGCGCAACCGCGGCGCCCGCAGCGTGCATCTCCATGCCCGCAGCGTCCGCGCCCAGCAGCAATGGGTGACGCGCGCCGGCCGCGAAGGCGTGCACATCGGACCGTACAAGGTGGACCCCGCCACCCGCAGCGTGGACGGCAAGCAGTACGACCTGATCCTGGTCTTCTACGGCTGGGAGCCCCAGGCCGGCTTTGCCGACAGCCTGCATCTGGCCCGCGACGAACGCGGCTACATCCGCACGGACTTCGCCACCGCCGAGACCAGCGTGCCCGACATCTACGCCGTGGGCGAGGTGGCGCACCGCATGCATCCTTGCGTGGTCACCTCCATGGCCGACGGCGTGGTGGCGGCCAAGGCCATCCAGCGCCGCTGGGAGCGCGGCGCGGAGTAGGGCGCTCAGGCTTCCAGCAGGAACGACAGGACAGCCTCCTCGAACGCGTCCGGCAGTTCGACGTTCGTCAGATGCACGGCGGGCAGCGTCAACAGTTTGGAGCCCGGAATGGCGGCGGCGATCTGCTCGCCATGGCTGGCCGCCGTGACCGTGTCGTGCTGACCGGCGATGACCAGAGTCGGATTGGGAATCAGGACGATGGTCCGGCGCAGGTCGAAGTCCCGCACGGCGGCGAACGCGCTCGCCAGGCCATGCTTGTCGGTGTTTAGCAGCACGGCGCGGAACGGCTCGATGGCGGAGTTGCCATCCTGCAGCCAGGACGCGGGAAACCAGTTCTTCAGGAAGGTCTCAGCGGTTTCCGACATATCGTCTGCCCGCAGCGTGGCGGCGATGCGCTCGTCCCATTGCGGTGTGGGTCCCAGATAGGCCGAGGTGTTGCTCAGGATCAGCCGGCCGACGCGCTGCGGCGCATGCACGCCCAGCCACTGGCCGACGATGCCGCCCAGCGACAAGCCCAGGAAATGCGCACGCTCGATGCCCAGCCCGTCCATCAGCTCCAGCACGTCCCGGCCCAGGCGGTCCAGCGAATACGGGCCTTGCGGCACGCTGGAAGCGCCATGGCCGCGGTAGTCGTAGCGCAGCACGCGGAAGTGGCGGATCAGCGCGGGAATCTGCGCATCCCACATATGCAGCGTGGTGCCGATGGAGTTTGCCAGCACCAGCGTGGGCAGGTTGGCTGCGCCGTCAAAACGGTAGGCGATGCGGGCGCCGTCGCCGGCGGTGAACCAGGAAATGTCTTGCATGATGGTTTGCCTCTTGATGGTCGGGTGTGAGGCAAATCGTAGTTGCGCGCCGTTCAAGAAAAAATTACAAAGTTCGCACAATCATTGTCGGAAAAACAGACATGAGCGAATTCACGCTACACGATCTCCAGTGCTTCGATGCGGTGGCGCGCGCCGGCGGCTTCCAGGCGGCCGCGGCGACGCTGCACCGTTCGCATCCGGCCGTATTCGCCGCCGTGGCCAAGCTGGAGCGGCAACTGGGCCTGGCCTTGCTGGACCGTGGCGGCTACCGCGTGAGCCTGACGGCCGCGGGACAGTCCTTCCACGCCCGCGCGCAATCGCTGCTGCGCGAGCTGACCGCCTTGCGCGCGCACGCCGAGCAACTGGCCATGGGCGAGGAAACCGAGCTGCGCATCGTGATCGGCGATTTCTGTCCGCGCCCCTACGTGCTGGGCCTCCTGAGCCGCTTTTTCTCGGATTGCCCGGCCACGCGCCTGGACCTGCATTTCGAGGCCGTGTCCGGGCCGCTGGAACGCCTCTACGACGGCGATGCCGACCTGATCCTGCATCGCGTCGACAAGAACGACGACCGCCTCGAATGGGTGGATCTGGCGAAGGTGCCGTTCGTGCCCGTGGTGGCGCCAGGCTTTCTGCGCGAACCCGTGCCGCGCGCGCTCAAGCCCATGCAACTGCGCGACTACACCCAATGCGTCATGCGGGATACCGCCAGGCACTCGCCAGCGCAGGACTACTTCACGGTAGCAGGCGCGCGCCAGTGCACGGTGGCGGACCAGCTGATGAAGAAGGAAATCATCCTGCAAGGCATGGGCTGGGGCCACATGCCGCGCTTTCTCATCGAAGACGAGTTGCATGACGGCAGCCTGCTTTCCATCGCCAACCGCCATCTGCCGGGCAGTGTCGAAGAATTGGTCGCCGCGCGGCGCACGGATCGAGCGCAGGGCCCGGTCTCCAACCGCTTGTGGCGATACTTGCAGGATGCGGCACCGGCCTTGCGCCGCGCCCTGGCCGCCTCAAAGACCAGGAGCGGCTGACTGGCGCCCGGTCTGCATGTTCATCGCGGCTTCCTCGGCGTCCATTGGATGATGACGATCCCGCTCAACAGGATCAACGCGCCCAGCACGCTGTATCCGGTCAAAGGCTCATGCAAGACAACGACGGCCAATATGGTTGCCACTAGGGGTTCCATCAAGCTCGCGATTGCGCCGCCTATCGCTCCGGTGCCTTTTATGCCTTGCAGGAACAGCGTTTGCGCGAGCGCCGTGGGCACGGCCGAGACATACAGCAGCAACAGCCAGCCGTTCACTGGGTAGGCAAGGTGCAACCCCTCCGCGGGCCAGAATGGGATCAGTGCCAATGCTCCTATTGCAAAGCCAATTCCGCCGGCATGCATCGGGCTGCACACTTGCCCGGCCGCTCGCGCCGCAAGGACGTAAAACGCTTGGAAAAGGGCGCACGCGACCGCGATCGCGACGCCAGTCCAAAACCGGTAGGCATCGGGATTCAGGTCCGACGGCAGGCCTACCAGCAGTGCCGTGCCGACGAGAGCGGCCGCCAGCGCCACCAGCGTTCTGACATGAAACGGTTCTCGGAACCACAGCACCGAGATCAACGCCACAAATATCGGTGCTCCGCAAATGCTGATGAGCACCGAGATAGCCACGCCCACCCGTTCAATCGCAAGCACGTATGTCAATTGATAGAAGGCCATGCTGATGCCGAGTGCGACTAGGGCAAATAGCCCCTTCGGCGCAAGGGAGGGCAGCCAGGCTCCCGCATGGGCGCGCGCCATCAGCATAAGGAAAGGAACCGAGAGGGCGAGCCGCAAGAAACCGATCGACACCGCGTCGGCTCCACCGCCCGTGCCCAAGGCCTGGAACACCAGGCCGGTCGTTCCCCACAGGGAGGCGGCGGCGAGCACTGCCGCCCATCCCGCCCTGGCAGAAGCGCTGGCGCCGTCGGGGGGGCGGCGCTCAACCAAGCTCTGTGCTTCCATTGTCGTCACCCCCTGAAGGGACAAACTCTTGGCGGCGGGCTCGATCATCGTCACCGCAGAAAAGGCGGATGCGGTGCTTCGTCTACGGCGTGATGAGACGAAACTGCCGGGTTTGCCGCCGTTATAATTGATCAATGTGTCAATGTTGACAGGCTAGTCATTGTTGACATCAATGTCAACGATGTTTTCAGAGGACTTTGGTTATATGGTCATGGTCAGGCAGTTCGATGAAGACGCCGTGCTTGAAAAGGTGCTGGAGGTTTTTTGGGCCAAGGGCTGGCAGGGCGCGTCCATGGCGGATCTGGCTGGCGCCGCGAACGTCCAGCGGGGTTCGCTCTACCATGCCTACGGAGACAAGGAACAGTTGTTTCTTCTGGCCCTTGACCGGCATGTGGAGCGCGTCCTGGCCGAGTCGCGCGCGGCCTTGGATGCGCCTTCTGCAAAAAAGGCGCTGCAGCGCTTTTTCGATGTCTCCATTGCGAGCATGACGGCAGACGATCCGCCCAAGGGCTGCTTCACGACGAAGACCGCGATCGAGGTCGGGTTGCTTGGAGCAGAGGTGCGCGAGAAGGTGAGGTCGCTGCTGGAGCAGCTTCAGGCAGCGGTCGCCGCCGCGCTGTCACGCCCGGGGATCCGTGAATCGTTGACCACGCATCCTGACAAGGCGGCGCAAATCGTCATCGCATTCACCAGAGGGCTCGCGGTGATGGAGCGGGTCTATCATGACCCCAAGCAATTGCGCGCATTGAGCCGCAACTTGGCGGACATTGTCGTCCGCCGGGATCAAGCGTCGTAAGTGACAAGCGCCGCAACCTGGCTCACCCGGTGTGATGTCAGCGGGTGAGCCCATGGGCTAGCGGCCGCCGTGACTAGTACTTGCCCGTCAGCAGCTCGCCCGCGTTGGGCACGCGCGCTTCCAGGTCCAGCACCTTCAGCATGCGGTAGACGGTGGCCGCGGCGGCCGTCACCACCGGCAGCCCCAGGCGATCCTGTACCGGCTGGATCGACGCCAGGGACGGCATCTGCACGCAGGCGGACAGCACCACCGCGTCCACGCCGCGCGTGTTCAGGCGATCCACATGGCTGGCCGGCGCCATCGGATCCTGAGCCCCGACCTTCAGGTTGTCGGGGATCTCCAGCGACAGGCTGTCCTGTACCTCGATGCCTTCGTTCTCGATGTAGTCCACCACCAGCTTGGTCAGCGGCTTCATGTAGGGCGTCAGGATCGCGACCTTGCGCGCGCCGATGGCGTGCAGGCCTTCCACCAGCGCGCCCGCGCTGGAGATCACCGGCGCCGGCGCGCCGTTGTCCACCGTGGCCTGGTGCAGGCGTTCCTGCGAGACGCGGTGATAGCCCAGTCCTTGGCTCATGATCGCCACCAGGCAGGCATAGCCCAGCACGTCCACGCGCGCATCGGACAGTTCCTGCGCGCAACGGTCCGACTCCCGGTCCATCGACGCCAGTTCCGCCGCCGTCACCTGCTTCATGCGCATGCGGCTGGAATGGAAAGTGAAGCGCTCCGGCGCGATGGTCTCGCGCAAGCGCAGCATGGCCGGGATCTCCGTTTCCATGGTGGTGTTGGAACTGGGGACGATCTGGCCGATGCGCAGGGCGCGGGGGGATGCGGTCATGGCGATGCTCCTCGAAAGGCGTAAGAGGGCCGGCCGCGCAGCGGAGCGCGCGAAGCCGGCAATGCGAAATGCGGATATCAGCCGGTGGCGCTGCCTGCGGCGGCAGGCGCTGGTCTCTTGGCGAGTCCCCGGATGTTGTCGTGTGCTCTATGGCAGGACTTATTCTGGTCGCCGGGAACGATATTTTCCAATATAGTTTTTATCTGGTTTGATATCTTTCCCAAATAACTGGCCGCCATGGAAATCCGCCAACTCCGTTATTTCGCCGTGCTGGCCGAAGAATTGAACTTCACCCGGGCCGCGGCGCGCCTGCATATCTCGCAGCCGCCGCTCAGCCTGCAGATCGCCCAGCTGGAGCGCGAACTCGAGGTCAAGCTGTTCGACCGCAACAACCGCCGCGTCACCCTGACCGAGGCAGGCGAAGCCTTCCTGAACGACGTCCGCGCCTTGCTCGCCAGCCTCAAGGACGCCACCGTGCGCGTCCGCGCCGTGGACCAGGGCCTGGCGGGCCGCATCGAGGTAGGGCTGTCCGGTTCGCACTTCATGGGTCCGGTGCCGGCCTTGATCGCCCGCTACAAGGCGTCCCATCCTCAGGTCTCTGTCCTGCTCAACGAGATGAACCCGGCCGCGCAACTGGATGCGCTGCGCGGACACCGCATCGACGTCAGCATCTCCCGCACCGCCGTCGATGACGAGGAACTGCAGTCCATGCCGCTATGGCCCGATCCCGTCGTGGCCGTGCTTCCCAAGGGCCACCCCTTGTCGGCCCGCAAGCGGCTGGAACTGAGCGACCTCGCGGGCGAAGCGTTCGTCATGCTGCGCCAGGATACCTCCGCCTTCGCCCGCACCCTGGCCGAAACCTGCGCCCGCGCCGGCCTGCCCCTGTCCGCGGCGCAAACCGTCGCCGAAGTCCCGGCCCAGCTGGCGCTGGTTGCCGCAGGCCTGGGCGTGGCCCTGGTGCCGCGTTCCACCTGCCGCCACGCAACCGACCGCATTGCCGTCTGCACGTTGCCCGCCAACATCGCGCGCGCCATGGTCTACGCCGTTAGCCGCCGGCAAGGCAGGCGACGCGCGCTGGATACGTTCTTGCAGACAGCGGCGCAAATGAAGGAAGAGTGACAACCGCAAGCGTTCATTCGACGCGCCGAGAGACCCGCCAAATTCAGAAGCAGCCTCAACCAACGCGCAGCGCCATCACCAATCGCAAGACACCGAATAAGCCCCAGAAGGCCGCCCGCGCGGCCGCCCTGGGGCGAACCCCGCAAGATCTTCGTCATTTGCCCAGACCGAGGCGAGAACCCCAAGCAAACAACTCGCCCCAGCGCCCGAGAAGATTCAAACAGCACAGCCTGGCGCGGCGGCCCGGCCGGTGGCGCGGGGCGTCGATAAGCCCAAGGGAATCCGTAGGGAGCCGAAGGCGGACGAGGATGACGCAGGGGCAGTCCGGAGCGAACGCTCCGGACCGCAATCGTTGCCCCGCGCCACCGGCCGGGCCGCCGCGCCAGGCGTCTTAAGAACACAAAGACCGGCCCCAAAAACAAGGGGACCGTCTCACAAAAAGACGGTCCCAAGAAAACCAAGCAAAGCAAAACAACTCAGCCCGTCAACACGCAATCCAAAGCCTCCGGCGCACCCAGCCGCACCCGGAACGCCCTCAACTCATCCCGCCGAAACACATGCACAGTCACGCGATCCCCCGCCCGGTACTGCGCCAATAGCAGTTCCAGCCCCGCCGGCGCATCCACCCGCAAGCCGTCCACCGCAACCAGCACATCCCCCGCCGACAACCCGCCCTTATGCCCCGCGCCGCCCTCCAGCACCGTCGCCAGCACCAGCGATTCCTCTTGCTTGCGCGTACGCGCATCCAGCGAAGGAATATTGGCCGCCGTCTTCCATTGCAGCGTGATGCCCTGCGGCTCCAGCAGCTCCGCCAGCGGCACATCCGCCGTCCCGTAGGCATGGCGCGCGATGAAGCGCCGCGTATCCACACCGGTGGCTTCACGAATCAGCGCCGGCAGTCCGTCCTCCGGCAACCCTTGCGGCTTGCCTTGATAGAAGTCGCGCCCATAGCGGCTCCACAGCAGACGCATCACATCGTCCAGCGAGTGCGCGCCACCCGTTTCCCGGCGGATCAGCAGATCCAGTCCCAGCGCCACCAGCGCACCCTTGGTGTAATAGCTGACCAGCGCGTTCGGCGAATTCTCATCCTGCTTGTAATAGCGCGTCCAGGCATCGAAAGAACTCTCCGCCACGGACTGCTTCGTCCGACCCGGCGTGCGCGCCACGCTGGTGATGGTCTTGGCCAGCAGGCGCAGATAGTCGGGCTGCGTGATCGCGCCCGAACGCAACAGCAGCAGATCGTCGTAATAGGACGTGAAGCCTTCGAACACCCATAGCAGGCGCGTCAGGTCGGGCTGCGAAAGATCGTAGGGAACAAAGGCGTCAGGCTTGATCCGCTTGACGTTCCAGGTATGGAAATACTCGTGGCTCACCAGGCCCAGAAAGCCGCGATAGCCTTCGCCCTGGCCTTGCTGGCCCATCACCGGCAGATCCTTGCGCGCCGTCATCAGCGCCGTGCTGGCGCGATGCTCCAGCCCGCCATAGCCGTCGCCCGTGACCATGGTCATGAACACATAGCGGTCGGAGCTGTCCAGGAAAGGCGCGCGCTTGCTGCGCGGCTCGAAGAACGCAATCTGTGTTTCGCAGATCTTGCGCACGTCTTCCGTGATCCGCGCCAAGTCCAGGTTGGGCGCAACGCCGGTGAACACCAGCTCGTGTTCGGCGCCATGCGCCACAAAGCTCGACACCTGCGGCGTGCCCATTTCCACCGGATGATCGATCAGCGCGTCATAGTCCGGCGCCAAATACAGCCCGAAACCGTGGCGGCGCGCGGCGCCCTTGTGGCCGCGCGCTTCCGGCAGGCTGGTGTAGACCTTCCAGTCCGGCATGGCGCGGGGCGGCGCCAGGTCCACCAGGCAGGGCAGGTGGTCCTGGCCATGCACCCGGAGGAACACGCTGGTGCCGTTGAAAAAACCGTGGGTCTCGTCCAGATGCGCGCCGCGCACCGACAGGTCCCAGGCATAGACCTCATACTCCACCCGCAGCGGACCCTCGCAGGGCGCGGCCTGCCAGGTATGGTTGTCGATCTTCTCGACAGGCACGCGCCGCGTGCCTGAATAGGCCGCCAGCGATTCGATCTGGCGCGAGAAATCGCGGATCAGATAGCTGCCCGGAATCCAGGCCGGCAGCGACAGGCGCTGGCCGTCGGGGGAGGGCGCTGCGATGCTTAGGGTTATCCGGTAGCGGTGTCCGGCCGGATCGTGGGGCGCGAGGCGGTAAAGTAGCGGCAGAGCGTTGTCTTTTTCCATGGCCATATCTTACTTTCATACTTATTCGGAGACATCAATGAGCGAGTCGTTTGTGCTGGTCGAAACCCGGGGCCGCGTCGGCCTGCTGACGTTGAACCGTCCCAAGGCCCTGAACGCCTTGAACGATCAACTGATGGATGAGCTCGGCGCGGCCCTGCTTGCGTTCGAAGCGGATGCCGATATCGGCGCCGTGGTCATCACCGGCAGCGAAAAGGCCTTTGCCGCCGGCGCCGACATCGGCGCCATGAAAGACTGGTCCTACATGGACGTGTATGGCGGCGAGTACATCACGCGCAACTGGGAAACGCTCAAGCGCATCAAGAAGCCCGTGATCGCCGCCGTGGCCGGCTACGCCCTGGGCGGCGGCTGCGAACTGGCCATGATGTGCGACATCATCATCGCCGCCGACACCGCCAAGTTCGGCCAGCCCGAAATCAAGCTGGGCGTGATCCCGGGCGCCGGCGGCACCCAGCGCCTGCCGCGCGCGGTGGGCAAGGCCAAGGCCATGGACCTGGCGCTGACCGCCCGCATGATGGGCGCCGAGGAAGCGGAACGCGCCGGCCTGGTGTCGCGCGTGGTGCCGGCCGACAAGCTCATGGAAGAAGCCATGGACGCGGCCACCGTGATCGCCTCCATGTCCCTGCCGTCGGTCATGATGGCCAAGGAATGCGTCAACCGCGCCTTCGAAGGCTCGCTCAACGAAGGTCTGCTGTTCGAGCGCCGCGTATTCCATTCGCTGTTCGCGACCGAAGACCAGAAGGAAGGCATGGCCGCGTTCACCGAGAAGCGCAAACCGGACTTCAAACACCGTTAATCCTTGTTACGGCCGGGCGGCAAGCCCGGGCCCGTTGAGATTTGCCCCGCGCGCCCTCCCAGGGCGCGCTTTTTTTCGCGTGCGCCCGGACGCCATGAGGCGTTGCGCCTTGAAACGGTTCGGCAGCACCTTGTTGCAGAGTTCGGTCCTATCCTGAAAAGGCGTCACCGTGAGGTGCCGCGCCAGAGAGGCTTGCCCGAACTGGCAAGCCCGGCGCGGCGGCTCGCTTGCAGACAAAACCAATAAGGAGCCTTGCATGCGTACATCCATCGCTACCCGCCGCTGGTCCGCCGCGGTTCTTGCCGGCGCGCTCAGCGCCTGCTTCTTCACCGCGACTCAGGCGCAATCGCCGCGTCCCACTTTGCGCCTGGTGTCCGAAACGCCGTATCCCGCCGCCTCCGCGCCGGCGTCGCAGATGAGCGAACAAGAGCTGCGCGACGTCGCCATCGACGCCTATGTCTATGCGTATCCGATGGTCCTGATGGAGTTGGCCCGCCGCAAGGCCACGGCCGTGCAGACGCCGCTGGACGGCAAGGCGCCGGTGAACCAGTTCGGCCACAAGGCCGCCTTCCCGGATCCGCGCGCGGGCGACGTGCCATGGCCCAGCGCCGATGCGCTGTACTCCAGCCTGTGGTTCGACGTGTCGCGGACGCCGCTGATCGTGAACCTGCCCGCGACCGGCGACCGCTATATGGTGCTGTCGGCCCTGGACATGTGGAGCGACGTGTTCGCCTCGCGCGGCACGCGCACCAACGGCAACGGCGCCCAGTCCTTCGCCATCGTCGGCCCCGGCTGGCAGGGCAGTGTGCCGCCTGGCATGGACGTGATCCACAGCCCCACCGCCACCGGCTGGCTGATCGGCTGGACCCAGGCGGGCGGCCCGCAGGACTACGCCGCCGTCAATCAGATCCAGGCCGGCATGACCGCTAGCCCGATGGCCGCGCCGGCCATGGTTCGCCCCGCCGCCAGCCGCAACTCCCGCAGTGCCTATCCGCAGACCGGACCCGGCGTGGGCTCGGCGCCGATCGGCAGCGACCTGCCGCCGCCCATGCCCGTGACGGTGCCCGACGGCACGCCGGCCGAGCAAGCCGCCGGCATGGACGCGGCGTCGTTCTTCACGCTGTTCTTCGACGTGATGCGCAACAACCCGCCGCACGCCAACGACACGCCCATTCTGGACCGCATGCGCCGCATCGGCCTGGACAGTCGCCAGCCGTTCTCGTATGGCCGCCTGAGTCCCGCCGTGCAGCAGGCGCTGGCGCAGGCCCAGCCGTTGGCGGGCCGGCGCATCGCTGATGGCGTGTCGCGCCTGGGTACGCCCATGAACGGCTGGAGCACCGTGCTGTCCGGCATCGGCACCTATGGCACCGACTACACGCGCCGCGCTGCCATCGCCTATGCCGGCCTGGGCGCGCCGACGCCGGAAGACGTGCTGTACCCGGTCACGGTGTCCGACTCCAAGGGGCGCGCGCTGAATTCCAACGAAGACTACGTGCTGCACTTCGACAAGGGGCAGCTGCCTCCGGTCAACGCCTTCTGGTCGTTGCACGTGTATGACGAGAAGCACGGCTTCGCCGACAATCCGGCCAACCGCTACGTGCTGCGCAGTACCGACGGCCTGAAGTACAACGCCGACGGTTCGCTGGACATCTACATCCAGCGCCGCGACCCGGGTGAACGCAAGCGCTCGAACTGGATCGCCTCGCCGGCGGCCGATGCGCCGTTCCTGCTCAGCATGCGGCTGTATTCGCCGCAGGATACGGCGCTGGACGGACTGTGGGCGCCGCCGCCGGTCAAGGAAGACTGATCCTGCTTTGATGGTATAAAGCGCGGCCTCCATGGTGGAGGCCGCGCTTCATTGGGCAGGGTTTGCGCATCATGCTGCGAGGTCGATTCGCGTCCCTAATTTTGTCCGATCGAAGCGTTGTTTGCGCCTTACAAACTGCCGAAAGTTCATTTGCTAGGGTAAAAAGAATCACGCTATACTCTGCGGGTTTGACGCTTGCGGGATAAGAACACGTAGCGGCTGACAAGTAGCGGGCGGATCGTTGATGAAGCTTTTGAAATCAACGAACTAGCGCTGGCTATGGGGGCAGCTACGGGCAGCGGGACGCGCCGGTTCTGATAGGGGCAAAGAAGCAAAGCGAGGAAGTTTGATGCAACAGAACTCCATGCAGCAGGAAGTGCGGCAGGGTCCGGTTGAAGGTCATGGTCAGCAGCAAGCAGTGTTTGACCACGACATGACGGATAAAGTTCTGGTTCTCAGTGACGCGGATCGCGCGGCGCTGAATGCTCAAGCTAGCCGCGGGCTCCTGTTGGCATTGGCTGCGCAAGGTGCCATGGGGCTCGCAGCAGCAGTAATTGCGGGGGTTGTCGGAGGGGCGACGGCAGGTTGGTCGGCGTTGGCGGGGGCGGGAGCGTATTTCATTCCCAATGCGTTGTTCGCATTGCGCCTTGCTGTCAGCGTACGGGCCGGTAAAGCCAGTCCCTTTACCTTTCTCTCTGGTGAGTTGATCAAGTTGTTCGCAACGGCGCTGCTGTTGTGGCTGCTTTCGCGTGTGGCGCAGGACAGCCTCGTATGGCCTGCCGCGCTGTTCGGTCTGATACTCACATTGAAGGGCTATCTCCTGCTCTTGATGTTCCGCAAGTTGTCATAGCGCCGAGCAGGTTTGCGGCAAACGAAATCGTGGAATCGTCCGGCTCGCAAGGGCCGGGCACAGCAAATAGGGTAGGATTCAAATGGCTGCTGCCAGCGACGTGTCGCCTCAGTCCGCGTATATTCAGCACCACCTGGTGCATCTGAACAATACCGGTGAGAAACAGAGCGCTATTGCTCAGTTCGACATCATCAATTACGACTCGTTGTTCTGGTCCGGCCTGATGGGTCTGATCGTCATTTTCTTCCTGTGGCGCGCTGCGCGCCGCGCCACCAACGGCGTGCCGGGCCGCTTCCAGGCCTTCGTGGAAATGATCGTCGACATGGTCGACGATCAGGCCAAGGGCATCGTCCACAACGCCAAGAGCCGTCTTTTCATCGCCCCGCTGGCGCTCACCGTGTTCCTCTGGATCATCCTGATGAACGCGCTGGACCTGCTGCCCGTGGACCTGCTGCCTTCCATCTGGCGCCTGACCGGCCTGGGTGCTGAGCACGGCGACCCGCTCTACTACCACCGCATTCTGCCGACCGCCGACCTGAACGTGCCGATGGGCATGTCGCTGGGCGTGCTGCTGCTGATGTTCTACTACGGCATCAAGATCAAGCACCCGGGCGGCTTCGTCAAGGAACTGTTCACCGCGCCGTTCCACGCGCACGGCATCGGCGCCATCGTGCTGGCCCCGTTCAACCTGCTGCTGAACCTGATCGAATATGCCGCCAAGTCCGTGTCGCTGGGCATGCGGTTGTTCGGCAACATGTTCGCCGGCGAACTGATTTTCATGCTGATCGCCCTGCTGGGCGGCGCCTGGACCGGCTTCAACGGCGCCAGCATCGGCTTGGGCATCGGTCACATCCTGGCCGGCTCCATCTGGGCGATCTTCCACATCCTGATCGTTCTGCTGCAGGCCTTCATCTTCATGATGCTGACGCTGGTGTACCTCGGCCAGGCTCACGAAGGCCACTGATCCCCCGAATTTCCCGAGCTGGCCACCCGGCCAGCTCGGGATAGCAAGATTATCTTGCATTGAGCAGTACCCCTTATTTTTCAATTTTTGACTTCAGATTTCTAACCAAGGAGTTGTCATGACCAACGTCGCTTTCGTTGCCCTCGCATGCGGTCTTATCATCGGTCTGGGCGCTATCGGCGCTTGCATCGGCATCGCACTGATGGGCGGCAAGTATCTGGAAGCCTCGGCTCGTCAGCCTGAACTGATGAACGCTCTGCAAACGAAGATGTTCCTGCTGGCTGGCCTGATCGACGCGGCATTCCTGATCGGCGTGGGTATTGCCATGCTGTTCGCCTTCGCCAATCCGTTCGTCGGATAAGGCACCGCCCGCCGGCGAAAAGGCGGGTCATGACGCTGGCGGCGATGAGGGTGCAAGCTCCGTCGCCGCCTAGCAAAGTATCGAGTGCTCCGTGACGCCCCTTTCCGGGTGCGGTCGGAGCCGCAAGGTGTTAAAGGAACGACCGTGAATCTGAACGCGACGATCATTTTCCAGATGCTCGTGTTCTTCGTTCTTGGCTGGTTCACGATGAAATTCGTGTGGCCTCCCCTGACGAAGGCGATGGACGAGCGCCGCCAGAAAATCGCCGACGGCCTGGCCGCCGCCGAGAAGGGCAAAGCCGATTTGGCTCAAGCCCAGGCGCGCGTCAGTCTGATCGAGGCTTCTGCCAAGTCCGAAAACCACGCCCGCATCATCGAGGCCGAGAAGCAAGCCGCCTCCCTGATCGAGCAGGCCCGCCGTGAAGCGGAAGCCGAACGCGCCCGCATCGTGGCGCAGGCTGCCCAGGATGCCGCGCAGGAAGTCCAGCGCGCCCGCGACCTGCTGCGCGACGACGTCGCTGCGCTGGCCGTCAAGGGTGCTGAACAGATCCTCAAGCGCGAGGTTGACGCCCGCGCACACGCCGAGCTGCTCAACCAGCTCCGCGCGCAGCTTTAATCCGGGACCGCCATGGCTGAACTTTCCACTGTTGCCCGGCCCTACGCTGAAGCGCTCTTCAGCGCGGCGCGCGACGACAAGGCCGGCTTGCCGGCCTGGTCCGACCTGGTCAGCGAACTGGCTCAGGTCGCCTCCAACCCCGACGTGCGCGAGGCCATGGCCGACCCGCGTCTGGGCGACAAGCAGCGCGTCGAGCTGTTCTCCGGCCTGGTAAAGGCCGAACTGCCTCAAGCCGCCCGCAATTTCATCGAGCTGCTGGTCGAAAACGACCGGCTGCTGCTGCTGCCCGACATCGCCGCGCAATTCGCGGTGCTGCGGAATCGTCACGACGGCACGGCGCAGGCGGAAATCACCAGCGCGTTCGAGCTGAGCGATGCCCAGGTCAAAGAGCTGGTCACCGCGCTCGAACAAAAATTTGGCCTCAAGCTCAAGCCCAGCGTCACCGTTGATCCGTCGCTGATCGGCGGCGTGCGCGTGGCCGTCGGTGACCAGGTGCTCGATACTTCCGTACAAGCCCAATTGGCCCGCATGCGCGATCAGCTCGCCGCTTAAGGCAACTAACAGGATTCCAGGAGTCAATATGCAACTCAATCCCTCCGAGATCAGCGAACTGCTCAAGAGCCGCATCGAGGGCCTGGGCGCTTCGGCTGATGTCCGTACTCAGGGCACCGTCGTGTCCGTGACCGACGGTATTACCCGCATCCACGGCTTGTCCGACGTGATGCAGGGCGAAATGCTCGAATTCCCCAACAACGTTTTCGGTCTGGCGCTCAACCTCGAGCGTGATTCCGTCGGCGCCGTTATTCTCGGCGACTACACCGGCGTTTCCGAAGGCGACCAGGTCAAGACGACCGGCCGCATTCTGGAAGTTCCGGTCGGTCCCGAACTGAAAGGCCGCGTGGTCAACACGCTGGGCGAGCCGATCGACGGCAAGGGCCCGGTCAACGCCAAGGCCACCGACATCATCGAAAAAGTGGCGCCTGGCGTTATCGCCCGCCGCTCGGTGTCGCAGCCGCTGCAAACCGGCATCAAGGCTATCGACTCGATGGTGCCGATCGGCCGCGGCCAGCGCGAACTGATCATTGGCGACCGCCAGACCGGCAAGACCGCCGTCGCTGTCGACACCATCATCAGCCAGAAGGGCAAGGGCGTCACCTGCGTGTACGTCGCCATCGGCCAGAAGGCTTCCACGATCAACAACGTGGTCCGCAAGCTGGAAGAGCACGGCGCGATGGAATACACCATCGTCGTGGCCGCTTCGGCCTCCGACTCGGCCGCCATGCAGTACCTGGCCGCCTACGCCGGCTGCACGATGGGCGAATACTTCCGCGATCGCGGCGAAGACGCCCTGATCGTCTATGACGACCTGACCAAGCAAGCCTGGGCCTATCGCCAAGTGTCGCTGCTGCTGCGCCGTCCGCCGGGCCGCGAAGCCTACCCGGGCGACGTGTTCTACCTGCACTCGCGCCTGCTGGAACGCGCTGCCCGCGTGAACGAAGAGTACGTCGAGAAGTTCACCAACGGCGCCGTCAAGGGCAAGACCGGCTCGCTGACCGCGCTGCCGATCATCGAAACCCAGGCAGGCGACGTGTCGGCCTTCGTTCCGACCAACGTGATCTCGATCACCGACGGCCAGATCTTCCTGGAAACCGACCTGTTCAACGCCGGTGTCCGTCCCGCAATCAACGCCGGTATCTCGGTGTCGCGTGTGGGTGGCGCTGCTCAGACCAAGGTCGTCAAGAAGCTGTCCGGCGGTATCCGTACCGACTTGGCGCAGTACCGTGAACTGGCCGCCTTCGCGCAGTTCGCTTCCGACCTGGACGACGCGACCCGTCGCCAGCTGGAACGCGGCAAGCGCGTGGTGGAACTGCTCAAGCAGCCGCAATACCAGCCGCTGCAAGTGTGGGAACTGGCCGTCACGCTGTACACGGTCAACAACGGCTACCTGGATGAAGTGGACGTGGCCCAAGTGCTGTCGTTCGAGAAGTCGCTGAAGGATCAACTGAAGGCCAAGCATGCGGCCCTGATCCAGCGCATCGAAGACACCAAGGAACTGTCCAAGGATGACGAAGCCGAATTGGCCGCCGCCATCCAGGAATTCAAGAAGCACGGTGCTTTTTAAGAAAGTGATGGGTTAGGCGTCCGCGACGCCTCACCCATCCTTCCCGGATGGTTGAGGCGCGAGCGGAACCCATCGGCCAGTCTTCACAGGAAAGCGCAATGCCCGGAATTAAGGAAATCCGAACCAAGATCAAGAGCGTGCAAAACACGCGCAAGATCACCAAGGCGATGGAAATGGTCGCCGCATCCAAAATGCGCAAGGCGCAGGAACGGATGCGTGCTGGCCGTCCGTACGCCACCAAGGTGCGCGAGATTGCTGCGCACCTGATGCAGGCCAACCCCGAGTACAGCCACCCGTACCTGGTCGAACGCGAAATCAAGGCGGTCGGCGTGGTCATGGTGACGACCGACAAGGGTTTGTGCGGCGGCTTGAACACCAACATCACCCGCGTGACGTTGGGCAAGCTGAAAGAGTTCGAGAAGAACGGCATCGCCGTGCAAGCGACCGCTTTCGGCAACAAGGGCGTGGGCGTGCTGACGCGCATCGGCGCCAAACTGGTTTCCCAGGAAGTGCAACTGGGCGACAAGCCGCAACTCGACCGCCTGCTGGGCGCGATCAAGGTGCAGCTGGACGCCTACCTGGAAGGCCGCATCGACGCGCTGTACGTGGCTTCGACCCGCTTCGTCAACACGATGAAGCAGGAGCCGCTGTTCCTGCGTCTGCTGCCTCTGGCCAGCGGTTTGGATGATCCGTACCAGATGGGTGCCGAGAACCTGGCCAAGACCTCGGAAGTGAAGTCGGACTACAGCTGGGATTACATCTACGAACCCGACGCCCGTAGCGTGATCGACGACCTGCTGCAGCGTTACGTTGAAGGCCTGCTGTACCAAGCCGTGGCCGAGAACATGGCTTCGGAGCAGTCGGCCCGGATGGTCGCCATGAAGGCGGCGTCGGACAACGCCAAGAAGGTCATCGGCGATCTGCAACTGGTCTACAACAAGACCCGTCAGGCCGCGATCACCAAAGAAATTTCGGAAATCGTAGGGGGCGCTGCCGCCGTTTAAGGCAGGCAGCATCCCGTCAAAAGCTATCAAGCAAGGAATCGACATGAGCAACGGAACCATCGTTCAGTGCATCGGCGCCGTGGTGGATATTCAGTTCCCCCGCGATCAAATGCCCAAGATCTATGAAGCGCTTACCCTGGCCGACGAGGGTTCCTCGTTCGCCGAAAAGGGTCTGACGCTGGAAGTGCAGCAACAGCTGGGCGACGGCGTGGTGCGTACCATTGCGCTGGGCTCCAGCGACGGCCTGCGCCGCGGCATGAAGGTCACCGGCACGGGCGCCCCGATCTCGGTGCCCGTCGGCACCGGCACGCTGGGCCGCATCATGGACGTGCTCGGTCGTCCCATCGACGAAGCCGGCCCGATCCAGCACGAAGAAAAGCGTGGCATTCACCAGCCGGCTCCCCGTTTCGACGAACTGTCGCCGTCGGTGGAACTGCTGGAAACCGGCATCAAGGTTATTGACCTGGTGTGCCCGTTCGCCAAGGGCGGCAAGGTCGGCCTGTTCGGCGGCGCCGGCGTGGGCAAGACCGTCAACATGATGGAACTGATCAACAACATCGCCAAGCAGCACAGCGGCTTGTCGGTGTTCGCCGGCGTGGGTGAGCGTACCCGCGAAGGCAACGACTTCTACCACGAAATGGAAGAGTCGAACGTTCTGGACAAGGTTGCGATGGTGTTCGGTCAGATGAACGAACCCCCGGGCAACCGTCTGCGCGTGGCGCTGACCGGCCTGACCATGGCCGAGAAGTTCCGCGACGAAGGCCGCGACATCCTGTTCTTCGTGGACAACATCTACCGCTACACCCTGGCCGGTACGGAAGTGTCCGCACTGCTGGGCCGTATGCCGTCGGCAGTGGGCTACCAGCCCACGCTGGCCGAAGAAATGGGCAAGCTGCAAGAGCGCATCACGTCGACCAAGACTGGCTCGATCACCTCGATCCAGGCCGTGTACGTCCCTGCGGACGACTTGACCGACCCGTCGCCTGCCACGACCTTCCAGCACTTGGACTCGACCGTCGTGCTGTCGCGTGACATCGCCGCCCTGGGTATCTATCCGGCCGTGGACCCGCTGGATTCGTCCAGCCGCCAGCTCGACCCGCAAGTCGTGGGCGAAGAGCACTACGCCGTGGCCCGTGGCGTGCAGCAAACGCTGCAGCGCTACAAGGAACTGCGCGACATCATCGCGATTCTGGGCATGGACGAACTGTCGCCGGAAGACAAGCAGGCCGTGGCCCGCGCGCGTAAGATCCAGCGTTTCCTGTCGCAGCCGTTCCACGTTGCAGAAGTGTTCACCGGTTCGCCCGGCAAGTACGTTCCGCTGGCCGAAACCATCCGTGGTTTCAAGATGATCGTGAACGGCGAGTGCGATGCGCTGCCGGAACAGGCCTTCTACATGGTCGGCTCGATCGACGAGGCCTTCGAGAAGGCCAAGAAACTGCAATAAGGAACCGATATGGCTACCCTGCATGTGGATGTCGTCAGCGCAGAGGAAGCGATCTTCTCCGGTGAGGCGAAGTTCGTGGTACTGCCTGGCGAAGCGGGTGAACTGGGCATTCTGCCCGGCCACACCCCGCTGATTTCGCGCATACGCCCCGGGACGGTCAAGATCGTTCGTGCCGACCAAGGCGAGGAAAACATCTTCGTCGCCGGGGGCATTCTGGAAGTGCAGCCGGGCAGCGTGACGGTTCTGGCCGACACGGCTATCCGTGCCGCCGACCTGGACGAAGCCCGCGCCCTGGAAGCGCGCCAGAAGGCCGAACAGGCCCTGGCCAATGCCAAGGACAAGGCGGACATCGCCGTGGTCGAAGCGGAACTCGCCATGCTGGCTGCGCAAGCCATCGCGGCGCGCAAGCTGCGCCAAGGCGGCCGTTCGCACTAAGCGGCGAAGCTGTGCCCCGGGGTTCGCCCCGGAATCGAAAAAGGCGGCCTCAGGGCCGCTTTTTTCATGCACGGATATGGCCGCCCCGCGGAAAAGGCCGCCCCGCCTCCCCTTGTGCGAGCCGCAATGCGATCACTACGAATAGCTGCCCGGCGATTGCAACAGTAGCCTTCAGCTTTCCTAATCAAGCGTAGAGGGAAAGCGTGCGAGAGATCCTGGATTGCGGGGTTCTGGTGGCGCCCGGCCACGACGGGGCGATGCGCGACCTGGTCGCGCAGCACCCGGCCAGGCAGATGCGCGTGCGGTTGCACCTGGTGTCACTGAGTCCGGTGCGCTTTGCTGCCGCCGGCGTTGCGGCCCCGGATGCCGTCGCCGCGCAGACCGACGCCCACACGCAGGCGCAGGTCCCGGAAGCGGACGTGCAGGCGCTGGCAAGGCTGGCGGTGGCGCTCAGGCGCTACGACTGCTGCATCCTGCCGGTGGCGCCGTCATCGCTGGCCTGGACGCGCATGGCCCTGCAGCAGGCGGGCGCCGTCCTGACCACGCCTGTGCTGCTGCTGATCTCGGACATGAAGGCGCCCGCGATCGAAGACCTGCTGAACCTGGGCGCGTCGGATTTCATGACCCAGCCCCCCTGCCAGGAGAGCATGCGGGTGCGGCTCGGCCGCATGGCCGGCGCCACGCAGGGGCGCGGCACGGCGCGCGCGGAGATCCGCGAGCCCACGACGGACTATCGCGAATCGCGTTCCCAGGCTGGCGCGGACGCGGCATCCAGGCCTGCGCTTCTGCGCTCCAGGGTGTCGCGCGATCTCGTCGAGCAGACCCTGTCGGGCATGCGCCAAGCGCATCCCCGGCCCGCGCACGAATCCTTCCGCATCGCGAAGGCGCGGGTGGTGGATGGTTTCGAGCGCGACTACATCAGGCATGCGCTGTCGCGCCACGGCGGCAATGTGGCGCAGGCTGCGCGGGCCTGCTGCAAGCACCGGCGGGCGTTCTGGGCGCTGATGCGCAAGCACGGCATCGAGGCGGCGCCGTACAGGCAGGCCGCGCAGGAGCGGGGGGCCTGAGACGTCGGCGCGGCGCGACGGCATGCAGGCGCGCGCAGGCCCGCCATCCGGGCGCCGCAGCGCCGTCCCGTGCCGAAAGCGTCGCGCTTGCGCGCGGGCAAGTCCGGCGCTGGGGCCGGCCCGCGACTTGTCAGCCAGGGGAAGTAAAATCACGGCTTCCGATCATCGAGGATAGTCGTGTCTGCTTCCGTACTGAAGAACGATGTGTTCTTGCGCTCGCTGTTGCGCGAGCCCGTGCCCTACACCCCGATCTGGCTGATGCGCCAGGCCGGCCGCTACCTGCCCGAGTACCGCCAGACGCGGGCCCGCGCGGGTTCCTTCATGGGCCTCGCTCAGAACCCGGACTACGCCTCGGAAGTCACGTTGCAGCCGCTGGAGCGTTTCGACCTGGACGCGGCCATCTTGTTCTCGGACATCCTGACCGTGCCGCACGCCATGGGCCTGGGCCTGGACTTCGCCGAAGGCGAGGGCCCCCGTTTCGCCCGCCCGGTGCGCACCGAGGAAGACGTGGCGCGCCTGGAAGTGCCGGACATGGACAAGCTGCGCTATGTGTTCGACGCCGTGCGCACGATCCGGCGCGATCTGGACGGCAAGGTGCCGCTGATCGGCTTTGCCGGCAGCCCCTGGACCATCGCCTGCTACATGGTGGAAGGCCAGGGCAGCGATGATTACCGGCTGATCAAGACCATGCTGTACGCGCGGCCCGACCTGCTGCACCGCATTCTGGAAATCAATGCCGAAGCCACGCTGCAGTACCTGAACGCGCAGATCGCCGCGGGTGCGCAGGCCGTGATGCTGTTCGACAGCTGGGGCGGCGTGCTGGCCGACGGTCTGTTCCAGCAGTTCTCGCTGGCATATACCCGCAAGGTCGTGGCCGGCCTGACCCGCGAGCACGAAGGCCGCCGCGTGCCGGCCATCGTTTTCACCAAGGGCGGCGGCCAGTGGCTGGAACAGATCGCCGCTTGCGGCGCCGATGCCGTGGGCCTGGATTGGACGGTGGACCTGGCGGCCGCGCGGCGCCGCACCGGCGACTCGGTCGCGTTCCAGGGCAACCTGGATCCCATGGCCTTGTTCGGCGGCGGACCCGCCATCCGTGCCGAGGCGCGCCGCGTGCTGGATGCCTTCGGACCGGTGGGCAAGGGCGGCCACGTGTTCAACCTGGGGCACGGTATTTCCCGCTTTACTCCGCCAGAAGCCGTAGCCGAATTGGTGGATGAAGTCCACCAGCACAGCCGTTCGCTGCGGGGGTAAGTGAGTGGACGCTTCGGTCCGCAGGGCCGAAGCAGGAGGGCTCCCGGGGACACTTGTGCACAGCAAGATTGCTCTCGGGGAAAACCCTTTAGATGCTAGTTTACAATCTCGGAAGCTCTAATAAGTTATTGTTATTAATAATGAAATTAGAGTTTTCAACAAGATTTCGTAAGTTTGCGCAATCTTGTCAAATTCCAATTTTCGATGTTGCTCCAGCCTTTTCCCCAAAGTTATCCACAGGCGGAAAAGCGAGCACGCCGACATCATCCGGGATCATCCTTCTACATGCTCCGTCCTAGCCCCCATGTCTGAAGCGCAGCCGAATACGACCCCCGCGGTCTGCTGGGTGCGGGTGGCGCTGGACGTGCCCTTGCCCGGCCCGTTCGATTACCGCAGCGAGGCGCCGGTGACGGTGGGCCTGCGGGTCATCGTGCCGTTCGGCCGCCGCAAGCTGATCGGGGTGGTGGTGGATAACCCGGCCGAGCCGTCCTTCGATCCCAAGCAGATCCGGCCGATCGAAGAGGTGCTGGACGATTTGCCGCCCTTCGACGAGGACTGGCTGCGCCTGGCCCGCTTTGCCGCCGACTACTATCAACGGCCGCTGGGCGAGGTGATGCTGCCCACGCTGCCGCCGCCGCTGCGCAAGCCCACGGCTTACCAGGGCAAGCGCTCGGCCGGCGGACCGGTGGCGCGGCTGGACGGGCGCAAGCGCAAGGTTGCGCGTACGCCGGCCCAGGCCGACCAGCCGCCGGAACTCAACGACGCCCAACGCGAGGCGGTGGACACCATAGGCGCGCTGAACGGGTTCAAGCCCGTGTTGCTGCATGGCGTGACGGGCAGCGGCAAGACCGAGGTCTACCTGCGCGCGGCTGAAAAGGTGCTGGCCGCCGGACGCCAGGTGCTGCTGATGGTGCCTGAAATCAATCTGACGCCGCAGTTGGAGGGCGCGTTGCGCGCGCGCCTGGAGGCGCTGGTCGGACCAGACGGCCTGGCGGTCATGCATAGCGGCTTGTCCGATGGCGAACGCCTGCAGGCTTGGGCCCGCGCCCAGCGCGGCGAGGCTCGCATGCTGCTGGGCACGCGCATGTCGGTGTTCGCACCCTTGAGCCAACTGGGCCTGATCGTGGTGGACGAGGAGCACGACGCCTCCTACAAGCAGCAGGACGGCCTGCGCTATTCGGCGCGCGACCTGGCGGTGTGGCGCGCCCATGACCTGGGCATCCCGGTGGTGCTGGGCTCGGCCACGCCCTCGCTGGAAACCTGGCAGCATGCCGAGCGCGGCCGCTACCTGCGGCTGACCCTGCCGGGCCGCGCGCGCGCCAGCAGCCTGCCGTCCATGCGCCTGATCGACACGCGCCGCCTGCAGATGAAGCAGGGCATGTCGCCGCAGCTTCTGGACGCCATCGCGCAGCGTCTGGAGCGCAAGGAGCAGTCGCTCATCTTCCTGAACCGGCGCGGCTATTCGCCGGTGCTGCATTGCCAGTCCTGCGCCTGGGTCAGCAATTGCCCGCGCTGCACCGCGTTCACCGTACTGCACCGCACCGATGGCCGCGGCCATCGCCTGCAATGCCATCACTGCGGCTATCAGGCCCCGGTGCCGCGCGCCTGCCCTGAATGCGGCGACCAGGACCTGGCGCCCATGGGGCGCGGCACGCAGCGCGTCGAAGAACATCTGGCGGAACTGTTTCCCGAGGCGCGCATCCTGCGCATCGACGCCGACAGCACGCGCAAGAAAGGCAGCGCCGAGGCGCTGTTCGCGTCGGTGCACGCGGGCGAAGTGGACATCCTGGTGGGCACGCAGATGGTGGCCAAGGGCCACGATTTCGCGCGGCTGGGACTGGTGGGCGTGCTGAATGCGGATTCGATGCTGTTCGCGCACGACTTCCGCGCGCCGGAACGCCTGTTCGCGCAGCTGATGCAGGTGGCGGGCCGGGCCGGCCGCCACCAGGGCAATGGCGAAGTGCTGATACAGACCGGCTACCCCGAGCAGCCGGTCTACCAGGCGCTGCTGCGGCACGATTACGCGGGCTTTGCCCGCCACGCCCTGCACGAACGCGAAAGCACCGGCCTGCCGCCTTTCGTCTACCAGGCCCTGCTGACCGCCGAGGCGCGCGAACTGAAAGTGGCGCAGGAGTTCCTGGAGCGGGCGCGGACCTTGCCCGAGGGGGAATGGGCTGCCGATTTCCCGGGCCTGGACGCCATCATGCTGTACGACCCGGTGCCGCTGCGCGTGGTGCGCGTGGCCAATATCGAGCGCGCGCAACTGCTGGCGGAAAGCAGCAGCCGGCCGGCTCTGCAGGCCTTCCTGGCGTCCTGGTCGCACCACCTGCCATACCTGGCCAACGAGGCCCGCGTGCGCTGGCAATTGGAAGTCGATCCGCTGGAAATCTGATCGATTGCGGCAGGGGCCGATGCGCCGTCGATCTGATTGTTCTATGATCTTTCTCCTCTATCGCGCCGGCGCGGCAGGCCCGCTGCGGCGGCTGCGCCCGTCCCCTTTTTCTCGCGTGTTACCGGCCCGCTGACGGGCGGCCGCAAGCCCCGTGCTTGCCGGCCGTAGCCTCATTGCGGCCGCCGCGATGCATGATCACCTGACTCAAATGTCCGCCAGCGAACCTATAGCCCAAGGCATGAACCCCGCTCAACGTGAAGCGGTGCTGTACCTGGACGGCCCCTGTCTGGTGCTGGCCGGCGCCGGCAGCGGCAAGACGCGCGTGATCACGCAGAAGATCGCCTATCTGCTGCGCGAGTGCGGCTATATGGGCCGCAACGTGGTGGCGCTGACCTTCACCAACAAGGCCGCGCGCGAGATGGACGAGCGCGTCAAAACCCTGGTGGACCGCAAGCTGTCCAAGGGCCTGATCATCAGCACCTTCCATTCGCTGGGCGTGAAGATGCTGCGCGAGGAAGCGCGCAACGCGGGCCTGAAGCCGACGTTTTCGATCCTGGACGCCGACGACGCCATGGCCATCATCCAGGAACTGCTGAACACCACCGACAAGGCCCGACTGCGCCACGTGCAGGGCATCATCTCGCTGTGGAAGAACGGCTTGATGGAGCCGGACGACGCCGCGCGCGAAGCCATCACGCCGGCCGACGTGGAAGCGGCCAACGTCTATCGCAGCTACGCCGCCACGCTGGCCGCCTACCAGGCGGTGGACTTCGACGACCTGATCCGCATCCCGGCGCTGCTGCTGGCCAACAATGAAGAGGTGCGCACCCGCTGGCAGAACCGCGTGCGCTATCTGCTGGTGGACGAGTACCAGGACACCAACGTGTGCCAGTACCGCCTGGTGCAGCTGCTGACGGGCTCGCGCGCCATGTTCACGGCGGTGGGCGACGACGACCAGGCGATCTACGCCTGGCGCGGCGCGACCATCGAGAACCTGGCCAAGCTGACCACCGACTATCCCAACATTAAGCTCATCAAGCTGGAGCAGAACTACCGGTCGGTGCAGCGCATCCTGGCGGCCGCGAACCAGGTGATCGAAAAGAACCCCAAGCTGTTCGACAAGAAGCTGTGGTCCGACCTGGGCGTGGGCGAGCCCATCCTGGTGTCGGCCATGGACGGCGAGGAACAGGAGGCGGAATCCATCGCCATGAAGGTGTCGGCTTCGCGCTTCGAGCGCCAGGCGCAGTGGAAGGATTTCGCCATCCTGTACCGCAGCAACCATCAGTCGCGCATCCTGGAGCAGGCGCTGCGCAACCTGAAGATTCCGTACACGATATCGGGCGGCCAGAGCTTTTTCGACAAGACCGAAGTGCGCGACGTGCTGGCCTATCTGCGCATCCTGGCCAACGACGAAGACGACCCGGCCTTCATCCGCGCGGCCACCACGCCCAAGCGCGGCATCGGCCAGGCCACCTTGCAGACGCTGGGCCAGTACGCCGCCAGCCGTGAACTGTCCCTGCTGGCGGCCGTGGCCGAGACCGGCCTGGAAAGCCAGTTGGCGCCGCGCCAGCTGGAGCCGCTGCGCACCTTCACCGAGTTCATCCGCCGCATGCAGTGGCGCGCGGGGCGCGGCGCGGCCTCGGGCAAGGACGCCGCGCCGGCCGAACCCGCCGGCGTGCTGCTGGACGATCTGCTGGAGGCCATCCAGTACGAGCGCCATCTGTACGAATTGTTCGAGGAACGGCCCGCGCAGACGCGCTGGCAGAACGTGCTGGAACTGACCGGCTGGCTCAAGCGCAAGGCCGAAGAGGACAACATGACGCTCTTCGACCTGGTGCAGCACGTGGCGCTGGTCACCATGCTGGAGCGTGGCGAGGAAGAAGAGCCCGACGCGGTGAAGATGTCCACCCTGCACGCGTCCAAGGGCCTGGAGTATCCGCACGTGTATCTCGCGGGCGTGGAGGAAGGCTTGCTGCCGCACCTGGGCAAGGACGACGAAGTTGGCGATCCGGCGCGCGCGGCCGAAAACCTGGCTTCACGCATCCAGGAAGAGCGCCGGCTGATGTATGTGGGCATCACGCGCGCGCAGCGCAGCCTGAACCTGAGCTGGTGCAAGCGCCGCCGCCGGGCGCGCGAGGACCTGGTGCGCGAGCCTTCGCGCTTCATCGAGGAAATGGGCCTGGGCGACGTGCGCGTGCAGGAAGACGAAGCCACCGCCGCGATGAATCCCAAGGAGCGCATGGCCATGCTGAAGGCGCTGCTGAAGAAATAGGGGCAGGATTGGCGGCTTGTGGAAAGCCGCGGGCTGCTCCTACACTGGACTGCGCCTGCCCCGTGGTTCCGGGGCGCGGCAACCCCGCTGATCGAAGGAGCGCGCCATGTGTCGCTGGCTGGCTTATACCGGTAGTCCCATACAGATGGAGAGCGTGCTGTTCAAGGCCAAGCACTCCCTGATCGACCAGAGCCTGCATTCGCGGCTGGGCGCCACCACCACCAATGGCGATGGCTTTGGCCTGGGCTGGTACGGCCGCCAGCACGCAGGCCAGCCGCTGGAGCCGCCATTCCGCTATCGCAGCGTGCATCCGGCCTGGAACGACCGCAATCTGCGGGAAGCTGCGCGCGCCATCCATGCGCCGCTGTTCGTGGCGCACATCCGCGCCGCCACCGACACGCCCGCGCAGGAAACCAACTGCCATCCGTTCCGCCACGGGCAATGGCTGTTCGTGCACAACGGCGTCATCCGCGACTATCCGCTGCTCAGGCGCGACCTGATGCTGATGATCGCGCCGGCGTATTTCGGTTCGCTGGAAGGGTCGACGGATTCCGAGGTGATGTTCCTGCTGGCCTTGAGCTTCGGCCTGGAGGAAGACCCGCTGGCGGCGCTGGCCCGCATGGTGGGCGCGGTGGAAGAGACGGGCAGGCGGCATGGCGTGGCGCAGCCCATCAACATGACGGTCTGCGCGCTGGACGGCCAGCGCCTGATCGCCGTGCGCTATTCCAGCGAAGCCGATTCGCGCACGCTGTTCCACAACACCTGCGTGCGCCATCTGCGCCAGCTGTATCCCGACAATCCGCAGATCGCGGCGCTGGACGATGACGCCTTTCTGCTGCTGTCGGAACCCTTGACCGAAATGCCCGGCGCCTGGGAGGAAGTGCCCGAAGCCACTGCCATCATCGCGGGCGGCGGCACGGTGGCGCACTATCCGTTCGCGCCGGTGCCGCCAGGGGCCTGAGTCCGTCCCGCCTGGCCGGAAGTGCGGGAAATAAGGGTCATCAAGCACGTATCTCCCATATAAGGGAGAATACGGATCGCATGACTTTGCGACGTCCTGGGCCGCGAAAGCACCCTAATTCCAATAAGGAAGTTGCATGACCGATAGCAAAACCCCGCAAGCCTCTGACGCGCTGGCGGTGTTTAACCACACGGGGAGCACCCCGGATTGCTTTGAGTTGCACGAGTATGGCGTTGTCAGCCGACAAGGCGACGCGCGCACCTACACCGCCTTTGCGGACATCCAGGACCTTTGCCTGATCGCCTCCGGGCCGGACGCGGCCGCTGGCCTGATCAATCATTTTGCCTACCGCACCGATGCGGCGCACGGCTGGACCTTGGTGCCTGCCGAGGTTGGCGAATTCAACAAGTTGATGGACGCGTTCCGTTCGCGCTACGTTGCGCAGCGTCTGCCGGTACTGGAACAGAGAATCGCGGACGGCGCGCGAGTCGCGTTCCGCTACATCCGCAGCGGTGATTTCCCGGACCTGGAAACGCAGGAATTGGCCCTGTCGGCCGAATGCCTGCACATCGGCGGCGCCACCTGGGCGTACGAATCGCTCAAGCGCATCGACCTGAACCAATGGACCGAAACGATCAGCCTGCAGGACGAAGACGGCAAGACCGTGTTTGCGTGCCCGGCCATGCGCGTCCTCAGCTCGGACCTGTTCGTGAACCTGGTCTACGACCAGTTGGGACGGACGGCGGAATACGCCTGAGCACGCTAGTGCCCGCGCCGCGGGGTCAGTGTCCCGTATGCAGGGCCGGATTCAGCGTGCCCCAGGCAGCGGTGCGCACCAGGCACTCCACGGCGCCGGTCTGCGAATTGCGGCGGAACAGCAGGCCCTGCTGGCCCGCCAGCGAGGTGGCCTTTACCACCGCGCCTTCCGGCGTCAGCACGCGCGTGCCTGCGGTGATGTAGCAGCCGGCCTCCACCACGCAATCGTCGCCCAGCGAGATGCCGATGCCTGAGTTGGCGCCCAGCAGGCAGCGCTTGCCGATGGACACTACCTGCTTGCCGCCGCCGGACATGGTGCCCATGATGGACGCGCCGCCGCCGATGTCGCTGCCGTCGTCGACGATGACGCCGGCGCTGATGCGGCCTTCGACCATGGATGCGCCCAGCGTGCCGGCGTTGAAATTGCAGAAGCCTTCATGCAGCACCGTGGTGCCGGGCGACAGATGCGCGCCCAGCCGCACGCGCGCCGTGTCGGCGATGCGCACGCCGCCGGGCATCACGTAGTCGGTCATGCGGGGAATCTTGTCCACGCCGCGGATTTCCAGGATCTGGCCGGAGGCGCGCAGGTGCCAGCGCAGGGCGTCCACCTGATCCACCGCGCAAGGCCCCGCCGAGGTCCAGGCGACGTTGGCCAGCACGTTGAACAGGCCGTCGAGGTTGGCGTCGTGCGGACGGATCAGCCGGTGGCTGAGCAGGTGCAGGCGCAGATAGGCGTCGTGCGCGTCGACCGGCGGTTCGTCCAGCGACGAGATCGCGGTGCGCACGGCGACGATGTCCACCTTGCGGCGGGTATCGCGGATCAGGGCGGTGGGCACGTGTTCGCCCAGCGCGGCGCGGGCTTCCTCGGGCGACAGGTGGCGGGTGCCGGTGGCCGGAGAATTGTCGGCCAGCGAGGGTCGCGGATACCAGGTGTCCAGGATGGCGCCGTCGGCGGCCAGCGTGGCGACGCCATAGGCGATGGCGCTGAGGGGCTTGGGGGAATCGGCCATGATGAAAGAGGAAGTGCGCAGTCTGAGTGCGTAATTCTAAGGCGAAAGGGCCGTGGTTTTCAGAGGCTACCGAAAGCCCAGCGCAGGCTCAGCGAGCCGGTGTGCTCGCGGTTGCCGCCGCCATACTGCCCGCCGTAGGCCAGGCCGATGACGGCCGAGCGCGACACGGCGACTTCCAGGCCCAGGCCCGCCAGCGCGGCGGACCGGGCGATGGGTGCGCCGGCCACGGTCAGCACGCTGCCGCCATCCAGCACCAGGGTCGTTTCCGGTTGCACGTCGCCGAAGGCGCGGCGCCAACCCAGCGTCGCGTGCAGCTTGCCGAACGTGGGTCCGAGCGCGAAGCCGGTCTGGCCGCGCAGGCCCAGCGTGGTGGTGGTCTGACGGATGCGTCCCGCGTCGGCGGAGAGGGCGGTCGAGCCGCCCGATTCGCTGAAGCTGCGGGTGCGCACGTTGCGCACAGCCATGCCCGCGAACGGTTCAAGGGTGGCGCTTTCCGACAGCGCCAGCTCGTAACTCAGTTCCGAGAAGGCCTGGGCGGTGTAGGCGCTGAAGTCGGCGGTCAAGGTTTGCCGGGCAATGCCGGGCATCTCGAAATGCCGGCGGGTGTCGATGTCGTGCCAGGTGTAGGAGGCGGCGGCCAGCAGGTTCAGCTTGCCGGGGCCGGCGTGGAACGACTTCTTGCCATAGGCGCCGGCGGTATAGCTGTAGACGTCCAGCCGCGCATCGGCCGCGTCGATGCGCACGCGGCTGCGGGTGGCGCCCAGCGCGCCGCCCAGCCGCCAGCCGGCGCCGGCCTCGAATTCGCCGCCGCCATACACGCCGGTGGTGCGTTGCTTGATGCGGGCCGTGTTGGCGCCGCCTTCCAGCGTCTGCCAATTGTCGACGGCGACGAGCCAGCCCGGCCGGGCCGGCGCGGGGCTGGTCGGCCGGTCGGCAAGCAGGTCGCGGGCCGGCTCGGCTGGCCCGGCGTGCGCATGGACCGCGCCCGCCGCGAACACGGCGTGCGCGGCGAACGCCCGCGCCAGCAGCTGCCGGCGGACGGCTATCGGCGGTGGCAAGGGCTGCTTACGCCAGTTCTTTCAGCAGCAGTTCCCAGAATTTCATGCGCTGTTCCAGCGTCGAAACCAGGATGTACTCGTTCAAGGTGTGCGCGCCGTCGCCGTCGGCGCCCAGGCCGTCCAGCGTCGGGATGCCCATGGCGGAGGTGAAGTTGGCGTCGCTGCCGCCGCCCGTCATGGGCGCGTCTTCCAGCAGGAAGCCGGCGCGTTCGGCATAGCCCTGCACCAGCGCCAGCAGATCGGCGGCGGCTTCGGTCTTCACCATGGGCGGGCGGTTCAGTTCCACGTCGATGTCCAGTTCCACGTCCGGACCCACGGCGCACAGCTCGCGCATGCGGCGCAGCACGTCTTCGGCGGCGCCCATGTCGGGCACGCGGAAGTCGACCACGCAGCGGCACAGCGCCGGCACGGTGTTGGTCACGGTGCCGCCGGCGATGGTGCCGACGCTGACGGTGATGCCGCGCTCGTAGTCGGTCATGGCTTCCAGCGCCAGCACCTGGTGCGCCATTTCGCGGATGGCGCTGCGGCCTTTCTCGTGCTGCATGCCGGCGTGCGCCGGGCGGCCCTTGACGTTCAGGTTCAGCATGCCGGTGCCCTTGCGCGCCGTGACGCACTTGCCGCCGTTGGGGCGGGCCGGCTCGCAGACCAGCGCGTACTTGGCGTTGGCGGCAAAGCGTTCGATGTGTGCGCGCGAGGCGTGGCTGCCGGTTTCTTCGTCGGGCACCACCAGGAAGTCCACCGGCAGCTGGGTGGCGCCGGGGCGCGCCAGGCCGGACAGGGCCGTCAGCGCCAGGTAGATGCCGGCCTTCATGTCGTAGCCGCCCGGGCCATAGAGGCGGTCGCCTTCGATGCGCACCGGGTTCTCCAGCAGCGTGCCCACCGGATGCACTGTGTCCATGTGCGCCAGGATCAGGATGCCGGGGCGCGCGTCGCCGGGGGCGCGGTTGGTCGCGTACAGCAGCGGGCCCGTGGTCGGGCCCAGCGACGACAGTTCCACTGCCAGGCCGGCGGCCGCGGCGTAGTCGGCGATGATGCGCGCCATGGCGGCGATGCCTTCGGGGAAGTTCGAGGGCGATTCGCATTGCAGCCAGCTCTTGATGCCGGCGACGATCTGTTCAGTGCTCTGGGTGTTGGACATGACGGTATCGGATATCTGCAACGAAGAAAATGGGAGCGGTCAGGCGACCTGCTGGCCGGCCAGGCGAGCCAGTTCGGCGTCATCGGGCATCTTGCCGTCGAACCAGAGGCTGGCGCACACGGCGGACATGGCGCGGCCGTCGTGGCCGATGCCGGGCACGACCTGCAGCGTCCAGCCGAACGGCACGCCGCGGCGCTCGGCTTCCTTGCGGCCGAACTCGAAGTAGTTCTGGGCGCGCGCAAAGCGGTGCGGGCCCTGGCGCATGGCGGCGGGCTCGGACGGCAGGTTGGGATCGTCGGTGGCGATGTCCTGGTCGCCCGCCAGGATGGTCATCGGGTAGGCCAGCAGCTTGACCAGGTGGTCTTCAGTCAGGCCGACGCCGTCCATGCCTTCGGGGAAGGGATGGTCGAAGGTCGGCAGCGTGTACCAGCCCGGGTTGCCCGCGGCCACGGCCTTGAACGGCGCATGCGACTGGCTGCTCATCAGGCGGTGCACGAACTGGCCGCCGGCGGAATGGCCGAACAGGTAGACGTTCTGGCCGTCGGTGATTTCCGCTGCGATCAGGTCCTTGATGACGTTGCCCACCAGCGCGTAGGTCCAGCCGTCGACGTGGCGCGGATTGCCGCCGGCCGAGAACACGCGGCCGTTGTTGTAGCTTTCCACGCCGGGCCAGATCTCGTTGGAGAAGGTCAGCGCCACGATCAGGAGCTTGTGCTTGTCGGCGGCGTCGACCCAGAAGTCGCGGTATTCATCGCCGTTGCGCAGCACGCCGTGCTGCACGATGACCACTGGGCAGTCGGGCGTGTGGCCGTAGGGCCGGTAGGTCTGGAGCTTGAAGGGACGGTCGGAATTGCGGTCCTCGTCCACGTACAGGATGGCGTTGCGGCCGGCATGGCCCAGTTCGGAGACGATGCGGTCGACGTTGGACATCTCGGAGGGTTTCATCAGGCGTGCGCCTCATTCAGGTGGCAGGCCGACCAATGGCCTGCCGAGATTTCTTTCAGGACCGGCGCCTGCTCGCGGCAGCGCGGCATGGCGTGGGGGCAGCGGGGATTGAAGGTACAGCCCGGCGGCGGATTCAGCGGCGACGGGATCTCGCCCTTGATCGGCGTGAACTTGCGGCCGCGGCGGCCCACGTCCGGCACCTCGGCCATCAATGCCTGAGTGTAGGGGTGATTGGCGCGCGCGAAGATCTCGGCCGACGTGGAGATTTCCACGATCTTGCCCAGGTACATGATCGCCACGCGGTCCGAGATGTGCTTGACCACGCCCAGGTCGTGGCTGATGAACAGGTAAGTGAAGCCGTGCTGTTCGCGCAGGTCCATGAACAGATTGATCACCTGCGCCTGGATCGACACGTCCAGCGCGGCCACGGGCTCGTCGCAGACCAGGAACTTCGGCGCCACCATCAGTGCGCGGGCGATGCCGATGCGCTGGCGCTGGCCGCCCGAGATCTGGTGCGGGTAGCGGTCGCGGTATTCGGGGTCCAGGCCGACTTCCTTCAGCGCCTGGTCGATGCGCGCGGGAATCTGGGCGGCGGGCGCCAGCTTGTGGACCTTGAGCGATTCGCCCAGGATCTGGCGCAGGCGCTGACGAGGATTCAGCGAGGCCTGCGGATCCTGGAAGATCATCTGCACGCCCAGGGTGTAGGCCAGCTTGTCGGCGCCGCGCAGGCGGCGCGCTTCCTGGCCCTGGTACAGCAGTTCGCCTTCGCTCTGGCCGTGCAGGCCGGCGACCACGCGGCCCAGCGTGGACTTGCCGCAGCCGGACTCGCCGACCAGGCCCACGACTTCGCCGCGCTTGATGGACAGGTCCACGCCATTGACCGCGTACACGGTGCGCCGGTCGATGGGGCGGCCCGTCAGGGCCAGGATGCGCTGGGCCAGGTCGGGCCGTTGCTCGAAGCGCTTGTGGACGTTCTTGAGCTCGATGACGGGGGTATCGGCGGTACTCATACCGACTGGGCCTCGCGGGTAATCGGCACGTAGCAGCGATAGCTGCGCGGGCCTTCGGTGGTGACGGAGGGGGCTTGTTCGGTGCAGCGCGTGACCGCGCTGGTACAGCGCGGACGGAACGGACAGCCCGACGGGCGGCCGGCCAGGCTGGGCGCCATGCCGTTGATTTGATGCAGGCGCGCGCCGGGCTGGGTGGCGCCGGGCATCGAATCCAGCAGGCCCTTGGTATAGGGGTGGCGCGGCGCGTCCAGCACCTGTTCGACCGGGCCGCTTTCGACGATGCGGCCGGCGTACATCACGGCCACCCGGTCGGCCAGTTCGGCCACCACGCCCAGGTCGTGGGTGATCCAGATCAGCGCCGTGTTGTGCTCGCGGCAGATCTCCTGCATGCGGTAGAGGATCTGGCCCTGGATGGTGACGTCCAGCGCCGTGGTCGGCTCGTCGCAGATGATCAGGTCGGGCTTGTTCAGCATGGCGATCGCGATCGCCACGCGCTGGCGCATGCCGCCCGAGAATTCGTGCGGATAGCTCTTCAGGCGCTTTTCCGGCGAAGGAATGCCGACCATGGCCAGCGCCTCGCGGCAGCGTTCCTCGGCTTCGGCGCGCGGCACGTCTTCGTGGGTGAGGATGGCTTCCATCATCTGCTCGCCGATGCGCAGCACCGGATTGAGCGTCATCAGGGGATCCTGGAAGATCATGGCGATGCGGTTGCCGCGCAACTGGCGCATCTGTTCTTCGCTCAGTTTGCGCAGGTCCGTGCCCTTGAACTTCACTTCGCCGTCCACCACTTCCCCGGGCGGGTCGATCAGGCCCAGAAGCGAAAAGCCGGTGACGGATTTGCCGGAACCCGATTCGCCGACCAGGCCGACGATCTCGCCGCGGCGCACGGTCAGGTCGACGCCGTCGACCGCCAGCCAGGCGCCGGCTTCGGTATGGAATGCGGTGCGCAGGCCGCGCACGTCTAGAAGGATTTCGCTCATGCTCGACGGGGATCCAGGCTTTCGCGCAGGCGGTCGCCCACGATATTAATGGAGAGGATCAGCAGCAGCAGGGCGATGCCCGGGAACAGGCTGATCCAGTAGTCGCCCGACAGCAGGTACTGGAAGCCGTTGGAAATCAGCAGGCCCAGCGAGGGTTCGGTGATGGGCACGCCCACGCCCAGGAACGACAGCGTGGCTTCCAGGGCGATCGCGGTCGCGATCTGGATGGTGGCGAACACCATGACGGGGCCCAGGCAGTTGGGCAGCAGGTGGAACAGCATGATGCGCCAGGCCGGGTAGCCCAGGTTGGCGGCGGCTTCCACGTATTCCTTGCGGCGTTCCTGCAGGGCGCGGCTGCGCATGATGCGCGCGTAGTGGCCCCACTGCACCAGTACCAAAGCCAGGATCACCTTGTCGACCCCGCGCCCCAGCACCACCAGCAGCACCAGCGCCACCAGGATGGTCGGAAAGCCCAGGATGAAGTCGACGATGCGCATGAGCACGGTATCGACCACGCCGCCGACATAGGCGGCCACCAGGCCGATGGCGCCGCCCACGGCGGTGGCCAGCACCACGGCGGACAGGCCCACCATCAGGCTGATGCGCAGGCCATACAGGATGGCGCTGAGCATGTCGCGGCCCTGGTCGTCGGTGCCGAGCCAGGCGATGCTGCCGTCCATCAGCGCCTGGCGCGGCGCCAGGCGGCCGTCCATCAGCGAGAGGTTGGCCAGGTCGTAAGGGTTCTGCGGCGCGAAGTAGGGCGCGAAGACCACCAGCACGATCAGGATGGTCAGCGCGATGACGGAGCCGCGCACCGTGGGGCGCGCGTGCAGTTTCTTCAGGATGGAGGCGCGCTGGGGCGTCTCAGCCAGGGGCTGGACGGTGCGGGTGCGGCCGGGATTGGGAGTTTGAGCCATGGCGGATTATTGAGCGGGAGTCACGAGCTGCACGCGCGGGTCGAGCGTGGCGTACAGGATGTCCACAACCAGGTTGATGATCACGAAGATCAGGGTGACCAGCATCACGTAGGCCACCACCACGGGGCGGTCCAGCTGGTAGACGCTGTCGATCAGCAGTTTGCCCATGCCCGGCCAGGCGAACACGGTTTCGGTGATGGTGGAGTAGGCGATGAGCGTGCCGAATTCCATGCCGATCACGGTGACCACGGGGATCAGGATGTTGCGCAGGATGTGGCGGCGCACGATGCGGCCGGGCTTCACGCCCTTGGCGCGCGCGAACTTCACGTAGTCCTGGCTGCGCGCCTCGACCACGCCCGATGCTGTCAGGCGCAGCACCAGGGCGATGTTGGCCAGCGCCAGGTTGATGGCCGGCATGATCAGGTGCGACCAGCCGTCGGCCGTCAGGATGGACAGGCGCACGCCCAGCACGGTGACCGTGTCGCCGCGGCCGGTGGCCGGCAGCCAGCCCAGCCACACCGCGAACAGCAGGATCAGCATCATGCCCTGCCAGAAGTTCGGCAGGGAGAAGCCCAGCACCGAGGTGGCCATGATGCCGCGGCCCAGGGGCTGGTCGCGGTACAGGCCCGCGATCAGTCCCAACGGAATGCCGAACACACAGGTCAGCATGATGGCCACGACCACCAGCTCGAACGTGGCGGGGATGCGCTGCACGATCAGTTCGATGGCGGGGATGCCGTGCACGAAGGAGGTGCCCAGGTCGCCGTGCAGCGCGCGCCACAGGAATCCTGTGTATTGCTGCCATACCGGCAGGTCCAGGCCCAGGCGGGCGATCATCGCCTCGCGCGCGGCCTGGCTGGCTTCGGGGCTGACCAGCAGTTCGATCGGATCGCCCACGGCATAGACCGCGAAGAAGACCACGACCGAAACGGCCAGCAGCACGAACAGACTCTGTATCAGTCTGCGTAGGATGAACAAGGCCACGAGATGATTTCCTTGGTGGGCTCAGGGGTTGCGGACGCCGCGTATTGCTTACTTGGCGGGCTTGGCCGACATGGCCAGGGTGTACTGGTCGGCGCGGCCTTCATAGGTCAGTCCCTTGCGGAACGCCCAGATGCTGCTTTCGAAATGCAGGGGAATGCTGGGCAGGTCGGCCAGCGCCAGCGTCAGCGATTCCTGCAGCAGCTTTTCGCGCGCGGCCGGGTCCACGGTGACCAGCGCGCGCTTGAACACGCGGTCGAACTCGGGGTTGTCATAGCCGCCGTAGTTGCTGGTGCCCAGGCCGTGTTCCTTGTCGAACGCGCTGACCCAGTATTGCAGGAAGGACGAGGCCTCGCCGGTTTCCGAGGACCAGCCGCCCATGGCGAAGCTGAACTCGCGCTTGGCGCGCTTGGGGAAGTAGACCGAGCGCGTCATGGTGTCGACCGTGGTCTTGATGCCCACGCGCGACAGGTATTGCGCCACCGCCTGCGAGATCTGCGCGTCGTTGATGTAGCGGTCGTTGGTGGACGAGACCACCAGCTCGAAGCCGTCCGGATAGCCGGCCTCGGCCAGCAGCTTCTTGGCGGCGGCCGGGTCGTACTTGAGTTCGGGCGGATTGGGCAGGGTGCCGAACATGCCGTCGGGCAGGAACTGGTTGGCCGGCGTGGCGGCGCCGTCCATGATGCGCGCGGCGATGGTCTTGCGGTCGATGGCCAGCGACATGGCGCGGCGCACGCGCGCGTCCTGCAGCGGGTTCTTGCCGTCCGCGGCCTTGACGCCGGGGCTGGGGCTGCGCGCCACGTCGGGCTGGAAGTACACCACGCGCACCGACGGCGTGATGACGTGGCCGAAGCCCGGCGTTTCCGAAATGCGCTTCACGTCGCGCGCGGCGGGGTTTTCGATCAGGTCGAAGTCGCCCGCCAAGAGGCCGGTCAGGCGCGGGCCGGCAGCCGGCACCGGCACCAGCTTCACGTCCTTCCATGCCGGCTTCTCGCCCCAGTAGGCGTCGTTGCGCGTCAGCTCGATGGCGGTACCCTTGACGTAGCTCTTCAGGGTGTAGGCGCCGGTACCGATCACGGAGCGGCCGGTGTTGAAGTCGGCCACGGTGGGCCAGGCGCCGGTGACGCCGCACTTGTTCTTCAGGTCGAAAGTGATCGTGCCATGCTCGGCGATGCCATTCCACAGCATGCCCATGCGGGTCAGGTCGTTGGGCAGCAGCGGATAGGGCTGGCGCGTCTTGATCACCAGGGTGTTGCCGTCGCGCACCTGCACGTCGGCGAATTTCTGGACGATGGCGGGGTACGAGCTGCTGATGGACTGCTCGTTGTTGACCACGCGGCAGAAGGTGAACAGCACGTCCTGCGGCGTGAAGGGCTGGCCGTTGGAAAACTTGACGCCCTCGCGCAGCGTGAATTCCCAGGTCGTGTCGTCCACCGGCTTCCAGGCCGTGGCCAGGCGCGGGATCAGGTTCATCTTGGCGTCCTGGCCAACCAGCGTCTCGAACATGTGCGAGGTCATCGCATCGTTCGGCGTGGCCTGGTGGTAGTGCGGATCCATCGACGTCGGCTCGGACGACAGGCCGATCCGCAGGACGCCGGCGGCATCCTGCGCGATGGCCGTGGAGGTACAGGCGGCCATGGCGAAGGCTGTGAGCATGCTGCGGTAGAGCGTCTGGGCAGACATGGATTTGTCCCTTTGTTGTATTGGTTTTTTATATTGCAAGGCGGCGGACTGCCGCGGATCTTCAGGCGATGGGCTGCGCCAGCCGGACCACGGTCACGCCGGGCCGCAGATTGGCGGTGGACGGCATGATCAGCACGCAATCGTCATAAGGCGTGACGACGGGCTCGCCCTCGGACCAGCCGATCAGGGTGCCGGCGCGGGCCAGCGTTTCCAGGCCCTTCCAGGGTTGGTCGAAGCGGAAATCGGCGCTCTTGGCGGCGACCGCATGCGTCACGCGCAGCGCGCGCTGCGCAGGCGCTGCGGGCACGAACCAGGCTTCGGGCAGGTCGTTGCTGTCCACCGTGCCCGCTGCCACCAGGAAGCGCGCCATCTGGTCGATGGCGACGCCGCGCGCCTCGGGCGCACCGTGAAAGCCACATTCGATCAGTAGGGAACGGGTGCCGTTGTCGCCGGCTTCGCCGAAGCGGCCGTAGTCGCGCATGCGCACGCCCGCGGCGTGGCCGGCGTCGGCGATGATGGTGGCGGGATTGCCCAGGGCCAGCGCCAGGTCGATATTGCGCTGTTCCATGCCGGTCAGCTGCAGCGGCACGTCGGAATTGCTCATCGAATGGAAGTCCAGCAGCCAGTCGGCCTGCTCCACCCAAGGCCGGATCTCGGCCGCGCGGCGGCGTTCCTGGCTGGTGGGCACGCTCAGCTTGTCGTCGCTCCAGACGCGGTTCATGTCTTCGTCGACGAAGCGCGCGGGCGCGTAGTTGGCGGGATCGAAGCGGTCGAACGCGGCCAGATTGCAGAAGGCCAGCGTCAGCGACCCCCGGCGCGGCCGCAGGCCCGCCGTCAACGCGTCCTTCAGCGCCCAGGCGCCGCAAAGTTCATTGCCGTGGATCAGCGCGCTCAGCATGACGCGCTTGCCCGGCACGCCCGAATCGAAATGCCAGACCCCCGGGGTATCCGTGTTGCCCACTCGCTCCGCCGACAAGTTCGGACAGGCAAGTAGAAACGGGCGCGGGGTGGACGCGGGGGCGGACGTGGGCATGGGAACTCCGATGAAGCGACGGGATTGTATAGGCGATGGCGCTGGGGGAGCGGTTAGATGCGGAGATGAGCGCGCGCCGTGGCGCGGCGGGCGCTGAAATAGGCTGCTGGCACGGGTTTTCCCTTATATAGAGGGCGCGTCAGACGCGCGCCGCCTTCGAGTATTGGGCGAATTCTAGGAGCTTGGCTGCTTTCTCTACAATTAGAATATTTATCTCGAGCTTTGCAGAAAAGGCAAAGCTTGTTCCCCATTCCCATTGCTTGAGAACCGCGAGGGGCTGACGATGCACGGCATCGCCTTGAAGTACTTTCTGGAGGTTGCCCAGGCGGGCAGCCTGAGCGGCGCGTCCGAGCGCCTGCATGTGGCGGTGTCGGCCATCAGCCGGCAGATCGCCAAGCTGGAGGAAGAAGCGGGCGCGCCCCTGTTCGAGCGCGCAGCGCGCGGCATGGTGCTGAGCGAGGCCGGGCAACTGCTGCTGACGCATGCCCGCCGCACCATGCTGGAAGCCGACTCCGTGCTGCAGGAGATCGCCGCCATCAAGGGCACGGCGCGCAACGAGATCCGGGTGGCGTCCGTCGAGGGCGTGGCGCGGATTTTCCTGCCCTCGGTGATGGCGCGCTTTCGCCGCGATTGGCCCAACATCCGCTTTGATCTGCATGTGGGTTCGCCGGCCGAAGTCAGCCGCCGGGTGGCTGAAGGCAGCGTGGAACTAGGCATGGTCTTCATCGCCGAACGCATCGGCGGAGTCAGCCCGCGCTATTCGCGGCGCGCGCCGGTGCATGCGGTAATGGCGGCCGACCATCCGCTGGCGGGCCGGGCCAGTGTCAGCCTGCAGGATCTCAGCCAGTACCCGCTGGCGCTGACCGGGCCGGGCACCACCACGCGCCAGCTGTTCGAGATGGGCTGCGCGCTGGAGTCGGTGCAGCTGGAGCCGGCGCTGACTTGCAACGATTCCTCGCCGCTGCACGGCTTCGTCTTCGGGTCGGACGCCATCATGCTCAGCGGCTACATCTCGGTGGCCTGGAGCCTGCGGCGCGACGAGCTGATCGCCGTGCCGATTTCCAATGCCGAGCTGCAATCGCGCACCTTGCAGATCCAGGTCATGCCGGGCCGGGTGCTGCCGCCGGCGGCCGAAGCGTTCGTCGAACTGCTGGCGCGGGAACTGGACGATGCGCTGCAAGGCAGGGCGGCCGCATAGCCCGGCAAGGGTGAAGTAAGCCTCCATGCCGCAGCCACCAAGGGCGTGCGCCCGGCGGCAAAAAAAACGGCTGCCCTGAGGCAGCCGTTTTTCGTTCAGGCGGACCTGATTACTTCGTTTCAGGCGTGACCGAGGTGGCCAGCGTGTACTGGTCGCGGCGGCCTTCGTAGGTGATGCCCTTGCGGAAGGCCCAGATGCTGCTTTCGAAGTGCAGCGGGATCAGCGGCACGTTGTCCAGCGCGATCTGGGTGGATTCCTGCAGCAGCTTTTCGCGCTTGGGCGCGTCGACGGTCACGATGGCCTGCTTGTAGACCTTGTCGAAGTCGGCGTTGCTGAAGCCGCCGTAGTTGCTGGTGCCCAGGCTGTTGGGGGAATCCAGGGAAGCCACCCACAGTTGGAACAGCGCCGAGGCTTCACCCGTTTCCGCCGGCCAGCCGCCCATCGAGAAGCTGAACTCGCGCTTGGCGCGCTTGGGGAAGTAGATGGAGGCCGTCATGGCGTCCACATTGGTCTTGATGCCGACGCGGGCCAGGTACTGGGCCACGGCTTGCGCCACCTGGCCGTCGTTGACGTAGCGGTCGTTGGTGGACGACAGCGTCAGTTCAAAGCCGTTCGGGTAGCCGGCTTCGGCCAGCAGCTTCTTGGCGCCTTCCGGGTCGAACTTGATTTCCGGCGCCTGGGGCAGCGCGCCGAACATGCCGTCCGGCATGTACTGGAAGGCGGGCGTGGCCATGCCGTCCATGATGCGGGCGGTGATGGTCTTGCGGTCGATGGCCATGGAGATAGCCTTGCGCACGCGCAGGTCCTGCAGCGGGTTCTTGCCGTCGGCGCTCTTGACGAAGGGGCTGGGGTTGCGGCCCACGTCCGGCTGGAAGAACACCAGGCGGGTCGACGGGGTGGCGACGAAACCGAACTTGGGGTTGTCCTTCAGGCGCGGCAGGTCGCGCGCGGCGGGGTTTTCGATCATGTCGAAGTCGCCGGACAGCAGGCCGGTCAGGCGCGGGCCGGCCGACGGCACCGGCACGAACTTCACTTCCTTCCAGTACGGCTTGGGACCCCAGTAGTTTTCATTGCGGACCAGCTCGATGCCGGTGCCCTTGACGTAGGACTTCAGGGTGTACGGGCCGGTGCCGATGGCATCCTTGCCGTTGTTGAAGTCGGCCACGGTGGGCCAGGCGCCGGTCACGCCGCAACCCTTCTTGGGGTCGAACGTGAGCTTGCCGTGTTCGACGATGCCGTTCCAGACGATGGGCAGCGAGCGCGCCAGTTCGGCGGGCATCAGCGGGAACGGTTCGCCGGTCTTGATGATGACGGTGTGCGCGTCCGGCGTCTGCACGTCGGTGATGCGCTTGGTCATGTCCATGTAGGACTGCGACACGTTGGTTTCGTTGTTCAGCGTGCGGCAGATGGTGAACAGCACGTCTTCGGACGTGAACGGCTTGCCGTTGGAGAACTTGACGTCGTCGCGCAGCTTGAATTCCCAGGTCTGGTCGTCCAGCGTCTTCCACGAGGTGGCCAGGGCGGGCACCAGCTTCATGTCGGCGCTGCGGCCCACCAGGGAACTGTAGACGTGCGCGGAGAACGCGTCGTTCTGCGTCATCTTGTGATAGTGGGGGTCCGCCGAGGTGGGTTCGGCCGACAGGCCAATCTTCAGCGTCTGGGCTTGGGCGGCGGCCAGGGGAATGGCGGCGGCCGCAAGGGCCAGGGTGGTGCGCAACTTCATGGTGACAACTCCGGATGGGAAACGAACCGGATCGCGCCTGCGTGTAAACCGGCCTGCGCCAGCCGCAAGGGCAGCGTCGCCTGGAAGGGGCTCAGGGGGTTTTGGCGCCGGGCGCGACGGCAAGGGGCCGATTATCGGTAGGGGCTTCGCGCACTGTCAATGCGCAATGGCAAGCGCGGCGCTAGGGAAAACGCGGAGAGGGAGGGGAAATGAGGGCGCCGCGCTGCCTCGTCTGGAGGCCTGCGCGGCGCGATGGCGCCCGGGTGAGGGACGGGGCGCCGAAGAACCGCCGCAAGGGGCGCCGGGAAACCGGCGGGCGTTGCGGCGGGGTCGCGCCAGGCTGAATCGCGGGAGATCGATCGCGACTCAGGCCGGCGCGGCAGGGCTTACCACTGCGAGCCGGAGAAGCGCGAGCTGGCGGCGCGGGCCTTGTTCATCGAATCGTTCACTTCGTCGATGAAGGAAAACACGGCGGCAACAGCTGCTGCTACGGCTTGACCAGCCTTCTTCAGGTTGGTCAGCGGATGGGAATTCGGTTGGTTCTCGAGGGCGCCGCGGAGCAGATCGCGCTCCAGCGCGTCGGTCAGGCGGGCAGTGTGGTTCAGGGTCAGTTCGCTCATGGTTTGCTCCAGTCCGTTTCGTCTTGGTGTAAACCATTATAGGGATAACCCTAGAGTCGATGCAATGCTATTTTTAGGGTAAACCCCTATATGTTGTAAAAATGTTTATTCCCCAGGGACTTAGCCGGCATTTCGCAGGGCGCGGGCGGCATCCGCCAGCTCTCCGGCGGTCAGTCCGATGGGGCCGACACCCTGGGCGACCAGCGCGTCCGCTGCTGCGCCGTGCAGCCAGACGGCCCCGGCCACGGCCTGGTCCAACGGCAGCTTCTGGGCGATCAGCGAGCCCAGCATGCCTGCCAATACGTCCCCGGTTCCGGCCGTCGCCAGTCCGGGATTGCCGCTGGTATTGACGCGCAGTGCGCCGTCGGGGGCGCAGACCACGGTGCCCGCGCCCTTCAGCACCACCCAGGCCCGGTAGCGCTGCGCCAGTTGCCAGGCGGCGCCCGGGCGGTCGGCCTGCACCTCGGCCGTGGCGATGCCCAGCAGGCGCCCGGCTTCGGCCGGGTGCGGGGTCAGCACCACGGGGCCCGCACCCCAATTGGGCTGGATGTCGCCGCCGGCCAGCAGGTTCAGGCCATCCGCGTCCAGCACCAGCGGCGCTTCGCGCCGCAGCACGAACAGTTCGGATAGCGTATTGGCCGCCAGCGCGCCCGTGCCTATGCCGCAGCCGGCCACCCAGGCGGTGACGCCCCAGTCCTCCTCCAGCAGGGAGCGGGCGTCGCGCAGCATCAATTCGGGTTGCAGCGGATCGCAGGCCAGGGGCGCGGCCTCTTGGGCAAAACCGACCAGCACCTTGCCGGCGCCAATCTTCAGGGCCGCCCGTGCGGCAAGCAGGGCCGCGCCCGTCATCCCGGGGCCGCCGCCCACTACGCCCACCGTGCCGAAACTGCCCTTGTGGCTGTCCGGGCCGCGCCGCGCGAACAGGGCGGGCAGGGCGGCGCGGTCGATCGCGCCGCCGTCAGTCGGGGCGGGTGTGTTCATGGGCTGAGGCTCCTGGGGAAATCGGCGTGGCGCGAGGGCGCGTATCTACTATAGTGCGCCCAAACCAGCCGGCATCCGGTTGGGCCAACAGACAAGATGGAGACGAATATGAGCGATATCACGCTGGAACACTATTCCGCCTATGAGTCCCTGAAGCTGCGCCGGCACCCCGGCGGGGTGCTGGAGGTGATCATGGGCGCCAAGGGCGGCAAGCCGGGCAAGCTGTCCACGGCCGACGATCGCATGCACCGCGAACTGGCCGACATCTGGCGCGATATCGACACCGACCCGGACACCCGGGTGGTGGTGATCCGCGGCGAGGGCAAGGGCTTTTCGGGCGGGGGCGACCTGGACCTGGTGCAGCAGATGGCCGATGATTTCGACGTGCGCACCCGCGTCTGGCGCGAAGCGCGCGACCTGGTCTACAACATCATCAACTGCAACAAGCCCATCGTGTCCGCCATGCACGGCGCGGCCGTGGGTGCGGGCCTGGTGGCGGGCCTGCTGGCCGACATCTCCATCGCGGCGCGCGATGCGCGCATCATCGACGGCCACACCCGCCTGGGCGTGACGGCCGGCGATCACGCCGCCATCGTCTGGCCGCTGCTTTGCGGCATGGCGCGCGCCAAGTACTACCTGATGCTGTGCGAAACCGTGACCGGCGAGGAAGCCGAACGCATCGGCCTGGTGTCGCTGTGCGTGGACGAGGCCGAACTCATCGGCCGCGCCTTCGAAGTCGCCAACAAGCTGGCCGCGGGTTCCCAGACCGCCATCCGCTGGACCAAGTACTCGCTGAACAACTGGCTGCGCATGGCCGGGCCCAGCTTCGATACGTCGCTGGCGCTGGAATTCATGGGTTTCGGCGGCCCGGACGTGCGCGAAGGGATCCAGTCCCTGCGCGAACGCCGCGCGCCTAACTTCCGTCCGGATTCGCCGTTCTGAGGCGAGGGATTGCGCGCGCCAGGGCAGGGCGCGCAATCCGGCCTGCCTACTTCTTGAAGAACTTCGCGAACGCCGCCTGCGCTTCCTCGGATTGCAGGCGCAGGCGGAACTGCTGGGCTTCGTAGTCCAGCGTGTCCTGGATCGCCTGGCGGTCCGGACGGCGCAACATGGCCTTGGTCAGGCGCAGCGCGGCGGGCGGCTGGCGCACCAGATCGGCGGCGGTGGCTTGCGCCGCCGCCAGCGCCTGGCCCTTGGGCGTGACCGACGTGCCCAGCCCGGCGTCGCAGGCCTCTTGCGCCGTGAACGGTTTGCCCTGCAGCAGCCATTCGGCGGCGCGGCGGGCGCCAACCAGCCGCGGCATCAGCAGGCTCGAGGCGCCCTCCGGGCACAAGCCCAGCGCCACGAATGGGATGCGGAAGGTGGCGCCTTCGCCGGTGTAAACAAAATCGCAATGCTGCAGCAGGGTCACGCCTATGCCGACGGCATAGCCTTCGACTGCGGCGATCACAGGTACTTCGGCCGTCGCCAACGTGCGCAGGAAAGTCAGGCCGGCGCTGTCGCCCGCGCCGCGTTCCGCCTGGAAGTCGCGCAAATCGTTGCCCGCCGTGAAATGCTCGCCCGCGCCGGTCAGGATCACCGCCGCCACCGCCGTGTCGGCCGAGGCCAGCGCGATCTGTTCGGTCAGCGCCGCATAGGTCGCGGTATCCAGCGCGTTGCGGCGGTCCGGCCGGTTGATGGTCAGCGTCAGCACCGCGCCGTCGCGGCTGACTTGCAGTCCGGCGCTCATGCGCCGAAGTCGCCGGCCAGTCGGGCCCGCGCGTCCGCATACTCGCTACGCAACGTGTCCACGATCCGGCGCGTCGGCTGCACGCTGGCGATGCCGCCCACGCCCTGGCCCGCGCCCCAGATGTCCTTCCAGGGCTTGACCCGGCTGGAACCGAAATTCGACGCGCCGCTATCGGGCTGCGGCAGGTTGGCCGGGTCCAGCCCGGCGGCGGCGATGCTGGCCTTCAGGTAGTTGCCGGGGATGCCGGTGAAGAACGGCGTGTACAGGATGTCCGAGGCGCTGGCGTCGACGATGGCGGATTTGTAGCCTTCGCTGGCGTTGGCTTCCTCGCTGGCGATGAAGCGCGTGCCCATGTAGGCGAAGTCCGCGCCCATGGCCTGGGCGGCCAGGATGTGCGCGCCCGAGGTGATCGCGCCCGACAGGATCAGCGGGCCGTCATAGAAGCGGCGCACTTCGGACACCAGCGCAAAGGGGCTGAGCGTGCCCGCGTGGCCGCCGGCCCCGGCGCACACCAGGATCAACCCGTCCACGCCGGCTTCCAGCGCCTTTTCGGCGTGGCGGATCGTGGTCACGTCATGGAACACCTTGCCGCCCCAGTCATGCACGCCTTTGACCAGGTCGCCGGGGGCGCGCAGGCTGGTGATGATGAGCGGCACGCGGTGGCTGGCGCATACGGCCAGGTCCTGCTCCAACCGGTCGTTGGACTGGTGGATGATCTGGTTGACTGCGAACGGCGCCACGGTCGCGCCAGGGTTGGCCTCGCGGTGCGAGGCCAGGCCGGCCTGGACTTCGTCCAGCCAGTCGGTCAGCAGGCTCTGCGGACGCGCGTTCAGAGCGGGGAACGAACCCACGATGCCGCTGGTGCACTGCGCCACCACCAGCTTGGGGTTGGACACGATGAACATCGGGGCGCAGATGACCGGCAGGGACATCTGGCCGTACAAATCAGTCACGAGAGAGTGGGGCATGGCGTCGTCGCGGAAAAAGGTCACAAGAGGGCTTGAGCATCGTAGTCGGGTGTGCCTATAATTATCTACCGACCGTCCGGTAATTAATTAATCCTTATTAAACGGCATGCGCCGAAGCGCTGTCAATGGAGGTACGCGAGTCCCTCCAGCAGCAGCGGCGCAGCCCTTGCAAAGGCAGCCATGGCGACCTCCGCCCCTCCCGCCCAGAAGCGCGCCCGCGCCGGCCGTCCGCCCACCGTGGCGGCCCCCCGCGAACGCATCCTGGAAGAAGCCGCCAAGCTTTTCGCCCGCAGCGGCTATGACGGCAGCTCGGTGTCCGACCTGGCCGCCGCGCTGGGCGTGTCCAAGGCGGCCATCTACCACTACTACACCACCAAGCAGGACATCTACGACGCCATCATCCTGGTCGTGCTGAGCGGCCTGACCCAGGCCGTGGCCCAGGACGTGGCGCGGGCCGAGGGCGCTACCGCCCGGCTGCGCGCCTTCATGGTCGGCCATGCGCGCTACTTCGAACAGCACCACGCCGAATTCGTCACCATGCTGATCGGCTATTCCGGCATGGCCCTGACCGAACGCGAAGACGCCGCCCGGCTGCGCGACGGCTACGAGAAGCGCCTGCGCGAGCTGATCGCGCAAGGCGTCGCCGCCGGCGAGTTCCGCGCGCTGGACGTGGCCGCGGCGGGCCGCGCCGTGCTGTCCATGCTGAATTGGATGGTGCGCTGGTACAAGCCCGGCCAGGGCGACAGCGCCGAAGCCATCGCCGCCGGCTATTTCGATCTACTGGTCGGAGGCATGCGCGCCTGAGGCGCGGCTGTCCCCGGCTTGCCCCGCATTTTCTTGAGACTTCCATCATGGCCCTCGACACCGAAACCCTGAACCTGCTGCTGGACGCCGTGCGCCGCTTCGTGCACGAACGCCTGATCCCCGCCGAAGACGAACTGGCCGAAAGCGGCCAGGTGCCGCCGGATATCGTCAACGAGATGCGCGAGCTGGGCCTGTTCGGCCTGTCCATCTCGCCCGACCATGGCGGCCTGGGCCTGACCATGGAAGAGGAAGTGCGCGTGGTGTTCGAGCTGGGGCAGACCTCGCCCGCGTTCCGCTCGCTGGCCGGCACCAATATCGGCATCGGCTCGCAGGCCATCGTGCTGGCCGGCACCGACGAGCAGCGCGCCCGCTACCTGCCCAAGCTGGCCAGCGGCGAACTGATAGGTTCGTTCGCGCTGACCGAACCCGACGCCGGTTCCGACGCGATGGCGCTGCGCCTGTCCGCGGTGCGCGACGGCGACAGCTACGTGCTCAACGGCACCAAGCGCTACATCACCAACGCGCCCATCGCCGGCCTGTTCTCGGTCATGGCGCGCACCGCGCCGGAACGCCGCGCCAATTCCATTTCGTGCTTCCTGGTCGAAGCCGGCACGCCGGGCCTGACCATCGGCAAACCCGACAAAAAGATGGGCCAGGCCGGCGCCCTGACCAGCGACGTGGTGTTCGACAACTGCCGCGTCCCGGCCAGCGCGCTGCTGGGCGGAGAAGAAGGCAACGGTTTCCGCACCTCGATGCGGGTGCTGGACAAGGGCCGCCTGCACATCTCGGCGTTGTGCGTGGGCATCGCCGACCGCCTGCTGAGCGACGCCGTGAAGTACGCCATTGAGCGTAAGCAATTCGGCCAGCCCATTGCCGAATTCCAGCTGATCCAGGCCATGATCGCCGACAGCCAGGCCGAACTCTACGCCGCGCGATGCATGGTGCTGGACGCCGCCCGCATGCGCGACCGCGGCGAAAACACCACCATGCAGGCCGCCTGCAGCAAGCTGTACGCCACCGAAATGGTGGGCCGCGTGGCCGACCGCGCGGTGCAGATCCACGGCGGCGCCGGCTATATGTCCGAGTACGCGGTCGAACGCTTCTACCGCGATGTGCGCCTGTTCCGCATCTTCGAGGGCACCTCGCAGATCCAGCAGCTGGTGATCGCCCGCGAAACCATCAAGGCGCATTCCTGAGCGCGGACCCGGCGCAAGAGGCTAATATCCTGCATGACTGACGGTGATCCGGCGCACGGCCTCTGGCCGCGCCGGAATATGACGCGCCAGCGGCCGCGCGCCGCCGGCATGACGGAATTCCAGTCTGGCTTGCGCGCAGCCGCAAGCCAGACGTTTTCATTTCTCTTCTAGCGAAAAGACTAATGTCGCAACGTCCCGCTCCCCTTACCGGCATACGCGTGCTGGACCTCACCCGCGTCCTGGCGGGTCCCTGGTGCACCCAGAACCTTGCCGACCTCGGCGCCGAGGTCATCAAGATCGAACGCCCCGGCGCGGGCGACGACACCCGGGCCTGGGGGCCTCCGTACCTGAAGGACGAGGCGGGCAACGACACCACGGAAGCGGCCTATTACCTGTCCGCCAACCGCAACAAGCTGTCGGTGGCGCTGGATATCGCTTCGCCGCGCGGCGCCGAGCTGGTGCGCGAACTGGCGCTGCAAAGCGACATCCTGGTGGAAAACTTCAAGGTGGGCGGCCTCTCCAAGTACGGCCTGGACTACGAAAGCCTGAAGGAACTCAATCCGCGCCTGATCTACTGCTCCATCACCGGCTTCGGCCAGACCGGCCCCTACGCCAGCCGTCCCGGCTATGACTTCATGATCCAGGGCATGGGCGGCCTGATGAGCATCACCGGCGAACGCGACGACCTGCCCGGCGGCGGTCCGCAGAAGGCGGGCGTGGCCGTGACCGACCTGATGACCGGCATGTACTCCACGGTCGGCATCCTGGCCGCGCTGCATGAGCGCTCGCGCAGCGGCCTGGGCCAGCACATCGACATGGCGCTGCTGGACTGCCAGGTCAGCATGCTGGCCAACCAGAACCTCAACTACATGACCTCGGGCGTGGCGCCCAAGCGCGCCGGCAACGCGCACCAGAACCTGGTGCCCTACCAGGTCTTCGCGGCCAGCGACGGCCACCTGATCGTGGCGGTCGGCAACGACAGCCAGTTCCGCAACTACTGCGGCGCGATCGGCCTGCCCGAACTGTCGGCCGACCCGCGCTTTGCCACCAATCCGCAGCGCGTGAAGAACCGCGCCGAGCTGGTGCCGCTCCTGGCCGAACGCATGGCCACCGGCGCGCGCGACCATTGGCTGGCGGCGCTGGAAGGCGTGGGCGTTCCCGCCGGCCCCATCAACACGCTGGACCAGGTTTACGAAGACCCGCAGGTCCTGGCGCGCGGCATGAAGCGTGAAATGCCGCATCCGACCGCGGGCACGGTGCCCATCGCCTCCAGCCCGTTGAAGTTTTCCGACAGCCCGGTCGAGTACCGCCGTCCGCCGCCCATGCTGGGCGAGCACACCGAGCAGGTGCTGTCCGAGAAGCTGGGCCTGTCGGCCGAAGAAATCCTGGCGCTGGCGCAAAGCCGGCCCTGAACCCCATTCAATAAAAGAAAGCAGGAGAGTGTTGATGAAGGAGATTCAAACCATCGGCGTCGTCGGCGCCGGGGCCATGGGGCGCGGCATCGCGCAGATCGCGGCGCAAGCCGGGCTGCGCGTGCGCCTGTACGACACCAGCGCGGACGCTGTTGCGGCGGCGCGCGAGTCGCTGCGCCAGACCTGGGACAAGCTGGCCCAGAAAGGCAAGCTGAGCGCCGCCGACGCACAGGCGGCGCTGGAGCGCGTGGAATCCGCCACCGCGCTGACCGACATGTCGAACTGCCAGCTGGTGGTGGAAGCCATCGTCGAGCGCCTGGACGTCAAGCGCGACCTGTTCGCCGCGCTGGAAGGCGTGGTGGCCGAAGACTGCATCCTGGCGTCGAACACCTCGTCGCTGTCGATCACCGCCATCGCCGCCGCCTGCAAGCGGCCGCAGCGCGTGGCCGGCTACCACTTCTTCAACCCGGTCGCCCTGATGAAGGTGGTCGAAGTCATCGACGGCCTGCGCAGCGCGCCCGAAGTCGGCGACGCGCTGGCCGAGCTGGCGCGCCGCATGGGCCACACGCCCGTGCGCGCCAAGGACATGCCGGGCTTCATCGTCAACCACGCTGGCCGCGGCATGAATACCGAAGGCCTGCGCGTGGCGCAGGAAGCCGTGGCGACCTTCGCCCAGGTCGACGCCGTGATGCGCGAGCAGGCCGGTTTCCGCATGGGCCCCTTCGAACTGCTGGACCTGACGGCGCTGGACGTGTCCCACCCCGTCATGGAATCCATCTACCGCCAGTTCTTCGACGAGCCGCGCTTCCGTCCCTCGCCCATCACCACCGTGCGCCTGGCCGGCGGCCTGATCGGCCGCAAGGCCGGCGAAGGCTTCTACGTCTACGCCGACGGCCAGAAGCAGGTGCCGGCCGAGCCGCCCGTGCCCGCGCTGCCCGAGAACCTGAAGGTCTGGGTCAGCCCCAAGCACGCCGAAGGCTATGCCCGCGCCGCCGCGCTGGTGGAAAAGCTGGGCGCCACGCTGGTGACCGGCTCCACGCCTGACGCCGACGCGCTCATCCTGGTCACGCCCTACGGCGAAGACGTCTCCACCACCGTTTCCGCGCAAGGCCTGAACGCGGCCCGCACGGTCGGCCTGGACACGCTCTACGCCTTCGACAGCGCCAAGCGCCGCACCATCATGGTGTCGCCCGCCACCGAAGCCAAGTGGCGCGACGCCGCGCACGCGCTGCTGGCCGCCGACGGCGTGCCCGTCACGGTGATCGAGGATTCGCCCGGCTTCATCGCCCAGCGCATCGTCGCCACCATCGTCAACATCGCCAGCGACATCGCGCAGCAGCAGATCGCCACGCCCAAGGACATCGACCTGGCGGTGACGCTGGGCCTGGGCTATCCGGTGGGTCCGCTGGCCCTGGGCGACAAGCTCGGCGCCGACCGCATCCTGGAAATCCTGAAAAGCATGCAGCGCGTGACCGGCGATCCGCGCTATCGCCCCAGCCTGTGGCTGCAGCGCCGCGTGCAGCTGGGCATGTCGCTGACCAAGGCGGCTGGCGAACAGTGATGTGACGGGATGCGCATGGCAGGCGCCGCCCTGGCATGCAAAAAAAGGCCTGCAAGACTTCGTGTCTTGCGGGCCTTTTTTGCGGGGCGGGCCGTCTCAGTTCGCCGGCTTGACGCCGATCAGCGACACCAGCGGCGTCCACAGTGCGATGTCGTCGCGGATGCGCCGGGCGAACTTCTCCTTCACTTCGCCTGCCCGCGGCTGGCTGCCGGACGCGTCGAATTTGCTCAACACGTCCGGGTCGCGCAACATGACCTGCACGGCGTCGGCCAGCCTGTCCACGACCTCGGCGGGCGTGCCGGGCGGCGCGAACAGGCCGTTCCAGGTTTCGATCTCGTGTCCGGCGATGGTGTCGGCGATGGCCGGCACGCCGGGCAGCTGAGGCACGGGCTGGCGGCTGGAAACTCCCAGGAAGCGAATGCGGCCGCTGTCCTTGTACGGCAGGATTTCGGAGATATTGGCCGAGTAAAGATCGGTCGTGCCGCCCATGGTGTCGAGCAGGGCGGGCGCGCCGCCGCGATAGCCGATCAGCGTCGCCTCGATGCCGGCGCGCTTGAGAAACACCAGCACCGACATATGCGACATCGACCCCTCGCCGCCGTGCGCGACGGTCAGCGCGCCCGGTTTGGCTCGGCCATACTCGATCAGCTGCGCCAGACTCTGGAAACGCGAACTGGACGGCACCGTGAGCACCAGCGGATTGCTGGCGATGTTGGCGACCGGCACCAGATCGTTCAACGGGTCGTAACGCACATTGAACAGGAACCGCACCAGCGAAACCTGGCCGATCGAACCCACCATCAGCGTGTTGCCGTCGTTGCGCGAGCGTATCAACGCATCGGTGGCGATGGTGCCGCCAGCACCGGCTTGGTTCTTCACGACGACCGACGAGCCCAAGGTGCGGCGCAACGAATCGGAGGTAATGCGCGCCACATAGTCGGTGTTGCCGCCGGGCGGGTAAGGCACGATCAACGTGATGGCGGCCCCTTCCTGGGCGCGGACCAACGCGGGCAGCAGCAATGGCGCAGAGGCCAGCAGCCGCGAGAACTGACGACGATTCATGATGTTTTCCCCTTGTGTCGTAGTTGGTGCGCGGCGCGGGCTTCAGCGGACCGCGGCCGCCATCCGGCCGCCGCCCTTGGCGCCGACCACTTTACCGTCCGCATACACCGTGGCGCCGCGGACCAGCGTGTGCACCGGCTTGCCCTTGAGGCGGCGGCCGGCGTAGGGACTCCAGCCCACCAGGCTGAGCACGTCCTCGTCGCGCACTTCGTATTCGGTCTCCAGATCGACCAGCACCAGGTCGGCGTCCAGGCCCGCGCGGATTTCGCCCTTGTCGCGCAGCCGGAACAACTCGGCGGGCTTGGCGGAACATGCCTCGGCCACGCGCTCCAGGCTGATCTTGCCTTCCTGGGCCGCCGTCAGGAACATGCTCAGGTAGAACTGCGTCGACGGTGTGCCGGTATGGGCCTTCCAGCCATCGGTCCAGCCCACTTCCTTTTCTTCACGCGTGTGCGGCGCATGGTCGGTGGCGATGATGTCGATCGTTCCGTCGTTGAGGCCTTCCCACAAGCCGGGCACGTTCTTCTCGGGCACCCAGTACGACAGCGCATACGAGCCCAGGCGCTGGATGGCCGACCATTCGCAACCCAGGAACAGGGCCCAGGGATTGATCTCGCAGGTGACCTTCTGGCCCGCCGCCTTGGCCTCGCGGATGAGCTGCACGCTGCCAGCGGTCTGGGTGTGCAGGATGTGCAGATGGCAGCCGGCCGCCTTCTGCAGCCGCAGCAGGGTGGCGATGGCGGTTTCCCAGATCACGCCATCATGGGCGGCGTAGGCGCGTGCATAGGCGAGGGCGTCGCGCTCGCCCCGGTCCCAGTAGGTCTGTTCGATCACGTCCATCAGGGCCTGGTCGTGGGGATGCACCATCAAGGGCACGTCCAGTTCGGCGCAGCGCTGCATGATGCGCAGCAGCTTGCCGTGGTCATGCACGCCGATGCCAGGCATGTGCGGGTAGTCTCGACCCGTGTCCACCACCATGAAGATCTTGAACGCCGCAATGCCCGTGGCGGTCATGGCTTCCATTTCCGACTCTATCGTCGGCGCCGGGTTGAAGTTCCAGTCGACCACGGCATCGCTGCGGTAGATGGCGAACTGCTTCTCCAGCAGGTCCAGCGAGTTGGGCGGCGGATTGACGTTGGGCATGCCCACGCTGGTGGTGACGCCGCCGGCCGCGCATTGCTGCGTGGCGGTGAGGATGGTGTCCTTGTACTCGAATCCCTTCTGCGAGCCCTGGCGGTGGTGCGAGTGCATGTCGATGGCGCCTGGCAATACTGCCAGGCCGCTGGCATCGATGACGTTGCGCGCGTCGGGCTCGCTGCCGGCCTCGTACAAGCCGGCGATCTTGCCGTCGCGGATGCCGATGGAGGCGTGCACCTGTCCCTGGGGAGTGACCACCAGGCCGTTTTTGATCAAAGTGTCCATGCTGTTTTCCTTGTGTTGGGGAATGGCAAAACGATCAGGCCGCGCGGGCGGCAGGCGGGAGGGCGCGCTGGCGCACGGTGTCCCAGACCTGCATGACGTAGTCCTTGCTCAGGCCCTTGGTGATGAAAACCATGCGGGATTGCCGGTCCGTGTCGGGCCAGTGCGGCAACTCGGCTGGCGGATGGAACAGGCGCTGCACCGCTTGCAGCACGATGGGGCGTTCGTGGCCGGCGATGTGCAGGATGCCCTTCACGCGCAGCAGTTCGTCCGGGTGCGCCATGACCAGCGCATCCAGCCAGGCGCTGACCTGCGGCCAGTGCAAGGGGTCGGCGAAGTCCAGGCAGAAGCTGTCGATGCGCGCATGGTCGTGGGCATGCGTGTGTGCATGGTGATGCTCGTGCCCGTCCGCGTAGGGCGCGGCGTTGAGCCATAGCCGGGCTTGCTCCGGGCGCACGTCCACGTCATAGACGTCAGGCCCTTCCAGCACGGTGGCATCCGGCCGGGCCGCAGGGTTGCAGACCACACGCGTGGCGCCGGGGTTGGCGCGCGCCAGCGTGTCCACCAGCGCCGCCACGTCCGCGCCGGGCAGGTCGGTCTTGGTGACGATCAAGGCATCGGCGACAGCCACTTGCTTGACGGCCTCCGGGTGCGCGGCCAGGGTGGCCGGCCCGTTGACGGCGTCCACCACGGTCAGCACGCGGTTCAGGCGAAACGAACGCGCCACCGGAAACGTCATCAAGGCCTGGATGACCGGCACCACGTCGGCCATGCCGGTGGTCTCGATCAGGACGCGGTCGAAGGCCGGGATCTGGCCGGCGCTGCGCTTGGCGCGCAGGTCGCGCAGCGTCTCGACCAGATCGCCTTGCACGGTGCAGCACAGGCATCCTGTGCTCAGTTCGATGGTGTTGTCGTTGCTGCTGGCGATCAGCGCGTGATCGATGCCGATCTCCCCAAACTCGTTGACGATGACCGCCGCATCGGCCAGCGCCGGGTCGCGCAGCCAGTGATTCAACAGAGTGGTCTTGCCGCTGCCCAGAAAGCCCGTCAGCAAAGTGACCGGAATGCGCGTTTCTGAAGTTTCGCCGTTTGCCATGATTCACCTTTGCAAAAAACATTAAATTCGCAACCATTGCGACTAAATGGATTTTTGCATCGAGTTCGCGCTTTGGCAAGACCCCCCTCGTTTCGCGCGGCGCGCCTCGGTCCAGCGGGGTAGGGCGACGCTGCTAGAATCGCGGAGCAATGAAATTTCGCAATGGATGCGAAATCACGCGCCGCATGGGCGTAGCGACAGGGAGAGATCGACGTGGCGGGTGAAATCAGGACGCGCAACCGGATACTGCACATCCTGCAGCTCTATGACAGGAGCGCCGCATGGTCGGTCGAGGAGATCGCCGTCGAAATGGATGTCTCTGTCAGCTCGGCCTACCGCGACGTGCAGGAGCTGGTGCGCGCCGATTTCCTGACCCCGGTCATGGGCGCGCGCTATGTGCTGGGGCCCACGTTTGCCCATTTCGACCTGCTGATGCGCCATGGCGACCCCTTGCTCAAGGTGGCGGAGCCGCTGATGCGGCGGCTGGTGGAGGCGACCACGCCCTCGTCGGCATCGGTGCTCACGCGCAGCTACCAGGACAAGGTCATGTGCATCCACCAGGAAATCGGTGATCCGGCCGCGCGCGTCGGCCGCTATGAACGCGGCGCCACCATGCCGATGTTTCGCGGCGCGACCTCCAAAGTCATCCTGGCGCACCAGAGCCGCCGCGCCCTGGAACGCATGTACCTGGCCCATGAAGAGGAAGTGCGCGCCATTTCGCACTGGAAGAGCCTGAAGGACCTGTGCCTGGAACTCGATGCCATCCGCGAGGCGGGCGTCGCCGTCAGCGATTCCGAGATCACGCCGGGGACCATAGGCATCGCGGCGCCCATTTTCCTGGAGCAGCGCGTGGTGGCCGGATTGAGCCTGATCGTGCGCACCGAGCATTGCCGTCTCGAGCCTTTCCGCGCGGCCGTCATCGAGGCTGCCGGCCAGATCAGCAGCGAGTTGGCCGAGGTGGAAGGCGCCTGGGTGGCGCGCGCCTGAACACAGGCCCCAGGCCGCTCAATCGGATCGCAACTGGCGGTCCCGGCCCAGGCGGCGCAATTCATCCAGCGTGTGGCGCAGCAACTCCGAGGGCTCGCTCTCCCGCCGGACATACATGCCGACCGAGCGCGAGAGCGCCTGCCGCAGGCGGGTCTTGCGCACGCCGCGCTGCGTCGCGTTGTCCAGCGACGACTCCGGCAACAGCGCAATACCGCAGTTGTGCTGCACGAAGCGCGCGATGGTGTTCAGGTCCCGCAGGGAATAGAGCGGATTGAAGGGCTGGGACGCGGCCTGGAAGGCGCGTTCGGTCAGCACGCGCACGCTGGTGCCAGGAGGCATGCTGATCAACGGCAGCCGGGCCAGTTCCGTGGGCATCCAACGCGTGACGTCCGGTTTGATCTGGGCGCTGTGGAACAGCACGAAGGGTTCGGTAAACAACTCCTGATAGACCAGGTCGGAAGCGCCTTCCTCGTTCATCGTGGTCACGGCGATGTCCACCCGCCGCTCGCGCAGCAATTGCAAGGCTTCGTTGGCGATGGGATCGTAGACCTCCACGCGGATCCGAGGGCGCTTGCGCGCGAGGCTCTGGATCAATAGCGGAATGAGCGACGCTGCAAGCGTGGGCAAGGCCGCGACGGCGACGCGGCTGTTGCGGTCGCGCAGCCGCTGGTCCAGTTCCAGCATGCCTTTCTCATGCAGTGCAGTGATCTTGCGCGCGATCTCCAGGATGTCCTGGCCTTCGCGCGACAGGCGCACCATGCGGGTGGTGCGCTCGAAGAGTTTGACGCCCAGCGTCTCTTCCGTTTCCTTCAGCAGTTTGCTCAGCGTGGGCTGAGTGACGTGCAGCATCTCGGCCGTTTTCTGAAAACTCAGTGTTTCGGCCAGCAGCACGAAGATGCGCAGTTGTCTCGTCGTCAGATTCATTCTTTTTGTCTATCAATGCCGTTCAAATCGGAACTTAACTGGAGGGCCTGGCTGCCTTAGCCTTTGCTTCACGATCTTTCTCTGGAGCTGGGATGTTTCGTCTTGATGGCAAGGTAGCCCTGGTGACCGGTTGCGGCACGCTGGGCGAGGGGTGGGGCAATGGCAAGGCCGCCGCGGCGGTGCTTGCCAGGCAGGGCGCTGCGGTTTTCGGGTGCGACCTGAACATCGACGCGGCGCGCCAGTCCGCGCAGGCCGTGGCCGCCGAGGGCGGCAGGATCACGGTCCGGCAGTGCGACGTCACGGACGGCGAGCAAGTGGCGGAGCTGGTGCGGGCCTGCATGGATACATACGGCCGCATCGACGTGCTGGTCAACAACGTGGGCCGCTCGGAACCGGGCGATCCGGTCTCCATGCCGGAGGATCTTTGGCACGATCAGATCCAGGTGAACCTGACCTCCGCCTTCTTGTGCTGCAAGCACGTCATCCCCCTCATGAAGAGCGCCGGTGGAGGATCGATTATCAACATTTCATCCATCGCCGGGCTGCGTTATGCGGGCAAACCCCAGGTCGGCTACGCCGCCGCCAAGGCCGCCCTGATGCAGATGACGGCCACCACCGCGGTCATCTATGCGCAAGACGGCGTGCGGCTGAATTCGGTGGTGCCGGGACTGATGTTCACGCCCCTGGTGGAGCGCCTGGCGCAGAAATACGCCAAGGGCGATTACGAGGGTTTCGTGGCGCACCGCCATGCCCAAGTGCCGGCGGGCCGCATGGGCGACGCCTGGGACGTGGCCCATGCCGTGGCTTTCCTGGCCAGCGATGAGAGCCGCTACATCACGGGGCAGCAGATCGTGGTGGACGGCGGCATCACCATGGCAACGCGTTGAGCCGGGGGACAGTCGCGATGAACGTGCATGAGCAAGCGGGCGCCGGGCGCCTGGCGGGCAAGGTGGCCCTGATCTTCGGCGCTGGGTGCGTCGGACCGGGCTGGGGCAACGGACGAGCGATCGCCGTGCGCTTCGCCCAGGAGGGGGCCGTGGTGGTCGCGGTGGACATACGGCCGGAGTCCCTGCCCGAGACCCTGGAGTTGGCGGGACGCTACCAGTCCCGCATCGAAACCCAGATCTGCGACGTGGGCGACGTGGCGCAGGTCGCAGCGCTGGTCCAAGCGGTGGCGCGGCGTCACGGACGGATCGACATTCTGGTCAACAACGTGGGAGGTCCCATCCCCGGCGGTCCGGCGGCGCTTACCCAAGCGGATTGGCGCAGGCAGCTCGACCTGAACCTGACCTCGGTGTTCACGACCTGCCAACATGTCCTGCCCATCATGCAGGCGCAGGGCGCGGGCGCCGTGGTCAACGTGTCCTCGACCTCGGCCATACGCTGGACCGGCGCGCCGCAGGTCGGCTATGCGGCAGCCAAGGCGGGCGTGATGCAGTTCGGCCGAGTGGCCGCCGTGGAATACGCCAGCAAGGGGGTGCGCATCAATACGGTCTTGCCGGGCCAGCTCCATACGCCGCTGGTCGATGCCTTCCTCGCCGGCCAGCAGAGCGCGGGCGACATCGACGCCCTGCTGGAGCGACGGCGCCGCCGCATTCCGTTGCCGCTTTCCGGCGATGGCCGGGACACGGCCAATGCCGTGCTCTTTCTGGCCTCGGACGAGGCGCGTTTCATCACCGGAACCGAACTGATCGTGGACGGGGGCATGAGCGCCCGCTGCGACTGAAAACCAAGCTGAGGAGAATCACGATGGCGCGAATTGAATATGCGGATATCGCCAGGCCGGAGATCCGGCCGCTGGTCGAACGCATCGAACGGGAGCGGTCCAGCCTGCCGAATCTTTATCGGATGCTGCTCAACAGCCCCCCGGTGGCGCAAGGCTGGCTGGCCTATCTCACGGCGATACGCCAGCACAGCGGGCTTGCACCCAAACTGCGGGAGATGCTCATCCTGCGCGTCGCGGTGCTGAACCAGGCCGATTACGAATTCGAGCAGCATCTGCCGATCGCCTTGAAGGCGGGCTGCAACGAAGACCAGGTGCAGGGCTTGAAGACCGGCAATTTCGCATCGCTGGACTCGGGCGAACGCGCGGCCATGGCGTATTGCGATGAGATGACGCGCGACATCCGGGTCCGGGACGCCACGTTCGCAGCCGTCCGCGAGGCTTTCGATGCCCGCGCGATCGTCGAGATCACGGCCACGGTGGCCGCGTACAACATGGTGTCGCGCTTTCTGGAGGCGATACAGATCGACCACGAATGAACGGCTTCTTGCACAGCCGGTAAATAAAAAAACAGGAGACATGCATGCATAGCTTCAAACGATTTGGTGGCGCGTTCGCATCCCTTGCGCTGGGCCTGGCCCTGAGCGCGCCGGCCCATGCCGGCTATCCGGCAAAACCGGTGCAACTGATCATTCCGTTCGCGCCCGGCGATACCGACCAGATGCTGCGGCCCATCACCGAGAAGATGGGGCAATACCTGGGCCAGCCCATCGTGATGAACTACAAGCCCGGCGCGGGAGGAGGCATAGGCGCGGCATATACGGCCTCGGCGGCGCCCGACGGCTACACCATCGTGGGCAGTTCGCCGGGGGCGCTGGTCGTGGTCCCGCTGGCCAACAAGGAAATCAAGTACACGACGGAGTCCTTTGCTCCGGTTGCCGCGATATCCCTGGGCGGCATGATGATCGTCGCGCCCGGGAAGTCCAGGTACAAGACCCTGGCCGACGTGGTGGCCGACGCCAACGCGCGTCCCGATGCCATCTCCTATGGCACCTCGGGCGCCATGGGCATCAGCCATCTGCTGGGCGAAACGTTCGCCTCGGAGGCCAAGGTCAAATTGCGCCATATTCCCTTCCAGGGCAGCACGCCGGCGGTCACCGCCTTGCTGGGCGGCCACACGGATATCGCCGTGTCCGCGGTGGGGCCGGCGCAGGCGCATATCCAGTCCGGCGGCTTGCGGCCGCTGGCCGTCTTCAGCAGCAAGCGGCTGGCGGCCTATCCGGACGTGCCGACCCTGCGCGAACTGGGCTACGACGTCGGCAGCCCCACCATCTACGGGCTGATGGCGCCCAAGGGCACGCCGCCCCAGGTGGTCGACGCCTTGTACCAGGCCGCCCGCAAGGTCGTGGCGGAGCAGGGTGATGAGGTGAACAAGACCCTGGGCGGCATAGGCGCGGAAATCAGCGTGCTGAGCCCGCAGGAGTATGGCGCCTATCTGCAGGAGCAGCGAGCATTGTTTTCCAAGGCGATCGGCCTGATCCGCGAATAATCGGCGCGCCAGCGCGCGCAAAGAAAAAGCCCCTTGATTTGCTCAAGGGGCTTTTTTCATCATGGGAGGCGAGTCTTACTTCGCCGCATCCACCATGTACTGCACCGCTGCGCGGATATCGTCTTCCGAGGCGTTGGCCGCGCCGCCCTTCGGCGGCATCGGCGGCTTGCCCTGCATGGCGACCTTCACCATGGCGTCCATGCCGGTCTTGATGAAAGGATCCCAGGCGGCCTTGTCGCCGAACTTGGGAGCGTTGGCCACGCCGGTGGCATGGCAGGCAAAGCAGACGCTCTTGTACAGCTTTTCGCCGGCCGGATTGACCGCTGCCGCGGCTTGCGGCGCGGCGGCGGGCGCTGCCGGGGCAGGCGCCGGTGCGGCGGCGGCTGGAGCAGCGGCAACAACCGGGGCAGCAGCGGCGGGTGCAGCAGCGGCGGGCGCGGCAGCCGCTTCCTTCTTGTCGCCTTCCGCGGCCGGAGCGGCGGGCTCGGGCAGGGAAGCGCCCGACTTGTTGGCCATGTACACCACGGCGCGCGCGACTTCGTAGTCGGACAGCGTGGGGTTGCCGCCCTTGGCGGGCATGCCGCCCTTGCCGTGCAGGGCCACGTTCATCATGGCGTCGTAGCCCGCGGTGATGAAGGGCGCCCAGGCGGCGTTATCGCCCACCTTGGGTGCGCCAGCCACGCCGGCGGTATGACAGGCCGTACAGACGGCGGCGAAGACCTGTTCGCCGGTCTTGAAGACCTTGGGGGCATTCGCATCGACCAGCTGGAAGCCCGCGACCGGGGCAATGCGCTTGGCGACGGCTTCTTGGGACAGCGTGTCCGAACCCGCTCCTGTCTTGTTGCCCGAGACCACCATGTTCACCAATAGGATGATGATGGCGATCGGGATCACGAAAGACAGGACGATCGTGACGATCAGTTGCTTCGGGGTCTTGATGGGGGAGGAGTGCTCTTCTATGTGTTCCTGCTCGTTGCTCATGACCAAATCCTGCTAACGGGTACCGGGGGCGCCTGGCGGCGGCAACAGAAAATCAGTACTGCACAAGTCGGCGGCATGAAGAGCCCGCCTTGCAAGCAAACGCTGGATTATATAACGGTGTCATAGACACGAGTCCAATGCAACCGACGGGGTTTTCGCTGAGTTTGACGGAAGATTTGATCCCGTTCATGCAGTTCCGCGAAAACTGGGTACAATACCGCCTCCTTGCGCTGCGCCCGTAGTTCAATGGATAGAATGAGAGTTTCCGAAGCTCTTGATACAGGTTCGATTCCTGTCGGGCGCGCCATCAAATCAAGGGCTTACGTTTTTTTGGGTCCATTTTGGGGCCAAATCATGCGAATTAACGCGAGTTCTTTGGACTTCCAATTACGGCTCCCGGGCAGGCAAATGCTCGGCATATAGGGCCGCCATCTTCGCCTTTTCCCGTTGGTTGGATTCCCCATCAATCCACTTGGAATAGACGCGGAAGAACATCTGCGCATTCTTATGACCCATCTGGCGTGAGAGATAGCCAGGGTTCATTCCAGCGTGTAGACCAAGCGTGGCATATGTATGCCGAGTCTGGCGCGCATCCCGATCACGGATGCCCAAGGCGGATAGGGTCGGACGCCACACCTTTCGAACCGGATCTGCCGTATCCACGAATGGCTCCCCAGTTTGAGGATTCAGGAACACATGCCCCCCGGGGCGAAACGTCAGTTGCCTTTGGCGTTTGAGTGCTTCGAGCGCCGGTTGCTGCAGATCCACGTCCCGTGACTTGTATGTCTTAGTCGCCTTGTGGTGGCGCCGCACGAGCGCACGGTCGATACGGATTTGTTCTCTTGAAAGATCTACGCTCGTCCATAGCAGGGCGATTAGTTCTGACGGTCTGACACCGGTGAAGAACGCTACTTCGAAGTAATTCCGCCAGGCCGCACCAAAGTGTTCTTCGACGTGCTGGACGACTTGAAGCACTTCCGACATGAGCAGAGGATCCGGTTCAGGTTCTTGGCCCTTGCGGCTTTCAATCTCCAGCGTGATGTTCTCCGTCACTTTCCGCATCTTGAGGGCCAACGCCCAAACTTGACGAGCCGGTGTCATCATGTTGTTGAACGTCTTCGCCGCCACGCGTGGAAATGCGGCTACATCCATGGCCAGTTCTTCGAAGGTGATCTCCGCAATCGGGCGATGCCCATACAACGGGCGCCAGCGGGAGTTCAGCAGGTTCTCGTACTCGCTCAGGGTCGTTGCAGCTTTGTGACTGTTGAGCTTCAGCCACATGTCGGCCATCTCGTTGAAGGTGGCTCCTCGAGCGGACACTTCTTTGGCCGGGATGCTCGGGGAGTCAGGGAAGTGACGCGCAAAGTCGTCCCACGTGAACACGCCCAGGTCAATTGCTTGTAGGATCTCGTTTCTCATGCGCGCTGCCGCCCGCATGTTGGCGGCGGTAGGGCTCAGGTTTACACGTTCACGGTAGCGCTGATTGTTCCAGCGGAAGTCGATTCGGATCGACGTCGTCCTCGCTTCGATCCCTTCGAGGTGCTCTCTGATACCCATTCGTCGTACGCTTCAAGATTGATGTGTTGGCGGTTGTCGTCGGACCATTTCCAGTGTTTGCCCTCGATCAGGTAGCCGTCTCGGATCAGATGCCGGAACGAATGGACAGATCTACCTGTACATTCGGAAGCCTTCTCCACGACGACCCACGCGACGGGTCGATAGCGTAATGGCATTCGTATTGCCTCATAGAGTTGAGTGGACTGACGTTGGCTGGAAGTCCGTTCAGGGAAAAGGCGGAATTGGAGCTCCGGCGGCGGCGTCCCACTGCCACCATTTGCCGGGACCGTACTTTTCGTCGTAGTGAGCGATCTTCTGCTCCTTGCGTGCCGCATAGTCTGGATCCGTCAGGCCCCAAACCTCCATTGGCAAGATCTCACTGCGATCGCGCAACCAGAAGTCGGGAAAGACTTGCTCGGTCCCGGCATCGAATCGGAGCGGCTTTTCGAAGCGACGCTCGGCGGCGACCAGGGCTGCCACCACCGCGGCCTCATAGCCCGAATCGACGGGGATCCATTGAGGGGTCACGGTCATGAGGGCGAGATCTACAACCCGCGCCTTCATCGAACCTGCGGCGGGGGTGGGAACGTCTGTCTGCGCGATGGCAATGACCATGTCACCCGACATCCATCCATTTACTTCGGCCATGAAGCGGCGCTGCAAGACCTCCCAGTCCTCTGCCGAAAGCGTGAGGTGTGGGATGCCATGAAAGCCCATGATCGGCAGACGTCCGGCCGCTTCCATGCCAGGCTGGTACTGTGCCAAGGGCGCAACGGCGACCAGGCGGCGGCGGCGGTTCATCGCTTCTGTGGATTTCGCCTTGTTCAGGCCGGCCTGCTGCCCATCAGCCGCCGTCGCAGCAATCACCAGATTGCTGGACAAGCGAACGCGACCAGCAAAAGTGGACGAGGCAACACGCAATAGGTGGTAATGCACGATGCCGACGCTGCGTTTGCCATTCATGGATGGCGCCCAGGCATTGAAGCCGGCCTCCGTCCACAGGTAGTGGAGCAGGCCGAGCAATGTCATGCTGGCCTGGCCAGATCGGCCGCGAGCCGTCGCCACCTTCTTGTCAGCACCGGCAGCGGCCTTCTCCTCTTCAGGGGCGGCTGTCGAGCGTTGCTGAAGACCAACCTTGAGCTTGATCTTGGTATTGCCATCATCCAGCTCTTGCACCACGCCGCGTCGATATCCGCCAAGCCCTGACATCCCCGGATCGACGCCATAGTAGGTACAGTCCTCGCTATGATCCGGCCCTGTCTCCGGAAACCGTGCCAGGTGAAAGCGGTCGGAGTTCGTGCGGCTGTGTATCGACAGGCGCTTATGGCCCGGACCGAGACAGCAACAGCGAACATCAGCCTTTCCGTGGGAAAGCAGCAGGACGCGCTTCCAAGCATCGGAGTACTGTTCCTTGGTCTGAAATTCAGGGGAGTAGAGCTGAGCCTTGTCGCTCAGGATGATTTCGACCGGATAGAGGATTTTGTCCATCAGAGCCAGCCTCGTTTCGAAGCGATGTCGCACAGCGTTGAACTGATGAAAGGCAGGTTGGCGCGGCACTCGTCCAACCCCAGCCCAAGCGCAATGGCGGCAAGGACTGCTCCTGCCACGAGACACGCCAACATGATAAGAAGCGGATTCATGCGTTTCCTTTTGCTTTTGAATGCGAGCAGCCGCGCTGTGCACGGCAAAAAGAGGTTGCCGGAGAGGCCCTTGGCCTGTTGCGCTTATGACGGCGGCGACATAGGCGCCTGGATTGATGCCGAGGCAGTGTGTACTGCAAGCGCTCAACCTGTGCGTTCAGGACGCCATTGAGCGTGGTGAGATCATCCGAATCGGAGCGCTCGTGCATCAGCGTTTAGCTGCTAAACACGCACGCGCTTGATAGGCGTGAACGCCGATTCGGATGCCGCCGCCGAAATACCACGACGTTGGCGGCTTCCTGCCGACTTGCACGGCGCAAGCAAGTTGAGACCCTGCCTGGTTTTCGCCTAGCCCGTTACTCGCCACGGGAGGCATGCTGATAACGCTGGGGCGCTCGCTGACGGCCTCAGAAGAAGAGACTCCCTCACAGGATCCGCCAGATGAAGCAGGGGGTTCTTCGAACCTCACCCTCGATTCGTTCGAGATCTAGGTGGTCTTCCAGGCTCGGCGCCTGGACAGATTTTTTCAACCCGGTGTCGTGCACCTGGTCGGACTTCACGGGCCTCTTCTCGACCCTCCTAGATTCTTGCCGCTTGTTTTTGTCCCCGGGGCCTTTAATTCCTTGCGGCCAACTCCCCTTGGCGTCGCTTCACAGCGAACGCGGGACGGTACTACTGTTGCGCATTGTTAAAGAGCGTGTAGATTTGACTGTACTATTTAGTACATATTTCGTCAATACCTTTTGGTGCATAATTCAAAATGCACTTCTCCAGAGACAAATAGCAATACAAGATACAATGCGTCACATAGACGATAGATTTTCAGCCGGCGTCAGTCGGCTCGTCCGCGATCCGGTGCGGACCAGACCAGTCGTAGTGCGGTGCGGGTGGTGGCTGAACTCGCCAGTTTGACGCTGCAGTTCGCAGTTCGTGCGTGGGATCTATGCCGATCTTTTTTTCTGCATAGCACCAGCGATGAACTCAGACACGCGGATGTCCAGTTCGGCCCGTTTTTCGGGGCTGAGCAGCATGAATTCGTCGTAGGAAGAGTGGCGAAACGGCCAAGGAGTGGTCGCTGCCTTTGAAGGAGCGGGGCGGCCGGCCTCCGTTGTGGCGGCGGTGCCTACGATGCCCTCCAAGTACCGCAAGGGCATTCCCGTCTGTTCTTCAAGATTGCGCGCACGTCGGGAGCCAAAGCTCTTCGTGCGCAACAACTGGGAGATTTCACTCTCATTAAGGCCATGGGCCAGGCAGAACGCGCGCGTGCTCGGGTAGTGCGTGGAAATCCACGCACGTAACTGGTCCCGGCGGACCTGCATTTCCTGCGCAGCGGCGTCCATGGCGCGGATTCTGCATTAGGTACACCCGCTTTACCAAAAAGTACAAGACATCTGTACCAAATAAATGTACTATTTAGTACATATGAACGCCGCCAAACGATTCCCCCGCATCGAGCCACTGATCAAATGGCTCAAGAAGACGCCTCTGGATCAAGCCAGAGCCCAGTGTGCTGCACAGCAAACGAGCTGGGAATACCTCCGTCAGATCGCATACGGATACAAGCTCGTCGGGCCAAGGAAGGGCGCGGCCATTGAGCGCATAACCGGCATCTCTAGGCAATTGCTGCGCCCCTCGGATTACTGGCTCGCCTGGCCCGATTTGCCCAAGCCCGAGCCGCTTTCGCCAAATCCCCACTCCGACTGTGCCGACATCTAGTGGTTTAGCCGCTAAACGCACGTCATATCTCATTTACGAGGTAGAGCTCATATGCAGACTATTGTGATCGCCAACGGCAAGGGCGGCGTCGGCAAGACAGCTGACTCCGCACACATCGGATTCCATGCCGGTGAAGAGGGCCTGAAAACCTTGGTTGCCGACCTGGACACCGGCAACCTCTCAAAAACCATGCGCGGGCATAGGCTGGAATTGCCGGCGAGTGTCCTGTTTCAAGACGACGTTCCCGTCATACCGGAAGCCAGGGGGCCGCTCTCCCTCTTGCATGCGGATCGACTGCTGGCCAACGTAATCTACATGTCTATTGACCGTGCGGTCACAAATTTCCGGGTAAATCTTGCCGAGTTCGAGAAGCAGGGCTTCGACTTGTGCGTGGTCGACACGCCCGCAAGCATTGGCATTGCGACCATAGCGGCCCTGCGTTGCGCGGACGCGGTGATCAGTCCGGTGGAGATGGAGGACTACAGCATCGAGGGCATCAAGGACATGATGCGTGTGATCATCGGCGCCAAGCAACACAATCCCAAGCTGCAGTTCTTGGGAATCGTGCCCAATCGCGTTGACAGGCGGAATCCGCGCCAGGTCAAGCACCTGGCCGAAGTACAAGAAGCTCACGGAAAGCTCTTGGCACCAGTGGTCGTGGGACTGCGCACCAGCGTGGCAGACGCTCTCGCCGCCGGCGAGCCTGTGTGGAAAAGCAAAAAGACCACGGCACGGGCTGCTGCTGCCGAGATGCGTGCTCTTGGCGACCATGTCCTGCAACGCATGGGAGTAGCGCAATGAACGGGCCAAACGACACGCAATTGGGTGGCGGTCTCGATCTGGCAGGATTGGGCGACCTCGCGTCGATGCTGGACGGCCCGCAGCAGATCGTCGGCTACCAGATGTACGACATCGCTCGGATTCATCCCGACCCGGACAATCGTCGTCGTGCTTATAACAATGGGCTCAGCGCGGAAAGTATCGGGGAGATGGCCGCGACCATTCGGGACAGGCAAAGCCAGGGCAAAAGGGGGGTGATGCTGCCCATCTCGTTGCGCCCGCACCCCTCCATCATTGGCGATTTCATGATCAATCACGGTCATCGCCGCTACCTGGGATCGATAGAGGCGGGGCTTAGCCAGATCCCTGGATTTGAAGATCCCGATTTCGATGACTTCGATCAAATGATCGAAAACCTCCAGCGCGAAGGGCTCAGTGGCCGCGAAGCAGCGGACTTCATCGGAGGCAAACTCGCTGAAGGTATGACGCAGGCCGATATCGCACGCAAACTGGGCAAATCCAAAGCCTGGGTGAGCATGCACGTGGCAATGCTCGATTTGCCTGAGCCGGTCGCCGAGGCGGTGGCGAATGGACAGGTCACAGACGTGACGTTGGCTAAAGAACTGGTAGTTGCCCACCGTGAGAATCCAGGCGCAGTAGAAGAGCTGCTCAGCTCGACGGTGCAGAAGCCCACTCGCGCAAGCGTAAAGGCACTACGGCAAACCGCAGAGGGCAAGGAGAAGGTGAGGTCGCCAACCAAAGCACGCAACGCTAAAGAGGATGAGCAGCCGGCGGAAGGCGCAATCTCCGCGGAAGGCTCAACGCAGGTCGCGTCTGGCGACAACCCCGGCGGATCGCCCTCGGCGGACGAGGTGCCTGCCCATGTGCACGAGGAGTTCGACCGCATGCGGGCGCGACGAGATCAAGACACTCGTGATCGCTCAAACCCTGCGTTAAAGATGTCGGGGATGCAAGCCCTCCAGCGCCTGATAGAAATCGCGCGCCGCGATACACAGCAGAGCAAGCGGGTGGCTGACTTCCTGCTCTCCTGGTGGAATGCCACCAGTTGCGGAGGCTTTGACTTAAGCGACCTCTGGAGCGTCGACGCCGAGATCGCCGACGATATGGTCACTGTCATCGGACTGATCCGTCGCTCGCGAGCATATCCGGACACCTTCGGCACCCAGGTACACGACCAATTCAAGGCGCTAGTGACCTTGTGGCGCCCAGCACTAATAGCCAACTGATTACGAAACTGCATCTGGACAACTGTTTAGCCGCTAAACACTATTGCCGCCTTTAGCCCGCGAAGCAGCATAAATAACGCTCTACTAAGGATTGCGAAATGCAGGACCAATCAATCCCCACGTTGTCCGAATTGCAAGCTTTGGACGGACGGATCTTCGCCACGCTGACGGCACAAGAAGCCCTTGTCATGGACTTCTATCGACGGCAAGGGCGGAAGTTCGACGTCGTCATAGGAATCATTAATGAGGCCGATACAGTCGAGGTCGCCGCGGCCCGCACGGAAGCGGAGGCAGACGAGCTCATGAAGCAGGCCAACAGCCGCATCTCCGTCACGATTGGTCCGAGAGCCGAATCGGCGTGGACCCAGCGAGTTGGACTACGGCGGGAATGCTGATCCTGGTTCGGCACACTTCAAGAATCACCCTACAAAACATCGAAGGAAGCACTGATGACCAAGGCGATCGCGAAAATCAACGCACAGATCAAGAAACTGGAAGAGCAGCATCGCCAGCTGACACTGCGCATGCGCGCGGACGAGATCAAGCACATTGTCCAGACGATGCGTGATTACGGACTGTCTCCACAGGACATTCTGCCGGCATTCGCTGGCGAGCAGCGAAAGAAGAAGACTCCCATAAAGCCCTCCCAACGCAAACCCCGCGGCCCGGTCCAACCCAAGTATCGCCACCCGACAACAGGAGAAACTTGGACCGGACGGGGAAGGGCGCCGCGCTGGCTTGTGGCCGCAGAAAGTGCTGGCGCCGATCGCGCTGAATACCGAATCTAACAAGGGCTCACAGGGAGGAAATGAAGCTGCGACGTAAATGCCTAAATCTCATCGTCCTATTGGCTTCATCATGATTGACGGGCTGAATGTCTTGGTCGTTACATGGATGCTGCTGATCAGTATCGTCCAGGATGATTAGCAGAATTTCCCGCACTGGGCCGACGGCAGTCGTCAAAACCGCCGGCTAGCCCTCTGCCCATTTCGGATCCGACGATCCCAAATCGCCGTAGGGAGTAATAGACGATTCATGCTCATGGCGATGTATCCTGATTTCGCGCAATGCGCGCGGCGTAAGGCGCTGTAGGGTCAAGCCCCAGGGTGCAATCCCCACGTGCACCAAATGTTGCTGACACTAATCTGTCATCTATGGGATATAGTCTGTCCGGATATCCAGAACTAACGATGCATCGACTTTTCCATGGCCATAACTAGCATGCCCTCGCCGGCAGTTGCCAGTCATTTCAACGCGGATCTTCCACGCGATGGGATGACCTTTAAGCACGCCTTGAGCGCATTTCACGCACTTTCCCAACCCACCAGGCTCGAGATTTTTCGTCTTCTAATGGCGAGAGAGCCGGAAGGCGCGCCTGCCGGCCTTATCGCGGAGATGGTGGAGGGGCCGCACAATACGGTGTCTCAACATCTATCGGTCCTTGCTCGAGCAGGATTGATTCGGGGCGACCGACAAGGGCGAAGCATCATCTACCGTGCAGACGTGGGTGTTATGGGCACGCTGATGTCCTTCATGTTGACGGACTGTTGTCACGGCCATCCGGAGGCATGTGCACCCGTGATCGCCGCTCTCGCCGGGCACTGCGACTGCGACGTCGTGGTTAGCAAGAAGTCGTCCAACCCGAGAAAGAAAAAGACCTAGCGCAAACGATGGCCATGCTAGCCTCCGATATAGCTCATCTCGATCTTTTGCTCACGCTTTACGCTAGCGCGCACCTCAGAGTATCGGTCCCCACGCGACAGCCATCGCGCCCCTAGTCGGGCGACCAAGGTCTGATCATCTGTCTCGGCCCGCAGAATCGAGCGAATGTCATGGCCTTGATCGGCGAATAGACAGGTGTACAGCTTACCGTCGGCCGAAAGTCGAGCCCGTGAGCAATCGCCACAAAAGGGATGGCTCACGCTGGAGATCAGCCCAATTTCTCCTTGTCCGTCCAAGTACCGCCAGCGGCGAGCAACTTCCCCCGGCGTCGCGGACGCCACGGGCTCTAGCGGGAAGTGCCCATGGATTAGCTTCAACACTTCATCGGAAGGCAGCACGGAGTGCGGGGTCCAGCCGTTGGTCATGCCGACATCCATGAACTCGATGAAGCGTAGCGTGTGGCCCGTGCCGCGGAAGTGGCGCACCATAGGCAAGATCTGATCATCATTGACGCCACGTTGCACCACCATGTTGATCTTGATGTGTCAAATGCCTGCATCGTGAGCCGTCGCAATTCCCTGCAAGACATCCCCCACGGATGAGGATGTATTGGCAATCCGAGCGAATGTGGCCGGCGCGAGCGCATCGAGGCTGACATTGAGACGTCGAAGGCCAGCGGCCACCAAATCATGTGCCTTGCGCGTCAGGAGCGCGCCATTGGTCGTCATGGCCAGGTCGATCGGCTCGCCTGCAAGGGTGACAAGGCGCGCCAGCCGCGCCACAAGGTGCTCCAAGTCCTTGCGCAAGAGAGGTTCGCCACCACTCAAACGGATTTTCTGTACCCCGAGACGAACGAACGCGCGAGCTGTCCTCTCGAGTTCGTCAAAGGTCAGTAATTCATCGCGACGCAGGAACGGGTAGTCGGCCCCAAAGACCTGCCTAGGCATGCAATATGTGCAGCGAAAGTTGCATTGATCAATCACTGAAATCCGTAAGTCTCGAAGAGGACGTCCAAGCGTGTCTTCCGGCTGTCGATCCATGGGCAGTCCGGTTAATGGTCCGGGCAGTTGCGAACGAGCAACTCGGCGATCAAGCAGGGGGACTTCAATCATTTTTGATATGTGAGTTGCTAGTAGGTCAGGGCAGGGGCCGCCAACATTAAGCGCGAACCCGCCCCATGACACGCTGCGTCAGCCCGGCGCGCCGCTAAGGATCCAGTTCACGACCTGCTTGGCTTCGTCCGACGAGATGCCAGGGTTGGGGGGCATCGGCACAGGCCCCCATGTGCCCGCGCTGCCATTCTTTATTTTTCCCACGAGAAGGGTCACCGCATTGGGATCGTCCTTGAACTTGGCGCCGACATCCTTGTATGACGGGCCTACGACTTTGCGGTCCACTGCATGGCATGCCAAGCAGTTGTTCTTGCTCAGAATTGCATTGACCGCAGCGTCGGGCGCTGCCACACAGGCAAGTGATGTAGATGCCAACCCGAGCGAAACTAGCAGCTTGATGGTGCGCATGAAACTTGATTCTCCACTCAATGAAAGAAGTTAGCCGAGTACAAACCGGCGGCTCTTAAAGCTGATCGTGCGTCGAAACTCCTCGACAGAGCCGACCTTGCGGATGTTTCCCCATGTGCCTTTGTAATAGGGGATGATGTTGCGGTCGGTCCAGTCAGTCGTAACGTCGCCCTGGATCCCATTGACGTATCCAAACATCATGAATGTTTGCCCGCGCTTGATCTCAGGCACGGGATACACCATCGCGTAAGTCGACCCGAAATCGTTGTAGACCTCAACAATGTCTGAAGCCTCGACCCCCAGCTCCTTACAGTCGTCGGGATTGATCTCGATGTAGGCCATCGGATAGCGTTCCTGGGCGAAGCTGTTGTACTGGTCGTGATAGGCGGTTTGCCAAATTTCATTGTTTCGACCGTTGTTCAGCCAAAACTTGTACTTTTTCTTTTGTGCTGCAACCGTCTCGGGCAGTCCCTGCCACTTGGCTGGCTTGAAGTGGGCCTTACCGTCAGAGGTGTCGAATTTACCGTCCGTATAGAGCATCTCCGTGCCTTTGAGGCGACCATCGGCATAGGCCTGAACGGGGAGCTGGACACCGTTATTGCCGGCGGCGGCGAGCCGTTCGTACGTGACCAGATGCCCCGTATCACCACCCTGGCTGTCTATCTTGGGCGCGCCAGCCTGGCCCGCGCGACGGAACCCATCATTGAATGCGTCTTCCTCGGCTTTCCAGTCGAATCCGGAAAAGCGCTCCACCATTTTGCTGTTGCCTTCCTTCTCATACATCGCCTTTAGCGTGTTGGCGATTCGCGCCGCGATCAGGCAATCTGCTTGCGCTTCCCCGGGCGGGTCCATGAATTTTTGAGATAGGCGGATGCGTCGCTCGCCGTTCATGGAAGTGAGGTTTGTCTCGCCAGGGTGAGCCGCTGGCAGCATGAGATGCGCAGCTTCCGCGAGCTTGGTCGGATAGAGGTTGATGCTCGCCACAAACAGTCCGCCCTGTTGCGTGGCCGCGTAAATGATGTCGACCAATTCCTCGGTGGACGCGCCCCGGGCCTTCTGCATGGCTTCCTTCACAATCGCAGCCCGCTTGAGGACGGCGACGCGGAGCGCCTGGGCGTTGTTGCTGGTTTGAAAATTATTGGAGCCCCACCAGGTCATCATCCGGCCTTTGCCCTTGATGAGCTCTTGATCGATGTAGATCTTCTTGTCGCCGGGGTAGGGTGGCCGGGCATACCCCTCCTGGTGCCCACCCATGCGCACGCATCCTGTGCCGCGGCGCCCCACGTTGTGGGTCGCAATCACCAAGTCCAGCAGTGCCGATTGGATGACGTAATTGTCGTTCCCCCAGATGATTCCCTTTTCATAGGCATGCATCGTCCTGGGCAATTGCCCGGTTTTCTTCGGCTTGTACGACCACTCTGCCGCCTTTTTGAGATCTTCGACCGGCACACCCGTAATCTTGCTGCATTCATCCAATGACATGCGGTTCGTCTTAACCGCCTCGTCGAACCCGGATGTGTGATCTTTAATAAAAGGCTTGTCGATCCAACCCTGCTCAACCACGTAGGTGAACAACCCGTTGAACAAGGCGATGTCGGTGCCTGGTTCGATCGCCAGGTGCAGCAATCTGTCCTTTCCTACAATCTGCCTTGCTATCGCGATAGACGGTGTGTCTCGCGGGTCGACGAATACGATACGGGTGTCGGGAAGATCTTCCCCCGCAAAGCGCGCCTTCTTCTTTTCTACGGTCTGCCCGTAAAGGTTGGGAACCCAGTGATTGAGGAAATAGTTCGTCTGGGATTCGTAGGGGTTATTGCCGATCGACCACAACACGTCGGCAAGCTCGGCGTCTTCATACGCATTGTTGAGTTCGCCGATGCCCATTTCACGCGTGGCGTGGCACTCTGAGTTGTAGGCGGGGCGGTTGTGGATGCGCACCATTGGCGTCTGCAGGGCAGTGAACATCAGCTTCCCCGTTCCCCAAGTGTTCTCGAACCCACCACCAGCCCCGCCGTGGTCGAAACAAGAGAACACGATGCCTTCTGGGCCATCGTTGTCCAGCACCTTCTTTAGCAGCCCCGCGTACAGCGCCAGAGCCTTATCCCAGGGCGTATCTACCCATTGGTCGGCCGCATACATCCGAGGCTGACTCAAGCGCGCCTTCCCATCGCCATTGGGCGTGTACATGTAGCTCGCCATGCGGCCACCACGAGTAGAACTCAGGCCGCCATTGACCACGCACTCCTTGTCCGGAACGATCATGATGTTGTGGCGTGACCCGTCGCGCTGCGTGATGACGTTGGTCATCGCTGGTGTTAGCGTTATGGCGAATGGCGGCAATTGCTGGCGGAAGTCCTGGCCCAGCGCATTCTCATCCGGGGCGCGGCCTCCTTCACTTTGCTCGGGCCATTTATAGACGTGGTACCCACAGCCTACGATGCAAAAGTGGCACGTCATATTTGTGCGTGCAGCATCTTTGGGCGGCAGGGTGATGCGGTCTTTAGGTGCAGACATGAGAGCCTCCCGACTTAGAGAATGTTGGCCTGACGGCCGTAGATCAGTCCCTCAACGCCGACTGCGGAAACGGCATCCGAACTGGCGTCATAGCGCAACAGAATGCGCGGGAGGTTCTCGGTGGCCTGCCCACATATCATCTGACCCGCCTTCTCAGCATCAAATTCGCTGAAGTGGCAAGGGCACTTGAACGTTTTTGTCTTGTTGTCGAACACTGTCGGGCACCCCATATGGGTACACATCGTGCTAAAGGCGACGATGTCGTGATCGGGCCCTACGCCACCGGGAACTGGATGGCCTAGCTTCACCGCGGTACACGGCGAGGCGCTGTCCGGATAGGTGAATTGCAGCGGCGTATCGGCCGCGAGTTTTTTCGCCATGCCGATTGACCTTACGGGGTAGGGCAGCGTGGTGCCAGTGTGTGGCGCAGCCGGTGTCTGCGCCTGGACGGGCACGATAGGAATTAGGGTCGCGGCCGCAACCGCGCCACCTGTGCCGCTCAGCTTGAGAAAGCCGCGCCGGGTGAAGATCTGTGGGTCGGACATGTCGATATTTCCTATTGAAACGAAATGACGGCTTCAGTACTCT
>NZ_MTLG01000010.1 GCF_002192695.1 Achromobacter xylosoxidans
GGCGCAAGTCGATGAAGATAGGTACGGGTTGTGATTGCATTAATTTTGTTCCAAGTTCTCAAGACTGGGGTGAATAACCTCAGACTGCTTTGAAACTTATGAACGGCACAAACGCTAATACTCAGGTCCTATAGCCTACAGCGTTATAGGATCAAGCGACTAAGTGCATATGGTGGATGCCTTGGCGATCACAGGCGATGAAGGACGTAGTAGCCTGCGAAAAGCTACGGGGAGCTGGCAAACAAGCTTTGATCCGTAGATATCCGAATGGGGAAACCCACTGCAGCAATGCAGTATCCCTGGCTGAATACATAGGCCAGTGGAAGCGAACCGGGTGAACTGAAACATCTCAGTAGCTCGAGGAAAAGAAATCAACCGAGATTCCGAAAGTAGTGGCGAGCGAAATCGGAAGAGCCTTTACGTTTTAGCATGCAAGATAGTCGAACGGAATGGAAAGTCCGGCCGTAGCAGGTGATAGCCCTGTAGGCGAAATCTTGTGTGTGGAACTAAGCGTAAGACAAGTAGGGCGGGACACGTGAAATCCTGTTTGAAGATGGGGGGACCATCCTCCAAGGCTAAATACTCGTGATCGACCGATAGTGAACCAGTACCGTGAGGGAAAGGCGAAAAGAACCCCGGAAGGGGAGTGAAATAGATCCTGAAACCGTATGCATACAAACAGTAGGAGCCTCCTTGTGGGGTGACTGCGTACCTTTTGTATAATGGGTCAGCGACTTACATTCAGTGGCAAGGTTAACCGAATAGGGAAGCCGTAGCGAAAGCGAGTCCGAATAGGGCGATTCAGTCGCTGGGTGTAGACCCGAAACCAGATGATCTATCCATGGCCAGGTTGAAGGCACGGTAACACGTGCTGGAGGACCGAACCCACTAATGTTGAAAAATTAGGGGATGAGCTGTGGATAGGGGTGAAAGGCTAAACAAATCTGGAAATAGCTGGTTCTCTCCGAAAACTATTTAGGTAGTGCCTCAAGTATTACTGCGGGGGGTAGAGCACTGTTATAGCTAGGGGGTCATGGCGACTTACCAAACTATGGCAAACTCCGAATACCCGCAAGTACAGCTTGGGAGACAGAGCACCGGGTGCTAACGTCCGGACTCAAGAGGGAAACAACCCAGACCGCCAGCTAAGGTCCCGAATTATCGCTAAGTGGGAAACGAAGTGGGAAGGCATAGACAGTCAGGAGGTTGGCTTAGAAGCAGCCATCCTTTAAAGAAAGCGTAATAGCTCACTGATCGAGTCGTCCTGCGCGGAAGATGTAACGGGGCTAAGCGATAAACCGAAGCTGCGGGTGTGCACTTTGTGCACGCGGTAGGAGAGCGTTCTGTAAGCCTGCGAAGGTGGCTTGTAAAGGCTGCTGGAGGTATCAGAAGTGCGAATGCTGACATGAGTAGCGATAAAGGGGGTGAAAAGCCCCCTCGCCGTAAGTCCAAGGTTTCCTGCGCAACGTTCATCGGCGCAGGGTGAGTCGGCCCCTAAGGCGAGGCAGAGATGCGTAGCTGATGGGAAACTGGTTAATATTCCAGTACCGTCGTACAGTGCGATGGGGGGACGGATCGCGGAAGATCATCAGGGTGTTGGATGTCCCTGTTGCTGCATCGAAGATGGCGCTTAGGCAAATCCGGGCGCGTAAATCAAGGGTGTGGCACGAGTGAGCATTGCTCGCGAAGTGATTGGAAGTGGTTCCAAGAAAAGCCTCTAAGCTTCAGCTGTACGAGACCGTACCGCAAACCGACACAGGTGGACGGGATGAATATTCCAAGGCGCTTGAGAGAACTCAGGAGAAGGAACTCGGCAAATTGATACCGTAACTTCGGGAGAAGGTATACCCCGGTAGTGTGAAGCGCCTGCGCGCTTAGCATGATGGGGTCGCAGAGAATCGGTGGCTGCGACTGTTTATTAAAAACACAGCACTCTGCAAAGACGAAAGTCGACGTATAGGGTGTGACGCCTGCCCGGTGCCGGAAGGTTAAGTGATGGGGTGCAAGCTCTTGATCGAAGCCCCGGTAAACGGCGGCCGTAACTATAACGGTCCTAAGGTAGCGAAATTCCTTGTCGGGTAAGTTCCGACCTGCACGAATGGCGTAACGATGGCCACACTGTCTCCTCCTGAGACTCAGCGAAGTTGAAGTGTTTGTGATGATGCAATCTACCCGCGGCTAGACGGAAAGACCCCATGAACCTTTACTGTAGCTTTGCATTGATCTGTGAACCGGCCTGTGTAGGATAGGTGGGAGGCTTTGAAGCGTAGTCGCTAGATTACGTGGAGCCATCCTTGAAATACCACCCTGGTTTGTTTGCGGTTCTAACCTTGGTCCGTTATCCGGATCGGGGACAGTGCATGGTGGGCAGTTTGACTGGGGCGGTCTCCTCCCAAAGTGTAACGGAGGAGTTCGAAGGTACGCTAGGTACGGTCGGAAATCGTGCTGATAGTGCAATGGCATAAGCGTGCTTGACTGTGAGACTGACAAGTCGAACAGGTGCGAAAGCAGGACATAGTGATCCGGTGGTTCTGAATGGAAGGGCCATCGCTCAACGGATAAAAGGTACTCTGGGGATAACAGGCTGATACCGCCCAAGAGTTCATATCGACGGCGGTGTTTGGCACCTCGATGTCGGCTCATCTCATCCTGGGGCTGTAGCCGGTCCCAAGGGTATGGCTGTTCGCCATTTAAAGAGGTACGTGAGCTGGGTTTAAAACGTCGTGAGACAGTTTGGTCCCTATCTGCCGTGGGCGTTGGATACTTGACGGAGCCTGCTCCTAGTACGAGAGGACCGGAGTGGACGTACCTCTGGTGTACCGGTTGTCATGCCAATGGCATTGCCGGGTAGCTAAGTACGGAAGAGATAACCGCTGAAGGCATCTAAGCGGGAAACTCGTCTGAAGATAAGGTATCCCGGGGACTTGATCCCCCTGAAGGGTCGTTCGAGACCAGGACGTTGATAGGTCGGGTGTGGAAGCGCAGTAATGCGTTAAGCTAACCGATACTAATTGCCCGTGAGGCTTGATCCTATAACACTGATGGTTATGACCTGGTGATGTAGCGTT
>NZ_MTLG01000100.1 GCF_002192695.1 Achromobacter xylosoxidans
CAGGATCTCGGGCGTGGGGTTGGCCAGCGCCAGGATCAGCGGGCGCGGCCCCATGGCCGCAACCATCTCGGGCTTGAGCACGCCGCCCGCCGACAGGCCCAGGAACACGTCGGCGTCCTGGATCACTTCGGCCAGCTTGCGGGCGTCGGTCTTTTGCGCGAAGCGCGCCTTGTCCGGGTCCATCAACACGGTGCGGCCTTCGTAGACCACGCCTTCGATGTCGGTGACCCAAACGTTTTCCAGCGGCAGGCCCAGGTCCACCATCAGGTCCAGGCAGGCCAGCGCGGCCGCGCCTGCGCCGGAAGTCACCACCTTCACCTGCTTGATGTCCTTGCCCACGACCTTCAAGCCGTTGATGAAGGCGGCGGACACGCAGATCGCGGTGCCGTGCTGGTCGTCGTGGAAGACGGGGATCTTCATGCGCTCGCGC
>NZ_MTLG01000101.1 GCF_002192695.1 Achromobacter xylosoxidans
CCTCATCCTCGTCACCGCCTGCGGCGGTTCCTTCGGATTCCGTCGGGCGCATCGAGGTTGCTCGCCTCCACGCCGCCCGCGCCGACGGGCTACGTGCGTGTTGGTCTGTTGCGCTGCTGGAGCTTTGGTCGGGGGCGAGTCTTGGGCTGCCCGTGTTGTTCGGCCGCGCGGGCGGCCGAACAACACGTACATGATTTCTTGAATTTCTATTGTGATCGCTGGCGCGAATGCGGCGATTGGTTTTCTGGTGGTGTCGCCGTCGGGGGGAGGGATGGTGGCTTGCGCATGAATATCCTCTCGCGCCCGCCACCCAGCCGTCCGCGACGACGTGCGGTCTACGAAGCGACACGGCCTTCGCCTGCAAACCCGCAAATCTACGAAGAAGCAAAACAAGCCAGTGTCCGGAAGCCGGCCAGGGGCCGGCTCCAGACTGCGCCTTACGCGAAATTCACCACCACGCGCCGGTTGGTGCGGCTCTTTTTCTCGATCTTCGTAACGATCACCGCGCCGATCTCGCCGGTGTTGGCCACGTGCGTGCCGCCACAGGGCTGGCGATCCACGCCCGGGATTTCGACGATGCGTATGCTGGCGGTGCCGGCCGGGGGCGCAGCGCCCACGGTACGCACCAGGTCGGGTTCGGCGGCCAGTTCCTCGGGCGTGATGCAGTTGATGCTGACGCCGGTGCGAGTCTGGATCAAGGCGTTCAGGCGTTCGGTCAGGTCGGCCTTGTCCAGAGTGGACTCGGGCAGGTCGAAGTCGACGCGCGCGGAGTCGGGTGAAATGCTGCAGCCGGTCACGGGGGCGGGTACCAGCGCGCCGAGCAGATGCAGACAGGTGTGCAGGCGCATGAGGCGATGGCGCCGCGGCCAGTCGATGGCCACCGAGACGCGGTCGCCCACTTGCGGTGGGATGTCGCCTTCCAGCACGTGCAGGATGCGCTGGCGGTCGTCGGCGTAGACGGTGTCGGTCAGCGCCAGCTCGCGGCCGTCGGCCAGCGTCAGTGTGCCGCTGTCGCCCGCCTGGCCGCCGCTGCGCGCGTAGCAGACGGTCTCGTCCAGTTCGACGCCCTCGGGGCTGACCGCGATCACGGTGGCCTCGCATCGGTCCAGGTAAGGGTCTTCGTCGAATCGCTTGCGGGTGGCAGGCATGTACAGGTCTCCGGATGTTTTTTGATGGGGCGGATTCAGGCCAGGATCTTCAGGCCGCCGGCCGTTTCTATCTGCGCGCTCAGGCGGGGCGGCCCGTCGGCCTGTTCCACCTGGATCAGGTGGTCGGCGCCCAGCCAGGCCAAGCCCTGGCGCAGCAGTCCAGCCTGGGGATGGCTGCCGGACAATTGCTTGAGGACCAGGTCCTGGGGCGGCAGGCTGACGCCGGGATAATTCTCGACGTCCCACTGGATCAGCGTGGGCAGCAGGCCGTCGCCGGCCGCGTGGCCGGCTTCGCGCCACGCGGGCAGGCTGCCGTCGTCCGGCACCGTCAGCCGCCAGCGCAACTGCCCGCGTTCCATGGGGATGGCGGGCGGGATGCGCGCGGGATGTTCGGCCTGCATGCGGGTCAGGTCCAGCGGCGCTTCGACCCGCGCCGCCCAATGCGCCAGATAGGGACCTTGGGCGATGCGGGCGCGGACTGCGTCCTGATCCAGTCCGAACCAGCGCGGCCGCGCTGGCGCCGGGGCCTGCGGATCGATGGCGATGACTTCGAGGTAGATGCCGCCCGCCATGCCCAGCACCCGGTTGTGGGTGCCCATGCGGGGATGCGCGCCGCCGCCCGAGGGGGCGATGCCTAGCAGTCCGGCGACGTATTCGGCGCCGCTGTCCAGGTCGGCGGCGGCGATGACGAGGTGATCGATGACGAGTTTCATGGTGCGGCTATGGTAGCGAATCCGCGCGGATCCGTACCCGTACACCGTGGCGGGGGCGGGCGGTACAGTGCCCGCCGCTGGCACAATGGCACCGGACCAGTGTCGAGGGTGACGATATGGCTTTTCTTTTTCTTGCTGCGTTGTATGCGGCGAGCCTGCTGGTCAGCCTGGCTGCCGGCGTCGTGCACGGCAGGCGCCGTGGCTGGCGGGCCGAGGCCACGCGCTTCTGGCTGTTCGTGGCGGGTTGTGTTGCGCTTTCATATCCGGGCAGCCTGCTGCTCGTCAGCCTGGACCCGTACTTCGACGACAACGGCGTGCCGGAATACATTCCGTGGCGTTTACGCTGGGCATGGGCCTGGATCTACGCCGGCTTGCTCCAGTTCGCCGTTATCCCTTGCGCGCTGGGCTTGTGGTTCCTGGCCAGGCGCAAGGCGGCAAGCGCCACGCAATAAAAAACCCGCCGCAATGCGGCGGGTTTCTCTTCAAGCGGAGACGATCAGGCGGCTTCGCCTTCCTCGCCTTCCTTCTTGACCGGCTTGACCAGGTCTTCGCGCTTGACGCCCAGCCACATGGCCAGGGCCGCGGCCACGAACACCGACGAGTAGATGCCGAACCAGATGCCGATGGTCAGGGCCATGGCGAAGTAGTGCAGGGTGGGGCCGCCGAAGAACAGCATGGCCAGCACCATCATCTGCGTGGAACCGTGGGTGATGATGGTCCGCGAGATGGTCTGCGTGATGGCGCTGTTGATGACTTCGTGCACGTCCGCCTTGCGGTACTTGCGGAAGTTCTCGCGGATCCGGTCCATGATGACCACGGATTCGTTCACGGAGTAGCCCAGCACCGCCAGCACGCCCGCCAGCACCGACAGCGAGAATTCCCACTGGAAGAAGGCGAAGAAGCCCAGGATGATCACCACGTCGTGCAGGTTGGCGATCACGCCGGCGACGGCGAACTTCCATTCGAAGCGGAAGCCCAGGTACACCATGATGCCGATGACCACGACCAGCAGGGCCATCAGGCCGTTGTGCAGCAGCTCCTGGCCCACCTGCGGGCCCACGAATTCGACACGGCGCAGCTCGACGCCGGAATCGGCGGTCTTCAGCGCGGCCATGACGGTTTCGCTCTGGGTGGCCGAGGTCTGGCCTTCCTGCAGCGGCAGGCGGATCATGACGTCGTGCGAGGTGCCGAAGTTCTGCACCTGGAAGTCGGTGTAGCCCAGCTTGGAGACCACGCCGCGCACGTTTTCAAGCTGCGCCGTCTGGGCGTAGTTGACTTCCATGACCGTGCCGCCGGTGAATTCGATCGACAGGTGGAAGCCGCGCGTGAGGATGAAGAAAACAGCCGCCAGGAAAGTGACGAGACTGATGATGTTCAGCACCAGCGCGTGGCGCATGAACGGGATGGTGCGGTGAATACGGAAAAATTCCATTTTTCGCCTTCGGCTTTATCTGTGGCGGGCGGCCGGGCCGCCCGCGCTCATGTTCAGTTGGTCTTCGGTTTCCAGACTTCACCGATGGAGATGGTCGTGAGCTTCTTCTTGCGGCCATACCAGAGGTTGGCCAGCGCGCGCACGCCCACCACCGACGTGAACATCGAGGTCAGGATGCCCAGCACGTGCACCACGGCGAAGCCCCGGATCGGGCCCGAACCGAAGGCCAGCAGCGCCAGGCCCACGATCAGCGTGGTGAGGTTGGAGTCGAGAATGGTGCCCCAGGCGCGCTCGAAGCCATGATGGATGGCCTGCTGCGGCGTGGCGCCGGCGCGTAGTTCTTCTCGTATCCGCTCGTTGATCAGCACGTTCGAGTCGATGGCCATGCCCAGTGTCAGCGCAATGGCCGCGATGCCCGGCAGCGTCAGCGTGGCCTGCAGCATGGACAGCAGCGCCAGCAGCAGCAGCACGTTCATGGTCAGGCCGATGGTGGAGAACACGCCGAACAGGTGGTAGTACAGGATGATGAAGACGGCGATGGCCAGGAAGCCGTACAGCGTCGAGTAGAAGCCCTTGGCGATGTTGTCCGCGCCCAGGCTCGGGCCGATGGTGCGTTCCTCGATGATGGACATGGGCGCAGCCAGGGCGCCGGCGCGCAGCAGCAGCGCGGTGTCGGCGGCTTCCTCGGAGCTCATGCTGCCCGAGATCTGCACCTGGCCGCCGGCGATTTCGCCGCGGATGACCGGGGCCGTGACCACTTCGCCCTTGCCGTTTTCGAACAGCAGGATGGCCATGCGCTTGCCGATGTTGTCGCGGGTGACGTCGCGGAAGATGCGGGCGCCCTTGGAGTCCAGGGTCAGGTGGACGGCGGCCTGCTGGGTCTGCGAATCGCGGCCGGGCTGGGCGTCCTGCAGGTTTTCACCCGTCAGGATGACCTGGCGGCGGACCAGGATGGGACGGCCGTCGCGGTCGTTGTAGCGTTCGAGGCCGAAGGGCACGCTGCCGCCCAGCAGCGCGGCCTGCGCGGCGGGGGAGTCGTCGACCATGCGGATTTCCAGCGTGGCGGTGCGGCCCAGCAGTTCCTTGGCCTTGGCCACGTCCTGCACGCCGGGCAGCTGGACCACGATGCGGTCGGCGCCTTGCTGCTGGATGACCGGTTCGGCCACGCCCAGTTCGTTGATCCGGTTGTGCAGCGTGTTGATGTTCTGCTTGAGCGCGGAATCCTGCACGCGGGTGACGGCGGCCGGGTTCAGCGCGGCCATCAGCAGCGGCTTGCCGTTTTCCATGCGCTCGCTGAATTCCAGGTCGGGCAGGCGGCTGCGCAGCGTGGAAATGGCGCGGTCGCGGTCGTCGGTGTCGGCGAAGGTGGCGGCAATGGCCATGCCCGAGCGTTCGACGCCGGCCACGTTGACCTTCTGGTCGCGCAGCACTGAGCGCACGTCGGCGGCCAGGGAGTCGTAGCGGGCGGTCAGGGCGCCCTGCATGTCCACTTGCAGCAGGAAGTGCACGCCGCCGCGCAGGTCCAGGCCCAGGTACATGGGCTTGGGCGCGAACCAGCCCAGGGCGCGCATCCAGGCGGGCGAGGCGGGCAGCAGGTTCAGCGCGACCGTGTAGTGGGGGTCGCCGGCGACGGTGTTGAGGGATTTGTCGATCAGGTCGCGCGCCTGCAGCTGCAGGTCGGTCGACGTGAAGCGGGCGCGCACGGTGCCGAGCGTGCCGTTCTGTTCGTAATAGACCCCTTCATTGGGGATCTTGGCGTCGGTCAGGATCTGCTCGACCCGGCTCAGCATGGCGGGATCGACCTTGATCGTGGCCTTGGCGCTGGAAACCTGGACGGCCGGGGACTCGCCGTAGAAGTTGGGAAGCGTGTACAGCAGGCCGATGATGACCGCGACCAGGACCGTAATGTACTTCCAAAGGGGATAGCGGTTCATTGCCGGCTACTTCATGTAAAAGTGATGAAAGGGCCGCCCGGGCGGCGAGCGCGGCGGGCGGCGGCAGGGCCATCAAGCAACAAGAGCCCGATGGGGCTCCTGTGGGACGCTTACAGGGCCTTGATGGTTCCCTTGGGCAGCACGGTCGAGACCGAGGACTTCTGCATGATCACTTCGACGGGCTTGTCGGCCAGTTCGGAGACTTCGACGGTGACGTAGCTGTCGTTGACCTTGGTGACCTTGCCGAGCATGCCGCCGGCGGTGACCACTTCGTCGCCCTTGGCCAGGGCGGCGATCAGATTGCGGTGTTCCTTCTGGCGCTTCATCTGGGGACGGATCATCAGGAAGTAGAGGATCACGAACATCAGGATGATGGGCAGCATGCCCATCAGCGCGTTGCCCTCGGGGGCGGCCTGGGCCACGACGAGGCTGGCGGTATCGATAACGGACATTGAATTCTCCTGCGTTTAGTCTGTTTGGGTGTTTGTATCTGGTGTTTTTATGCGCCCATCCCCGCGCGAGCCATGGATAGGGCAAGCCGACTATTGTATATAGGTCCTGAAATTCTAATCCACCCCCCGCGCCCGGTCTGCCGCGAACTGCGCGCGCCAGGCGTCGAAGCGGCCTGCGGCGATGGCCTCGCGCATTTCCTTCATGATGGTCAGATAGAAATGCAAGTTGTGCAGGGTGTTCAGGCGCGCGCCGGTGATTTCGTTGGCGCGCTGCAGGTGGTGCAGGTAGGCGCGCGAGAAATTCGCGCAGGTATGGCAGCCGCAGCTGGGGTCCAGCGGGCGGGTGTCGTCGCGGTATTTGGCGTTGCGGATCTTGACGTCGCCAAAGCGCGTGAACAGCCAGCCGTTGCGCGCGTTGCGGGTCGGCATGACGCAGTCGAACATGTCGACGCCGCGGCTCACGCCCTCGACCAGGTCTTCCGGCGTGCCCACGCCCATCAGGTAGCGCGGCGCCTGGGCCGGCAGCTTGGGCGTCACGTGCGCCAGGATGCGCATCATGTCTTCCTTGGGTTCGCCGACCGACAGGCCGCCGATGGCGTAGCCGTGGAAGCCGATTTCCTGCAGCCCGGCCAGGGATTCGTCGCGCAGGGCTTCGTACATGCCGCCCTGGACGATGCCGAACAAGGCATTGGGGTTTTGCAGGCGGTCGAATTCCTCGCGCGAGCGGCGCGCCCAGCGCAGCGACATGCGCATGGAGCGGGCCGCCTCTTCGACGGTGGCGGGGCGACCGTCGATTTCATAGGGCGTGCACTCGTCGAACACCATGACGATGTCGGAATTCAGCGAGCGCTGGATGCGCATGGATTCTTCCGGCGTCAGGAACAGCCGCGCGCCGTCGATCGGGGAGGCGAACTTCACGCCTTCCTCGGTGATCTTGCGCATGCCTTGCAGGCTGAACACCTGGAAGCCGCCGGAATCGGTCAGGATGGGCTTGTCCCACTGCATGAAGCCATGCAGGCCGCCGTGCTTTTCCATGATTTCCGTGCCTGGGCGCAGCCACAGGTGGAAGGTGTTGCCCAGCACGATCTGCGAGCCGATCTCCTTGAGTTCGTGCGGCATCATGGCCTTGACGCTGCCATAGGTGCCCACGGGCATGAAGATGGGGGTCTCGACCACGCCGTGGTTCAGCGTGATGCGGCCGCGGCGGGCGCCGCCGTCGGTGGCGAGCAGTTCGAAATTCAGTCCGGTCATGGGGCGGGGGACTCGATAAACATGGCGTCGCCATAGCTGAAGAAGCGGTAGCGCTCGGCAACGGCGTGGGCGTAGGCGCGGCGTATCGGTTCTACGCCGGCCAGCGCCGACACCAGCATCAGCAGGGTCGACTGGGGCAGGTGGAAGTTGGTGACCAGGGCGTCGATGACGCGGTACCGGTAACCGGGGGTGATGAAGAGGCGGGTATCGCCCTGGGCGGCGGCCAGCGGCAGGCCGGGGGCGGTGCGCCCTTCGGTCTGGGCGGCGGCGGATTCCAGGGCGCGCACGCTGGTGGTGCCGACGGCGATGACGCGGCCGCCGCGGCTGCGGGCGGCGGCGATGGCGTCGACCGTGGCTTGCGGCACGGTGAACCATTCGGCGTGCATGACGTGGTCGGCCAGGTTGTCCACGCGCACCGGCTGGAAGGTGCCCGCGCCCACGTGCAGCGTGACGAAGGCGCGTTCGACGCCCATCGCGGCCAGGCGGTCCAGGGTGGGCTGGTCGAAGTGCAGGCCGGCGGTGGGCGCGGCCACCGCGCCCGGTTCGCGGGCGTAGACGGTCTGGTAGCGCTCGTCGTCGCCGCTGTCGGCCTCGTGCGTGATGTAGGGCGGCAGCGGCGTCGCGCCGTGGGCGTCCAGCAGGTCCAGCACCGGGCCGGGGAAGCGGATGTCGAAGAGTTCGCCTTCGCGGCCCAGCACGGTGGCGTCGAAGGCGTCGGCCAGGCGCAGCACCATGCCCGGGCCGGGCGACTTGCTGGCGCGCACGTGGGCCAGGACCCGGTCGGGTTCGGTGATGCGCTCGACCAGCACCTCGATCTTGCCGCCGGTGATCTTGTGGCCGTTCAGCCGCGCCTTGATGACGCGGGTGTCGTTGAAGATCAGCAGATCTTGCGGACGCAGCAGCGCGGCCAGGTCGGCGAACTGCCGGTCGTGCAGCTGGCCGGCGCCGTCCAGGTGCAGCAGGCGGCTGCCGGTGCGTTCGGCGGCGGGCGCCTGGGCGATGAGCTCGGGCGGCAGTTCGTAATTGAAATCGGCAACGGTGAGGGACTGGGTCACGCGGCTATCCGTCCGGCAAGGGCGGCAAAAAGAGGGCGAAAACGGGCCAGGCGGGCCCGGGGCAACCCTGTATTGTAAAGCGGCCGCAAGATCGGGGCGCCCGGCCCGGGGACGGATGGCCGCCCCGGCTGCATTCAGCGCGCCGGGTTCCAGCCCAGCCGGCGCGAGCAATCCGCCGCCGCCGCCGTCAGCGCCCGCACCGGTTCGCCGTCGGCCGACAGGTCGAATCCCCCGTGCAGTCCCAGGCTGGTGATGGCGCCGGCCAGATGGCCCTGGGCATCCAGCACCGGCACCGAGGCCGAATTGATGCCGTGCAGCAGGTGGCCGCTGACGCTGGCGTAGCCGCGCTTGCGGGTCGCCTGCCACTGGCGGCGCAGCGCGGCGGAGAGGTCGGCGGGCGGCTCGGCCGCATCCAGCATACGGGCGGCCTCGGGATCATGCGCCCGCAGCGCCTCCCATTCGGACAGCGCCCGCGGCAGGGTCAGGGCCTCGGGCAGCCAGGCGGCGAAGACGCGGCCGGTGGCACTGTTGAGCAGGGGCAGCACCGAGCCCACCCGCACGTTGACGGTCACCGGCAGCCGCGCGTCGCGCCATTGCACGATGGTGGGGCCGTGCTGGCCCCAGACCGAGATGAACACGGTCTGGCCGATGGCGGCGCTCAGGCCGTCCAGGCTGCCGGCCGCCAGCTTCACGAAATCCACTTCGGCCAGCGCCGCCAGTCCGGTATGCAGGGCCTGGGGCCCCAGCCGGTAGCGGGCGCTGGCCGCGTCCTGCTCCACATAGCCGCGCCGTTCCAGCGATACCAGGTAGCGGTGCACCTTGGCGCGCGGCATGTTCAGGCTGCGGCCCAGCTCGGACACGGACAGGGCGCCGCCCAGTTCGGCCAGCCGGGTCAGCACGTCCAGGGCGATTTCGGCTGATTGGATCCCCGTGCTGCTATCTGTTGACATGAGGTTGTCTCTTATTAGAATACGTGTATCACTAAAAAATACAGCGCTTGCCAGCCACTGGCAACGTGGAGACCAGCAAGAACGCAGCCGCGCCGCGCTGCGAGGCCGTGCGGACAAACCCGCAGCAGGCCCCCGAGGTGCCCGCCCGCCGGGTTCCCCGCCGTATAAACAGAGTTCCACGCCGTAGCGGATCGGCGCCAAGCATAAGACATCCGCGCATCCAAGGAGACACCGCATGACCCCTCGTCGTACCCTCATGGCCGCCGCGCTGGCCGCCCTGCTGGCAGCGGGCGCCGCGCCCGCGCTGGCCCAGGTGAAAATCGGCGCCACCCTGTCCACCACCGGCCCCCAGGCCTCGCTGGGCATCCCCGAACGCAACACGATCAGCCTGCTGCCCACCGAGATCGGCGGCGTCAAGGTCGAGTACGTGGTGCTGGACGACGCTTCCGACACCACCCGTGCCGTCAGCAATTCCCACAAGCTGATCTCGGAGAACAAGGTGGACCTGATCGTCGGGTCCACCACCACCCCCAACACCATGGCCATGCTGGACACGGTGGCCAGCGGCGCCACGCCGGTGATCACGCTGGCCTCTTCGGCGCGGCTGATCGAGCCCATGGACGACAAGCGCCGCTGGGTGTTCAAGACGCCGCACTCCGATTCGCTGATGGCCGAGGGCATTGCGCGCCATGCGGCGGCCAATGGCGTCAAGAAGCTGGCCTTCATCGGCTTCAACAACGCGCTGGGCGAGACCTTCTGGGTGGAAATCGAGAAGGCGGCCAAAAAGCACGGCATCGAGGTGGTGGGCAAGGAGGCCTTCGCGCCCACGGACACGTCCGCCGTGGCCCAGACCCTGAAGGTGATCGGCGCCGCGCCCGACGCCGTGGTGGTCGGCGCCTCGGGCACGCCCGCCGCGATGCCGGCCCGGGCGCTGCGCGAACGCGGCTACAAGGGCAAGATCTATTTCAACCACGGCGTGGCCAACAACGACTTCCTGCGCGTCTGTGGCGACGCCTGCGAGGGCGCCTGGGTGCCGGTGGGGCCGGTGATGGTGGCCGACCTGCTGCCGGATACCAACCCCGTCAAGTCCACCGCCCAGGCCTTCGCCAAGAAGTACGAGGCGGCCAATGGCGCGGGCAGCGTGTCCCTGTTCGCCGCCTACACCTGGGACGTCGGCCTCTTGCTGCAGCAGGCCATCCCGGTGGCGTTGAAGACCGCCAAGCCCGGCACGCCCGAATTCCGGGCGGCGCTGCGCGACGCGCTGGAGAACGTCAAGAACCTGCCCACCGCGACCGGCGTGGTCAACATGAGCCCCACCGACCATAACGGGCTGGATGAGCGGGCGCTGGTGATGGCGACCGTGGCTTCCGGCAAGTGGAGGCTGCAGAAATAAGGAGGAAGGTCCCGACGTCGCGCATGCAATATGTATCTGCTGCGTCCTCAAAAGGCCTTTTTTGCTTGTTTGGGGCGGACGGGGGAAGGCCCCCCGCGCCGCAAGCGTCCCAGGTTTTGTATGCTCTCGGTTTTGCAGGACGAGCAACCGGGTGGGCGTGGCATGACGGGACGAGCGAATATGCGTAGGGGCGGGCTGAAGCGGTGGCTGGCCGGCGGGCTGCTGGCCGCGGTGGCGGGCGTGGCCTGGGCGCAGGTGCCCGGCCTGCCGCCCAACGTGGTGAACGCCTGGAAAGCCAGCAAGCTGCCCGACAGTTCCCTGTCCCTGGTGGTGCAGGAAGTGGGCGGGCCGCGCCTGGTGGCGCTGAACGCCAAGGAATCGCGCAATCCCGCCTCGGTGATGAAGCTGGTCACGACCTGGGCCGCGCTGTCCGAGCTGGGGCCCAACTACGTCTGGCGCACCGAATTCATGACGGCGCCGGGCGCGCGGCCCGATGCCAAGGGCGTGCTGAGCGGCCCGCTGTACCTGCGGGCTGGCGGCGATCCGCAATTCCTGCTGCAGGACCTGTGGGTGCTGCTGCGCGAACTGCGCCTGCGCGGCGTCAAGCAGATCAACGACCTGGTGATCGACCGCAGCATCTTCGGCCAGGTCGCGACCGACCCCGGCGCCTTCGACGGCGCCCCGGACCGGGCCTACAACGCCAGCCCGGACGCCCTGATGGTGGGTTTCGGCGCCATGCGGCTGCTGTTCACGCCCGATCCCGCCGCCAACAAGTGGGTGCCGCTGATCGACCCGCCGCTGCCGGGCCTGAAGATCGAGGGCCGCGTCGAATGGAGCGACGCCCGCTGCCCGGGTCCCCCGGTGGTGACGACCGAGCCCGTGATCACCCAGCAGGGTGTGACCATACGCGTGAATGGCAAGGTCGCCGGCTCCTGCGGCGAATTCAGCCTGTACCGCCTGGCGCTGTCGCAGCCCGAGTACGCCACCGAAGTGTTCCGCATGCTGTGGAAGGAACTGGGCGGCACGTTCAAGGGCCAGGTCCGTTCCGGCATGGTGCCGCCCGACGCGGTGGTGCTGGCCTCGCATGATTCGCCCACGCTGGCCGAGGCGATCCGCCAGATCAACAAGCGCAGCAACAACGTCATGGCGCGCACCTTGCTGCTGACCTTGGGCGCCGAACGCGGCCGCCGGCCCGCCACGGTCTCCAGCAGCGAAGCCGTGGCCAAGGGGCTGCTGGCCAAGCAGGGCCTGGACATGCCCGAGCTGGTCATCGACAACGGCGCCGGCCTGTCGCGCGACGCCCGGGTGTCGGCCGACAGCCTGGCGTCGATGCTGACCGTGGCGTGGAATTCGCCGGTCATGCCCGAGTACATTTCTTCCTTTGCGATCGCGGGGGTGGACGGCACGGTGCGCCGCCGCCTCAAGGGCGATGGCACCCTGGGCATGGCCCACCTGAAGACCGGGTCGCTGCGCGACGTGCGTTCCATCGCGGGTTATGTGCTGGGCGCCAGCGGCAAGCGCTACGTGGTGGTCAGCATCGTCAACCACGAGCAGGCGGGCGCCGTGCGCGCCTTCGACGACGCCTTGATCGCCTGGCTGGCCGAACAATAAGCATGCATGCTTCGCGCCGGCAGGAATCTTTGGCCGATCCTGCCGGCGGTCAATAACAATTCCCTTCCAAACCGATTACGATCCTCAGATGTGGCTCGATGGGCGACGCAAAAGCGCGCCGCGCCGTCATGGTTCCGCCTGAGGCGAATACCCTGTCTATCAATATTCTGGAGAGTTACGCACATGCCCGTGCACGAAATCCGCCATCCGCTGATCCGCCACAAGCTCGGGATCATGCGCCGCGCCGACCTCAGCACCAAGAGCTTCCGTGAGCTGTCGCAGGAAGTGGGCGCGCTGCTCACTTACGAAGCGTCCAAGGACCTGCCGCTGGCGCCCGCCACGGTCGAGGGCTGGTGCGGTTCGGTGCAGGTCGAGAAGATCGCCGGCAAGAAAGTCACCGTGGTGCCCATCCTGCGCGCCGGCATCGGCATGCTGGACGGCGTGCTCAGCCTGATTCCGGGCGCCAAGGTCAGCGTGGTGGGCGTGGCCCGCAATGAAGAAACGCTGGAAGCGCATACCTACCTGGAACGCCTGGTGGGCGAACTGGACCAGCGCCTGGCGCTGATCGTCGATCCGATGCTGGCCACCGGCGGCTCCATGGTCGCCGCGATCGATCTGCTCAAGCGCGCCGGCTGCAAGGAAATCCGCGCCCTGGTGCTGGTCGCCGCGCCCGTGGGCATCGATGCCGTGCTGGCCAAGCACCCCGACGTGCACATCTACACCGCGTCCATCGACGACGGCCTGAATGAACATGGCTACATCATGCCTGGCCTGGGCGACGCCGGCGACCGCATCTTCGGCACCACGCAGAAGACGGAATAGCGGCCGAGGTACGGCCGCAAGCAAAAACGCCAGCCTGCAGGCTGGCGTTTTTGCATTGGGTCCGCGGCGCCTCAGGCCGCCAGACGCTCCAGGCGTCCGTCCAGATGCTGGCCGAACCACTGCAATTGCGCAGCCAATCCCGCCACTTCGCCCACGATCAAGAGCGCGGGCGAGCGGATCGCGTGTTCGGCGGCCAGGGCCGGCAGCTGTTCCAGCGTGCCCGAGAGCACGCGTTGTTCGGGCCGGCTGCCGTTCTCGATCAGCGCGAAGGGCGTGTCCGGCGAGCGGCCGTGGGACAGCAGGCGGCCGGTCAGCAGATCCAGCTGGCCTACCCCCATATAGAAGGCCAAGGTCTGTTTCTCACGGGCCAGCGCGGGCCAGTCCAGATTGTCTTCGTCCTCGCGGCAATGCGCGGTGACCAGGCGGACGGACTGGGCGTGCTCCCGGTGGGTCAGCGGGATGCCGGCATAGGCGGCACAGGCCAGCGCGGCGGTGATGCCGGGCACCACTTCATAGCGCACGCCGTGCGCGCGCAGGTATTCCAGTTCCTCTCCGCCCCGGCCGAAGATGAAGGCGTCGCCGCCCTTCAGACGCACCACGCGGCGGCCGGCGCGCGCGTGTTCGACCATTAGCCTGTGGATGCGGGCCTGGGTGGCGTTATGGTCCTCGCCGGGCAGCTTGCCGACCGATATGCGTTCGGCGTCGCGGCGCGCCAGCGACATGACCTCGCCGCTGACCAGGCGGTCGTGCAGGATGACGTCGGCCTCGTTCAGCGCGCGCAATGCCTTCAGCGTCAGCAGGCCGGGGTCGCCCGGTCCTGCGCCCACCAGCACCACGCTGCCGGCGTCGGGCGCCCGTGGCGCGGCCAAGGCCGACGCCAGCGCGGCCTCGGCCTGGGCCGGCTGCTGCTGGCGCAGGAAGCCGGCCACCGGGCCGTCCAGCAGCCAGTCGTAGAAGCGGCGGCGCGCGCCCAGGTCGGGATGGCTGGCGCGGATGCGCTTGCGGTAGCTGGCGGCCAGTCCGGCCAACTGGCCCAGGGTATGGTCGAACAGCGATTCGATGCGTTCCCGGATGCGCCGCGCCAGCACCGGCGCCACGCCAGACGAGGAAATCGCGACGATCACGGGCGAGCGGTCGACGATGGACGGCACCTGGAAGGACGACAGTTCGGGGTCGTCCACCACGTTGCTGAAGATGCGCCGGGCTTCGGCGGCCTCGGACACGGCGGCGTTGGTGTCGCGGTCATCGGTGGCGGCGACCACCAGCCAGACCTGGTCGAGCCAGGCGGGATCGAAGCGTCCTGCCAGATGGCGGATGCGGCCTTCGGCCGCCAGCGCGGCCAGGGCGGGCGTCAGTTCCGGCGCGCCCAGCAGCACGTCGGCCGAGGCTTCCAGCAGCGACAGCGTCTTGCGTTCGGCGACGGCGCCGCCGCCTACCACCAGGACCGGTCTGTCTTTCAGATCGGCAAAAATCGGGAAAAGCTTCATGAATGCCAGCCTCGGGCGTACCCGGCATAGTGTCGTTGGATCATAGGAAGGGGGCTTCATCCCCACAACTTTTGATTTCTTTGTTCCATATAACCAAAGCTTATTAAGTGGATTTGCCCAGCCAGGCGCTCATCTCCACGACTTCGCGGGCGACCTCGCCCAGCCGCTTCTGGCTTTGCATGGCGCGCTGGCGCAACAGGCCGTGGGCCTCGTCCTCGGAAATCGAGCGCGCCTTCATCAGGATGCCCTTGGCCTTTTCCACCCATTGGCGGTCGGCCAGGCGCGATTGCGCCTCGCGCAGTTCCTCGCGCCGCGACTTCTCCATGGCGAAGCGCTCGATCGCCACCGTCAGCAGCGGCTCGATGCGTCCGGCGGGCACGTCGCCCACCACGTAGGCGGCGACCCCGGCGCGCAAGGCGCTGCGTATGGTTTCGCGATTGCCGTTGTCGGTGAACATCACCACCGGGCGGTCGCTGTGCTCGCTGGCGACGCAGACGTTCTCCAGCGTGTCGCGGCCGGGCGCGTCGCTGTCTATCAACACGACGTCGGGTGCGGCTTGCGCGATGGCGGCGGCCAGGTCCATGTCCGGCGCCATTTCGGCCACGACATGTACGCCCGCCGCGGCCAGCGTTTGCCGCAGCGACGCCGCGCGTCCTTCGCCATCGTTGAGCAGCATGACCTTGAGCATGAGATTCCCCCTGATGCTTTCAGTCATGCAAGTTCCATGCCATCGCATTTCGTGGCGCGGGCAGCCGGTGGCGCACAGCCGCGGAGCGCGGACCGCACGCGGATGGTGCACTGCCGCAACCGGCTGCGCACCAAGTTGGTTCGCGCCCTGTTTTCCGTTGTTCCGCAGCGCGCGCCGGTTGGTGAGGCAGCGCCAGCGCGGGCGCGGCCTGGCGGCCCCTCAAGCCATGTTTTTTCCTTTCTGGCACACCGTTTGCTTCAGTGGAATCGGGCGGCCAACGAAGGTTGCCCGACGCAACGCGCCGCAACCTGCGGCTAGGGACAACGACGTTCCGCAGCGCCACCGGATGGGAATCCATGGCGCGCGGGACGTTTTTTTTGCCAGGAGCCATGCATGACGCCATCGACCCATAGCCCCTCCACCGACGCCGCCGCAGCCGGGGATCTCGGCGCCAACGCCGCACGCCGCAAATGGCTTTGCGGCACGGCGCGCGCGGTGGCCGGCGCCAGCCTGCTGTCGCTGGTCGATCCGCTGGTGCGTGCCGGCGCCTGGGCCGCCGGCACCGACGCGCCCGAGAAGACCGAGGTCAAGATCGGCTTCATTCCGCTGACCGACTGCGCCTCGGTCGTGATGGCCTCGGTGCTGGGCCTGGACAAGAAGCACGGCGTGACGATCACGCCTTCCAAGGAAGCGTCCTGGGCCGCCGTGCGCGACAAGCTCATGAACGGCGAGCTGGACATGGCGCACGTGCTTTACGGCCTGGTCTACGGCGTGCACCTGGGCATAGGCGGACCGAAGAAGGACATGGCCGTGCTGATGAGCCTGAACCAGAACGGCCAGGCCATCACGCTGTCGAACAAGCTGCTGGCCGCGGGCGTGCGCGACGGCGAATCGCTGGCCAAGCTGATGGCGTCCGACAAGCGCGAATACACCTTTGCCCAGACCTTTCCCACCGGCACGCACGCGATGTGGCTGTACTACTGGCTGGCGACCTACGGCATCCATCCCATGAAGGACGCCAAGGTCATCACCGTGCCGCCGCCGCAGATGGTCGCCAACATGCGCGTGGGCAATATGGACGGCTACTGCGTGGGCGAACCCTGGGGCGCTCGCGCCATCCTGGACAAGATCGGCTACACCGCCGTCACTTCGCAGGGCATCTGGACCGACCATCCCGAGAAGGTGCTGGGCACGAGCGCGGACTTCGTGGCGCGCCACCCGAACACCGCGCGCGCGGTTACGGCCGCCATACTCGAAGCCAGCAAGTGGATAGACGCCTCGCCCGCCAACCGCCAGAAAACCGCCGAGACCATCGCGGCCAAGTCCTACGTCAATACGGACGCCAGCGGCATCGTCGACCGCATGCTGGGCCGCTACGACGATGGGTTGGGGAAAAGCTGGACGGACGAGCACGCCATGCGCTTTCACGCCGATGGCGCAGCCAATTTTCCGTACCTCAGCGACGGCATGTGGTTCCTGACGCAGCACAAGCGCTGGGGGCTGCTGAAGGAACATCCCGACTATCTGGCGATGGCGAAACAGATCAACCGGATCGACCTCTACAAGCAGGCCGCGCAGGCCGCCGGCGTGGCGCTGCCGGCCAGCGAGATGCGTACTTCGAAACTCATCGACGGCGTGGTCTGGGACGGCAGCAACCCTGCCGCCTACGCCGACGGATTCAAGGTCAAGGCCTGAGCGCCGATACGAAAAGGGGCATGCGATGTCTAGCGTAACGAGTATGAGCCGCGGCGATGAACTCATCGCCCTGTGGCGCGAACGCCTGGAGTCCGCGCTGCGGGCCGTGGTGGGGCCCGTGGCCGGCTTCGCGCTGTTCGTGCTGGTGTGGCAGGTGGTGGCGATGCGGATACCGGAAATTCCCACGCCGGGCGTCACCTGGCGCGCCGCCGTCGAACTGTTTTCCGATCCGTTCTACGACAACGGTCCCAATGACAAGGGCATAGGCTGGAACCTGCTGGCATCGCTGCAGCGCGTGGCGGTCGGCTTCGGCCTGGCCGCGCTGGTCGGCATACCCGCGGGCTTCGCCATCGGCCGCTATGCGGCGGTGCGCGCGATGTTCTCGCCCATTGTCAGCCTGCTGCGGCCGGTGTCGCCGCTGGCCTGGCTGCCGCTGGGGTTGCTGCTGTTCAAGGCGGCCAATCCGGCCGCCATCTGGGCCATCTTCATCTGTTCTATCTGGCCGATGATCATCAACACCGCCGTCGGCGTGGCGCGCGTGCCACAGGACTACCTGAACGTGGCGCGGGTGCTGAACCTGTCCGAATGGAAGGTGACCACCAAGGTGCTGCTGCCCGCCGTGCTGCCCTACATGCTGACCGGCGTGCGCCTGTCCATCGGCACCGCGTGGCTGGTGATCGTGGCGGCGGAGATGCTGACCGGCGGCACGGGCATCGGCTTCTGGCTCTGGGACGAATGGAACAACCTGAAAGTGGAGCACATCGTCATCGCCATTTTCGTGATCGGCATCGTCGGGCTGCTGCTGGAAACCCTATTGGTTGCCCTGGCCCGCCGCTACACCTACACCGAGGAATAGCGCCATGAAGAAACATGTACGCATCGAACGCGTGGGCCAGACGTTCAACACCCGCAAGGGCGCATTCGTGGCGCTGCGCGACGTCGACCTGACCGTGGCGCAGGGCGAGTTCATCACGCTGATCGGCCATTCCGGCTGCGGCAAATCGACCCTGCTCAATCTCATCGCGGGCCTGACCCGCCCCACCAGCGGGGTGCTGCTGTGCGCCGAGCGCGAGATCACTGGCCCCGGCCCCGACCGCGCGGTGGTGTTCCAGAACCATTCGCTGCTGCCCTGGTTGAGCTGCTTCCAGAACGTGTACCTGGCGGTGGAGCGGGTGTTCGGCGCCGCCGAGAAGCGGCCGCAGCTGGCCGAGCGCACGCGCGCCGCGCTGGACCTGGTGGGACTCTTGCCAGCGCAACACAAGCTGCCGCGCGAGATCTCCGGCGGCATGAAGCAGCGCGTCGGCATTGCGCGGGCGCTGGCGATCGAGCCGGGCGTGCTGCTGATGGACGAGCCCTTCGGCGCGCTCGATGCGCTGACCCGTGCGCACCTGCAGGACGAGCTGCTGAAGATCGTCGCCAAGACGCGCACCACCACCGTCATGGTCACGCACGACGTCGACGAGGCGGTGTTGCTGTCCGACCGCATCGTGATGCTGACCAACGGCCCGGCCGCGACCATAGGCGAGATCCTGGCCGTGCCTCTGCCCCGTCCGCGCGACCGGGTACGCCTGGCCAACGACGCCACCTATCTGGCGTGCCGCGCGGCGGTGGTGGACTTCCTGCATCGCCGCCATGGCAATCCCGAACGCTCGCAAGCGGCAATCCAGGCAAACGCCGCGCTGGATGCGGAGCCGCAGCCGTTGGCCGAGGCCGGCGCATCGCGCGCAGCCGCCTAGAGGCAGCCATGGATGCGAAGCAGAAGCTGGTGGTGGTCGGCAATGGCATGGCGGGCATACGCACGCTGGAAGAACTGCTGAAGCTGGCGCCCGATCTGTACGAGATCACGGTGTTCGGCGCCGAGCCGTACCCCAACTACAACCGCATCCTGCTGTCACCGGTGCTGACGGGCGAGCAGAGCGTGCAGGACATCGTGCTCAATGACGAGGATTGGTACGTCCGCCACGGCATCCGCCTGCTGCTGAACCGCAAGGTCGTGGGCGTGAACCGCGCCCGGCGCACCGTGCTGGCGGACGATGGTTCCGAGACGCCTTATGACCGGCTGCTGCTGGCCACCGGCTCCAATCCGTTCATCCTGCCGGTGCCGGGCCGCGAGCTGGATGGGGTGGTCGCGTTCCGCGATATCGGCGACGTGAACCGCATGATAGAAGCGTCTGCGCGCTACCGGCACGCGGTGGTGATAGGCGGCGGCCTGCTGGGCCTGGAGGCCGCCAACGGCCTGGCCGCGCGCGGCATGGACGTGGCCGTGGTGCATCTGGGGGAAGCGCTGCTGGACCGGCAGCTGGACGGCGGCGCCGCGGCCATGCTGCGCCGCGGCCTGGAGGCGCGCGGCCTGAAGTTCCTGCTGGGGCGCCAGACCCGCGAGATCCTGGGCGGGGCCGACGGGCGGGTGCGCGCGCTGCGCTTCGCGGACGGGGAAGAGATTGCGGCGGACCTGGTGGTGATGGCGGTGGGCGTCAGGCCCAACACCGAACTGGCCGAACGCTGCGGCCTGCATGTGAACCGTGGCGTGGTGGTCAGCGACACCTTGCAGACCTATGACCCGCGCATCTACGCGGTGGGCGAATGCGTCAGCCATCGCGGCACCGCCTATGGGCTGGTCGCGCCCTTGTACGAACAGGCCAAGGTGGCGGCCAACCACCTGGCGCTGCATGGCATCGGCCGCTACGAAGGCAGCGTGACCTCGACCCGTCTCAAGGTCACCGGCATCGACCTGTTTTCCGCCGGCGATTTCGCCGGAGGCCTGCAGACCGAGTCGATCACCCTGGCCGACATGCCGGGCGGCGTCTACAAGAAGCTGGTGATCCGCGACGACAAGCTGGTGGGCGCGTGCCTGTATGGCGACACGGCGGACAGCGCCTGGTATGTGCGGCTGATCCGCGAAGGCCGGCGCATCGGCGCTTTGCGCGAGCGGCTCATGCACGGCGAAGCGGCCGGGGGAGATTAAGGAATGAACGCGCCCCGGGCTAGGCGGATCGATATCGCGGATGCGGCGCCGCAAGGCGTGCGCGAAGTGGCCTCGGTGTGCTGCTATTGCGGCACCGGCTGCGGCGTGCGGGTGGCAACGCGCGATGGCGCCGTGCTGCGCGTGCGCGGCGACGAGCAGCATCCGGCCAACCATGGCAGGCTCTGCAGCAAGGGCCTGGCGCTGGCGGACACGGTGCGGCGCGACGGCGCGCGGGTCCTGTCGGCACAATGGCGCGAGACGCGCGGCCAGCCCTTGCGCGCCATCGCGCTGGACCAGGCGCTGGACATCGCGGCGGCCAGGCTGGCCGACACCATTGCGCGGCATGGCCCGGACGCCGTGGGCTTCTACCTGTCGGGACAGTTGCTGACCGAGGACTACGCGGTCTTCAACAAGCTGGCCCGCGCGCTGGCCGGCACCAACAACATCGACACCAATTCGCGCCTGTGCATGTCCAGCGCGGTCTCGGGCTACAAGCGCACGCTGGGCGCGGATGCGCCGCCGGCCTGCTACGAGGACCTGGACCTGGCCGACACGGTGCTGATCGCCGGCTCCAACATGGCCTATGCGCATCCCGTGCTGTTCCGGCGGCTGGAGGCCGCGCGGGCGCGGCGTCCGGGCATGAAGGTGATCGTCGCGGATCCGCGGCGCACCGACACCGCGGCGTTCGCCGATCTGCACCTGCCACTGGCGCCGGGCACGGATGTGGCCCTGTTCCACGCCATGCTCCATGTCATGGAGCAGGAGGGGCTGCTGGACCACGGCTACATCCAGCGGCATACGGAAGGCTTCGAACCCCTGATGGCGCGCGCGCGGCAGTACACGCCGCAAGCGGCGCAGGAGATCTGCGGCGTGCCGGCGCAGGACATCGTCCAGGCGGCGCGCTGGTTCGGCGCGGCGGGCGCGGCGCTGTCGCTTTACACCATGGGCTTGAACCAGTCGGCCAGCGGCACCGACAAGAACGCCGCGCTGATACACCTGCATCTGGCGACCGGACAGATCGGCAAGCCGGGCGCCGGGCCGTTCTCCCTGACGGGCCAGCCCAATGCCATGGGCGGACGGGAGGCGGGCGGCATGGCCACGCTGCTGCCGGGCCACCGTGATCCCGCGTCGGCCGCCGACCGCGAGGCGACCGCCGCACTGTGGGGCGTGGATGCCTTGCCGCAGGCGCCCGGCGTCACCGCGCTGGAGATGTTCGACGCGGCGCGCGAAGGCCGCATCAAGGTGCTGTGGATCGCGGCCACCAACCCGGCGCAGTCCCTGCCGGACCAGGCCCGCGTGCGCGCGGCGCTGGAACGCGCCGAGTTCGTCATCGTGCAGGAGGCTTACGCGGGCACCGAGACCCTGGCCTACGCCGACCTGGTGCTGCCGGCCGCGACCTGGCCCGAGAAATCCGGCACCGTGACCAATTCGGAAAGGCGCATCAGCCGGGTGCGCGCGGCGGTCGAACCGCCCGGCGACGCGCAGCCGGACTGGCGTCTGGCGCAGGCGGTCGCGTTGCGCCTGGCCGCCCGCGTGGCGCCGGAGAAGGCGGCGCTGTTCGCCTATCGGGATGAAAGCGAGGTCTTTGCCGAGCATGCCCGCACGACGGCGGGCCGGGACCTGGACTACAGCGGCCTGGATTACGCGACGCTGCACATGCGCGGACCGCAGCAATGGCCGTACCGGCAAGGGCAGGGCACGGCGCGCCTGTATGCCGATGGCGTGTTTCCCACTGCCAGCGGACGCGCCCGCTTCTGCGACGTGGACTACCGTCCGGTCGCGGAGGCCGTCACGCCGGAGTACCCGCTGCGGCTCACCACCGGCCGCCTGCGCGACCATTGGCACACCATGGCGCGCACTTCGCTGGCACGCGTCCTGACGCAGCATGTCGAGGAACCCTGGGTATCCATGCATCCCGAGGACATGCGCCGGCTGAAGCTGGAATCCGGCGCGCTGGCGAGGCTGGCATCGCGCCGGGGTAGTGTGGTGCTACCCGTGCAGGCGGACGATTCGCTGGCAGAGGGGCAGGCGTTCCTGCCCATGCACTGGGGCAGTGCCTACATGGCGGGGCTGGGGGTGAATGCGCTGACCAATCCGGCCGTCGATCCCATTTCGCGCCAGCCGGAACTCAAGCACAGCGCCGTGTCCGCAGAACCGGCCGGCCTGCCATGGCAGGCCGCGGGCTGGCTGCAGGGCGACGGCGCCGCGCTGCGCGCGCGCCTGGCGCCGTGGTTGCGGCGTTTCGACTACGCGGTGGTCCTGCCGGTGGGCGCGGGCGGGGTGCGGATGCGTCTGGCGGCTCCCGCCGCGCCGCCGGTGGAGATGCTGGAAGCGATGGCGGATGCGCTGGGCCTGCTCGGGCCCGACGTGGCTTTCGACGACCCCGCGCGCGGCCAGATGCGCAGGGTGCGGCTGGAGCAGGGCGTGTTGCGCGGCTTCCTGCTGGCGGGCGATCTGCGGGCGCAGGATGCGCTGTTGTCCTGGGCCGGCGGCGGCGAGGCGCCGGCCAGCGTGGCGGCGCTGCTGACGGGGCGGATCGCGGGCGCGGTCCGCTCACGCGCCGTCTGTGTTTGCAATGGCGTGAGCGAAGCCGCGATCCTGGCGGGCATCGCCCGGGGTTGCGACCTGGCGGCCTTGAAATCGACGCTGGGCTGCGGCACGGGTTGCGGTTCCTGCGTGCCGGAGATCCAGGCCCTGATCGGCCGGGTCGCGCGCGCCGCCGTTCCCGCGTAGCCGCTGCAGGCGCGGCTGCAGCCGACACGTTCCGACACGCGCCGGGCCTCGCAACCGGTGTAGTATCAAGCCAGCCTTGCGCCAGGCGCGGGCGGTTTCTATCCGGATTCATGGAGTGGCTTGTGACGATGCGAAAAATGGCATCCCTGATTTTTACGGCGGGCGCGCTGGGCGCGGCCGCTGCGGCGCAGGCCGGCGTGTGCGATGCGCAATTCATGCATGATGGCGGCGCGGTACAACTGACCGGTACCGGCAATCTGGCGCTGGGCGCCGACCTGACTTTCGCCGAAGTTACAAAAAGCAATGGCGACAACTGCCGCGCGCGCGTGCAGGGCGTGGCCACGTTCAGCTACGCGGGCCTGCCTCCGGGCAAGTCCAAGCTTGACTACCTGATGACGGTCAAGGGCGGCCAGGCCACCTTCCTGCGCTATGCCAGCGCGGGCGAAGCGCCCAAGCCTTCCGAAGGCCAGTTCGACCTGCGTATGCTGGGCCTGTTCGCGTATGACGGCAAACTCAGCGCCGGCCAGAAGTTGCCCGGCTCGTCGTTCCGCCTGAAGATCGGCAAGGAGGCACCCGTCGGCGGCCAACCCAGCACCACGGTGCGCATCGGCGAGAAAACCGTGGGGCAGAAGACCTCGGTGACCACCGCACTGGGGGCGCAGTCCTGCCATCCGATCACGTACACCCGCAATTCCGATCCCACCATGGCCACATTCCAGGGCCTGACCATTCCCATCCCCGGCATGAACACCACGGTGACGGACTGGTACTGTCCGGCGATCAATCTGGTGATGAAGCAGGACATCGATCAGGGCGGCGTCAAATCCGCCGTTGAGATTACGCAAATCAAGTAGCACCCCGTAGCAAGCGCGCCGTGTGTCCCGCATGGCGGCTGGTATGATGGTTCCGTCATTGACACACAACAGGAGCTCAAATAATGGCCACGAGAAAATCCGAAGAAGTCGCAAAAGAAAAACTCATCGACAGTGTCAAGTCCAGCCTGAATGACGCCGAAAGCTTGCTGCGCGAAGCCGCCAGCAGCACGGGCGACAAGGCCAACGAATTGCGCGACCGCGCGCTGACGTCCCTGAAGCGCACGCGCGAAGCGCTGTACGAAGCGCAGGACGCCGTGCTGGAACGCGGCCGCAAGGCAGCCCGCGCGACCGACGACTACGTGCACGACAATCCCTGGCAAGCCATCGGCATCGCAGGCGTGACCGGCCTGCTGCTCGGCTTGCTGATCAGCCGCCGCTGATAGGGCAGGACCTCCGGGCGGGCGGCGCGGGCGCAAGGCCGTGCTTCCCGCCCGGCGTCCTTTTCAGCCATGGGTCTACGAAAATCTGTTTTCGGCGTCGCCTCCAGCGTGGTCGGGCTGTTGCGCACGCGCCTGGAACTGCTGGCGCTGGAAGCGGCGGACGAAAAAGCGCGCCTGCTCAAGCTCTTGGGCATGGCGTTTGCTGCGTTGCTGTTCCTGACGTTGGCGGTGCTGGTCTTCACCGTCACGGTCGCGGTGGCGTTCTGGCCTACTGAAGACCGCTATCTGGCCCTGGGCCTTTTGGCGGGCTTCTATGGATTGGTCGGCGTGGTCTTGCTGGTGGCGGTGCGCCACGGGCTGGTCTACGGCGCGCCGCCGTTCGCGGCCACGCTCGAGGAACTCGGGCGCGACGCCGAACTGCTGGAGCGGGTGCGCGACGCGCAGGACGACGACGAGGCGCAGGCGCGCCGGCGCGAGGAGGGCTGAAGCATGACAAAAAGGTCTCCCACCGTCGACCGCGCCGTGCGCATCGAACTGCTGCGCGCCCGCGCCGCCATCGAACGCGAATCGTTGGCGCAGAGCATCGCCTCCACCGGACGCAAGCTGGAACCGGCCGCGCTGTTCAAGAGCTTGCTGCCCGGCCTCGCGTCGGGCGGCGCATCGCGCTGGGCCTTGCAGGCGATCAGCCTTGCGAAGCGCTATCCCATTGTCAGCTCGTCGCTGTCCGCCATGATCATGCGCGGCGGCAAACGCTCGAAGCTTTTGAAGATCGCCGGCGTCGGACTGATCGGATGGCAGCTGTTCAAGGCGTGGCAGGGTTCACGCCATGACGGCGATGCGGAAGCCGGCCGGCGTTGACGCTTCGGTCCGCCCTATAAGAAACCCGCCAGCAGCATGGCGGGTTTTTTTATGCGTAGCTGTTTCCGGTCCTGGCCCAAGCCAGGGCGTCTTGCGCGATTTGGAAACGGGGGAGGCTGGCCCTGGGCGTGAAATTTGCCAGTCCAGAAAACAAAAAGCCCCGGCTCCAGGCCGGGGTGGGTATCAGGTCTTACATGATGGGTCGTAGGCTTGCGCCCATTGGAAGCCATCACCAACCTTACGAAGATTGTATGTATTTCCATCGGCTATCGTCAACGGCGACGGCCTGACTCTTCTTCCAGGTTCGGCGATATGCCCCATACATTGCAGTACCGCCCGCTGCTGATCGATACATTCATCACCAATGAACGCATCAGCAGCTATCAGACCGTATTCCAGCCCGCGAATGACGTGGAACTGATGGGGGCGTATCTATGGAATGCGCATGTTTGCGGTGCCCTGTACCCGTTGATGGGCGCGGTGGAAGTCACCTTGCGCAACGCCATCGATCAGGCGCTTGTCGCCGACCTGGGACGATTCTGGTGGGCGGGCGGCAAACTGCGCTATCGCTCCTACGCAGCGGGCGCGGATGCGCCGCATGCGGTGCAGGCCGTGCGCGAGAACTTCGCCAAGGCGACCCGCAACCATGTTGCCGAGCAGCGCCGTCGCCACGCCGCGCGCGGCAACGTCACGCCGCAGCATCATGGCGTCATCGCGAAGACGGAATTCTCGACCTGGGAGTTTCTGCTGGATGCGGAGTTCATGGGGCGGGGGCTGATCTGGCCCAAGCACTTGTCTGTCGTGTTTCGCGGAAAGTGGCCGCTGCGCCAGGCTGGCGCGATGCTTGCCCATGTGCACGATCTGGTCGCCACGCTGCGCGACTTCCGCAATCGCCTGTTTCACCATGAACCGGCCTGGAAGCGCTACGGCGTGCTGACCGAGACCGATGCCTTGCAGCACTTGGAGGAAAAGGCGGCAAAGGCGGAAAGCCTGCTGGAACTGATCCACCCGGAAAACCTGCGGCTATTGCAGGCCAATGGCCTGTTGCGGAACGCGCGACGGGCTTGCTCGGTGGCTGAAATCAGACGATTTCAGCATCTGGCGCAGACGCATCGGATCAATTCGTTGGCCGTGCTGACGGGCTTGGTTGCGCGCAGTGCGCAGGAGAATAGCGCCGTGGTCGCCCGGCTGGATCCAGGGCAGGATCACCGCTTTCTGATCCTGCCCCGCTGAATTCCAGGCCGGAGGGGCGCTGCGCCCGCCCGCGGTTTACAGCCCCAACTGCCCCCACATCTCATCCACCCGCTTCTTGACCTCGGCGTCCATGGTGATGGGCGTGCCCCATTCGCGGTTGGTTTCGCCGGGCCACTTGTTGGTGGCATCCATGCCCATCTTGCCGCCCAGGCCGGATACCGGCGAGGCGAAGTCCAGGTAGTCGATGGGCGTGTTTTCGACCAGCAGGGTGTCGCGCACCGGGTCCATGCGGGTGGTCATCGCCCACACCACTTCCTTCCAGTCGCGCGGGTTGATGTCCTCGTCCACCACCACGATGAACTTGGTGTACATGAATTGGCGCAGGATGCTCCACAGGCCGAACATGACGCGCTTGGCGTGTCCGGCGTACTGCTTGCGGATCGACACCACCGCCAGGCGGTAGCTGCAGCCTTCCGGCGGCAGGTAGAAGTCCACGATCTCGGGCAACTGGCGGCGCAACAGCGGCACGAAGACCTCGTTGAGCGCCACGCCCAGCACGGCGGGCTCGTCGGGCGGTTTGCCGGTATAGGTGGAGTGGTAGATGGGATTGCGCCGCATCGTGATCCGCTCCACCGTGAAGACGGGGAACCAGTCCTGCTCGTTGTAGTAGCCGGTGTGGTCGCCGTAGGGGCCTTCCAGCGCCATCTCGTAATCGGTGTTCGGCGGCGGATTGACGCCCTCGGGCACGACGGGCGCGATGGCGCGCGGGTCGGAGGACGGCAGCAGATGGCCTTCCAGCACGATCTCGGCCCAGGCCGGCACGGACAGGTCGCTGCCCAGCGCTTTCGCGACCTCGGTGCGGGAACCGCGCAAGAGGCCGGCGAACTGGTATTCGGACAGGCTGTCGGGCACCGGCGTGACCGCGCCCAGCGTGGTGGCCGGGTCGGCGCCCAGGGCGACGGCGATGGGGAAGGGGGTGCCGGGGTGCGCCAGGGCGTGGTCGCGGAAATCCAGCGCGCCGCCGCGATGCGACAGCCAGCGCATGATCAGCTTGTTGGGGCCCAGCAGCTGTTGGCGGTAGATGCCCAGGTTCTGGCGGCGGGCATTGGGGCCGCGCGTGATCACCAGGCCCCAGGTCAGGAGCGGCGCCACGTCGCCGGGCCAGCAGGTCTGGATCGGCAGGCGGCTCAGGTCCACGTCCTTGCCTTCCCAGACGATCTCCTGGCAGGCGGGACTCTTGACGTTCTTGGGGCTCATGTCCCACAACGCGGACTTCAGCATCGAGACCTTGGCCAGCGCGTCGCGCAGGCCCTTGGGCGCTTCGGGTTCGCGCAGCGAGGCGAGCAGCTCGCCGATGTCGCGCAGCGCGCTGACGTCGTCGGCGCCCATGCCGCGGGCCACGCGGGCCGGAGTGCCGAACAGGTTGGCCAGCACCGGCATCTGCGCCGGCTGACCATTGTGCCGCGCGTTTTCGAACAGCAGGGCGGGGCCTTCCGCGCGCAGGACACGGTCGGATATTTCAGTCATTTCCAGCCGGGTGGACACCGGCGCAGCGATGCGTCTGAGGTCGCCCATGCGTTCAAGTTGGGCGATGAAGTCTCTAAGGTCGCGGTATTTCACTACAGATCCCAGCTATTTGGTTACATATTGGGTAGACAGAGAGGTTAACATTGACTCCCTCTTTTTTAACGCAGGAGGTTTTATGCCCGATGCGTCAGTGGCCAGCCTGTTCAGGAGCCTGGCCCAAGGAGTGCACCAATATCTTGCCGAGTCCCTGCGCATCTGCTCCGTTTATCTGGGCATTGCGGTCATTGTGACGGTAAGCATGGGATTCGCCCTGCCTGGTTTGCGCGACCAGGCATTGCAAGTGCACAAAGCCTTGTTGACCGCCCTAGCGCCTACATCCATGCAAGCCGGCACCGAATTCGACGCCGGCTCCGAACTGGGTTCCGACAGTGCGTCGGCAATTGCCATGGCCGTTCCCTCTGCTCCCGCCAGCAATGCCACAGGCATGCTGGGGCCCGCCCGTGTCGCCCCCCCGGCGCCCAAGCCTGTCGCGATGAGCGCCACCGGCCCGCAGGCGGAAGCCTTGCGCAACTATATTTCGCGCAAGTACAAGGTCGCCTATGACGCCACCGGCCCGCTGTTGAACGTCGTGTACAAGGTCAGCCGCGAAAAGAAGCTGGATCCGCTGCTCGTGCTGGCCGTGATCGCGATCGAGTCCCGCTACAACCCCTTGGCCGAAAGCCATGTGGGCGCCCAGGGGCTGATGCAGGTGATGACCAGCGTGCACCAGGACAAATTCGACGCGGTCGGCAAGACCGCGCTGGACCCGGCTGCAAATATCGGGGTCGGAGCCACGATTCTGCGCGATTGCATCAACCGCCGCGGTTCGGTCGATGGCGGCCTGGCATGCTACGTCGGCGCCACGGGACCGGACGACAACGGCTATGGCGCCAAGGTGCAGGCGGAACGCCGCCGCCTGGCGCTGGCTTCCGGGATCGCGCTGGCGCGCGACTGATCGCCGTACCGGCCTGAATGCAAAGCGCGTCCCTTGGGACGCGCTTTGTTTTTGGGTTTGGTTTTTTGGGATCAGCCCAGCAGCAGCCGGCCGATCCGGGCGACGGCCTCTTCCAGGCGGTCCAGGCCGGTGGCGTAGGAAAAGCGCATGGTGTGGCTGCCATGGGCCGGCCCGAAGTCCAGGCCAGGCACGGCGGCCACGCCGGCTTCCAGCAGCAGGCGCTGCGAGAACGCGGCGCTGTCCATGCCCAGGTTGGCGATGTCGGCATAGATATAGAAGGCGCCGTCCGGCTTGACCGGCACCTGGATGCCCATGCGCTCGAATTCCGGCAGCAGGTAGTCGCGGCGCTGTTTAAAGGCCTCGCGGCGGTGCTCGAAGGTCTTCATCGCGCCCGGCTCGAAGCAGGCCAGCGCGGCGTGCTGCGCCAGGGTGGGCGCGCAGATCGCCAGGCTGGCGGCGATTTTCTCCACCGGGGCCACCATGTCCTCGGGCACGATCATCCAGCCCAGGCGCCAGCCGGTCATGTGGAAGTACTTCGAGAAGCTGTTGATGACAATGACGTCGTCGTTCAGCGTCAGGGCCGAGCGCGGCTGGCCTTCATAGGACAGGCCCAGGTAGATTTCATCGACGATGGCGAAGCCGTCGCGGGCGCGGACCTGCGCCAGCAGCTCGGCCAGTTCGCCGTGGTCGATGGAGGTGCCGGTGGGGTTGCTGGGCGAGGCGACCAGCACGCCCTGGGTGGCGGGCGTCCAGTGGCTGGCCACGTCCTGCGCCGACAGCTGGAAGCGCTTGGCCGCCGTGCTCGGGATCAGGCGCGGCACGCCTCCCGCCGCCAGCACGAAATTGCTGTTGGCGGGGTAGGACGGATCTGGCATCAGCACTTCGCCGCCCTGGTTGACCAGCGCCGCGCAGGCCAGCGTCAGGGCGCCGGACGCGCCCGCGGTGACGATGACGCGGGACGGATTGATCCGGGCGCCGAACTGCTCGTGGTAGAACTGGGCGATGGCCTCGCGCAGCGGCGTCAGGCCGGCCGAGGGGCTGTAGCCGCTGAGGCCGGCGCGCGCCGCGCGTTCCAGCGCTTCCACGACCTGGGGGGGCGCGGTAAAGTCCGGTTCGCCGATGCCCAGGCTGATAATGTCCTTGCCAGCCGCCTGCAGCGCTTGCGCCTGCTTGAATAGTTCCATTACCTGGAAGGTCAGGAAGTCATTGGTGCGATGGGCAAGGCGGGGCATCGGATTCTCGAAGGCGTTTTGTAGCGAAAAAGGAATTGTAGTCATGCAGCCATCCCGGCGCGCTTTCCTCATGGGCCGTCGTCCGGTCCGCAGCCCGTGGTCGGCCTTCATCGAGCGGCTGAGCCTGCTCTGCCAGGGATCGGTCCGAGATCTGGGCGAGACAGGAGAGGGCGGTCCCAGGGGCCTGCTGGCGCCTGTACGCGACGCGGACGTGGCGCACGCGCGCACGCTGTGCGCCGAATATCGCGTGACGCTGGCGCTGGAGGGGGCGGAAGGGCCTTTCGAGACGGCTCATGGACCGCTCCTCAGGGTGGATCCGTCCGCCCTGACCGGCTTGGTGCGCCTGTCCGGCGATACCGGGCGCTGGCGCGCGCAGCCGGGCACGCCGGCGGCGGCGCTGGCCCAGGCCGGGCTGCGGCAGTTTGCCGGCCTGCCCGCGGACTTGACGCTGGCCGCTTGGCTGGCGGCCAAGGCCAACTGGCCCGCCGGGCGCTGCGCCGAATCCGGGGTGCTGGCGCTGGACGTGATGCTGGCGGACGGCATAGAGGAAACGCTGGGGCCGTTCGGCGAATCGGATGTGCAGCCCCTGCGTTCGGCCACCGTGCAGCGTCTGGTTCCGGCGTTGTTCCAGCTGGCTTCGGGCGGCGATGCCTTCGCCACCCGGGATGGGGAGCGCTGGCTGGGCCGCTACCGGCTGGACGCGCTCAAGCCCGACGCGCCCGCCACCGTCAATCTGGCGCATCTGCTGCTGGGGCATGGCGGCACGCTGGCCTGGGTGCAATCGGTGACGCTGGCCGACGCCGCGCCCGCGCCACCGCCTGCCGCAAGCCAGGGCGAGCCGCCGGGACTCGCCACCACCCGCCTGGATTCCAGGGTGAAGGCGCTGTTCGATCCCGACGGACGCTTTCCCTTATTCCACATTGCGGAATAGCGACAATTTGTAAGCCGACGCTAACATGGGATGCGCATGCCTATCCAAGGGGCAGGCGGGCATTGCCGAGGTATCGCGGCGCCTGTCATCGGAATAGAATTCCCCCCTTTCGTGTCACACACTCTAGCCAGTAGCCGCCCCTATGGATGCCAATCTCCGCAAAGCCGCCCTCGAATACCATGAGCTTGGACGCCCCGGCAAAATCTCGGTCACGCCGACCAAGCAGCTCACCAACCAGCGCGACCTGGCCCTGGCGTACTCGCCCGGCGTGGCGGCGGCCTGTGAAGAGATCGTGGCTGATCCGGCCAATGTGTACCGCTACACGGCGCGCGGCAATCTGGTGGGCGTGATCACCAACGGCACCGCGGTGCTGGGCCTGGGCAACATCGGCGCGCTGGCCTCCAAGCCGGTG
>NZ_MTLG01000102.1 GCF_002192695.1 Achromobacter xylosoxidans
GACCTCTTGCATGCCATGCAAGCGCTCTCCCAGCTGAGCTATACCCCCGTCTTTCTAATCAATCCGTTCAACGTTTTACGAAACCGAACACACGTTTTATCGAGTGCTTTTTCGTAGTTCGTTGCCGGTTTTGTTTAGTGCCGTTGGCGAAGAAACGAGATTATGCACGAACTAAATATGGTGTGCAAGTCGCTTCGCGGCAAAAAGCCAAAAAGTTGTGAAAAAAAGGGGGCGGGAAGGCATTTTTGGCCGGATTTTGCGCTTTTCTTGCTCAGGGCCGGCACAGGCGATTGGTGCGGAAATCAAGTAAATCAAAGACTTGTGAGAGTGCTATCGTGGGCGGAAAATTTTTTCGCAGATCCGGAAGATTTTTTGCGCCGGACCCGCACACACGGACATCGCCATGAGCAGCAAGACTTCGTTCCCCACGCGCCCGCTGGGCCAGAGCGGCATGGACATCACCCGCATCGGGCTGGGCGCCTGGGCCATCGGCGGCAATGGCTGGGCGGTGGGCTGGGGGCCGCAGGACGACGCCGAATCGGTGGCCGCGATCCGTCGCGCGGTCGAGCGCGGCATCAACTGGATCGACACCGCGGCGGTGTACGGCCTGGGACATTCCGAGGAAATCGTGCGCCGCGCGCTGGCGCAGATGGCGCCGGATGCGCGGCCCTACGTGTTCACCAAATGCGGCCTGACCTGGTCCGCGGAGCAGCCGCAGGCGATGCCGCGGCGCACGGGCGCGACGGCCAGCATCCGGCGCGAAATCGAGGACTCGCTGCGCCGGCTGGGCGTGGAGCGCATCGATCTCTACCAGATGCACTGGCCGGCGGGCGACGGCACGCCCTTGGAGGCGTACTGGCAGGAACTGCTGGACCTGAAGCGGGAGGGCAAGGTCAGGGCGGTGGGGTTGTCCAACCACAACCTCGCGCAATTGCAGCAGGCCGAAGCGCTGGGCCATGTGGATACGCTGCAGCCGCCGTTCTCGGCCATCCAGCGCGCGGCGGGCGCGGACTTGATTCCGTGGTGCGAGCGGAACGGGACCGGGGTGATCGTCTACAGCCCGATGCAGTCGGGCCTTTTGACTGGCAGCTTTAGCGTGGAACGCGCCCGCGCCTTGCCGGCGGACGACTGGCGCGCGCGCAACGCGGAATTCACCTCGCCCGGCATCGAGCGCAACCTGGCGCTGGCCGATGCGTTCAAGCCCATCGCCGAACGCCATGGCACCACGGTGGCGGCGGTGGCCGCGGGCTGGACCTTGGCCTGGCCGGGCGTGACGGGCGCCATCGTCGGCGCCCGCAGCGCGGCTCAGGTGGATGGCTTGCTGGGCGCGGCGTCGCTCGAACTGGATGTCGAGGACCTGGACGCCATCGCGGACGCGATCGAGCGCACCGGCGCCGGGACCGGGCCGCTGCGCCCGCCCGAAGAAAGCGGCGCGCTGCCGGCCAATCTGTTCGCCTGAAGGCGCCTCAGGCGCGGCGCGTCTTGCGGCCGCTGCCGACCGCTGCGATCAGCGCCAGGCCGATCAGGGCCAGCGCGGTCTTGTCGCCAAAGCGGGCGTAGGGCGTCAGCCCCGTCATGCCTTGCACGGCCACCGGCAGCACGCCGGCCTGCAGCGGCGCGAGCTGGGCGGCCACGCGGCCCTTGGCGTCGATGGCCGCGGTAATGCCGGTGTTGGTGGAGGTCAGCATGGGCCGTGCCGTTTCCATGGTGCGCAGGCGGCCGATCTGCAGATGCTGGCGCAAGGCCCAGGAATCGCCGAACCAGCCCAGGTTGCTGACGTTCACCAGTATCGTCGCGCCCGGTTCGCCGTTGGGGCCGGGCTGCAGCGCGGGCAGCAGGTCCGGGCCGAACAGGTCTTCGTAGCAGATGTTGAACGCGATGTGCTGGCCGCCGACGGCGAAGGGCGTCTGGCGCACCGCGCCGCGGTCGAAGTCGCCCAGCGGAATGTTCAGCATGTCCACGAACCAGTGGAAGCCGGGCGGCACGTATTCGCCCCAGGGCACCAGGTGGCGCTTGTCGTAGCGCATGGCGGTGGTGCCGGCCACGAGCTGTTCGACCGGCGTATTGCCGTCAAAGCCCATGACGCTGTTGGTGTAGCGGTCGCGGCCGTCGACGCGGTCGTGCAGGGGCACGCCCATGGCGATGGTGGTATTGCGCTGGGCGGCCAGGTCGCGCCAGACAGCCCAGACGCGCGGATCGAGCTGGTTCTGGAAGATGGGCAGCACGGTTTCCGGCAGGATGATCAACTGCGGCGCGGGCACGCCCGGCGCCGGCGGCATGGCCGCCAGGTCCAGATGGCGCGTCAGGCTCTGGTCGAGCAGGGCGGGGTCGAATTTCTGGGATTGTCCGATGTTGCCTTGGACCAGGCGTACGTTCAGCGGATCGCCGGACGGGGTGGACCAGTCGATGCGGGACAGCGGCCAGCCAGCGGCCGCCAGGGCCAGCGCGATGCCGGCGGCCAGGGCGTGGCGCGAGCCCGTACCGCTTTTGCGCGAGGGCTGCCAGAGGCTTGCAATGGCAGCGGCGACGAAGGCGGCCAGGAAGGCCATGCCATGCACGCCGAGCAGCGGCGCCCAGCCGGCGATGGGGCTGTCGACCTGCGCGTAGCCGATGTTGAGCCAGGGGAAGCCCGTGAGCAGCACGGCGCGCAGCCATTCGAACGCGGCCCACATCGCGGCCCAGGCCAGCGTGCCCGACAGGATGCGGGCGGGCGGCGAATCAGAGGCCAGCGGCGCGTAGCGGCGCGCCAGCGCGCTGGCGGTAGCGGGGAACAGCGCCAGGAAGGCCGACAGCGCCAGCACCGCGGCCACGGCCAGCGGCGCGGCCAGGTCGCCGTAGCGGTGCAGGCTGATGAAGATCCAGTACAGGCCCAGCGCATAGCTGGCGAAGCCGAACAGCCAGCCGCGCAGCCAGGCCTGCTTCGCCGTGGGCGCGTACAGGGTGACGCGCGCGGCGATGGCCAGCATCAGCACCTGGGTGATCGCCAACGCCCAGTCCGGCAAGGGGCCGGGCGAGAAAGTCAGGGCGTGCGCGGCGCCCGCCAGCACCAGGCCGGCGGCGCCGCGCAGGGTACGGCTGCGCGGGGTTTGGGTCATGCTTCGTCGGAAGGGCGGGAGGCTTGGGACGGGGCGTTGCGCTTGACGCGCAGCCAGATGGCGCGGCGCGCGTCGCCGCGGGCCACTTCCAGGCGCAGGCCGTCGAATTCGGCGGTGTCGCCGCGGCGCGGGATGCGGCCCAGTTGTCCGCCCATCCAGCCGCCGACGCTGTCGTATTCGTCGTCAGGCAACTGGCAGCCGAACACTTCGTTGAAATGCGAGATGTCGGTGGCGGCCAGGACGCGCCACTGGTTCTCGCCTTCGGGGAAGATGGAGTCTTCCTCGGTTTCGTCGAATTCGTCCTCGATGTCGCCGACGATCTGTTCCAGCACGTCTTCCATCGTGACCAGGCCGGAAATGCCGCCATGCTCATCGATGACGATGGCTTGGTGGTTGCGGCTGGCGCGGAACTCGTGCAGCAGCACGTTCAGGCGCTTGGATTCGGGGATGAACACGGCGGGCCGGACCAGCGAGCGCACTTCGATGCCGGGTTCCAGCATGCAGCGCAGCAGATCCTTGGCCAGCAGGATGCCGATGATGTTGTCGCGGTCGCCTTCGTAGACGGGGAAGCGCGAGTGCGCGGTCTCGATGACGGAAGCCACCAGGTAGGGGATGGGCTGCGTGACGTCCAGCAGGTCCATGCGCGAGCGCGGGACCATGATGTCGCCCACGGTGCCTTCGGACACGGCGAGCGCGCCCTTGATCATCTTGTAGGATTCCGCGTCGAGCAACTGGCGTTCGTGCGCGGCTTCCAGAACGGCCTTGATGCCTTCGCGGTCCTCGGGCTGGCGGCGCACAAGGGAAAGCAGGCGGTCTAGAAGGGATTTGGTGGCGGGTTTGGCTGAGCGAGCAGGAGTCGCTTCGGGAGCAGGGTAAGGGTCAGACATCGTCCGGGAGGACAAGTTATGGAGGGGCCAGCATAACCGATACTGGCCTGCAAATTGTAACGGCGGCCCCCAAAATGAGGGGAACCGCCGCCATCTGCGCCTTGCTGTACGCCATTTTCGGGCAATTTCTCAGGGTTGACCCGAGGGGCGCGGCGTCAGGCGGCTACGTAAGGATCGGCGATGCGCATGGCGGCCAGCGTGGCGGTCTCCAGGGCTTCCATGCGCTTGGCGTCGCGGGCCTTGATGTGGTCGTAGCCCAGCGCGTGCAGCACCCCGTGGATGGTGAGGTGGGCGGCGTGGTCCAGCAGCGCCTTGCGCTGCTCGCGGGCCTCGCGCACCAGCACCGGCACGCACATGACGATGTCGCCGCGTGCAACGCCCAGCGGATCGACGCCGTATTCGAAGGTCAGCACATTGGTGGCGTAGTCGCGGCCGCGGAAGTCGCGGTTCAGGCGCCGGCCCTCGGCCGCGCCCACCAGGCGCAGGCTCAGCTCGGCGGCCGAGAACGCCACCAGGCCGTCCTCGGCTGCGCCCGCCAGCGCGCGTTCGGCCCAGCGGCGCAGGCGCCAACGGGGCAGGCGAGCTTCCTCGACGCCGTACTGCACGGACAGGGACAGTTCAGGCTTCATCTTCGGCGGCGCGGTCGTAGGCGTCGACGATGCGCGCCACCAGGGGATGGCGCACCACGTCTCGGCTGGTGAATCGGGTGGTGGCGATGCCCTGCACGTCGTGCAGCACCTTCACCGCATGCGCCAGGCCGCTGTCCTGGCCGCGTGGCAGGTCCACCTGGGACGGGTCGCCGGTGATGACGGCCTTGCTGCCGAAGCCGATCCGCGTCAGGAACATCTTCATCTGTTCCGGCGTGGTGTTCTGCGCCTCGTCCAGGATGACGAAGGCGTGGTTGAGCGTGCGGCCGCGCATGTAGGCCAGCGGCGCGATCTCGATGGTCTGCTTTTCGAACAGGCGCTGCACCTTCTCGAAGCCCATCAGGTCGTACAGTGCGTCGTACAGCGGGCGCAGATACGGGTCGACCTTCTGCGCCAGATCGCCGGGCAGAAAACCCAGGCGCTCGCCGGCCTCGACCGCGGGGCGCGTCAGCACCAGGCGCTGCACGGTGTCGCGCTCCATCGCGTCGATGGCGCAGGCCACGGCCAGCCAGGTCTTGCCGGTGCCGGCGGGGCCGACGCCGAAGGTGATGTCGTGCTTGAGAATGTTGTTGAGGTAGTCGCGCTGGCGCGGCGTGCGCGGACGCAAGTCGCTGCGCTTGGTGCGCAGGGCGATGCTGTCGCTTTCGTCGTCCAGGGCGGGCAGCGGGTCCGCTTCGCGGGCCTGCTCTTCCTTCAGCTTTTCTTCCTGCCGGCCGACGCCGATCTCGACCAGTCCCAGCTGGATGTCGTCGACCGACAGGGCGCGGTGCACGGCCTGTTCATGGAAGCGGCGCAGCACCCGGCTGGCCAGTTCCGCCAGTTCGCCTTCGATGGTGACGCGGCTGCCGCGGCGCGACAGCTTGACGTTCATGCCGTCGGCCAGCTGCCGCAGGTTCTCGTCCAGCGGGCCGCAGAGGTTGGCCAGATGGGTGTTGTCGCCGTCCAGGGTGACGACGATGGGCATGCTGCGGCGGGCGCGGGAGCGGGGAGTGGTCATTCGGCCTCTTGGGGAGTACGGTCCACGTCGGCGACCCGGGCGCGCAGCGAATTGGTGTGCGCTTCGGTGATGATGACGTCGACCATTTGTCCGATGAGCCGCGCGGGCGCGGCGAAGTTCACGATGCGGTTGTTCTCGGTGCGGCCCATCAGTTCGTTCGGGTCGCGGCGCGAGGGGCCTTCCACCAGCAGGCGCTGGCGGGTGCCGACCATGTTGCGGGCGATCGTGGCCGCCTGCTCGTTGATCAGCGCCTGCAGGCGCTGCAGGCGGCGCAGCTTCACGTCCTGCGGCGTGTCGTCGTGCAGGTCGGCGGCGGGCGTGCCCGGGCGGCGCGAATACACGAACGAGAACGAGGTGTCGAAGCCGACGTCCTCGATCAGCTTCATGGTTTTTTCGAAGTCTTCCTCGGTTTCACCGGGGAAGCCGACGATGAAGTCCGAGGACAGCGTCAAGTCGGGGCGGGCGGCGCGCAGGCGGCGCACCACCGACTTGAATTCCAGGGTGGTGTAGCCGCGCTTCATGCCGGCCAGCACGCGGTCGCTGCCGGCCTGCACCGGCAGGTGCAGGAAGGACACCAGCTTGGGCAGGCGGGCGTAGGCGTCCACCATGCGCTGGGTCATTTCCTTGGGGTGCGAGGTGGTGTAGCGGATGCGCTCGATGCCGGGGATTTCGTGCACGTATTCCAGCAGCATGGCGAAGTCGGCGATCTCGTCGCTGTCGGTCATACGGCCGCGGTAGGCGTTGACGTTCTGGCCCAGTAGCGTCACTTCCTTCACGCCCTGGTCGGCCAAGTCGGCCACTTCGATCAGCACGTCGTCGAAGGGGCGCGAAACTTCCTCGCCGCGCGTGTAGGGCACGACGCAGAAGCTGCAATACTTGCTACAGCCTTCCATGATGGAGACGAACGCCGTGGCGCCGTCCACCCGGGGCGGCGGCATGTTGTCGAACTTTTCGATCTCGGGGAAGCTGATGTCCACCTGCGAGCGGCCTTCGTCGCGGCGGCGCTTGATCAGGTCGGGCAGGCGGTGCAGCGTCTGCGGGCCGAACACCACGTCCACGTAGGGAGCGCGCTTGACGATGGCCTCGCCTTCCTGGCTGGCGACGCAGCCGCCCACGCCGATCACCAGGTTGGGATTGGTCTTCTTCAGGTGCTGCACGCGGCCCAGGTCCGAGAACACCTTTTCCTGCGCCTTCTCGCGCACCGAACAGGTGTTGAACAGGATGACGTCGGCGTCTTCCGGGTTGTCGGTGAGTTCCAGGCCCTGGTCGCCGCGCAGCACGTCGGCCATCTTGTCCGAGTCGTACTCGTTCATCTGGCAGCCAAAGGTGCGGATGTAGAGCTTGCGGGGGGAGCCGGCGTCGGCGGCGGGGAGGGCGGCGCTGGCGCCGTCGTGCGCGGCATCGGCGCGCTTGAGGGTGGTTTCTTGCATGATGGTCGCCGTGACGGGTGTAGATCCCGGGGGCAGAAAGGTAGGAAACCCGGGATTTTAACCCTTGCCCGAATTTGCTTCTTGGTCTGGCGCGTCCAGGCCGTTACGATAGCGTGCTGGGCCGATCTCGCGGCCCAGGAATATTTCTCATTTCCGTGTAGCGGTACCGATGAACACCAATCCCCTGACGCCTTCGGCGGCCGCTCCCGTGACTGACGCCGCGGCGGGCCAGTCCGATTCCGCGCAGTTCCGCAATCCGTTTTCCGCGCTGACCTGGGTGCTGCTGGGCTGCGCCCTGGCGCTGGCCGCCGGCGCCTGCGCGCTGTGGGTGGACCTGCCGCTGGCCGTGTGGATCAAGCAGTCGGTCTCCGAGGGCGTGAACGAATCCTTCGAATGGATCGGCGAACTCGGCGAAAGCGGCCCCTATATCGGCGTGGCGCTGGCCTTCTACGTGATCGGCCTGGTCGGCCTGGCGCGCGGCTGGCGCAACCCGGTGCGCATGAGCTACGCCAGCATGGCGCGCGGCAGCCTGCTGATGCTGTCGACGATGGCGGTGGGCGGGCTGGTGGTGCTGGTGCTCAAGCGTTCGGTGGCGCGGGCGCGTCCCGAGCTGTTCTTCGAGAAGGGCATCTACGGGCTGGGCGAGTCGTTCTCGCGCGTGCAGCTATACAACTCCTTTCCCTCCAGCCACACCTATGCGGCTTTTGCCGTGGCGGTGACGCTGGGCATCCTGGCGCCGCGCTGGCGCTGGGTCTTTCTGCTGCTGGCGGTGCTGGTGGCGATGAGCCGGCTGGTCAATCTGGACCACTATCTGTCCGATGTAATGACGGCCGCGGGCATCGCGGTGCTGGTCGGACACGTGCTGGCGCCCCGCGTGCTGGGCGCCGGGTATCAGTGGCCCCTGCGCTCGCCTTGGCGCTGGTGGAAAAAGTAAGGTTTGCTGTTGCTGTTGCTGTTGCTGACGTTGGCTAGTGCTTCGTAGGTCGCCCATCGTCGCGGGCGGCGTGGCGGCTCGCGCCCACGATTGCGGTCCGGAGC
>NZ_MTLG01000103.1 GCF_002192695.1 Achromobacter xylosoxidans
GACCTCTTGCATGCCATGCAAGCGCTCTCCCAGCTGAGCTATACCCCCCAGGATCCTCGAAGTCCCAAACTTCAGACAACAAGGTCTCACACTATATAAAGCAAAAAAGCCCCGAAAACGGAGCTCTTGAAAGACTCTGAGCGAGAGCTTTGGCGGAGCGGACGGGGCTCGAACCCGCGACCCCCGGCGTGACAGGCCGGTATTCTAACCAACTGAACTACCGCTCCGCAGCGGCGTACTCACTACATTGTCACTTCAACTGCATCACTACATACTGCTGCCAGAAAGACTGGCGTCCCCTAGGGGATTCGAACCCCTGTACTCAC
>NZ_MTLG01000104.1 GCF_002192695.1 Achromobacter xylosoxidans
GCTGGCCGACCTGGAAGCCTACGAAGAGCAGCTGCAGCAGTTCGTGTATCACTCGGGCGCCTTCATGAAGCCGCTGTTCTCGGCAGCCAAGCGCATCGTGCGCGAAGGCGGCAAGTCTCGCATCGTGTTCACGGAAGGCGAAGACGAGCGCGTGCTGCGCGCGGTGCAGGTGATCGTGGACGAAGGCCTGGCCCGTCCCATCCTGGTGGGCCGTCCCGCCGTCCTGCTGTCGCGCATCGAGAAGTTCGGCCTGCGCCTGCGCCTGGGCGAGGACGTCGAAGTCACCAACCCGGAATATGACGAACGCTTCCATCAGTACTGGACCACGTACTGGGAACTGATGTGCCGCCGCGGCATCACCAAGGAAATGGCGCGGGTGGAAATGCGCCGCCGCCTGACCCTGATCGGCGCCATGATGGTGCACCTGGGCGATGCCGACGGCATGGTCTGCGGCACGGTGGGCGCGTACCACGACCATCTGCGCTTCGTGGATGAAGTCATCGGCCGCCGTCCTGGCCACAATGTATACGCCGCCATGAACATCCTGCTGCTCAACGAGCGCACGGTGGTGTTGGTGGACACGCATGTCAACGACGAGCCTTCGGCCGAGCAGATCGCTGAGTTCACGGTGATGGCGGCGCAGGAAATGGCCCGCATGAATCTGGCGCCCAAGGTCGCGCTGCTGTCGCGTTCGAACTTCGGTTCGGGCAGTTCGGCGTCTGGCGCGAAGATGCGCCGCGCGCTGGAACTGGTGCGCCAGGCGGCGCCGGACCTGGAGATCGACGGCGAAATGCACGGCGACTGCGCGCTGGACGAAGCGCTGCGCATGCGCATCCTGCCCTCGTCCACGCTCAAGGGCCAGGCCAATCTGCTGGTGTGCCCGAACGTGGACTCGGGCAACATCGCCTACAACCTGTTGAAAACCGCCGCCGGCGGCAACGTGGCGGTGGGGCCGTTCCTGCTGGGCGCCAACGCGCCGGTGCACATCCTGACCTCCAGCTCCACCGTGCGCCGCATCATCAACATGACCGCGATGACCGTGCTGGACGCCAACCGGACCGAAGCCTCGGCTTGAGCCTGTTGTTGCGCGCGCCGGTATGGCGCGCGCGGCACGGGGTAAAAAAAGCGCGCCGCTCCATCATGGAGCGGCGCGCTTTTTTGGCGCTGGCGCAGAAGTTGTAGTTGGCGCTGGCGCAGAAGTTGCTTCTTGCGCTGGCGCCGGGGTTCAGCGCAGCACGGCCTTAATTGCGGCTGGCCTTCCAGGTGCCGTCGGGCTGCTTGCAGAACCAGAATTGCCACTTTTCGGTGGTGGCGCCGCGGGCGAAATCACCCACCAGGAAGCGGCAGACGCGGTCGTCCTTGACCTTGCTGGTCTGCGTGGGGGTCAGCTGCACCGTGATGGGCGGCGCCTTGCGCGGCTGGTGCGTGCTGCTCCATTGGGTGCGCTGGCCGTCGGCCGAGCTGTTCAGCGATTGCGCCACGGCTTCGTGGAACGAGGGCTGATCGGCCTTGGGGATCTGCGTGATGATGGCATTGTTCAGCATCACCGGAGGCGCGGCGAATGCCGGCGCGGAGATGCCGCAAGCCATCAGCAAAGAGGCGAGAACGCGGGTGTGTTTCAAGATGGGCTCCCTGTTGAGTCGTAGTGTTATGCCTGATCTTGGGGCGATAGTACGCGAACAGATGGAACAATGCCTTGCGCATTCCCTGAAATTGGCCGTTTTTGCCTTGAGGCCCGCAGGGCAATGATGAAAGCCGCGTTCCATGACGCATGGCTTTCATCTTCCACACAGACGAAAAAAGGCCGCCAGGTGCTGGCGGCCAAGGTACAACAAGGGGAGGGGTAAATCCGCGTGCGCTCAGTTGCCGTGGTAGACGCCTTGGAAGGGCACGTTGTTCGGTTCCACATCGGCCATCTGGCCGGCGGCGCGGGCGGCAGCCAGTTCGGCGCGCACTTCAGCGCGGGTCTTGCCGGTGTGGGGCGTGCCGTAGACGCCTTGGAAGGGCACGTTGTTCGGTTCCACTTCGGCCATCCGGCCGGCGGCCTTGGCAGCGGCCAGTTCGGCCTGCACCTGGGCGCGGGTCGGGCCTTCATAAGGGGTGCCGTAGACACCCTGGAACGGGACGTTGTTGGGTTCGATGTTGGGCGAGGCGGCATAGGCGCCGGCGCTTAGCGCGGCCAGGGACATCATCAAAGCGGTAGCGAGGGTCTTCATGGTAAATCTCCGATTTCAAGAGCTTTGGGAGCGAATCGGCGGCCTATCCGTCTGGTTCGTTGCTGTTTCCCGATGGCTCAATAGTGCGCTGAATCGGACTAGGGATAAACCCGTATATTGGTAAAAGATATTCCCATCAGTGGAAAGATAGTCAATTTCTTAGGATATATTTTCCACCAATGGAATCGGGGACGGATTTTCAGGCACAGGAATGCCTGGAGTACGGTGATTCCATGAAGTACCAGACGCGGGCGGGAAAGGGCGGCGCGAGAGGGCGCGGCCCGTATCAATAGTGCGGGGGTATTTCGTCGCGCAAGCTGCGGAAGGGGGCGCCGCCCTCGGGCGCCTGCTGGCGCAGGTCGGCCACTTCGCGCAGCAGCCGGTCTATCTGCTGCTGCTGGCGCACGATGATCTGGTTGAGCTGTTCCAGCATGTCGTCCGAGAAGCTGGCCTTGACCTCCAGCTCCAGCAGGCGGCGTTCGATGTCTTGCAAGTTATCCATGGCGGGTATTAGAACCGATTCCCGCCGCGGCCCCTACAGGAGGCGTGTTTGACGCAGCGGCGATGGTGGCGTACGGGCGTGGGGCATTGGGCCGTGCATGGCCTGCTGGCGTCGTTTCCGGCCGGAACTGCCTGGGCCCAGGAGGCTGAGCCGCTCTTGCCTGCGGTAGTGGTGACCGGCACCCGCCTGGGCACCGCGGTGCTGGACACGCCCGCTTCGGTCAACGTGGTGGAGGGCGCGGCCATGCGCCTGCAGCAGCCGGGCATCAACCTGTCGGAGGGCCTGGCCGGCGTGCCCGGCCTGCAGATCCAGAACCGCCAAAACTACGCGCAGGATTTGCAGATCTCCAGCCGCGGCTTTGGCGCGCGTTCCACCTTCGGCGTGCGGGGCGTGCGCCTGTACGTGGATGGCATTCCGGCCACCATGCCGGACGGACAGGGGCAGACCTCGAACATCGACATCGGCTCCATCGGCCGCGTCGAAGTGCTGCGCGGGCCGTTTTCCGCGCTGTACGGCAATTCCTCGGGTGGCGTGATCCAGGTGTTTACCGAGGATGGCGTGGCGCCGCCCTCGCTCACGGCCAGCGGCTGGGGCGGCAGCTACGGCACCTGGCGCTACGGCGCCCGCGCCAACGGCGCAGCCGGCGCGCTGGACTACGTGCTGGACCTGACCCGCTTTACCACCGACGGCTACCGCGACCACAGCGCCGCCCGCAAGAACCTGGGCAATGCCAAGCTGGGCCTGCAACTGGACGACGCCAGCCGCCTGACCATCGTGGCCAACAGCGTGGACCTCAAGGCGCAGGATCCGCTGGGCCTGACCTATCAACAGTTCCAGAACGATCCGCGCGCGGCGCCGCTGGCCGAGCAGTACGACACCCGCAAGACGGTCAGGCAGACCCAGGGCGGCCTGATCTACGAGCGTCAGGTCGACAGCCGCAATACCTTGCGCCTGATGGCCTATTACGGCCAGCGCGACACCACGCAGTACCAGGCGATTCCTCCTGCCGTGCAAATGGCGCCCACCCAGGCCGGCGGGGTCATCGACCTGAAGCGCCAGTACGGCGGGGCGGACCTGCGCTGGACCTCCGAGCAGACGATGGCGGGCCAGCCGCTGACCCTGATCGGCGGCTTTGCCTACGATTCCATGCGCGAGGACCGCAAGGGCTACCAGAACTACACCGGCGCAGGCGCCAGCCGCCAACTGGGCGTGCAGGGGGCGCTGCGGCGCGACGAGACCAATACCGTCTACAACGCCGATCCTTATCTACAGGCCTCCTGGCAGGTGTCGCCGCGCTGGACGCTGGACGCGGGCTTGCGCTATAGCACCGTCAGCTTCGATTCCAACGACCACTACATCGCGTCGGGCAATGCCGACGATAGCGGCGATGCGCGCTATCGCAAGGCCTTGCCGGTGGCGGCCATCCGCTATGCGCCAAACGCCGATCTGAGCTTATACGCGTCGTATGGCCGGGGCTTCGAGACGCCGACGCTCAACGAGATCTCGTACCGGCCGGGTGGCCAGCCCGGCCTGAATTTCGGGCTGGCGCCCGCGCTCAGCACCAATCTGGAGGCGGGCGTGAAGGCGAACCTTGCGGGCGGCCTGCTGACGGCCGCGGTGTTCCATACCGGCACCGACGACGAGATCGTGTCCGCGGGCAGCTTGGGCGGACGGACCACGTACCAGAACGCCGGCCGCACGCGGCGCGACGGCGTGGAACTGGGCTGGTCCGGCGAATTCGCGCGGCACGGGCGCGCGCAGCTGGCCTATACCTGGCTGAATGCGCGCTATGCCGACGACGGGCCGGGCGATATCCGCGCCGGCAACAAGATTCCCGGCATCGCGCGCCAGGCCGCCTATGCCTCGCTGGCCTGGGCGCCGCCCGAGGGCTGGCAGGCCTCGGTGGAAGGGCGTTTCCTCAGCAAGATCTACGTGAACGACGCCAACGACGGCGATGCGCCAGGCTATTTCGTCGCGGCGCTGAGCGCGGGCTACGTGCTCAAGGCCGGCGCCTGGGAACTGAATGCCTATGGGCGCGTGGACAACCTGTTCGACCGGCGCTATGCCGGGTCCGTGATCGTCAACGAGAGCAACGGGCGCTACTACGAACCGGCGGCGGGGCGCAGTCTGGGAGCGGGCCTGGGGGCGACGTACCGGTTCTGAAGCCGGCGCTCAGTCCGGCATTTCCGGATAGCAGAAGCCGTGGTCCTCGCAGGCCGGACAGCCTGGCGCCGCGGCGGGCGGCAGGCCCGCCTGCTCACAGGCGGAATAGGCCAGGAACTGCTTCCACCGCAGATTGCGCACATTGCGCACCACCAGCCCGGGGTAGTGGCGCGCCAGCAGGAAGGTGACGTCCTCGCGTCCGGACAGGCCCAGGTCCCGCCACAGATGGTCGGGCCGCAAACAGGCGTGCGTCAGCACGCTGCTGACCCAGGCTGTGATGCCCGCGCCGCCGGGCGCAGCCCAGGTGTCCAGGAGGGCGCGCAGCAAGCGGGTGAACTCCGCCTGGGCCGCATCCAGGCCGCGGGCCGGGTAGATGGCGGCCTGCGCGCGCAAGGTAGCCAGCGCCGGGTCGTGGCCGGTCAGCGCGCCGGGGAAGAGGCGGGCGATCAGGCTTTCCAGCTCGCGCGGCGACAGGCCGCTGCGTCCCAGGTCGCCGCTGGCCAGGCTCTTGCCGATGACGGTGGCGAAGAAGCCCGCGTCGGGATGGCTGGGCGGCGCATGGCGCAACAAGGCGCCGGCGAACCGCAGGGTGGGTTCGGCGCTGTCGGCCGCAGCGGCTGCTGGGGCGATGGAAACGGCGGGCATGGTTGGTGGAGGATCAGTAATTAAACTGTTAATGAAATCGTTATGGTGTTGAATATATAACGAAATGCCTCCGCAGTCCTTGTCTGGACGCAAGGCTGGCCCGGGGCGCCGGCGCAAAAAAACAGGCGCCCGAAGGCGCCTGTTTTTGCTTCAACGGCAAGCCGTCATCACATGGCGTGGCCCATGTTGACGTTCATGTTGTACAGCACCCATGCCGAACCGCCGACGATGATGGCGATGATCATCACGGTGAAGACAAACGTGGCCAGGTTGTCGCGGGCCGACTTCGATGCGCCCATGTGCAGGAAGTACACCAATTGCACCAGCAACTGGAGCACGCACAGCGCAACCACGCCGGCGATGGTGATGGCGTGGGACAGTCCGCCGTTCATCACCAGGCCGAAGGAGCCGAAGGTGAGAAGCAGCGAAAGCACGAAACCGATGATGTAGGACTTCAGGCTGCCGTGGTCGGCGGCGTGATCGTCGTGGCCGTGTGCGGCCGCAGCGGAGTGCGACATCAGATGGCTCCCATGAGATAGACGAAGGTGAAGACGCAGATCCAGACGATGTCCAGGAAGTGCCAGAACAGGCTCAGGCACGCCAGACGACGCTTGTTGATCGAATCCAGGCCATGGCGGCGGATCATGTCCAGCAGGACGATGATCCAGATCAGGCCGAAGGTGACGTGCAGGCCGTGCGTGCCGATCAGCGTGAAGAACGCCGACAGGTACGCGCTGCGGCCCGGGCCGGCGCCGATCGAGATCAGGTGATGGAATTCATAGACTTCCATCGCGATGAAGCCCGCGCCGAACAGGAACGTCACCATCAACCAGCCCATGGCGCGGCTCTTGTTGTTGGCGTGCACGTTCAGGTTGGCCATGCCGAAGGTGAAGCTGGAGAACAGCAGCAACAGCGTTTCGACCAGCACGAACTTCAGATCGAACAGTTCCTTGCCGGTAGGGCCGCCCGCGGTGGCGTTGAACAACACCGCGAACGTGGCGAACAGCACCGAGAAGATCAGCAAGTCGCTCATCAGATAGACCCAGAAACCGAATACGGTCTTGGATCCATCATCGTGATGCGCGTGATCGTCGTGACCCGCGTGGGGGTGAGTGGCTACGGCTTGAATCATGGCTCAGGCGGCCTTCTGCATTTTGTCAAAGTGAGCGTTTTCGATGCGTTCGACTTCCGCGGCCGGGACCCAGTAGTCGACGTCGCGGTCATAGGCGCGGACGATGAACGAACCGATCATGCCGACGAAACCGACGATGGACAGCCACCAGATGTGCCAGATCAGCGCGAAGCACATGACCAGGCCAAAGGCGCCGATGAATACGCCGGCGGCGGTGTTCCTCGGCATGTGGATGTCTTCGTACTTGGCCGGGCGCTTGTAGGCCTTGCCGTTCTGCTTGTCTTCCCAGAACTGGTCCAGCGAGTCAACGTGCGGCACGTGGGCGAAGTTGTAGAAAGGAGCGGGCGAAGAAATGGCCCATTCCAGCGTGCGGCCATCCCAGGGATCGCCGGTGACGTCCTGGTTCTGCTTGCGCTGGCGGATCGAGACGAACACTTGCTGCAGCAGGAACCAGATGCCCAGCATGATCAGCGCGGCGCCGGCCAGGGCGACCAGCAGGTAGGGCTGCCATTCGGGGTTGTCGTAGTGGTTCAGGCGGCGCGTCATGCCCTTGAAGCCCAGGATGTACAGGGGCATGAAGGCCAGGAAGAAGCCGACGAACCAGCAGTAGAACGAGTAGCGGCCCAGGCGCTCGTTCAGCGTGAAGCCGAACGCCTTGGGGAACCAGTAGGTCATGCCCGCGATGCAGCCGAACACCACGCCACCGATGATGGTGTTGTGGAAGTGGGCGATCAGGAACAGGCTGTTGTGCAGCACGAACGACACGCCGGGGATGGCCAGCATCACGCCGGTCATGCCGCCGATGACGAACACGATCATGAAGCCCAGCGTCCACAGCACCGGCGTGGTGATGCGCAGGCGGCCGCGGTAGATGGTGAACAGCCAGTTGAAGATCTTCGCGCCCGTCGGGATCGAGATGATCATTGTCGCTATGCCGAAGAAGGCATTGACGTTGGCTCCCGCGCCCATGGTGAAGAAGTGGTGCAGCCAGACCAGGAACGACAGCACGCCGATGGCGGCCGTGGCGTAGACCATGGACTTGTAGCCGAACAGGGTCTTGCGGGCGAAGGTGGCGACGATTTCCGAGTACACGCCGAACGCCGGCAGCACCAGGATGTAGACCTCGGGGTGGCCCCAGATCCAGATCAGGTTCACGTACATCATGACGTTGCCGCCCATGTCGTTCGTGAAGAAGTGCGTGCCCAGGTAGCGGTCCATCGTCAGCAGCGCGAGCGTTGCGGCCAGCACGGGGAAGGCGGCGACGATCAGGACGTTGGTGACCAGCGAGGTCCAGGTGAAGATCGGCATCTTCATCAGGCCCATGCCCGGCGCGCGCATGCGCAGGATGGTCACGATGAAGTTGATGCCGCTAAGCGTGGTGCCCAGCCCGGATATCTGGAGCGCCCAGATGTAGTAGTCCACCCCCACGCTTGGGCTGTAGTCCAGTCCGGAGAGCGGCGGATAGGCGAGCCAGCCGGTCGCGGCGAATTCGCCCACGAACAGCGAGATCATCATCAGCGCGACGCCGGCGCCGAACAGCCAGAAGCTCAGCGAGTTCAGGAACGGGTAGGCCACGTCGCGGGCGCCGATCTGCAGCGGCACCACGAGGTTCATCAGCCCGGTGATGAAGGGCATCGCCATGAAGAAAATCATGATGACGCCGTGGGCGGTGAAGATCTGGTCGTAGTGGTGCGGCGGCAGGAAGCCGGCCGAGTCGGAGGACGCGACCGCCAGCTGGGTACGCATCATGATGGCGTCGGCGAAGCCGCGCAGCAGCATGATCAGGGCGACGATGATGTACATCACGCCGATGCGCTTGTGGTCGACGGTGGTCAGCCATTCCGTCCAGAGGTACTTCCACTTCTGGAAGTAGGTGATGGCGCCGAAGACCGCTAGGCCTCCCAGGCACACGGCGGCCAGCGTAACCATGACGATGGGTTCATGGTACGGAATGGCCTCGAGGGTGAGTTTCCCGAGCATTGTTAGTTAATTCCTGCGATCAGATTGTTCGACGTGGGGGTGCACGTGGCGGAGTCCACGCCGGCCATCTTGGTCATGGTGCTGCCAAGAATGAAATCAAACATGGCGGGGGGCGCCGAGGAGTACTTGACGACCGGGTTGCGCTCGCTGCGCTTGCTCAGCTCCGCGTAGACCTCGGGGGTCAGCGCCACGGGGGCAGCCTTGGCTTCCTTGACCCAGTTGTCGAAACCTTCCTGCGACATGGCGATGGCCTTGAAGCGCATGCCGGAGAAGCCGGCGCCGCTGTAGTTGGCCGAGATGCCCGCGTAGGTGCCGGCTTCCGTCGCATTCAGGTGCAGCTTGGTCTCCATGCCGGCCATCGAGTAGATCTGGCTGCCCAGCTGGGGGATGAAGAACGAGTTCATGACCGTGGCCGAGGTGATCCGGAAGTTGACCGGAACATCGACCGGGAAGGCGATCTCGTTGACCGTGGCGATGTCGTACTCGGGGTAGATGAACAGCCACTTCCAATCCAGCGAAACCACCTCGATGGTGACCGGCTTGTGTTCGGATACGAGCGGCTTGTAGGGATCCAGCGCGTGCGTCGAGCGCCAGGTGATCACGGCGAGAATCGCCACGATGATACAAGGGACGGTCCAGACCACGACTTCGATCGCGGTGGAGTGGGCCCACTTGGGCTGGTAGTCAGCTTTGGTGTTGGATGCGCGGTATTTCCAGGCAAAAGCCAGGATCATGACAATGACCGGAATCACGACGATGAGCATCAGCCCGGTCGCCGTGAACAGCAAAGTCTTTTCCTGGGCGCCAATATCTCCCTTGGGGGAGAGGATTTCCATGTTGCAGCCGCCAAGCAGCATGACCGCGCCGACGCTGAGAATGCGCGTAAGGGTCGCAAGGAGGGGGTGTTTCACGTACAGCCTTGGATGGAAGGTGGAAAATGCTGCATAGCAGCAGACTGGAATGCTGCTAGGCAGCAACGTCCATCCTATCGGCTTGATATGGGTCAAGCATGCGACGAATGGTCGCATTGCCTGGGAGGATTCCGCCCCAAGGGGGGCAGATTCAGGGTTTTCCTAGGGGGGCAGGGGCCTGCTGCAAGGTTCCTGGGTGCGACGATATGTCGCACCCGCACACGAGGGCCCTGCGACGATTTGTCGCATCTGCACAAATCAGTCGATGAGCACTTCGCGTTCCGGCCCCGGTTTCTTGGCCAGTTTGCGCTGCAGGGAGCGCCGGTGCATGCCCAGGAGGCGGGCCGCCGCCGAAACGTTGCCGCCGGTTTCGTGCAGGGCCTGGTGGATATGCTCCCATTCCAGGCGGTGCAACGGCGTCATGGTGGTTTCGATCGTCACGTTTTCCGGCTTCACCAGGCCCAGCGTGCGCAGGATCATGGGCGCCGTGGCGGGCTTGGGCAGGTAGTCGTCGGCGCCGCGCTTGATGGCCTCGACGGCGGTGGCCACGCTGGCGTAGCCGGTGACCAGCAGGATGCGCATGTCGGCGCGCAGGGCGCGCAGGGGACGGATCAGGGTCAGGCCGGAGTCTTCGCCCAGGCGCAGGTCCACCAGGGCGAAGGCGGGACGGATTTCCTCGGCCACGCGCAGCGCCTCGGCGATGCCGGTGGCGGTACGCGTTTCCAGGCCGCGGCGCGACAGGCTGCGCTGCAGGGTGCGCACGTAGAGTTCGTCGTCGTCGATCAGCAGGCCAAGATCGGTTGGGTTCATTGCACTCAAGTCCCGGTACTCCCTAACGGGAGGTAAAAGCGGATACGCGTGCCGCCGTCTTCGGCGGCGGTCATGGTCATTTCGCCGCCCATCTGTTCCACCGTGGCGTGCGACAGCGCCAGGCCCACGCCCAGCCCTCCCGGCTTGCCACTATTGAACAGGCTGGTCGCCGGCAGCAGGGTCTGGTCGGGGTCGAAGCCCCGCCCGTAGTCCCTGACTTCGCCGCGCAGGGCGCCATAACCGTATTCCAGATGCAGGTCCACGCGGGGCGCGTCGGCGGCTTCGCCGGCGTCCGCCGCGTTGTTCAGCAGGGCCTGCAGCAGGTGGGCGATGGCCGGATCCACCCGCAGGCTGCCGGGCAGGGTGCCCGAGCGCTGCAGGTCGATGGTCGGCCGGATCAAGCGCCATTGCCCCACCACGCGGACCAGGTCCACCGCAGTTGGGACCGCCAGGTTGCGGATACGTTCCCGGCACAGGGCCAGCAATTGGCTGAGGGTGGAGACGTCGGCGCGCAGGTCTTCGTCCTTGACCTCGGCGGCGATCTCGTCGGTCAGCAGGGTCATGGTCGCCAGCGGGGTATTCAGTTCGTGCGCCATCGCGGCGGCGTGGGTGGCCAGGGCGACGATGCCTTCGTTGCGGGTGAAGCGTTCGCGCAGCCGCGCCAGTTCGCGCTCGCGGTCGCGCAGGTCCGAGGCCAGGCGGGTCGAAAACACCAGCACCACCACCACCGAAATCAGGAAGTTGGCGCCCATGCCCCAGAGCAGCAGGGTATGGGTGTCGACGTCTCCGCGCAGGGGCTGGCCGAAGATCGCGGCCGCCGCGTAGCCCGAGATGCCCGCCACCGCCGCGGCCAGCGCCCAGTTGCGCGGCAGCGCCAGGGCCGCCAGCGCGGTCAGGATCAGGAACATCATGCCGAAGGGATTGCTGATGCCGCCGCTCCAGCCCACCATCCAGGCCAGCACCGCCATGTCCACGAACAGATGGCCGAAGGCGGTGGCGTGGGACAGGTCGCGGCGGTGGCGCAGGCGCAGGCTGGCGTAGACGTTGAAGCCGATCAGCGCGCCGACGCCGATCCACAGGGGCTCCAGCGGCAGGGCCAGGCCCAGGACGCTGCTGGCCAGCAGGATGGTGGCGGCCTGGCCCGCGATGGCGAGCCAGCGCAGGCTGCAGAGGGTACGCAGGAATGAAAAGGCGGAACTACCGGGCATATCCAGACACAGAGGTGCCGGCAGGCTGCCGGCGGGTACGCGCGCCCGGCTGCGCGGAACGCTGGCATCCGGGGCGCGGCGCAGGGGGCCGGCTGCCCCGCCGCGCCCTCAGGCGGGCCGGCGGTGGATGTGCTGGCATTGTATGGCGAATCAGGCGCCGCCGCCGGTCAGCCGGCGATTAATGTGTCCCCGATATGGGCGCATGGCGCCTGGGCCTGCCGCTGTCCCGCCTTTGTGTCAGTGGATATCGGAGGTGCCGCTGTGCGCCATCGCGGGCGGCGGATAGTCTTCTTCGTCGGAGGCCATCTGGCCTTGGATCTGCGCCTGCTGCAGCTCCTGGTCGACCTGGGCGCGGGTTTCGGATTGGTGCGACATGACCGGGGGAGGATAGTCTTCGTCGCCGAATGTGTACTGGCCGTTGGCCTTGGCCTGGGCCAGCTCGGCACTGACCTGGTCCGCCGTCTTGGCGGCGGGGGCGGCGTAGGTCACGCGCCAGTCGCCGTAGAGGTCGTGGGTGTACTGCGTGGTCTGGGCCTGGGCGGCCCCGGCGGCGGCCAAGCCGGCGCATAGCAATAAGGTCCTGCTGAGGGTCTTCATGAAACGCTCCTGGCAATCAAAGCTTGCGGCCGTGGCCGGCCGCGCCTACGTCCGCGATGCTGTCCGCGGACGATTCCTGGATGCGGGAAAGCCTGGCCCGGCGCGCCGCGACGGCGCGCGCCGGACCTTTTCCAATTCGACCCGCCGCGCGGCGCGGCGTTGCATGCCGGACAGCCTTGTTGCAAGGAAGCTGTTTCAGCCGTGCAGCATAGCTGTCACGCCACTTTCAAGGGGACGCTTCGGGCTGAGGGCTCAGTGGCCGTGGCCGGCAGCCGGCGCGGCTGCCGCGTTCAGCGGGCGCGCCACCGCGTCCACCGGCACGCGCTGCTGGCGTTTGTCGGCATCTTCGACGATGAGCGTCAGGGCGACGTGCTCGCCGGGCGAGATCTGGCCGGCCAGGTCGATCAGCATCACGTGATAGCCGCCGGGCTTGAGCTCCACCGCCTGGCCCGCGGGCAGGGCGATGCCCGGCACCTGGCGCATCTTCATGACGTTGTCCTGCATCGCCATTTCATGGATTTCCACGTGCTTGGCGGCCTGCGACTCCACGCCGACCAGGCGGCCGCCGGAGGCGGAGGTCAGGCGCATGAAGACGCCGGTGGCGTGCTGGCTGGGCACGGTGGAGCGCACGCAGGCGTCGTCCACCTTCAGGGCGGCATCCTGGGCCAACGCGGCAGGGCTGGCGCCGGCCAGGGCGCAGACGGCGAAGGCGGCGGCCGCCAGGGATTTGATCGCGGATTTTTTCATGATGGTTGCCTCTATCTCTATCTATATATGGGTTCGGGTCAGAGCACGGTGCGCAGATCGTCCACGCATTCCTGCGCGCTCTGCTGGTGGCGCAGGGCGATGCGCAGCTTGCCGCTGGCGTCGATGACGTAGGTCAGCGCGGTGTGGTCCATGGTGTAGGACGAGCCGGTCGCGACCTTCTGGTAGAAGACCTTGAACGACTGCGCGGCGGCGCGGGTCTGTTCGGCATCGCCGCGCAGGCCGACGAAATCCGGATCAAAGGCCTGGGTATAGGCGCGCAGGATCTCCGGCGTGTCGCGCTCGGGGTCGACGGTGATGAAGAGGACGCGCAGCTTCTTGGCGTCCGCGCCCAGCAGGCTCTTGATCTCGACCGCGCGGGTGAGCGCCGTGGGGCAGATGTCCGGGCATTGCGTGAAGCCGAAGAACAGCATGACCGGCTGGCCGGCGTAGTCGGCCAGCTTGCGCTGGCGGCCTTCGGTGTCCTGCAGCTGGAAGTCGCCGGAAGGCATGCCGGACAGATCCATGCCGTGCAGCTTGGGTGCATCGGGGCCGCAGCCCGCCAGGGCCAGCAAGGCGAAAGAGGACAGCAGCAGGCGGCGCCGCGGATCGGGCGCGTGGGAGCGCGCCGCGCCGGCGGGCGCGCGCAGAATGGGGGAATGCATGTAAACCTCGTCGGTTGACGGTTCGTCCAGGGGCGCGGCGGGGCCGCGCGTTCAGGCGGAGTCAGGCGAGGAATGGCGGGGCGCGGGACCCCAGCGGCGGACCTGGAGCGGTCGGCGCGGGCGGGGCATCGCTTGCGGGCGCGGGCAGCGCATGTAGGCCGACGGCCAACAGCAGGGGAGTGAGCGCGGGAGCCGGAGCGGGCGCTACGTGCGCCAGCAGGCCGAAGGGGCAGAGCGCGCCGGTGTCGGCGGTGTCGTGCCCGGCCGTGTTCTTGTCGCCGGGCGACAGCGCCAGCGTCAGCGTCGACAGATCGCCGGCGGCCGAGCAGAACGTAACGGCGAGCCGGCCGTCGTGCAGCGCCCGGGCGTCGGGCATGTAGCCCGCCGGCACCAGCGCGCGCAGCGCCAGGGCCAGGAGCGCCAGCCACAGCACGCCCCGCGCGCGCGCGGCGCGGCCTAGGTGCTGGAGGCGGGTGAGGCGGGACATGGCGGCATTCTATCCTGTGCCATCGGCGCCAGGCATCTGACGTCACCGCCCATGGCGCGCCAAAATCTTGGTACCCTTGAACGCACTCAAATCCCGACATCCCACTCAGTGCCCCAGGTTTCAGTGCTTTCCTCGTCCGCCCCGACCCTGTCCGTTCCCGTTTTGCCCGCCGCTGCCCGTCGGGCCTGGCCGTCCTTCCGCCTATGGATGTGCGTGCTGGCAGTGGCGCTGCTGGCTCTGCTGTCCGCCTGCGGCACCACCAAGGTCCAGCCCGGCTACTACCGCGTGCAGTCGGGCGACACGCTGACCCAGATCGCGCGCAAGCAGGGCACCAGCGTGAGCAATCTGGTGCGCTGGAACAATCTGTCGAATTCCAATGCCATCGAAGTCGGGCAATTGCTGCGGGTCGAGCCGCCGGCCGGGCAGGCCAGCACGTCCACCGCTCCCAGCAAGGCGCGCGGCAAGCCCGCGCCCTCGCCCAAGTCGTCAACCTCGACCGCCAAGCGCCGCACCGCCCCGCCGGGCGCGATCTCGCTGGTCTGGCCCGCCCAGGGCAAGGTCACGCGCGGCTACGACGGCTCGGGCTCCAACGGCATCGTCATCAGCAATTCCTCCGGCACGCCGGTGGTGGCCGCGGCGCAAGGCACGGTGGCCTATTCCGGCAGCGGCCTGCGCGGTTATGGCCACTTGGTCATCGTCAAGCACAACGCCAGTTTCCTGAGCATCTACGCTCACAACAGCAAGCTGCTGGTCAAGGAAGGCCAACGCGTCAGCCAGGGCCAGAAGATCGCCGAAATGGGCAGTAGCGACAGCAAGCAGGTGGGGCTGTATTTCGAGCTGCGCTACGACGGGCAGGCGGTCGATCCGGCGGGGTCCCTGCCGCCGAAGTAGGTGCTAGATGTGCACCAGTTGCTTGAGCGAATCCAGCTTCAGGATGCATAGCTCGCCGCGCCGGTCCGATATATAGCCCTGGCGCCGCCATTTGGCGAAGATCCTGCTCAGCGTTTCGGCGCGCATGCCCAGCTTGACCGCGATCTGCGAATGGCTCAGCGGCAGCACCACGGGCTGGCTGCCCTGCGGCTTGCCCGCGCGCAGGATGTATTCGGCCAGGCGCTCCTCGGCCGAACTCGACGTCAGCCAATCGATCTGGTCCGTGTGATGGCGTATCAGGTTGGCGCCATGCGCCATGACGCGGCAGGCGAAGCGCGCATCGTTCAGGCAGAGCTGGCGGAACGCCTCGCCATTGAGCAGGCAGCCGTTGCCGTCGGTGCGCGCACGCACGCCATGCAGGTGACGCGGCGCGGACTCGAACAGCGTGGACACGGACAGCCAGCCGCCCGGGCCGACATGGCCGAATACCTTGTCGTCGCCATCCACGGTGTAGCGCAAGCCCTGCAGCGATCCGGCGCAAACCAGCAGGCAGGAGGAGGCCGTCTGGCCTTCCGAGAAAATCGTGTCCCCCGCGTCGAACTCCAGCCAGCGGCTGCGGCCCGCCAGGGCGAGCAGGGCGGCATCGTCCACGCCATCGAACCAGGGATGCTGGCGCAGCGCCGCGATCAAGGGCGCGGATCGTGAATTGACAATAGTCATTTGGTCTGGGGGCTCGGGACTCTAGAATTAATGCGATTGATTCTTATTTGTGATCGTACCACTGTGCAGGCCGCCGTCCATGGCAGGCCTTTGCCGGGTAACCCGCTCCCACATGACCATCTCAGCACACTTCCGCACCGCCTTGGCGGCAGGGGTTCTCTTGTCGTCCGCCGCGAGTGCGGCGCCCATCGTGTTCCAGGACATGCTGGGCAATCCCGTGAGCCTGTCCGCGCCATCCCAACGGGCAGTGACCCTGCCCATGCCGGCCGGATCGCTGCTCATCTCGCTGGACGGGGGCGCCGAGCATCTGGCCGGCATGCATCCCAGCGCCTACGGGTTGATGAAGGATGGGCTGCTGGCGCGGATCTTTCCGGCCACGGCCCAGGTACGCACCGACATCACCCGGTCCGGTTTCGTGCCCAATGTGGAAACGCTGCTGCAGATCCAGCCCGACCTGGTGTGGCAGTGGGGGCACATGGGCGACGATCTGATCGCGCCCCTGCGCAATGCAGGCCTGCCGACCGCGGCGCTGGTGTATGGCACCGAAGACCGCACCCGCGAATGGATACGCCTGATGGGCCTGTCGCTGGGACAGGAGGCTCGCGCGCAGTCCCAGTTGCTCTGGCGGGATCAGGTGCGCGCGGGCATCCGCGCCATCACCGATGGCATCTCAACCGCCAAGCGGCCGGGGGTGCTGTACCTGTCGCGTTATGCGCCGCAGCTGCGCGCGGCTGGCGGCAACACCAGCTTCGAGGACGACATCACCCTGGCGGGCGGGCGCAACGTTTCGGCATCCATCGCCAGCGGCCAGACCGTGAACATCGAGCAGATCATGGCCTGGGCGCCTGACGTGATCCTGCTGAACAACTTTGAGCCGGGGTTGACGCCCGAAACCCTGTATGGCGACCCACTGTTTGCCGACATCCCCGCTGTGCGCGATCGCCGCGTCTACAAGGTGCCGATGGGCGGCTATCTGTGGGATCCCCCCAGCCAGGAATCGCCCTTGTACTGGCAGTGGCTGAGCATGTTGCTGCACCCGGAAAAATTCTCCTGGCCCTTGCGCGACAACATCGCGCGCGCCTACGGCGAACTCTATGGATATAAGCCCGCCGCCAGCGAGATCGACACGGTGCTGCGCCTGAAAATGAACGAGGGGGCCATGGGCTATGAACGCTTCCGTTGAAACGGCGCGCGCGTCGGCCGCCGGGACTCGCGCGCGTCCAGGGCTGTGGGCGTGGCCGTGGTTATTGATGGCGCTGGCGTTGCCCGTGTCCGTGTTGGCGGCGCTATGCGTCGGCCGCTACCCCCTGGCGTTGTCGCAGGTGTCCAGCGTGCTGGCCGGGCTCGCATTGCCGGACGGCCTCGCGAACTGGCTGCCGTCGGTCGGCGCCACGGAGCACCGCGTCGTCATGCAGGTGCGGCTGCCGCGCGTGCTGTTGGCGGTGCTGGCCGGATCCAGCCTGGCGATGTGCGGCGCGGCACTGCAAGGTGCTTTCCGCAATCCGCTGGTCGGGCCGCAGATCCTGGGCATTTCCTCGGGCGCGGCGTTTGGCGGCTGCGCGGCGATCCTGTTGTTCTCATCGCTGTGGGCAACGCTGGGCCTGGCGTTTGCCGGAGGCCTGTTGGCGGTGGCCGTGGTCTACCTGCTGGGCCGTGCCAACGGCCGCACGACCATCCTGATGCTGGTGCTGGCCGGTGTGGTGACCAGCGCCTTCTTTTCCGCGCTGATCTCGCTGACCACGTATTTCGCGGATCCGAATGACAGCCTGCCGGCCATTGTGTTCTGGCTGATGGGCAGCTTCGCCACCGCAACCTACGTCAAGCTGGCGGCTGCCGTGCCGCCCATCGTGGCCGGCATGGCGCTGCTGGTCGCGCTGCGTTTCCGCATCAACGTTCTGTCCTTGGGCGACGAGCAGGCCAGCGCCATGGGCATCGCCGTGGAGCCCTTGCGTTGGCTGCTGCTGGGCTGCGCCACGCTGGTGGTGTCGGCCAGCGTGGCCGTATCCGGCACGGTGGGCTGGGTGGGACTGGTGGTGCCGCACATCGCGCGCATGCTGGTCGGTCCGGACCACCGGGTGCTGCTGCCCGCCAGCGCCCTGATCGGCGGCACCTACATGGTGTGGGTGGATACCGTGGCCCGCAGCGCCACCAGTGCGGAGATTCCGCTGGGCGTGATCACCGCGCTCATCGGCGCGCCGCTGTTCGCATGGCTGTTGCGCCGCGCCCAGAGCCGGGGAGTGCAACATGCTTGAGCTTGCGCAATTGTCCGTGCAGGCCGGCGGCCGGCGCCTGCTGAGCGACCTGTCGTTGAGTTTGTCCGCCGGCCAGATCCTCGCCGTTCTGGGTCCCAACGGGCGCGGCAAGACCACGCTGCTGCGCACGATATTGGGGCTGAATCCTCCCGCCGCGGGCGCCGTGCGCCTGCAAGGCCACGCCGCCTATGTCCCGCAGCGCAGCGACACGCTCTACGCCTATGACGTGCTGACCATGGTCAGCATGGGGCGCGCGCGGCATCTGCGCTGGTACGCGGCGCCCGGCGCCCGTGACTGGAACATCGCCCGTGACTGCCTGGGGCAGGTCGGCCTGGCGCATCTGGCGGACCGCCCGTTCCACGCGTTGAGCGGGGGCGAGCAACAACTGGCCTGCATCGCGCGCGCCTTGGCCAGCGCCAGCCCCATCATCATCCTGGACGAGCCCGCGGCGGCCCTGGACCTGCGCAACCAGGACGTGGTGCTGTCGCTGCTGCGCCGGCTGGCGCGGGAACAGGGACTGGCGGTGGTTTTCACCACACACCAGCCGCAGCATGCGCAGCACATCGCCGATCAGACCCTGCTCATGCATGCCGGCGCTTGCGAAACCGGTCCCACCGCCAGCATGTGCGTGGACGACCGCCTGAGTCGCCTATACGGCCTGCCGGTGCGCGTAGCCACGCTGCGCGGCGAGTCCGGCGACATCCTCGGCGTAATCCCCGTCTTCCGTTGAATCATGAAAAACACGATTGCCTACCTGAACAACTGGAGCGGCGACGGTCCTGCCGCACTGACTGGCGGCGCCGCGCCGTGCGCTGCCAGCGTGCCGCTGTATCAACTGCATGAGCGCGATCTTTCCAGATTCCGAGCGTTGCTGGTCCCCGCGCACGCGGACCAGCGCTATCTGTTGCAGCAGGGCGCGCTACTGGAAGCCTATCTGGAATCGGGCGGCACAATGGTCTTCAACGGCCATGTTGCCTATCCCTTCCTGCGCTGGCTCGCACCGTTCGTGCCGGGATCCGGCGCAGGCATCGCCGGCCTGCGGGTGCATCGCGCCGCGCCTCATCCGCTCTTTGACGGCGTGGATCCCGAACACCTGACGTTCCGCCGCGGCGTGGCGGGTTTTTATGCCCGCGGCAGCAATCCCGCGCCGGCCGGCGCGTTGGTCCTCAACACGCTGGGACCTGATGCCCAGGCCATCGACTGGGTCCTGGCCCTGCCGGGTGGCGGGAGGCTGCTGGTGCATTCCGGCAATGACCTGTGGATGTATGCCGGCAGCGCCGACAGCGCGGGCCGCATTGTCCCGCAACTGTTCGCCTGGCTGCAGGGAGACGCGGCATGACCGCAGGACGCACCCCCGTGATCGCGGCGCTGGACGCCGGCACCTATTACCACCATCGCACGTTCCGCACGCCGGAGCTGATGCCGCATATCGACCGGACGATATACATCCGCGACCTGAGCGCAGCCGCGCTGCGGGACTGCGATGCGCTGATCGTGTCCTGCCGCAGCAATCCGGATCTGCTGACGCCGCACCGGGAACTCTGGCGCCGCTTCCTGGCTGCGGGCAAGACCCTGGTCGCCATGGGCGAAACGCATTCCGAACGCTGGCTGGACGGCGTGCGCTGGACCCCGTCCGAAGTGAACTTCTGGTGGTGGAAGGAGCCGGGCGCCGACTCCGGCCTGCGCCTTGCGGCGCCCGAGCATCCGCTGTTCCGCTATCTGACGCTGGCCGACGCCACCTGGCATCAGCATGGCTCCTTCGAGCCGCCGCCGGGCGCGCTGTCCCTGATCGACAAGGCCGGCGCGGGATCGGTGCTGTACGAAGACCGGCGCAGCACGCCGGGCCGCCTGATCGTGACCTCGCTGGACCCGATGTATCACCACGGCAGCTATTTCATGCCGGCGTCCAGCCGTTTCCTGCGCGGATTCCTGCCTTGGCTGAGGGATTCCACGCCTGCCGCCGATCAGGACATGGCTTCCGCCTGACGCGGCGCGGCTCTCCGCGCCCATTCCGATTTTGCCCCCTCTCTTGTGTGCATGTATGCAACGCTCCTATCTGTATGTTCCCTTGGTCGGCGCCGGACTGCTGACCGCCGCCATGGCCGCGCCCAGCGCCGCCGCCAACATTCCGCAACTGCCGTCGATCCAGGTCACCGCCGAAGACCAGCCCGATGACGGCCGCCTGCGGCCGATGGGGGCGACACCGCCCGCGGCCTCGATCGACCACACTGTCACGCAGGCGGTCAGCGTGGTCGACAGCCAGGACATCGACCGCCTGAACACGATGAGCACGCTGGACCTGCTGGGCCGCGTGCCCAACGCCACCATCAGCCGCAGCGGCGGCATTGCAGGCACGTTGTTCCTGCGCGGGCTGAACACCAACGACATGCGGGTGCCGATGTTCATCGATGGCGACCGCTTCCGCGGCCGCAATACGCTGCAGTTCATGCTCATCAGCCCGACCGAGATCGAACAGGTCGAAGTGGTGCGCGGGCCGAATTCCTCGCGCTTCGGCAGCGACGGCCTGGGCGGGCTGGTCAATTTCGTGACCAAGCGGGCGCATGGCAACCTGAGCCAGCCCTTCGGCCTGAACGGCGGCGAAGCTTCGGTCACGTACAACACCAACGGCGACGGCGTGCAGAGCAACGTGGCGCTGGAAGGCGCGGGCGATGGCTTCGACCTGCGCGTCTACGCCACCGGGCGCCGTGCCAGCAATTACGACAGCGCGGCGGGCGAAGTGCCGAACAGCGACTTCCGCGGCGCGGGCGGGGGCATCGTGCTGGGCTACATGCCTGATGCGCGCCAGCGCATCGAGGCCAGCGCGCGCGTGGCCTATGTCAAGGACGGCGCGGCCGGCACCGTGCCTCCCTACCCATTGAGCTACAGCCGCCGCGATCCGCTCAAGGTCAAGCAGGGCAGGCTGGCCTACAGCGGCGAGTTCGACGGCGCCATCAGCGCGCTCAAGGCCAGCGTCTATGTGAACGAGTTCGGCACCGTCATGGCTACGCACAACCAGACCAATCCGGCGCGCGTGGTCGACGCGCGCAACAACGTGATCGGTCCCGTCGTGTGGGGCGGCAGCGTGGCCGCGACGGTGCCTTGGGCCGACACCAACACGACCTTTGGCCTGGACTTCATGCATGAGCGCCGTCCGGGATCGGAATCGCGCAGCGATATCACGGTGCGGCGTCCGAACGGAACCACCACGACCACCAGCACGCCCTACGTCAAGACCGGGCCGGACCAGTACCAGACCAACGTCGGCGCGTTCCTGACCACGGAATGGAAACCCGCTGCCAAATGGACCGTTACCGCTGGCGGCCGCTTCGACTGGTTCAAGTCCGACGTGGGCTTGGAACCCTTGCCCTCGCCCAATCTGCTGCCGGCCTTCCGCGCGGCCCAGAACACGACAGAAACCGCCACCACCGGCAGCCTGGGGCTGTCCTATCGCGCCACCGAAGTGGTCGAACTGCTGGGCAGCGTGGGCAGTTCGTTCCGCATGCCGTGGACCTCGGAAATGTTCAGCAGCGGCTATACCGGAACCAGCTACACCATTCCCAATCCGGGCTTGAAGCCGGAACGCGGCGTCACCGTGGAAGCCGGCACCCGGCTGCACTTCGAGCAGGCCACGGTCGGCCTGACCGCGTTCCGCAGCAACTACAGCGACTTCCTGGAGAACGTCACCACCACCTATGAAGGCCTGCCCGCCACGCAGCGCCGCAACGTGGGCAAGGCTCGGATCCAGGGCCTGGAGCTGGATTGGCGCTGGCAGCTGAGCCGCGAGGTCAACCTGTACGGCAACGCCAGCTACCTGCACGGCACCAACCGCACGACGGACACGCCGCTGCAATCGATCGCGCCCTTCAGCGGCCTGGTCGGCCTGCAATACATGAGCCCCAATGAAGCCTATGCCTTGAGCGGCGAACTGCAATGGGCCAAGGGCCAGAGCCGCTATGCGGAACGCGCGGAGTATCCGGCGGCGGGCTTCGGCGTCGTGAATCTCTACGCCCAGTTCCAGCTGGATCGCCTGGGGCTGCCGCAGGCTGGCAATACCCAGGTCGTGCTGGGCGTGAACAACCTGTTCGACCGCGCCTACCGCACGGCGGCGACCGCATCCAACGTGGCCTACGCCATGACCGATCTGAATCCGCTGCTGGAACCCGGCCGCAGTTTCAGCCTGACGCTGCGCACGCGCTTCTGAATCCGCCTGTCCATCCGGACGCGCCCCGGTGCGTCCTTCAACCCTGACCTACCCTGCGCCAGCGGGCCGCCACGGTGGCGCCCCGCGACCACGCATGACACGGAGACATTCCATGACTACCCCTGAACAACGCGCTTCCTCCTTGATCGTGACGGCCGAGGAAGGGCCGCTGCCCATCTGTTTCGACGCGGTCCAGGCCTATCATGGCCATGGCGCGCTTGCCATGCTGGCGCTGACCTTCCAGGGCCTGCGCGGCGCGCTGCCGAAGCTGGAGCAGGACGGCTCGCCGGTGCCGCGCAAGGAGTTGTCCGTCATCAGCGGACACCCCGGTCCGGGCGTGCGCGACGCGTTCGAATTCGTCACGCGCGCCGTCACGCGCGGCTGCTACGCGGTGGACTTGACGCTGCCCGAAGCGCGCTACAGCCGCGGCGCGGACAAGTCGTACAGCTTTCATCTGCGTCGCGGCGCGCGCAGCGTCCAGGGCGTGTTGCGCCCGGGCGTGCTGCCGCCGGAGTTCTTTGACCTGCTGGGAAATCCCGCGCCGGACGCCCAGCGCGTTCATGCCGAACTGCGGCGCGACATTGCCGCGCGGGTCATTGCTGCCGAGCCTGCAACGCTGTTCGACTTTCGGGTAACGGACGGTCAGGGCTGAGGCGGCACGGACGGGGGGCGTCCCCACCGGCTCCAGCCGTCCTACAGCGCGGCTTCCTGCGTCAGCGTCGAGATGAACGCCGCCGTGCGCGGGTCCGCCGGCTGGCTGAACAGCGTGCGCGAATCGCCGGATTCGACCACCGTGCCGTCCAGCAGGAACACCACCTCGCGCGATACGCTGGCCGCCAGGCGCAGGTCGTGGGTGGCCATCAACATGGTCATGCCTTCGGCCGCGAGCTGGCGCAGCACATCCACCACTTCGGCGGCCAGGCCCGGATCCAGCGCCGAGGTCGGCTCGTCGCACAGCAGCACGCGCGGCGCGGGCGCCAGCGCGCGGGCGATGGCCACGCGCTGCTGCTGGCCGCCCGACAGGTTGGCGGGCCAGGCGTCGCGCTTTTCCAGCATGCCGACCTTGCGCAGCAGTTCCTCGGCGCGGGCGCGCGCGCGGTCCAGCGGCCACTTCTGCACGGTCAGCAGGCCTTCCATGACATTGCCGATCACGGTCTGGTGCGGGAACAGCTGGAAGTTCTGGAACACCATGCCGGTCTGCTTGCGCACGCGCTGCACCTGGTCGCGCGAGAGCTTGCGGCCGGGCTCGAAATGCACCGTTTCCGGCCCGATCTCCAGCGTGCCTCGATCCGGCACTTCCAGCAGGTTCACACAGCGCAGCAAGGTGCTCTTGCCGCTGCCGGACGGGCCGATCAGGGCGGTGACGCTGCCTTCGGCGATGCTCACGTCCACTTGCTTGAGCACGGGATTGCCGCCGAACGCCTTTTCTATCTTTTCCAGGCGGATCATCGGTTTTTCTCGTTAAAGACCGCGTGCTGGCCGAAACGCCGTTCCAGGCGCACCTGCGCGGCGGACAGCACGGAGCTGAACACCAGGTAGATCAGCGCCGCCTCGGTGTACAGGATCAGCGGTTCATAGGTGACGGCGGCGATGCGCTGCGCGGCCTGGAAGATCTCGGGCACGGTCAGCACCGCCGCCAGCGAGGTGTCCTTGACCAGCGCGATGAAGGAATTGGACAGGGGCGGCACCGCCACCCGCGCCGCCTGCGGCAGGATGGTCCGGCGCAGCGCCTGTGCGCGCGTCATGCTCAGGGAGTACGCCGCTTCCCACTGGCCCTTGGTGATGGACTCGATGGCGCCGCGTATCACTTCCGAGTTGTACGCGCCCACGTTGAGGGTGAAGCCGATCAGCGCGGCCGGCAGCGGATCCAGCACGATGCCGACGCTGGGCAGGCCGTAGAAGATCACGAACAGCTGCACCAGCAGCGGCGTGCCGCGGATCAGCCAGACATAGAAGCGCACCACGGCCACCAGCGGCGCCGGGCCGAACAGCCGGATCAGCGCCACCACGAAGGCCAGCGCCAGGCCCAGCGCGAACGACATCAGCGTCAGCGGAACCGTGAACATCAGCCCCGCGTGCAGCAGCGGCCAGAACGAGTCCAGCATCAGCTGCACCCAGGCAGGCACCGCCAAGTTGCCGAGTTGCGCCAGCAGCCAGTCGGGCAGGACGGATTGCAGCCAGGGGGGTAGCGTCATGTGCGCTCCGCTCGCTTATTGCGCCGACAGGTCCGTGCCGAAATACTTGACCGAGATGGTCTTGTAGGTGCCGTCCGCCTTGATGTCGGCCAGCGCCTTGTTGATGGCGGCCTGCAGCTCGGGGTTGCCCTTGCGGATCAGCACGCCCGAATTGCTGAATTCGGCGGTCTTGTCGGTGGCGGCGATCTTTACCTTGGCATTGGGCTTCTGCTTCTTGAAGTCCAGGAACGACAGGTTGTCGTTCACCGTGGCCTCGACCCGGCCCGAGGTCAGCAGGTCGATGGCTTCATTGAAGCCCTGCACCGCGATCACTTCCGCGCCGTGCTTCTGCGCCAGCTTGCCGAAGTTGCTGGTCAGCGTGTTGGCGGACTTCTTGCCCTTCAGGTCGTCGAAGGACTTGATGCTGGTGTTGTCGTCACGCACGATCAGCACGGCGGCCGACGAGATGTAGGGATCCGAGAAATCGTACTTGGCGCGGCGCGCGTCGGTGATGCCGACCTGGTTGATCACGGCGTCGTAGCGCTTGGCGTCCAGGCCGGCGATCAGGCCGTCCCATTTGCCTTCGACGAATTGCGCCTTGACGCCCAGGCGTTCGGCGATGGCGCGGCCGATGTCCACGTCAAACCCGGTAAGCTGGCCGGATGCGTCGTGGAAAGTGAAGGGGGCGTAGGTGCCTTCGGTGCCGATCTTGAACACGCCGGCGGATTTGATCTGGTCCAGTCCGGATTGGGCATGGGCCGCGGACAAGGCGGCGACCTGGACGAGGCCGGCGACGAACAGCGTACGGAAGAGTTTCATGGCGGTGCTCCACGGATGGCAGATATCTCGGTGGAGAGCATCCGTGCCTGCAATGCCCTCCGGCGTAGCCGCACTCTAACAACGCGTCTATTTTTCCACAAAGCATAAGGAATAGTAAAAATATAGCTGCAAGTCATATGGCGATACCCATGCCCTGGCGCGAAACTGCCGGGGTTCATCCAGGCAGGACTTCGATGGAGATCGGTGTGGAACAGCAATGGAACAGGCGGGCTTTCATGATGGCGGCCGCTGGCGCGGCAGCAGCAAGTGCAATGCCCGCCCAGGCCGCGGACGGTACGCGGCTGATGCCGGGCAGCGGCAGCATCACGCAGGTGGCGGGCTTGCGGGTGGGGCACTACACCGATACGCGCCGGCCCACGGGCTGTACGGTCATCATCGCCGAGGCCGGCGCGACCGCCGGGGTCGACGTGCGCGGCGCGGCGCCGGGCACGCGCGAGACCGACCTGCTCAATCCCGTCAACATGGTGGAGAAAGTGCATGCCGTGGTGCTGTCCGGCGGCAGCGCCTTCGGCCTGGATGCGGCCTCGGGCGTCATGCGCTATCTGGAGGAAAAGAAGATCGGCTTCGACGTGGGCGTGGCGCACGTGCCCATCGTGCCTTCGGCCATCCTGTTCGACCTGGGCGTGGGCGACGCCTCGATCCGCCCGGACGCGGCCGCGGGCTACCAGGCCTGCAAGTCGGCCACGGACGCCGCGCCGCAGGAGGGCAACGTGGGCGCGGGCGCGGGCGCGACGGTGGGCAAGCTGTACGGCCCCAAGCGCGCCATGAAGGGCGGCATCGGCAGCGCCTCGCTGACCGTGGCGGGCGTGACGGTGGGCGCCATCGTCGCGGTCAACGCGGTGGGCGACGTGGTGGACCCGGCCACGGGGCGCATCCTGGCCGGCGCGCGCACCGCGGACGGCAAGATGCTGCTGGACACCCGCGCCGCGATCCTGGCGGGCGACCTGCCCAAGTCCATGCGCCCGGGCACCGCCACCACCATAGGGCTGGTTGCCACCGACGCCAAGCTCACCAAGGCGCAGGCGCAGAAGATCGCCGGCATGGCGCACGATGGCCTGGCCCGCACCATCAATCCCATCCACACCATGCTGGACGGCGACACCATTTTCGCGCTGGGCACGGGCACGTCCGGCAAGCCGGGCAACGTCATGCTGCTGGGCGTGATGGCGGCCGAGGCGATGGCGATCGCCGTGCAGCGCGCCATTCTTTCGGCGCGCGCGCTGGAAGGCTATCCGGCGGCGGTGGATTTCGTCGCCTGAAGGCTGCGCGTCCTGACCTTCGCCTGTCACACAAGGGCGCCATCATGGGGGGCGCCGGCGCGTGGCTGGCGGGCGGAGGGCGTGCATGTACAAGGGCGAACGATTCAACGGCGCGACCCACCTGGCCGGCCTGGCGCTGGCCGTGGCCGCTTCGGGCGCCCTGATCGCCCGCGCCGCCGAACTCAAGGTGGACACGCGGCAGGTCGTCGCCTGCGCCGTGTTCGCCGCGTCGATGATTGCCGTCTATGCCTCTTCGGTGCTGTTCCATTGTTCGCGCGGCCGCCGCAAGGCCTGGTGGGCCAAGGCCGACCATTGCGCGATCTACCTGCTGATCGCCGGCACCTACACGCCGCTGGCCTACGGGCCGGTGGAGCATGGCTGGGGCGCGGCCATGGGTGTGGCGATCTGGGTGCTGGCGGCGGTCGGCATCAGCCGCGAGCTGTGGTGGGCGCGCGGCGCGGCGCCGGCCCTGCCGCTGTATCTGGCCATGGGCTGGCTGGGCGTGATGTTCGCCGCGCCGATCGCGGGCGCCTTGTCCGCGGCCGGACTGGCCTGGCTGCTGGCGGGCGCGGCCATCTATACCGCCGGCACGCTGTTCTACGCCAACGACCAGCGCTGGCCGCACGCCCACGGCATCTGGCACCTGTTCGTCATGGGCGGCACGGCCTGCCATTTCGTGACCGTGTTCGGCTTCCTGAGGCTGAGCCCGGCCTGAGCGGGGTTTCAGCGGGACGCTAGCGCCAGCTTGCCAGCGGCAGCATGCCGCCGCGGTTCTTCACTTTGCGCATGACGATATGCGAGGACAGGTTCCGTACGCCCGGGATCTTGCTGAGCTTGTCTTCGACGAACTGCGAGAACGCCTTCAGATTGCGCGTGCACACCGTCAGGATGTAGTTGGAGGCGCCCGTCACGATGCTGGCCTCGGTGATCTCGTCATGCAGGGCGATGCCGGCCAGGAATTCCTCGTGCCAGCCCGGACGCGACTGGTCCAGCGACACATGGACGATGGCCTCCAGCTCGAAACCCAGCTTTTCCGCGTCCAGCACGGCGCGATAGTTGCGGATCAGTCCGCTTTCTTCCAGCGCGCGCACCCGCCGCAGGCAGGCCGAAGGCGACAGCGCCACCTGCTCGGCCAGGTCCTGGTTGCTGAGGTGGCCGTCTTCCTGCAGCCGGTAAAGAATGCGCTGGTCTATGGCGTCGATCTGCATGGTGCAATCAAATTCCGAAAATATTGATTATGTGCAATCCAATGCGGAAACATAGGGTATTCCGCGCCTGATTTTGCAATTTATCAGCCCGATCGCGCTGATAGTATGTATCCAGAATATAGCCCTTTGGAGCAGAAAATGAACACCCGCGACGCCTGCGTCAACGCCGACCGCCTGGACCCCCTGGCGCCCCTCAAAGACCGTTTCGACCTGCCGCCGGGCGTCCTCTACCTGGACGGCAATTCCTTGGGCGTGATGCCCAAGGCCGCCGCCGCCCGCGCCGCCGCCGTGATCGGCCAGGAATGGGGCTCGGGCCTGATCCGCAGCTGGAACACCGCCGGCTGGTTCGAACTGCCCGCCCGCCTGGGCGACAAGCTGGGCCGCCTGCTGGGCGCGCGCGAAGGCGAGCTGGTCGTGACCGACACGACCTCGCTGAACATCTTCAAGGCGCTGGCCGCCGCCCTGCGCATCCAGCAGCACCAGCACCCCAAGCGCCGCGTCATCCTGTCCGAGCGCGACAACTTCCCCACCGATCTCTACATGATCCAGGGCATGATCGACCTGCTGCAGCAGGGCTACGAAATGCGCCTGATCGACGACGAACTGCCGCTGGAAAAGGCGCTGGACGAGTCCGTGGCGGTGATGCTGCTGTCGCACGTGAATTACCGCAGCGGCCAGATGCACGACATGGCCGCCGTGACCGCGCTGGCGCATGAGCGCGGCGCGCTGGCCATCTGGGACCTGGCGCACGCCGCGGGCGCGGTGCCGGTGGACCTGAACGGCGCCGACACCGACTTCGCCGTGGGTTGCACCTATAAATACCTGAATGGCGGCCCCGGTTCGCCCGCCTTCATCTGGGTGGCGCCGCGCCACACCAAGGACTTCTGGCAGCCGCTGTCCGGCTGGTGGGGCCACACGCGGCCGTTCGACATGGCCGTGGCCTACGAGCCGGCCGGCGGCGTGCGCCGCTATCTGTGCGGCACCCAGCCCATCGTGTCGCTGTCGCTGGTGGAATGCGGCCTGGACGTGGCGCATGCCGCCGACATGGCCGAGGTGCGCAAGAAATCGCTGGCCCTGGGCGACCTGTTCATCGCGCTGGTCGAAGAACGTTGCGCCGGCCATCCGCTTACGCTGGTGACGCCGCGCAAGCATGCCGACCGCGGCAGCCATGTCAGCTTCCGCCATCCCAACGGCTTCGAGGTGATGCAGGCGCTGATCGCGCGCGGCGTGATCGGCGACTACCGCGAGCCCGAGGTGCTGCGCTTCGGCCTGACGCCGCTGTACTTCGGCTATGCCGACGTCTGGGACGCCGTCGACATCCTGACGGACGTGCTGGACACGCGTTCCTGGGACAAGCCGGAATTCAAGCATCGCGCCGCCGTGACCTGAGCGCCGCAACACAACCCCATTGCGCGGGCCAAACCGGCCCTACATCCATAAAGAGAGCGCAGGACCTGGAGGAGACAATGCAACAACAAAAAGGATTCGGCCAGATCGCCGAACGCGAGCAAGGCCTGAAGCGGCGGCTGACGTCGGGGCAGATGAGCATGATTGCCATCGGCGGCGCCATCGGCACGGGCCTGTTCCTGGGCAGCAAGTTCGCCATCGGCTTTGCCGGACCCAGCGTGATCATCAGCTACGCCATCGGCGGCCTGATCACGCTGCTGCTGATGGGATGCCTGGCGGAAATGACGGTGGCGCATTCCACCTCGGGCTCGTTCGGCGCCTATGCCGAGCACTACGTCGGCCCGCTGGCGGGCTTTCTGGTGCGCTATGCGTACTGGTCCTGCGTGGTGCTGGCGGTAGGCACCGAGGTCACGGCCGTGGCGGAATACATGAAATTCTGGTTCCCGGACGTGCCCGGCTGGCAGTGGGTCTGCCTGTTCTCGGCGGCGCTGATCTTCATCAACGCCATGAGCGTCAAGACCTTCGGCACGGTCGAATACTGGTTCTCCACGATCAAGATCACCGCCATCGTGGCCTTCATCATCCTGGGCGCCTACGTGGTCTGGGGCAATCCGCAGTACGGCACGGCGCTGTACACCTCGCACGGCGGGTTCTTCCCGAATGGCGTCTGGGGCATGTGGATCGCCGTGGTCATCTCGATCTTCAGCTACCTCAGCGTGGAGATGATCGCGGTGGCGGCGGGCGAGGCCGAAGACCCCGAGCGCGCGGTCAAGCAGGCGTTCCGCGCCACCATCGTCCGGCTGGTGGTGTTCTACCTGCTGACGCTGGCGCTGATCCTGGCCATCGTGCCCTGGGACGAGGCCGGCAAGGGCGGCAGTCCCTTCGTCAAGGTGATGCAGGCGCTCGAGATTCCGGGCGCGGCGGGCGTCATCAACTTCATCGTGCTGGTGGCGGCGCTGTCGGCTATGAACAGCCAGCTGTACATCACCACGCGCATGATGTTCAGCCTGTCGCGCGCCGGCCATGCGCCGTCCGCGTTCGGCAAACTGACCCGCAACGGCACGCCCTTGAACGCGCTGCTGCTGTCGACCAGCGGCATCGCCATCGCGGCGGTGTTGAACGTGCTGTACCCCGAGACCTCGTTCACGCTGATGATGGCGATTTCGATGTTCGGCGCGTTGTTCACCTGGATGATGATCTTCGTGACCCACTACTGCTTTCGGCGCCGCTGGGCGCGCGAAGGCGGCGGCAAGCTGTCGTTCCGCATGCCGGGCTTTCCGGTGCTGACCCTGCTGGGCGCGGGCGCGATGCTGGCCATCCTGGCCACCACCTACTTCACCAGCGTCTTCAAGATGACGCTGGTGTTCGGTGTGCCGTTCCTGCTGGTGCTGGCCGTGCTGTACCAGCTGCTGTTCCGCCGCCGCGGCGAAAGCGTGGCGCTGACCCCGCGCGATCAGCGTTCCTGATACTGCAGCGCGCCCGGTTCAGCCACGGGCCCGAGGCCAGCGCCTCAGGCCCGTATTCCATGGCCGCGCTTCAAGCGCTGGCCATGGCGGGCGCCGGTTGCTGCTCGGCCTGTTCCTGCGGCGCCGGCGCGAACACGCGCAGCCGGTGTCCATCGGGGTCCAGCGCCACGAAGGTCCGGCCGAAGTCCATGTCGGTGGGCGCCTGCAGGATGGGCAGGCCGCGCAGGCTCCAGTCCAGGTGGCGGCGGTCCAGCGCTTGCGCGTCGGGTACGGTGAAGGCGAGCTCGGTCGCGCCGCCGCGGCCGGCGGCGGCAGGCTCCACGGTATAGCGCGACCACAAGCCCAGCATCAGGCCGGAATCCAGCCTGAACAGGGCAAACGTGGGGGAGCTTTCGACGGGCGGGCGCTGCAGCAGGGCGCTGTAGAACGCGGCGCTGGCGGCGGGCTTCTCGACGTAGAAAATCACGAAATTAGTGTCTGACATGATGCGCTCCAGGTGATTGACGCGCTCATCTTAGACAGGGGTGCTGTCAGTTTTTGGCAGTAGCTTTCAGCCGCGTTTTCAGCCGCAATTCTTGGGCGTGCGATCGATCGCGCGCCACTCCTTCAGCAGCGCATGGCGGCGCTTGGGATAGCGCTCACCGGGCGTCAGCGTGGCGATGCGGTCGGTGCGGAAATGGCGGAAATCCTGGCGCAGTTCGCACCACGCCATGACGATGCGCACGCTGTCGAAAAAACCCAGCGCGAACGGCCAGATCACCCGCGCGGAATCGGCGCCCTTGTCGTCGCGGTAGGTGATGTCGATCTTCTGTTCGCAGCGTATGGCGTGGCGGATCAGCGACAGGTCCACGCGGTCCACCACCTGCATCGCGCTGGGGCCGACCAGCAGCGGGATCGCGTCCAGCCCGTCGCGCATTTCCGCCGGCAGCACCGCGCCGATCTTGGCCAGCGCGTTGCTCGCGGCCTGCGCCAGCCGGGGGTCGGCGCGGTCCGCCACCCAGCGGGTGCCCAGCACCAGCGCCTCGATCTCCTCGGTGCTGAACATCAGCGGCGGCAGCATGAAACCGGGCCGCAGCACATAGCCCACACCTGGCTCGCCCTCGATCTCGGCGCCCTGCGATTGCAGGGTGGCGATGTCGCGGTATAGCGTGCGGATGCTGACGCCGAGGTCGGCGGCCAATTGGCGGCCGCTGACGGGGCGGCGATGGCAGCGCAAGGTCTGCATCAGGCCCAGGAGGCGTTCGGTGCGGGACATGGGGACGGGCGGGGATGGCGGATCCATAATGCTGCCACGAAATGGCAGCAGGCGGGGCCCCGTCCGCGGCGAGATGTCAGCCCGGCGGCAGGGCCATCAGCCAGTCGTGCACGCGCGCGGCCAGGTCCAGGCTGTTGCGGTCCATCATCAGCATGTGCGAATTGCCGGCAATGCCCAGTTCGGGCAGCGACAGCAGGGTGACGCAAGCGTGCCGCCGCGCGAAATCGCGCACCCGCTCGCGCATGCGCGGCCAGCGCGGGTCCGTATCCATGTTGTCGCCCATGAGGATCAGCGTGGGCGTGCGATAGCCGGCGTCCAGCTGCGGGATGCTGGCCGGCTCCAGCGCCACCACGGCGCGTACCAGGTCGGGTCGGGCGGAGGCGGCGCGGATGCCGAATACGCCCGCCTGCGAATGGCAGATGACGATCATGCGGCCGACCCGCTCCAGCAAGGCCAGATAGCCGCGCAGGACGGCGGCGTCGGTATGCACCCAGCGCGGCACCATCTGCGCGGCCAGCTCGCCGAAGGCTTGCACCGGGAACTGCGTGTTGCCATAGGCGCTGCCGGGGCCGGGGCGGGCGCCCGGGCGGCCGATGCGAAAGCGCGTGTAGCAGTCTTCCTGCGCCTGCACGATGGGGCCTTCGGGCCAGATCTCTGGAACCGGCGCGTAGCCCGAGCGGCCGCGTTCCACGGCATCGCAGAGATAGGCGTCCCAGCCGCGGCGCAGAAAGGCATGGAGCCAGCCCTGGCGGCCGTCGGGCGTGGTCTCCCAGGCCGCGCCGGTCATGCCGCCACCGTGCCAGAAGGTCAGGGGCGGGCGGCCGCTGGCCGGTTCGGCCAGGAAATACTGCGCGTACATCTGCTCGACGCGGTAGGTGCCGTTGGGGTCCAGCGCAACGGGCTGGCCGCCCTCGGCCATGACCACCTCGCGCCGCGGCAGGCCCGACAGGCTCACCTCGCGCCCGCCGACATGGAAGGCGCCCATGTCGCGCAGCCGGATCGGCGCGAGCGCGTCGGATGCGGCGCCGCCGGGTTCGTCCGCCATCATTCCGCCCGGATGTGGTTGGCCTGGATCACGTCCTTCCAGCGCGCGGTCTCGGCCAGCACGAAGTCGCCCAGCGCCTGGCGCGGGCCGGCGGCGGTTTCCACGCCCAGTTCGCGCATCTTGGCGGCGACCTCGGGCGCCTGCAGGGCGTCGTTGAGGGCGCCGTGCAGCGCGGCCAGCGTGGCGTCCGGCGTGCCGGCCGGCGCCATGATGCCGAACCAGGGCGTGATCAGGAAATCGGCCACGCCGGCCTCGGCGAAGGTCGGCACGTCCGGAATCGCCGGCGCGCGCTTGGCGCTGGCCACGGCCAGGGCCCGCAGCTTGCCCGCGCGGATGTTCGCCAGCGAGGCCGGCAGATTGTCGAAGTACATGTCGACCTGGCCGCCCAGCAGGTCGGCCGCGACCTGCCCGGCGCCCTTGTAGGGGATGTGCGCCACGTCGATGCCGGTGCGCAGCTTCAGCAGTTCGGTGGCCAGGTGGGCCGAGCCGCCCACGCCCGACGAGGCCGAGTTCAGCTTGCCCGGATGGGCGCGGGCGTAGGCCAGCAGCTCGGCCACGGTCTGCGCCGGCACCTTGGGATTGACGACCAGCACGCTGGGCACCGTGCCGACCATGGCGACGGGCGCGAAGTCCTTGACGATGTCGTAGGGGGCGGGCTGGTAGAGCGAGGGCGCGACCGTGCAGCCGAAGGCGCACATCAGCAGCGTATAGCCGTCGGGCGCGGCGCGCGCCACGGCCTGCGCGCCGATGTTGCCGCCGGCGCCAGCGCGGTTTTCCACGATCAGGGGCTGGCCCAGGCGCTTGGCCAGGCTGTCGCTGAGGATGCGGGCCAGGATGTCGGGCGTGCCGCCAGCGGGGAAGGGCACCACCAAGGTCACGGGACGTTCGGGGAAGGCGGCAGCGGACGGTTGGGCGGCGCCCAGCAGCAGCGCCGAGCCGGTCAGCACGGCCGCCATCCAGCGGCGGGGGGAAGCGCGCCAGCGCGCGGCGGTCGGGCCCAAGGGGTTCATTGCAGCAGTCTCCGGAAAGTCGGGTCGGGTGCGGATGGCCCCGATCTGCCGCGGACTGTAGCCAAGCCCGGGCGCCTTGCCCAATGCCGGTTGCGCAAGCCAATCATGTCGAAATTGGTATGGAATTTCCAATACATGCATTTCAGGCATAGTATCGGCGGCATGAGCGACACCCACTCCTTGCCCTATCTGCGCCGGCTGGACATGAACCTGCTGCTGACGTTCGACGCCCTGATGCGCACCCGCAGCGCCACGGCCAGTTCGGCCCTGCTGCACAAGACGCAGCCGGCCATCAGCCGCGAGCTGGCGCGCTTGCGCCTGCGGCTGGAAGATCCCTTGCTGGTGGTGGTGAAGGGCCGCTTCATCCCGACGGAACGTGCGTTGGAACTGCATTCGGCGGTGCACGACGCGCTGGCGCAGATCGAGTCCGCGCTGCGTCCGCCCGAGGCCTTCGATCCTGCCAAGGCTGGCGGCGTGGTCAATATCGGCACCGGTGCGCATAGCGAGATCCTGCTGGCCGCGCCCCTGATAGAACGCCTGCATCGCGCCGCGCCCGGCATCACGCTGCGCTTCCAGTCCGTGCACGGGGATTTCGTGCCCGACGACCTCGACGCCGAACGCCTGGACCTGGCCATCGGACTGTTCGGCAAGGTGCCGGCGCGGTTTCACCGCGATACGCTGCTCAAGGACCGGCGCGTCTGCGTGGTGTCGGCCAAACATCCCTGGGCTGGGCGGGGCGCGCTGACGCTGGCGGACCTGCCGTCCATCAAGTGGTTCGCCTTTGCGCAGATGTACGGCCGGGAGACCAACTTCGACCGCGCGCTCAAGCCGGACGCGGCCCGCATGGAGTTTTCGGCCTACCTGTCGGGTTTCGGCATCACGCCCTATGTGCTGCTGGACACCGATTACGCGACCACCATGTCAGCCAGCGTGGCGCGCGCGCACGCCCGGCATTTTCCGCTGGCGACGCTGGAGCTGCCCGCCAGCCTGCGCAAGATCGAATTGGTGATGGTGTGGCCGCGGCGCCTGCATACCTCGCCGCTGCAGGCCTGGCTGCGCGGGCAGATCCGCGAGGTGCTGCGGGAACGCGCGGACGTTCCCGCAGCCGCTGCGGCTTAGGAGCCGACCTTCTTGCCCGTGGCCACATCGATGGCCGAACCGTCTTCCAGGCTGACGCGGTAGATCTCGCGCACCACGTTGCCGGCGAAGCCGATCTCGACGATGGAGACGTCCTTGAAGGTGGTGTTGATGCCGTCCGGCAGCACGGCGTTGAACTTGTCGGACTCCTGCTTCATCGCGTCCTGCAGGCGCGCGTCGTAGGGCGCCATGCTGTAGACCAGCGTGGTGTGCGGGTTGTGCGCGCGCACTTCCTTGCCGTCCTGCATGATGTTCACGCCGCTCACGCCCATGGTCTTGACCAGATCCTTGCCGGCATCGCCCATCTTGGCGTAGACCGGGCCGGTGACGCGCGGCAGCGGGCCGTCGCGCAGCGGCGCCAGGGCGGCGGTGGTAACGGTGTTGTAGCGCATCATGTCCTCGAAGCCCTGGCCGCTCTTGACCACGCCCAGGTCCAGCCACCACGGATGGCCCGCGCCCTTGGCGGCTTCGGTGGGATAGAAGGTCTTCAGCGTGATCTGCAGCGGGGCCGGCGGCTTGGGCAGGGCCTTGAGCATGCGGGCGGGCGTTTGCGGGTCGGCGCTGTGGATGTGCACCACCGTCACGTGCGGCATGTTGGGCGTTTCGGCCTCGGTCTTCAGGCCCAGCGTGAGCAGGTCGGCCTTCAGCGTGCCGTTGATCTTGGCATCCAGGATGGCGTTGACGTCCTGGGGCAGGCGGTAGACCACGCCGTAGGTGGCCTTGTGCTCGCGGAACCCAGGCTGGTCCAGGGAGCTGTTGTCGATGGGGGCGGCGGCATGCGCGGCCGAGGCGGATACGAACAGGCCGAGGGCGGCCAGCTGGAAGACACGTTTGATCATGGAGATTCCTTTTGTTTGTGTAGGCCCGCGAGAGTCATCCGCAGTGTGGCCAGCGCGGATGTAATGCGTATTGCACCAAGCAAAAGAATTCCGATACCAGCCTGCGCATGCCCGATAGCTGGCGCGCGCCGGCTGATATCCGGCTACCCCAGAAAGACGATGGCCACGATGGCGATGCCCAGCAGCAGGTTGATGCCGACCCAGCGGCGGATGCCGCCCATGGCTTGTCCGCCCTGGGGCCAGTCCGCCGCCGCGACCGCTGCCCGCAGCTGCGGGTAGAGCACGAAACGGATATAGGCATAGATGGCCGTCATGACCAGGCCGCCCGAGGCCATGAGGGTCCAACTGCGCGGCATGAAGAAGGCCCCACCCGTCTGCGCGGCCTGGCTGGCTTCCTGGCCGATCATGAGCGCGCCGGAGAACAGGATCAGCACGATGGCCGCCAGCACGGCGTTCAGGAACGGCCCCAGCACCGATGCCATCAGCCGCAGCCGTACCGGCGGTTCCAGCTGCGCGGCCGCTGGCCGCAGGAAACAGTGCGCGAACAGCATGCCCCCGACCCAGAGGATCACGGCCATCAGGTGGATGAATTTGAGCGCGGCATAGAGCATGGGGGCAGACCTGTAGGGGGAATCCGTCCCCATCATATCCCCGTCAAGCGCGGCGCGCGGACTTGACCGGAATCATGGTTTTGCATTTAGAATGAGATTGATTTCTATTTGTGATTGATAGTTCAGGGAGCCTTTCGTGCCGAACCCCGCGGTCGCCGCCAGCGACAACGTCCAACTGCTGTACCGCGCTCATCATGGATGGCTGCATGGCTGGCTGCGTGCCAAGCTGGGCAACAGTTTCGACGCGGCCGACCTGGCGCAGGACACTTTCGTGCGGGTGCTGCGCCACCGTCACGAACTGGACGCCCTGCGCGAGCCGCGCGCCTATCTCACCACCATCGCCAAGCGCCTGCTGCTGAACCACCACCGGCGGCGCTCGGTGGAGCAGGCCTACCTGGAAGCCCTGGCCTTGATGCCAGAGGCGTTGGCGCCCTCGGCCGAGCAGCGCCTGATCATCCTGGAAACGCTGCAGGAAATCGACGAGATGCTGGCGGGCCTGTCCCTGCCGGCGCGGCAGGCATTCCTGATGGCGCAACTGGAAGGCTTGAGCCACGGCGAGATTGCCGCCCGGCTCAACGTGTCGCTGCGTACCGTGCACCGTTACATCGCCAAGGGATTCGAACAATGCATCATGGCGTCGATCTGAGCCCGCAGGCCGGGGCGGCGTCCGAGCCGCCCGCCGTCGAACGCAGCGTGGCGCGCGAGGCTGCACGCTGGCTGCTGCGGCTGAGCTCGGGCCGCGCCACCGATGCCGACCAGCGAGCCTGTGAACTATGGCGCGCCAGCAAGGCCGAGCATGAGCACGCCTGGCAGCGCGCGCAACGCGTGAACGAACGCTTCGGCCTGATTCCGGCGGCGCTGGGCATGGCGACCTTGAACCGCCCCGAGCTCGCGAGCCGCCGCGCCGCGCTCAAGACGCTGGTCGCGCTGGTGGTGGCCGGACCCGTCGGCTGGGCCGCCTGGCGCGCCGATCCGCTGGATTGGACCGCCGACTATCGCAGCGCGCCGGGCGAGCGGCGCGAAGTGGCCTTGGCGGACGGCTCCACGCTGCTCTTGAACACGGCCAGCGCCGTCGACGTGATGTTCAGCTCCACGGCCCGCTTGCTGCGCCTGCGCGCCGGCGAGATCGCGGTGCACGCCGTGGCCGATACGGCGCCCGCGCCGCGGCCCTTCGTAGTGCGCACGCGGCTGGGAGACATCGAGGCGCAGGCCTCGCGCTTCTGCGTGCGGCAGGAAGGCGGGCTGTGCCGCGTCAGCGTGCAGGAAGGGCGGGTCCGTATCGGCAGCGCCGCGCATCCGCGCAGCCTGGTCAGCCTGGCGGCTGGCGAACAGGGCAGCCTGACGGATCAGGGCGTGTCGCCGCCGTCACCCGCGGATCCGCATGCCAGCGACTGGCAGCGCGGCGTGCTGTACGCCCAGCGCATGCGCCTGGACGCCTTCGCGGCGGAACTCGGCCGCTACCGTTCCGGCATGCTGCGCTGCGACCCCGAGGCCGCGCACCTGCGCATCTCGGGCGCGTTCCAGCTGCGCGACACCGATGCGGTGCTGGCGGCGCTGCCCGCGACCCTGCCGGTGCGGGTGCGCTACCGCACGCCGTACTGGGTGACGATCACCTTGCGCGCGGCCGCCGAGGCCTGAATCCGCGCCGTTACAAAAAACTGGAGGGCCAGCTGTCCGATTCGGATTTCACGAGGGTCATGGTCTGTAGAGGCAAACGAATGCCGACACCTGTTGGATCGAAAGGACGACCATGGCTTATCTACCCGCCGGCCGCGCAAGCGGCTCCCGACCCGCCCGAGGCCTGCAATGCCGAATGACCCGCGTCGCCGCCGCCGTGCATGCCGCGCTGGCGCTGGCCGCCCTGTCCGCCGCCTTGCTGCCCGCAAGCGGCGCATGGGCCCAGTCCGCGCAGCAAATGCAGGCGCGCGGCTATCGCATTCCGGCGGGCGCGCTGGCCGAGGCGCTGCCGCGCTTTGCCGACAGCGCGGGCGTGACGGTGCTGTTCGATGCGGCGCTGGTGGGCCAGCGCCGCACGGCGGGGCTCGATGGGGTCTATTCCGTGAATGAAGGCTTTGCGCGCTTGCTGGCGGGCAGCGGCCTGGGCGTGCAGGAGCGCAGCGCCCGCGTCTACGTGCTGCAGGCGGTCACGCCCGCGGACGTGACGCAGCTGGCGCCCGTCCAGGTCGACGGCGAGGGGGCGCCGGTGATGCCCGCCTGGGAAACCAGCACCGACCGCAAGCGTTTGGACGAGCTGCAGGTCAGGGACTGGACCGACTTCGGCAGACGCGCCGAGCCCGGCGTGAACTTCAACCGCACGACCAACAGCATCAACATCCGCGGCCTGGACCAGGATCGCGTGCTGACGCGGGTGGACGGCATCCGCCTGCCGTGGCTGGACGACGGCGCGCGCGGCCTGAAGGGCGGGCTGGAGGCGGTGGATTTCAATAGCCTGTCGCGCCTGGACATCGTGCGCGGCGCCGACGCCAGCAGCGGCGGTTCCGGTGCGATTTCCGGCATGGCCGACCTGCACACGCTGCAGCCGTCGGACCTGCTGACCGACGGCAAGACCTTCGGCGCGCTGGCCAAGACCGACTACGACACGGCCGACAGCAGCTGGGGCGCCAACGCGGCCTTGGCCGGCCAGATCCACAGCAATACGTTCTGGCTGGTGCAGGCCGGCGTGCGCAACGGCCATGCCCTGGACAACCGCGGCGACGTGGGCGGCTACGGCCCCAAGCGCAGCGAACCCAGCCCCGAAGATTACGACCAGCGCAGCTTCCTCTTGAAGCTGCAGCAGCGCGTCGAAGGCGGCCATCGCTTCGGCCTGACAGGCGAATACTTCAAGCGCAATGCCGACATCGACAGCATGTTCGAGCAGGGCGCGGGCACCAGTTACCTGTACGGCGAGAACAGCACCCGCAAGGAAACCGAACGCCAGCGCGTGTCCTTGGACTACTCGTACAAGGCGCCAGGCGAGGGCAGCCTGATCGACACCGCCACCGCGGTCCTCTATTGGCAGCGCTTGCAGCTGGACAGCTCGCTGAGCGGCGTGCGCAGCGTCGATTCCCGCGCCTACCGCTGGCGGGGGGATCCCTACTACTACGGCTATCCCAGCGGTCCCTACGGCCGTAGCAACTCCATCCGACAGACGATGTTCGGCTTCAACGGCGAAGTCACCAAGCGGCTGGCGGGCGCGACGGCTTCTCAGCTGTGGACGATAGGCGGCGAGTGGTACGGCAACAAGACCGAGCAGTACTCCAGCGGCTACGACAATTGCCCCGCGATTCCTCCCGGCACGGCGGCGCCCCTGGGCCCGCGCCTGTGCGACATGCTGCACACCAACCAGGCCGATGTGCCGCAATCCAAGGGCAATCAATGGGCCCTGTGGGTGCAGGACGAATTCAGCTTCGCCGACGGCCGCTACACCGTCATGCCGGCGCTGCGCTATGACCACTACGAACAGAAGCCGCAATCCACGGCCAGCTACGAAAGCAACCCGAACGCGGGCGCGCTGCCGCCGTCCAACAGCGGCAGCCGCTTCTCGCCCAAGCTGCTGGCCACCTGGAAGGCCGCGGACGAGCTGAGCCTGTATGCCCAGTACGCCTACGGCTTCAAGGCGCCCAGCCCGACCCAGCTCTACACCAACTACGGCGGCCCCGGCACCTACCTGCGCGTGGGCAATCCCTATCTGAAGCCCGAAACCAGCAAGGGCTGGGAGCTGGGCGCCAAGATCGGTTCCGATTCACTGGGCGGCGCGGTATCGTTGTTCGACAACCGCTACCAGAACTTCATCGATGGCGACGTGCCGTTGAACGCGTCCTCGCCCCAGTGGCAGCCGGGCTGGGCTGGACAGTATCCCTTGGGCGTGACCGGCAACGTCAATCGCGCCAAGGTGCGCATCTATGGCGCCGAAGCCAGCGCGCACTGGAAGTTCTCGCCAGGCTGGCGCACCTGGGGTTCGCTGGCGTGGGCCGTGGGCAAGGACGAAAGCACGGGGCAGTACCTGAACTCCGTGGCGCCGTTGAAGGCGGTGCTGGGCCTGGGCTACAGCCGCGACGCGTGGGGGGTGGATGCCATGCTGACCACCGCCCTGAAGCGCGACAAGGTCGAGTATCCCGAGGCCACGGCCACGGCGCGCAATCCCGATTTCCAGGCGCCCGGCTACGGCGTGGTGGACCTGATGGGCTATTGGCGTCCGGCCGCGGTGAAGGGGCTGCAGGTGCAGGCAGGCGTTTTCAACCTGTTCGACAAGAAGTATTGGGAGGCCATCAACGTGCCGACCGCCGGCGCCATCGCCATTCCGCGGCCGGTCGATTGGTACACGGAACCGGGGCGCAGCCTGCGCGTCTCACTGACATACCAGTATTGATCCAGACCCGCCGCCGGTCCGGGCAATGCCGGGACGGCGGCGGTCTACGCAAACCTTAGCAACGGCCGGAGGGCCCACGATGAGCAACACCGATTTCATGTCCCGCGCCCAGGAACTGCGCGCCCGCAACGAGGCCCTGGCCGCCTCGCAACCCAAGCTGCGCGCCCGCAACCTGGCGCAATCGCTGGGCGTATCCGAAGCCGAGTGGGTCGCGGCCGAATGCGGCGGCCTGAAGGCCACCGCCCTGCACGGCACGCCCCAGGAGATCTTCCGCGAACTGGGCACGCTGGGTCCGGTCATGGCGCTGACGCGCAACGACTGGTGTGTGCACGAGCGTCACGGCGTGTATGAGGACATCCAGGCCGACGGTCCGGTAGGCCTGGTGCTGGGGCCGGACATCGACCTGCGCGTCTTCTTCACGGCCTGGAAGTCGGCCTGGGCGGTCGAGCAGGACGGCCGCCACAGTCTGCAGTTCTTCGACGGCGCGGGCGTGGCGGTGCACAAGGTCTATCGCACCGAGGCCACCGATGCCACCGCCTACGATGCCCTGGTCGCCAAGTTCGCGGGCGAGGCGCAATGGCCCGAGACCCAGCCCTATGCGCCCGCCGCCGACGCCGACCGAGTCGAGGACGGCGCGCAATGGCGCGAGGCCTGGCTGGGCATGCAGGACACGCACGAGTTCTTCCCCTTGCTGCGCAAGTTCAAGGTGTCGCGCCTGGCCGCCCTGGCGGCCGCGGGCGAGGATCTGGCGCAGCAAGTGCCGGCCGACGCCGTAGAACGCATGCTGGAATCCGCGGCGCAGTCCGGGCTGTCCATCATGTGCTTCGTGGGCAACCGCGGCATGATCCAGATCCATACCGGCCCGGTGCAGCAGTTGCGCCGCACCGGCCCTTGGTACAACGTGCTGGACCCCAAGTTCAACCTGCACCTGGACACCACCGCCATTGCCTCGGCCTGGGTGGTGAACAAGCCGACCTCGGACGGCTGGGTCACCTCGCTGGAGCTGTATGCCGCCACTGGCGACCTGATCGCGCAGTTCTTCGGCGAACGCAAGCCCGGCAAGCCGGAACTGGCGCAATGGCGCGAACTGATGATCAGCCTGTGCAGCGTGCCGCTGGCCGCCTGAGCCCATAAGGACGTAGCGATGAAAAAATGGTTGGCAATGGCGGCGGGCTGGGCAATCGCGCTGGGCGCGCACGCGGCGCCGCCCGCCCGGGTGGTGACCCTGGGCGGCTCCGTGACCGAAATCGTGTATCAGCTGGGGCAGGGCGGCAAGCTGGTGGGAGACGATCTCTCCAGCCTCTATCCCGAGGCCGCGACCAAGCTGCCGCGCGTCGGCTACTACCGTTCGGTACCGGTGGAAGGCGTCTTGTCGCTCAAGCCCGACCTGGTGCTGGCCTCTGAGCAGGCCGGGCCGCCGGACGCGCTCAAGCGGCTGGCGGACGTCGGCGTGCGCGTCGTCACCGTGTCGGACGCGCCGTCGGTGGCTTCGCTCAAGTCGCGCATCCGCGGCATAGCCGACGCGCTGGGCGTGGCGTCGGCGGGCGAACGCATGGTGGAAGACGTCACGCGCGAGCTCGCGCGCGCCGAGGCGGTGCCCGCGACGCGCGCGCGGGCGCTGCTGCTGATCAACCGCACAGGCTCGCCGCAGGGCGCCGGCCGCGACACCGCCGCCAACGAAGTCATGCACCTGGCGGGTCTGGTGAACGTGCTGCAAGACCAGCATGGCTACAAGCCCTTGTCCGCCGAGGCCATGGGCGCGCTCGCGCCCGACCTGATCATCGTGACGCAGGCATCGCTGGACGCTGGCGGCGGCATGGACGCCTTTCTGCGCATGCCCGGCATCGCGTCCACCCAGGCGGTCGCGAAGCGGCGCATCGTCGTGATGGACGACCTGCTCATCCTGGGCATGGGACCGCGCCTGCCGCTGGCGCTGACCCAGCTCAAGCAGGAGGTTGCGCATGTCATGGCGCGTTAGCGCGCCGCTGGCGTTGGGCCTGCTGGCGACGGCCCTGATGCTGGCGGTGGTGGCCGCGACCGCCAACGGCGCGGTGGCGATCCCCTTGCGCGAGCTGCCGTCCCTGCTGTGGGGCGCGCCCACGCCGGAGACCGCCCTGTGGCGCAATGTGCTGATCGACATCCGCTTGCCGCGCGTGCTGTTCGCGCTGGTGGCGGGCGCCGGCCTGGCGGTGTCCGGCGCGGCCATGCAGGCGCTGTTCCGCAATCCGCTGGCCGAGCCCGGCCTGATCGGCATCTCGGCGGGCGGCGCGCTGGGGGCGGTGGCCGCCATCGTGCTGACGTCCGGCGGTTTCTGGATCACCGCGCCCGCCGCCTTCGCCGGCAGCCTGCTGGCCACGCTCTGCGCCTACGCGGTGGGCCGGCGCGTGCCGGGCGTGGCGGGGCTGTTGCTGGCGGGCGTGGCCATCACGGCCATGGCGTTCAGCCTGATCGGCCTGTTCACCTTTGTTGCCACCGATGCGCAACTGCGCGACCTGACGTTCTGGAACATGGGCAGCCTGGGCGGCGCGAATTGGAAGGTGCTGTCGTTCCTGGGACCCTGGGTGCTGCTGGTGAGCCTGTGGCTGATGAGCCAGTGGCGCGTCATGAACGCGCTGCTGCTGGGCGAACGCGAGGCCCAGCATCTGGGCTACACGCTCAAGCGTGTGCGGGCCAGGCTGGTGCTGGCCAGCGCGCTCATCGTCGGACCCCTGGTCGCCGCCACCGGCACCATCGTCTTCGTCGGCCTGGTGGTGCCGCACCTGGTGCGCATGACGCTGGGCGCCAATCACCGCTGGCTGCTGCCCGCGACCATTCTGGCCGGCGGCCTGGCGCTGATCCTCGCGGATTGGCTGGCGCGTACCGTGGTGGTGCCGGCGGAACTGCCTATCGGCCTGGTGACCGGCCTGGTGGGCGGACCGTTCTTCCTGTGGCTGCTGGCGCGCGGACGGAGGATAGGATGACCCTCCGCGCACGGAACCTGACCGTCAACCGCGGCGGCGCCCGCATCCTCACCGACGTATCGCTGGAGATCCGCCCGGGAGAAGTCGTGGGCTTGCTGGGCGCCAACGGGGCCGGCAAATCCACCTTGCTGGGCGCGCTGTCCGCGGAACTGGCTGCCGATGCAGGCCAGCTGAGCCTGGGCGAGACCCCGCTTGCCGCCATGCCGCACCGGCAACAGGCGCGCCGCCGCGCCGTGCTGCCGCAAAAGCCCGGCTTGAGCTTCGACCTTGGCGTGCGCGAGGTGGTCGCCATGGGCGCCTATCCGTTCCCGGAATTGCCGCCATCCCTTGTGGACGCACTGGTGACGCAGACGCTGGGCGAGGCTGACGCGGCCCATCTTGCCGCGCGGCGCTATCCCGAGCTGTCCGGCGGCGAACAGCAGCGCGTCCAGTTCGCCCGCGTACTGGTTCAATGCCATGCCGCGCGCGAACACAACGAGCCGCGCTACCTGTTGCTGGACGAACCCACCGCCAGCCTGGACCCCAAGCACCAGGGCGACCTGCTGCGGCGCTCCTGGGAGCTGGCCCACGCAGGCAATACGGGCGTACTGGTGATCCTGCACGACATGAATCTGGCCGCCCGCTGGTGCGACCGCCTGCTGCTGCTCAGCGGCGGACGCGGCATCGCCCAGGGGACGCCGGCAGAGGTGCTGACGCCGGCCAATCTGTATCTGGCCTACGGCATCGACGCGCAGGTGATCGCGCATCCCCTGCAGGCTGGCCGCCTGCTGGTGCTGACGGCGTGACTCGGGGCGCGGGGCCGGTAAAATAGGCGATACCCCGGTATTCGCCTTTTTCAACATTTACCCAACAGGACCCCGTGTCATGCCTACTTTTGACGTCGTCTCCGAAGTCGACAAACACGAACTCTCCAACGCCGTCGACCAGGCCAACCGCGAACTCGCCACCCGCTTCGATTTCAAGGGCACCGACGCCAAGTTCGAGCTCGACGAGTTTGTCGTGACCCAGGTCGCTTCCAGCGCCTTCCAGCTCAAGCAGATGCTGGACATCCTGCGCGGCCGCCTGTCGGCCCGCGGCATCGACGTGCGCTGCCTGGACGTGGCCGATCCCCTCGAAAACCTGGGCGGCGCCCGCCAGAAGGTCACCATCAAGCAGGGCATCGAACAGCCGGTGGCCAAGAAGCTCATCGCCGCCATCAAGAACGCCAAGCTCAAGGTGGAATCGCAGATCAACGGCGACAAGCTGCGCATCAGCGGCAAGAAGCGCGACGACTTGCAGACCGCCATCGCGCTGCTGAAGAAGACCGACGTCGACCTGCCCTTGCAGTTCGAAAACTTCCGCGACTGATCCGCCCCGCGCCAGGGTGCCGCGCACCCTGCGGACCTGGAGGGGCCATGGGACATTCCAACGAGTTGCAGCTGGTGGTCGAACTGGTGCGCGCCGGCGGCATGTCCGCCGCCGCCCGCGAGCTGGGCGTCACGCCGGCCGCGGTCAGCAAGCGGCTGGCCCAGATCGAGGCGCGGCTGGGCGTGCGGCTGGTCAACCGCAGCACGCGGCGCCTGAGCCTGACCGCGGAAGGCGAGGTCTACCTGGAGAACGCCCGCCGCATCCTGGGCGAGATCGAGGACCTGGACCAGCTGATCGCCAGCCGCCAGGACAGTCCGCGCGGCCTGCTCAAGGTCAATGCGCCGCTGGGCTTCGGCCGCAGCTACATTGCGCCCGCGATTGCGGAATTCGCCCAGAAATATCCCGAGGTGTCGCTGCAATTGCAGCTGACCGACAGTCCCGCGGACTTCGTGCAGGACGCCGTCGACGTGGCGGTGCGCTTCGGCGATCTGCCCGACACCCGCCTCATCGCCCGCAAGATCGCGCCCAACCGGCGCCTGGTCTGCGCGTCGCCGGGCTACCTGAAGACCCACGGCATTCCCGCCACGCCGCACGACCTGGCGCGGCACCAGTGCATCGTGCTGCGGCAGAATGAAGCCGCGTACGGCCTGTGGCGTTTCACCAAGGGACGCCGCAGCGAGACCGTGAAAGTGCGCGGCAATCTCAGCAGCAATGACGGCGAAGTGACGTTGACCTGGGGCCTGGCCGGCCTGGGCATCCTGCAGCGCGCCGAATGGGACCTGGCGCGCTATCTGCGCAGCGGCAGGCTGGTGCAGGTGCTGGAGGACTACGCCTTGCCGCAAGCCGACATCTACGCCGTCTTTCCGGAACGCCACCATCTGTCGGCCAAGGTGCGCGTGTTCGTGGACTTCCTGGTGGTTTACTTCAGGAAGGGCGCGGAAGACCAGTGGTGAGCCCGGCCGTGGCTCAGGCCGTCCACAGGTGCTGCGCCGCGTAGGCGCGCCAGGGCCGCCAGCCTTCGGCGCGGGCCAGCAACTGCGCGGGCGTATAGGTCCGCGCTTCCAGCCTTTCCAATGCGCGGATCAGGCCGATGTCGGCGGACGGAAACGCGTCCGGCTCGCGCAGCTGGCGCAGGGCGATGTATTGCGCCGTCCATTCGCCCACCCCGCGTATCGTGCGCAAGCGGCGTACCGCGTCGTCCAGGCCGGCGGCGGCGTCGAACAGATGCCGGTCCGCCACCGCCGCCGCGGCGACTGCCGACAGGGTTGCGGCGCGGCTGCGCGGCATGCCTAGCGAGGCCAGCTCGGCGGCGGCCACGGCTTCAGGCAAGGGGAACACATGCGTCAGCGCGCCTTCGGGACGCGCCATGACCGCGCCGTGCGCGGCCACCAGCTTGCCGGCCAGGCGGATGGCCGCGGCCACCGTGATCTGCTGGCCCAGCACCGCGCGCATGGCCAGTTCGAAGCCGTCCCAGGCGCCGGGCACGCGCAGGCCGGGCCGCGCGCGGATCAGCTCCGTCATGACGGGATCGCTGGCGAATTGCGCGGCGATGGCGACGGGATCGCTGGCCAGGTCGAAGACGCGGCGCAGGCGCGCGATGATGGCCGGCAGCGCCTGCAGCCGGGGAAATCGCACCGTGGCCTCGAGCGCATCGCCGCGGCCCGGGCGCACCGTTACCGTGCCCTGGCTGCCGTCCAGCAGAACGCTGCGGGCATAGCTGTCGTCCGTGACCTGTTCGATCCCGGGGATCGCGCGCAGCCGCAGGAAGGCCAGCATGGCATCCCAGTCGTAGGGCGGGCGGTAGCGCAGCAGCAGCTTGATCTCGCCTTCCTGCGCCGCGGACACGTCCGGCTTGCCGGATCGGCGCAACTCCCCGGGGGCGCGCGCGAACAGGTCGTGGAAGATTTCATTGAAGCGGCGGATGCTGCCAAAGCCCGAGGCGAAGGCGATCTCCGCCATCGGCAGCCGGGTCTCGTGGATCAGCTGCTTGGCCAGCAGCACGCGCCGCGTCTGGGCCACGGCCACGGGCGAGGCGCCCAGGTGCTGGCGGAACTGGCGCCGCAGCTGGCGTTCGCCCACGCCCAGGCGCTGCGCCAGGACGTCCACGCCGTCCTCGTCCAGCGCGCCCAGCTCGATCAGCTGCAGCGCGCGGGCGACGCCGTCCGGCAGTTCATGTCCCGGCCCGACTTCCGGCGCGGTCTCGGGCCGGCAGCGCAGGCAGGGGTGGTAGCCGGCTTCCTGTGCCGCCGCCGCGGTGGCATAGAACGTGACGTTCTTCGACAATGGGGTGCGCGCCGGGCAGACCGGGCGGCAATAGATGCGCGTGGTCTTCACGGCGGTGAAGAAGCGGCCGTCGTAACGGGAGTCGCGCACTTGGATGGCGCTGTAGCAGGCGTCGTGGTTCAGGTCCATGGGATCATGCTAACGCCGCGGCGGGCGTTGGATCTAGCGGTTTTCGGACAGTGTTGTGGATGCGGCATTCCTGTCCGAAAACCGCCAGCGCAGGGCTTGCTCCACAGCCTATATTGTTTGCGTCGATCATCGCAGGAGGCCATCCCATGCCAGCCCGTACCCAGACATTTCTGCTTGAACGCGTACCCACGCCCATCGGCCTGATGCTGGTCCTGAGCGACGAGCAGCGGCGCCTGCGGGCGGTCGACTGGGAGGACTACGAAGCGCGCATGCATCTGTTGCTGCGCAGGCAGTACCGCCATCAGAACGTGGAGCTGCGCGATGCGGCCCAGGCCTCGCTCGCGCGGCGCGCGCTGCTGGATTACTTCGACGGCGACGTGCGCGTCATCGACGCGCTGGATGTGGCCACGGGCGGCACGGACTTCCAACGGGAAGTGTGGCGGGCGTTGCGCGAAGTGTCGGGCGGCCAGTCGATCAGCTATGGCGCGCTGGCGCATCGCATTGCGCGTCCCGCAGCCGTGCGAGCGGTGGGCGCGGCCAATGGGGCGAATCCCATAGGCATCGTCGTGCCTTGCCACCGCATCGTGGGCGCTGACGCCGCCCTGACCGGTTACGGCGGCGGACTGCACCGCAAGCGCTGGCTGCTGGATCACGAGAAGAGATGGCTTGAAAATTCTTGTGACAGGGTTGAATAGATTTGTAGCTTGTTAAGCATCTGATGGGCATATCATGCGTCCCCTTCAGAGCAACCCGCAACAGGAAACAAAGATGTTTATGCCGCGCCCCTTGCGCATGTCCGCAGTTCTGGCCGTCACGCTGGCGCTCGCCGCGTGCGGCGACGATAGCGCCAAGAAGGAAGCGAAAGCGCCCGAGGCGGCCACCGCCCAGGCCGAGATCACCAAGTACAACCAGTACGTTGACACCGCCAACAGCATTTCCACGACTTTCGAGCAGGCGCTGGAACGCCACGAGGCCTATGCCGTCCCGGCGCTGAAGGAAGGCAAGCCGCTCAAGGATTTTGTCATCAGCAATGATTCGACGATCCAGCGCACCAAGGAGAAGCTCGACCGCGCGCTGGCGATGACGACGCCCATCGCCGAGATCGACGCGCCGGCCAAGGAATTCTCGGATGCGTTGGGCAAGCTGGCGCCGCTTAGCCACGAACTGCAGAACTATGCCGCAGCCAAGACCTTCCTGTCCGACAACGGCGCGCTGGCGCGCGAGAAGAGTCCGGCCTATGTCGCGGCGCTGACCGAAGTCGTGAAGGCGGAGAACGGCTTCTACCGCGGCATCTCCATCAAGGACACGGCCAACACCAAGGAAGCCTTCGAGAAAGCCAAGAAGGACACGGTCGCCTACTACCGCGCCGGCATGGTCTATTACGGCAAGGCCACGATGGACAAGGCCTCGGGCGTGTTTGAGGGCAAGGGCCTGGGCGCCGACCAGGACGCATTCAAGCAGGAGCTGGACAAGATGAACGAAATGGCGCTGGGCTTCGACAAGAAGACGCGCGAAGCCGACGCCAAGGGCTGCTCCGGCATGATGATGAACGTCAACGGCTTCCTGGCCTCCGGCCGCAAGATCCTGGAACACACCAACAATGGCCGCTACAAGGAAGACGCCGCGCGCACCGGCGCGTTCAAGATGATGCGTCCCACCATCGAAGACGACGCCAACAGCCTGCGCCAGAACTTCAACAACCTGATCTCCGACCTGAACATCGGCCGCTGCTGATCGCAGCGCGCCCGCGGCCGGTTCATGGCCGCAACCTGACACAGCGCCCCATGCGGGCGCTGTTTTTTCACGTGCGTCCGGTTTCTCTGTCTGCCATCTTCAACTCCAGGTTAAAAATGTTTTGAATTCCATTGCGCCCGCCGCCCGCGGGCCTCAGTACAGTGCCGACAGCATCTCACCAGCAAGGAGCCCAGTCGGCACATGAAGACCTATCGCATCGCAACCATCCCCGGCGACGGCATCGGCAAGGAAGTGATTCCGGCCGGACAACGCATCATGCAGGAACTGGCCCGGGACGGCGGCCTGAGCTTCGAGTTCGAGGATTTCGACTGGGGCGGCGACTACTACCGCAAGCACGGCGTGATGATGCCGGCCGACGGCCTGGACGCGCTGCGCGGCAAGGACGCCATCCTGTTCGGTTCTGCCGGTGATCCGCACATCCCCGACCACATCACCCTGTGGGGCTTGCGGCTGAAGATCTGCCAGGGCTTCGACCAATATGCCAATGTGCGTCCCACGCGCATCCTGCCCGGCATCGACGCGCCGCTCAAGCGCTGCGCGCCGGGGCAGCTGGACTGGGTCATCGTGCGCGAGAACTCCGAAGGCGAATACTCCGGCGTGGGCGGCCGGGTGCACCAGGGTCATCCGCTGGAAGCCGCGACCGACGTGTCCATCATGACCCGCGCGGGCGTCGAACGGATCCTGCGCTTCGCCTTCAAGCTGGCGCAATCCCGTCCGCGCAAGCTGCTGACGGTAGTCACCAAGTCCAATGCGCAGCGCCACGCCATGGTCATGTGGGACGAGATCGCCACGGAGGTGAGCCGCGAGTTTCCGGACGTGACCTGGGACAAGGAACTGGTCGACGCGGCCACCGCCCGCATGGTGAACCGCCCGGCATCGTTGGACACCATTGTCGCCACCAACCTGCACGCCGACATCCTGAGCGACCTGGCGGCGGCGCTGGCCGGCAGCCTGGGCATCGCGCCCACCGGCAACATCGATCCGGAACGCCGCTATCCCTCCATGTTCGAGCCGATCCACGGGTCCGCCTTCGACATCATGGGCAGGGGCCTGGCGAATCCGGTCGGCACCTTCTGGTCCGTGGTCATGCTGCTGGAGCACCTGGGCGAAACCCAGGCCGCCGCGCGGCTGATGCAGGCTATCGAAAGCGTGACCGCCGATCCGTCGCTGCATACGGGGGACCTGGGCGGAACCGCGACCACGGAGCAAGTCACGGCGGCGGTATGCGCGAAGCTGGCCGCTACGGCCAAGGCCAAGGCCGCATAAGCGAAGCAGACCCGTAGCAGGCCCGAGGCGGGACCGGGGCACGAGACCCAGGCCCGCTGCAGGTTCCACGACAAAAAGCGAATTCCATTCGTACCGAGGAGACAAGCATGCTCAAGAAAACGAACCCTGCGCGCGTTCTGGCGCTGGCCTGCCTGGCGGGCCTGTCCTTCGCCGGCGGCGCGCAGGCGCAGGGTTATCCGGCCCGCCCCGTGAACCTGGTGGTGCCGTTTCCGGCCGGCGGCACCACTGACGTGCTGGCGCGCGCGCTGGGCCAGGAGCTGGCCAAGAGCCTGGGCCAGCCGGTGGTGGTGGAGAACAAGCCGGGCGCGGGCTCGACCCTGGGCGCGGACTACGTGGCCAAGGCCGCGCCCGACGGCTACACGCTGCTGATGGGCGCCGTGCATCACACCATCGCCACCAGCGTCTACAAGAGCCTGCATTACGACTTCCAGAAGGATTTCGCGCCGGTGACTACCGTGGCCCTGGTGCCCAACGTGCTGGTGGTCAATCCCAAGCTGCCGGCGCAGGATGTGAAGTCCTTGCTGAAACTGGCGCAAGGCCAGCCGGGCAAGCTGACCTATGGCTCGAACGGCATGGGCACGGGACAACACCTGATCGGCGCGCAGTTCGAAAAGGAAGGGCATGTGCAGCTGCTGCACGTGCCCTACAAGGGCAGCGGTCCGTTGACCACGGATCTGCTGGGCGGCCAGATCGACATGTCCTTCGACACCGTGACGCCGGTGCTGGCGCACATCCAGAGCGGCAAGCTGCGCGCGCTGGCCGTCACCACCAATCAGCGTTCGGCCGCGCTGCCCGATGTGCCCACCATGGAGGAGGCCGGCCTCAAGCCCTTCAACATGGGGACCTGGTTCGGCGTGCTGGCGCCGGCGGCCACGCCCGCGGACGTGGTGGCGCGGCTGAATGCAGAGATGGTCAAGATCATCCGTTCGCCCGACTTCTCGCGGCGGATGGCCGAGATCGGCGCGGTGCCGATCGGCGACACGCCTGCCGAGATGAAGGCGCGCATCGGTACGGACACCGAGAACTACGCCAAGCTGGTCAAGGACGCCAAGGTCGCGATCAACTGAGCGCGGCGCCGGGTCAGGCGCGGATCCAGCCGCGCGCGATCGGCAGGGCCAAGACCCTGCGGTACAGGCCCTGCGCCACACTGGTGGCAGGTTCGCCGCAGCGGCGCCATGCCATGGCGGTCAGTCCGGCTGCCATGGGCGCGAGCAGAAGTCCGCCCAGGATGTCCAGCGGGAAATGCACGCCCAGGTAGACGCGGGAAGCGCCCACCAGCACGGCCGCGGCCAGCGCCAGCCAGCCCCAGCCGGCCCAGCGCCGGTCATAGATCAGCGCGCACGCCAGCGTGGCGATGATGATGGTGTGATTGCTGGGAAACGACGACGTCGCCTTGTGCGGGAAGAAGGCGTGTCCCAGGCCGATGACGAAGGGCCGCGCATGCGGCCACAGCGCGCCGCACAGGTAGCTTGCGAACAGCGCCATGGCGATGCTGACCAACGCTTTCAGTGCGATCTCGCGCTGCGGCCGGCCCCCCCACAGCCACAGGGCGGCCAGCACGGCCGGCACCAGCAGGATCAGCCGGTTCGCCACCAGCATGGCGGCGTGGATCTGCCAGACCGGGGTGGCCGGGTCGGCGTTGATCGAAAGAAAAAGGGACTGGTTAAGGCTCTCAAGGGAATTCATGACTGGTCATCGCGGCGTAATGAAACGATTGCCGCGATGGTAATGATCCCAGCCGTCAGTCCGCTTACAAAAGGCGGCGGACTGCCTTCTTTTACTTCTGGATGCGTTTGCCCTGCGCGTCTATCACGGCTTCGCCGTCTTCCTTGGCGAAGGCGCCTTGCTGCGGGGCCGGCAGGATGTCCAGCACCAGTTCCGACGGGCGGCACAGGCGCGCGCCCAGCGGCGTAGCGACAAAGGGACGGTTCAGCAGGATGGGATGCTGCTCGATCGCGTCCAGCAGCGCGTCATCCGAGAGGGACGCGTCATCCAGGCCCAGTTCCTGATAGGGCGTGCCCTTCTCGCGCAGGGCCTCGCGCACGCTGACGCCGGCCTTCTTGAACAGCGCCTTCAGGGTGGCGCGCGAGGGCGGCGTTTCCAGGTACAGCACGACTTCGGGTTCGATGCCGGCGTTGCGGATCATGGCCAGAGTGTTGCGCGAGGTGCCGCACTTGGGGTTGTGATAGATGGTTACGTCGGACATGGAAGCTCCTCTTTCCGGTAGATCGTCATGCAAGGCTGTGAGCATAGTGCATCCGCGCCGGGCCTTCAGGCGCGCAGCCTCTTGCCCAGCCGCCGCCAGCCTATCACCGCGCCGGTCAGGCTGAGCGCCGCGCCGCCCAGGCTCAGGAATACCAGGAGGGCGTCCCACAACGGGCGGCGCGACAAGAGGCCAGTCCAGTCCCAGCTATGCAGAAAGGCAAACAGCCAGCGGCTGGTGCGCGAACCGCTGTCCTGCCGGCTCACGATCTGTCCCGTGCGCGGGTCCAGATAGACCCAGGTAGCCTGGGGATCGTCATAGGTCAGCCGCCATACGGGAAGCGGCTTCTCGACATGGCCCAGCATCGCGTGCTCGTCGCGGGCGTAGTAGTAGAAGTCGTAGGCCTGCAGCGTTTCGGCGCTGGCGAGCCGGGCGCCGGGGACCAGCCGGGCGGCGGCGGCGCGCAGGGCCGCCGGGTCGAACGTGTAGGGCTGCGCGTTGCCGGCCGACAGCACCAGCGGGGCGCCTGCGGCGCTGCGCGCCAGCACCACGTCCTGGCCGTCGGCGCGGGCCCAGCGCAATTCGCGCGGGGCCGCGGGCAGGGCTGCGATCAGTGCCCCGGGAGCGGCCAGCGTGTTCCCCGGCGCGCCGGCGTAGGCCGTCTGGGCCAAGGGCGGCGCGCCGCTGCTGAACAGCTTCCACGGGTTCATGGACATCAGCCCGCTGAAGATCCAGGTGATGGTGATGGCCGCGAACAGCAGGCCGCTCAAGTGGTGCCAGCGCATCATGCTTTCGCGGTAGGGCGAGCGGCTGCCGCTGGCATAGGGCCGCGCAAAGCGCCAGCGCAGGATACCGACCACCGTGCCCGTCACCGCCAGCAATACGCCGGCGACCGACAGCCACACCACGATGTCGTGCCACCAACCGTCCAGCGCATTGCCGCGGAACGGATACAGCCAGTGGATCCAGGCGCCCGCGTAGTTCCAGACGCGTTCGGCGCGGGTGGCGTCCAGCACCACCATGCCCGTGGCGGACGAGATGTAGAGCCGCGTATGCGCGGGATCGTCCAGGTCCACCCGGTGCAGCGGCCGGTCGGGGCCGAGCGCGCGTGAATGGGTGTAGGCGTCTTCGTCCACCGTGCCCTGGTAGCGGGCGGCATACTCGCCGCCGGACCAGGCGTGCGCCGTGGCCAGCGCGGTCGCGGCATCGGCCTGGGGCAGCAGCGCGCCGCTGGCGGCGTCCACCATTCTGGGCGCGCGGCGCGCCTCGCCGGGAATCACGTAGACCGGCGCGCCGCCGCGGGCGGCGGCCAACGCCATGCCGGCGGCGTCCTTGGCGCCCGCCGCCGCCAGCGCCTGCGCGGGCGTGACGGTGATCGCCGTGGAATCCAGCGCGGGCAGGTGCGTCAGGCGTTCCTGCGGCGTGAGCTTGGGATAGCCCACGTACATCATCACCACGCCGGAGATGAACCACATGGCGAAGAACAGGCACAGCACGATGCCCGCCCAGCGATGGATCAGGTATAGCCAGCGCTTGGCGCGCGCCGACAGCGGCGGTCCGGCGCGATGGCGGGCCGGGGAGGGATGTGTCGTGTTCATGGCGGTCTGTCCTGGCGCGCCGCTCAGAAGCGGGCCTGCAAGGTGAGCTCGAACGAGCGGGGCGCGCCCAGGTAGTACATGGTCGGCGTCGCGTTCGCGGCATAGACCTTGTCGGTCAGGTTGCGCACGCGCGCCGTCACGCTGAGGTTGCGGTTGATGCGGTGCGACAGCGCCGCGTCGAACACGGTGTAGGACGGCGTCCAGACGCTGTTGGCGGCGTCCGCGTACATGCGGCCGACGTAGCGCGCGGCCATGCTGGCGGTCCAGTCGGGCAGGAAGGCATAGTCCAGCCAGACGTTGGCCAGGCGGCGCGGGGTGTTGGTGGGCACGTTGCCGTTGCGCGATACCGCCACGCCGCCCACGGATTGCGAGAAGTCGTCGTACTTGGGATCGACGAAGGCGACGTTGCCCTGCAGCGACAGCTGCGACGTCAGTTGCAAGCCGCCGGCCAGTTCGATGCCGCGCGCCGATTGCGCGCCCACGGGCACGCTGACGCCGGGGTTGTTCGGGTCCGAGGTCGCCATGTTCTTGCGCTTGATCTCGTAGAGCGCCACCGTGGCCGAACCGCGGCCGTCCCAGAAGTTGAACTTGCCGCCCACCTCGGCCTGCCTGCCGGTGGTGAGCTTGTCATTGTTCAGCACATCGGCGAACGAGGCGGTGGCCAGGATTCCCGAGGGAGGATCCGCCGCCGTGGCGTACTGCGCGTACAGCGAGGCTTCCGGACTCAGCTCCCAGTTCACGCCCAGCCGTCCGGTCAGCGGCGAGTAGCTGCGCTGCGCGCTGGCGGGCGAGGCGGCGGTGACGGCGCGGCGGTTGGTCAGGTCCATGTCGATGAAGTCCTTGCGCAAGGCCGATACGATGGCCACGCCCGGCAGCACCGTGGTGCGGTTTTCCATCGTCAGCGCCAGCGTGCGGATGCGGTTATCGCGGTCGGCGACGTGGCCGCGCTTCATGCCGGGGATGTCGTAGAAATCGCCGGGCGAGAAGTCGTAGGGATCGACTGCGTCCACTTGCGCGGGCAGGCTGGTGGGATAGCGCGTGATCTTGTTCTGGCTGACGTCCACGCCGAAGGACCAGTCGCTGGGCAGGCCGGCCAGGGTGGAACGGTACAAGCCTTCCACGCGGTTGCCGATCAGGCTTTGTTCGTGCCGTTGCAACAGCGCCCCGGAACGCAGCACCAGGCTGTTGCCGGCATTCAGGCGGTAGTTTTCCAGGTTGCGGTAATCGCGTTCGGCACGGTAGTAGTAGAGCGTGTTCTTGAAGGTCAGATTGGAGCTGGCGCGCCATTCGGTCAAGGACCGCGCCCACAGCACCGACTGCTCATACAAGCCGTCGTTGACGTTGTAGTTCTTGAAGCGCGTGCCATCCAGGATGCGGCCCGCGCCTTGCACCACGCCGTTGGCGTCGGTTTTCAGGGGCGTGCCCCAGTAGGGGCGGTCGACCTGTTCGCGTTGGTACTCGAAGGCAAAGGTCTGGGTCACGTCCGCGCCCAGGTCGGACAGCAGCGAGGCGGCAACCTGGCTGGCGCGGGAATGATTGCCGTCGACCCAGCCGTGGCTGGAACCGGTGTTGGCGTCGATGCGCAGATAGTGGCCGCGGCCGCCGGGCTCGCCCGCCAGTTGCTGGTTCAGGCCGACCGACGCCTGGCGGCTGTCGAACGATCCCACCCGCAGCTGGCCGTCGTAGAAGGTGTCGCGCTCGGGCAGCTTGGTGACGTAGTTGATGGCGCCGCCCACCGCGCCCGCGCCGAACAGGAAGGTGGAGGGGCCGCCTATCGCTTCGACCCGGTCGTAGATCCAGCTGTCTACCGGCCGCGCGGCGATGGAGTCGTACTGCACGGAAATGCCGTTGAACAGCTGCGAGACCTGGCCGCCGGAGAAGCCGCGGTAGCTGACCGCGCCGGCATTGCCGGGCGGGGAGGCATTGTCCACGCCGGGAATGCCGCGCGCGATCTCCTGCGTGTTCAGGGATCCGCGGGCCTCGATCTGCTCGCGCGAGATCACGGTGACGCTGGCGGGCGTTTCGCGCAGGGTCAGGCCCAGGCGGCTGCCGGTGCTGTCGCGCGCGTTCAGGTCGATGGGGCCGTTGGGCGCGGGCTCTTCGGCGGCGGCGCCCTGCACGGTGGTGGGCGCCAGGGTGGGCACGGCGGGTTCCGTGGTCAGGGCCTGGGCGGAGCCGCTGGCGAGCGCGGCCAGCAGCAGGGTGTAGGTCGTGGTCTTCTTCATGTCTGGAACCGGTGGTCCGGCCCGCGCGCCCGGCGGCCCTCGCAAAAGCGGGCTGGCCGGGACGCATGAGCCTGAATGACGGCACGCATCCGGACGCGCCGGGGGCGCGGACGGAACGTGGCGGCGGGGTAGCAGCGGTGGACGCAAGCCGGCCGCCGTCAGGCGGCGGGGTGCGCCGGCTCAGGCCGCGGGCGGTGCGCGCGGCTGGGCCGCGCTCCAGGCATGAAGAGGATGCGCCGCAAGGAAGAACAGCGGCGGATACGTGATGGCGCGCCCAAGCGGAGCGGGCACGACGGGAACGGGGGTGGGCAGAATGCCCACGTCGGCGTTGGGGTTGCGGCAAAGCGGGCAATGATGGCTGTCGCCATGATCGTCGGCCTGGGTGCCGTCATTGCTGCCGCCCGGCACCTCCAGGGTCAGGGACGCCTGCCCCGCGCCTTCGCTGGTGCAGAAGTCGACGCTGATGCGATGGGCGTTGTGGCTGGCCGGAGACAGGCTCAGCGCATGCGCCAGCGACGGCGCCAACGACGCCCACAGGATCGCGACGAGCGCGATCCACACGGCGGGGCGGGTCAGGTAGGCAGCGGAGCACATGGCGCCCGATTATATCGGAGCAGATGGGGCTGCCGTCCAGGGTTTACCAGGAAAAATCGAGGCCCGGCGCAGGCCCTAGACCGACAGATGCCGCCGCACGTCCTCGCCGTCGATGGCGCCGCGGTCGCCGCGCGCCACCACTTCGCCGCGCGACAGCACCACGAACTGGTCCGCCAGCTCGCGGGCGAAGTCGAAGTACTGTTCGCACAGCAGGATGGCGATGTCGCCGCGCTGGCGCAGCAGGTGGATGACGCGGGCGATGTCCTTGATGATGGACGGCTGTATGCCTTCGGTGGGCTCGTCCAGGATGATGAGCTTGGGCTCGGCCACCAGGGCGCGCGCGATGGCCAGCTGTTGCTGCTGTCCGCCGGACAGGTCGCCGCCGCGGCGCGACAGCATGGTCCGCAGCACGGGGAACAGTTCGTATACCTCTTCCTTGATGCGGCGGGCGCGCGCCGCCGGCTTGGTTGCCATGCCCATCAGGATGTTCTCTTCCACCGTCAGCCGCGCGAAGATGTCGCGGCCCTGGGGCACGTAGGCCATGCCGCGCGCGGCGCGCTGGTGCGGCGCCAGGCGCGTGACGTCCGCGCCGTCGAAGGCGATGCCGCCGCGCGCCACCGGCAGCACGCCCATCACGCATTTGAGCAATGTGGTCTTGCCCACGCCGTTGCGCCCCAGCAGCGCCAGGCATTCGCCCTGGCGCAGGGACAGCGACACGCCGCGCAGCGTGTGACTGCCGCCGTAGTATTGGTCGATCGCGTTCACGTCCAGCATTTCAGCGCCCCAGATAGACTTCGATGACCCGCGGATCGGCCTGCACCTTGCGCATCGGCCCTTCGGCCAGCACCGAGCCTTCGTGCAGCACCGTGACCTTGCCGTCGCCCGCGATCTGGTTGACGAAGTCCATGTCGTGCTCCACCACCATCAGCGAATGGCGTCCGCGCAATTCGTTGAGCAGTTCGCCGGTGCGTTCGGTCTCGGCGTCGGTCATGCCCGCCACGGGCTCGTCCAGCAGCAGCAATTGCGGCTCCTGCATCAGCAGCATGCCGATCTCCAGCCACTGCTTCTGGCCGTGCGACAGCAGCCCCGCGGGCAACGCCGCCTCGGGCCGCAGCCGGATCAGGTCCAGCGTCTCGCCGATCTTGTCGGCCTGTTCACCGCTCAGCCGGGCGAACAGCGTGGGCCGCACGCGCTTGTCGGTCTTCATCGCCAGCTCCAGGTTTTCGAACACGCTGTGCTGCTCGAAAACCGTGGGCCGCTGGAACTTGCGGCCGATGCCGGCATGCGCGATCTGCGCTTCGTTCAGCGTGGCGAGGTCTATGCTCTGGCCGAAATAGGCCGTGCCCGAGGTGGGCCGGGTCTTGCCGGTGATGACGTCCATCATGGTGGTCTTGCCCGCGCCGTTGGGGCCGATGATGCAGCGCAGTTCGCCCACGCCTATGTCCAGCGTCAGGTCGTTCAGGGCCTTGAAGCCGTCGAAGCTGACGGTGATGCCTTCCAGGTAGAGGATGGCGCCGTGGCTGGTGTCCAGGCCCTTGGGGCTGACGCGGCCGTAACCGGCATCGCCGCTGGGGCCGCCGTCGAGCGCGGCGGATTCGATGTGCGTGGTACTCATGCCTTGTTCCCCTGGATGCGGGCGGAGATGCGTCGCGCCAGGCCGACGATGCCGGTGGGCAGGAACAGCGTCACCAGCACGAAGATGAGGCCCAGCGCGTACAGCCAGAACTCCGGCAGCACGCTGGTGAACCAAGTCTTCAGGCCGTTGACGGCGCCCGCGCCGATGATGGGGCCGACCAGCGTGCCGCGTCCGCCGGTGGCGACCCAGATCACCATTTCAATCGAGGTCTCGGTGGACATCTCGCTGGGGTTGATGATGCCGACCTGCGGTACGTAAAGCGCGCCGGCGATGCCGCAGAGCACGGCGGACAGGGTCCAGACGAAGAGCTTGAAGCCCAGCGGGTCGTAGCCGATGAAGCGCAGGCGGCTTTCGGCGTCGCGCACGGCGGTGAGCACGCGGCCCAGTTTGCTCTGCGTGACCGCGCGCGCCAGCACCAGCGCGCCCGCCAGCGCGGCCAGCGTGATCCAGTACAGCGCCGCGCGCGTGCCTGGCGCGGTGATGTCGAAGCCCAGGATGCGCTTGAAGTCGGTGAAGCCGTTGTTGCCGCCGAAGCCCGTGTCGTTGCGGAAGAACAGCAGCATCGCGGCGAAGGTCAGCGCCTGCGTGATGATGGAAAAGTACACGCCCTTGATGCGCGAACGGAAGGCGAAGTAGCCAAACACGAAGGCCAGCGCGCCGGGCACCAGCACGACCAGCAGCATGGCGTACCAGAAGTGCTCGGTAAAGGACCAGTACCAGGGGTAGCTCTTCCAATCCAGGAACACCATGAAGTCGGGCAGGTCGCTCTGGTAGACGCCGTCGCGGCCGATGGCGCGCATCAGATACATGCCGTGCGCATAGCCGCCCAGCGCGAAGAACAGGCCGTGTCCCAGAGACAGGATGCCGGCATAGCCCCACACCAGGTCCAGCGCCAGCGCCGCCATGGCGTAGCACATGAACTTGCCCAGCAGCGCCACGGCATAGGCCGACACATGCAGCGCATGGCCGGGCGGGAAGACGAGATTCAGCAAGGGCAGCAGCGCCAGCAGCGCCACGGCCGCGGCCAGGGCCGCCCACACCCGGCCCGAGTACAGCGGTCGGCGGGTCAGCGGATTCAGGTCAGTCAGCGCGTTCTGTTTCATTCGACGCTCCGGCCGCGGGGGGCGAACAGGCCTTGCGGCCGCTTTTGGACGAACAGCACGATGAGCGCGAGGATGGTGATCTTGGCCATGACGGCTCCCGTGTAAGGCTCCAGGAATTTATTGACGCCGCCCAGGCCCAGCGCGGCGATGACGGTGCCGGCCAGTTGGCCCACGCCGCCCAGCACCACCACCATGAACGAATCGACGATGTAGCCGCGGCCCAGGTCCGGTCCCACATTGCCCAGCTGGGACAGCGCCACCCCGGCCAGCCCGGCGATGCCGGAGCCCAGGCCGAAGGCCAGCATGTCGACGCGGCCGGTGGGCACGCCCACGCAGTCGGCCATGCGGCGGTTCTGCGTGATGGCGCGCACGAACAGGCCCAGGCGGGTATGGTTCAGCAGCGCCCATACCAGGAACACCACGAAGAACGCGAAGCCGATGATGACCAGGCGGTTGTAGCTCAGCACCAGTCCGCCCAGCACCGTGACGCCGCCGGACATCCAGCCGGGATTGCCCACCTCCACGTTCTGCGCGCCGAACAGCGTGCGCACGCCTTGCATCAGGATCAGGCTGATGCCCCAGGTGGCCAGCAGCGTTTCCAGCGGCCGGCCATAGAGCCAGCGTATGACGGTGCGCTCCAGCGCCATGCCGACCAGCGCGGTCACGGCAAAGGCCAGCGGCAACGCCGCCAGCACGTACCAGTCCAGCCAGCCTGGCAGCCAGGCGCGGAACGCCGTCTGCACCACATAGGTCACGTAGGCGCCTATCATCAGCAGCTCGCCGTGCGCCATGTTGATCACGCCCATCAGGCCGAAGGTGATGGCCAGGCCCAGCGCCGCCAGCAGCAGCACGCTGCCCAGGCTGATGCCGTAGAACAGGTTGCCGGCCCATTCGATGGTGGCCAGGTGACGGTCGATCTGCTTGAGCGCACGATTGGCGGCCTCACGCACGCCGGCGTCGGGTTCGGCGTAAGCGCCGTCGCGTTCCTCGGCCAGCGCGGCCAGGGTAGGGCGGAAGGCGGCATTGTGGGTGGCGCCCAGCAGTTCCACCGCATGGCGTCGCTTGGCGGGATCGCCGCTCTTCAATTCCAGGTTGGCCTGCGCGATCAGCAGCGCGTCGCGCACCGCCTCGTTCTTTTCCGCGGCCAGGGCCTTCTCCAGCATGGGCAGGCGCGCCGGGTCGCCGGTCTGTTGCAGGCGGCGTGCCGCCGCCAGACGCTCGGCGGGCTGTTCGGAGTACAGGCGCGAGCCGGCCAGCGCGGCCTCGATGGCGCGGCGCAGGCGGTTGTTGATGCCTATGGCGCCCGCGTCCGCGGGAAGCTCGGCGGCGGCGCCCGTGGCCGCATCGGTGGCGCGCGCGCCGCCGTTGCCGATCAGCACGCGGCCATCGGGGGCGGCATAGAGCCGGTCCTCGCCCAGCGCCTGCAGCACCGCTGCGGCCTCGGGTTCGGGCAACTGGCCCAGCGCGGCAATCGCCTGGAGCTTGGCGTCCGTGTCGTCGCCGGCCAGCGGCGCCAGCAGGGCTGGGTCCACGCCGCCTGCCGCCGCCGGGGCGGCCGCGAGCGGCAGGGACACCAGCCATGCCAGCAGGAAACGACGCAGGTAGAGTGCGATTGCCGCGATGCGCATGGCTGCTTGTTCCCGGTGCGTTAGAGACCTTGCTTGCCTTCGTTGCCCGGGATGTACGGGCTCCAGGGCTGGGCGCGGATCGGACCCTTGCTCTTCCACACCACGCTGAACTGGCCGTCTGCCTTGATCTCGCCGATGTAGACCGGCTTGTGCAGGTGGTGGTTGGTCTGGTCCATCTCGATGGTGTAGCCGTCGGGCGCATTGAACTTCTGGCCGCCCATGGCCGCGATCACCTTGTCCACGTCCGTGGTCTTGGCTTGTTCCACCGCCTGCTTCCACATGTGGATGCCGATGTAGGTGGCCTCCATCGGATCGTTGGTCACCACCGTATTCGCGTTGGGCAGGTTCTTGGCCTTGGCATAGGCCTTCCACTTCTGGATGAAGGCGTCGTTGACCGGGTTCTTGACCGACTGGAAGTAGTTCCACGCCGCCAGGTGACCCACCAGCGGCTTGGCGTCCACGCCGCGCAGTTCCTCTTCGCCCACCGAGAACGCCACCACCGGCACGTCGGTGGCCTTCAGGCCGGCATTGCCCAGCTCCTTGTAGAAGGGCACGTTGGAATCGCCGTTGATGGTGGAGATGACGGCCGTCTTGCCGCCGGTGGCGAACTTCTTGATGTTGGCGACGATGGTCTGGTAGTCGGAATGGCCGAAGGGCGTGTAGACCTCGTCGATGTCGCTGTCCTTGACGCCCTTGGAGTGCAGGAAGGCGCGCAGGATCTTGTTGGTGGTGCGCGGGTAGACATAGTCGGTGCCCAGCAGCACGAAGCGCTTGGCGCCGCCGCCGTCTTCGCTCATCAGGTATTCGACGGCGGGTATGGCCTGTTGGTTGGGCGCGGCGCCGGTGTAGAACACGTTCTTCTCCAGCTCCTCGCCTTCGTATTGCACCGGGTAGAAGAGCAGGCCGTTGAGTTCCTTGAACACCGGCAGCACGGACTTGCGCGACACCGAGGTCCAGCAGCCGAAGACAACCGCCACCTTGTCCTGGGACAGCAGCTGGCGCGACTTCTCGGCGAACAGCGGCCAGTTCGACGCGGGGTCCACCACCACGGCTTCGAGCTTCTTGCCCATCACGCCGCCATTGGCGTTGATCTCATCGATGGTCATCAGGGCCACGTCCTTGAGCGACGTTTCCGAGATCGCCATGGTGCCCGAGAGCGAATGCAGGATGCCGACCTTGATGGTGTCCTCGGCGGCGAGTACCTGCGGCATCCATCCGGACATGGCCAACAGGCTCACGGCGGTCAGTTGCTTAAGGGCTAGTCTGCGTTTCATGGTGACTCCTGAATGGAATGGGCCGGCCGCGCCGGCGAGAACGATCTGAAAACACCCGACAACGAGGACCTAAAAGCAAAAGGCATGCCAACCGCGCGCGCACGCACGGTCCGCTATATGAAGGGGGGAAACGACACGCGCGCCAGTGAAGGCGGTGCGCGACGCGGCAGGGGCCGATCTGGTGCCGCATGCACAACATGGGTGCGCACGCCGCCCGTTGGCGGTGCGCGCGCGCCGCGCCGCGGCGCTGGCCGCGGGCCGCAAGCGGCGCGTTGCCGCAGGGAAGCGGGGCAGGCGCGGGGCGGCGGCCTACATGGCACGCCGATTGCTTGGGAATCCGTACTTGTATACAAGAAAGGACTCCAGCATGAACGCCGTAGCAACGCAGAAGGGCCCGCTCGCCTGGACGATCGCGCAGTGGCAGGCCGCCTATCGCAACGAGGGCGCCACGCCCGAGACCTTGTTGGCCGCCTGGGCCGAACGCGGCAACGCGCCAGACAATGCCTGGATCAAGCGCGTGGACGGCGCCACGCTGGCGCGGCAGCTCGATGCCCTGCAAGGGCTGCTGGAAGCGGCCAACGGCGATCTGACGCGGCTGCCGCTTTACGGCGTGCCGTTCGCCATCAAGGACAATATCGACGCCGCCGGCTGGCCCACCACGGCGGCCTGCCCGGAATTCGCATACACGCCCGAGGAAGATGCGACCGTGGTCGCCCGCCTGCGTGCGGCCGGCGCCATCCTGGTGGGCAAGACCAACCTGGACCAGTTCGCCACCGGACTGGTGGGCACGCGTTCGCCGCTGGGCGCGGTGCCCAATACGTTCAATCCGGACTACGTCAGCGGCGGCTCCAGTTCGGGTTCGGCTTCCGTGGTGGCGCGCGGCCTGGCCGCTTTCTCGTTGGGCACCGACACTGCGGGCTCGGGCCGCGTGCCGGCGGGGTTCAACAACATCGTGGGCCTCAAGCCCACCAAGGGGCGGCTCAGCGCGGCAGGCGTGGTGCCGGCATGCCGCACGCAGGACTGCGTGTCGGTGTTCGCGCTGACGGTGGACGACGCCGAACTGGTGGCCGACATTGCAGCGGGTTGGGACGCGCGCGACCCCTATTCTCGCGCTCAGCCGGTAGGGAGCGGAAATCCTTGGCCGGCGCAACCCAGGCTGGCGATTCCCGCGCAGCTGGAATTCTTCGGCGATGCGCAGGCCGCGGCGGCGTTCGACCAGGCCGTGAGCGACCTGAAGGCCAGCGGCGCAACGGTCGAACCCATCGACTTCACGCCGTTCAGCGAGCTGGCGGCGTTGCTGTATCAAGGGCCATGGGTCGCCGAGCGCTTTGCCGCCGTGGAAGCGCTGTGGAAGCAGAACCCTGACGCCATCCATCCGGTGGTACGCGGCATCGTCGAACAGGCAGCCAACTACAGCGCGCTGGACGGGTTCAAGGCCGAGTACCGGCGCGCCGAGCTGACGCGCGGCATCCATCAGGCGCTGGCAGGCTTCGATGCGCTGGTGGTGCCGACTACGCCCTCGATCTACACCATCGCCCAGCTCGAAGCCGATCCGGTGACGCTGAACTCGAGATTGGGGATCTACACCAACTTCACGAACCTGGCCGACCTGTCGGCGCTGGCGCTGCCCGCGGGCATGCGCGGCGACGGCCTGCCCGCGGGCATCACGCTGATCGGCATGGCTTGGCAGGACCATGCGCTGGCGCAGTTCGGACGACAGTGGCAGGCGCGCCTGGCGCTGCCGCTGGGCGCCACCGGCGCGCCGTTGCCCGCAGCCGGCCTTGCGGCCCCGCCCGCGCGCGACACCGTGCGCGTATCGGTGGTGGGCGCGCACCTGCGCGGCATGCCGCTGAACCATCAACTGACCTCGCGCCGCGCCGTGTTCGTCGAAGCGGCGCGCACGGCCGGCGATTACCGCCTATACGCCCTGGCCAATACCACGCCGCCCAAGCCCGGCCTGGTGAAGTCCGCGAGCGGCGCGCCCATCGAGGTCGAACTCTGGGACGTACCGCTGGCCGCCTTCGGCGCCTTCGTGGCCGAGATCCCCGCGCCGCTGGGTATCGGCACGCTGGAGCTGGCGGACGGCCGCCAGGTCAAGGGCTTCATCTGCGAGCCGCGCGGCCTGGAGGGCGCGCGCGACATCACGGAGTTCGGCGGCTGGCGCGCCTACCTGGCCAGCCTGGCCTGATCTCCGCTTTCGATAACCCGCAAGAAACCTGGGAGTCGCACCGTGTTCGATACCGTTCTGATTGCCAACCGCGGCGAGATCGCCGTCCGCGCCATCCGCACCCTCAAGCGGCTGGGCATCCGCAGCGTGGCCGTTTACTCCGACCCGGACCGCAATGCCGCCCACGTGCGCGCGGCCGACGAGGCCGTGGCGCTGGGCGGCGAGAAGGCCGCCGACAGCTACCTGCGCATGGACCTGCTGCTGGCCGCCGCCCGCGCGCATGGCGCGCAGGCCATCTACCCCGGCTATGGCTTCCTGTCCGAAAGCGCCGAGTTCGCACAGGCCTGCGAAGATGCCGGCATCGCGTTCGTCGGCCCGACGCCGCTGCAGATCCGCGAGTTCGGCCTGAAGCACCGCTCCCGCGAACTGGCGGCCGAGGCCGGCGTGCCGATGACGCCGGGCACGGGCCTGCTCGACAGCCTGGGCGCCGCGCTGTCGCAGGCCGAGCGCATCGGCTATCCGGTGATGCTCAAGAGCACGGCGGGCGGCGGCGGCATCGGTCTTTCGCGCTGCGACAACGAGGCCGAGCTGACCGCGGCCTTCGATAGCGTGCAGCGCATGGGCGAACACTTCTTCAGCGACGGCGGCGCCTTCATCGAGCGTTACGTCGACAACGCGCGCCACGTCGAGGTGCAGATCTTCGGCGATGGCGCCGGCCGCGTGCTGGCCCTGGGCGAGCGCGATTGTTCGGTGCAGCGCCGCAACCAGAAGGTCATCGAAGAGACGCCCGCGCCGCTGCTGCCCGCCGCCACGCGCCAGGCCCTGCACGCCGCCGCCGTGCGGCTGGGCGAGTCGGTCAACTACCGTTCCGCCGGCACCGTGGAGTTCATCTACGACCCGGCGCGCGACAGCTTCTATTTCCTGGAGGTCAATACCCGTTTGCAGGTCGAGCATCCTGTCACGGAAGCGGTCACGGGCCTGGATCTGGTCGAATGCATGCTGCGCGTGGCCGCGGGCGAACCGCTGGACTACGCCGCCATGTCGCGCGCGCCGCAAGGCGCGTCGATCGAGGTGCGGCTGTATGCCGAGGATCCGCTGCGCCAGTTCCAGCCGTCGCCGGGCGCGTTGACCGATGTGTACTTTCCGGAAGGCCTGCGGGTGGACGGCTGGGTCGCGACCGGCACCGAGGTGCCGGCGTTCTACGACCCCATGCTGGCCAAGCTGATCGTGCATGCCGGCACGCGCGAGGCCGCGCTGGACAAGCTGGCGCACGCGCTGGCCCGCACGCGCCTGCATGGCATCGCCACCAACCTGGACTATCTGCGGCAGATCGTGGACGACGCGCGCTTTCGCGCCGGCGAGCTGTCCACGCGCTTTCTGGAGACCTTCACGTACCGGCCCGCCGCGATCGAGGTGCTGGCGGCGGGTACCTACACCAGCGTGCAGGACTACCCCGGGCGGGTGGGCTACTGGGACATCGGCGTGCCGCCCTCGGGGCCGATGGACGACTATGCCTTCCGCATGGCCAACCGCATCGTCGGCAATGCGCCCGACGCAGCCGGCATCGAGGCTACGCTGGTCGGCCCGACCTTGCGCTTTCACGGCGATGCCATCGTGGCGCTGACGGGCGCAACTTGCGCCGCCACCCTGGACGGCGAACCGGTGCCCATGTGGACACCGGTGGCCGTGCGTTCCGGTCAGGTGCTGGCGACCGGCCGCGCGCTGTCGGGCTGCCGCAGCTATCTGGCGGTGCGCAACGGCCTGGACGTGCCGCTCTACCTGGGCAGCCGTTCGACCTTTGCGCTGGGCCAGTTTGGCGGCCATGCCGGCCGCACCTTGCGTGTGGGCGACATGCTGCCGCGGGTCCGGCCGGAGCTGGCCAATGATGCCGCCGCGCCCGTGTCCGAGCCTCAGGCTGCGCCTGCCGCGCTGATTCCGGCCTATGGCAACACCTGGGAAATCGGCGTGCTCTACGGCCCGCATGGCGCGCCGGATTTCTTCCGGCCCGAAGCCATCGAGGCCTTCTTCGCCGCGGACTGGGAAGTGCACTACAACTCCAACCGGCTGGGCGTGCGCCTGATCGGCCCCAAGCCCGCCTGGGCGCGCGAGGACGGCGGCGAGGCCGGCCTGCATCCGTCCAACATCCATGATTGCGAATACGCCATCGGCAGCATCAACTTCACCGGCGACAGCCCCGTCATCCTGACGCGCGACGGCCCCAGCCTGGGCGGCTTCGTCTGCCCCGTCACGATTGCCCGCGCCGAACTGTGGAAGGTCGGGCAGGTCAAGCCGGGCGACCGCATCCGCTTCGTGCGCATCGATTATCGGCAGGCGGTGGCGCTGGAGGCGGCGCAGGACCGTTGCGTGGCCGAACTGGCGGCGCCCGCGCAGCCCGCGCAAGCCGCGGCGCCTGCCGTCGTGGCGGAACCCATCGTGGCGGCGCTGCCGGCGCAGGGCGCGCGCCCTGCGGTTTCCTACCGCCAGGCGGGCGACGGCTACCTGCTGCTGGAATATGGCGACAACGTGCTGGACCTGGCGCTGCGCATGCGCATCCATTTGCTGATGGAGGCGCTCAACGCCGATCCCATCGCCGGCGTGCTGGAGCTGTCGCCCGGCGTGCGTTCGCTGCAGATCCGCTACGACAGCCGGGTCATCCTGCAAGGCGCGCTGATCGAGCGCCTGCTGCGGATCGAGAGCGGCCTGGCCGACGTGGCCACGCTCAAGGTGCCTACCCGCGTGGTCTACCTGCCCATGGCGTTCGAGGATTCGGCCACACTGGGCGCGGTGCAGCGCTACCAGGAAACCGTGCGCGCCAGCGCGCCCTGGCTGCCGAACAATGTGGACTTCATCCAGCGCATCAACGGCCTGGCCAGCCGCAAGCAGGTCCGCGACATCGTATTCGACGCCAGCTACCTGATCATGGGCCTGGGCGACGTGTACCTGGGCGCGCCCTGCGCGGTGCCGATAGATCCGCGCCACCGCCTGCTGACGTCCAAGTACAACCCGGCCCGCACCTACACCGCCGAAGGCACGGTAGGCATAGGCGGGGTCTACATGTGCATCTACGGCATGGATTCGCCTGGGGGCTATCAGCTGGTCGGGCGCACCTTGCCCATCTGGAACAAGTTCCTGAAGAACCCGGTGTTCCAGGATGGCAAGCCCTGGCTGCTGCGCTTTTTCGACCAGGTGCGCTTCTACCCGGTGACCGAGGCCGAGCTCGACGTGTTGCGCGAGGACTTCCGCGAAGGCCGGGCCACCGTCCGCATCGAGGAAGAGATGTTCGACTTCGCCGCGCACCAGCGCTTCCTGGCGCAAGAGGCTGACAGTATCGCCGCGTTCCAGACGCGCCAGAAGAGCGCCTTCGACGCCGAGGTCGCCTTGTGGAAAAGCGAGGATGCGGCGGTGGAGCAGGACGCGGCTGCGCCCGAGCCCGAGGCCGAGGCGGCACTGAAGGAAGGAGAAAGCCTGGTCAGCGCCGATATGTGCGGCAACATCTGGAAGATCCCGGTGCAGGTGGGCCAGAGCGTATCGGCCGGCGACACGCTGGTGGTGGTCGAGGCCATGAAGATGGAGCTGTCCGTCATCGCGCCCGCGTCGGGGACCGTGGCCGCTATCCGCTGCGTTCCCGGCAAGCCGGTGAACGCGGGCGATCCGCTCATCGTGCTGGCCGAAGACGCGACCTGCCCCGTGGTTTGAGCATGCGCCTGGAATCCGTGCAGGCCGCTCCGGCCATCCGCCAGGCGCCGGCCCTGGCCGGCTCGCTGGCCGATCAGGTTTATCAGCGCCTGAAGGACGATCTGTTCGACTTCCGCGTGCTGCCGGGCGAGCGCTTTACCGAGGCCGAGGTGGCGGCGCGGCTGGGCGTCAGCCGCACACCGGTGCGGCTGGGACTGGCGCGGCTGGAGCGCGAGGGCTATGTGCTGCCCCGTCCGCGCAGCGGCTGGCAGGTGCGGCCTTTCGACTTCGAACGTTTCGAGGCGCTGTACGACGTGCGCGTGGTGCTGGAGCAGGCCGCGGTGGAGCGGCTGTGTGCGCGCGAGCACATGGACGAGGCCGGCATCCTGGGCGCGCTGAAGGACGTGTGGCTGGCGCCGCCCCGCCAGCGCATCCTGGACGGGCGGCTGGTGGCGCAACTGGACGAGGCATTTCATTGTTCGCTGGTGGCCGCCGCCGGCAATCCCGAGATGGCGCAGATCCATCGCGACGTGACCGAGAAGATACGCATCGTGCGGCGGCTGGACTTCACCAAGGATTTCCGCGTGGACGCCACCTACGACGAACACGCCGCCATTCTGCGCGCGGTGCTGGCGAGCCGCGCCGACGAGGCCGCCCGCATGCTGCGTTCGCATATCGGCATGAGCCGCGCCGAGGTGCGCAAGATCACGCTGCACATGCTGCACCAGGCGCGCGAGCACGCTGGCGGGCGGGGGCTTGCGTCCCCGGACTAGCCCTGCAACTGCTGGTAGACCTCCTGCGACACGCGCAGCAGCTCGTCGCGGCTGACCGCGCCGGACAGCGCATAGCCGAACTGTCCTTCGACCCAGTAGAACACCCGCACCGGACCTTCCTGGGTGAACTGGAATGCCGTCTGGCCGCCCGCGGCTTCGCGGGTGACGTACAGCGTCAGGCGCTGGCCGTCGGCCGCGCCATACATGAAGAGCGCCACAGGTCCCGCACCGCCGGGCAGCAGGCGGCCGCCCACCAGTTCATAGCCGGCCTGCGACAGGGATGGCGGGCGCATGGTCGCGCCCATGCGCTTGGTCAGCCAGGTGACCAGGCCCTTCTCGTTGTCGGCGCCGACCTCCACGGGCCGGCCCATGTCGGGTGCGTAGACTGCGTGGGCGATGGCCGCGCGCTGGGCATAGCCGCCGGCGATGCGCTCGGGCGCGGCGGTCGCCAGCGCGGCCTGCAGCTGGCGGGCGTCCATGGCGCCGCGGGTGATCCAGGCGGCGCTGGCGCTGACGGCGGCGATCGCCACGCCGGCGGCCAGGGCGCGCCAGGGCCAGGGGTTCGCGGGCCGCGCCAGAGGCAGGCGCAGCGGCAGCGGCTCGTCCAGCACCGGATCCAGCATGGCGTGCAGCAGGCGCCGCTGCTCGCGCCATTCGTCGACGCGGGCCTGGTCCTGCGGATGCGCGGCCAGAAAGGCCTCGACCTCGGCGCGGCGCGCGGGCGGCAGCTGGCCGTCCGCATGGGCATGCAGGTCGGCTTCGGTAATCGGGGTGCCCGCGCCGGGCACCGCATGGAGGTGTTTTTCGTTCATGTCATTTCACGCGATGGAGCTTGCTGACGGTATCGCGCGCCTGCATCAGCGCGCCCAGCTTTTCGCGGGCGCGCGACAGGCGCGACATGACCGTGCCCATCGGCACGTCCAGTATCCGGGCGGTTTCCTGATAGGACAGGTCCTCCACGCATATCAGCAACAGCACTTCCCGCTGTTCGGCGGGCAGGGCTTGCAGGCAGCGGTCCAGGTCGCGCACCTCCAGGTGGTCGGTCTGCGTGGCGCGCACCGGGGCGTCGGGCAGTTCGCCCGGGGCGGTCTGTTCGGCCCGCCGGCTGCTGGCGCGCACGCCGTCGATGAAATGGTTGTGCATGATGCCGAACATCCAGGCGCGCAGCTCGCCGCGCCGCTGCCAGCGTGAATAGCGGCTCCATGCGCGCTCCAGCGTGTCCTGGACCAGGTCGTCGGCCCGGTGGGGGTCGCCCGTCAGCCCGCGGGCATAACGCCGCAGGCTGGGGATGCAGGCCAGGATCAGGGCTTCGTCTTCGGCGCGCATGGGTTGCTGCGTTGGATGGCGGACACCGTATCAGGGCTTGGCAACGTGCCAGACTTCCTTGAAATTGTCGCCGGTCTTGTCGCCCGCCTTGGCGTCCTTGGCGAACGTGTACAGCGGCTTGCCCTTGCTGGCCCATTGCTTGCTGCCGTCATCGCGGGTGATGACGGTCAGGTCGCCCATGGGCTTGGCGTCGGCGCTGGCCATGACGGGCGGCCAGATCTTGGCGCACTGGTCGTTGCAGGCGCTCTTGCCGCCGGCATCCTTGTCGAAGGTGTAAAGCGTCATGCCGGCGCTGTTGACCAGCATGCCGTCCTGGGTCTTGACGGCCTGGGCCTGGGCGCCGGCCGAAAACAGGGCGGCGGCGGAGATGGCCAGGGCTGCGGCGATGTGTTTGCGCATGGTGTGCCTCGTACGTAGATAGGGAAAGTGGGAGACTGCCCCCTACAGACGCTGCCGGTTCCGGCTTTATTCCAGCCGGATTGAAAGAAGTTGCAAAGGGTCAGCCGGCCGGCCGGACCGCGCCGGGTTCATGACGCATTTCATATTCCAGGTCGGTCTCCTCCACGGGGATGAAGCCCAGCGCTTCGTAGAGGCGCCGGGCGGGGCTGCCCTTGAGCACGCTCAGGGTGACGGGGACGCCTGCGGCGTCGGCTTCGTCCAGCACGCCTTGCAGCAGGCGGCGGCCCAGCCCGCGGCCCTGGAAGGCGGGGTCGATCTGGATCTGCACGATGCGCCAGCCGGCCGGGTCCCGGCCATGCTTGAACAGGCCGGCGGGCCGGCCGTCCAGCCAGACGATGCGGGCATCCTCGAAGCGGTAGCGGATGCGGGCCAGGTGATGGTCGTCGTCCAGCGGCGCGCCCGCTCGCTGCAGGTGTTCCTGCATGGTGGTCTTGCGCAGGGTCAGCAGGAAGGGCAGGTCGTCTTCGGTGGCGGGTTGCAGCGCCAAGGAGCAGGTCTGGGTCATGGAAACGAGGGAAGTATGAGGCGTCCGGCGGCCGCGCCGGCCCGATTATCAGGTTATAGAGCGGTTGGGCTCCGGACGCCAGCCCGCCGCCGGGGCCGGACTGGAGCTTGGACCGGGACTCGGACCCGTCAAGCCGCGCCGCCGCCGCGGGCGCACTCCCAGCCCAGCTCGGCCAGCGGTTCCACCTTGGCGCCCATGGATAGGGCGTCGTCGGCCGCGGCGTTGCCGCCCGAGGCGCGCGCGGCAACGCCCTGCAGGATGGCGGCCATGCGGAAGAAACTGTAGGCCAGGTAGAAGCCCCAATCGGACACGCCGGCCAGCCCGCGCGCCCGGCAATACGCCGCCACGGCCTCGTCCTCGGTGGGGATGCCCAGCGCGCGGAGATCGGAGCCGGCCACGCCGCGCCACAGTTGCGGCGATACGCGCCAGCACATGCAGTAATAGGCCAGGTCCGCCAGCGGGTGCCCCAGCGTGGAAAGCTCCCAGTCCAGCAGGGCCAGGGCGCGGGGCTCGGTGGGGTGGAAGATCAGGTTGTCCAGCCGGAAATCGCCATGCACCAGACGGGTTTCGTCGCTGGCGGGAATGTTGCGCGGCAGCCAGTCGATCAGCGATTCCATGGCGGGCAAGTCGGCGGCCGGCCGGCTTTCGCGGTATTGCCGCGTCCAGCGCGAGATCTGGCGCGCGTAGTAGTTGCCGGGACGGCCATAGCTTTCCAGGCCCAGGGCGGCGTAGTCCAGCTGATGCAGGGCGGCGAGCACGCGGCTGGTTTCCGCGTAGATGGCGCCGCGTTCGGCCGGCTCCAGGCCCGGCAGGGCCGGGTCGACGAAGCTGCGTCCCTGCACGTAGTCCATCAGATAAAAGGGCGTGCCGAGCAGGCTGTCATCGGCGCAATAGTCCAGCATGCGCGGCACGGGCACCTCGCTGCCCTGCAACGCCCGCATGACCTGGAACTCGCGGTCGATGGCGTGCGCCGAGGGTAGCAGCTTGCCCGCGGGTTGCTTGCGCAGCACGTACTGGCCGCGGGCCGTGGTCACGACGTAGGTCGGATTCGACTGGCCGCCAGCGAGGCGGCGCAGCGCCACTTCCTCCGTCCGCCCCGCATACCCGGCGCGGACCAGATAGGCGGCCAACGCGTCGCGGCCGGCGATCGGGTCTTCGGATGCGCCCGTCACGATTGCGCTCCGCTCGATTCCTGCGCCTGCCAATGCCAGAAGTCGTCGCCTTCGTCCATCAGGAACCTCGCCAGCACCATCTTGTGCACTTCCGAGGCGCCATCCACCAGCCGGGCCTGGCGCGCGTAGCGGTAGATCCAGGCCAGCGCCGTATCGCGCGAATAGCCGCGCGCGCCGGTCAGCTGGATGGCGGTGTCGACCGCCTTGTGCAGCGTTTCGGAGACGACGATCTTCGCCATCGAGACTTCCTTGCGCGCGTAGCTTCCCTGGTCCAAGGCGACGGCGGCGCGCATCGTCAGCAGGCGGCCGATCTCGATCGCCATGGCGCATTCGCCCAGCATCCATTGCACGCCTTCGCGTTCGGCCAGCGCGGTGCCGAAGCTCTGGCGGGTTGCGACGTAGTCGCGCGCGATCGCCAGGGAGCGGCGCGCCAGCCCCAACCAGCGCATGCAATGCGTCAGCCGCGCGGGCCCCAGGCGGATCTGCGTGACCTTCAGGCCGTCGCCCACGCCGAGCAGGCGGTTCTCGTCGGGGATCTCCAGCCCGTCGAACACCAGTTCGCAATGGCCGCCGTGTTCCTCCGGCCCCATGATGGGGATGCGCCGTTCGATGCGCCAGCCGGGCTGGTCCGCGTCGAAGAGAAAGGCTGTCAGGCCCTTGCGCGGATCGTCCGAGGTCTTGGCCATCAGGATGAAGTGCTGCGCCACGCCCGCGCCGGTGATGAACCACTTCTTGCCATGCACCCGCCATTTGCCGTCTTGCAGGGTGGCGGTGGTGCGCATCATGGAAGGGTCGGAGCCGCTGCCCGGATGCGGTTCGGTCATGGCGAACGACGATCGCACCTTGCCGTCCACGATGGGCTGCAGCCAGCGCGCCTTCTGCGCCTCGGTGGCGACCTTCTCCAGCACCATCATGTTGCCGTCGTCGGGCGCCGCGCTGTTGAACACCACGGGTCCGAAGATCGACACGTTCATTTCCTCGTAGCAGGCCGCCATGCCGACGCGCGACAGGCCCTGGCCGCCGCGTTCGCGCGGCATCTGCAGCGCCCACAGCCCGGCTTCGCGCGCGCGGCGGCGCAGCGGCTGCAGGACTTCCTCGCGGATGTTCTCGTGTTCGTCGTAGGAGGACGGGTCCGCCTCCGCCGGCAGGATGTGGGTTTCGACGAAGTCCTTGATGCGCCGGCGATAGCTTTCGATTTCTGGCGTGAGGCTGAAGTCCATGTTGCGTCCCGGAGTCAAAGCGTGGAAATGAGATGTCCGCCGTCCACCACCAGGACCGACCCGGTCATGAAGGAAGAGGCGTCGGAAGCCAGCAGCAGCAGGGGAGCCGACAGCTCCCGCGCCTGCCCGAGCCGGCGCTGCGGCACGCGCCGGATCAGCGCCTGTCCCGCGTCGCTGGCGAAGAATTCGCGGTTCAGGTCGGTTTCTATGTAGCCTGGCGCCAGCGCATTGACGCGGATACCGTGGCGCGCCCATTCCAGCGCCAGGGCCTGCGTCAGCTGGATCAGCGCAGCCTTGGAGGCGGCGTAGGCCGGCACCTGCTGGGCCACCCGCAGCCCGAGGATGGAGGCAATGTTGATGATGCTGCCGCCGCCGTGCGCCTGCATGTGGCGCCCGGCTGCCTGCGCCACGCGCCAGGTGCCATTGAGGTTGACGTCGATCACGTCCATCCAGTCGGCTTCGGTATGCTCCAGCGCCGGCCGTGTGGCCGTGACGCCGGCGTTGTTGATCAGGATGTCGATGGCGCCGCCCAGGCGCTCGGACGCGGCATCGAACAGGCCCGCGACGCTGTCGGGCTGGGTAACGTCCAGCGCGATGGCGCATGCCTGGCGATCCGTGGCGGCCAGTTCCGCGGCCAGCTGCTCGCCGGCCTGCAGCCTGCGTCCGGCCAGGGCCACGTGCGCGCCCGCCGCGGACAGGGTGCGCGCGAACTCGGCGCCCAGTCCGCCGAAGGCGCCGGTCACCAGGGCCCGCTTGTTGCGTAGGTCCTCGAACATGCTTGTTCTCCTTCGGGCGATGCCGCCGCGGCGGTCATGCAGGCTTGTACGCCGACGCTTCCACTTCGATCAGCCACTCGGGCCGCGCCAGGGCGCGCACCACGACCAGCGTCGCGGCGGGACGGGCCTCGCCCAGATAGGCCAGCCTGACCGGGCCGAGCAGCGGGAGCTGGCTTTCGTCCGTGATGTAGGTCACGACCTTGACCAGATCGCCCGCATGCATCCCCGCGGCCTCCAGCATGGCCTGGATGTTGCGCCAGGCGGCATGGGCCTGGGCTTCGAAGCCCTGGGCGAGCGCGCCTTCCGACGATACTCCCACCTGGCCGGCAATGTGCAGCCAGCGCCCGGCGCCTTCGGTCAGCACGCCCTGGCTGTAGGGGCCCAGCGGCGCGCAGACGCCCGCGGGATTGAGTGGTTGGCCTGCCATGGGGACTCCTTGTGGAAAGATCAGGCCCGGCCTGCGCCGGACAGCAGCAGATCGAGCGTCTTGTTGAACAGCGGATAGCCGCCGCCGGCGAAATCGGTCAGCAGATCGAAATGGTTGCGCTGCGGCACCACCAGGTTCTCGACCGCGTGGCCGTGGCTGGCGCAGTGTTGCGAGAAGTCCCGGCTCTGGCCGCGGAAGCCCTCGGTTTCCAGGGCGCCGGCCGCGAACACCATGGGGACCTCGTACAGCGTGGCTTGTTGGTACAGCCCCAGGCTGCGGGCTTCGGCCGCGCTCATGTGGAGATCGCGGTTGATGGAAGTGCGTAGCAGCGGTTCCAGATCGAACAGGCCGCTTAAGCCCACATAGCCGCGTATCCTGCCCGCCAGGGCGGGCACCAGGTCGCGGCACAGCGCGCGGGCGGCCATGTGCCCGCCGGCGGAGTGGCCGGACAGCACGATGCGGCTGGCGTCGTAACCGTGGCGCTCGCCCTGCGCGGTCAGCCAGGACACGGCGGCGCAGGCTTCGTCGACGATTTCGGAGACGCTCGCATGCGGCGCCAGCGTGTAGTTGGGCAGCGCCACGGCCACGCCGCGAGCCAGGTATTCGTCGGCGATGAACGAGAAGCCATGCTTGTCCAGCGCGCGCCAGTAGCCGCCATGGATGAAAACCAGCAGCGGCGGCGCCGGCACGTGGCCGGGAACGAACAGGTCCAGCACGCTCGAGGGCCGCTCGCCGAAGCGCAGGTCCAGGCGCGCTTCGGGCCGGTTGCGGGTATTCGCGCTGCGGCGTGCGTAGGTAAAGTAGATTTCCTCGCGTTCGGGATGCCGGGCACGCAGGTTGTACTGCGCTTCCTGCTCCGGATCGATCGCCTGTCCCTGGGTAGAACACGTCATCGCGTCACCTGTCTCCTGTCAGGCGCCCAGATAGGCGGCCTGTACCCGTGTATCGTCGCGCAGCGCCTGGGCGCTGCCCGAATACGCCACCCGGCCTTCCTGCAGCACGTAGCCGTAGTCCGCGGCGCTCAAGGTCAGCCTGGCGTTCTGTTCGGCGATGAACAGCGTCAGGCCTTCCTGCTTGAGCCGCCGCAGCGACAGGAAGATGTCCTTCACGACCAGGGGCGCCAGGCCCATGGACGGTTCGTCCAGCATCAACAGGCGCGGGCTGCTCATCAGGGCCCGGCCGATCGCGACCATCTGCTGTTCGCCGCCGGACAGCGTTCCCGCAGGCTGGCGGGCGCGCTCGGACAGCCGCGGGAACAGGTCCAGGACGAAGTCGAGGTTGCGGCGAAATTCCGACTGGCGGCGTTGCTTGAGCAGTTTGTAGCCGCCCATTTCCAGGTTTTCGCTGACCGATAGCGGCGCGAACACGCGCCGGCCTTCGGGCACCAGGACGATGCCGCGGTCGACGATGCGGTCGGCGGGCAGCGCTTCTATCGCTTCCCCTTCGAAGCGCACGCTGCCGCGCAGGGGGCGCAGCAGGCCGCTCAGGCTGCGCATGACGGTGGTCTTGCCGGCGCCGTTGGCGCCGAGCAGGCAGCCTATCTGCCCGGCGGGAATCTCCAGGCTGGTTTCCCGCAGGACGTCGCCGGCGCCATACGAGGCGCACAGGTTGGTGATTTCAAGCATCGGGCATGTCCTCCCCGAGATAGGCCTTCAGGACCAGGGGATCGACGCGCACCGCGTCGGCCTGGCCTTCGGCAATCTTGCGGCCGTAGTTCAGGACCAGGATGTCGTCGCACAGCTGCATGACGAAGCTCATGTTGTGCTCGACCAGCAGCACGGTCACCCCGCTGGCGTTGACTTCGCGTATGACCTGGGCCACCTGCGCCACTTCGGCATGCGGCACGCCCGCGACGGGTTCGTCCAGCAGCAGCAGCGTGGGATCGGCGGCCAGGGCGCGGGCGATTTCCAGGATCTTGGCCTGGCCGAAGCTCAGGTCCGCGGCCAGCACGTCGGCCTGGCGGGCCAGATGCAGTTGTTCCAGCCGCTGCATCGCGATGTCGCGCATCCGCCGTTCGTCGCGGCGCTGGCGGGGCGTGCGCAGCATGCAGGCCCACAGGCCGGAGCCGAAGCGCGCATGGCAGCCGACCATGACGTTCTCCAGCACCGTCAGGTCCTTGAAGATCTGCAGGTTCTGGAAGGTGCGGGCGATGCCCAGCCGGACACGCTGGTGCGGCGGCAGGCCCCGCACCGAGCGGCCGCGAAAGCGCACCTCGCCGTTGCCCGGCTGCAGCAACCCCGCGACGATGTTGAACAGGGTGCTCTTGCCCGCGCCATTGGGGCCGATGAGGCCCTTGATCTGGCCTTGCTTCAGGTCGAAGGACAGGTCGGCAAGCGCGGCCAGTCCGCCGAAATTGATGCCCAGGTCCCGCACCGACAGGAAATCGTGATCAGCCATGGCGCACCTTTCCCTTTGTTGCCGCCACCGGGGACGCGGGCAGGCGGGCTGAACGCCTGCACAGCCGCTGCGCCAGTCCCGCCAGCCCCCCCGGGAAGAACATCAGGACCAGGATCATGCCCAGCCCGAACAGCAGCAGCTCGACGTCGTGGAAGGCGCGCAGCAGTTCCGGCACCGCGGTGTAGACCAGCGCGCCGAACAGCGGCCCCCAGTACTTGCCCCAGCCGCCGACCGCGACCATGACCAGCAGCAGCACCGATGCGGAGAAGCTGAAGGTCTCGGGCGACGCGAACTGGTTGAAGTGGACATAGAACGTGCCCGCCAGGGCCGCGACCGCGGCGCAGAGCACGAACACCGCCACCTTGAGCGCATAGGTGTTGATGCCCAGGCTGGCCGCGCCGACCTCGCTGCCGGCCACGCTGATCATGGCGCGGCCGATGCGCGAGCGGGTCAGGTTGAGGAAACCCCACATCAGTAAGAGGCCCGCGGCCCAGGCCAGGTAGAAGAAGCGCCGGTCGGTATCGAAGGCATAGCCCGCGACCGTGATGGGTTCGACGCCCGACAGGCCGTTGGGGCCGCCCGTGTAGTCCACCAGTTCGACGAACAGCACCGACAGGATGGCGTTGAATCCCAGCGTTGCCATCGCCAGGTAGTGACCCCGCAGCCGCAGCACGGGCAGGGCGATCAACAGCGCCGCCGTGCTTGCGACCGCCAGCGCGGCCGGGATGCTGGCAAGCGCGGGGAGGCCGTACTTGGCCGACAAGGCGCCGCTGACATAGGCGCCCAGGCCGAAGAAGCCGGCCTGGCACATGGAGATCTGCCCACAGTAGCCCATCAGCAGGTTGAGGCTGGCGATCAGCATCAGGTTGATGCTGAACGTCACCGCCAGGCCCACGGCATAGCTGTTCGGCGCCACCAGCGGAAACAGAAGGAACAGGCCCCACAGCGCCAGCAGGATGCGCAAATCGTGGCGCGCGCCGTCCCCGGGCGGATGGATTTCGGATTTCATCGTCACCCCTTTCAGACCTTGTTGATTTCGGCTTTGCCCAGCAGGCCCTGGGGACGGTAGAACAGCACCAGCAGCAGCACGATGAAGGACAGCGCGTCCTTGTACTGCGAGGAAATCAGGCCGCCGCCCAGCGCTTCGATCACGCCCAGCAGCACGCCGCCGAGCAAGGCGCCCTGCAGGCTGCCCAGGCCGCCCAGCATGGCCGCGCTGAAGCCCTTGAAGCCGAGCATGGTGCCGTGGTCATAGGAGGTGAAGGTCAGCGGCGCGATGATCACGCCCGCGATGCCGCCGGCCAGCGCCGCCAGCACGAAGGCCACCGTCACCGACCGCCGCACGTTGATGCCGACCAGGGCGGCCGCGTCGCGGTCGATGGCGGTCGCGCGCAGGGTCTTGCCCAGCAGGGTGCGCTCGAAGAAGAAGTGCGTCCCCAGCATGAAGGCCAGCGCCACCCCCATCACCCAGAAGCTCTGCGGCGGAATCTGCGCGCCGGCCAGCGGCACCGGCGCATCGCCCGAGAATGCGGGATAGCCCATCGGCGTCTTGCCCAGCCCCAGCATCACCAGGCTTTTGGTACAGATGGCCAGGCCGATGCTGAGCAGCGTCACCAGCAGGGGCGCGGGCTTTTTCAGCGGATGGATCACCAGGCGTTCGGACACGCCGCCCGCCAAGGCCACCAGGGCCACGGCCGCCAGGCAGGACAGCCATAGCGGCAGCTCGGCCACCGCGTAACAGGCCGCCGCCACCATGCCGCCCATCATGACCCATTCGCCCTGGGCGAAGTTGATGGCGTCGGTGCTCTTGAAGATGACGTTGAATCCCACCGCCACGATGGCGTAGATGCTGCCGGTGGTGATTCCGGCGACCAGCAGTTGGATGATTTGCGCGGACATGTCCATGGCAGGGCCCCCGGCGCCGGCTCAGTTGGGCCGGCGCGTGGTGAGCGCGATGCCCGGCAGTTCGACGCCGAAATCGGCCAGCCGCCGCGTCACCGTCTCCAGGTACGACCACAGGACCTCGTGCTCCCGGTCGGCCGACGCAGCGCCCAGGCCCGCTTCGGCCGTCAGCGCGTTGGCCCGGCTTTCGGGACCATCGGGTTCCGCCAGCCAGGGGCAGTGATAGCCGCGCAGTTCGACCTCGTTCAGATAGCCCGACACGGCCTGGGCCACGGCGGCGCGGTCGGCGTCGGACCAGGCGGCGGCGCGTTCGGCGACATAGAGCCAGCCGAAGGTGGCGTGGCGTTCCTTGGCCTGGACGCATTGTTCCAGGATGCGGCGCGCTACCGGTTCACGGGCGTTTTCCAGGTACGCGCGGAACAGCTCCAGCTCCAGGCCGTCTTCCACCGCGGCGTGCGTGGTGAAGAAGGCGTCGGCATTGCAGGCGGCATCCAGCACCTGGCGATGCCTGCATTGATTGAAGATGGCTTCCTGCTGGGGGCTGGGCGGGCGGTTCAGGTAGCCGCCCAGCAGGGTGGCGTAGCGGTGGAAGCACTCGATCTGCCAGGCTTCCTCGGTGTTGCGCACGGTGAGGAAGTACTTGGGGTCGGACTCGCGGCCGCTCTCCAGGCACAGGCGCACCAGCAGCGCCGGTGTTTCGCTCAGGCCCGCGTATTCCACCCAGGCGCGGCGGCTCCAGGTCAGGCGGGCGGCGTCGCGGACCTGCGCATCGAGCGCGCCGAGGTCCAGGCTGGCCCAGGGAATGTCCGTTTCCGGCGCCCAGCGCTGCTGCTTGCCGGTTTCGTACAGTTCGCGGATCGAGGTGATGGACTGCTTGAGCGTCAGCGGGAAGCGGCGCTCAACGGGAATTCTGGTCGTAGCTGCGTTCATGACGGGTTCCCTCGGGTTCAGAATTCGCCGATCTTCGGGTGGTGCAGCAGGGGTAGGCGCACGCCCCAGGGCTCCATCTGGCGGCGCACGCGCTGCACGGTTTCAACGAACAGGGGCTTTTCCAGTTCTTCGACCGTGGAGCCCAGGCCGGCTTCCCAGGTGAGCCGGTCCACTTCCATTTCGGCGCGCGAAGCCGGGTTGTCGGGCGCCAGCCATGCGCTGTGATAGCCGTTGAGCTCGACCTTTTCCATCATGTTGATCACGGCGTTTTCCACCACCTTGATTTCGGCGGCGGACATCTGCGGAATGCGGTGGTCGAGGAAGCGCCAGCCGAACGCGCAGTGCCGGACCTCGTCGCGCATGATGCGGGCGCAGATCTGCTTGGCGACGGGGTCGCGGGTGATCTCGACCAAGTGGCGGAAGACGTCGAACGCGATTTCCTCGGCGGCGCAGACCAGCGCCGCGAGGATCGCCTCGACCGACACCTCGGGGTCCAGCGCCATCTTGCGCACGCCGTGGGTGGCGACGGAGCCCTGGTAGGCGGCCTGGGCCGGCTGCTCCATGTAGCCGCCCAGCGCTTCGGCCATGCGGTAGCAGGCTTCGGCGTGGCGGCTTTCTTCCTGCGAACGGATGGTGAAGAACAGCCGCAGGTCGGGTTCGCACTTGTCGTGGCAGAAGCGGATCTGCAGGGCCGGGCTTTCCGAGATGGCGCCGTATTCGCTCCAGGCGCGGCGGCTCCAGTACTGGCGGGCCGCGTAGCGTTGCTCGGGCGTGTACTGCGAGGCGTCGAACAGATGCCAGTCGATGTCGGTGCGCGGGTCCCACTGCTTGACCGTTGCCAGGTGGTAGAGGTCGCGGATCTTGGGAATCCGGGTGTCCAGGTCCAGCGGAAAGATGCTTTCCGGATCGTCCAGGATCGTACGCGGCTCGGCGCTTGCTACGTTCATGACTGCACTCCCTGATTTGCTGCGCCCGCGGCGCGCGTGAGTGGAGGTTGCGGAGTAGGAGCTGCTTTACTTGTAGTCGGCCAGCCGGAACTGCCCGTCCCGGTAGCCGAGCATGACGATGTCATCCTTATCCAGGCCCGAGTGGCGCTGGGGCGAGAAATTGAAGACCCCGCCCACGCCCTGGTAGCCGGTGATGGCGGTCAGCTGTTCGCGGGTCTTTTCCTTGTCGCCGCCGCTCTTGTCCAGGGCGGCGCGCGCCAGCATCATGGCGTCGTAGGTTTGGGCCACGAACTGGTTGGGCTTGCGCTTGTAGCGGGCCTCGAAGCGCTTGCTGAGGTCCACGATGCGGGTCTTGATGGGATCGGCGTCGGGCAGGTCCTGGCCCACCGGGAATTTGACGCTGACCAGCAGCAGGTCCTTGACCGAGTCGCCCGCCAGCTTCATGTAGCGCTGGTCGACGAAGCCATAGCTGTGCACCAGCGTCAGCTTGTCCAGGCCCAGCTGCTGCGCCTGCTTGATGAACACCACGCCGGCCGGGGTGACGGTCCAGCAGATGATGGCCTGCACCGACGCGTTCTTGATGCGCGTGAGCTGCGGCGTCAGGTCGGTGTCGGCGGGGTTGAAGGATTCATACGTGATGTCGATGCCGCGCTTGGCGGCAAGCCGCTTCATCTGTTCGACGGCGCTCTGGCCGAAGCCGCTGTTGTCGGCCAGCAGGGCGGCGCGCTTGATGCCCTTCTTGTCGAAGTAATCCAGCACCCGGTCGATCACCTGGTCGTCGTCCACGGTGCTCTTGAATACATACTTGCGTTCCGCCACCGGCATCACGATCTGCATCGAGCCTTCGGTGGAAATGAAGGGCGTGGCGGCCTTGTCCACCATCGGCACCATGGCCATGGCGATGCCGCTCATGTTGCCGCCGCCGACGATGATGTCCACCTTGTCCTGGGACAGCAGCCGCTTGGTGGCGTTGATCGCCTTGGCGGTCTGGCTTTCGGCGTCGTAGAACACCCATTCGACCTTCTTGCCGCCGATGCCGCCGGCGGCGTTGATGTCGTCGATGGCCATTTCCATGCCGGCCTTCATGTCTTCGCCCAGAAAGGCGGCGGGACCGGTCACGGACAGGATGGATCCTATCCGCACCGCATCCTGCGCGCTGGCGGCGTGCATGCCCAGCATCAGCGCGGCGGCCGGCAGCGCAATGGCCGCGCGCCGCGAGAACTCCAGAAACGTCTTTATGCAAGTCATGGTGCTACTCCTGTGCCTGATGCGGGATTTAAGGGGTGCAGCAACTTCCACGAACAGCGAAAACGCAAGCGCGCTAGTTCTCCGCCGCGCCCGGGGGATTGCGGAACTCGAGCGAGTCAGACACCTGGTCCGTCTTGCCTGCGCCGTTCTGCAACGGCACGCGCACCGAGTACCGGACCTGATCCGCGCGATAGTGGGAAAAACCGGACATGACCGGCTGGTCCTGCTTGTCGAAATAAACCAGGTGCCGTGTCAGGATGGGATCTCCGGGCAGCAGGCTGAGGTAGTCGGCATGCTCGGCCTGCACCGCGCCGCCCTCGATCTTGAGATTGCCGTAGGCCAGTTCGACCTGGCGGCCGATCAACTCCAGCAGGGAGCCTGCCTCGACCTGGCTGGCGTCGATGCGGGGGATGCGGTCGACGCGCACATAGCGGTAGTCGATCGAAATCGGCACCAGCTGGACCGTGCGCAGGCGCAGGATGCTCCAGACCGGCGTGCCCGGCGCCACGTCCAGCTGGCGCGCCACCGCGGCGGTGGCGGGTTCCTGGGCACAGTGCAGCACGCGCAGGCTCAGCGGGCGGCCGTGGGCGGACCACTGGTCGATGAAGTCCATGGCGGGGCTGAACTGCTCGTCGATCTTGGGGGCGCAGACGAAGGTGCCGGACCCTCGGACCCGCCGCAGATAGCCTTCGTCCACCAGTTCCTGGATGGCCTGGCGCACCGTCATGCGGCTGACGTCGAATTGTTCGCTCAGTTCGTGGTCGGTATGAAAGCGGTCGCTTTCCTGCTGCCAGTTCAGGATCATCATCAGCACGCGCCGCTTGATCTGCACATAGAGCGGCAGAGGGGAGTCGCGGTCCAGCGCCACGGGGCTGCTGGAGGCGGGGGACTCGTTGCGGACGTTCGTAAGAGTGGACATGACAGCTGGATTCCGGAATATGTATATAGGATTTGTATATTTGTCTAGTTAACTAGACTTTATGATATATTGATTTCGAAAGTCAAGTACGGATTAGCGATATGAATATTTCTACGCTCGACCTTGCGCTGGCGCTTGCGCCCCACAGCCTGGATGCCGTTCTGTCCTTTGATCAGCCCGCCTCGCTGGACCGGGCTGACGTGCTCATATGGAATCCCGCCGGCCTGTACCCGGTGCTGGAGGCCGCCTGCGAACGCGCCGATCCGCCGGTGCTGGGCGTGGGCGCGTCGGAATGGCTGCTGGCCACCAGCCGCCACTGGCGCGAGCAATTCAAACGCCTGCTGGGCGCGGGCGGCACGCTGGTCGTCCTGGTTCCCGCGCCGCGCACGGTGGGCGTGCACACCCTGCAAGACATTCTTCCCTACGACTGGTCCGATCCGCTCTGGCCGCGGACGGTGCGCAGCCAGCCGATCGATGGCGATGCGCTGCCGCGCCAGGCGGGCGAGCCTTTCCGCACGCTCTTCACCGAAGCCGCGCGCTGTTTCCAACCCTGCGCGACGCTGGCCGCGGCGCCGGGCGCGGGCATACTCGAGGACGGCGTGGGCATGACCTTGGCGAGCTACGCCAGCGAGCCGCCGGGCCGCCTGCTGCTGCTCCCGGCGCTGGCGCCGGACCTGGCGCAGGACGAGGCGGGCGCGGCGCTGTTCCTGCGGGAGTTGCGCCGCTGCATCGAGCGCCTGGGCCAACGCAGCGGCGTGCGCCTGGCGGGGTGGCTGGACCTGCAGCGCGGTCCGGCAGACGAGCAATTGCACGCCCGCCGCGCGCAGTGCCTGCGCGAGCGCCATGCGCTGGATCTGGAGCTGCAGGAACTGGATCGCGCCATGGCCGAGCGGGACTTCTTCAAGCAGCTGCTTGCCGGCGAAGGTCTGGGAGCGGGGCTGGCGGCCGCGGAAGTCTTCCGCCGCAAGAGCGTGCCGGTTCATGCCGACTGGGTCGAGAAAGACCTGCACATCGTCGAACTCGACCAGCGCAACCTGCTGCTCAAGGTGCGTCTGGCGGACGAGCCGCTGGACGCCGCGGCGCTGCGCCGGCTGGACGAGGCCCGCTTGCGGGTGGCGGATTATTTTTCCCGGCCCACGTCCATCCTGGTCGCGGACTGCGCCGACAACGCCTTGCCGCCGTCCGCGCGCGCGCCGCGCCGGCATGCCGTGCTGGAAGGCCTGGACGATGCCTATGTGCTGAACGGACTGCACCTGTACGGCTGGCATCTGCAAACTTCCGGCGACAGTCCCGACCGCCTGCTGCAGCGCTTGATGCAGGCGGACGCGGACTTGAGCGATTCCCTGCTGCGCGCGACGCTGCGCGGCCTGTCCCCGCTAGCCGGCGCCTGAAGGGCGCGGTGAGCGTTTCGCTTCTGTGAGACTCCGATGCCCGCCGACACTCCCGACCATCACGCGCAGGATATCGAACGCAACAGCGCCAATTATCTGGCGCTTTCGCCGCTGACGTTCATCGAGCGCGCGGCGAAGGTCTATCCGGAACGCACCGCCATCGTTCACGGCGCGCTGCGCCAGAGCTGGCGCGAAACCTACGCGCGCTGCCGCCGGCTGGCCAGCGGGCTGGCGCGCCTGGGCGTGCGGCCTGGCGATACGGTGGCCGTGATGGCGCCCAACATCCCGGCCTTGTACGAGGCCCACTTCGGCGTCGCCATGGCGGGCGCGGTGCTCAATGCCCTGAATACCCGGCTGGACGCGGAAACGCTGTCCTTCATCCTGGAGCACGGCGCGGCGGTGGTGTTGTTGACGGACCGCGAGTACGCGCCCGTCATGGCGCAGGCGCTGGCCCAGACCCGCAGGCGGATCCGGGTGGTGGATATCGACGATCCCGAATACGGCGGGCCCGGCGAGCTGATCGGGGAAATGAACTACGAAGCGCTGCTGGCATCGGGCGATGCGGCGGCCGGGTTCCCCTGGCCGGCGGACGAATGGCAATCGCTGTGCCTGAACTACACCTCCGGCACCACCGGCCGCCCCAAGGGTGTGCTGTACCACCATCGCGGCGCCTATCTGAACGCGATGGGCAACGCCCTGGCCTGCGACATGCGCCAGCATGCCGTGTACCTCTGGACCTTGCCGATGTTCCACTGCAATGGCTGGAGCTTTCCCTGGGCCATCGCGCTGCTGGCGGGAACCAATGTCTGCCTGCGGCGGGTCGAGGCCGGCGCCATCTTCGACGCCATCCAGGCGCATGGGGTCGATTATTTCTGCGCCGCGCCGGTGGTGCTCGGCATGCTGATCAACAGTCCGCCAGCGATCAAGCGGCGTGCGGTCCGGCCGGTGCAGGTGCTCACTGGCGGTTCTCCGCCTCCGGCCGCCGTCATCGCGGCGATGGACGAACTGGGCATAGACGTCACGCATCTGTACGGCCTGACGGAGAGCTACGGTCCGTCGATCAGTTGCGCCTGGCACGAGGCCTGGAGCGATTTGCCGTTGGATGAACAGGCTGCGCTCAAGGCCCGCATCGGCGTGCGCAAGCACACGATGGAACAGGTCCGCGTGCTGGATCCCGCCACCCTGGAGCCCGTGCCCCCGGACGGCGCCACCGTGGGCGAAATCATGATGCGCGGCAACACGCTCATGAAGGGCTACCTGAAGAATCCGCAAGCCACGGCCGAGGCCTTCGCCGGCGGCTGGTTTCACACCGGCGATCTGGGCGTGGTGCATCCCGACGGCTACATGCAGATCAAGGATCGCGCCAAGGACATCGTCATTTCCGGCGGCGAGAACATCTCGACGGTCGAGGTCGAGGATGCCTTGTACGCGCATCCCGCCGTGCTGGAAGCGGCGGTGGTGGCGCGGCCGGATGCCAAGTGGGGCGAGACGCCTTGCGCCTTCGTCACGCTGAAGGACGGCTGCGCCGCGACCGCGGAGGAACTGGCCAGCTTCTGCCGGGGCCGCCTGGCGGGCTTCAAGGTGCCGCGCACCTTTGTGTTCGGCCCCTTGCCCAAGACCGCCACGGGCAAGATCCAGAAGTACCTGCTGCGTGTACAGGCGCGGCAGCTGTGAGTCCGCCGCCGCCGGCGCGGCCCTAGGCGCGCGGCAGCAGATCCAGCGCCTGCGCGTCGAAGCGCCGCAGGTTCGGGAACACCAGCCCCAGATCGTCGCGGCTGGCGCCGAACCAGCCGCCCAGGGACGCGCCGAGCTGGTCCACGGCCAGGGTCGGCAAGAGGCGGCCGTTGTCGACGAAGCCGGGGCCGTCCAGGGCGATTTCGGGATGGCTGCCGTAGTAGCGGCCGCCCTTGACGGCGCCGCCCAGCACGAAGTGATGCGAGCCCCAGCCATGGTCGGAGCCATTGCCGTTGGAGCCCAGGGTGCGGCCGAATTCGGATGCCGTGAACGTGGTCACCTGGTCCGCCACGCCGATCGCCGACAGCGCCTGCTGGAACGTGGCCAGGGCCTGGCCCAGTTCCTTGAGCAGGGCGGGGTGGGTGTCGTTCAATCCGGCGTGGTTGTCATAGCCGTTCTGGGATACGAAGAAGACCTGGCGGCGCGCGCCCAGCGCCTGGCGCGCCGCGATGATGCGGGCGACGATCTTCAACTGCTGCGCCAGGGGTGACGAGAAATCACCTGGAACCGCCACGTCCGCGAGGGCTGCGCGCAGGCGCGCATCGGCGTCGATGGACTGCGCGGCGATGCGCGACATCTCGCGCTCCATCAGGTGCTCGCGCGGTTGCGTGATCAACTGGCGCAGCAAGGCCGTGCAGGCGCTGGAGCCATACATGTCGCGGGTCAACAGGTCCATCTGCGTGGAACCATGGATGCCCACGCGGTAGCCGGCGATCTTGCGTCCGGCCAGCAGCACGCTGCTGCCGCCTGCGGTGATGCCCGTGAAGGTGCGTTGCGCGTTGGCATCCGCGTACAGGTCCGTCAGCCTTCCGGCCCAGCCCGATGCCGCGCCTTCCGGCGCCAGTGCCTGCCAGTACGACTGCTGGTCGTTATGCGAGAACAGCTTGGGCGGCAGGGGCACGCGCGCGCCGATGTATTCCTGCTTGGACGTGGGCACCACCAGGGGGCCTATGTTCAGCAGCACCGCCATGTCGCCGCTTTCGTACAAGGGCTTGAGCGGCGCCAGCGACGGCGCCAGCGCGAACTGGGCGCCGCCGGCAGCGGGTTCCTTGCCGCGCAGCGCCGTGGCCTGCAGCGCGTTGCGCGGCAGGGCGATATCGGTGCGCGCCTGGGCATAGGCCTTGTAGGCGGCCATGTCGTAAGGCACCAGCGAGTTGTAGGGGTCGTTGCCGCCGTACAGGAACACGCAGACCAGCGCCTTGTAGGAGGAGGCCGGCGCCGATTGTGCCGCGGCCGCGCCCAGGGCCGCCAGGTTCAGCGCCAGCGGCGCGGCGGCCCCGGTGGCGCCGAGCGCGCAGGCGCGCAGCAGGAATTCGCGGCGGCTGGTTTGCGCGGCGTGGCGGGAAGTCTTCATTTCTGCACCAGGTATTCGGGGCTGGCGGCCACCAGCATGATGGCGGCGCGCACGCGGTCGCGCGGCCGGCCCGCCGGTATCGTGGCCACGGCGCGCGCGATGCTGCCGGCGGTCTCGGCGGAATAGGCATCGCCCGCCAGCAGCAGCGCCACCCGCGCCACCAGCGCGGACGGATCCTGCGCCAGCGCGATCTCGGCGGTGTAGGGCGTCTGCAGATCCTCCCAACCCCGGTCCACATAGATGGCCAGGAAATTCAGGTAGCCGGCGATGCTGGTCTCGTCGGTGATCTGCAGTTCCGGCGCCACCAGGTGCTGGCGCGCCAGCTCGGTCACCGGCGGCACATAGCGCGGGCGGAAGAAGTTGAAGACGCTGGCCGAGCGCATCGGGCTCTGGGCCAGCCGGATCGTGTTGTCGGTGGTGTCGGGCATGGCCCAGGCGCCGTTGTTGGAGGTGGCGCCGAAGGCCCGCGCCCAGGCCGCGAAGCGCACGATGGGCTCGCGCACCTTGCCCCAGCCGGGCGCGGCCAGGTCGGGCTGGCGCGCCTCGGGGTCGAGCAGGACGGCGCGCACCACGGCCTTCAGGTTGCCGCGCGCGCCGCTGCCGTCGTCATTGAAGGCCGCGGACACGCGCGCGACATAGGCGTGACTGGGATTGCTGGTGACTAGGCGCTGGATCAGCTGGGTGCCGATGAAGGGCCCCACGTTGGGATGAGCGCAGATCACTTCCATGGCGCGCTTGAGCGACAGGTGGCCGTCGGTGCCCGCCGGCACCACCGCGCCCAGAAAGCGCTTCTCGGCCAGCGAGTGCAGCGCGTTGTTCAAGGCCATGGGACGGCGGTGGAACTCCACGTCGGTTTCCGGACCATTGATGTCCCAGCCGGTGAAGACCTTGGCCAGCCCTTGCACGTCCGCATTGGTGTAGGTTTCCACGGGCGCGCCCTGGACCATCCTGACGGCGCCGTCCGGCTCCAGTTCCAGCAGGCCGATGCTGAACAGCTGCATGACCTCGCGGGCGTAGTTCTCGTCGGGATGGCGGCCGGTCTTGGGGTCTTCCTTGCGGTTGCCGCGGTAGGTCAGCATGCAGCCCATGGACAGGTTGCGGGTCACGGCCGTCAGCAGCTGCTGGTAGTTGCCCAGGGCATGTTCGGCCAGCAGGTCCATGAAGCCCGCGGCGCCGAACAGCGGCCAGGACGCGGTGATGGACGACACGCCCACCACGAAGATCTCCGACAGCGCGAACGCCACCCGGGTGCGCACCTGGTCCGGGGCGGAGATGAACTTGCGCCACAGCGTGGACTCCAGTGGCGCGTTGATGCCGTTGCCCTTGAATTCCTCGGTGTTCTTGCGCTGCTGCAGCAGCCAGTCGAAATGGGTCTGCGACGGCGGCATGGCCAGTTGCGCATCCAGCCAGGGCGCGTAGCCCTCGCGCACCACGGCCTCGATCTCGGCGGGCGTGGGGCCGAACGTGGCCTGCGCCAGGAAACGCGAGGCCTGGCCCGGGGTCGGTCTTGCGGGGGACATATCGGCGGACTGCGGCGCAGCCGCTGACGGCGTAGCGGACATGCGCGGCACCTCGTCGAATGCGAAAACCTACGGTACTGAAGCCCCGGGCGGGCTTCAATACCGTCATTCGGACGAGAGGCTAGTACAAAAGAATGAGATTCAGACCGAGCGCGTGATGCCGCCGTCGATGCGGATGTTCTGGCCGGTGATGTAGGAAGACGCGTCGGACGCCAGGAAGGCGATCAGGTCCGCGACTTCTTCCGCGGTGCCGTAGCGGCCCATCGGAATGCGCGTGCGGCGGTCTTCCTTTTCGGGCAGGCTGTCGATGAAGCCCGGCAGCACGTTGTTCATCCGCACATTGTGTGCGGCGTATTCGTCCGCGAACACCTTGGTGAAGGCGGCCAGCCCGGCGCGGAACACGCCCGAGGTCGGGAACAGCGCTTCGGGTTCGAAGGTGGCGTAGGTCGAGATATTGACGATGGCGCCGGACTTCTGCTGTTTCATCACCGGCGCGACCAGGCGCGCGATGCGCACCACGTTCAGCAGGTAGTACTCCATGCCCAGGTGCCAGTCCTCGTCGCTGATCTCCAGCAGCGGGCCCTTGGGGCCGTGGCCGGCGCTGTTGACCACGGCATCGATCCTGCCCCATTTCTGCTGGGTGGCGTCCACCAGCCGCGCCAGGTCCTCGGGCGAGCGGTTGGATCCCGTGATGCCCAGGCCGCCCAGTTCCTGCGCCAGGGCCTCGCCCTTGCCGGAGGAAGACAGGATAGCCACGCGCCAGCCGTCGGCCGCCAGTTTGCGCGCCGCCGCCGCGCCCATGCCGCTGCCGCCGGCGGTGACGATCGCCACTTTTTCCGTGCTCATGCTCACTCCTGGTCTTGAATTATTTGGGAGCGGCCATTGTAGAAGCGGGAGCGACCCGCCACACCACATTGCCGACGTCGTCGGCCGTCAACAGGTTGCCCTGGCGGTCTATCGCCACCCCTACCGGCCGGCCCTGGGCTTCGCCGCTTTCGTTCAGGAAGCCCGTCAGCACGTCGCGCGCCGGCCCGTCGGGCCTGCCGTCGCGAAACGGCACGAAGATGACCTTGTAGCCGCTGCGTGGATCGCGGTTCCAGGAACCGTGCTGGCCCACGAACATGCCGTCCGTGTAGGGCGCGGGCAGGCGCGATCCGCCCGACCAGGCCAGTCCCAGCGAGGCGGTGTGCGGACCCAGCGCGTAGTCGGGCACGATGGCTTGCGCCACCAGGTCGGGGCGCGGTGGCTGGACCCGGGTGTCGACGTGCTGGCCGAAATAGCTGTAGGGCCAGCCGTAGAAGCCGCCGTCCCGCACCGAGGTCATGTAGTCGGGCACCAGGTCGCTGCCCAGTTCGTCGCGTTCGTTGACGGCCGTCCACAGCGTCTTGCCGTCGGGCGCCCAGGCCATGCCCACGGGGTTGCGCAGGCCGCTGGCGTACAGGCGCTTGTTGCCGCTGGCCACGTCGATTTCCAAGATGGCGGCGCGGCCTTCTTCGATGTCCATGCCGTTCTCGCCGACATTGCTGTTGGAGCCCACGGACGCGTACAGCTTGCGGCCGTCGGGGCTGGCCAGCAGGTTCTTGGTCCAGTGATGGTTCAGGCCCGCGGGCAGGTCGGTGACCTTCACGCCGGGGGCGCTGATCCGCTCTTGCCCGGCTTGGTAGGGAAAGCGCAGCACGGCGTCGGCATTGGCGACGTAGAGCTGATCGCCGATCAAGGCCATGCCGAAGGGCGAGTTCAGGCCGTCGAGCAGGACGCTGCGGGTCTCGGCGACGCCGTCATGGTCGGCATCGCGCAGCAGGGTGATGCGGTTGGCGCTCGGGGCCCTGGCGCCGGCGCGTTTCATTACCAGGCCAGCGACCCAGGACTTGAAGCCGCCGGAAGCTGATTCGGGCTTGGGCGGCGCGTTGGTCTCGGCCACCAGCACGTCGCCGTTGGGCAGCACATACAGCCAGCGCGGATGGTCCAGGCCGCCCGCGAATTGCGTCACCGCCAGGCCGCTGGCGGCCACAGGATGCGCGCCCGTCGGCCAGCCCACGGCCTTGGCCGTTTTCACGGTGGGAATCGTGGTCGGATTGGGGGCGGGCAGCTGGGGCGCCGGGCCCATGCCGGCTTCGACCGGCAAGGTGGCCATTTCGCCGCAGGCATTGAGAGTGGCGGCGGCCATCGCGGCCGCCAGCAGGAGGCGTGGGTTGGGCATGGCGCATGCTCCGGGGGCGGTGAGGTCCATCATACGCTTGGACCTGCGCGGGTCCGGGGCGATCAGCGCATCTCGAACGCTTCCTGGTGCCAGCGCACGGGCTTGGCGCCCAGCTTGCGCAGGCCGCGCCTGAGCGCGTCAGAAAGGCCGGCGGGTCCGCAGAACCAGACGTCGGCCACGCGGCCCGCGGCCACCTCGCCCTGCGCCAGCGCGGCAGCCGTCAGTGTGTCGCCGTCGCGCGCGCTGTGGATGGCGAGCGTCACGCCGTTCAGCGCGGCGCAGCGTTCCTTGAGCAGCGACACGAAGGGATCCGTCGAGGCATCGCGCACGCAATAGTGCAACCACACGCGCGGCGTGGGCGCTTGTCCTTCCTGCAGGGCTTCCAGCCATGCGAGGAAAGGGGTGACGCCTATGCCGCCCGCCACCCAGGCCTGCGACGTTGCGGCAGCGTCCGGCGCCAGCTGAAAGCGTCCATAGGGGCCTTCGACGGCTACCGGCTGGCCGATGCGCAGCGTGCGCGCCAGGCTGCGGGTGTAGTCGCCCAGCGCCTTGATCTGGAACGTGACGCGAGGTTCGCCCGACACGGGCGCGCTGGCGATGGTGTAGGGATGGGCGCCTTCCTTGCGGTCGAAAGTGACGAAGGCGAATTGCCCCGCCTGATGCTGCCGCCAATTGCCGTCGAGTGCGCAGCCGACCTCCAGAATGCCGCCAGGCTGGTGCGTCAGGGACACGATCCTGCCTTGCGCGCGGCGGCCGCTGCCCACGCGTCCCAGCAGCGCCACCAGCGCGGCATAGGATCCCGCAGCCAGCAGCGGAATCAGCAGCAGGCCGACGGGGCCGCTCCAGTAGCGCGCGGGAGCCAGCGCCGCCGTGTGGAACACCAGCGCCAGGAACAGCACAGGCATTGCGCGGTGCAGGAAACGCCAGCCCCGGTAGGGAAAGCGCCGCCACAAGGTGATGGCGAGCATCGCCAGCAGCAGGTAGATCGACCATTCTCCCAGGTCCTTGGCCAGGCCGCGCGAGCTTTCGAACAGCGCCAGCACGACATCACGGGCCGGGCGGCTGCCCGCGTCCGCCAGGCTCTTCAAGGGGCCGCTGGCCAGCTTCAGCAGCCAGTGCGCGGCGCCGGCCGATACGGCGAGGATGCCGGCCCATTTATGCAGCCGGTAGATCTTGTCCATGCCGCCTAGCGGCCGTTCCAGCCACGCGGGCCGCAGCGCCAGCAGCATGATCGATGCCATCAAGCCGATGGACCAGACGCCGGTGAGGTAGAGGCCCTGCTGGCGCGCCACCCAATACCAGGCGCCGGTGGCCGGCGGCTGCAGGATGAACGCGTCCAGGCCCCAGGCCAGGGTGAGGGCTAGCAAAAAGCCGCCTATGGCGGCGCCGGTTCCTATCGGTTTCATGATGGCATCCGTGTAGGGGCGCCCGGCCCGCCGGATGCGGGCGGAGCGTGGAAAGGCGCGCGGGCGCCGGTGCTTCAGTCCTTGATGCGGCTGCGCAGGACGGCGCCGCTCTGGGCGTCGACCCGCAGCTTGACGCGCTGGCCCTGCGCGTCGTCGGCCTTGACGTCGTAGCGGCCGTGCTCGAGCTCGATCTCGGTGATGTTGCGATAGCCTGCGGCGGTCAGCGTGTCGTAGATCTGGCGCACGGTCAGCGTCGCGTTGGCGGGGGCCGTGGCGGCAGGCTGGGCCGGTGCCGGGGCCGTCTGGGCGTGCACGGCGGCGGCGCCGGCGAGGGTTGCGGCGCCAAGCGCCAGGGCGGCCAGGGTGTTGCGGATTGCGGTCATGGAATGGCTCCTAGGTTGTTGCGGGTTGCCGGAATGGCGACCATGACCGCATTATTCGGGTGTGCGGATGAACCAATTCTGAAGCCGCCGTTCACGTGCCGTTCATTTTTCCGGCGCTATAACTGGGCGGACAATCGCCGCTTATGGCGGACCCCGAATGCGAAAGAAACCATGACCCGAGGAACCCGTACCCGAACCTGGCTGTCCTGCGGCGCGCTGATGCTGGCGCTGGCCGCGGGCCCCAACGCGGGCCTGGCCGATGAAAGCGACCACGAACAAGCGCGCCAGGCCTTGCAGGCCGGCAAGGTGCTGCCCCTGCGTTCGGTGCTGGACATCGTCGAACGCGACTATCCTGGGCAGGTGGTCAAGGTCGAGTTCGAAGAGGACGACGGCGAGTTCATCTACGAGATCCGGCTGCTGCAAAGCGGCGGCCGGCTGGTCAAGCTGAAGATCGACGCGCGCGACGGCAAGGTGCTGGGCGTGAAGGGGCGCGACATCCAATTCCGGGACAAGCACTGATGCGCATACTCGTGGTTGAAGACGAGCCGACCCTGGCCACGCAGTTGGCCGATGCCTTGCGCCAAGCGGGCTATACCGTCGACACCGCCGCGGACGGCGGAACGGCCCAGTACATGGGCGCGGTCGAGACCTACGACGTGGTGGTGCTGGACCTGGGCCTGCCGGTCATGGACGGCCTCACCGTGCTCAAGCAGTGGCGCGCGGGCGGCCAGGGCATGCCGGTGCTGATCCTCACGGCGCGCGACAACTGGCACGAGAAGGTCGCCGGCATCGATGCCGGCGCCGACGATTACCTGACCAAGCCCTTCCACATGGAAGAGCTGCTGGCGCGGGTGCGGGCGCTCTTGCGCCGTTCCAGCAGCCACGCCAGCGCGCAATGGCGCTGCGGGCCGCTGATGCTGGACACGCGGCTGGCCAAGGTCACGGTGGACGGCCAGGCGCTGTCCCTCACCAGCCATGAATTCAAGGTGCTGGCGGTGCTGATGCAGCGCGCGGGCGAAGTGATTTCGCGCAGCGAGCTGACTGAGCACGTCTACGCCCAGGACCACGACCGTGATTCCAACACCATCGATGTGTTCATCGCGCGGCTGCGCAAGAAACTGCCGCCCGACACCATCGAGACCGTGCGCGGCCTGGGCTACCGCCTGGCCTGCGCCGCATGATGCCGCAACGCGCGCGTGCGCCGGGCTCGCTGCGCTGGCGCCTGCTGGCTGGCACGCTGGCCTGGATCCTGGTCACGGTGGTGCTGGCCGGCTGGGGCCTGGGCAGCCTGTTCCGCCAGCACGTCACCGAGCAGTTGCGCGCCGAACTGACCCTGCACCTGAACCAGCTGACGGCCGCGGTGAACACCGCTCCGGATGGCCGCCTGGTGGTTTCCCCGCCCTTGAGCGACCCGCGGCTGGAGCAACCTCTGTCCGGCCTGTACTGGCAGATCGACCGGCTCGACGAGCAGGGCCGTTCCGTGGCCGTGGGCGCGGCGCGCTCGCGTTCGCTGTGGGACCAGGTGCTGGCGCTTCCGGCCGCGGACAGCGCCGATGGCGTTTATGAAATCGCGGGGCCGGAAAAGCACCGCCTGACGGCCCTGACGCGCACGCTGGAACCGGCCGAGACCGAGGCATCGCCGTTGCGCCTGATCGTGGCCGCCGACAGCCAGGTGCTGGCCGAGCCTATCGAACGCTTCAACCACATGCTGCTCATTTCGCTGGGCGCGCTGGCGGCAGGCCTGACGCTGGCGGCCGTGGTCCAGGTCCTGGTCGGGTTGCGGCCGCTGGCCAGGCTCAGGCGGCAGCTCGCGCGCCAGCACGGGGGCGCCAGCGTGCGCATCGAGGGCAGTTTTCCCAGCGAAATCCAGCCGCTGGTCGATGATTTCAATCGCGTGCTGGACGTCAATGCCGACATGGTGCAGCGCGCGCGCACGCAGGCCGGCAATCTGGCGCATGCGGTGAAGACGCCGTTGACGATCCTGGGCAATGCCGCGGCGCGCGAGGACGGGCCGCTGGCGGCGCTGGTGCAGGAGCAGGTCGGCATGGCGCGCCGCCAGATCGACTATCACCTGGCGCGCGCCCGCGCCGCCGCCGCATCCGGCGCGGCCGACAGCCGCACGCCGCTGCGCAAGCCCATCGAGGGTTTGCTGCGCGTCATGCAGCGCCTGTACGCGCAGCGTGGGCTGCAGCTGGAAATGCCGGCGTTCGCCGACGGCCTGGTGTTTCGCGGCGAGGAACAGGATCTGCAGGAGATGGTCGGCAACCTGCTGGACAACGCCTGCAAATGGGCCGAACGCCAGGTGCAGGTCAGCGCAAGCGCCGCCGGCCCGGGCCAGTTGCTGATCCAGATCGACGATGACGGCCCCGGCATCGCCGACGATGAGCGCGAACGCATCTTCCTGCGCGGCGTGCGCATGGATGAACAGCGTCCCGGATCGGGCCTGGGCCTGGATATCGTGCGCGACCTGGCCGGTACCTACGGCGGCCAGGCGCGCGCCGAGCGTTCGCCGCTGGGCGGCCTGAGGGTGTCGTTGTGGCTGCCGGCCGCCTGAGGCCGGCGCTCGGGCTTACTTCACCAGCGTGACCGGCGCTTCGGCCAGTTGCAGCACCTGATTGGCCACCGAGCCGATCAGGATGTTGGTCAGCGAGCCGTTGCCGCGCGTGCCCATGACGATGCGGGCGCAGCCGTGGTCCTGGGCGTAGCCGGCGATTTCCGTGGCCGCGTGGCCAAACGCCACGTGGCTGGTGTAGTCGGCGCCGGTCACGTCCAGCAGCTTGCGCGCCTCGTCCGTGGCCTCCTGGCCTTCGCGCAGGTAGAACTCGTCGATCATGTCCTGCGTGATCAGGCGCGACAGGCCCGCGCGGCCTTGCACGGGCGTCTGGATGTTGAGCAGATGGATGCGCGCGGCGCCGGCGCCTTGGGCGAGCTGGCGGGCGTACAGGACGGCGCGGTTGGCGTTTTCAGAGCCGTCGACAGGGACCAGGATGTTCAGCATGGATGCTCCTTGACGGTTACTTGACCAGGGTGACGGGCAACTCCGTCAGATGCAGGACGCGGGTCGCGACCGAACCCAGGAACCAGGACGACACCGAGCCCAGCCCGCGCGAGCCCATGTAGATTTCGTCGGCGCCGGATTCGTCCGCCACGCGCACGATGGTCTCGGCGGCGGCGCCGATTTCGATGTGGGTCTGGAAGGGCACGCCGGCCTGGGTCAGCAGTTCGCTGGCGGCTTGCAGCGCGTTGCGGCCTTCTTCCTCGTGATAGGCGTCGATCTCGGCTTGCGGCAGGCCGCGGCCGATCTTGCCGGCTTTCAGGGGGATCTGGACCGTCAGGAGCTCCACGCGTTCGACCGGGTCGTAGCTGCGGGCGTCGAGCAGGGCTTGGACCGCATGGACGGCGGGCTGGGAGCCGTCCACGGGGATCAGGATGCGTTTCATGAGCGTCTCCTTGTGCGCGCCGCGGGCGGCGTTGTAGTCCACTTTATCCGAATTATTCGCCGAATCGGACAGGCGCGTCATGCGCGGGATCAAACCGGGCGCAATCAGCGCCAGCGCGGCTCCAGCGCGTGCGCGGCGGGGGCCTGCCCGAGCAGGCGGGCGGCCAGCGCGCCCAGGGCCTCGGCCGAGCCGCTGGTCTCCAGGCGCAACCCGCCCGGGCCATCGGCGCGCAGCAGGCCGCGTTCCTGCAACTGGTGGCGCAGACGGCGCGCGACTGGCGCGCCTGTTTCCAGCAACGGCACGTCGGCGCCGGCGGCCGCCTGGATCGCGTCGCGCAGGAAGGGAAAGTGGGTGCAGCCCAGCACCAGCACGTCGGCGCCCGCCTCGCGCAATTCCGCCACGGGCGCGCGCACCGCGGCTTCGGCCTCGGGGCCGCTGAGCACGCCTTGTTCCACCAACCGTACCCACTCGGGGCAGGGCCTGAACAGGATGTGGACTTCGGGCGCCTCGCGCCGGACCAGCGCCGCGAATTTGGGGCTGGCCAGGGTGCCTGTGGTGGCGAATACGCCGACCACGCCGCTCGTGGTCAGGTGCGCGGCGGGCTTGATGGCCGGTTCCACGCCGATGATGATCAGTTGCGGATGGCGCAGGCGTAGCTGGGCGATGGCGGCCGCGGTGGCGGTATTGCAGGCCACCACCATGGCCTTGGCCTGGCGCGACACGAAGTAATCGGCAATCGTGCTGGCGCGCTGCTCGACGTAGTCCTGCGTTTTTTCGCCATAGGGCACGTGGGCGGAGTCGGCCACGTACAGCAGGGGTTCGTGGGGCAGGGCGTCGCGGATGGCGCGCAGCACGCTCAGGCCGCCGACGCCGGAGTCGTAGATGCCTATGGGTGAATCTGGGAACATGGCTGCAATGCGGAGTGCGGGTGCCGGGCAGTGTAGCGCCGCGCGCTCAGGCCGGCGATTCCTCGCGCTGCCGCCGCGCCTCGCCGATCAGCTTGCGGGCTGCGCCGGAGAGCGCTTCGTCGCGCCAAATCAGGTTCAGCGGCGCGCGCAGTTCCGCGGGCTGGGCCAGGTTGACGTAGACCACGCCTTCGATGTTCACGCGGCGCAGGGACGCGGGCACCAGCGACACGCCCAGACCGGCGGCCACCAGGCTCAGGGTGGACAGCATGCGCGGCGCTTCCTGGGCCACGCGCGGGCTGAAGCCGGCGGCGCCGCAGGCCGCGATGATGGCGTCGTACAGGCCTGGCCCGCTGTGGCGGCGGTAGAGGATGAGTGATTCGTCGGCCAGCTCGGATAGCGCGATGCGCTTGCGCGGCCGGCCCTTGACGGTGGGGTGGTCGGCGGGAAACGCGGCCAGCATGGGCTCTTCCAGCACGGTTTCCACTGCCACGCCCGGGCCCAGGCCATAGGGGCCGCGGATGAACGCCACGTCCACGCGGCCCGCGGCCACGGCCTCCATGAGTTCGCCGGTGCTGCTTTCCTCCAGCACCAGCCGCACATTGGGCGCGGCTTCGCGGAAGCGGCGGATGACGGACGGCACGAAGGGGTGGAAGGCCGCCGACCCGGTGAAGCCCACGGTCAGGCGCCCGGCCTCGCCTTGCGACACGCGCCGCACGCCTTCCACGGCCTGGTCCACCAGGGCCACGATATTGCGCGCGTCGTCCAGCAGTGCGCGGCCGCTTTCGGTCAGCTCCATGCCGCGCGGCAGGCGGTGGAACAGCGTCACGCCCAGTTCCTGCTCCAGCACGCGGATCTGCTGGCTCAGCGGCGGCTGGCGTATGCCCAGCCGCGCCGCGGCCTTGGTCAGGTGGGATTCCTCGGCCACGGCCAGGAAGTAGCGCAACAGCCTCAAGTCTACGGATGCCATATTCAACCGATATGAATATATAGATAGTCATATATTAGACATTATCCGAGGCGAAGAGTAGGCTGCAATCTCGTTGTCCTTCCCTGGTTCCACCCCGCGCCCTTTCCCCGGCGCCGGCATGAAAATGATGAATGCAGCACCTTTGACGTCCGAGGCCGAACTGCGGCCCGCGCCCACTTGCGGGCAACTGTTCTACGGCTTCCTCATGCTCGGCCTGACGGCCTTCGGCGGCGCCTTGCCCCTGGCGCGCCGCATGGTCGTCGAAAAGCACCGCTGGCTCAGCGGCGCCGAGTTCACCGACCTGCTGGGCCTGTGCCAGTTCCTGCCCGGCGGCAACATCATCAACCTGTCGGTGGCCCTGGGCATGAAGTTCCGCGGCCCGCGCGGCGCGTTCGCGGCGCTGATGGGGCTGATCCTGGCGCCGTCGGCCATCGTGGTGTTGCTGGGCATGGTGTACGACCGCTTCCAGAACGATCCGCATATTCAGCACCTGTTCGCCGGGCTGGCCGCCGCCGCCGCGGGCCTGTTGATTTCCATGGCGGTGAAGATCGGGCTGCCGGTGGTCAAGCGCCGAGACTGGCTGGCCGGCGTGGTGGCCACGGCCTGCTTCATCGCCATCGCCGTGCTGCGCATTCCGCTCCTGCCCACCATGGCGGTGCTGACGCCGCTGAGCATCCTGATGGTCTGGAGGCAACGTCGATGATCCATACATTGATCGCCCTGGCCCTGATCTTTTCCGAGTTGTCCGTGTTGGCGTTCGGCGGGGGCAACACCATCCTGCCCGAGATGCAGCGCCAGGTGGTGGAAGTGCACGGCTGGATGAGCGCGGCGGATTTCTCCGCGTTGTTCGCCCTGGGCCAGGCCGCTCCGGGCCCCAACCTGATGGTGGTCACGCTGGTCGGCTGGCATGTGGCGGGCGGCCTGGGCATGCTGGTCACCACCATCGCCAAGTTCGGTCCTTCGTCCATCATCACCGTGATCGCGCTGGGCCTGTGGGAACGCTTCAAGGACCGCCCCTGGCGCGGGGTGATCCAGGCGGGCATCTTCCCGATGACGGTTGGCTTGGTGGCGGCCAGCGCGGCGCTCATCACCGAAGCCTCGGTGCATACCTGGCTGCTGGGCGCCATTACCGCTGTGGTGGCGCTGCTGGGCAGCCTCACCCGCATCCATCCGTTGTGGCTGCTGTTCGGCGGCGCGCTGGCCGGTTTGCTCGGCATCGGTTAGCGTTAGGGCTGCTCATACCAAAAGGAGCAGCCGCATGCCGCCACTCAAGGATTTCGAGCCCGAGGACGATTCCGCTGCCGGCGCAGCCTTGCCGTTCTTCCATGCGCATCGCCGCCTGGTCGGCTGCGCCGCGCTGTTGCTGGTCATGGCGGGCGCGCTGTACGCCTTGGGCGTGCCGTGGGTGCTGGCGCTGTTGCTGGGGTTCGACGCGGGGGCGCTGGTGTTCCTGCTGATGACGGCGCGGGTGTTCGGCCGCACCAGCGCGGCGGCCATGCGGCAGCATGCGCAGCAGCAGGACGTGGGGCGCACCGGCGTGCTGTGGAGCAGCGTGGCGCTGTCCTGCATGGTGATGATGGCCTTGTGGGTGGAGCTGCAGGGGGAGAGCGGCGTGGGCAGCGTGCTGGCCATGCTGGCCGCCGCCGCGACCATCATCCTGTCGTGGCTCTACATGAACATGATCTTCGCCCTGCATTACGCGCATGGCTATTACGGCCACCGCAACGCCATGCACAAGGGGCTGGACTTCCCGGGCACGGAAGACCCGGATTACTGGGACTTCGCCTATTTCGCGCTGGTGCTGGGCATGACGTTCCAGGTGTCGGACGTGCAGATTGTGAACCGGCGCCTGCGCCGCACGGCGCTGACGCACAGCGTCATCGCCTTTTTCTTCAACGTCTTCATCATCGCCATCAGCGTGAACGTGGCGGCGGGGCGGGCCTAGGGACACTCCCCCGGCGCCATGGCCGGGGGCGGACCGCGAGTTAGGCCGAGCCGCGAGTTAGGCCGGGCCGCGAGTTAGGCCGGGCCGCGAGTCAGGCCGGGCCGCGAGTCAGGCCGCGCCCAGGCGCCACAAGGACGTGACTTCCTTCGAACGGGCCGCATGCAGCGGGTCGCTCGCGTCCTGCGCGCGGCCGTGCGTGGGGCGCGTGTCGATGCGCTCGATGACCTGCAGGCCAGCCTGGCTGATCATTTCCAGCAGCGCTTCGCGGCTGCGCAGGCCCAGGTGTTCGGCCAGGTCCGACAGGATCAGCCAGCCTTCGCCGTTGGGCGTCAGATGTGCCGCCAGGCCATTGAGGAAACCGCGCAGCATGCGGCTGTCGGGATCGTAGACCGCATGCTCGACGGGCGAGCTGGGGCGGGCGGGCAGCCACGGCGGGTTGCAGACGATCAACGACACCCGGCCTTCGGGGAACAGGTCCGTTTCTTCGACGTCGACCTGCTTGGACAGGCCCAGCCGCTCCAGGTTTTCGCGGGCGCAGGCCAGGGCGCGGGGATCCGTGTCGGTGGCGATGACGCGCTTGCCGCCGCGGCGCGCGATCACGGCGGCCAGCACGCCGGTGCCGGTGCCGATGTCGAAGGCCACGCTGCCGCGCGGCATCGGGGTGCGCGCCACCAGATCGACGTACTCGCCGCGCAGCGGCGAGAACACGCCGTAGTGCGGATGGATGCGGGCGTTCAGCGCAGGAATTTCCACGCCCTTCTTGCGCCATTCGAAGGCGCCGATCAGGCCCAGCAGTTCGCGCAGCGATGCCACATAGGGTTCCGCGGCGGGGCCATGGGCTTCCTCGCAGGCGAGCCGGGCGTCGGGCGCGCGGCGCAGCGGAATGCCGTGGCCGGCGTCGAACGGAATCAGCAGCATGCCCAGGATGCGGGCGCGCTGGGACTGGATCTGGCGGTGCTGGTTGAAGGCGTCCAGCAGGCTGTCCACGGGTTTACGGGGACGCTTGTCGACCCGCCGCGTGATGGCCTGCAGCAGTTGCCGCGCGTTCTGGAAGTCGCCGCGCCACAGCAGGCCGACGCCTTCGCAGGCTTGGCGGTAGGCCATGTCGGCGGTCATGGTGTCGTCCGCCACCACCACGCGCTTGGGCGGCGCGGCGCCGGATTCGGAGCGCCAGCGGGCGGCGTGCGGGGTCTGGTTTTCTTCCCAGCGGATTTCAGGGACGGTCAACGTGTCGCTCCAGCAAGGCGGGGCGCGCGGGGCAGGGTGGTCATGGAGAAGGCAAAAAAGAAGGGGCGCGGGCTGCCAATGTAGCAGCTTCGCGCCCCGTCGCGGCAGGCGCCGCCTGCCGCGATGCCAGATGCCGGCTTCAGTGGAACAGCACCACCGCCTTCTGCAGCGTGATCCAGATGCCCCAGGCCAGCGGGATGCCCACGCAGGCCCAGGCAAAAACCACCAGCGCCGCCGGCGTGCGGAACGCGGATGTTCCGACCCCGTGCGTTTCCGTGGCGACCGCGCGTTCGTGGGCCAGCGCCTTTTCGCGCGCCAGTTCCTCGTCATTCATGAAGTACTTGGGATTCACGGGCCGGATCGCCAGGTTGCACAGGAAGCCCAGCACCAGCATGCCCGCCAGGATGTACATGGTGATGTCGTACACCTGGGCGCGCGGCACGCCGATGGACAACTGATATTCGCGGATGTAGTTCACCAGCACCGGTCCGAAGATGCCCGCCGCCGACCAGGCCGTCAGCAGCCGGCCATGGATGGCGCCTACCATCTGCGTGCCGAACAGGTCGGCCAGGTACGCCGGCACGGTGGAAAAGCCGCCGCCGTACATGGACAGGATGATGCAGAAAGCGGCCACGAACAGGGCCAGCGCGCCGATGTGCGCGGTCCAGGGGATGGCTGAGTACAGCGCGAAGCCCAGCACGAAGAAGATGAAGTAGGTAGTCTTGCGGCCCAGCTTGTCGGACAGGCTGGCCCAGAAGAAGCGGCCGCCGATGTTGAACAGGCTGAGCAGGCCGGTGAAGCCGGCGGCAATGGCGGCGATGGCCGCCAACTGGCTCTTGTCCAGCTGCGAGTAGCCCAGTTCAGGCTGGTTGATCAGGCCGCCGCCGAACACTTCCTGCAGCAGCGGCGAAGCCATGCCCAGGATGCCGATGCCCGCCGTGACGTTCAGGCACAGCGCCCACCACACCAGCCAGAACTGCGGCACGCCCCAGACGCGCTGCACATGGACGTGGCCCTTGGTGATCATGGCGTTGCCGGCATGCTTGGCCGGAGCGGTCCAGCCTTCGGGCTTCCAGCCGGTGGGCGGCACGCGGTAGCCCAGCGCGCCCGACATCATGAAGACGAAGTACACCGCCGCCATGGTCAGGAAGGTCTGCCAGACGCCCGGCGAATCGGGGGTGGCAAAGTGGCGCATCAGCAGGTCGGCCAACGGCGCGCCTATCATGGCGCCGCCGCCAAAGCCCATGATGGCCATGCCCGTGGCCATGCCGCGGCGGTCGGGGAACCACTTGATCAGCGTGCTCACGGGCGAGATGTAGCCCAGTCCCAGGCCGATGCCGCCGATAACGCCCGAGCCCAGCCACAGCATCCACATCTGGTGCAGGTATACGCCGATGGCGGAGATGACCAGGCCGCCGCACCAGCACAGGGCCGACACCACGCCGGCCTTGCGCGGACCGGCGCGTTCCAGCCAGCCGCCCCACAGCGCGGCCGAGCAGCCCAGCAGCACGAAGAACAGGGTGTACATCCACCCCATGGTCGAGATCTTCCAATCGCAGTTGGTGGCGAACAGCTCGGCTGCGAGGCTCATGTCCGCGGGGCAGGCCAGCGGCTTGGCGCCGCCCACCACCTTGGACAGCGGCAGCCAGAACACCGAGAAGCCATAGGCCATGCCGATGCACAGATGGATGGCCAGGGCGGCCGGGGGAACCAGCCAGCGCGAGAAGCCCGGGCCGGCGATGGTGCGTTCCTTGTCGAAAAATCCCGGCTTCGAACCGGGCAGGTCCAGCGTGGCAGTGCTTTGCATGTTGTCTCCTCTTTGGGGGCCGCTCGTTGGCGCGCGTGGTCCGGCATCCGGCCGGTCCCGCCGCCTTTTCTTGTGATGTTCCTGCCGTCTTGCCTGCTGCCGCCGCGCTACGCCACGCGGGCGAGCGGCGTGAGGCGCTGGCGGTTCTGCGTGACCGCTTCCAGCACCAGCGGGCGCAGGCGTTCCCCGCCGGCATCGCCGTCGGGGTTTTGTTCGAGAAAGTTCAGGAGTTCATTGCGCATGCGCGGCTCCCAGAACTTGTGGATATGGTTGGCCACGCCTTCCAGGGCCTCAGGCCGGTCGGGCATGGCTTCGAAGAATTGGCCGATGCGGTTGGCCATGCGGATCAGGTTGCCGATTTCCATGCTTGCGTGAAGTCCGGTTCAGGAGATGATGCGTTGGGGGTGTGAGTACAGCGTGGCGTCGTCGCCGCGCAGAAAACCCAGCAGGCTGACGTTGGCGTCATTGGCCAGGCGGATGGCGAGCGCGGTGGGCGCGGACACGGATGCCAGCACCGCGACGCCGGCGGCGGCGGTTTTCTGCACCATTTCGAAGCTGGCGCGGCTGGACACCACCACGATGCCGTCGCCAGCATGCATGGCCTGGCGCGCCAGTGCACCTATTAGTTTGTCCAGCGCGTTGTGGCGGCCCACGTCCTCGCGCACCAGCGCGACAGTGCCATCGGCGCCCGCCCAGCCTGCCGCATGGGTGGCGCCCGTGATGTCGTGCAGCGCCTGGCGCGCACGCATGTCGCGCATGGCGGCCAGCACGGACTGGATGCGCACGGGCGAACCATTGGTGACCGGCGCCACCGGCCGCAGTACTTCGGGCAGCGTTTCCACGCCGCACAGGCCGCAGCCGGTGCGTCCGGCCATGGCGCGGCGGCGCGACTTCAGCCGCACTTCACAGGCGGTGGAGATTTCCAGCTGGACCACGATGCCGTCGCATTGCGGCAACAGGTCGATGCCGCGCACGTCGTTGACGCCGTCGATGATGCCTTCGGACAGCGCGAAGCCCACGGCGAAGTCTTCCAGGTCGGCCGGCGTGGCCAGCATGGTGGCGTGGCTGATGCCGTTGAACTCCAGCGCCACCGGGGTTTCCTCGGCCACGGAGTCGGTTTCGACCTCGGGGACCAGGGCGCCGCCCCGCACGCGGGTGACCTGTACCTGCGTGCAGTCGGGGCGGGAAGGCGGTGGCGTGGGCATGGCGGCGTCCTGGCGGTTCGGGCTGGGGGTTATTTCCCGGTCAGCGCCGCCTCGCTTTCGCGCGAACGCTCGCGCAGCAGCTTGTGCTGGATGTCCGCAAAGCGCGACCACTGGCGTTGCCACTCCGAAGGCTGGGACACGCGCGTGACCTGCACGGCCGTCACCTTGTATTCAGGGCAGTTGGTGGCCCAGTCGGAGCTGTCGGTGGTGACGACGTTGGCGCCGGACTCGGGAAAATGGAAGGTGGTGTATACCACGCCCGGCTGCACCCTGTCGGTCAGCGTGGCCCGCAGCACGGTCTCGCCCGCGCGGCTCTGGATGCCGACCCAGTCGCCGTCCTTCACGCCGCGGTCCTCGGCGTCCTGCGGATGCAGTTCCAGCACGTCCTCGCCATGCCACATGACGTTGGGGGTGCGCCGCGTCTGCGCGCCCACGTTGTACTGCGACAGGATGCGGCCGGTGGTCAGCAGCAGCGGGAAGCGGCGCGTGCTGCGCTCGTCCGTGGGCACGTACTTGGTGATCATGAACTTGCCCTTGCCGCGCACGAATTCGTCGATGTGCATGATGGGCGTGCCGTCGGGCGCTTCGTCGTTGCAGGGCCATTGCAGGCTGCCCAGCTTGTCCAGCTTTTCGTAGCTGACCCCGGAGAAGGTGGGCGTCAGGCGCGCGATCTCGGCCATGATCTCGCGCGGATGCTTGTAGTCCATGGGGTAGCCCAGCGCGTTGGACAACGCCACCGTCACTTCCCAGTCGGACTTGCCGTTCTTGGGTTCCATCACCTTGCGTACGCGCGAGATGCGGCGTTCGGCGTTGGTGAAGGTGCCGTCCTTTTCCAGAAACGATGAGCCGGGCAGGAACACGTGGGCGTACTTGGCCGTTTCGTTCAGGAACAGGTCCTGTACCACGATGCACTCCATGGCCGCGAGCGACGCCGCCACGTGCTGGGTGTTGGGATCCGACTGCACGATGTCCTCGCCCTGGCAGTACAGGCCCTTGAAGGTCCCGCCCAGCGCGGCTTCGAACATGTTGGGGATGCGCAGGCCCGGTTCAGGCTGCAGGGTCACGCCCCAGTCCTGCTCGAACTGCGCGCGCACCGTGTTGTCGGAGATGTGGCGGTAGCCCGGCAGCTCGTGCGGGAACGAGCCCATGTCGCAGGAACCCTGCACGTTGTTCTGCCCGCGCAGCGGGTTCACGCCCACGCCCTCGCGGCCGATGTTGCCGGTGGCCATGGCCAGGTTGGCGATCGCCATGACGGTGGTGGAACCCTGGCTGTGCTCGGTCACGCCCAGGCCGTAATAGATGGAGCCGTTGCCGCCCGTGGCGAACAGGCGCGCCGCGCCGCGCACGGCCTGCGCCGGCACGCCGGTGATCTCTTCCATCGCTTCCGGCGAGTTTTCCGGCAGCGAGACGAAGTCGCGCCATTCCTTGAAGGCCTTGGCCTCGCAGCGCTCGGCCACGAAGTCCTCGGCGATCAGGTTTTCGGTGGCGATCACGTGTGCCAGCGAGGATAGCAGGGCGGTGTTGGTGCCGGGGCGCACCTGCAGGTGGAAGTCGGCCTTGATGTGCGGCGAGCTGACCAGTTCGATGCGGCGCGGATCGATCACGATCAGGCGCGCGCCCTGGCGCAAGCGGCGCTTCAGGCGCGAGGCGAACACCGGATGGCCGCTGCTGGGGTTGGCGCCCATCACGATGACCACGTCGGTGTGCATGACGGAATCGAAGGTCTGGGTGCCGGCGGATTCGCCCAGCGTCTGCTTCAGGCCGTAGCCGGTGGGTGAATGGCAGACCCGCGCGCAGGTGTCGACGTTGTTGGTGCCGAAGGCGGCGCGCACCAGCTTCTGCACCAGCCAGGTTTCTTCGTTGGTGCAGCGCGACGAGGTGATGCCGCCGACCGCGTCGCGGCCGTACTGGCCCTGGATGCGGCGGAATTCGGAGGCCGCGTAGTTGATCGCCTCGTCCCAGGACACTTCCTTCCAGGAGTCGGTGATGTGCTTGCGGATCATGGGCTTGAGCACGCGTTCCTTGTGCGTGGCGTAGCCCCAGGCGAAGCGGCCCTTGACGCAGGAATGGCCGCGGTTGGCCTGGCCGTCCTTCCAGGGCACCATGCGCACCACTTCCTGGCCCTTCATTTCGGCCTTGAAGCCGCAGCCCACGCCGCAGTAGGCGCAGGTGGTCACGACCGAGTGTTCGGCCTGGCCCATCATGATGACGGTCTTTTCCTGCAGCGTGGAGGTCGGGCAGGCCTGCACGCAGGCGCCGCAGGACACGCATTCGCTGTCCAGGAAAGGCTGGTCCTGCCCCGGCGACACGCGCGATTCGAAGCCCTTGCCGGAGATGGTCAGGGCAAAGGTGCCCTGGGTTTCCTCACAGGCGCGCACGCAGCGGTTGCAGACGATGCACTTGGAGGCGTCATAGGTGAAGTACGGATTGGACTCGTCCTTTTCGCTCTTCAGGTGGTTGGCGCCGTCGTAGCCGTAGCGCACATTGCGCAGGCCCACCACGCCGGCCATGTCCTGCAGCTCGCAGTCGCCGTTGGCCGGGCAGGTCAGGCAGTCCAGCGGGTGGTCGGAGATGTACAGCTCCATCACGCCGCGGCGCAGGTCGTGCAGCTTGGGGGTTTCGGTGTAGACCACCATGCCGTTCTCGGCCGGGGTGGTGCACGATGCCGGATAGCCGCGGCGGCCTTCGATCTGCACCAGGCACAGCCGGCACGAGCCGAAGGGCTCCAGGCTGTCGGTGGCGCACAGCTTGGGAATGTTGATGCCGGCCTCGGCGGCCGCGCGCATCAGGGAGGTGCCTTCGGGCACCGTGATTTCCTGGCCGTCTATGGTCAGGGTGACGGTTACGGCGGACTCGCGCGCCGGCGTGCCCAGGTCGCGATCGCGCTTGATGACGGTTTCTAGCATGTCGGTCTCGGGTTCAGGCCGCGTGCGCGGCAGACTGGGAGGACTCGATGCCGAAGTCCTGCGGGAAGTGGTTCAGCGCGGACAGCACCGGGTAGGGCGCCATGCCCCCCAGGGCGCACAGCGAGCCGCCCAGCATCGTGTCGCACAGGTCGCGCAGCAGATGCACCTGCTGCTCGCGGCCGGGGCCGCCCGCGACGATCTTGTCTATGGTTTCCACGCCGCGGGTCGAGCCGATGCGGCAGGGCGTGCATTTGCCACAGGATTCGATGGCGCAGAACTCCATCGCGTAGCGCGCCATGCGCGCCATGTCGACGGTGTCGTCGAAGGCCACCAGCCCGCCGTGGCCGACCATGGCGGATATCTGGATGTAGGCCTCGTAGTCGAGCGGCACGTCCCATTGCGATTCCGGCAGGTAGGCGCCCAGCGGGCCGCCCACCTGCACCGCGCGCAGCGGGCGGCCAGAGGCGCTGCCGCCGCCGAAGCCGTACAGCAGGTCGCGCAGGCTCAGGCCGAAGGCCTTTTCGACCAGGCCGCCGTGCTTTAGATTGCCGGCCAGCTGGAACGGTAGCGTGCCGTGCGAGCGGCCCACGCCGTAGTCGCGGTAGTAGGCCGCGCCCTTGGCCAGGATGATGGGCACGGTGGCCAGCGAAATCACGTTGTTGATGACCGTGGGCTTGCCGAACAGGCCCGAGATTGCGGGTAGCGGGGGCTTGGCGCGGACCACGCCGCGCTTGCCCTCGACGCTCTCCAGCAGCGAGGTTTCCTCGCCGCAGATATAGGCGCCCGCGCCCTTGCGCACTTCCAGGTCGAAGCGGCGGCCGCTGCCGTGCACGTCATCGCCCAGCCAGCCCACGCTGCGCGCCCGCGCGATGGCGGCTTCCAGCGTGGCTATGGCTTGCGGATACTCGGAGCGCACGTAGATGTAGCCGTAGGTCGCGCCCACCGCCAGGCCGGCGATGGTCATGCCTTCGATCAGCACATAGGGGTCGCCTTCCATCAGCAGGCGGTCGGCGAAGGTGCCGGAGTCGCCTTCGTCGGCGTTGCAGACGATGTATTTCTGGGCGCCGGGGGTGCCGGCCACCGTCTTCCACTTGATGCCGGTCGGGAATGCCGCGCCGCCGCGGCCGCGCAGGCCCGAGGCCACCATTTCGTCGACGATCTGCCCCGGCTCCATCGCCAGGGCGCGTTGCAGGCCCTGCAGGCCGCCATGGGCGGCATAGTCCTGCAAGGACAGCGGATTGGTCACGCCGACGCGGGCGAAGGTCAGGCGTTCCTGGTGCTTCAGGTAGGGGATTTCTTCGGTCAGGCCCAGGCGCAGCGGGTGCTCGCCGCCCGCCAGCCAGCCGGCGTCGAACAGCGCGGCGACGTCCTCGGGCTGCACCGGTCCGTAGGCGACGCGGCCCTGCGGGGTAGTGATTTCGACCATGGGTTCCAGCCACAGCAGGCCGCGCGAGCCGTTGCGCACGATTTGCACCGACAGGCCGCGGGCGTCGGCGGCGCGTTCGATGTCGCGCGCCACCGTGTCGGCGTCCATGGCCAGCGCCGCGGCGTCGCGCGGCACGTAGATGACGATGGGGGAGCTCATGATTGCGCCTCCAGCGTGCGGGCCAGCAGGCGGTCCAGCTTTTCCGGCGTGACGCGGGCGTGGGGCCGGCCGTCGATCATCACCGCCGGCGACTGGGCGCACAGGCCCAGGCAGTACACCGGTTCCAGGGTGAAATCGCCGTTCTTGCTGTTGGCGTGGAAATCACAGCCCAGCGCCGTGCGCGCATGGGCGGCGAGGCGTTCGCCGCCCATGGCCTGGCAGGCTTCGGCGCGGCAGACCTCCAGGGTGTGGCGCGCGGCGGGTTCGCTGCGGAAATGGGGGTAGAAGGTGATGACGCCGTGGACTTCGGCGCGGGACAGGTTCAGGGCCTCGGCGATGGTCTGCACCGCCGCGGCCGGAATACAGCCCAGTTCATGCTGGACCGCGTGCAGCACGGGCAGCAGCGGGCCGGGCTGGTCCTTCAGCCGGGCGAGTATGCGGGCGGTGGCCGCAATGGCCGGGGTGGGGGACGCTTGGGCCGCGTCCAGGGCCATCTGGCCGCCGCGGGCGCCGCCGCTGGACGCCAGATCGGATGTTGCCTCGCGCTGTTGCACGTCGGTCTCCTCCTGTGTTGCTGTTGTGTCGGGCTGGATGTTTTGTGGTTTTATATGTTTTAAAAAGCATATAAAAATCCCTCCAACCGCGTTATTTGTGTACTCTAGCGGGGTAATTCACCGTCTTCAATAAGAAATAAATGACATATAAGTTCCGTATCGGCCTGCGGCCGCAATGGAGCCTGGGCGGAGACGACGACCCGGCGCCCGTACCGCTGCAGGATATGCTGGCGCTGCTGTCGGCGATCGACGCCACTGGCAATATTGCCGGGGCCTGTCGCGCCTGCGGCCTGTCGTACCGGCACGCCTGGGGCGTGCTGCGCCGTTTCGAGGCCATCTTCGGCACGCAGCTGCTCATCACCAACCGGCGCCAGGGCACGCAACTGGCGCCATTCGCGCAGCGCCTGCTGTGGGCCAACCGCCGCATCGAGGCGCGCCTGATGCCGACGCTGGACAGCATGGCCTCGGAATTGCAGGAAGAGCTGGAGCGCCTGCTGCCCGAGAGCGGCCCGCACCTGCGGCTGCATGCCAGCCACGGTTTCGCGGTGGAATCGCTGATGCAGCACATGGGCAACCGCAAGCCGGGCCTGGAGTTGCGCTACCGCACCGCCATCGAGGCGCTGGCCTCGCTGGAGCGGCGCGAGTGCGACCTGGCGGGCTTCCAGGTGCCGCTGGGCGATTTCGAGGCGCCCATCATGGAGCGTTACGCGCAATGGCTGCATGCGGACGAGTACATGCTGATCCACCTGGCGGTGCGTAATGCCGGCCTGTTCGTCACCGCCGGCAACCCCAAGCACATACGCGGCATGGCGGACCTGGCGCGGCCCGACGTGCGCTTCGTCAACCGCCAGATCGGCTCCAGCACCCGCTATCTGGTGGGCCTGATGCTGCAGCGCGCGGGAGTCTCGATCAGCGAGGTCCAGGGCTACGAAACCAATGAATTCACCCATATGGCCATCGCCGCGCACATCGCCAGCGGCATGGCCGACACGGGCGTGGGGGTGGAGACGGCCGCCTGCCGCTTTGGGCTGGATTTCATCCCGCTGGTGCGCGAGCGCTATTTCTTCGCCATCCGGAAATCGTCGCTGGAGACGCCCGCCATGCGCGACCTGCTGTCCATCATGCGCAGCCCGGACTATGTCGGCTACGTCAGCCAGCTGGCAGGCTACGACGCCCGCGACACCGGCCGGTTGCAGTCGCTGCAGGAGGCCTTTCCATGAGCGCGAAACGCGATGCGCCGGGATATGATGCTCCCATGAGCAAAGTGATCTTTCTTGCCGATCGCCGCGGCGGCCCGTTGGCCCCTCTGGCGCCCGGCGAACTGCCGCCGCACGGACAGCCCGCGCTGGACCTGCGCGCGCGTCCCCTGCGCGACCTGCGGATCTCGGTCACGGACCGCTGCAACTTCCGCTGCACCTACTGCATGCCGCGCGAAGTCTTCGACAGCAGCTATACCTTCATGCCGCATTCGGCACTGCTGTCGTTCGAGGAAATCAGCCGCCTGGCGGGCATCTTCACGCAACTGGGCGTGGAGAAGATCCGCCTGACCGGCGGCGAGCCGCTGCTGCGCAAACATATCGAGAACCTGGTGGGCCTGCTGGCGGAACTGCGCACGCCCGCCGGAAGTCCGCTGGACCTGACGCTGACCACCAACGGCAGCATGCTGGCGCGCAAGGCCGCGGCGCTCAAGAGCGCCGGGCTCACGCGCGTCACCGTCAGCCTGGACGCGCTGGATCCGGCCATGTTCCAGGGCATGAGCGACAGCGGTTTCACGCCCGACGACGTGCTGCGCGGCGTGGACGCCGCGGCCGAGGCCGGGCTTGCGCCGGTCAAGGTCAACATGGTGGTGCGGCGCGGCCTGAACGACGGGCAGATCCTGCCCATGGCCGAACGCTTCCGCCATTCCGGCCACATCCTGCGCTTCATCGAATACATGGACGTGGGCAACACCAACGGCTGGAATCTTGCCGAAGTGGTGCCCAGCCAGGAAGTGCTGGACCGCATCGGCGCGGCCTATCCGCTGGAGCCGGTGGCCAGCGGCGAAATGGGCCGCGTGGCCGAACGCTGGCGCTACCTGGACGGCGGCGGCGAGATCGGCGTCATCTCCAGCGTCACGCATGCCTTCTGCGGCGGCTGTACCCGCGCGCGCCTGTCGCCGGAAGGCAAGCTCTTCCTGTGCCTGTTCGCGCACGACGGCTACGACCTGCGCGCGCCGCTGCGCGACGGCGCCAGCGACACCGAGCTCGCCGGCATCATCGCGGGCATCTGGGCGGGGCGCAACGACCATTACTCCGAGCTGCGCGGCCGCAACATGGCCGATCCTGCGCGCAAGATCGAGATGAGCTACATCGGTGGCTGAAGCGTTTGCCGACAAGGGAATTGCGGGCCTGATCCTCGCGGGAGGCCAGGGCGCGCGCATGAACGGGCAGGACAAGGGCCTGGTCATGCTGCGCGGCGAGCCCATGGTGGCTCACGTGGCGCGCCGGCTGGCGCTGCAGGTATCGCGCCTGATCATCAGCGCCAACCGCCACCTGGATCTCTATGCCCGCTACGGCGCCGTCGTGCGGGACGGCGAAGCCGATCTGGGCGCCTGGCAAGGCCCGCTGCTCGGTATAGCCGCGGGCCTGTCGGCCGCGCAGCATGAGGCCTGGCTGGTGGTGGCGCCTTGCGACACGCCGTTCCTGCCCACGGACCTGGCGGCGCGCCTGGTGCGCGCGGCCGAGTCCGCCAATGCGCCCATGGCCTATGCCATGGCCGGCGGACAGCGGCATTCGGCCTGCATGGCCTTGCGCACGTCGCTATTGCCCGATCTGCTGGCGTACCTGCGGGCCGGGGACCGCAAGGTGGGGTTGTGGCAGGCAAGGACCGGCGCGGTCGAAGCCTGCTTCGACGACGCGCCCGATGCCTTCATGAACGTCAACACGCCAGATGAACTGGCGCGGGCCGAGCGCTACGCCAGCCAGTGACGCAGGTCGTAGTAGGCGACCCGATCCTTGTCTTGCACCGGCACGTCGGCCGGCAGGCGGGCCAGGCCGGTCGCCCAGGGCAGCGAGCTGATTACGCCGGAGCCCTGATGGCCGTAAGGCACCAATTCGGCGCTGCCGTCGTCGGCCAGGCGGCGCTGCACGCGCAGGAATTCCTCGCGGCTGTCCTGGCGCGGATGCTCGGTGCGCAGCGGCAGCAGGCTGGTCGGCGGGAACAACGCTTCGCGGCCCTGCATGCGGCGCATCAGCGGCGTCACCAGCAGGGTGAACACGGCGTAGGCCGACACGGGGTTGCCGGGCAGGCCGACCACGGGCTTGCCGTCGATCTGCGCCAGCGCCACCGGCTTGCCCGGCTTCATGCGCACCTTCCATAGCGCCAGTTCGCCGCCCAGCGCGGCCAGCGCGGGCTTGACCAGATCGCGTTCGCCCACCGACACGCCGCCCACGCTCACCACCAGGTCGCAATCGGCCAGCAGCGTCTTGAAGGCGGCCAGCAGGTCGGCCTCGGTGTCGCGGGCGTGCAGCACGTGCACGGGCAGGGCGCCCATGCCGCGCGCCAGCGCGGCCAGCATGGGGCCGTTGGAGTTGTAGATCTGCTCGGCCGCGCGCGGCTGGCCGGGCAGCACCAGCTCGTCGCCGGTGGTCAGGATGCCCACGCGCAACTGGCCAAAGACCTGCACGCGGGCCAGGCCCTGCGAGGCCATCAGCGCCACGTGGGCCGCTTCCAGCACGGTGCCGGCGGCCAGCAACGGAGCGCCGGCCATGGTGTCTTCGCCGCGGCGGCGGATGTGCTGGCCGGGCTTGGGCGCGCGCGAGATTTCCACCTGGCCGTCGGCTTCGGTGGTGTCCTCTTGCATGACGACCGTATCCGCGCCTTCGGGGATCAGGCTGCCGGTGAACAGGCGGATGGCGTGGCCAGGCTTGAGCGGTTCCGGCATTTCCCCCGCGTAGCAGCGCTGCTGGATGGGCAGGCGCACGCCGGCGCCCCAATCCGCCACGCGCAGGGCGTAGCCGTCCATGGCGCTGTTGTCGGCGGGCGGTATGTCCACGGTGGCGGTGAGATCGGCGGCCAGCACGCGGCCGGCGGCTTCGGCCAGGCTCACCTCTTCGCTGCGTTGCAGCGGCCCCGCGGCATTGGCCAGCAGGGTCTGGGCTTGATCAAAATCCAGCATGGGTCAGTTGTCTTCTTCGCGTTGCTTGAAATGGGTGGCGAAATTGCAGGGGCGGTGGCTGCTGTCCAGCTGTTCGCGGATGATCTGCGACCAGGCGGTTTCGCAGGCGTTGTTGGAGCCGGGCAGGCAGAAGATCAGCGTTTGGTTGGCCGAGCCGGCAAAGGCGCGCGACTGGATGGTGGAGCTGCCGATCTCGGTGTAGGAGATCTGGCGGAACAGTTCGCCGAAGCCCGGGATGTCGCGGTCCAGCAGGGGGCCGATGGCCTCGGGCGTATGGTCGCGGTGCGAGAAGCCCGTGCCGCCCGTGGTCAGGATGATCTGCACTTCGGGATCGGCGATCCAGTCGCTGATGACGCGCCGGATCTGGTAGATGTCGTCCTTGACGATGTCGCGGCGCACGCATTGATGGCCGGCATGCGCGAGGCTATGGGCCAGCAGATTGCCGGAGGTGTCGTCGCCCGCGCTGCGGGTGTCGCTGACCGTCAGCACGGCGCAGGCCAGCGAAACAAGGCTTTCGTCGCTCATGGATTTTCCTCTTCTAGACGGTGGTGTCTTCATCCCAGGACTGCGTGCGGTCCTGGTCGGATTGGCGTTGCTCCACCCAGAAGCTGCTGCCGCCCGCCAGGGTTTCGCGCTTCCAGAAGGGCGCGCGGGTCTTGAGCGCGTCGATGATGTATTCGCAGCCGCGGAAGGCGTCGCCGCGGTGGGCGCTGGCCGCCGCCACGAAGACGATCTGGGCATTGCGATGCAGCGCGCCCACCCGATGCACGATGACCGTGCCGGCCAGGTTCCAGCGCGCGCGGGCGGTTGCGGCGATCTCTTCCAGCTCGCGCTCGCACATGCCCGGGTAATGTTCGAGAAAGAGCGTGTCGGTGGGCGTGTCGGGCGCGTAGTCGCGCACATAGCCCACGAACGTGACGATGCCGCCCACGCCCGGGCCGGCGCTCTTCCGCAGCGCGGCCGTGAGCGCGGCGCCGTCGAAGTCGGCTTCCTGGACGCTGATCATGGTGTTCAACCTCCGGTGACGGGTTCGAATACCGCGACCTCGTCGCCCGCGCGGATGGGCGCGGACGGCTTGGAGTGGGTCTGGTTGATGGCCAGCTTCAGGCGCGCGGAGGGCGCCAGCTGGGGGTAGCGTTCGCCCAGCGCGGCAAGCAGCTGCGCGCCGGTGGATTCGCCTTCCAGGGGCCAGGCTTCGGAGCGCTTGCCGACCAGTTCGGCCACGCGCGCGAAGTAGAGAAGATTAATCGTTGCGCCATTCACCGCTTTTTCCTCCTGCCTTGTACTTAAGGCGAACTTGCTCGATGACGATGCCCTTGTCGGCAGCCTTGCACATGTCGTAGATGGTCAGCGCGGCGACGCTGCAGGCCATCATGGCTTCCATTTCGACGCCGGTCTTGTAGCTGGTGCGGCAGGTGGCCAGCACGTCGATGCGGTGCTCGGCGTCGTCCAGCGCGAATTCGACGCCGACGAAGGCCAGCGGCAGGCTGTGGCACAGCGGGATGGTGTCGGCGCAGCGCTTGGCGGCCAGGATGGCGGCGACGCGGGCGGTGTTGAGGACTTCGCCCTTGCCCTGGCCCGGCTGGGTCAGGAGGCCATAGGCGACGGCGTTCATGCGCACGCTGGCGGTGGCGATCGCCACGCGCTCGGTGTCCGTCTTGGCGATGACGTCGACCATGCGGACCTGCCCGGCTTCATCCAGGTGGCTCAAGGTTGGGGTGGGCGTGGACATGGGAATCGGGAGCGATAATTGTTAATGATTGAAAAGGGCGGTCCCGGCTGGCCGGATCGGCCCATCGATACGCCTATGATAGACGAGCGGTGCAGGGGGCGCGATAATCGCGCCTGTAGTCATTAGAAGGACGGAAACGCTCGTCCTTCACACGTATCAGGAGACGCGCAATGCCCTTGCGGATGCCCAAGCTTCGGTTAACCCGCCGGGTCGGCAAGATTCTTCTGGGTATCGCGGCATTCGTACTGGTCCTTTTCGGGGTTGCCGCCTGGCAGGTCCCCAAAGTGCTGCACAACGTCCTGGTGCAGGACGTCTCCAAGATGATCGGGCGGGAAGTCTCCGTCGGCGACATCAGCTTCAATCCCTTCACGCTGACCGTCCGCGCGCGCGACCTGGCCGTGGCCCAGCCCGATTCGCAGACGCCGCTTCTGACGCTGGCCGAGCTGGACGTCAGCGCGGCCTGGACTTCCCTGTTCTGGTTTGCGCCGGTCGTCGATCGAATGACGCTGCGCGAGCCTAACATCGCCATCGTCCGCGAGGACGTCACGCGCTTCAATTTCTCTGATATTCAGCAACGAGTGGCCGAATTGACGGCCGCCCAGCCCGAAGAACCGCCCAAGCCGGACGAAGGGCTGCCGCGCTTCTCGCTGAACAACATGGTGATCGAGAACGGCACCATCACGCTGGACGACAAGGTCACCGGCCGCAAGCAGGTGGTCGACGAGCTAGGCGTGGGGGTGCCGTTCATCTCCACTTTCGGCTACGCCACCGACATCGATGTGCAGCCGCGCGTGCACCTGCGCATCAACGGCAGCCCCTTCGATTTGAACGGCGTGGCGCGCCCCTTCGACAAGGTGCCCTCGTCCACGCTGCGCGTGGCCTTCAATGGCCTGCAACTGGAAAAGTGGGCGGACGTCTGGCCGATGCCCCTGCCGTTCAAGGTCGAGAGCGCGCTGCTCGATTCCAACCTGCAAGTGGTGTTCGAACAGCCCAAGGACGCGCCGCCCAAGATCCGCGTGGTCGGAGACCTGGGCCTGCGCCGGCTGGACCTGCGCGACACCGCTGGCGCCAACCTCGTTGCCTGGAGCGCGCTGACCGTCAGCCGCCTGGAGCTGGAACCCATTGCGCGCCACGCCTATGTGGGCGAGGTGGGCTTGTGGGCGCCGCAGATCCACGTGCGGCGCTATGCCAATGCAAACCTGAACTGGCTGGACGTGGTCGCCGGGCTGAAGCGGCTGGGCGGCGTCGAGCCGACCGCCACGCCGGTGGCCGACAAGCTGCGCAAGGCCAGCGGCCTGGATCCCGCCAAGGCGGGCGGCAAGGCCGACCCGGCCATGGCTGCGGCCAAGGGCGCGCCGGCCGCAACCGCGGACGCCGCCGCCAAGGGCGCCGCGCCGGCAGCGGCTGCGGCGACGGGCACGCCTGCCGCCACCGCCGGCGCCGCGTCTCCAGCCGTTTCCGCTCCGTCCCCGGGCGCGCCGGCCGCTTCCTCGGCGGCTCCCGCTGCCCCTGTCGCGGGTGCTCCCGCGGCCCCGTCCGCCACGGCTCCCGCAGGAACCCCGGCCGCGGACGCCGCCGCGCCCCAGCCGGCGTCCGCGCCCACGGAATGGAAGGTCGAGCTGGACGCCTTCAATCTGCACGAAGGCGAGGTCTACGTTGCCGACGCGGTCAGCAAACTGGACTACGTGATGACGGGCCTGGCCGCGACGGTCGAGGGCGTTGCCCTGCCGCAGGTGCCGGACCAGCCGATCAATCTGTGGCTGACCATGGACAACAGCACCGATGGCGGTTGGCTTCGCGCCAAGGGCCCGCTGGTCCTGAAGCCGCTATCGCTGGAACTGGGTGTGCGCCTGGGTAACATCGCGCTGGCGCCGTTGGCGCCGGCCGTGCGCAACGCCTCGCCCATCGCGCTGCTGGATGGCCGCCTGGCCGCCAGCGCGCAGGTCCACGTGAAGGAAAGGAATGGCGCGGTGGACGCATCGGCCAGCGCCGTGCAGGCCGACCTGACGCAGTTCAAGGCTCGCGACGAATCCCTCAAGCCCGCCGTGGATATCGCGCTGCAAAGCCTGCGCATGACTGCCGACCGCCTGGCGATGGGGCCGGGCCAGAGCAACTTCACGCTGGCCGCGGCCGGCATCCAGGGCAACGGCAAGCTGGACCTCAAGGGCGCGTTCACGCCGCAGCCGCTGACCGTGAAAACCTCCGTGGACCTGTCGGAACTGAATGTCGCGTCCTTCGCGCCGTATGCCGCCTCCAGCCTGAATGCCACGGTGCGCGCCATCACGCTGGGCGCCAAGGGCAATGCGGAGTTCGCTGCCGCGGCCGGCTCGGCGCCGATGAAGGTCAACTGGAAGGGCGGCGTCGAAGTCACCGGCGTGGACCTGCAGGACCGCGTCAACAAGGACGACTTCCTGAACTGGAAGCGCCTGGGCTTTACCGGCATGGACATCTCGGTGGCGGGCGACAAGATCGGCGCCAAGCTGGGAGACATCGCGCTCGAGGATTTCTACGGCCGCGTGCTGCTCAATGCGCAAGGCCGCCTGAACGTCATGGATCTGGTGGCGGCCCCCGGCCAGGCCGGCGGCTCCATCACCCAGGACACGCAGACGCCCGGCCGCAGCGCCGCGCCGGCGCCCGCGGCGCCTGCCGCCAAGGGGGGCGGGGGCATGCCCGACATCTCGGTGAACAGCGTCACGCTGAACCGTGGGCGCATGACTTTCACGGACCGCTTCGTCAAACCCAACTACGTGGCCGAGCTGTCCAGCATCGAAGGCTCGATCACGGCGGTGTCGTCCACCAATCCCCAGCCCGCCAAGGTCAAGGTCACCGGCCGCGTCTACACCACCGCGCCGCTGTCGATCAGCGGCGTGGTGCAGCCTTTTGCCAAGTACTTGTCGCTGGACCTGAAGGCCTCGGCCAAGGGCGTGGACCTGCCGCGTTTCAATACCTATTCGGCCAAGTACGTGGGCTACCCCATCAAGCGCGGCAAGCTGTCGGTGGACCTGGAATACAAGATCAAGGACCGTGCGCTGCAGGCCACCAACCATGTGGTGCTGAACCAGCTGACCTTCGGCGACAAGACCAACAGCCCCGACGCGACCAAGCTGCCGGTGCTGCTGGCCGTGGCCTTGCTGAAGGACTCGCGCGGCAACATCGACATCAACCTGCCGATTTCCGGTTCGCTGGACGATCCGGAGTTTTCGGTGGGCGGGATCGTGGTGCGCGTGCTGCTGAACCTGGTGGTCAAGGCCGTCACCTCGCCCTTCAGCCTGCTGGCCTCGGCCTTCGGCGGCGGCGAAGAGCTGTCCTACGTGGAGTTCGCGCCGGGCAGCGCGGTGCTGACCGAGGACAGCCAGCAGCGCATCGACACGCTGACCAAGGCGCTGACGGATCGCCCGGCCCTGAAGATGGACATCAGCGGCCGCGCCGATCCCAAGACCGACATGGAAGGCCTGCGCCAGGCCTGGGTGGACGGCAAGATCCGCGCCGCCAAGGCCGCCGCCACCACGCCGCGCGGCAAGAAGCCGAATCCGGCGGGCGTCGAGGTATCGGGCGCGGAGCGCGTCAAGTACCTGGAAGAGGTCTACGACGACACGGATATCAAGGACAAGCCGCGCAATTTCATCGGCATGTCCAAATCCGTGCCGGCGGCGCAGATGGAAGAGATGCTGCGCAGCGTGGCGCCCGTTGGCGACGATCAGTTGCGCCAACTGGCCGATGCGCGCGCGCAGGCGGTTTATGAGAAGCTGCAAGCCCAGGAAGGACTCGCGGATCGCGTGTTCATCGTTGCGCCGCAACTGGACACGGATGGCATCAAGGACGAGGGGCAACCCTCGCGCGTGGACTTCTCCCTGAAGTGAACCAGGCTGGTCCGGGAGGCGGCGCCCAGCCGCCCCTGCCAGCTTTTTGCCAGGAGATTCTCGATGAATGACCAGGACGCGCACTTCGACAGCCTGCTTCCGCCCCTGCGGCTGAACCGGCGGGGTTTCATGGCCACCACGGTGGCGACGGGGTTTTCGCTGGCGGCCGGCCAGGCCGTGGCGCAGACCACGATCACCACGGACGCCGGCGGCCTCGTGGCCGGCAAGGTGGACATCCCGGTCAAGGACGGCAAGATGCCCGCGTACCGCGCGGCGCCCAAGGGCAAGAAGGACTTGCCCACGGTGCTGGTGGTGTCGGAGATTTTCGGGGTGCACGAGTACATCCAGGACGTGTGCCGGCGGCTGGCCCACCAGGGTTATCTGGCCATCGCGCCCGAGCTGTTCGCGCGCCAGGGCGATCCGTCCAAGTACACCGAGATCCCGAAGCTGCAGGCGGAAATCATCGGCAAGGTCCCGGATGCGCAGGTAATGTCGGACCTGGATTCGACCGCTGCCTGGGCCACGTCCAACGGCGGTAATGCGGATCGGCTGGGCATCGTGGGCTTTTGCTGGGGTGGCCGCCAGGTCTGGCTGTACGCCGCGCATAACCCGAAGCTCAAGGCCGGCGCGGCCTGGTACGGCCAACTGGGCGGGCAGCCTTCGGAACTGAAGCCCAAATCGGTGCTGAGCCAGGTGAACGAGCTGAAGGCGAAGGTGCTGGGGGCTTATGGCGGCAAGGACGCCGGGATTTCGATGGCGGACGTGGACAAGATGCGGCTGGAACTGGCGCAGGGTCCGGCTGCGGCGAAGGCTTCGCGGATCGATGTATATCCGGATGCGCCGCATGCGTTTCATGCGGATTATCGGCCTTCTTATCGGAAGGCTGAGGCGGAGCAGGCTTGGACTCGGATGTTGGATTGGTTCAAGCAGAACGGGCTTTGAGATTGTTCTTGGGGCGATCTGCCTAGCTTCGTAGGTCGCCCGTCGTCGCGGTCGGCGTGGCGGCTCGCGCCCAAGATTGCGGTCCGGAGCGTTCGCTCCGGACTGCCCCGTCGTCATCTTCGTCAAGGCCTTCGGCCTTTCCTTCAGATTCCCTCGGGCGCATCGAGGTTGCGAGCCGCCACGCCGCCCGCGACGACGGGCTACGTGCGTGTTGGCCTGTTGCGCTGCTGGAGCCGTGGTGGGGGGCGAGTCTTGGGCGGCCCGTATTAATCGGCCGCGCGGGCGGCCGATTAATACATACGTCATTGTTTTAAGTGTGATTGTGATCGCTGGCGCGCAGGCGTAGGTGGGTTTTCTGATGGCGTCGCCGTCAGGGGGGGGGGCGGTGATGGGTGGCGCGCGGCAGGCAGCCGTTTGCGAATGAAGACCCGTACGCGCGCCACCCATCCGGCATTGGAGTTCAAGTGACGATTGACCTGGCAACGGGCTTTGATGGGCCGTCACGAACAATTGCTCGTGAGATTCAAGAGCGCTCCCCATCAGCGCGCAGCGCCATCCGGAATCGCAAGACACCGCGTAAGCCCCCAGAGGCCGCCCGCGCGGCCGGCCGGGGGCGGGCCCCGCAAGATCCATCGCCACACCCCACCGCCGCGACTGGCGTCTCAAGAACCTGAACCCTCAGAAACAGAAGCAGAACCTGCTACTGCGCCTTTTCCCCCGGCAAGCCATCGCTGACCTCAGCCAACGCCCCCTTCATCTCCTCGTACTCCATCACCCTCTCCCCCTGAAACCCGCCCAGCACTCCCCGGCATCCATCCACTCCGGAACGCTTCATCTCTTCCATCATCGCCGTCCCCTCGCCCTGTCCCTTCTGGAACAGCCCGTCATACCCGCCCGAGGAAAAGCCATATTCCTGCGCATACTGCAGCAGGTTCTTGCGCGACGTGGCCTGGTGCTGGGCCAGGTCGGGTTCCGAAGCCCCGCAGGCGCGGGCGGCACCGTTGGAGGCGCCGGCGGCGACGACGAAGGAGTCGTATTGGGCCTGTTCGGCGGCATCGGGAGCCGCCCAGGCCGTGGCGGCCGAGGCCAGCGTCAGGGCCAGGCTGGTCAAGATCTTGCGCATCGATGAACCTCCGCATGGGGCCCGCCAGCCGGCGGCGCGGCGTGCGCGGGCGGTGATTGCCAGCACAACATTATGGCAATCAGCCGTTTCCAACCCGTGTAGGCGCGGTATGGAGTCGTTTCAGACTGTGCATCTTTTTTTCCCGCGGGGCGGGCGGCCAGCAAGGCGGCCGCGCAGGAACTATGATGGAGGCTGTGGGGCGCTCCTGCCCCAATGCATTGCCCCTTATTCCTGGAGATCTACATGACGATCAAAGTCGGCGACCGCGTGCCGGATGGCACCCTGACCGAATTCATCGAAACCGAATCCGCCGGCTGCTCGCTGGGCCCCAACGCGTTCCAGGTCGCCGACCTGACCCGCGGCAAGACCATCGCGCTGTTTGCCCTGCCGGGCGCCTTCACGCCCACCTGCTCGGCCAAGCATCTGCCGGGCTACGTGGAGCAGGCCGCTGCCCTGAAGGCCAAGGGCGTCGATGAAATCTGGTGCGTGTCGGTCAACGACGCGTTCGTCATGGGCGCCTGGGGCCGCGAGCAGAAGACCGAAGGCAAGGTCCGCATGCTGGCCGACGGTTCCGCCCTGTGGACCAAGGAACTGGGCCTGGAGCTGGACCTGATCCAGCGCGGCATGGGCGTGCGCTCGCAGCGCTACTCGGCCCTGATCGTCGACGGCGTGGTCAAGCAGCTGAACGTCGAAGGCCCCGGCAAGTTCGAAGTCAGCGACGCCGCCACGATGCTGTCGCAAGTCTGATCCCACGCAGTTCCTGTTTTACCGCTTAGCGCAGCGGGCCGCGTTCGCGGCCTGTTGCGCTGCCGCCAGCAGCGGTTGCCGACGCCATGCTCGCCACCATCTCATCCTTCTCGTCCCTATACTTCGCGACCTTGCTGATGCTCATCGGCACGGGTCTGTTCAACACCTATATGGGGCTCCGGCTGACAGCGCAGTCTGTCAGCGAAGTGTGGATCGGCGCCCTGATCGCCGGCTACTACCTGGGCCTGGTGTGCGGCGCCCGCCTTGGGCATAAACTCATCATCCGCGTCGGCCACATCCGGGCGTTCGTCGCCTGTGCGGCCGTGGCCACCAGCATGATCCTGGCCCAGACGCTGGTCGACTCCATGCCGCTGTGGCTGGTGTTCCGCGTCATTTCGGGCATCGTGATGGTGACCGAATTCATGGTCATCGAGAGCTGGCTCAACGAGCAGACCGAAAACCACCAGCGCGGGCGTGTCTTCTCCGTCTACATGGTGGTGTCCGGCCTGGGCACCGTGCTGGGGCAATTGGCCCTGACCGCCTATGCCACGCTGGATCTGCGGCCGCTGACCCTGGTGGCCATGTGCCTGGTGCTGTGCCTGGTGCCGATCGCGGTCACCGCGCGCTCGCACCCGCCCACGCCGTTGCCGGCGCCTCTGGACATACGCTTCTTCATGCGGCGCGTGCCGCTGTCGATGACGGTGCTGTTCGTGGCGGGCAATCTTTCCGGGGCCTTCTATGGCCTGGCGGCCGTCTACGGCGCCAAACATGGCCTGTCCACCTCGCAGGCGGCCATTTTCGTGGCCGCCGCGGTGACCGCAGGCCTGCTGTCGCAGTGGCCCATGGGTTGGCTGTCCGACCGCATCAACCGCGCCGGGCTGATCCGCTTCAACGCGCTCTTGCTGGTGCTGCTGCCGGTGGTCATGTGGGGCTGGATCGTGCTGCCGTACTGGGCGCTGGTGGCCATGTCCTGTGTCTTCGGCGTGCTGCAGTTCACGCTGTATCCGCTGGGCGCGGCCTTCGCCAACGATCACGTGGAGTCCGAGCGCCGGGTCAGCCTGTCGGCCGTGCTGCTCATGACTTATGGGGTAGGCGCCTGCATCGGTCCGATGATCGCCGGGGTGCTGATGTCGCTGGCCGGCCCCAGCATGTACTACGTCTTCATATCCGCCTGCGCCTTGATCCTGGTCTGGCAGGTGCGGCCCACGCGCGTCACCGGCGCGCATCAGGTGGAAGAGGCGCCCACGCATTTCGTGCCCATGCCGGACACGCTGCAGAGCTCGCCCGCTGCGGCGGTGCTGGATCCGCGCGTGGATCCGGCCACCGACATCGCCATGGAAATGGTGCAGCCCGACGTGGCGCCGGTAGCGGCGGCAGAACCGCCCGCTGCGGAACCGCCAGGCGATGCCGCCAAGGATACAGCGGACGACGCGGCCGAAGACGAGCGCCAGGTGCGCACCGGCACCTGAGGCCGGGATGGCGTCCCTACCAGGGCGCCATCAGCACGATGGCCATTAGCGCCAGCGCGATGCCCAGCAGGTTCAGGCGGGTCAACGGTTCGCGGAAGGCCAGCGCGCCGACCAGCGTGCCCAGGGTGATCACGCCCATGTTCATGGACGCGAACACCAGCGCGGGATGCTCGGGCAGCGACTGGTGCGCGCGGATGTAGGTCAGGATGTTGCCGAAGTTGGCCAGCCCCAGTGCCGCGCCCGCGGCCAGGTGGCGCAGCTGGCAGCGTACCCGGCGCCACAGCAGGTAGGCGAGCATCAGCAGCCCGGCGATGACGAAGGCCAGCAGCAGCCCGCCCGCGAAGGCGGTGCCAGCGCGCGCCATCTGCTTGAACAGGATGTCGATCACGCCATAGCCCACCCAGACCACCAGCGGCCACAGCCACAGGGCGCGGTTGCTGGCGGCGGTGTCCTCGCCCGGCGCCTGCGTGCGGGGCGCGCGGCGCAGCAGGCAATACAAGGCGCTGGCGGCCAGCAGCGTCGCGGCCAGCTTGCGGCCGCTTACCGGTTCACCGAACAGCAGGAAGGCCGCCAGCAGCGGGATGAACAACGACAGGCGTTGCGCCGCGTCGCTGCGCACGATGCCGGCATGGCGCACGGCCGCGGCCATCGCCACGAACACGCTGGGCAGCAGCACGCCCAGCGCGGCCAGCACCAGCCAGGGCGTTTGCGGCGCCAGCAGCGCGGCCGGGTCCGGGCGCAGCACGGCCCAGCAGAGCAGGGCGGCCACCGCGTAGTTCATGGCGATGGCCTGGCGCACGTCCACCTGGTAGCGCCGCGCCAGCTTCAGCAGCACGGCCACGGTCACGCTGCAGGCGACGCTGGCCAGCAGGTAGAGCAGGCCGGGAGTCAGCGGCATGCCACGGCGTCGTGGTGCTGGTGCTGGGCGGCGTCGATGTGCATGCCCAGACGCTGCAGCAGACGCTGGTCGGCTTCCATCTGCGGATTGGCGGTGGTCAGCAGGGCGTCGCCGTAGAACATGGAGTTGGCGCCCGCCATGAAGCACAACGCCTGCAAGGCGTCGTCCATGGTTTCGCGGCCGGCGGACAGGCGCACGGCCGCGCGCGGCATGGCGATGCGGGCCACGGCGATGGTGCGCACGAATTCGAACGGGTCCAGCGCTTCCACGCCGGCCAGCGGCGTGCCTTCCACCTGCACCAGGTTGTTGATCGGTACGGACTCGGGATAGGGCTCCATGTTGGCCAACTGGGCGATCAGGCCGGCGCGCTCGCGGCGCGATTCGCCCAGGCCCACGATGCCGCCGCAGCACACGTTGATGCCGGCGTCGCGCACCCGGTCCAGCGTGTCCAGCCGGTCTTGATAGGTGCGGGTGGAGATGATCTTGCCGTAGAACTCGGGCGAGGTGTCCAGGTTGTGGTTGTAGTAGTCCAGGCCGGCGCTCCTGAGCTGTTCGGCCTGGCCTTCGCGCAGCATGCCCAGCGTGACGCAGGTTTCCAGGCCCAGGGCCTTCACCGCGCTGACCATCTCGGCCACCGCCTCCAGGTGGTGCGGCTTGGGGCTGCGCCAGGCGGCGCCCATGCAGAAGCGCTGCGCGCCGCCTTCCTGGGCCTTGCGGGCCGCGGCCACCACGTCGGCCAGGGGCATCAGCTTGTCAGCATCCAGGCCGGTGTCGTAGTGCGAGGACTGCGGGCAATAGGCGCAGTCTTCGGGACAGCCGCCGGTCTTGATCGACAGCAGGCTGGACAGCTGGATGGCGTTCGGATCGAAGTGGGCGCGGTGCGTCTGCTGGGCCCGGAACACCAGATCCATGAACGGCAGTTCGTAGAGCGCCATGATGTCGGCGGCGCTCCAGGCGGGAGCGGCGGCCGGCTTGGCGACGGTCGGGACGGGGATGTAGGCGGTCTGCATGGGTGGGCTCCTTTCGGTCTTGCGGGGATCGCGCCGCTGGCATGGGCAGGGCGGGATCGGCGGATCGTAAGAAGCTGCGCAGGGTTTGCGCAATGCTGGCCGCCAGGCGGAAATTAGCAGCCTGTTGTGGCGATTTTTGTAGGAAATAGAAGATTTTGATGGTCGCCGACTTCTAAGTGGCGCACATCTTCGGGGACGCTGGACAGCCGATTATTTTGAATCAAATTGTAAATATCGGATTGTCAATCCTTGCTCCGCTTGTCGCGGGCCCGCGCACGCTCGTGCCCGGTGATGCCGCGGTCGCGCGCCCACACGATGGCGGCGCTGCGGCGGTGCACGCCGATCTTGCTGTAGATCGTGGCCACGTGGTTGCGCACCGTATTGCGCGACAGTTTGAGCTGGCGCGCGATGCCCTCGTCGTCATGGCCCTGGCACATCAGGCCCAGCACTTCGCGTTCGCGCGAGGTGAGCTGCGCCAGTTCGGCCACGTCGCGCGTGGCGGGCGCGGGTTCGCGCAATTGCGCCAGTTTCTCGATCACGCTGCGGCTGAACCAGGAGGTGTCCTGCATGACAGCCTCGATCGCCGTCAGCAGTTCCGTTTCGGAGCGCTTGCGTTCCGTGATGTCCTGGATCGCCAGCAGCACGCGCTGCTGGCCGCCGATGGTCACGGGCTCGGCCGACAGCAGGCAGTCCAGCCGGCTGCCGTCCCTGGCCGCCAATGCCACGTCGCGGTTGCGGGCGCTTTCGCCGCGCTTGAGGCTGGTCTCCAGATCCTCGGGGAGCTGCAGGTCCAACCCGGTCAAGGCCTGGCCGATGCCGTCCTGCGCGGAGGTGCCGGTGGTTGCGGCAAAGGCGTCGTTCAGGTCCAGCGCGAGCAGCGTTTCGCCCTCGCAGACGGCCATGGGCACGGGCGCCAGGCGGAACGCCTTGGAGAAGCGTTCCTCGCTTTCGCGCAAGGCCAGTTCGGAGCGCTTGCGGGCTTCCAGGTCGATGAAGGTGAACAGCATGCATGGCTCGCCCTGCATGTCGATGGGCTGCCCCGCGACGATGACGAACTTCACGCTGCCGTCCGCCAGTTTCAGCACGCCTTCGCGCTGCGCGATGGTCTGTCCTTCGTTGAGGCTGGCGACCGCGCCGTCCTTGTCTTCGCCGCCGTCCAGCACGTCCAGCTCATAGGCCGACTTGCCCACGATGGCGTCGCGCGCGTAGCCGGTCATTTCGAGAAAACCCTGGTTCACCTTCACATAGCGCAGGTCCGACAGGCGGCAGATGAGGGCGGGCGCGGGATTGGCGCCGAAGGCGCGCTCGAAGCGGACTTCGGCGTTGATCTGCTCGGTCTGATCATGCAGGATCAGGACGCGGTAATCGGCGCCGTCGGCGCCATCCAGATTCAGGCCGCTGGCGCGCACGTTGCGCAGGAAGGCTTCATCGTCCTTGCGTTCCAGGTCCAGCAGCAGTTCGTCGAAGGGTTCGGCCGCGGCCAACAGATCCAGCGGGTACTGGCGCGCAGGCACGCGATGATGGTTGCGATAGCTGAAGCTGTAGCGCTTGCGGTAGCCGGCTGGCGTGCCGCCCAGTTCATCCAGCCTGTCGGCGCCATGCAGCCTGAGCGCGCTGGCATTGGCCCAGGCGATGGCGCCGTCCGCTTCGAGCAGGATGATGCCTTCGTTCAGGCCCGCGATGATGCGTTGCAGATGCTGGCGGTGCGGATGGGGAGCGGCGGCGTTCGCGGTCACGTAGTCCTCTTCTTTTCGCTGGGCACGACGCAAAGAGAATGAAGGCGCATTGAAAGGCTGTCCAGATGGCGAAATGGACGAGTCTGAGCGTAGGGGGGAGGGTAGGGAAGATGGCTGCCGGCTGATGATGGCGGCAAATACTGCGGGCAGAAATGCAAAAAGCTCCGGGAACCGGAGCTTTCAATGGAAGCTGATTTGCGAACCGTGCACAAAGTGCTTGGCGGAGCGGACGGGGCTCGAACCCGCGACCCCCGGCGTGACAGGCCGGTATTCTAACCAACTGAACTACCGCTCCGCAGCGGTTTACTTTGACTTCTTCAATGCACTGCGGTGTCAAGGCAGCTTGGTACTACATGCCAGAAAGACTGGCGTCCCCTAGGGGATTCGAACCCCTGTACTCAC
>NZ_MTLG01000105.1 GCF_002192695.1 Achromobacter xylosoxidans
CAGGATCTCGGGCGTGGGGTTGGCCAGCGCCAGGATCAGCGGGCGCGGGCCCATGGCCGCAACCATTTCCGGCTTGAGCACGCCTCCCGCCGACAGACCCAGGAACACGTCGGCGCCCTCGATCACCTCGGCCAGCTTGCGGGCGTCGGTCTTCTGCGCGAAGCGCGCCTTGTCCGGGTCCATCAGCACGGTGCGGCCTTCGTAGACCACGCCTTCGATGTCGGTGACCCAGACGTTTTCCAGCGGCAGGCCCAGGTCCACCATCAGGTCCAGGCAGGCCAACGCGGCCGCGCCTGCGCCGGAAGTCACCACCTTGACCTGCTTGATGTCCTTGCCCACGACCTTCAGGCCGTTGATGAAGGCGGCCGAAACCGTAATGGCCGTGCCGTGCTGGTCGTCGTGGAAGACGGGGATCTTCATGCGCTCGCGC
>NZ_MTLG01000106.1 GCF_002192695.1 Achromobacter xylosoxidans
GCGGTGCTGGGCCTGGGCAACATCGGCGCGCTGGCCTCCAAGCCGGTGATGGAAGGCAAGGCGGTGCTGTTCAAGAAGTTCGCCGGCCTGGACGTGTACGACATCGAAATCAACGAGACCGATCCGGACAAGCTGGTCGAGATCATCGCCGGCCTCGAAGCGACTTTCGGCGGCATCAATCTCGAAGACATCAAGGCCCCGGAGTGCTTCACCGTCGAGCGCAAGCTGCGCGAGCGCATGAAGATCCCCGTCTTCCACGACGACCAGCACGGCAC
>NZ_MTLG01000107.1 GCF_002192695.1 Achromobacter xylosoxidans
CGGCGGCCGGCGGCTTCGCGGCCGAGCCGCTGGACGCGGGCGCGTCGGCGTGGCTGGACGGCATGCTGATCGCCGATGAAATGCCGCTGTCGGATTTCTTGCGCGAGCTGGGCCGTTACCGTCCGGGCTTGCTCACATGTTCGGGCGAGGCGGCTGGCCTGCGCGTCGTGGGCGCTTTCCCGCTGATCGACAGCGACCAGGTGCTGGCCATGCTGCAGGAGATCCTGCCGGTGCGCGTGCGCCGCTATACCCGTTATTGGGTGACCGTGGGGCTGGCGTGAACCTGGCGCGGCCGGACTGTTTTGTAACGGCGGCGGCGGATATCCCGATCTCGCGCTTCATGTAGAGCAAGCAGCCTGTCTTCAGGCTGCGCCGATTCTTCATGAGCCAGGGAACCCATTCATGTCTTCTCGTCCCGTCCGCGCCGCGTTCCGCGTCCGCCTTCCCTTGCCGAGCACGGCCTTGAGCGCCGCGCTGCGCTGCGCCCTGCCTGGCGTCATGGCGGCCGCGCTGTGGCCGGCCGCCGCGCACGCCCAAGCGCCAGCAACCGGGCAGCGCGCCGTCGCCTTCAGCATCGAGGCAGGGCCGCTCAATGCGGCGCTGGGCGCGTTTGGCGTGCAGGCGGGCGTCATGGTGGCGTCCGATCCCGCGCTGACGGCAGGCGCCGTGACCGAGGGCGTGACGGGCACCCATGCCATAGCTGCGGCGCTCCAGCGCCTGCTGGCCGGCACGGGACTGGAGGCCGTGGCCCGCCCCGAGGGCGGCTACCGCCTGCGGCATGCGACGCCAGCCGCGGCGGCGACTCTGGCGCCGGTCACGGTGACGGGCAGCTACGCCACCGCCACGGATGGCACCGGCTCCTACACCTCGCCCGCCGTCACCATCGGCAAGACGGCGCAGGCTCTGAAAGACATACCGCAGTCCATTACGGTGCTGACCCGGCAGCGCATGGACGACCAGGACATGGTCAGCCTGCCGGACGCGGTGAACAATACCGCCGGCATGGTCGGGGTGCAGGGCGTGGGAGCCGGGGTGGCGATCAACGCCCGCGGCTTTCCGGTGGACCTGCTGCAATACGATGGCGTGTCCTTGCTGCGCAACAGCTACAGCCTGGGCAACTGGGAGCAGGACTCGCTGGTGTTCTACGACCGGGTGGAAATCCTGCGCGGCGCGGCCGGCCTGCTGCAGGGCGCGGGCAGCCCGGGAGGCGCGATCAATCTGGTGCGCAAGCGCGGCGGGGCGGAACCGGCGCTGGCGGTGACGGCCAAGGCCGGATCCTGGGATCACTACGGCCTGCAGCTGGACGCGGGCAGTCCCTTGAATGCAGCGGGCACGCTGCGCGGCCGCGTCGTGGTCGATGAAGACCAGAGCCATTCCTACATCGACTACGTGTGGGACAAGACGCGCAACCTGTACGCCGCGCTGGACTACGACATCACTGAGAACACCACGCTGGGCATCGGGATCAGCAACCGCTACAGCCGTTCGCGGCCGATGTTTGTGGGCTACCCCCGGTACAAGGACGGCGGCGATATCGATCTGCCGCGCTCGACCTTCACGGGCTCGACCTGGAATCGCGCGAAGAACGATCAGACCATTTTCTACGCCGACCTCGCGCACCGCTTCAACAATGCCTGGCAGTTCAAGCTGGCCGGCGTCGCCATGAACGAAAAGAACACGACCGTGCACCAGCGCGTCGCCGATGCGGTGAATCCGGATGGCAGCGGCTTGTCTTACGGTGATTTCGGCGTGGACTTCAACAGCAAGCAGCGTGGCCTGGACCTGTCGGTGAGCGGCAACTTCACTGCCCTGGGGATGCAGCAGGAAGTCGTGGTGGGCGCCAACTATTCCAAGCTGACCACGCAGGACCGGTTCACGCGCGTCTGGGAAGATGGCGGCAATATCTTCGATATCGACCACCACCGGCCGTGGCAGGACATCGACACCATCGCCCAGGCCAGCGGCTATGACGCGCGTAGCGCCTACGACATCCGCCAGAAGGGCATCTATGGCACCTGGCGCGTCAAGCCGACCGAATCGCTCGCGCTGATCGGCGGCGGGCGCGTAGGCTGGTACGACTACACCTATGCAGGCGGCGGCAGCGTCACCACGTCCAGTGAGTCAGGGCGCTTCATTCCCTACGCCGGCCTGGTCTACTCGCTGACCGAGAACTGGTCGGCCTATGCCAGCTACACGACGGTGTTCGAACCGCAGACCGAGCGCAGCGTCGCGGGCAGCCTGCTCAAGCCCATCGAAGGCAACAACTACGAAATCGGCGTCAAGGGCGAATTGGCGGATGGCCGCGTCAATACGCTGCTGGCATTGTTCCGCTACGACCATAAGAACCGCGCGGTCAACGATTATGTCGCCGGGTTTGCCTGCGATGGCTGGTATTGCTCGCGCGCGGCAGGCAAGGTCCGCAGCCAGGGCCTGGAGGCCGAGATCTCGGGCGAAGTCATCAAGGGCCTGGAGCTGTACGCGGGCTACACCTACAACACCACCAAGTACCTGGACGATCCGGACAATCAGGGCAAGGTCTTCAACACCTGGACGCCCAAGCACATGCTGCGCCTGTGGGCCAACTACCGGCTGCCAGGCGACCTGAACCGCCTGAGCGTGGGCGCCGGCGTCAACGCGCAGACGCAGACGATCAGTTCGGATCGCCAGTTCACGCTGGCGGGATTCTCGATCTGGAACGCGCGCCTGGGCTACCAGGCCACGCCTGAATTGAGCTTCGGGCTGAACCTCAACAACGTGTTCGACAAGAAGTATTACGTGCCCTCGTACAACACGCTGTCCAGCAACAACTACTACGGCGAGCCGCGCAACGTGATGTTGACGCTGCGCTACGCGCCCAAGCTGTAGCGCGGGCCGCGGACGCGAGAGCGCCCAGGCCGGGCGCACGGATGCGATAGAATATAAATGGTTCCTATTTACATTCTATTGCCAGGTGCGCCTTGCCTACGCCCGATTCTCCGCCCGCCGATACCGTCGCGAAAATCTATCGTGACCATCACGGCTGGCTGTCGGTCTGGCTGCGCAAGAAGCTGGGCAACTCCTTCGACGCGGCGGACCTGGCCCACGATACCTTCGTGCGGCTGTTGGCCGGGCGGCGCAGGGCCGACGCGGGCGCCGAGCCGCGCGCGTTGCTGACCCACATTGCGAAGGGCCTGGTGGTGGACCACTGGCGCCGGCGGGCGCTGGAAGAGGCCTATCTGGCCGCGGTGGCGCAATTGCCCGAGCAGCAGGCGCCTTCGCCCGAAGCGCGCGCCCTGATCCTGGAAACCCTGCACGCCATCGATGCGGCGTTGCGGACGCTGCCGACCAAAACGCGCGAGATCTTCCTGATGTCGCAGTTCGACGGCATGGGCTACGACGCGATCGCGCAAAGCCTGGGCGTGTCGCTGTCCACGGTCAAGCGCCATGTGCAGGCGGCGCTGACCGCATGCCTGATCGCAAGCCAGGCCGACGCGTGATCGATCCCGCCATCTTGAAGGAAGCGGCCGGCTGGCTGGTGCGCTTCCAATCCGAGACCTTGTCGCCGTCGGACCGCGAGTCCTTCGACCGCTGGCGCGGCCGCAGCGCCGCGCATGCCGCCGCCTGGCAGCGCGCCGAAGACATGCTGCGTGGATTCGGCCAGGTGCCGCCGCGGATCGCCGGCGATGCCTTGCGGCGGGTGGATCGTCCGGGACGCCGGCAGGCGCTGCGGGCGCTGGCTGGCTTGTTGGTGCTGGGACCGGCGGCTTGGCTGGCCGGACGCGAGCTGCCCTGGCGCGAATGGAGCGCGGATGCGCGCACCGCGACTGGCGAACAGCGCCGCATGGAGTTGGCCGACGGCACGCAGTTGGTGCTCAACACGGCCAGCGCGGTCGATATCGAACACACCGCAAGGCAGCGCACATTGTGGCTGCGGGCGGGCGAAATCCTGCTGACCACGGGCCGCGACTCGCCGCAGCTGCAGCGGCCCTTTGTCGTCCAGACCGCGCAGGGCGCGATACGCGCGCTGGGCACGCGCTTCATGGTGCGCGACGAAGGCGACGCCGTGCGCGTGGCGGTGTTCGAGGGCGCAGTGGAGATCCGGCCCAAGTCGGCGGAGGCCGGCGCCACGGTGCTGCCGGCGGGGCAGCAGACCGTCTTCAATGGGCGCGAGGTGCAGCCCCAGGCGGCGGTGGACGCCACGGCCGCCTCATGGGAGCAAGGCATGCTCGCCGTGCGCGACTGGCGGCTGGCGGACCTGGTGGATGAGCTGGGCCGGTATCGCCGGGGCGTGCTGCGCTGCGATCCCGCGGTGGCGGGGCTGCGGGTATCGGGGGCTTTCCCCTTGAACGATACCGATGCCAGCTTGCGGCTGCTGGAAAAGACCCTGCCCGTGAGAGTGAGCCGGATCACGCCGTACTGGACCACGGTTGCTGCCCGCGCCGGCGTTACAAATTAATCGCAGTCGGGCTGAACCTTTTTTCCGCTTCGTCCGGTGTACCGGGTGAACCGCCGCGTACCGCGCGCCACCCAGACCCTTACGAAGGATAGCTTCATGGTTTCCCGAATCTCCCGTCCGCCACGCCCGGCCCGTGGAACAGCGGTCCTGCCGCCGCTGGCGGCGATGCTGCGGGCCGCCGGCATGGGCTTGGCCCTGCTGGCCGCGACGGGGACGGCGCCGCCAGCGCTGGCCGCCGACGCCGTCAGCGCGGCGGCGCGCAAGTCCTACGCGATCCCGGCAGGCCCTCTGGGCGATGCGCTGGCCAGGTTCGCCGCCGCCGCGGGCGTGCCGCTGTCGTTCGATCCGGCCATGGTGTCGGGACTGGACAGCAACGGACTGGACGGCGACTACACCGTGAAGGAAGGCTTCTCTCGTTTGCTGTCAGGGTCGGGCTATGGTTTGTCGGAGCAGGGCGGCGGAGCCTATTCGCTGCGCAAGCTGCCGTCGGGGTCCGATGAGTCGGCGACCGTGCTGCCCGCGGTCACCGTCGCCGGCGCCGGTGCGGCTCCTTTCGCCTTGCCGGCGGAATACGAGGGCGGCCAGGTGGCCCGGGGCGGACGCCTGGGACTGCTGGGCAACCGCGACGTGATGGATACGCCGTTCAGCGTCACCAACTACACCTCGGACCTGCTGGCGAACCGTCAGGCGGTAACGCTGGCCGACGCGCTGAACGTCGAACCCTCGGTGCGCTTTACCGGACAGATCGGCGGCGTGACCGACTCGTTCTACATCCGGGGCTTTCCCATCGGCGAAGGCAATCTGGGCGAAATCGCCTTTGACGGCGTTTATGGCGTGGCGCCCAACTATCACGTCTTCACCGATTACATCGAACGGGTCGAAGTGCTGAAAGGGCCGGCCGCGCTGCTGTACGGCATGTCGCCCAACAGCGGCGTGGGCGGCGTGATCAACATGGTGCCCAAGCGGGCGCTGCCGCAGGATCTGAGCCGCGTGTCCGCCGACTATGTGGGCGACTCGCAATTCGGCGCGCGCGCGGACCTGAGCCGCCGCTTCGGCAAGGACGGGGAGTGGGGTGTGCGCGTCAACGGCATGCACCGCCAGGGCGATACGCCGCTGGACAATCTGTATTCGCGCACCGACATCGGCGCGCTGTCGCTGGACTACCAGGGCGAGCGGCTGCGTGCCTCGCTGGACCTGCTGACGCAGAATGAAAAGATCGACGCGCCCACGCGGCCCTTTCTGGTGGCCGCCGGCATAGACGTGCCGCATGCGGCCGACGGACGGCGCAACGCCACCCAGCCCTGGGGCTGGTGGAAGTCAGACGGGCAATCGGCCCTGCTGCGGGTCGAGTACGACATCAGTGACCGCCTGACGGTGTTCGCCGACGCGGGCGGCTCGGACACGAACGTGTCACGTCTGTCGGACCAGACGCCCACCATCGTCAACGCGGCGGGCGACACGGTGGTCACGCCGAACAACTTCAGGTTCGAGGTCAACCGCAGCACCTACAACGCAGGCCTGCGCGCCAAGCTGGACACAGGCCCGGTGCGCCATGCCATCAGCTTCATGGGCAGCCTGTACAGCGACCGGAATTCGCAGGCCAGCGTGATGGGTACGCCGCTCACGTCGAACATCTACCATCCGATCACGCGGCCGGAGCAACATATCCCGGCGCCGGCCAACGTACCCAAGATTTCCTCTTCCGATCTTTCCGGTTTGGCGCTGGCCGATACGCTCAGTATCCTGGACGAGCGCGCGCAACTGACCCTGGGCGTGCGCCAGCAGCGCATCCAATCCCGCAATTTCAACGCCACGACCGGCGCGCGCACCGTCAGCTATGACGAAAGCGCGACCACGCCGCTGGCGGGCATCGTCATCAAGCCCTGGAGCAATGTCTCGCTGTACGCCAACTACATCGAAGGCCTGAGCAAGGGCGACGTGGCGCCGGCCACCGCATCCAATGCCGGCCAGGTGTTCAAGCCCTACAAGGCCAGGCAGAAGGAAGTGGGCGTGAAGGTGGACCTGGACAGCGCCATGCTGACCGTGAGCGCCTTTGAGATCACCAAGCCCAGCGGCCAGTTGACCAACGGCGTGTACGGCGCGGACAGCGAGCAGCGCAATCGCGGCCTGGAACTGAATCTGGCCGGCGAACCGTGGCGCGGCCTGCGCCTGCTGGGCGGCGTGACCTGGCTGGACGCGGAACTGACGCGCGCCGGCAATAGTGCCCTGGTCGGCAACCGGCCCGTGGGCGTGCCCAAGGTGTCGGTGAACCTGGGCGCGGAATGGGATACGCCGTGGGTCGCGGGCCTGACCCTGACCGGCAGCATGATGCACACCGGCAGCGAATACATCAATCAGGCCAACACCCAGTCGGTGCCGTCGTGGACCACGTTCGACCTGGGCGCGCGCTATGCCACCAAGGTCCATGGCAAGGACATCACGCTGCGCGCCAATGTGGTCAATGTGTTCAACCGGGCTTACTGGTCGGGCGTGGCCTCGTACGGCACGATTTCCCAAGGGGTGCCGCGCACGCTGATGCTGTCCGCGTCGATGGACTTCTGATCGGCGTTAGGAGGCCAGCAGCCCGCTGATGCGGGCCAGGTTGTCCAGCGTGCTGCGCAGGTGGTCCGCCAGCTGCGCAGCGGCCTCTTCGTTGCGTTCGTGTTCCAGCAGCTCCAGGATGGCCAGGTGCTGGTCGCAATGCTGCCTGTAGCGGCTGCGGTCCTGCATGGAACGGTACGAAAGCAGGCGGCGCACGCGGTTGACGCGCCTGATGGCGTCGATGAAGAAGGGATTGCCCGAGGCCTCCACCAGCGACTCATGGAAGCGCACGCCGCGCTCGTGCAGCTGGTCGGCGGTGTCGGTGGCGATGCCGCCGTCCAGCAGATGCTTTTCGGCGGCGCGGCAGCGCGCCAGCACCTGCTTGTCGATGCGAAAGCCCGGTTCCAGCAGGGCCGCCGGCTCCAGCGCCAGCCGCAGGCGGTAGGACTGCAGCAGACTGTCGGGCGTGGTCATCATGGATGAAAACTCCCAGCCGTAGCCGGGCCTGCGCTGCGCCCAGCCTTCTTGCGCGATACGTCCCAGCAAGGCCTGCGTCTGCGCGCTCGTCAGGCCATAGCGCGCCCGCAGCAGCGCCTCGCTGCATTGCACGGGCAGTTCGCCGCGCAGCAATTCGTCGGCCAGCGTGAAGTAGCTGTGCGTGACGATGTCGTCGACGGATGGCGGCGCGGCATCCTCGTGCCAGTCCGCCAGCGCAGCGTGATCCTGTTCCAGGAAATAGCCGCGGTTCGGCTTGCGCGAGACCACGCCGCGCTGCTCCAGCATGCCGAGCGCGTCGTTGACCGGCGAGCGCGACAGGCGCAGCCGGTCTGCGATCTTTTGCGCGGTCAGGTGCGCGCCCGCGGACAGGCGGTCTTCCTGGATCAGCGCCAGGATTTTGGCGACGGTATTGGTCTGGGCGCTCATGCGTGGCTGGCGGCGGCAGTGATGGTGTCCGAGAGAATAGCGGGAATGACGCCGCCCATGCGCAGCAGCCTGACTTCCAGCCGGGTCTCGACCGCGGCGGTGGCCTGCAGCGTCTGAACGGCGCCGCCGGCGCGCAGGATGCGTACCGCCACGGCCAGGCGCGGGGCCAGCGCGGCGGGCTGGGCGTCGATCTCGATCTGGTCGCCGGGCTGGATCCGCAGCGTTGCCGGCGTGACGCCCGCGGGCAGGCGCAAGGGCAGGATGCCCATGCCGATCAGGTTGGAGCGGTGGATGCGCTCGAAGCTTACCGCCAGCACCGCGCGGATCCCCAGCAGGCGTTGGCCCTTGGCGGCCCAATCGCGCGAGGACCCCGTGCCATAGCGTTCTCCTGCCACCAGGACGACGGGCTGGCCCGCCCGGGCGTAGCGGCCGGCGGCCTCCCAGATCGGCTCCACCCGGCCGCTGGGCGCGTGCTGGGTGTGGCCTACCGGCGCGCCGGGACAGAACAGGTTGACGAGGCTCTTGCTGTGGAAGGCTGCGCGCAGCATGACCTGCCAGTTGCCGCGGCGCGACGCGAACACGTTCAGGTCGTTGCGGTCGTCGCCGCGTTCGACCAGGAAGTCGGCGATCAGGCTGTCCGGCGGAATGGCGCTGGCGGGCGACAGGTGATCGGTGGTCACGTCATCGCCCAGCACCAGCAGGGGATGCGCGGTGTAGCGGCCCAGCTGGCCGGCCGCTTCGGTGCTGGCGAAGGGCGGGCGGCGCAGCGCGGTGGAGGCGGGGTCCCAGGGAAAGCGCGCCGAGTCCGGCGATTGCAGCGCATGCCATGCCGGGTTGGCGCTGGCAATCTGGAAGGCCTGGCGGTAATCGGCGGGCTGCTGGCCGGCGGCCAGCGCGGCGTCTATCTCGGCGTCGTCAGGCCAGAGTTCGCGCAGATGGATGGCGCGGCCGTCGGGCGCAGACTGCACGGGTTCGCGGCTCAGGTCGCGTTCGGCGTCGCCTGCCAGCGCGTAGGCGATGACGAGCGCCGGCGACATCAGGAAGCCCAGGTCCAGATCCGGATGGATGCGGCCGGCGAAATTGCGGTTGCCGGACAGCACTGCCACGGGATGGACCGCGCCCGCCGCCATGGCCGCGCGCACGGGCTCGGGCAGGGGGCCGGAATTGCCGATGCAGGTGGTGCAGCCGTAGCCGACGATGTCGAAACCCACGGCGGCCAGGTCTTCCAGCAGGCCTGAGCGCGCGAGATAGGCAGAGGCGGCGGGCGAGCCTGGGGCCAGCGAGGTCTTGACCCAGGCGGGCACGCGTAAGCCCGCCTGGCGCGCCTTGCGGGCCAGCAGGCCGGCCGCGGTCAACAGGCGCGGATCCGAGGTGTTGGTGCAACTGGTGATGGCGGCGATCGCGACCGCGTGGCGCGGCAGGCCGCTGGCGGAGGCCGCCGGCGCGCCTGCCAGCGCGGCCAGGATGGCCTTGGTGTGCCCATAGGGATGCAGGTCCTGCGGCCGCCGGGGACCGGCTACATGCATCTGCACGCGGTCCAGCGCGATGTCGATGACGCGGGTATAGCGCGGCTCGGCGGCGGGGTCGTAGGCGATGCCGGTGCGTTCGGCATAGGCCTGCACTTGCGCGATCAGCGATTCGGGGCGGCCGGTCTGGCGCAGATAGGCCAGCGTCTGCCCGTCGATCGGGAAATAGCCCGTGGTCGCGCCGTACTCGGGCGCCATGTTGGCCACCACGCAGCGGCTGCCGGCCGGCAGCGTGGCCACGCCCGGTCCGAAGAATTCCACGAACTCCCCGGAGACCTGGATCTCGCGCAGGCGCTGCGTCACGGTCAGCGCCAGGTCGGTCGCGCTGACCCCCGCGCCTAGCGCGCCGCTCAGGCGCACGCCGATCACGTCGGGAATGCGCAGCAGCGTGGGCATGCCGAACATCACGGTCTGCGCTTCCAGGCCGCCCACGCCCCAACCCAGCACGCCGATGCCGTTGACCATGGGCGTGTGGCTGTCGGTGCCTATCATCATGTCCGGATGCAGGGCGATGCCGTCGGCGTCTTTCCGCTCGCAGACCACGGTCGCCAGCTGTTCCAGGTTGATGGTGTGCATGATGCCGGTGCCTGGCGGATGGATGCGCACATTGGACAGGGCCTTGGAGGCCCAGCGCAGGAAGCGGTAGCGCTCGGCGTTGCGGCGCAGCTCCAAGTCCAGGTTCAAGGCCGCGGCGTCGGCGCGTGCATAGGACTGCACCGCCAGCGAATGGTCCACCGACACGTCCACGGGCAACACGGGATTCAGCGCGGAAGGATCCACCCCGGCCTCGGCCAGCGCATCGCGCATCGCGGCGATGTCGACCAGGGCCGGGGTGCTGGTGGTGTCGTGCATCAGCACGCGCCCAGGCTGGAAGGCGATCTCGGCTTCGCTGGTGCCGTGCTCCAGCCAGCCGAACAGCGCCGCAGCGGCCGCGTCGCGCTCCGCGTCCTGCATGTTGCGCAGCGCGTTTTCCAGCAGCAGGCGCAGCACCACGGGCAGGCGGAAGTACTGGGCGCCGTACATGCCGGGCAGGTCCAGGCAGGTATGACGGACGCCGTTCAGAGTGAAGGCGGCGTGGCGGGGCGTGGCGGCGAGGGTATCCATGGCCGCTATTTTTGCATATTGAACCGTCAAAATGCAATTAGTGAGGTGGGGCCAGATGACCTGGGGCTCGTCCCAGGGGGGCTGGGCGTCCTTCCCGCCGTGAGGGCGGGCTAGCGCGTGACGGCGTCCAGCGCGCTCAGGGCAGGCGGGATCATGGCCAGCAGGCGGGCCTTGCCCACCCCATCCCTGGCTTGCACCGACAGGCCGTGCAGCACGACGGCGTAGTAGTCGCCCAAGGCCTGCACATCGGTGTCGGGCTTGAGTTCGCCCGCCTTCAACGCGGCTTCGAGCCGGTCGATGATGGATTGCGTGCGCGCCTTGCGATGGGTGGTGAGCCACGCCATGACCGCTTCGTTTTCGGCGGCGTAATTGGTGGCGGCCGACACCACCATGCAGCCTTGCGGACGGCCGCGCCGGGTATAGGTGGCCACCGCGTCGGCCAGCAGCTTGGTGATGGCGTCGCGCACGCCCTCGGCGCCTTCCAGGGCCTTTTCGGCGAAGGCGCCGTCGCCTGCCTCGTAGCGCGCCACGGCTTCGCGGAACAGGTCCTGCTTGGAGCCGAAAGCGGCATAGAGCCGCGCGGAGGCCAACCCCGTCGCCGCCACCAGGTCCGCCATCGAAGTGCCCTCGTAACCCTGCTTCCAGAACGCAAGCATTGCTTGCTGAAGCGCCAGGTCGCGGTCGAATTCTCTGGGTCTGCCTGCCATGACGGTCTCGTTGAAATGAACTGAGCCGCAGTGTAACGCCGCATGTGCGCAGCCAGGCGCGCGGAGCCTGCGCTTGCACCGATTCCTCGCATCGTCTATTCTTTGTCGTTCGACAAACAATTAGGTTGAAAAAATGCAAACGATCAAAGGACCCAGCCTGCACCTGGCCCAATTCAGCGACGCCGTCGCGCCCTTCAACAGCCTGCCCGCCATCGCCGAATGGGCGGCGGGCGTAGGCTTCAAGGCCTTGCAGATTCCGGCCTGGGACCAGCGCTTCTTCGACAGCGCGACGGCGGCCGTCAGCCAGGACTATTGCGACGAGATCAAGGGAACGCTGGCCGGCCATGGCCTGGTGATCAGCGAGCTGACCAGCCATATCTACGGCCAATCGTTGGCCGTGCATCCGGCCTACGACGCCATGGTCGACAACTTTGCGCCGCCCCAGGCGCGAGGCAATCCGCAAGCCCGGACTGCGTGGGCGCGGCAAGGTTTGCTGGATACGGCGCGCGCTTCGCGCAGGCTGGGCCTGACCGACATGGGTACGTTCTCGGGTTCGCTGGCCTGGCCCTATCTGTTCCCGTTTCCGCAGCGCCCGGAAGGCCTGATCGAAGCGGCGTTCGATGAACTCGCCAAACGCTGGCTGCCGGTGCTGGACGAATGCGAAGAGCAGGGCGTGAACCTGTGCTTCGAGATCCATCCCAGCGAAGACCTGCACGATGGCATTTCCTTCGAGATGTTCCGCGAGCGCGTGGGCGGCCATGCGCGCTGCGCCATCCTGTTCGACCCCAGCCACTTCGTGCTGCAGCAGCTGAATTACCTGGACTACCTGGACATCTACAAGGACCACATCCGCATGTTCCATGTGAAGGATGCCGAGTTCAATCCGACTGGCCGGCAGGGCATCTACGGCGGATACCAGTCGTGGATCAACCGGGCGGGGCGCTTCCGCTCGCTGGGCGACGGGCAGGTGGATTTCAAGGCGATCTTCTCGAAGCTGGCGCAATACGACTACCAGGGCTGGGCCACGCTGGAATGGGAGTGCTGCCTGAAGGACCAGGAGACTGGTGCGCGCGAGGGAGTGGAGTTCATCAACCGCCACATCATTCCGGTCACGTCCAAGGTGTTCGACGACTTCGCTGGCGCGGCCATCGACAAGCAACAGATCAACGCCCTGCTGGGCATCGCATGAGCGGCCCCAAGCCGCATCAGGAATCATCCATGACACGCCAGAATCCTTTCTTCGACGCCTTCACGCATCAGTATGTCCAGGTCGACGGGCACCGCATCCATTGCGCCACGGCAGGCACCGGCACGCCCGTGCTGCTGATTCCGGGCTGGCCCCAGACCTGGTACACATGGCGCCACGTCATGGCGGCGCTGGCCCAGGCCGGCTACCAGGCGATCGCGGTGGATCCGCCCGGCACCGGCGATTCCGACCGTCCGGTGTCCGGCTATGACACCGGCGCGATCGCCGCCACGCTGCACCAGTTGATGGCGCAGCTGGGCCACGCGCGCTATCAGGTAGTGGGCCACGATATCGGCATGTGGGTGGCCTACGCGCTGGCCAGCGATTTCCCGGCGGCGGTGAGCCGGCTGGCCCTGACCGAGGCCGTCATACCCGGCCTGGCGCCCGCGCCCACCATCTTCGCGCCGCCGCAGGAAAACATCTTTCTGTGGCACTTCATGTTCAATCAGCTGCACGATCTGCCCGAGACGCTGATCGCAGGCAGGGAGAAGGCCTACCTGACCTTCATCTTCGACAAGTGGTCGCATCGCCGTGACCGGGTGGCGGCCGAGGTCTACATTGACGCCTATGCGGCGCCCGGCGGGCTGCGCGGCGGATTCGCGTACTACCGCGCCATCCCGGAAACCATCCGGCAGAATGCGCTGCGCGCCAAGCGCATGCTGGAAATGCCCACGCTGGCCATCGGCGCCGAGCATGCGACGCGCGATGCGCCGCTCATCACCATGCGCGAGAACGCCAGGAACCTGCAAGGGGCGATCATTGCCGACTGCGGGCACTTCGTCACCGAGGAATGCCATGAAGCCTTCCTGGAGCACCTGCTCCCGTTCCTGTCGCGGGAGGGCTGAAGGTGGCGCTCGACCCTCGCATCAATGCCTATCTGAGCCGTCTGTCCGCGGTGTCGGGGCCCATGGTGCTCGAAGAGATCCGGGCAGAGACTGAAATCAGCCTGCGCAAGCTGCAGGGCCCGGACGAAGAGGTCGGGGCAACGGAGTTGCACCTGGCCGCTTGCGGGCAGGGCCTGCCGTTGCGGATCAGGTCCTACACGCCGGCCGGCAAGGAAGGCGAAACCGGCTTGCCTGCCCTGGTGTACGCGCACGGGGGCGGCTGGTTCCAGTGTTCGCTGGAACTCTACGACAATCCTTGCCGGGCGCTGGCCAACGCCACGCAATGCAAGGTCTTTTCGGTGGACTACCGCCTGGCGCCGGAGCACAAGTTTCCCGTGCCGGTCGAGGATTTCTATCGCGGCGTGCAATGGGTGTGCGACAACGCCGAGAGCCTGCGCATCGACGCCACGCGCATCGCGGTGGGCGGCGACAGCGCGGGGGGCAACCTCGCGGCCGCGGTTGCGCTGATGGCGCGGGACCGGGGCGGTCCGGCCATCGCCCACCAACTGCTGCTGTATCCGGTGCTGGACCATTCGTTTTCAACCGAGTCGTACAGGACCTATGGCCAGAACTTCTTTCTTACCGAGGAGGTCATGCGCTATTGCTGGTTCACTTACCTGCTCAATGAGCGCGATGGCGCCTCGCCCTACGCCTCGCCGGCACGCGCGGAATCGCTGGCCGGCCTGCCGCCCGCGACGCTGCTGGCCTGCGAGTACGACCCAGTGCGCGACGAGGCCGAGGCCTATGCGCGGCGCCTGCGCGACGCTGGCGTTGCGGCCAGCGCCCACAGGCTGGAAGGCATGGTGCACGCCTGCATCCACATGCTGGGCCTGACGCCTGCCGCCCGGCGGCTTTTCGACCTGGCCGGGCAGGCGTTGCGGTCGGCCTTCGGCGCCTGATGCCGCGCAAGCCTCCTGCGTCGCGCAGGAGGCTTGCAGTATGCTTGGCGACTTCATGGACATTCCCGATGTTGCCGCAATGACTGATTTTCCCTTCGATGCCGTGCTGTTCGACTGCGACGGCGTCCTGGTCGATTCCGAACCCATCACCGGCCGCGTGCTGACCGACATGCTCAATGAACTGGGCTGGGGCATCACGCATGCGGAAACCATGCGGATCTTCACCGGCAAGGCCGTCCGGGACGAACTGCCGCTGATCGAATCGCGCACGGGCGCCACGATTACGCCGGACTGGTTCGATCAATTCCGCCAGCGCCGCAATGCCGCGCTGGACCGCGACCTGGTCGAGATCCCTGGCGCGCCGGATGCGGTGCGGGCCCTGCACGAGGCGCTGGACGGCCGCATCGCCGTGGCTTCGGGCGCGGACCGCCGCAAGGTGGAGCTGCAGCTGGCCAAGGTCGGCATCGCCGAGTGCTTTCGCGAGCGCGTCTTCAGCGGCCATGAGATGCCGCGTAGCAAGCCCTACCCGGACGTGTACCTGGCGGCCGCTCAGGCGCTGGGCGTGGACCCCAAGCGTTGCGCCATCGTGGAAGATACGGTGACCGGTGCGACCGCCGGGGTGGCCGCCGGCGCCACCGTGTTCGGCTACAGCCCGGACGCCAACGGCCATAGCGGCGCCGAGGCCTTGCGCGGCGTGGGCGTGGCCCACGTGTTCACCGATATGAATTCCCTGCCGGCGCTGCTGGCGGGCTGGCGGGTGGCAGCCTAGCCGTCTGCGCGCAGGGACAAGGTTCAGCGCGTGTACTGCTCGCCGCCGTCCAGGTCTATCACCGTGCCGCTCAGGTAGCCCGCGCGCGGCGAAGCGCCGAACACGATCATGTCGGCGACTTCGCCGGGTTCCATCAGGCGTCCGAAGGGCAGGTCCGACAGCGTTTCCTGCCAGCGGCTTTCGTCGCCCCAGCGCGCTTGGGCGCGCTGTTTGGCCAGCGTCAGCACACGGTCGGTGCGGGTGCGCGAAGGGTTCACGCCGAAGACGCGCACGCCATGGCGCGGCGCATCCCCGCCCAGGGCGCGGGTGAAGGCGATGAGCGAGGCATTGGCCGCCGCGCCGCAGATGTAGTCGGCGCGCGGCGCCGAGCCCGCCATGCCGATGATGTTGGCGATGACGCCCGCGCCGGCGTCGCGCATGCGCGGGTAGTAGTGGCGGGCCAGGTCGATGTAGCCGTGGACTTTCAGTTCCCAGCCCGCGCGCCAGCGTTCGTCCTGCACCTGGTCAAGCGCCCCGCCCGGCACCGCGCCGGCATTGTTCACCAGGATGTCGATATCGCCCGCTTCCTGGCTCAGGCGTTGCGCCGCGCCGGGCTGGGCCAGGTCCAGCGTGACGGCCCGCGCCTGCTTGCCGGTCGCATCGCGTATGGTCTCGGCCGCCGCGCGCAGCGCCGCGTCGTCGCGCGCCACCAGGATCGGATCGGCGCCTTCGCGAGCGAAGGCGAGCGCACAGGCCAGGCCTATGCCCTTGGATGCGCCCGTGATGAGCACGCGTTTACCGTCTAGCTGCAAATCCATGTAACCCTCCGGTTGGTTCCGTCCGCGATCCCGCGCGACGCCAGCTCGGTTGTAAACCAGTTGTGCCCACCTGTGCCAGTGCGTGCTCGGCATGGCGGCGGCCGCGCGGCGCCTGCTATGCTGGGTCGACCATTTCCCTCGAGGGGACGGCGATGACGGAAATCTGGCTGGAAATCTGGTCCACCGTGCGCAGCGAGTTTGCCGACATCCCCGATGTGGGCGAGGCGACCCGCATCGTGCTGCGCCTGGGCGTGGCGATGCTGCTGGGCGGCTTGCTGGGCTACGAGCGCGAGCGCAGCGGCAAGGACGCGGGCCTGCGCACCCACATGCTGGTGGCGCTGGGGGCGGCGATCTTCGTGCTGGTGCCGCTGCAGGGCGGCATGGAAGTCGGCGACCTGAGCCGCGTGCTGCAGGGCGTGATCGCCGGCATCGGTTTCCTGGGCGCGGGCGCCATCATCAAACTGAGCGGCGAGCGCGAGATCCGCGGGCTGACCACTGCGGCCGGCATCTGGATGACGGCGGCCATAGGCGCCGCGGCGGGCATGGGACGCGAGGCCACCGCCGTGGTCAGCACGCTGATGGCCCTCTTCGTGCTGGCGGTGCTGCGGCGCGTCGAGGCCCGCATCGCCGCCCGCCAGGAACACGGCGTCATCTCGACCGACGCCAAGTAGGCCCGGAGCAGGCGCCTCAGTTGCCGCCGGATACCTCGATGAAGGAGCCGCTGGTGTAGCCGGCCTCGTCCGAGAACAGCCACATGACGGCGCCCGCCACTTCTTCGACGGTGCCGCCGCGGCGCAGCGGAATCACGCCCTTCAGCCGGTCCACACGGCCCGGTTCGCCGCCGCTGGCGTGCATGTCGGTGTAGATGGTGCCGGGGCGCACGCCGTTGACGCGGATGCCTTCCGGCGCGACTTCCTTGGACAGGCCGATGGTCATCGTGTCCATGGCGCCCTTGGAGGCGGCGTAGTCCACGTACTCATTGGGCGAGCCCAGCCGGGCGGCCACGGACGAGACGTTGACGATGGCGCCGCCCTGGCCGCCATGCCGCGTCGACATGCGGCGCACTGCCTCGCGGGCGCACAGGAAGGCGCCGACCACATTGGTGGACAGCACGCGCAGCAGGCGGTCGGCGCTCATCTGATCCACGCGCATCTGCTGCTCCAGGATGCCGGCGTTGTTCACCAGCGCGTCGATGCGGCCCAACTGTTGGTCCAGTTCGCCGTACATGCGCAGCACCTGGTCCTCTTGCGAGACGTCGGCCTGCAGGGCGATGGCGCGGCCGCCGCCCTGCACGATTTCCTCGACCACCGCATGCGCGGCGTCGGCGTTGGCATGGTAGTTGACGCCTACCGCGTAGCCGCGGCGGGCCGCCAGCTTGGCGACGGCGGCGCCGATGCCGCGGCCGCCGCCGGTGACGAGCATGATCTTTGACATGGCTTGCTCCTGATGGGCCTTTACCTTAGCAGATGGCGGCGGGCTCAGATCCAGACGTCGTTGGGGGCGCTGCGCTCGCCACCCTGGTCGCCGGTGTTGCGCACGCCGCGCGGCTCGATCAACAGCATTTGGACTTCTTCGGGCGCACAGGGCTTGTGCTCGACGCCCTTTGGGACCACGGCCATTTCGCCGGGGCCCAAGTCGATGTGGCCGTCGCGCAGTTCGATGCGCAAACGGCCCTCAATGACGATAAAGGTCTCGTCGGTGTCGGCGTGGCTGTGCCACACGAATTCGCCTTGTACTTTCACCAGCTTGAACTGGTAGTCGTTCATCTCGGTGACGACTTTGGGCATCCAGTGTTCGGAGATCAGCGCCAGTTTGTCGGCGAAGTTGATGGTGCGGATTTCGGGCATGAGGAGGACCGTCGCATAGGGTTGAGCAAACCCCAGCATAGAAGGCTGCGCCGACGCCGTCTTGTACGATTGAGCAGCTTTAAGCGAGCCCGCAGCTCAGCGTTGCAGCATGCGGCGCCAGCGGTCGGGCGCCATGCCGTAGGTCTGGGCGTGGCGGCGCGTCAGATGGCTCTGATCGGTAAAGCCCGACGCGGCGGCCGCCTGCGCCAACGGCATGCCGGCGGCGATCAGGCGCCGGGCCTGGTCCAGACGGCGCAGCATCACGTAGCGGTAGGGACTGGTGCCGAATAGCGCGCGGAAGTCGCGCGACAGGCTCCAGCGGTCAGTGCCCGCGGCCGCCGATAGCTGTTCCAGGGTGATGGACCGTTCGAGCGAGGCGTGGATGTATTGGCGGGCGCGCTCGGCGGCGGCGTAGTCGGCGCTGCGGCGCCCGGGCTTGCCGCCGGCCGCGGCGCACAGGGCATGGCTCAGTTCGTACAGCGCGTCGTCTTCTTGCAGCGGGTCGATCGGATCATGCGTGTCCTGCAGCAGGCTGGCGCTGGCTGCGTACAGGCGCGGATCGGCCGAGATGCCGCCCGGGATGAACGGCAGCGGCCGTCCGCCCAGGATCTGCTGGATGAGGGCCGGCTCGACGTAGATCATGCGGTAATGGAAACCGGCCTCGGTGCCTGCCTGGCCGTCGTGGACTTCGTCGGGATGCAGCACGATGGTGCCGCCGGGCAGGCTGTGCCGCAGCCCGCGGCGGTAGTGGAAACTCTGCACGCCCGATAGCGTGCGGCCGATGGCGTAGGTGTCGTGGCGGTGCATGCCGTAGCCGGAGCCGCCGAAGTAGGCCTCGATGCGCTCCAGCTGGCCCGAGGGCGCGGCGCGCAATATCCAGTCCTGTTTGGGCGTGGCGGGTGACATGGGGGCTCTGTCTGGATTGTGCTTGCAGCTATTCTAGGCCCAGTCCCGGCCCGACGCTGTCCGGCATCAATCCGCCTCGCGCAGCAGCCGCAAGCCTACCAGCGGATAGCGCGTCTCTTGCGTGTTCCAGTTGCGGTAGGAAGCGCGCGTGTACAGCGCCCAGGTATGCCAGGAGCCGCCGCGCCGCACGCGCACGTTGCCGCTGGCGGGGCCTTGCGGGTCGTCCACCGGTGAATGCGCGTAGTAGTCCTCGCCGTACCAGTCCGCGACCCATTCCCAGGCATTGCCGTGCATGTCGTACAGGCCGAAGGCGTTGGGCGCGTAGCTGGCGACCGGGGCGGTGAAGGCGTGGCCGTCGGCGCGGGCGGAGGCATGCGCCTGCCATTTGGGCCAGAGCGGCGCGGCGTTGGCGTCGAAGCCGTTGCCGACGTCGGGCATGGCGGCGGGATCGTCGCCGTTCTGGTAGCGGGTGCGCGTGCCGGCGCGGCAGGCGTATTCCCATTCGGCTTCGGTGGGCAGGCGGTAGACCTTGCCTTCGGTCTGGGTCAGCCAGCGCGCCAGCGCCGTGGCGTCGTTCCAGCTGATGTTGACCACCGGATGGTCGTCGCCCTGGGCAAAGCCGGGGTTGCGCCAGGAATAGCGTCGGTCGCGGCCCTCGAAGGCGTCGCCGCTTGCGGACTTGTCGGGGTCGTATTGCGGGTTGTAGCCATAGCCGCCGGTGCCGTCGGCCTCCGATTCCGGCACGTAGCCGGACGCTTCGAGGAAGCGGCGGAACTGGCCCACGGTGACTTCCGTGCGTTCCAGGTAGAACGGGCGGGTGATGCGCACGGTATGCACGGGCGCTTCGTCGGCCAGTTGGGCGTAGCGGTCCGGCGGATAGAGCGGATAGGCGCGCGCCAGGACTTCGGGCGCTTCGTCGCTGCCCATCTGGAAAGTGCCGGCCGGTACGCGGACAAAGGTCATGCCTAGCGAATTTTCGATCAGGGCGGGCGATTCAGCCGACCAGGAAGGCACGGATATCAGGGAGCAGAGCAAAGCCAGGGCGGTGCGTGTGCGCATGGGAGTCCGGTGGGCGGAGCATGAGGGTGCGCAATAGTAGAGCCGCCGCTTGCGGCCGGCCAGACGCGGGGAACCCTCATGCCGCGCTCAGCCGGCGCGGCGGATGGTGAAGTTGATGCGCTGGCTGCCCAGGCGCGGATGCGGCAGGTCCTTGATGGGCATGATGCCGTGGTAGCGCAGCCGGTCGACCCCGCCCCACACGACCACGTCGCCATGGAACAGCGGCGTGCGGCTGGCCTTGTCCGCGCGTTGGTCGCCGCCGAAGAGGAACATGGCGGGCATGCCCAGCGACACGGAGACGATGGGCGCGGCGTAGTCGCGTTCGTTCCTGTCCTGGTGCAGCGACAGGCGCGAACCAGGTTCATAGCGGTTGACCAGGCAGGCGTCCGGCTCGAAGCCGGGAAAGCCGGCCTCGGCCGCGGCGGCCTGCGCCAGCTGCAAAAACGCCGGGGGCATGGCGGGCCAGGGCTGGCCGGAGAGCGGATCGATGCGGGCGTAACGGTAGCCGCGCGCATCGCTGGTCCAGCCCAGCTGCCCGCAATTGGTCAGCGCCACCGACATGGTGTAGCCGCCGGGGGTTTGCATGTGCCGGAAGGGCGCTTGCGCCGTCACGGCGTCGACCCCGGCGAGCAGCGCCTCCGCCACGGGCAGGGCAAAACCGCGCAGCACCACAGCTTGCGGGCCCAGTATGATGCGCCCGGCTTGCGCGCCGCCGTCGTCGCCAAACAGGTCCAGGTTGCTCGCCATGTCAGCCTACAGCAGGGGTTCCAGCGGCAATAGCGACACGAACCAGACCGACAGGCGTTGCCACACCGTGGTGCCGGGCTCGGTATCGTGGCGTATGGTCTCGCCGTTGCGTTGTTCCAGCCAGTAGAGCTGGCCCTTGTCGTCCAGGCAGACGCGGTAGGCGGACTTGGGGATGTCCTTGTCGAACGCGTCGGCGATATGGCGCGCCAGCGTCGGACTGTCTATGACGAAGCCCAGTTCGGTATTGAGCTTGGCCGAGCGCGGGTCGAAGTTGAAGGAGCCGACGAAGATGCGCCTGCCATCGACGGCGAAGGTCTTGGCGTGCAGGCTGGAACCCGAGCTGCCGAAGGGGCCCATGCTCTTGTTGCGTTCGACTTCGGCGCCCATGCGCTTCATTTCGTAGAGTTCCACGCCGCTGGCCAGCAGGTCCTTGCGGCGCTTGGCGTAGCCGGAATGCACTACGGCGACGTCGGTGGCTTCCAGCGCATTGGTCAGCACCTTGACCTTGACGCCGCTGCGCGCCATTTGCCCGAAGGACTCGGTGCCGACGGCGGTCGGCACGAAATAGGGCGACACCAGTTCAAGATCGGTGGTGGGGGTGCCGATGATTTCATGCAGCTGATGCGGCAGCATCGCCTCGGGCGGCGCGGTGCCCAGCGTCTTGCGCGGATCGTCGCTGACCATGCGCGTGTCGGCCCATTCCAGCGTCAGCTCGCCGCGCAGCAGCTGCTGGATGAACGGCAGCTTGCGCATGGCTTCGGCGTAGGCGGCGGCTTCGGGAGAGCGCTCGACCTGGGCGGCGGCCTGTTCCAGTTCGTCCAGTTCGCCGGGGCCGGTCTTCTTCAGCAGCCGGTCCACCGGGTAGGCCGAGTCGCTGGCCCAGTAGCGGTCGAAATCCACCGACACGTCGTTGACCGCGGCGCCGATGGCCAGCACGTCCAGGTCGGTAAAGAGCACGCCGCTGGCCGCGCCGAAGTATTCATCGCCGATGTTGCGGCCGCCGATGATGGTGGCCTGGTTGTCGGCGGTGAAGGACTTGTTGTGCATGCGGCGATTCAGGCGGCTGAAGTCCGTCACATAGCCCAGGGACTTGGGCCAGCGCAGCACGAAGGGGTTGTACAGCCGCACCTCGATGTTCGGGTGCGCATCCAGCGCGGACAGTTCCTCATCCAGCCCGGAAGTGCCGTTGTCGTCCAGCAGCAGCCGCACGCGCACGCCGCGGTCGGCAGCCGCGTGCAGGGCCTCCAGCAGCATGGTGCCCGTCATGTCCTTGTGCCAGATGTAGTACTGCACATCCAGGCTGCGTTCGGCGGCGCGCGCCAGCAGCATGCGGGCGGCGAAGGCGTCGTAGGCGTCGGGCAGGGGGTGGATGCCGGACTTGCCTGGGTGCTGGGCGGCCAGCGGCGCGATGGCCCGGCCCAGCGGGGTGTCCTGCGATGCCTCCGGCGTCAGCGCATGGGAGTCGCTGCGGTTATCCAGCGGCGGCAAGCCGCAGCCGCTTAGCAGGGGCAGGCAAAGGGCAGTCATCATCAGGGGTTTGGCCAGGTACATGACCCGTATTGTGCCGAAATCGCGGCGCGGGCTGAGTTGGGCCTCTGTTTCCCCTTTGGTGCTTGACGATTTTCCGTATTTGAGAGAAATTCTCTAATATGGAAAATCACAATGCACCCGACGCCGATCTGGACCGGCGCATCGCCGGCCGGCTCAAGGCGCTGCGGCAGGAGCGCGGCTGGTCCCTGGACGAGCTGGCCGCCCGCGCTGGCCTCAGCCGCGCGACCCTTTCCCGCCTGGAAAACGCCGAGGTCAGCCCCACGGCCAGCGCGCTGGGCAAGCTGTGCGCGGCCCATGGCATGACGATGTCGCGCCTGATGCTCATGGTCGAGGACGACTTCGTGCCGCTGGTGCCGCAGCAGGCGCAGGCCGTCTGGGTAGACGCCAGCGCGGGCTTTCGCCGCCGCTCGGTATCGCCGCCTGCGCAGCAATTGGCGGGCGAGGTGCTGGCGTGCGAACTCGCGCCGGGCGCGCGCATCGCCTATGAGCGTTCGCCCCGGCCCGGACTGGAACACCACCTGCTGATGCTGGAAGGCGAACTGGCCATCAGCGCCGACGGGCAGGCGCACCGCCTGTCCCAGGGCGATTGCCTGCGCTACCAGCTGTTCGGCGCAAGCGAATTTTCAACCCCGCCGCATTGCGGCGCCCGCTACCTGCTCTTCATCGTCTGAGTCCATCATGTCCCATCCGAATCCTGAATTGATCCTGTTGTCGGCCCACGCCGCCGACGCCCTCGTGCCCGAGCTGGCCGAATTGCTGCGCGCCTGCGTGCAGGGCGGGGCCAGCGTCAGCTTCGTGCTGCCGTACTCGTCCGAGGAGGCGCAGGCCTTCTGGCGCGCCAAGGTGGTGCCGGCGATCGCCGGCGGCAAGTCGGCGCTGTGGGTGGCGCGGCAGGAAGGGCGCGTCGCGGGATCGGTGCAGCTGGATTGGGACACGCCGCCCAATCAGCCGCATCGGGCCGAGGTGCGCAAGCTGCTGGTGCATCCGGATTTCCGCCGCCGCGGCATCGCCCGCGCCTTGCTGGCCGCGGCGGAAGCCATGGCGGTGCGCCAGGGCCGCAGCCTGATCACGCTGGACACGCGCACCGGCGACAGCGCCGAGCCGCTGTACGCGTCGCAGGGCTACCAGACGGTGGGAGTGATACCGGGTTTCAGCCGCGATCCGCATGATGCCGCCAAGCTGGACGGCACCACCATCATGTACAAGCAGCTGTAATGGATGCTGCCGCCGCGGGCGGCAGCGGCGGGGCTCAGGCCAGGGGCTTGATGCCCACGCTGTACGGCGGGGCGTTGCCGCGCGCCGGGGCCTTGATCTTCAGCATCGAGCCGCCAGGGGTGAATTCGAACTCCTGGTAGGGCACTTCGAACCATTGATGAAAGCTGGTGCGCGAGAATTCCGGCACCCAGACCTTGGCGCGCTTGGCATCGCAGTGGAATTCGACCAGCGTGCGGTCTATGCCCAGCGGCCGGGTGTTGCCGATGCGGTAGCTGACCTTGAGTTCGGCGCGCGCGGTCGAGCCGGGGCGCCAGGCCAGGCCGACGGATTCCATGAATTTTTCGATCGCCTCGATACCGCGATGCATGACTGACTCCGAATGCGGGTGGGCGCAAGGCCCAAGAAAAGTGCTGTTTGCCGCGGCTGCGCGGCAAACACCCCGAATTATCCGTCATTCCAGGCCCGGACGTCTCCCGGCTTGCATCCCGTCAATCGGCGCCATTGAGTAAAGCAAATGGACGGCGCGCGTCCAGGCCCGCACCATGGCACCCATGTCCTCTATAAGACCTGCGCGGCCCGCGCCGGTCCGGACGCGAAATCCTAGGAGTCATCATGGCGAATTTCATACTGGCATTGGTCAACGCGGAACTCTCCCTCTTCGGCGTCGAGACGCCCGGCGCGGCGCAGGAACCGTCCGCCGCGCCGCAGGCGGCAAGCGCGCCCGCATTCGACAGCGAGCACTACCGCAGCGCGCTGGGCTGACGGCGCGCGGAACACACCGTTGCAGGAATAGGCAGGATTCACGCAAGAACGAGCCTGTACGCGCAGGCTCGCGATTCTTACCATCTCGTCCAGGGTGGGGCGGCGCGTTCATTGCGGATGCGCCGGTTCCGCCACGCTGACGGGCGCGTTGCCGGCAGCGCACGCAAGGGAAGGGAATCGCATGAATACCGAAAAAATCTGGTTGGTGACGGACGCATCCGCAGGGCTGGGCCTGGTCCTGGTGAAGATGCTGCTGGACTTGGGCCACAAGGTGGCTGCAACGTCGCAGGACGGCGATGCGCTACTGGATGCGGTAGGCGCCAAGCTGGAGGGGCAGTTCCTGCCCCTGACGGTGGACCTGGCCGATGAGCGCAAGGTGCAGCGCGCGGTGGACGCCACGGTGGCTGCCTTTGGCGGCCTGGACGTGGTGGTGAACAACGCCGGCCATGGCCTGCGCGGCGCGCTGGACAGCCTGCCGGACGAGGACCTGCGCGGCACGTTCGACATCAATGTGTTCGCCACGCTGAACGTGATCCGCGCGGCGCTGCCGCGCATGCGCGCGCAGCGCAGCGGCCATGTGTTCAATATCTCGTCCATCCTGGGCTTCGATGGCGGCCGGGCCGATTGGGGCGCCTATAGCGCGGCCAAGTTCGCCGTCAGCGGCCTGACCGAAGCGCTGGCCGCCGAGGCCGCGCCATTCGGCATCCGGGTGTCGCTGGTGTATCCGGGCGCCCTGCGCGCCGCGGACGGCGAGCAAGCGCCCGAACGGGCGGCGCGCCATGCGCAGGCGCGCGACGCGGATGGCGATCCGGCCAAGATGGCGCGCACGCTGATCAACGCGGCGCAAGCGCAGTACGCGCCCCTGCACCTGTTCCTGGGGCGCGACGCCTTCGATCAGGCGCGCGCCAAGATCCAGTCGGTGCAGCAGGAATTGGCGCGCTGGCGCGAGATGTCCGTGTCCATTGGCTGCGTCGACGAAAGGCGAATGGCAGCCTGACGGCCGGGCTCAGGCGGTCCAGCCCTGCACCGCCTGGTAGGCGCCCAGCAGCGCCAGGCTCACCATGAAGCAGCGCTTGAAGGCCTGTGCCGACATCCTGCCGCGCAGCCAGGTCCCCAGCGCCATGCCGGCCAGCGCGGGCAGCAGCATCAGCACGGACGCGCCGGCTGCCTCGGGCGTGTAGCCGCCAGTAAGCGCCAGGCCTAGCGCCAGGGCCAGGGTGGACACCGTGAACGAGATGCCCATGGCCTGGATCAGGCCGTCCTTGCCCAGGTTCAGGGCCTGCAGATAGGGCACGGCGGGAATCACGAACACGCCCGTAGCGGCGGTGATGACGCCGGTCGCGGCGCCCACCGCCGCGCCCGCCAGCCCCTGATGGCGTTGCGGCGCCCTGGGCGGCGAGCCGAACAGGCCCCAGGCGGCGTAGGCCACCAGCGCCAGCCCCAGGCACACGCTGGCCCAGTGTCCCGACGGCGGACCCAGCCACAGCGCGCCGCCTATCGTGCCCGCGCAGACGCCTGCCTGCATGGCGCCGATGCGGCGCAGCACCTGGGGCAGCGTGGTCCATGGCCGGGCCTGCCAGAGATTGGTGACGAGGGACGGCACGATCAGCAGCGCCGCAGCCTGCGCCGGCGCCATGACCAGCGCCAGCATGGCCATCGAGATGGTGGGCAGTCCCAGCCCCACGACGCCCTTGACCACGCCGGCCAGGATGAACACCGACACGGTGACGGCGAGCAGCGCGGGCGTGCCGCCGGGAAGCAGTTCCGGGAACGTCATGCTGGCTCACAGCGGGCGGGCAGGCCGTCGCGGGGACGGCCGAACAAGGCGTAGGCGACATCGTCCGCGCCTGCGCCATCCTGGCGCGCGGCGCGCAACAGCCAGCGCCGTCCCTCGCACAAATCGGCGCGCAGGGACTCGCCGTACAGGGCGGGGCCGCCGAGCAGGGCGATGCCCAGCATGCGCTGGGCGGGCGCATGGCCGTCGCGGGCGGCGGCACGCAGCCACTGTTCCATGGCGGCATAGTCGCCCTGGGTCTGGGCTTCCAGGGCCAGCGCATATTTCTGTGCCGGCGTGGTGTGTGTGTCCAGGCTGCCGGCTTCGGCCAGGCCTGAGCCTTGCAGAATCAGGGCCAGCAGGGCGATGGCGGGCCAATGGGCCTGCACGCGTCGCGATTCGAAGGTTTTCATGGTTTTCCCCGGATAGAAAGGGCTGGGACTTCATTGTCATCTTCCACGCCCCGGATCCTGCATCGGGATCTTGCGTACCTGGCCTATGGCACAGCCTGAGGGTTGCCGTGCTACGCTTTTCGCATGCGATTCGACCTTACCGATCTGCGGCTGTTCCTCAACGTGCAGGAAACCGGCTCCATCACCGCAGGGGCCAGGCGCAGCCATATGACGCTGGCGTCGGCCAGCGAACGCATCCGTGGCATGGAGGACACGCTGGGCGTGCCGTTGCTGCTGCGCGAGCCGCGCGGGGTCGAGCCCACGCCCGCGGGCCGCACGCTGGCCCACCACGCAAGGGTGGTGCTGGCGCAGATGGACCGTATGCGCGGCGAACTGGACCATTACGGCCTGGGGCTGAAGGGCCTGGTGCGCGTGCTGTGCAATACCACGGCATTGAGCGAATACCTGCCGCCGGTGCTGGGCGCGTTTCTCAAGGACCATCCCCGCGTTTCGGTGGACCTGGAGGAACGCCTGAGCCACGAGATTGCCGACGCGTTGCGGGCAGGCACTTGCGATATCGGCGTGCTGGCCGATACGGCCGACCTGCACGGCCTGCGCACGCAGGTCTTCCGCCACGATCCCCTGACGCTGATCGTGCCGCCGGACCACGCGCTGGCCGGCCGCCAGGCGGTGCTGCTGGCCGACGTGGCCGACCAGGAATTCGTCGGGCTGGTCGAAGGCAGCGCCTTGCAGGAACACATCGCGCATCATGCGCGCCGCGGCGGCAAGGCCCTGTCGTACCGCGTGCGGCTGCGCAGCTTCGACGCCGTGTGCCGGATGGTGGGGCAGGGCGTGGGCATCGCCATCGTGCCGCGCGTGGCGGCGGCGCGCTACGGCCGGGCCGCGGGCGTGCGGCGCGTGGCGTTGGCCGACGACTGGGCCAGGCGCGACCTGGTCCTGTGCGTGCGCGATACGCTGCCGGCCTATGCGGCGGCGCTGGTGGAATATGCGTTGCGGAACGCGCCTGCGCGATAGGACGCTAGGGGCGCGCGAACAACCGGCGCCAGCCCAGGGCGGGGCGGTCGAACCAGGAACCCGACGCGACCGCGCCCAGGATGAGCAGGCCGTAGACGCACATCGCCAGCGCGGCGATGGCGAAGAACAGGCCCAGCGATCCCGTCAGGCGCAAGGCGATGGCGCCGGCGCCGATGCCGAGCAGCAGGCGCAGGAACCCCGCGATCAGCGGCCATTTCAGGCGGCCGGCGCCTTGCGAGGCGAAGTACATGGAAAATCCCAGCGCAAAGAAGCCATAGACCGGGCCGACGGTGCGCAGGTAGCTGGCGCCGGCCTCCAGCATATGGTCCTGCGCGCCGAACAGGCGCAGCCAGGCTTCGGGAAAGAACGCGGCCGCCAGTCCGATGGTTTCGGCCAGCACGAAGGCCATGGCGCCGCCGGTCAGGGCGATGCGCTGCGCGCGTTCGGGCTGGCCCGCGCCGATGTTGGATCCCACCATCGCCACCATGGGCGCGCCCAGTCCGAAGGCTATGGGCATCAGCAGGTACTCCAGCCGCACGGCGATGCCGTAGCCTGCGACCGCCGCAGTGCCGGCGTAGGCGCCGACCAATGCCGCCGTCAGCGCCACCAGGGCATTGGTCAGGAACGGGTTGATGGTGGCCAGCGCGCCCACGCTGAGGATGTTGCGCATCAGGCTCGGATACAGGCGGCTGGGCACCAGCCGCGCGGCATTGCGTCCGCTGGCGCAGTACAGGCTCAGGATCAGCGCGCCCAGGGCGTAGTAGATCACCAGGGCCCAACCGCCGCCGGCCACGCCCAGCGCGGGAAAAGGCCCCCAGCCGAAGATCAGGCAGGGCGACAGCGGGATCAGGAGCAGGGCGCCGCCGCAGATCACCGCGCCGGGCACCAGCATGTTGCCGGTGCCGCGGATGGCGCTGGCGAAGGCGTTCATCAGCCACATCAGGACGATGCCGCCGAAGATGACGTCGGAGTAGGCCAGGGCTGCCTCGAGCGCCTCGCCCTCGGCGCCCAGCTTGCGGTAGAGCCACGGACCGCCCAGCAGCAGCAGCGCGCAAAAGGCCAGGCCCAGCAGGCCGTTGAGCACCACGGCGTGCAGCACCAGCTGGTCTGCCTCGCGCTGCCGGCCGCCGCCCAGCGACCTGGCCACCGCGGCCGAGATGCCGCCGCCCATCGCGCCCTGCGACATGTTCTGCATCAGCATCAGCACCGGCACCACCAGCGCCACGCCCGCCAGCACCGGCGTGCCCAGGCGCGCCAGGAACCAGGTCTCGATCAGGCCGGTGGAGGACTGCGCCAGCATCATCAGGATGTTGGGCCATGCCAGGCGCGCCAACGTGGGCGCGATGGGCGCATGCAGCATGGCCTGCAGACGCGCGTTGGCGGGACGGGGCGGCAAAGGCGCGGACATAGGAAGGAACCCGTGGATGGCGTCCGGATATTTACGTGCATATGCCACTAAAAGTCAAGATTGGGCTAGACTTGGAACCCAAGCCGGCGGTAGCGTTGAATCCTCCGCCTTCCCCACTTTTTGCGCCTGTCATGTCCGACGAACAGCCCTCCGCTCCAGCCGCCGCCATCACGCCCGATCCGCTCGTCTGCAACGGCGCGGCGCTGCGCAAGGCGACCCGGCGCGTATCGCAGCTGTACGACACGGTGCTGGCGCCTTGCGGCCTGAAGGTCTCGCAGCATTCCATCCTGGTGCACATCGCGCGCGCGGGCTCGCCGTCCATGACGGACCTGGCGCGCATCATGGTGCTGGACCGGTCGGCGCTGGCGCACAACCTCAAGCCGCTGGAGCGCGACGGCTATGTGCAGATGTCGCGCGATCCCCTGGACGGGCGTAGCCGCCGGGTGGCGCTGACGGACGCGGGACGCGCCAAGCTGGCGGAGTCCAAGCGGCTGTGGAAAGACGCGCAGCGCCGCTTCGAGGCGGCCTATGGCGCCGAGCGCGCGGCCGCGTTGCGGCGCTCGCTGGCGGACATTTTTTCCGACGAGTTCGCGTTGGCGTTCAGCCGCGGCTAGGACCCGTATGGGCATCTGCGGCAGGGGCTGCGGGCCCGGCGCGTAGCGGCTTGCCGCGCGAACGGACCCCCGACCAACCCAGCACCAGCACCGCGCCCAGCACGCAAGCCATGCCGGCCAGCTGCGCGGGAGCCAGGGACTCGCCCAGCAGTCCGGCGGCCAGCGCCACCGCCGATACCGGCGCCAGCGCGGTGAACAAGGCGGCTTCGGCGCCGTTGACGCGGGCCGCGCCCGCATACCAGAGCAGGAAGCCGCCCACGGTGGGCACCAGCGCGTAGTAGGCCACCGCAGCCACCGCCGACCCGGGCAAATCCAGGTTCCAGGGCGCTTCCGCCACGCTCGCCACGGCCGAGAACGCCAGGCCGAAGCCCGTCATCAGCGTCGATAGCGCCAGCGGCCCCACCGGCTGTCGCAGCCGCTTGTTCAACAGAATGAATAGTCCTTCGCACAGCACCGCGCCCAGGATCAGCGCGTTGCCCGCCAGCGAGCGCGCGCCGCCGGCGCCGGCCGAATGGCGCATCATCAGCCAGACGCCGAAGGCTGCCGCGATGATGGCGGCGAGCGTCGCCTTGCCCGGGCGTTCGCCCAGCAGCACGATGGCGATGGCGGCCGAAACCAGGGGCAAGGTGCCCAGGATGATGCCGCCGTCCACTGCCGACGCGCGTTGCAGGCCCGCGATCAGCAGCGCGGTGTAGCCGACGCTGCCCGCGATGGCCTGGACGGCCAGCAGCAGCCAGTCGCGCCGCTCCAGCCGCGGCAGGCGCGCGCCGGTCAACGCCATCAGCAGCGCGAAGCAGGGCAGGGCGATGGCGAAGCGCAAGGCCGTCGCGGTGAAGGGCGGCAAGCCCGTGCCGATGATCTTGCTGGCGGCCACCGTGCTGCCTACCAGCGCCATGGCGGCCGCCAGATAGCAGTAGCCCCGCATGCGATTGTTCATGACCCGATCCGCGCCTTAGTGAGAGCAAGGCGCACAGGCTAAGCGTCCGGGCGCGGCCGGGTCTTGAACGAAATTGCGGGGATCAGCCGGCGGCCAGCGCGTAGCGCCGCGGCGATACGCCGTAGGCGCGCACGAACAGCCGGGTCATGTGGCTCTGGTCGGCAAAGCCGACCGCGGCCGCGGCATCGGCCAGCGCCGAGCCCTGCCGGATCAGGCTGCGCGCCAGCAGCAGGCGCCGCTGCACCTGGTAGGCGTGGGGCGTGAGGCCGGTGTCGCGGGCGAAGGCCCGCAGCACCTGGTAGCGGCTCAGGCCGCTGGCGGCGGCCAGGTCGGCCAGGGACAGCGCGGCCGCCGGGTCGTCGTCGATCAGCGCGCGGGCATGGCGGATGGCACCGGGCGCCGCGCGCGCAGGCAGGGCCAGGCGCTCGGCGTCGCGGTCGCGCGCCTGCGCCAGGATGCGCAGCAGCAGCGCCTCGCAGGCCAGCGGCGCCGCGCCGGCGGTGGCCTGGGCATACAGCGCCAGCACGTCGCGGGCCAGCGCCGGGCGGTCCTGCGCGGGGTGTTCGAATTCGTAGGCCTGTCCGCTTGCGCCCAGCTCGGCCGCGGCCTGCGCCACGACCTCGGGGTCCAGGTACAGCATTTGCCAGGCGCGCCCGCCGTCGCCGATGGGGGCGCCGTCATGCACTTCGCCGGGGTTCACCGTAATGACGTGCCCGGGGCCGGCCTCGACCTGGCCGCGGCCGCTGTGCGAAACCTGGGCGCCCTGGCGCATGACGCCGATGCCGAACTGCTCATGCGTGTGGCGCGCGAACGCATGCCGGCTGTGTGCGGCCACGGCCTGCACGCCGGCGAGGGCGCTGCGTTGCATGACGAACTGGCCTGAATTCATGGGGGGTAAGGGAGCTAGGAGCTTGCGGGCAGTATCGCCCGCCCGCCCCGGCGCGATCAAGGGGCCGGCGGCCCCGCGCTCAGGCTATTGCAGCCCGTTCCAGCGCGCCACCGCGGGTTCGGCCGCGGCCCACTTCCACTGGCCGCCCGGCTGCTGGCAGATCATGCTGACGTAGGCAGGCGCGGGCGCGTCCTTCTGCTCCACCGTGAACAGCACTTCGCGGCAATGGGTCAAGGGCGTGGCGATGTCGCGCACCACCTGGATGCCGCCGCGCTCGTTGCCTATGGACAGCGGTTGGCGGATTTCCCATTGCCGCACCTGGCCGATGGGGAGGGCGCCCGCCGCGTTGGCCATGACGTTCTGCTGGTCGTTCTTCCATTCGCGCAGCACGTACTTCACCGTGGCGTCCACTGCCGCCTGCACCGTGACGCCGATGGCATAGCCCGCGACCGGATTGGCGGTGGCCGCGCCGCTGACGGTGCCGACCACGGCGCCTGCCGCGCCGCCGATGGAGGAGCTCTGGCAGCCGGCCAGGCCCAGGCAGGCGGCCAGCGCCAGCAGGCTTGCGGCGCGCCTCACTGCAGCGAGCCCCAGCGGGCCGTGGCGGGCTCGGCGTTGGCCCAGCGCCAGTGCTCGCCGTCGCGGCATACAGTGGTGACGTAGAACTCGCGTTGCAGATCGGCGCCAGCCTTGTCGGCCGGCGTGACGATGGAGAAGAGCACTTCCTTGCATTCCAGGTTCACGCCGCCGATCAGCCGGCTGACGGTGACCTCGCCCCGCGCGTCGCTTTCGATGGGCAACTGATGCTTGACCTGCCAATTGGCCACTTTGCCGACCGCCAGCGGGCCGGCGGCCATGGCGATGGCGTCCTGCTCTTCGCCGCGGGTCTTGCGCTGGGCGTAGGCCAGCGCAGCCTTGGCGCCGGCCTGCACGCCCAGGCCGATGCCGGTGGCGACGGTGGCGTTGTCAGTGACCTTGTTGGCGATGGCGGTGCCGGCGATACCGGCCGCGGCGCCCGTGCCTTCGTTCAGCAGCGAATTGCAGCCGGACAATCCGGCTAGCGTGGCGAAGGTGAGGAGGGCGATCGCGCCGCGGCCCGGGTTGATAGGCGGAAGTGTGAACAAACTGCGTGCCCTCCTGCTTGTTGCTTGGCGCGGGAAGTATAGGAGGGCGCGCCGCCGCGGCGCGAGCGTATTTGCATTTGTTGGCAATTTTCCTGCCGCGCGGCTCAGGCGGGCGGGCGTGCGCCCTTGGTGTAGGCCTCGCGCAGCGCGGCGGCGAACAGCGCGTCGACATTGCGGCGCAGACCGTCGGCGCGGGTGAACAGCGCGATCGGCGGCAGGGTCCAGTCGAAGGAATAGGGCACGATGGCCGCGCCGGCGATGCGCACCAGCTCGTCGGCGATGTCAGCGGGCAGGATGGCGACGGCGCGGTCGCTGGCCACGATCATTTCGCCGATCAGCTTGGACGAATCGCTCTGCACCGATGGCGTGGGGGGAGCCAATCCGGCGCGCAGGAAGATCTCGGACACCTGTTCGCGGATCGGGCTGTCGGGCGTGCCCAGGATCCAGTCCAGATCGGCCAGCCGGTTCCATTCCAGGCGCGAGCGGCCCAGGCGGGCAGCCAGGCGCCGGCTGGCGATCAGGCGTGGCTGCTGGTGGTACAGCACCTCGAAGCCCAGATTGTCCATGTCCACCGACGGCGTGGCCCAACCCACCACCAGATCCAGCGTGTGGTCGCGCAGCTGCCGCAGCAGCGCCGGCCCCTGGCCTTCGTGGATGGTGGCGGTGATGCGGCGGCCCTGGGGCAGGGTGCGGCTGATGGCGGACGACAGCATCTGTCCAGACACGAATGGGATGACGCCGATGTGCAGATGGGCGGCATGGCCCGCCGCCACGGCCTCCATTTCCTGGACCAGGTGCCCCAGGTCGTGGACCAGGGCGCGGGCCCGCGCCAGCACCACCGCGCCCAGGGGCGTGGGCGTCATGCCGCGCACCGAGCGTTCGAACAGCGGCACGTCGAACATGCTTTCCAGTTCGGCCAGGGCATTGGTGACGGCCGGCTGGCTGGTGGCCATGTGCTCGGCCACCCGGGTCAGCGAGCCGTGCTGCTCGATCTGCAGCAGCAGCACCAGGTGGCGCATCTTCAGCCGCGAGGTCAGTTTCCGGATAACGAGGTCCGGATCAAAGGCTGTCATAGGCGGTACATAAGGTAAAGATTATGGAACGATATCAAAGTTGAATGATCTGCTTATGTATTGGAGCCTAGAATTTTTCCTATATCAAGACTAGGAGGCTCTGCCCCATGAATACGCAATCGGACCGCCAGGCCGCCCTGGACTATCACGAGTTCCCCACCCCGGGGAAGATCTCCGTCGTGGCGTCCAAGCCGCTGGTCAACCAGCGCGACCTGGCCCTGGCGTATTCGCCCGGCGTGGCGGCGGCCTGTGAAGAAATCGTGGCCGATCCGGCCAATGTGTACCGGTACACCGGCCGCGGCAACCTGGTGGGCGTGATCACCAACGGCACTGCGGTGCTGGGCCTGGGCAACATCGGCGCGCTGGCCTCCAAGCCGGTG
>NZ_MTLG01000108.1 GCF_002192695.1 Achromobacter xylosoxidans
CCGCCATATCCGATGGATATGGCGGGCGCATTTTTTGGGATTTGTCGCGCCAGTGCGGTGGGCGTAGAGTGCTGGACAGTTCAAATGCCGCAAGGAGCCCTCATGACCAGCTGGTCCGCCAAACAGTATTCCGCCTTTGAGAACGAACGCACCCGCCCGGTGCGGGACCTGGTCGCCGCCTTGCCCAACCAGGACGTGAAGCGCGCGGTGGACCTGGGCTGCGGCCCCGGCAACTCCACCGAGGTGCTCGCCAGCCGCTACCCCGGTGCCGAAGTCAGCGGCATGGACAGCTCGGAGGACATGCTCCAGTCGGCCAGGAAGCGTTTGCCGGGGCTGCAGTTCGAACTCGCCGACATTGCCACGTGGAATCCGCCCGCGACCTACGACGTGATCCTGGCGAACGCCGCGCTGCAATGGGTGCCGGACCACGCGAGGCTGTATCCGCGCCTGGTCGGCAAGCTGGCCCCGGGCGGCAGCCTGGCGGTGCAGACGCCGGACAACCTGGAAGAGCCGGCCCATCGCCTGGCGCGCCAGGTGGCAGGCGAAGCGCCCTGGGCCGCCGCCATCGGCGGCTTCAAGCATCCGCCGCGGCACAGCGCCGCTTGGTATTACGAACTGCTCAAGCCGCATTGCGGCCTGCTGGACGTGTGGCGCACCACCTACCACCACCCGCTGGCGGGCGCGGCGGCGGTCGTGGAGTGGTTCAAGGGCACGGCGCTGCGGCCCTATCTGGACCGGCTGGACGCCGCCGGGCAGGCCAGTTTCCTGGCCCGCTACCAGTCACTGATCGAGGAAGCCTACCCGGCGCTGGCCGACGGCACCGTGCTGCTGCCGTTCCCGCGGCTGTTCATCATTGCGGGGCCGAAGCAGGGGTAAGGTTCGCGGCAGGCGGCTCCCAGCCGCCGCCCAGCGAGCGGTACAGGTCCACCAGCACCAGCGACACCGCGGCCTGGGTCGACACGCGGGCCTGATCGCTGGCCAGCACCGCGTTCTGCGCGCTGAGCACGTTCACGAAGTCCGACGCGCCCGCGGCATATTGGCGTTGCGCGTTGAGCAACGCATGGCGGGCGCTCTCGGATGCGCGCTCCAGACTCACTCGGGTCAGTTGCTGAGCCTGGTAGGCGGTCATGGCGTTGTCGACTTCATGCCAGGCATTCAGCACGGTCTTCTGGTACAGCAGCGCCGCTTCCCGAGCCTGCGATTCGCGCAGCCGCAGCCGGCCTCGCAGACGGCCGCCCTGGAAGATGGGAATCTGCAACGCGGGGCCGATGCCGAAGATGCCGGCATTGTCGGTGTCCAGATCGCGCAGCTGCAAGGCCTGCAGGCCGAGGTTGCCCGACAGCGTGATGCGCGGATAGAAGTCGCCCTCGGCCACGCCGATGGCAGCGACGGCCGCATGCAGATTGGCCTGGGCGCGGCGGATGTCCGGCCTGCGCTCGGCGAGTTCGCTCGGCAGCCCGACGGGGACTTGCAGCGGGCCGCCCGGTATCGGGCCCACCGCCGCCAGGCGCGGTTGCAGCGCGCCGGGCGGTTGCTCCAGCAGCAGAGCCAGCGCATTCATCAGCTGTTCGATGCGCAGCACGAGCGGCGGCACGCCGGCCTCGATGGAGGCAGCCTGCGCATCGGCTTGCGAAACGTCCAACTCGGTGGCGACGCCTTCGCGCTGGCGCAGGCGGGTCAGCGCCAGGTTGCGTTCGGCATTGGCGAGCGTTTGGCGCAGCACGTCCAGCTGGTTCTGCGTGCCGCGCAGCAGGATGTAGTTGCGCGCCGTTTCGGCGCGGATGGCCAGGACCACGCCGCGCTGCGCCTCCAGCGCCGCCTGGGACTGGGCGCCGGCCTGTTCGACTTCGCGCCGCACGCGGCCCCACAGGTCTAGTTCCCAGCTGGCGTCCACGCCCGCTTGCCACAGGTTGAATGAGGACTTGCCGCCGTGGCCCGAAGGGTCGGCCAGGCCGACCTCGCTGTTCTGGCCGCGCTTGTAGCTTGCGCCCGCGCCGACGGCGGGCAGGCCGTCGGCTTCGGTCACGCGCAAGGCCGCGCGGCTTTGCAGCAGGCGTTCGTGGGCGATACGTATGTCCAGGTTGGCCTGGGTCGCTTCGGCGATCAAGGCGCTCAAGGTGGGATCGCCGAAGCTGTCCCACCAGGAGGTGTTCACATCTTGCGGGACGGGGACGCTGTCCGCGGCGGAGGCGTCGGGGATTCGCCATTGCGCGGGCAATTGCGCCTGGGGAGCCTGAAAGTCGGGACCCACGGCGCAGCCTGCCAAGGCGGCAAGCGTGCAGGCCAGCGCGGCATTGATCAAGCGGCGCGGGGTCATTGCATGGACTCCTCTGCCGCGGCGCCGGTATCGACCACGGCTTCGACGGACATGCCGGCGCGCAGCGGCGGCGCGCCTTCGGCGGGCGCATCCAGCACGATCTTGACGGGCAGGCGCTGCGCGACCTTGGTGAAGTTGCCGGTGGCATTGCTGGGGACCACCGGCGAAAAGCTCAAGCCTGTCGCCGGCGCAATGCTCTGGACGCGGCCGCGCAGCGGCGTATCCGGATAGGCGTCGACCGTGATGGTCGCGAGCTGACCCGGACGCATGCGGGTCAACTGCTTTTCGCGGAAGTTGGCCACCACATAGGCTTGCTGCAGCGGCACCACCGCGAGGATGGGCGTGCCCGGGCTGACGTAGGCGCCCACGCGCAGCGAGCGCCGGCCGACGATGCCATCGATAGGGGAGACGACCTGGGTATGCGACAGATTGAGTTCCGCGCGGTCCTTCAGCGCCTGCGCGCGCAGCAGCCCGGCCTGCGCGGCCTCGCGGTTGGCTTCCAGCACGTCGCGCTGCTTGCGCGCGGCCTGCAAGGTGGCCGTGTGTTCGGCTTGCCGAGCTTGCGCCATGTCGAGCCGGCTGCGGGCCTGTTCATAGGCTTGCTGGGTGCCCGCGCCCTCGCTGGCCAGCCTGCGGTGGCGCTGGGCCTCGCTTTCGGCATAGCGGATGTCCGCCAGGTCGGCGCGCGTGACGGCGACGGCCTGGTCGATCACGGCCTGCTGGCGTTCCAGCGTTGCGGCCGCGTCCGACAGGCGCGCGGCAGCGACGGCGAGTTCGGCGCTTGCGGCCGTCAGCGCGGCCTGGTGGTCGCGGTCGTCGATGCGGGCGAGCAGCTGGCCCTGTTTGACAGCCTGGTTGTCTTCGACCAGCACGGCGTCGATGAAGCCGGATACCTGCGGCGCGACGATGGTGTGATCGGCGACGACGGTGGCGTCGTCGGTGGATTCAGCGGCGCCGGTGGCGGACCAGGACCAGCCTGCATAGGCCAGGAGGACCAGGGCGCCCAGAGCGCCGGCGCGGGGAAGGGGAGAAGTCAAAAGAGAGAGTGTCATGATAGGGACTCGATTTCAGGCCGCGGCGCGCGGAGGGTAGATCCGGGTCGCGACGAAGGGGATCAGCAGGATGAGGAGCACGGCCACGCCGGCCATGCACAGATAGAGATCGGCGGAGGTCAGCACGGCGGCCTGCTCCTGGATGCGGCGGGACAGCGCCGCCGCGTTTTCGCCGGCCGTGCTCAGCGGAAAGTTGCCCAACTGGTCGGCCAGCATGCTGGAGTGGTAGTTGCGGCGCGACGTGGTCAGGGCGTCCAACAGGCCGGTGGCGGCCACCGCGGCAAAGCCCTTGATGGTGTTGAACCAGGACGAAGCCCAGGGGCCGTCCTGCGGTGCCAGGCCGCCCGTGGCCAGCATCAGCAGCGGGATCACGGCCATGGGCTGGGCAAAGATCTGCACCGCTTCGAGCAGGTAGAACTGCTCGCGCGACCAGAGGGGTGTCAGTCGCGACCCCAGCAGGCAGGACAGGGCCAGCAGGCCGAGGCCCGAGGCCAGCATCCAGCGGCAATCCACCTGACGCAGGTTGCACAGCGCCGCGACCAGTGGCAGCGCGATCAGTTGCGGCAGGCCCATGGTGAGCAGCACCGGCGCCGTTTCCAGCGGCCGGTAGCCGCGCAATTGCGCGAGGAACGACGAGGGAATCAGGATCACGCCCAGCAGCACGATCAGCACGCCGCCCAGCGTCAGCAAGGCATGGCTCAGGTTGCGGTGGCGCAAGAGCTGGATCTTGAAGAACGGCAAGGGATGGGACCATTCGTTGATCATGAACAGCACCATCAGCACGCCGCCGCCGCCCAGCAGCACGGAGATCAGCGGCGAGTTGAGCCAGTCCAGCCGGTCGCCCTGCAACAGGCCGATGACCAGCATGGACAGCGCAGGCGCGCCCAGCAGCAGGCCGCGCCAGTCGAACAGACGCAGGCGTTCGAGCTTGAGCGGATCCTGGGGCAGGCCGCGCCAGACGGCCCAGGCGGCCAGCGCTGCGGGAGCGACGATCAGCCAGAAGGCCCAGCGCCAGCCCAGCACCTCGGTGCAGAAGGCCGCCAGCGGTATGCCCAGGCTGGGCGCGAAGGTGGCGGTGAGGGCGTAGCCGCCCAAGCCGTAGAGCTTGATGCCCGGCGGCAGGAAGCGCAGCGCCACCGTCATGAGCATGGGCGGCAGCGCGCCGCCCGCGAGGCCCTGCAGGGTGCGCAGGAACAGCAGCACGGGGAGGTTGGGGGCAAACGGGCAGAGCGCGCCGAACAGCGCAAAAGCGGCCAGCGCCGTGACCGTGAAGCGGCGCAATGAAAACGTGACCGAGCACCAGGGCGCGAACGCCATGGCGCATACCGACGCCGCGCTATAGACGGCCACGAACCAGGTGCCCTGGTCATAGCTGATGCCCAGCGCGCCGCGGATGTCGGGCAGCGCCATCTTGGTCACGTTTTCGTTGAGCCCGGCGAGGATCACCGCCAGCAGCACGCCTAGCAATCCGGTCAGGATGCGCCAGCCGAACGCTGCCGCAGGGGGCGGGGCGGGGGGAGCGGCGGCCGTCATGATCGCGCGTCGCCCCTGCCCGGGGATGAGGAAGACAACATGGAATAGCGTCCTTGGATAACAGGAGCTATTCAGTCTAGGTAGATGAGGGGGGCGGAAAAACCATTCCTGGATCAACCCACCGTTGCGCGGGACGCAAGGGTGCGCGGGTCGCTGCGCGGGCGTGCGGCGAGGCTTGCGTGGCGGGCAATCTTCGATTGCGCCGCGCGGGATTTATCCCGGCAGGCAGGCGAACGAACATTGCAGCACTCGTTAACCGCAGAGGATTTCATGAATACATTTCGACTCTCCGTCCTGGCGCTGAGCATGGCGCTCGTTGGCGCCGCGGCGCATGCCGAAGGCAAGACCCGTGAACAGGTGCGCGCAGAACTGATGGAAGCCAAGGCCGCCGGCCTGGTGACTTACGGCGAACAGCAATACCCGGTGGATCTGCCCCATGTCAGCACCAAGACCCGCCAGCAAGTGCGCGAAGAACTCGACGCCGCGCGCGCGGCCGGCCTGGTCACGTACGGCGAACAGGATTATCCGCCCGCGCTGCCGTCGCGATCGGACCAGACCCGGGACCAGACGGTCGCGGAACTGCGCGAGGCGCGCCTGCGCGGCCTGATGAAGTCGGGCGAGCTGGACTACCCGCCCGCCGTCAATTGATTCCGTCGGCCTTGTCCGCGAAGTAGCGGGCAGGCGTCTTGCCCAGCGTCTTGCGGAACATGGTGATGAAGGCGCTGACGGATTCGTAGCCCAGGTCTTCCGCTGTGCGCTGCACCGAGATGCCCGCGGACAGGCGCTGCAAGGCCTGGATGAGGTGCATCTGCTGACGCCAGCGGCCAAAGCTCATGCCGAGCTCCTGCTGCACCAGCCGCGCCAGCGTGCGTTCGCTCATGGCGACGCGTCTGCCCCATTGCGCCACCGTGCTGCGGTCGGCGGGATCGGCGTGCAGCGCATCGGCGATTTCGCGCAGGCGCGGGTGTTCCGAAATGGGCAGGTGCAGTTGTTCGGCCGGCATGCGCGCCAATTGCTCGACCAGCACTTCAGCCAGCTTCCGGTTGGAAGGTGTGGCCGTGTCTTCCGGAGCCAGGTCCGCCAGATAGGCGACCAGTTCGCGCACCAGCGGCGAGATCGCCAAGGTGCAGCACTGTCCTGGCAGGCCTGTGGCGTCGGGCGGCACGAACAGGAAACACACCCGGCCATTCTGCGTGACGCGGTTGCTGTGCGGCACGCCGCCAGGAATCCAGACACCGCATTGCGGCGGCACCATCCACAGGCCTTGCGGCACGGAGCAAGTCACGCCGCCTTGCAAGGACAGGACCAGCTGGCCCATTGCGTGCCGGTGCGGCGGGGATTCCTGATCGTTCTCGTCCGCATGCACGCGCATGGCATAGGTCCATTGCGAGTCGATATCGGGGTTGAAGAACGGGGCGGGATCGTCCAGACGGTGCATCGAGTATCACCTTGACCGAATTTAGGGATAATTTGTCATTATGGCGAAATTCGGCGAGGGCGGCGATGCTTAAGCTGATGGCATGAATTCGCATCCTCTTACTTCCAAACGTCCCGCCGGCCATCCCGTGTTGCTGATCGCCGGCATTCTTTGCATGTCGATGGCGCTGCGCGCGCCGATTACCGGCGTGCCGCCGCTGACCGGCATGATCCGCGAGCAGCTGGGGCTGAGCGCCACCGCTGCGGGCATGCTGATCACCTTGCCCCTGCTGGCGTTCGCCGTGGTATCGCTATTCGCCGCGGGCCTGGCGCGCCGCCACGGACTGGAACGCAGCTTGTTTGCCGCCATGCTGCTGGTCGCGGCAGGCATTGCCGTGCGCACGCTGGGGCCGGCCTGGAGCCTGTTCCTGGGCACGGTTGTCATCGGCGCCGGCATCGCCATCGGCAATGTGTTGCTGCCCAGCCTCTTGAAACGCGATTTTCCGCAGCAGGTCGCGAGCCTGACATCTGCCTACGTGTTGACCATGAGCCTGGCCGCGGGCCTGGCGTCCGCCATCGCCATTCCGCTGGCGAACCTGTCCGACGCGACCTGGCGTTTTTCCACCGGCTGCCTGCTGGTGGTGCCCGTGCTCAGCGCCTTGCTGTGGCTGCCGCAGCTGGCCAATCACACCGCGCCCGCGGCATCCACGGCGCATGCGCCGCATGGCACCCGCCTGTGGCGTTCGGCGCTGGCGTGGCAGGTGACGCTGTTCCTGGGCATCAATTCCTTCGTGTTCTATGTGGGCGTGAGCTGGTTGCCGGCCATCCTGCGCGATGTCGGCTATACGGCCGAACGCGCCGGCGCGCTGCATGGCCTGCTGCAGCTCATGTCGGCTGTGCCGGCCCTGTTCCTGGCTCCGGTGGTGCGGCGCTTGAAGGACCAGCGCGGCGCTGCGTTCTGCTCGGCCGCGGCTTCGTTCGCCGCGTTCGTCGGCCTGATCGTCGCGCCCGGCTGGGCGACGCTGTGGATCGTGCTGATGGGCCTGGGCACGGGCGGGGGCATTATCCTGGGCCTCGCATTTGTCGGCCTGCGCGCCAGCCATGCGCAGCAGGCGGCGGCGCTGTCGGGCATGGCGCAGTGCGTGGGCTACCTGCTCGCCGCCAGCGGACCCGCGCTGGCGGGGACGCTGCATGACGCGCAAGGCGACTGGAACGTGGCGCTGGGGCTGTGCGCGGCCTTGTGCCTGGCGATGGCGGCCACCGGCCTTTACGCGGGCCGCGCCATCCAGATCGGGCAATACCGCGATGCCGCGCTCAAGCCTGCCCGGCCCGGCTTTTCCACAAACGCACCAGCGGCTCGGGCGCGTCGGTCTCCGGCACGTCGAAGCTGATGTTCGTGGCGTCGTCGCCTTCGTACACGACCTCCACGTGGAAGTAGCGCTGGTCGCCGCCACCCTCGGCGCAACGCGGGACGGCGACAGGCGCGGAACGTTGCAGGGCGTCGCATACTTCCTGTCTTACGTCCGGCGGGCAGGTGACGAGGTCTATGCTGCGCGGCTGCGCCAGCGCGGGCAGGTACGCCAACCCGCCTTCGCGCGTCAGGCGCACCAGCAGGGCAAGGTCCAGGGGGGGCAGTTCTATCATGCCTGGACTCCCACGCCGGCCCACGCCCGGGCCACGGCATCGCGCACGGCGGCATCGTGGCGTTCCGCCGCCACGGCCAGCGTCAGCTTCGCGAACTGCGCGAAGTCGGCGTCGTGGCGCAGGCGCTTGTCGCACAGCGCCTCGTACCAGACGCGGCCCGCGCCGGCCCACGCGGGGCCTTCCAGCGCGGTGGCCGCCAGATAGAAGGCGCGGTTGGGGATGCCGGAGTTGATGTGCACGCCGCCGTTGTCGTTCGGCGTGTCCACGTAATCGCGCATGTGGGCGGGCTGCGGATCCTTGCCCAGCAAGGGATCGTCGTAGGCGCTGCCGGGTTCGGCCATGGAGCGCAGCGCGCGGGCGCGGACCTTGGGCTTGAACAGCCCGGCGCCCACCAGCCAATCGGCCTGGCGCGCGTCCTGGCCCAGCGTGTGCTGCTTGACCAGCGCGCCGAACACGTCGCACAGGGACTCGTTCAAGGCGCCGGACTGGCCCTGGTAAAGCAGCGCGGCCTCGGCGTCGATCACGCCGTGCGTGAGCTCGTGGCCGATGATGTCCACCGCCACCGTGAAACGGTTGAACACTTCGCCGTCGCCATCGCCGAACACCATCTGCGCGCCGTTCCAGAAGGCGTTGTCGTAGTCTTCGCCGTAGTGCACGGTGCCGATCAGCGGCAGTCCCTGGCCGTCGATGGAATGGCGCTGGTAGACGTCCCAGAACAGCTTGTAGGTCGAGCCCAGGTGCTCATAGGCCTCGTCCACCGCCACGTCGCCGCTGGCGGGGGCGCCTTCGGCGCGCACCAGCTTGCCGGGCAGGGTGGTGGTGTTGGCGGCGTCGTGCACGGCGCGCTGCGGCGTGCCGGCGGGCGCCGCCTTCTTGGGGCGGGCCGGCTTGGCGCGCGGGGGCTGCACCGCCATCTCGCGCAGACTGCGTTGCTGCTGGTCGATGATCAGCGTCTTGACCGCGGGCATGCTGACCCGCGCGTCGGCGTGCTGCGCCAGGCGATCCAGCATGTAGGGGGGTATCACGCCAATCAACGGCGCGGACTCGGAAGGACGTGGCATGCGCGGTCTCCGTCGTGGGCGCCGGGCCAGGGCCGCGGCGCGAGGCGATTCAACGGTAGCAGATAGGTCTGGCGCAGGGACGTAACAGTGTGCGGCCTGATGCTAGAAACGTTACGCGCCAGCCGGGCGCCTGCGCCTGCCGGCGCGCTTGCAGCCGCTTGCCGATGCCGTCGCAACAATCGCCACAATTCGTTTGACTTCCACTCGCGATAGAATCCCCTGCTTATTTTCCGGGGGGAACGCACGATGAGGTATTTCCTGATCTTGGTTGGGGCGGCCGTGGTCGCCTATTTGCTGGCGCGCGGCATCGCCGCCGTGCTCTCGGACCGTAAACGTTCAAAATCAGAAAGGGATTCGAAGTGAAGCCGACAGACATCCAGATGGTCAAGACGATAGGTGCCGTGAAGCCGCGCGGCATCAAGATCGCGGTAATCACGGCGGTGTTGTTTATGCTGATCCTGTTCCTGGCGTTCGATTCCTGGTTCCAGGTCGATCAGGGCGAGCGCGGCGTGGTCCTGCGCAACGGCAAGCTGGTGCGCGTGTCGGAACCGGGCCTGGACTTCAAGACGCCGTTCATCGACAACGTCATGACGGTGTCGGTGCGCGACCACACGTTCGTGTTTGAAAAGCTGGAAGCCTACAGCTATGACCAGCAGCCGGCCACGCTGCGCGTGTCGGTGACCTACCGTGTGCCGCCCGAGCATGTGGCCGAGCTGTACTCGGAGTACGGCACCATCAGCAACCTGCAGATGCGCGTGCTGGAACGCAAGACGCCGGATTCGGTGAAGAACGTGTTCGGCCAGTACACCGCGGTGCGCGCCATCCAGGAACGCCAGAAGCTGGGACAGGACGTGAACGCCGCCGTGCTCAAGACGATGGAAGGCGCGCCGGTGCAGGTGGTGGGCGTGCAGATCGAGGAAGTCGGTTTCTCGCAGGCCTACGAGCACTCGATCGAACAACGCATGCTGGCGCAGGTGCAGATCGAGACGACCCGCCAGCAAAAGGAAACGGCGATGATCACCGCCGAGATCCAGGTGGTCAAGGCCAAGGCGGAAGCCGACGCGCGCCGCCAGCAGTTCACGGCCGAAGCCGACGGCATCCGCATGCGCGGCGACGCCGAAGCGGCCGCGATCCGCGCCAAGGCCGAGGCCCTGGCCGCCAACACCAATCTGGTCAGCCTGAATGCGGTGGAAAAGTGGGATGGCGTGCTGCCGTCCACGCAAGTTCCGGGCGCGGCGCTGCCGTTCATCGGCATCAAGTAGGCGCCGCGGGCGAGGGCTGCGCACGCATGGGCGGCGCAGCCTGCCGGCCTTGGGCATAGTCCATCAGGCTGTCGCCCGACAAGGCCTTGCTGTAGTACCACCCCTGCACGATGATTTCGGCGGGGGATTCCAGCGCCATCAGCTGCTGGTCCGTTTCCACGCCTTCCACCACGATCTGCAGGTTCAGCGCTTCGCAAAAGCGCAGCAGGCCGTTCAAGACCAGCGCGCCTCTGTCGCTGTCTTGCGCCACGACGAAGCTGCGGTCGATCTTGACCGCGTCGATCTCGAACTGATGCAGATAGCTCAGGGCCGAATAGCCGGTGCCGAAATCGTCGATGTAGACCCGTGCGCCTATGGCATGCAGGCGGTCGAAGGCGGTGTGCAGCGCCTGGGTGTCCTCCACCAGCGCGTCTTCGGTCAACTCCACCGAGATTTGCCCGCCGGCCTGCGCCAGCACCTTGATCAGTTTTTCCAGGTAGTCGCCGGACGTCAGCGTGCCGGCCGTGACGTTGATGGTCATCGGCAAGGCGAAGTCGCGTTTGCGCCATTGCAGGCATTGCTGCACGGCCTGCCTGGCCACCCACAGATCCACTTCCCGCATCAGGTCGGCCTGCGCCAGCCAGCGCAGGAATTCCAGCGGAGTCTGGCGCGCGCCGTCCGGCCCGGTGGCGCGCAGCAGCGCTTCGCAACCAGTGCACAGGCCGCTGCGCAGTGACACCTGCGGTTGGAATTCCAGGTGGAAATCGTATTGGCTGATGGCGCGGATACGGGTGTTTTCGGCATTGCGGCGCGCGCGGTCGGCGTAGGTCTGCACCACCGGGTCATGCGCATACAGCAGCGACTCTTCCTGCAGCCGGGTGAAGGTGGTGTCCAGCGATTTGAAGTAGACGGTGGCGCTTTCCTCGCGCTGGCGCTCCAGCGCGACGACATAGGGCGCGTACAGGCAAGTGCCTATGGCCACCAGCGCAAGCTGCAGCGCCACGCCGCCCAGGTTGCCGCCGGCGGCGATGTAGGCATTGAACAGCACCGGCGAGGTCAGCGGCAGGGTCGTCGCCGCGGAGGGCAGCCAGCCCAGCTGCACGACGGCCAGGGCAAGGATGACGTTGGTCACCGGCGCCAGGATGAACGGCACCAGCAGGCGCGGATTCAGGATCAGAGGCAGCCCGAAGAGCAGGATTTCGTTCACGTTCAGGAGCGCGACCGGCAGGCTCGCGAGCGCCAGCAGGCGCAGCGATTCGCTGCGCGCGAACACCAGCATGGCCACGACCAGCGACAGCGTCGCGCCCGATCCGCCGATGAAGACGAAGGCGCCCAGCAGCGTGCTGTTCAAGGCATACATGCCTTCGTAGCCGGCGGACTGGCTGGCGGAGTTCAGCATGGCCGCCTGGTCCATCACGCTCATCAGGGGGGCGAGCGCGTGGTAGCCATGTACGCCGAAGAACCACAGCAGGGAGTTCAATCCCGCCATCAACGCGCCCGAGGTGAAGGGGCTGTCCAGCGACGCCAGGCTCAAGGGAATGTTGAATTGCGCCACGGCCGGAATCTGCAGCACGGCGGACAGCGCAAGCACCACCAGGCTGGCCGTCAATAGTCCGGGCACGACCATGTTCAGCGTGTCGCGGACGTTTTCGCTGATGACCCCGTCAGGCGCCAGCTGGGTCCAGCGACGGCGGTGCAGCCATGCCATCAGCGGCACCGTCAGCAGGGGCGAGACGATGGCGATGAATAGCACCAGGGTGGCGGCGGCCTGCGGATAGGGCGCCAGCAGCCCTTCGGCGATCATCACGTAGGACAGGCACAGGAATGCGGTGGGCAGATGCGGCACGCGATGGCGGAACGACAGCATGTAGCCGATGGAGGTGCCGGCCAGGATGGGCATGAGGCTCGTCAGCTTGTCGTGGACGGCGGCCAGCAGTTCCACGACCGTGGCGGGCAGGCCCAGTTGGCGGGCGATGACGGTCAGCACCAGGAAAAGCGCCGTGACCAGCAGGCAGGGCAGGGTCCAGAGCAGGCCCTCGCGTATGGCGCGCAGGGCGCTGGCGCCCGCCAGCACGGCCAGCCGATCTTTCGGATAACGCGTCAGGGCCAGTTTCGGCATGGCGGTTCGCCCAAGAGTCCGTGCAAGCGAAGATCCCCGCTCCCGTGTTTGTAAAAATACTTTGCTACATCCTAGCCCCGCTTTTCCAGGTTTAGCAATCAACGCCTATCAGAAAGTCAGGGATTCCCCTCTATCAAGAATTGCAAAGCGGGCGCAAGGTGGCAGCACGGGCACGCAGGGCCGCTATACGATCTAGAGTCGTTCGCCCGACGCGCGGGACTACAAGCTTCAGAATGAGGAGACGTGGATGTCTCAGTTGGATTGGACGTCCGGCGATACCAAGCCGGACCGGCAGGGATACTACGAAACGCGGTACGACACAGGATGCACGGCCATCACGCTGTACAGCGTGCTGGGTTGGATGCCGGTGAAAACGCCCGGCAACATGGTGAGCTGGCGCCCTTTGCCGCCTGCCGTCGAAAGGCAGGAGGCCGAGCGCCACATACAGGAACTGCGAGAGGCGCAAAGCCACGTTCCCATGGACTACTGACGGGGCCTGCGAGCGGGCCTGGGCAAGGACGATGGCAGGCAGTTGCGATAATGAGAATTATTTGTAAAATTCGCGGCGTCGCCACCTCCGTTGTCCGATCGGTCCATGCCCCGCTCCTCTCCGCCCCGTTCCGGCTGGCTCGCCTACTACGACGAGCTGGTGGGGGTATGGAGCCGCAGAGTCGGCAATCGGCATGACGCGGAGGATGCGGCGCACGATGCCATCGAATGCCTGCTGAAGGCGGACGCCAGCGTCGCGTTGAAGGCGCGCAGCTACCTCTTCCAGGCTGCCGGACATCGCTTGATCGATCGCTGGCGCCGCCAGGAGCGGACCGAGCATGTGCCGCTGGACCTCTTGGACGAGGCCGACCAGCCCGCCTGGACTGACCCGGAATCGCCGGTGCGCGCGTCGCGCCTGGCCGATGATCTGGCGCAAGTCCTGGCAGAATTGCCGCCCAAGTGCCGCGAGGCCTTTGTCCTGAACCGCATCGAAGGCTGGACGCAGGCCGAGGTGGCGCAGCATATGGGCCTGTCCAAGAACATGATCGAACGCTATGTCATGCGCGCAATCGAATTCGTCCGCGACCGCATGCGTGAACACAATCCATGACGATGCTTTCCACCCATGACCGCGATGAGCAGCGCGCGCCCGATACCGCGGCGCAGTGGTTCGCGCGTTGGCATTCGGGCGAGCTGACGCGCCGCCAGCGGCGCGAGTTTGCCCGTTGGCGGCGCGACCACCCCGACGCGGCGCGCGAGTTCGACCGCATGCAGCAACTGGGCAAGGCCGCCGCCGGCATGTCCCGCGATCAAGTCCGGACCTTGCTGGGCGGAGCGATTCCGGCCCGGCCCCGGCCGCAGCGGCAGCGCCGCCTTGCGCTGCGCCTTGCCGCGGGCTGTGCGGCATTGGGCGCGGCGGCAATGGTGGCGTGGTGGACTCTGCCAGCGGAGATACCGGGGTACTCCGCGACGCTTGCCGCGGAGCGCGGTGAACGCCGGCAGGTGACGTTGCCCGATGGTTCCGTGCTGGAGCTCAATGGCGCGACGCGCGCCGACGTGCGTTTGTACGCCGGACGCCGGGAAGTGGCGCTGGACAGCGGCGAGATCCTGTTTACCGTCAGCGCCGATCCCGCGCGGCCGTTCATCGTGCGCGCCGGCAGCGGCGTGGTGCGCGTGACCGGCACGGTCTTCGATGTGCGGCGCGACGAAGATCAGGTCGCGGTGCTGGTGGCGTCCGGCACGGTGGAGGTGTCGGGCGGCCGCTGGTGGAACATGGGGCATGCCGTGCTGCGCGGGGGCGACGGCATCCGCGTGCCGGGCAGCGGCGCGATCGGCGTGCCCGCGCCCGCCGATGTCCAGAGCGCGATCGCGTGGCGCGAAGGGCGGGTGGTGTTCAAGAACGCGCCGCTGGCCGAGGTGGTGCGGGACATGAACCGCTACTTGTCCACGCCGTTGCGGCTGGCGGACGACAAGGTGGGGCGCTTGCGGGTATCGGCGTCGTTCAGCCTGGATCGGCCCGAAGCCCTGGTCGACGCCTTGCCGGCGGTCGCGCCGGTGCGCCTGACGCCGCGCCCCGACGGCGCTATCGAAATCAGCGCAAAGTAGCTTCATCGAGGCACGGTTACAAAATAAATGAGAATGGGATTCAGGTTTATCTTGAGCTGATTCGTTCTACGAAGGAAGGCGGCAGCCGCCGCGTTTCCATCTCGGGAAACGTTCCCCGTATCGTCGAACAGAACAGCAGGTACTTGTGACTATTCCAGCAGCCAGGCATTTCCCCGCCGCCACGCGTCTCGTGTGCGGATCTTCCCGTTTCATGTTTGCTTCCTTGGTGTTGGCAGTGGCCGTGGCGGCGGCGGGCACGCCCGCGATTGCACAGACGCAAGCGTCTGCCGTGCCCATCGACATCGCGGCGCAACCCTTGGGCGATGCCTTGCTGCAATGGGCGGCGCAGGTCCAGGTGCGCGTGTTCTACGCGCCTGAGGTGGTGGCCGGCGTAAGCAGCAACGGCCTGCGCGGCCGGCTACCGCCCGAGGAGGCCTTGCGCAGCCTGCTGCAAGGCACGGGCGTAACCTACCGCTGGCAGGGAGACAGCATCATCTTGTCGCGCGATGGCGGCGTGGCCAGCCTCGCGCCCGTGACGGTGCTGGGCAACTTGAATCCGGCGGTGACCGAAGGCACGGGCTCCTACACCACGCCCGCATCGGCCGCGGCCACGGGCTTGACCTTGTCGCTGCGTGAAACGCCGCAGTCCGTCAGCGTGGTGACGCGCCAGCGCATCGATGACCAGAACCTGCGGTCGTTGGACGAAGTGATGGGCAGCGTGGTCGGCGTGCAGGTGGTGAGCGAGGACACCGACCGCACGGACTTCTGGTCGCGCGGCTTCTACATCGACAGCCTGCAGTACGACGGCGTGCCCACCACCATCGGCCTGTCGATGTATGGCGAATCCGACAACGATTCGTTCATTTACGACCGCATCGAAGTGGTGCGCGGCGCGACCGGTCTGATGACTGGAGCGGGCAACCCGGGCGCCTCCATCAACCTGGTGCGCAAGCATGCCAATAGCCGCGAGTTCACCGGCACGGTGAGCGCCGGCGCGGGGTCGTGGAATCAGTATCGCGGCGCCGTGGACCTGTCCACGCCCTTGAACCAGGAAGGCAGCGTGCGTGCGCGCATGGTGGCGCTGTACCAGGGCCGCGATTCCTACATCGATCTCTATCATGCCAACAAGCGGGTGTTCTATGGCGTCATCGATGCCGACCTGACGCCATCGACCCGGCTGAGCGTGGGCGCGGATTATCAGGACAAGCGTCCGCGCGGCTCCACCTGGGGCAGCCTGCCCGTGGTGTTCAGCGACGGCACGCCGACGGATTGGCGGCGCTCCAAGACCACGGCGGCGGACTGGACTTACTGGCACACGACCAACCAGACGATGTTCGCCACGCTCGAGCATCGTTTCGCCAACGATTGGGAGGTCAAGGCCGATTGGTCCCAGCGCAAGAGCAAGTACGACGCCAAGCTCTTGTACCTGTACGGCGACCTGGACCGCGCAACGGGAACCGGGCTGGCGGCGCTGCCGGGATACTGGAATTCCTACGCGCAGCAGACCTCGCTGGACTTGCAGGCCACGGGGCCCTTCAGCCTGCTCGGCCGCAAGCATGAGCTGGTGGTGGGCGCCATGCGCAGCCGCTACGGCGAGGACTTCTACCGCTACGGCTTCGACCGCGCCACGCTGGCGGATACCGGCAACTTCTACCAGTGGGACGGCTCGTATGCGCAGCCGTCCTGGACCGAGGCCAGCTTGCGGGACACGGTGACGCACCAGCGCGGCGTCTATGCCGCGGCGCGGTGGTCGTTGACCGACAACCTGACCGCCATCACGGGTGGCCGTTACGCGACCTGGGAATCGACATCGCCCACGCGCGACCAGAAGGATTCCCAGTTCATCCCGTACGCCGGCCTGGTGGTCGACCTGAACGACACCTACTCCGCCTACGTCAGCTACACCGACATCTTCCAGCCCCAGGACAATCGGGACAGCAGCGGCAATTATCTGGATCCGGTGCAGGGCCAGAACTATGAGGTGGGCCTGAAGGGCGAATACCTGGATGGCAGGTTGAACACGTCCGTCGCGCTGTTCAAGGTCAAGCAAAGCAAGGTTGCGGTGCTGGACGGAGACAAGTTGGTGCCGGGCACGCCCGACCAGGCCTACAAGACCGCCGACGGCGTCACCACCAAGGGCATCGAGCTGGAAGTGAGCGGGCAACTGTCGGACGGCTGGAACGCCTATGCCGGCGGCACGTACTACACCAGCCGCGATGCGCAGGGCGTGTCGGTCAATCCCGAGCGTCCGCGCGCGGTGGCCAAGCTGTTCACGACTTATCGGCTGCCGGGCCAGTGGAGCCGCCTGACGGTGGGCGGCGGCGTCAACTGGCAGCTGTCGAGCTACTCCGAAGTCAGCGCCGGCGACGCCACGGTCACGGTCAAGCAGAAGGCCTACGCGATCTACAACCTGATGGCGCGCTACGACTTCAATTCGCGTTTGTCGGCGCAGATGAACCTGAACAACCTGTTCGACAAGAAGTACTACCTGGGCGGCGTGGGCAACCAGGTCTACTACGGCGAGCCCAGAAGCGTATTCGTCAACCTGACCGCCAAGTTCTGATTGCGCGGCGCACCGGGCTTCTGTCCGCGGTTCTTGTAAAGAGGCTGAAGATAATTATAATTGCGAATCATTTTCATTAAGTGGAAGCGCCTGGCCGCGATGGCGGGGGCGCACCGTCATGCCATCCTCTTCATTCGCTCCTCGCGCCGAGGTGCAATCGGTCTATCTGGCTCACCACCAGTGGTTGCGCAGCGTGCTGCTGCGCAAGCTGGGCAACGTGTCCGACGCCGCCGACGTGGCGCACGACACGTTTGAACGGCTGATCCGCGCCGATATCCGAGAACCGCTGAATGAGCCGCGCGCGTACTTGCGCACCATCGCCACGCGCCTGCTGATCGGCCGGGCCAGGCGGGCCGCGCTGGAAGCGGCCTATGCCGAGTCGATGGCGTTGCAGCCGGCGGCGATGGAACCTTCGGTGGAAGCGCGCGCCCTGATCCTGGAGGCCCTGGAGCAGGTCTGCGAATTGCTCGACAGCCTGCCCATGAACAGCCGGCGGATCTTCCTGATGGCGCAGGTGGACGGGATGTCCTATGCCGAAATCGGCCAACGGCTGGGCCTGACGCCCAATGCCGTGCAGAAGTCCCTGGCGCGTGCGCTGGTGCATTGCTACACGGCCGTCTACGGGTGAGGCAGGGCAGGATGGAAAGCGCAAGACTGCTGCGGCCGCATGCGCCGGAAGCGGGGCCCGTTGATTCCAAGATCGTCCAGCAGGCCGCCGACTGGTGGTCGCGGCTGCGCGAGGACGCGACGGATGAGGACCGCGCGCGCTTCGAACGCTGGCGCCAGGCGCAGCCCGCGCATGAGCTGGCCTGGCAACGGCTGAACGCCTTGACGCGCGATGTGGCCACGGGCGTGGCCGACGCCGGCGGCGATGTGGCCGCGCGCGCGCTGCGGCAGGCGCCGTTGATCCAGTCGCGCCGTAACGCCATACGCTGGATGGTGTCGGCGGCCGGGCTGGGCCTGGGGACCTGGGCGGCGAGCCAGAGCGGCGCCGTCCGTGCGCTGTCGGCGGATTTGCGGACAGGCACTGGCGAACGCCGCGCTGTCACGCTGCCGGACGGCACGCTGCTGGAACTGAACACCGCCAGTGCGCTGGACCTGCGCTTTACGGCCAGCCGGCGCGAGCTGGTGTTGCTGGAAGGCGAGATCCAGGTGACCACCGGACGCGATCCTTTGGCGCGGCCTTTCACGGTGCGCACGCGCGCCGGCGTGCTGACGCCGGTGGGCACGCGATTCCTGGTGCGCGACCTGGAAGATGGCCGCATTCGGGTGGCGGTGCTGGAAGGCGCGGTGGACGTGCGCGGCCTGGATCCGAACGATGCGCCGCGGCGGGTGCTGGCCGGCGGGCAGGCGGAGTTCTCGGCGGCCGGCGGC
>NZ_MTLG01000109.1 GCF_002192695.1 Achromobacter xylosoxidans
GCCGGCAATGCCGACGCGCACGCCATGCTGGCGCAGAAGATCCGCAAGGGCGGCGGCGGCGTCTGGGGCGCCATGCCGATGCCGCCGAACCCGGGCGTCAGCGACGACGACCTGAAACGCATCGTGGACTGGATTCTGGCCGGCGCACCCGCGCCGGGTTGAACACTCAGGGAGAGAGGAGACGGCTATGACGCAACAACACATCGATCGGCAGCGGCGCAAGGTGGTCGGCCTGGGCACGGTGCTCAGCCTGGCCGTTGCGGCGGGCCTGCTGCGGCCCAGCCAGGCTTGGGCGGTGCAGGCCGATTGGAACAAGCAGGCCTTCGATGCCAAGAGCATGCAGGACGTGATCAAGGCGCTGGGCGGTGGCGACGCCGTGGCCAGCGACCAGATCACGCTGGTGGCCCCCGATATCGCCGAGAACGGCGCGGTGGTGCCGGTGGGGGCGGTCAGCAAGCTGCCCAACACCGAGCAGATCTCCATCCTGGTCACCAAGAATCCGAACGCCCTGGCTGCCAGCTTCACGCTGCCCGCGGGTACCGAGCCCGAAGTGGCGACCCGCGTGAAGATGGGCCAGACCTCGGACGTGTACGCCCTGGTCAAGGCCGACGGCAAGTACTACACGGCGCACAAGGAAATCAAGGTGACCCTGGGCGGCTGCGGCGGCTGATCCGCGCACCGGCTACGACCAATCAAGGAGACAGCACATGGAAGCAAGGCCGATGCGGATCCGCGCCGCGGAGAAAGACGGCGTGATCGAGGTGAAGGTCCTGATGAGCCACATCATGGAAACCGGGCAGCGCAAGGACGCCGAAGGCAAAGTGGTGCCGGCGCATTTCATCCAGGACGTCGTGGTGAAGAACGGCGACAAGGTGGTGCTCGCGGCGCAATGGGGGCCAGCGGTGTCGCGCGACCCGTTCCTGTCGTTCAAGTTCAAGGGCGGTGCCAAGGGCGACAAGGTCAGCGTCACGTGGAAAGACAGCGAAGGCGCGACCCGCACGGACACCACCACGGTGACCTAGCGTTTCGAATGTGTGAGTGAAGGCGGACAAACAATAAGCGCCCGTCGGCACGCAAGGCCGGCAGGGCAACCGCGTGAGGAGACATACATGGATAGGAAACGCATGGCCGCCGCCTGTGCGCTGGCCGGTGTCGCGCTGGCTGGGGCGAGGTTCGCCGCGGCCGCGACCGAGCAGGATACGGCGCAGGGTATCGCGCAGTACCGCGAAATGCTGGCCGACGGCAACCCCGCCGAGCTGATCGAGATGGCGGGCGAGGACCTGTGGAAGGAAAGCCGCGGGCCGAAGAACGCCTCGCTGGAAAAATGCGACCTGGGCCAAGGCGCCGGCGTGGTCAAGGGCGCGTATGCGCAGTTGCCGCGCTACTTCGAGGATGCCGGCCGCGTCATGGACCTGGAGAGCCGCCTGGTCTATTGCATGGTGCAGCTGCAAGGCATGGAGGCCGCCGAGGTCACCAAGAAGCCGTTCTCGGGCGACGGGCAGTATTCGACCGACATCGAGGCGCTGGTGGCGTATGTGGCCGGCATGTCGCGCGGCATGAAGATCGCCGTGCCGCAGAGCCACCCCAAGGAGCAGGCCGCCTACGCGCGCGGCCGCGACATCTTCTACTACCGCGGCGGTCCGTATGACTTTTCCTGTGCGTCCTGCCACACCGGGGACAACAAGCGCATCCGCCTGCAGGACCTGCCCAACCTGACCAAGCAGGAGCCCGCGCGCGCGGCCTTCGCCAGCTGGCCGGCCTATCGCGTGTCGCAAGGTGCGCTGCGTTCCATGCAATGGCGCCTGCAGGACTGCTTCCGCCAGCAGCGCATGCCCTTGCTGAAATACGGTTCGGACGCCTCGGTGGACCTGACCGTATTCCTGGGTGTCAACGCCAACGGCGGCCAGATGATGGCCCCGGCCATCAAGCGGTAAAGGGGGAATCATGCGCAAGATACGCACGACCTGGCCCGGCCTGGCGGCCTTGGGCCTGCTACTGGCGGCAAACGCCGCCGCGCAACAGCCGGCGCCGAAGGCGGTTGTCGATCACCAGGCGTTGGTGGCGGAGCTGAAGGACTCCTTCGTCGAGCGCGGCCTCGCCAAGCTGGACCGGATCGATCAATCGACCATGCAGCGGGCCTGTTCGATCGCCGATGCAGGCGGCGAGATGCCCGCGGAAACGGCCCTGAAGATCACGCAGGAAGCCGCCGCCAACGTCAAGCCGCCCGCCGACGGCAACTACATCGGCGATTGGCGGCAGGGCGAGAAAGTGGCGCAGAACGGCCGCGGCCTGCAGTTCTCGGATACGGCCAAGACCATCAATGGCGGCAATTGCTATGCCTGCCACCAGATGACCAAGGCCGAGATTTCGTTTGGCAATATCGGTCCGTCGCTCTACCAGTACGGCAAGCTGCGCGGCAACGGCAAGGAAATGGTCGCCTACACCTGGAACAAGATCTACGACTCGCACGCCACCATGCCTTGTTCCAACATGCCGCGCTTCGGCGCGGCGGGCATCCTGACGGCACAGCAGCTCAAGGATGTCATGGCGCTGCTGCTGGATCCGCAATCCGCCGTCAACGACGACCAGGCCAAGCCTTGAACGCCGCCCCGCGCGCAGGACGCATGAACGCTGTTTCCAGATACGGCCGCTTGCTGCTGGCCGTGGGCATGCTGGCCGCCGCGGCGGCCCATGCCCAGGCGCCGCCGAAAGTGGGGGACAAGCTCGTGATGCCGGACGTGCAGCTGCTGGACGGCACCCGGCTGTCCGCCGCCGATTTCGCGGGCAAGCCGCTGGTGGTGGAGTACTGGGCTTCCTGGTGCCCCTACTGCGCGCGGCAGAATCCGCATCTGCAGAAGCTCACCGAGGCCGCGCGCGGCAAGGGCCTGCGCATCCTGACGGTCAGCATCGACAAGGATGAGCAGGCCGCGCGCGACTACGTCGCCAAGCATGGCTACACCTTTGGCGTGGCCATGGACAACGAAGCGCTGCGGGCGGTCTTCGGCAAGCGCCGCGTCATTCCCGAAATATTCGTGCTGGACGCGAATGGCAAGCTGCTCGAGGCCATCCCCGGCGAGATGTTCGAGGAGGACGTGCTCGAACTGCTGCGCCATGCCACGCCGCGCTCCTGAGCGCCTCTCTCCCTCTCACACGGTTGGACCGATGATCAATCGACGCGAGTTTCTTCAGATGTTGGCAGTCGCCTCCGCGGGCGGCATGGGCCTGTCGCACCACCCGCGAGCGGCGGCGCAGGCGGCGCAGGCGTTCTACGACGCGCCCGCCTTCGGCAACGTGCACTTCCTGCATTTCACCGATTGCCACGCGCAGCTCATGCCGCTCTATTTCCGCGAGCCCAGCGTCAACCTGGGCATCGGGCAGGCTGCGGGACGCGCGCCGCATCTGGTGGGCGAACATCTGCTCAAGGCCTATGGCATCACGCCGGGTTCGGCCCAGGCCTATGCCTTTACCTGTCTGGACTTCGCCCAGGCTGCGGGGCAGTACGGGAAGGTGGGCGGCTTCGCCCATCTGGCGACCCTGGTCAAGCGCCTGAAGGCCTCGCGCCCGGGCGCGCTGTTGCTGGACGGCGGCGACACCTGGCAAGGGTCGGGCACCGCCCTCTGGACCCGAGGACAGGACATGGTGGATGCCTGCCTGCTGCTGGGCGTGGATATGATGACGGCGCATTGGGAGTTCACGCTGGGCGCCGACCGCGTGCAGGAAGTGCTGGAGAAGGACCTGAAGGGCAAGGTCGAGTTCCTGGCGCAGAACGTCGAGACCAGCGACTTCGGCGACGCGGTGTTCGCTCCCTATTCGATGCGTGAAATGAACGGCGTGCCGCTGGCCGTGATCGGCCAGGCGTTTCCCTATACGCCCATCGCCAACCCCCGCTACATGGTGCCGGACTGGACTTTCGGCATCCAGGAACAGCGGTTGCAGGAAACCATAGACGAGGTGCGCGGCAAGGGTGCGCAAGCCGTGGTGCTGCTATCGCACAACGGCATGGACGTGGATCTGAAACTGGCTTCGCGCGTGCGCGGCCTGGACGCGATCCTGGGCGGCCATACGCATGACGGCGTGCCCGCCCCGGTGGCGGTGCAGAACGCCGGCGGCAAGACGCTGGTCACCAATGCCGGCAGCAACGGCAAATTCCTTGGCGTGCTGGATTTCGATGTCAAGGACGGCAAGGTGGCCGACTTCCGCTACACGCTGATGCCGGTGTTCGCCCAGTACCTGCCGGCGGACCCTGCCATGGCGGAGCTGGTCGAGCGCATCCGCGCGCCGTATGCGCAAAAGCTGTCGCAGCCCTTGGCCACCACGGAGGAAACCCTGTACCGGCGCGGCAATTTCAACGGCACCTTCGATCAGGTGATCCTGGATGCGCTGATGCAGGTCAAGGGCGCGGAGATTGCCTTTTCGCCCGGATTCCGCTGGGGCACCAGCCTGCTGCCGGGCCAGGCGATCACGATGGAAAACGTGCTGGACCAGACCGCCATCACCTATCCCCATACCACCGTGACGCAGATGAGCGGCGCCACCCTCAAGACCATCCTGGAGGACGTGGCCGACAATCTGTTCAACCCGGATCCCTACTACCAGCAGGGCGGAGACATGGTGCGCGTGGGCGGTTTGCAGTATGCGATCGATCCGGCGGGCGCGGCGGGGGCGCGGATCAGCGACATGCGCCTGGGAGGCTCGCCGGTCCAGGCCGACAAGCAGTACAAGGTGGCCGGCTGGGCGCCGGTGGCTGAAGGCGCCAGCGGCGAGCCCATTTGGGATGTGGTGGCGACTTATCTGCGCGACCGCAAGACGATAGGCCAGGTAAGCCCCAATCAGCCCGCGGTCAAGGGCGTGGCCGGCAATCAGGGCTTGATGTAGGCATAGCCTTCTTGCTGCAGGCGGGTGATGCGGACCACGCCGGAGGGCGTGAAGTCCGCTTCCATCACGAAGGCATCCTTGGCCAGCTTGCGGTTCTTGAGCGTGATCTCGCAGACTTCGAAGGCCACGCCGCGCGCGGCTAGCGCCGAGATCAGCGGGCCGACCTGGGCCGCGTCCTTGTAGTCCGTCATCAGGAAGTCGACGCCATCGGCATGGGCCACCAGCTTGATGGAGGTGTCGGGCGCGGTGTCCAGCTGGTTGCGCATGTTGCGCAGCGCGGAAAGCGCCTGCGAGGCGGAATCGTTGACGTGATAGACGACCTTGTCGGCGGCCAGCGTGGCGCTTGCCGCGCCCATCAATGCCATGCCCAACATCAATGCCAGCAGTTTTTTCAACATACTTGCCTCCTCTGGGTGCGGCAGCGGTGCCGCGGCGCATGGCCATGATATCAGCGCATGCGCGCCATGGGGCAATGATGCGGCCGTCGTCTCTCCTAGGCGTATCGCTCCAGCCGGAATGGCCGGATGTCCACCGGCGCTGCATTCCCCTGGATGAGGGCGGCCATGGTTTCTCCCACCGCCGGGCCGATGCCGAAGCCGTGTCCCGAAAATCCCGATGCCAGATAGAGCCCCGGCACGGCGGCGACCGGTGCGATGACAGGCATGGCGTCCGGCGTCACGTCGATGTAGCCGCCCCATGACTGCGCGATGCGTGCCTGCTGGAACACCGGGAAGGCGTGCTGCAGGCGGGCCCAGGCCTGGTCTATGCCGCGCGCGTAGGGCGCGGGATCGAGCACGCGGCAGCGCTCGTAAGGCGTCTCGCGGTCGGCCGGAAAGCGGCGCGGCGTCGCCAGTTCCTCGAAGAAGCGCTTGCTGAAGCGGATCTTTACCAGCGAATTATTGGCGATCCACGTGCGCAGGAACTTGCCCATCAGGCGGAAGCTGTCGGGCACCAGTTCGGCCAGGGAGGCCGAGAACTGCGAGACGGTGTAGCCGCCATCGGCACGCTTGCGGCAGGTGAAGTCCCGGCCGTTGATGGCCAGCGATACGCCGGCGTCGAACGGCTCGGTGCGCAGCACAGAACCGCGCACCTTCAGCTGCGGGAAGTCCACGCCCAGGTTGCCGCAGAACAGGCGCGACCAGCCGCCGGCGGCCACCAGTACCGCCTGCGCGCGCAAAGTGCCGCGTTCGGTGATGACCGTGTCGGCGCGGCCTGCGCTGGTCTCCAGGCCGCGCACGGCGCAGTTTTCGTATATCAGCGCGCCGGCCTGGCGCGCCAGCGCCGCGACACCCTGGGTGGCGATCTGCGGCTCCGCCACGCCGTCGGCGGCGCTGTAGAGCGCACCCGTCCAGGCGCGCGAGGAACTGGGCAGCAGGCGCAGCGCAGCTTCGCGGCCCAGCATGTCGGCCTCTACGCCGTAGGCGCGCGCCTTGGCCAGCCAGCTTTCGTGCTCGGCGGCGTCGCTATCGTTTTCCTGCAGGTAGACCAGGCCGTTGCGGCGGTAGCCGACTTCGACCTGGTCCTGGATGTCGCGCCAGAGCTGGTTGGCGCGCAGCGCCAGCGGCACCTCGGGCAGATCGCGCCCCAGTGTGCGCACCCAGCCCCAGTTGCGCGAGGACTGTTCGCAGGCCAGCGCGCCTTTTTCGAACAGCGCGCAGCGCACGCCCGCGCGCGCCAGCGCGAGCGCCGTGCTCACGCCTATGATGCCGCCGCCGATGATGGCCACGTCCACCGTGGCTGGAAATTTCGTTTGAGTCGTCATGACGATATGAAAGCGCCAGGGCAGGGGTCAGGCGGGATAGCCCAGCGCGTCGCGCAGGCGGTACCAGTTGATGGCCAGCGTCGCGCCGAACTGCCGCGCCGGGTAAAAGGGCATGCGCTCGATGGGCGTGACGGGAAACTCGAGTTCGCGCGCCGGCACGCCGCGGATGGCGTCGGTCAGCACGCGGCCCAGCGCCGTGCCCATGGCCACGCCGCGTCCGCAGTAGCCGTAAGCGGTCCAGATACCCGGCGCCAGGCGATGCACGCGCGGCAGGTCATCCATGGTCATGCCCACGCGGCAGGCCCAGCCGTGGCGCCAAGTGGCATCGGCCAGCTGCGGGAAGCGCGCGATCGCGGCGCGGCGCAGCTGCTCGCCGGTTGACGGATCCAGGCGCTCGGACGAGTGCCCGCGGCCGCCGATGACGAAGCGCCCCTCGGGGTCGATGCGGCAGTAGTAGGTGATCTTGCGCGTCTCGGAGATGCCGGCGCGCAGCGGCAGCAACTGCTCCTGCAGCGCCTGCGGTAGGGGATCGGTGGCGATCTGCGCGCTGGATACGTTGACGTAGGACTGCGCTACGGCAGGCCATAGCCGGTCGGTGTAGGCGTCTGTCGCCAGCACGACGTGGCGCGCCTGGACGGCAAAGCCGTTGACGCTCAGCGTCGCGCCGCCGCCAGGCGCCGGCGTCACGGCCGATACCGGCGAGTGGTCATGCACCGCCGCGCCGGCGTCTTGCGCCGCGCGCGCCAGTCCTCGCGCGAAGGCCAGCGGCTGTACCGCGCCCGCGCGCCTTTCGCGCAGCCCCGCGGGCCAGAACGATGAGCCGGTGGCCGCGCGCATCGCGTCGGCGTCCAGGTATTCGACGTCGCCGCCATGCGCGTTCAGCTCCCGCGCGCGGCTTTTGAGATAGCTGCCCGATGCCGCCGAGAATGCGCCCTGGATCCAGCCGTTGCGGGTGGGCGAGCAATCGATGCGCAGGCGTTCGGCCAGCTCGAAAAGATAGTCGGCATTGCCATAGGCAAAGCGCATCATGCGCGCCGCCGTGTCCGCGCCGAAGCGGCGGATCAGCGCGGCGGGTCCGGGCTTGAAGCCCGGCACTACCTGGCCGCCGTTGCGCCCGGAGGCGCGATGGGCCACTTCATGGGATTCGAACAGCGCTACCTTGAGGCCGGCCTCGGCCAGATGCAAGGCGGCCGACAGTCCGGTGAAACCGCCGCCGATCACGGCGGCGTCGACATGCAGCGGGCCGGCCAGCGCCGGCGAGGCGGCGCGCGCAGGCGCGGTCGCGGCCCACAGCGTGGCTGCGGGCGAAAACAGATCATGGTTCATGGTGCCGGAGCTACTGGGCGTGGGTGACGCGTTTGAGGAAATCACGCATGCGTTCGTTGCGAGGATCGGTCAGCACTTCGCGCGAGGGACCCTGTTCCGCGATGCGGCCGTTTTCCAGGAACAGCACGCGGTCGGAGACGTTGCGGGCGAAGTCCATTTCGTGCGTGACGATGACCATGGTCATGCCCTTTTCGGCCAGCGTGCGCATGACGGACAGCACTTCGCCCACGAGTTCCGGGTCTAGCGCCGAGGTCGGTTCGTCGAACAGGATGGCCTCGGGCTCCATCGCCAGCGCGCGGGCGATGGCCACGCGCTGCTGCTGGCCGCCCGAGAGCTGCTGCGGATAGTGGTTCATCTTTTCGGCCAGGCCGACCGACGTCAGAATCTCGCGGCCGCGCGCAGTGGCGGACTCGACGCTTTCGCCCTTGACGTGCACCGGGCCTTCGATGACGTTCTCCAGCGCCGTGCGGTGCGGGAACAGGTTGAAGCGCTGGAACACCATGGCCACGCGCTGGCGGATGTTCTGGATGTCCTTGCGGCGCGCGTCCACGGTAACGCCGTCTATCGTGATGCGGCCGCCGTCGTAGCGTTCCAGGCCATTGATGCAGCGCAGGAGCGTGGACTTGCCGGAGCCGGAGGGCCCGATCAGGCAGACCACTTCGCCCTGCTGGATTTCGGCGTTGATGCCTTCCAGCACGCGGTGGGCGCCAAACGATTTGCTGAGGTTTTCGATCTTGATCATTGACGGCGCCCCAAGCGGCGTTCAAGTTTGCCGATGAAGTACATCATGGGCAGGCTCATGGCCAGGTACATGAGGGCGACCAGCGTGAAGATGGTGGCGCTCTTGAAGGTGGAGGAGGCGATCAGCTTGCTCTGCATGGACAGCTCGACCACGGTGATGACCGCCGTCTGCGAGGAGTCCTTGAGCATCATGACCACGTTGTTGCCGTAGGGCGGCAGCGCGACCTTGAAGGCCTGCGGCAGCACCACCCGGCGCATCAGCTTGGCGCGCGACATGCCCAGCGACTGGGCCGCCTCGAACTGGCCGGGATCGACCGCGTCGATGCCCGAGCGGAATACTTCCGACATGTATGAGGAGTACGCGATGCCCAGGCCCAGCGCGCCGGCCTGGAAGGCGGTCAGGCTGATGCCGATCTCCGGCAGCACGAAGTACATGTAGAACAGCACGACGATGATGGGAACGCCGCGGATGATGTTGGTGAGGATGCGGCTGGCGTGCGACAGCGGCGCGACGCCGCTGACCCGCAGCAGGGCCCAGAACAGGCCGAGCGCCGTGGCGATGACCAGCGCCGCCGCAGTGATGGCGATGGTCGTCAGCACCCCCTGCATCAGCACCGGGAAGAACTCCGCGGCGTCACTGAAAAATGACTGGAACATCTTGGATACCTGTTAGGCGGCGCGCCGCGGCGGATCGGGCCGCGGCGCTCGGGATCAGGGCGCGACGCCCCACTTCTTCATGATGGCGGCGAGAGTGCCGTCCTGGCGCAACGCATCGATGGCCGCGTTGAGCTGCTTGACGCGTTCGGCGTCGCCCTTGCGCACGGCCAGCGCAATGTTGGTGGGCATGGCCGGCTGATAGCTTTCGACGTAGCGCACGTTGCGCACGCCCTGGGTGCGGACCTGGTAGGAGATCACTGGTCCGTCGCCGAACGCCGCGTCCAGGCGTCCCAGCGCCACGTCGCGCACCAGGTCGGACATGGTTTCGTACATCTTGATTTCCTTGAGGCCGGGCGCGGCCTTCAGCGGTTCGACGTAGAGCGTGCCGATCTGCACGCCGACGGTCTTGCCCTTCAGGTCGGCGATGCTCTTGTATTCGGTCTTGTCCTTCTCCGGCACGATCAGGGCCTCGCCGTACTCCACCACCAACTGCGTGAAATCGACCACCTCGGCGCGCTGCGGCGTCTTGGCGAAGGCCGAGGCGATGATGTCGATCTTGTTGGTCTGCAGGGCTGGCACCAGCGAGGCGAACGGAATCGGCATCACTTCCGCGGTAAAGCCGGCCTGCTTGCCCACGGCGTGGGCGATATCGATCATCACGCCCTGCAGGGTGTTGGTCTTCGGGTCCAGGAAGTTGAACGGCACCGCGGTGGGCGTGGCGCCTACCTTGACGGTCTGGGCGTGCGCGCCCGACAGGGCGGCGGCGCACAGCGCCGTCGCCAACAACGTTTTCAACACTTTGTGCAGCATCGGAATCCCCTTGGAAGCTGGAATCGCGCACCTGCACGGTGTACCGGACGTCCGATTTCGTCCTTGTCAGGTGCGCATTATCGTATCGAATAGCGATAACTATATATCGCATGTAGATTTTATAATCCGGCCAAGGAAAGCCTGTCAATCAACTAGGCTTTCAGCTAAGCGCTTTTTATTTAAGGGTTTTCCCGGGATTACCTGGTACGGAAAAGGTAGAATATGTCAAAAGATCTGCCACTTTTTCTTGCATTCAATTGGATTGGAATGCAATCTCTACGTATCGAACACTAATAGACTGGCGGCCTGCGCCGCCCAGCCCAGCCATGAATCCGGAATCCTCCACGCTGTACGTCCAATCGCTGGCCACCGGCATCGCCGTGCTCGATGCCTTCGACGCCGAACACACCTCCATGAGCCTGCCGGACATTGCCGCCGCGGCGGGCATCACCCGCAGCGCCGCGCAGCGCTTCGCGTTCACGCTGGAAGCGCTGGGCCTGCTCAACAAGGACCCTGTCAGCAAGCGCTATTCGCTGTCGTCGCGCACGCTGGACGCCGGTTGCCGCTACCTGGAATCGCATACGCTGCTGGATCGCGCCAATCCCTTTTTGCTGGAACTCAACCGCAATGCCGGCGAAACCGTGAATCTTGCGGAGCCGGCCGGGCAGGACATGATCTACATCGGCCGCTTCCCCAGCCCCTTGCGGCTCTTGGTGCACATGCCGGTGGGACGGCGCATCCCCATGTACTGCTCCTCCACCGGGCGCGTGTACCTCGCCGGCATGAGCGACGAGCAAGCCTGCGAGGCCCTGGAGGCCAGCGAACGCGTGAAGTACACCGCCAACACGCTGACCGACCTGGACGAGCTGATGGCGCAGATCCGTTTGTCGCGCGAACAGGGTTACGCCTGCTGCAAGGAGGAGTACTACCGCGGGGATCTGGCGCTGGCTGTGCCGGTCTACGATCTGAACCAGCGCGTGGTGGCGGGACTGCAGTTGTCCGTGTCGGCGGCCAAATGGACGGTCAAGCGCGCGGTATCCCGCTACGTCCCGATGATGCTGGAAACCGCCAGGCAGATTTCCATGTCGCAGCCCACGCCTCGCGCGCTGACGGCGTTTGGCGGCGGCGCAGCGCGCGACCTGCACGCCGAGCCGCCAGGGCGCGCCAGCGGGCGCAAGGCGTGAGGCTGGCGGCGGCTGGTGGTCGCGGCCTCAGGCCGTTTGCGGCGTCTGGTCGCCCGGCTCGCTGCGGCGACCAGGCTTGCCGTACAGCAAGCGCGCGCACACGAAGGCGCTGAGCGCGCCGGGCGCGGCGCCGACGGTCAAGGGAAAGCCGAAGTCTTCCTGCCACGGTCGGTTGTGGGAGATGAAGCCGAGCAGGAAAACGAAGCCATAGACGGCGCCGACCAGCGCCATCCCGGCGCAGGCGCGCCAGGACGGATGCGCCGGCCGCAGCGCGCCGGCCACGACACCGCACAGCAGGGCGGGCACGAAGCCGAAAATGTAGAACCAGGGCAAGGCGTAGACCAGCATGAGCAGGGTCTCGGGATCCCGGGTCGCGGCGGTCAGGGCAATGATGACGGCCGCGCCGCCGATGGGCGGCGCGGCCACGCCGTATAGCGCGCCGCCCGCGATCAGGTCGCTGCCCAGGCGCCGGCCGGCAGTGTCCATCGTGCGCTGCCGCTGCCTGCGGTAGGCGATGGCGGCGAAAACGCCTAGTAGCAGAATGCCGGCCGAGATGTATGGGGTCATCGCGTTATGCAGGATGTGGGCGGAGGTGGCAGCGCCAGCTTCCCCCGGAGGAGCAAGCCGGCGCCACAGGCCTGATGATACCGTGGCGGCCGGCCTGGCTTGCCTGCGTGTGCCGCGCCCGTATCGGACGCAGCTTCATCCTGCGGCTGCGCAGCCTTCAAGTCTTGTCGCTGCCGGCGCGCGCGTCAGAGGCCGAGGCGCTGTCGCCCAGCGCGCTGGCCAGCGCGGCGTCGGCCTCGCCTGCCTCGCGCCGTTGCTCCGTGCGCCGCATCAGCCGCTTGCTCACCATGGCGGCGACAAAGGCATTGCGTTGGGCCGCGTCGTAACCGGGGTGGCTGAGTTCGCGTACGTATTCGTTGATGACGGGTTTCATGGGTGTCCTCTGGTCTTGATGCCAGGCCAGGGCCTGGCGTGTAGGCTTGCGTCGGCGCGGACGGCTTGCAGCAGGCGCGCCATGGTGACTTCGGCGCCGCCGTCGGCAGCCGGGAAAACGCGGCTTCAGGGGCGGGCAGGTTGATCCGGCGCGGCGGCCGGAAACTGGACCACGAGGCGCAGCCGCCTCAGGAATGCGCTGTCCAGGTTGGACTTCAGGCTGTCGGCCCGCGACGCCAGGCCGCGGTACGACTGCATGGGTTGCAGCAGATAGCTGGGCTCGATATTGGCGTAGCGGTCATGGCTGTCCTTGACGGTTGCGCGTTCGCCGAAGAGCGCGTCGGCTTCGTCGAAGAACAGGATGGCGCCGCGCTGCTCGACCGACTCGAACAGACGGTCCAGGTTTCTCTCGGTCTCGGCGATGTACTTGCTGACGATCTGCGACAGGTCGATGCGATACAGCTCCAGCCCTGTCTCGCGCGCCAGCGCTTCGGCAGTCGCGGCGGCCTGCGCCAGCGCGTGCGCGCGGCTCTGGCTGCCCGTGTCCCACAAGGCCAGGATGCGTGGTTCGGCAGGCGCATTCACGGCTGTAGTCCTTGCGTCTGGCCGGCGCGTTGCTGGATGCGGATGACCACGAATTCCGCCGGCCTGAGCGGAGCGAATCCCACCAGGATGTTGACCACGCCACGGTTCCTGTCCTGCTGCGTGGTGGTTTCGCCATCGCACTTGACCAGATAGGCGTCGCGCGGCGTGCCGCCCTGGAATGCGCCCTGGCGGAACAGCGCGTTCATGAAGGCGCCGAGGTTCAGACGGATCTGCGCCCAGAGCGCTTCGTCGTTGGGCTCGAACGCGGCCCACTGCGTGCCGCGGTAGAGCGATCGCTCCAGGTAGAGCGCGAGCCGGCGCACCGGCACGTATTTGTATTCCGAAGCGAAGTGGTCCGCGCCCTGCAAGGTCCGCGCGCCCCAGCAGACCGTGCCGCGCCCGGGAAACGTGCGCAGGCAATTGACGCCCAGCGTGTTCAGGTTGCGGCTCTCGTCTTCGCTGACCGCGACGGCCAGGGACAGCACGCCGGCAAGGCTGGCGTCCATGCCGGCCGGCGCTTTCCAGACGCCGCGAATGCCGTCGGTGCGCGCATACAGGCCGGCGATCGCGCCGCAGGGGGACGTCAATCGGGGCTGGCCAATGCGCAGCGGGTCGGTCGCCTGAATCCAGGGGAAGTACACCGCGGCATGATCGGACCTGGGCAGCGCCGTGCCCATGACCGTCGTCGCCATGGCGGCAGCATCGGCCGCCTGCGGCGGCGCATCGATGATCATGAAGGCGCGCCGCTCCTTGCAGTAGGACACGGCATCGGCGAGCACGCCGGCGTGCGTGATGCCGGGCAGGCACAGCAGATTGAAGGGATGGGCTTCGTCCAGCGCATGCAGGCCCAGGCGCTGCGCGCGTTGGCCGATGAAGGCGGCATGCGCGTCTTGCGCTCCGTTCAGCCCGGTCGGCGCCACGCGCACCACGCAGGCCTCGGCGCCGCCGTTGAGGAAGAACTGAAGCACCGCGTAGCCGAGTTCGCAGCCTTCGGCCAGACCGCCGAACTCGCGTTCGTAACCGGCGAAATCCAGCACCCGGACCGGTTGGTTGAGCGGTCCGCGCATGGCCGTGCCCAGGAACGCGGCCACCGCGGTCGGCACACCGGCAATGGTGTGCGCGGCAGCGGGCGCTTCCTGGACATACACCCCGGGATGATTCAGGGCAGGGGCCATGAACTGCTCCTTTCCACGGCTACTTGGCGGCGTGTGCTTGCAGCAGGAAAGTCTTCGAGGGACGGCCAGGATGCCGCGGACTGGGGCCCGGGCCTGGGCGCAACGCACGGGAATGCCGGCGTGTGGCGGGCGTTGCGCCGCGCTTCTAGTTGGATGGCAGCGGAAAGGCAATCGGGCAAAAGTAGCAGCCCTGATGAGATGTTTTATAGAAGGTCTGATAAAAGCGGGCAATAGCTTTTCAGCGGTGTTAACGTTCTGTTGCTTATTCAGAAGCCGGCCCATGCAGGACGCCTTGCGCAGAGGCCGGCAGACGCATGGCCCGCAGCGGCGGCGCTGCGGGAAATCAGAGTGGCCGAGGCCCCGACTGGCGGCCGCGGCCCTCAACGAGGAGCGCGAGATGTATAGCCTGACCCGACTGTGGCGCGTGCATGATTTCCCGACAACGCCGTCCGTGCCGGCGGGCCCGCCGGGGCGTCTTTCACGCCTTGCCCTGGCCCTGGCCGTGGCCGGCCTGGCTGCCGGCGCGAGCCTGATGACTAGCGGCACGGCACAGGCGCAAGCGCAGGGACAGACCCCGACGCAAACGGCGCCCGCCCAATCCGACGCCCAGGAGGAGGCCGCGCGCTCGCTGCAATGGCCGCGCAGCTTCGAGGGCGCCGACGGCACGCGGGTGGAACTCTATCAACCGCAGATCGATACCTGGACCGCCGACCGTATTTCGGGCCGCATGGCGGTGGCCGTTGGCGCGGCCAAGGGCAATCCGACCTATGGCGTGGCCGAATTTTCCGCCCGGGCCGAGGTCAACAAGCCGGCGGGCCTGGTGCATCTTTCGGACATCCGGATCGAGCGCGTGCAGGTGCCTACCTCGCCGGAGGTAGCCGCCAAGCTGCGCAGCCAGCTCGAGGCCCGCCTGCCCGCCAAGGGCGTGGTCACGCGGCTCGACGCGCTGCAACTGAGCTACACGCTGTCGCAGAACAACCCGGCCACCAAGACCGTCCCGGTGGACAACGCACCGCCGCGTATCATCTACCGCACGGTGCCCACCGTGCTGGTGCTGATCGATGGCGGACCCGTCCTGGCCGAGGTGCCGGACGCGGCGGGCTGGCGCCGGGTGGTCAACACGCGCGCGCTGATGCTGGCCAATGGCGCCGACCGCTATTTCCTGCAAGCGGCCGGCCATTGGTACGAAGCGGCCAGCGCCACCGGACCCTGGACGGACCTGCCGCAGCCGCCTGCCGCATTGCTGGCTGCCGCCGACGCGGCGCGCCGCAAGGCCGCGCCCGATCCCTTGCTGCCGCATGGCGGCAAGCCGCCGCACCGCGCGCCCGCCATCGCGGTGTCGACCGCGCCGGCCGAGTTGCTGGTGACCGTCGGCCAGCCCGAAATGCGGCCCGTGCCGGGAACCTCGCTGCTGTCGGTGGCCAACGCCGATCACGCCCTGTTCATGAATCCCGGCGACAACCGCTACTACCTGCTGGTGTCCGGCCGCTGGTTCCGTGGCGCCAGCCTGGACGGGCCCTGGTCCTACGTGCCGGGCAAGCAGCTGCCGCGCGATTTCGCCCGTATTCCGGCCCGGGATCCGCAGTCTGGCGTGCTGGCCTCGGTGCCGGGCACGCCGCAGGCCAAGGAGGCGCTGATCGCCTCGACCATCCCGCAGACCGCCACGGTGTCGCGCAGCGGGGCCAAGCTGCAGGTCGAGTATGCCGGCGGCGAGCCTACGCTGCGGCCCATTCAGGGCACGGCGCTGTACTACGCCGCCAACTCGCAAGTGCCGGTGATCCAGGCCGAGGGCCGCTACTACGCCTTGTCGCGCGCGGTATGGTTCGTGTCGGATTCGCCGCGGGGCCCGTGGCGCGTGGCGGACCATGTGCCGGCGGCCATCTACACCATACCCGTCAGTTCGCCGCTGCACTACGTCACCTACGTGCAGGTGTATGGTTCCACCGCGCAGACCGTGGTGTTCGGCTACACGCCGGGCTATATGGGCGTGGTCGCCAGTCCTGACGGCACCGTGGTGTATGGCACGGGCTACGCGTACCCGCCGGTCATCGTGCAGGACACCTGGGTCGGCTATCCGCCCAGCTATGGTTACGACGCGGCCTTCGCCACCGCGACCGGCTTTGCCTTCGGCTTCGTCGCGGGCGAGACCTGGGGGGGCGCCGCGCCCTATTGGGGGCCTTATTGGGGCGCGCCCTATTGGGGCGGCGTCAACGTCAACCAGGTCGATGTCTACGGCGCCTGGGGCGGCTCCGGCGTGGTCACGCACGCCGCCGGCTGGAACGGCTGGACCGGCACCGAATGGCAGGGCACCCATGCCGAAGGCTACAACCCGCAGACCGGCGCGGCCTTCGAAGGCACGCGCGGCGCGGCCTACAACGAGTACACCGGCAACGCGGCGGCCGGACGGCGCGACGCCTATACCAACCCCGCGACCGGCGCATCGGGCGCGGGCCGCGCGGGCGCGGTCGCCAACGATGACGGCCAATGGGCCGCGGGCCGCCAGGACGTGCGCACCAACACCAACACCGGCCGCAGCACCATTTCTTCCGCCACGGCGACCGGGACGGCTGGCGACGGAGTCAGCAGCGTGGACCGGCGCGGCGCCACCTACGACCGCAACACGAACAGCGGCATGGCGTGGAACAACGGCAACGTATATGCCGATCACAACGGCAATGTCTACGAGCACAACGACAATGGCTGGCAACAGCACACCAGCTCGGGCTGGCAACCGGTGCAGCCCAGCGCGCAGTCGGGCAGCAATTACCTGAACGGCCAGCGCCAGGCGCGCGATTATTCCAGCGACCGCATGGGCGGCATGGAGGGAGGCGGCTGGCAGGATCGCGGCATGCAGGGCGAAGGCTGGCGCGACCGCGGCGGCATGGGCGGCGCGGAGGGCGGCGGCTGGCAGGGGCGCGGCATGGGTGGCCGCGGAGGCTGGGGCGGCGGTTTCGGTGGGTTCCATGGGGGAGGGTTCCGCCGCTGAGCTTGGCGCAGCAGGATCGGGCGGCACGGCAGGAGGGCGCGGCGCGCATGCCGTCCCGCCTTCCATGCCGATCGCATTTGCGCGGCCCTGCCGCAGCGGACTAGACTGACCGCTTTCCCTACTTTCAAGCAATCCGCCATGGCGCTGCATAGCTGGCTCATCTACCTGGTCGCGGTCATCGGGCTGTCGATAACCCCGGGGCCGAACACGCTGCTTGCCCTGACGCATGGCGCGCTGCACGGACACCGCAAGGCGTTGTGCACCATTGCCGGCGGCGCGGTGGGTTTCGTGGCGCTCATCGCCCTGTCCATGCTGGGCATCAGCGCCTTGCTCAAGGCCTGGGGGCCGGCGCTGACGGTGTTGAAGTGGGCGGGCGGCGCCTATCTGATCTGGCTGGGCATCCAGCTCTGGCGCGCACCGGGCGTGCAGCTGCAGCCCACCCCGGACATGCCGCGCATCCGCGGCATGCGCATGTTCAGCCAGGGCCTCCTGTCGGCCATTTCCAATCCCAAGGCGCTGCTGTTCTACGGCGCCTTCCTGCCGCAGTTCATCGATCCGGCCCGCAGCCTGTACACGCAGTTCGCCATCATGGCGGGGACCTTCGTCGTGGTGGAGTTCCTGGTCGAGTACGTGCTGGCGCGGCTGGCGCATCGCGTGCGCCCCTGGCTGGAGCGCGCCGGCCGGCGCTTCAACAAGGTGTGCGGCGGTTTGTTTGCCGCCATGGGCGCGGCGCTGCCGGGGTCTTGAGCGTAGCGGACGAGGCTGAAAGTTCAGGCAGGCGCTGGAGTTTCACTCATCCCGCAACCAAGATCCGGATTCCGGATCGACTGCGGCGCGCGCGCCATTCATCCGGATCTGTTCCTCGTCCAGCCGCGTGGCGGTGGCCGGATCGACATCGAATTCGATGCCGAGCGCTCGTGCGACGCGAACATCCTCGATGGGCAGTTCCCAGGTCAGGAACAATTGCGCCAATTCCAGGCCGGCCGCGAAGTCGGCCTCTTGAAAGCCCGTGCCACGGCGCAGGATGACGCCATGCGGCTGGCCGGTGTCGAAGATCATGGCGGTGCCGCGCAGCAGCGGGATTCGCAGGCCGGTAGCCGGGAAGTGCACGTCCAGGCCGCGGTCATCGCTCAGGAACAGATTGCAGAAGGCGGCGCCGCCATATTGCGCGCCGTCATGGTGGTAGCGGGCGCCGCGGCAAGCCATGAGGGCGATGTCGGCGCACGCCAGCACGCCGGGCAGTCCCTGGCCGTGCATCCAGTCGCCCATGGCCTGCAGGCACAGGCCGTACTCAGGCCAGCGCGCCTGTGTGCGGACCAGCGGCATCTGTTCGACGTCCCCGGGTTCCAGGAACAGGCGCGTGGCCATTTCGCGCTCCCAGTCCGCCAGCAGGCGGGCGGGCGGCGCGGGCAGGTCCAGCGTGCCGGTCAGCACCGTGCCGCTGACGCTGCGGCTGCGCATGGCGTCGCCGCTCCGGTAATAGGATGTCAGGCGGCCGGGCGGGTGCGGGGCATGGTTCATCGGGCTTGGAGGGGCCTGGCGGGCGCGGTCGCGCCGCGCCGGAACCCGCAAGGGAAAGCGGCTGTGGAAAACCGCTATGTTAACGGCCCCTACTTGGCGGCCGTAATTGATGACCCTCTATCGGCGCCCCTTCCGGCGCGCGCATGCCTGGAACGCTAGTCCCGCATCAGCGCGGCCAGCCGTTCGACCTCGACCGCCAGGCGGTAGGCGCGCTTCAGGTAAAGCTGGGCGTCGTGCTCCCACGAGAAGCCTATGCCGCCATGCACCTGGATGGAGAGCTTCACGGCGCGCCGCGCGGCGCTGGCGGCCAGGCGGGCGGCCAATGCGGCAAGCTCCGGGTCGGCCGAATCGCGCGCGGCCAGCAAGGCCTCCACGGCGTAGCGGCTGTTGTCCAGTCCGGTCCAGGCGTCGACCAGGGCGTGCTTGATCGCCTGGAATTGTCCGATGGGCCGGCCGAACTGTTCGCGTTCCTTGGCGTAGGCGATGGCCAGGTCCAGCGAGGCCCCGGCGGTGCCGACCAACTGCGCCAGCATGAACGCGAGGTGGTTCTGCAGCGCCGGTACAGCCTGCGCTGCCGGCAGTTCGGTTTGCGCGACGGCGGAACCGCGCAGGCGGGCCAGCGCCACGGTGGGATCCAGGCCCTGCACGGATTCGAGCATCGCCGGGTCGTAGCGCGCCAGCAGCCAGCCTTCGTCCTGGCGGGCGAGGCGCAGGTACTGGGCCGTGGGGCCGTAGGCGTCGATCCAGCCTTGCTCGTCGCCGGCGCGGTCGCAGCGGATGCTGGCCGGATGCGCCGCCAGGTCCAGCACGACCGCCGACAGGGCGGGCGTTTGTTCCAGCAGGGCGCTGGCAAGAAACGCCGATGCACCGTAAGGCAGGGTAAGCAGGGCGCGTCCGGCCCATTCGCCCATGAGTTGCGTGCCGGGGCCGTACTCGGCTTGGAAGGCTTCCGAACCCGCTTCCAACCAGCCGCCTTCGGCGAGCTCCTTCCACAGGGCGCGCTGGGCGGGGTCGTCGGCGGGCAGCGCGCGGCGAGCGTGGGCGACGGGATGCTGCTGTTCCAGCAGGCGACCGAAGGTGGAGGACAGCAGTGTCCTGATTTCGCTATGCATGTTGTCCCCTGTCCTTGGGCAGGCCGAGCAGGCGTTCGCCCACGATATTGCGTTGGATTTCCGAGGTGCCGGCCACGATGGTTTCGGCGCGCGACCACAGGAATTCGCGCAGCACGCTGGCCGTGCCGGCATGGGGCGCGCCGGCCTGCGGGCCGAGCAGGGCGGCCTCGCCCAGCAGTTCCACGCGTTGTTCCCAGATGCGTTGGCGGGTTTCGCTCCACAGCAGCTTGAGCATGGCGCCGTCGATGCCGGGCGTGTCGCCCGCGGCAACCTGCCGCAGCACGCGGTCCACGCGCCAGCGTATGACCTGGCACAGGTCCGCCAGGTCGCGCACGCGCCGCGCCTGCACGGCGCGTTCGTCCGCGTCCAGCGCGGCCTGCGCCAGCGCCCCGGTCAGTTGCCGCAGTTCGTCTTCCAGCTGGATGACGCGCGGCATGAAATAGATGCCGCGCTCGTACTCGGCGGCGGCCATGGCGATGCGCCAGCCTTCGCCAGGTGCGCCCAGGATGCGGCCCTCGGGAACCGGCGTGGCGTCGAACAGCACTTCGTTGTAGTCGGCCTCGCCCGTCATCTGGCGTATGGGCTCGACCCGCACGCCCTCGGCTTGCATGTCGATGAGCATGAAGCTCAGGCCGCGGTGGGCCTGGCTGTCGGGATCGGTGCGCACCAGCGCGAAGCACCACTTGGCCAGATGCGCCTGGGTGGTCCAGATCTTGCGGCCGCTGACGCGCCAGCCGGCGGCATCCGGCTTGGCGCGGGTGCGCACGGAAGAGAGGTCGGAGCCGGTCTGGGGTTCGGAGTAGCCCTGGCACCAGATCTCGCTGCCGTCGCGGATGCCGGACAGGAATTGCGCCTTCTGCGCGGGCGTGCCGAAGCGCAGCAGCGTGGGGGCCAGGATCGCATGCGCGATGCTGTTGATGGGCTGCGGCGCATGCAGGCGCGCGCATAGTTCGTGGAAGGCGATCAGCGTGGCGGTGCTGAGCTCGCGCCCGCCGTATTCGCGCGGCCAGGTGAGCGCGATCAGATCGGCCGCGCACAGCATGCGGTTCCAGGCCTGGCGGCATTCCTGCGTATGCGAGGCGGTGGCCGGATACTGTTCGCGCAGCTGGGCCAGCGCGGTGCGCAGCCAGCCCTCGGCGTCTTCGAGAAAATGTTCGGTGCGTATCATGGTTGAGAGCAATCAGGAGTGGGGATGCAGGACGCGCGGCGCTTGCGCGATGCGCACGGGCGCGTCGATCCAGCGGTGCAGTTCGGAGGGCGGCAGGCCGTCCACCAGGGCCAGCGGCACAAAGGCCCCATCGCGCACGTCGAAGATGCCGATGTCGGCATAGACCCGCCCGACCACGCCGGCGCCGGTCAGGGGCAGGCTGCAGCGGCCGCGCAGGCGCGGCGCGCCCTCGCGGGTCAGCGCTTCCATCATGACCCAGACGTTGCGCGCGCCCACGGCCAGGTCCATGGCTCCTCCCACGGACGGCATGGGATCGTCCGCGCCCAGCGACCAATTGGCCAGGTCGCCCTCGCAGGAGACCTCGAACGCGCCCAGCACCGTGATGTCGATGTGGCCGCCGCGCATGATGGAAAAGGAATAGACGTGGTCGAATATGGCCGCGCCCTGAGTGAGCGCGATCGACTGCTTGCTGGCATTGATGAGGTCGCCATCGGCGGTCTCGTGGTCTTGCAGCAGGCGCATGCCGAGGATGCCGTTCTCGCTGTGCAGCTGCACGCCGCGCGCGGGGTCGAGGCGGTCGGTGACCATGGTGGGCATGCCTATGCCCAGGTTGACCACGGCGCCCGCCGGCAGGTCGGCGGCCACCAGCGCGGCCAGTTGCTCGCGTGACAGTGGTTTCATTGCAGGCTCCCCAACAGGCGGTGCACGAACAGGCTGGGCGTGACGATGGCGTCGGGATCGAGCGCGCCGCAGGGCAGGATCTCTTCGACTTCGACGATGGTGTTGCGGGCCGCCATGCACATGACGGGACCGAAGTTGCGCTGGGCGCGGCGGTAGACCAGATTGCCCAACTGATCGGCCTGATGGGCGCGGATGAAGGCGTAGTCCGCGCGCAGCGGCTCTTCCAGCACGTAGCCGCGGCCGCCGAACATGCGCGTTTCCCGGCCTTCGGCCAGCGGCGTGCCATAACCGGTGGGCGAGTAGAACGGTCCCATGCCCGCGCCGCCCGCACGGATGCGTTCGACCAGCGTTCCCTGGGGCATGACCTCCACGGCCAGGCTGCCCGCCTGTACCCGCTCGCGGATCACCTCGTTGCCCGGCATGCGCGGGTAGGAGCAGACGATACGGCTGACGCGGCCCGAGGCCACCAGGGCGAGGAAGCTGGCCTCGCCCGCGCCGGCGTTGTTGTTGATCAGGGTCAGGTCGTCCACTTTCTGCTTGGCCAGCAGGCCGGCCAGCAGGCGCGCGGGTATGCCCGAGCCGCCAAAGCCGCCGACGAAGATCACGGCGCCCGATTCGATGCCGCGCAGGGCTTCTTCGACGTTTGCGCAAGTCTTGTCTTTCATTGTTCCTCCTTGGCCCAGGCGGCGCGGCCCTGGGCGCACAAGGCGCCGGCCTGATGGCAGGCCAGGGCCATGCCCTGCGGCTGCCGCCATAGGGACACCGCCACGTCCAGGCCGGGATAGACCGGCGCCATGAAGCGCAGGTCCAGTTCGCCCAGCCGCAGGCCGGGCAATTGCCGCAGGCAGGCTTCGAGCGCGCGGTTGACCATGCCCAGCAGCGCAGCGCCGTGCAGAATGGGGCGTTCATAGCCGGCCCGCCGCGCGCTGGCCGGATCCACATGCAGCGGATTGCGGTCGGCATTCAGGCGGTACAGCGCGCCCTGGTTGCGGCTGGTGGGCAGGACAATGACGCTGTCCGGCGGCGTCGCGGGCGGCGCGGGGATGGGGGCGTCCAGCGCGTCGCTGAGCGCGGCGTCGCCGCCGGAGTAGCCGCCGTCGCCACGGCAGATGTTCAGCTGTTCGATGACGGCGATTTCCTGTCCCGTGGCCGCTTCGTTCAGCGTGCGCCGCGTCACGACGAAGGCGCCCGGGGCTTTGTCGGCGATGCGCGCGACTTGCATCTGGCAGGTGACTTCGCCGCTGGCGGGCAGGCGGCGCGCGAAGCGCATGCGCTGCTCGCCATGCACGACCTGGCTCCAGTCCAGGCCATGGCGCGGATCGCGCATCCAGAAGCCGGGATAGGCCAGCACGCAGGCCATGGCGGGCAGGGCGCGCAGGCCCTGCTCGTAGATGAACCGGGTTTCGTCGCCGACGGGGTCGTCGGCGGCCAGGCCCGCGCCCACGCCCAGGGCGTAGAGGATGCAGTCATCCTCGCCATAGGCCTGGCGTTCGGGCGCGAAGGCGTGGGCCTTCAGGCTGCGGTAGTCCAGCGCCATGGCTACCTCAGACCGGATCCCAGGCGAACACCTGGGCGGACGTGTCCAGCGGCATGAAAGAGGCGCGCAGCGCGGCCATGCCGTGTTCGGCGATGCTCTCCGTGGTCCAGCCGTCCGAGCGGTGCACCGAGCGCACCGGGCGCGACTGGCTCATCAGGAAGATCTCGTTCAGGCGGATCGCGAACACCTGACCGGACACATCGGCGGAAGCGTCCGAAGCCAGGTAGCAGATCAGGGGCGCGATGGTCTCAGGCCCCATGCGGCGGATCTTCTCGACGTGGCGCGCCTGCTCCTCGGTCTTGGCCGGGATGGTCTCGGTCATGCGGCTCCAGGCCAGCGGGGCGATGCAGTTCGAGCGCACGTTGAAGGCCGCCATGTCCAGCGCCATGGCCTTGGACAGGCCGACGATGCCGAGCTTGGCGGCGCAATAGTTGGCCTGGCCGCGGTTGCCGATGACCGCCGAGTTGGAGGTCATGTTGATCAGGCTGCCGCCGCCCTGTTCGCGGAAGTGGCGCGCGGCGGCGTGGCTGAGGTTGAAGCAACCGTACAGATGCACCTTGACCACGGCGTCGAAGTCTTCGGGCGTGAGCTTGTGGAACATCTTGTCGCGCACGATGCCGGCGTTGTTCACCACCGCGTCCACCCGGCCGTAGGCGTCGGCGGCGGCCTCGATGATGCGTTGCGCGCTGGCGTATTCGGCCACCGAGTCGCCATTGGCGATGGCCTCGCCGCCAGCGGCGCGGATTTCCTCGACCACCTGCGCGGCCGTGCTCTGCGAGGCGCTGGTGCCGTCCAGCGACACATTCAGGTCATTGACCACCACGCGCGCGCCTTGCGCGGCCAGGGCCACCGCCGCGGCGCGGCCGATGCCGTTGGCCGCGCCGGTGACGACCACTACTTTTCCTTCCAGCATGTCGAATCTCCTTCAATCCATCCAATTGGTCAGCACGGTCGTGGCCTGGGCGCTCAGCACCCCGCCATTGCCGTGCACCAGCGCCGTGCGCGCCTGTTTCACCTGCCGTTCGCCGCATTCGCCGCGCAACTGGCGCACCGCTTCCACCAGGCCGAACATGCTGTACATGCCGGGGTGGACGCAGGACAATCCGCCGCCGTTGGTGTTCACCGGCAGTTCGCCGCCGGGAGCGATGCGCCCGCCCGACACGAAGGCGCCGCCTTCCCCTTTGGCGCAGAACCCCATGTCTTCCAGGAACAGGATGGGGTTGATGGTGAAGGCGTCGTAGAGCTGCACCAGGTCGATGTCGGCCAGCGCCACGCCGGCCCGCTCGCGCGCCAGATCGGCGCTCTGTCCCGCCACGGTGCGCGTCAGGTCGGCCATGCAGGCGATCTGGCGATGTGAATGCGCCATGGCCGTGCCCTGCACGTACACGGGCCGGGCGGCGTCGGCGCGGTCTGCGGCGGTGACCACGATGGCGCCTGCGCCGTCGGTCACCAGGCAGCAGTCGCGCGCGGTCAGCGGCGAGGAGATCACGCGCGCGGCCAGCACGTCGTCGATCGAGAGCGGTTCGCGCTTGTAGGCTTCCGGGTTCAGCCGCGCCCAGGCGCGGGCGGCCACTGCCACCTCGGCCAGTTGCTCGCGGGTGGTGCCGTACTCATGCATGTGGCGGCGCGTCGCCAGCGCGTAGCTGGTCGGCGGATTGAAGGGCTGGAACGGTTCCTCGTAGGGAAACGGATCCAGCCGCGCGCGGGCGCCGGAGGTCGCCGAGACGCCGTTGCCGCCGCGCGGAGTGGCGCCGTAGGCGATCACGACGTTGCGGCACAGGCCCGCCTGGATCGCCGCCGCGGCGACCAGCAGGTGGCCGACGAATGAGGCGCCGCCGATCTGGGTGCTGTCCATGAAGCGCGGGTACAGGCCCAGGTATTCGGAGAGCTTGTTCAGCCACATCGATGAGGACAGGCTGGCGCTCATCAGGCCGTCGATGTCCTCCATGCGCAGGCCGGCGTCGTGCACGGCGGCGTGCACCGCCAGCGAGGTGATCTCCAGGTCGTTCAGGCCGCCTGCGTCGCCGATGCCGGCCGTGGCGCAGCCGGTGATGGCGATGGCGCCGCGCAGGTTCTTGTTCCAGTCCGTCATGGGGCTTCCTTTTCGAACACCACGCGGGCGCGTTGCGGGTCGGGCCGGGCCGTCAGCCGCATGCCGATGCGCAGCTCGTCTTCGTCCAGCAGCGTGGACATCATGCGGAAGCCCTCGTCCATGTCGGCCAGGATCACATTGCGCGCGGGGGCCTGCGGCGTGGCCGGGATTTCGGAATAGGAATAGAGCGTGGCGCCGGCGCGCATGGGCCGCCAGGCGTATTCCTGCGAACGGCAGTGGGTGCAGTGCGTGCGCGGGAAGAAGAACGAAAGCCCGCAGCTGCGGCACACCTGGACCTCCAGGCGTCCCGCGCGCAGCGCCTCGGAAAAATAGGCTTCCGGCGACAGCGAGCCGATGCGGACCTCACTCATCCTTGACTCCGGCCTGGGAGATGACGGCCTGCCATTTGTCCATCTCGTCGCTGACGAACTTCTGGTATTGCGCCAGGTCCAGGTCGCCGGGCTCGGAGCCGGTCGAGCGGATGTAGTCCTGCGTGGCTGGTTGCATCACCGACTTGCGGATCTCGCTGTTCAGCGTCTGCACAATGTCGGCGGGCGTGCCGGCCGGCGCGTAGACGCCCACCCAGGTGCTGAGGTCGAAGCCCTTGTAGCCCAGCTCGTTGAGGGTGGGCACATCCGGGTAGCGCGGCTGGCGCTGCGCCGAGGCGATGGCCAGGGGCACGATCTTGCCGGACTGCAGATAGGCGTTGGCGGTCACGGACTCGGCCATGCCGAAGGGCACCTGGCCCGACACCAGATCGGTCATGGCCGGGCCCGCGCCACGGTAGGACACGTGCATCAGCGGCAGGCCGCTCTGCGCGCGCAGCAGTTCGCCCACGATGTGGGGCGCGCCGCCGGCGCCGGCCGTGCCGTAGGGCACCGAGGCCTGCTTTTGCGCATAGGCCTTGAAGTCGGCGAAAGTCTTGATGCCCTGGTTGGCGTTGACCAGCAGGAAGTTGGGGCTGACGGCCAGCAGCGCCACGGGAGCGAAGTCCTTGCGGGCGTTGTAGGGCAGCTTCTTCATTGCTGGGTTGATCACGTGGCTGGTCGCGCCCACCAGGATGGTGTAGCCGTCCGGCTTCTGCCGCGACACGTACTCGGTGGCAATCTGGCCGGTTGCGCCCGGCTTGTTCTCGACCACGAAGGGCTTGCCCAGGCGGGTCTGCAGATCGGCTGCGATGCGGCGCGTCAGGATGTCGGTCATGCCGCCCGGGGCATAGGCCACCACCAGGGTCACGGGCTTGGCCGGATAGGTGTCGGCGGCGGCGATGGCGGGAAGGGCGGCCAGCAGCGTCAGCAGCTGCTTCAGGCCAGGCTTGAGTTTCATGTCGTAGGTCTCCTCGTCCTGCGGGCTGGTTTGCCCTGCTTGGTTATGGCGTCGAGGTGACCTTGCGGATGGCGCGTAGGGCGGGGGCCTCGACGCGTCAATGATGGAAGCGGTTCATCATGCAAACAATTGATTAATTGTCATGAAGGCATTCAAGAAAGAGATGAATTGCCGGCCGCGGCGGGCTGTCCCTGTTCAGCGAGATGGGCCTCGAAGGCGGCGAGAAACGCGGCTGCGGCGCGCGACAGCCGGTAGTCGGCGCGGCGCAGGACGGACAGCTCGTGCAAGGCCTGGGGCCGGCCGGCGATACATAGCGCCTTCAAACCCATTTCCTGGCAGACATGGCGCACGTAGCCGGGCATGACCGTGATGCCCATGCCGCCGCGGATCATGGCGAAGGCGGTGGTCAGGCTGCCGGTCTGCGCCACGCTGCGCACCGTCAGCCCCTGGTCCTGCAGGATCTGGTCCATCTTGCGGCGCACGGTATAGGTGCCGCGCAGCAGGATGTGCGGGTAGCGCGCCAGTTCGCGCCAACGCGCTTCTTCGTGCTGTGCCAGGGGGTGGCCGGCGGGCACCACCGCATACATGGGACCGCGGTAGACGACGCGGCAGTCCAGCCGGGGATCCTGGCTTTCCAGGGCCACCAGGCCGATGTCGGCCTTGCCGTGCAGGACATGCTCGGTGGCTTCGTCGCCGGTGAGTTCATGCAGGTCGAAGACGATGTTGGGATGCCGCGCGTGGAATTGCGCCACCACTGGCGCGATTAGCGTGTGCATCATGATGGGCGAGGCCGCGATGGAGACCTCGCCGCGTTCCAGCCCGGCCAGGCTGCTCAGGCTGCGTTCGGCCGCGCGCAGCGAACCGAAGGTTTCCTGCGCATAGGCATACAGCTCGGGCGCGCCCTCCAGCAGTTCGACGCCGCGCGCGGAGCGCTCGAACAGCGCCATGCCTATCGCCTTCTCCAGTTCGGAGCAGAGCTTGCTGACGGTGGACTGCGTCAGGTTGAGCGCCTCGGCGGCGCGGGTGAAGTTCTTCAGCTCGTACACGGCGCAGAAGGCCCGGAGCTGGCGCAGCGTGATACCCATGGTGCGACTCCCGCAAGAGGCGGCTATCGTACCCAAGCCGTCCGGTTTGTGGGATTTATTCCATTTCAGACTTATTTCATGAAAATTACTCGTTTGTTGTGATCAAACCTCACCCTTAGCATCGGTGGCATAACCCTAGCTGGAGTTTCCATGACTGCGCCTATTCCCGCCTTTACCCATGCCCTCGTGACCCGCGACGAGCGCGGCGTCTACACCCTGCAGATCCACGATGCCAAGAGCCTGAACATCCTGGCCTCGGCGGTCACCCTGAGCCTGACCGACGCCGCCCGCTGGATCGCGGCGCAGGACGATGCCCGCGCGGTGGTCATCCGCGGCACGGGCGAGCGCGCCTTCGTGGGCGGCGCCAACATCTATGAAATGGCCGAACTCGATCCGCAAGGCGCGCGCGAGTTCATCACGCGGCTGCGCGACCTGTGCGATGCGGTGGCGGCGATTCCGGTGCCCACCATCGCCCGCATTCCGGGCTTCTGCCTGGGCGCTGGGATGGAGCTGGCCGCGGCTTGCGACATTCGATTGGGATCGGCGGACTCGGTCTTCGGCATGCCCGAGGTGCGCGTGGGCATCCCGTCCGTGATCCATGCCGTGCTGCTGCCGGCCATCATCGGCCCCGGCCCCACCAACTGGCTGCTGCTGACTGGCGAGACCGTGGACGCGGCGCAGGCCCGGCAGTGGGGCTTCCTGGAATTCGTCTGCGAAACCGGCGCGCTCGACGCGCTGGTCGAACGCACCGTGTCGCCCATCGCCGAAAGCGGCCCGATCGCCGTGCGTTCGCAGAAGGCCCTGTTGCGCTACTGGAGCGAGTCCACGGTAGAAGCCGGCCTGGACCGCAGCGTGGCGGCGTTCGGCGAGGCCTTCACCACCGACGAGCCGCGCCGCTACATGGCCCCCTTCGTCAATCGCAAGAAGCAGCAGGAGGCCAAGTAATGGCCGGCCCGCTCGCGGGCGTGCGCATCGTTGACATGACCTCGGTGGCCATGGGGCCGTATGGCACGCAGATCCTGGCCGACATGGGGGCCGAGGTGATCAAGGTCGAGGCGCCCGAGGGCGATGTGTTCCGGGCCTCGGCCCCGGCGATGAGTCCGGGCATGGGGCCGGCCTACTTGAACCTCAACCGCAACAAGTACAGCGTGACGCTGGACGCGAAGACGGCGGCGGACCGCGACAGCCTGCTGCGCCTGATCGATGGCGCGGACGTGTTCGTGTCCAACGTGCGTCCGGCCGCCCTGGCTCGCCTGGGCTTGGACGCGGCCACGCTGCGCGCGCGCAACGCCCGGCTGATCCATTGTTCGGCCGTGGGTTTTGGCCAGGACGGCCCTTACGCGGCGCGTCCGGCCTTCGACGACATCATCCAGGCGATGAGCGGCTTGGCCGACCTGCAAGGCCGCAACAGCGGCGCACCCGCCTACGTGAACACCATTCTTGCCGACAAGGTGGCGGGGCTGACGCTGGCCTACGCCATTCCCATGGCGCTGTACGAACGCGAGCGTTCGGGGCAGGGGCAGGAGATCGAAGTTCCCATGTTCGAAACCCTGGTCTCCTTCACGCTGGTCGAACACATGAGCGGCCACAGCTTCGTGCCGCCGCAGGGGCCGATGGGTTACAGCCGGGTGCTGTCGCCGCAGCGGCGTCCCTACCGCACGCGCGACGGTTACCTGGCGCTTCTGCCTTACACCGACGCGCAGTGGCGGCGCTTCTTCGCCCTGGCCGAACGCGCCGACCTGGCGGCGGACGCGCGCTATGTCGACGTGGCCTCGCGCGCGCGGCATTTCGACGAGCTCTATCAGGACCTGGCGGACATCGTCGCATTGCGCGGCACCGGGGAATGGCTGGCGCTGCTGGCGGACGCGGACATTCCGCATTCACGCGTGAACACGCCGGAAGCCCTGTTCGAGGATCCGCACCTGAAGGCGACGGGATTCTTCCAGCGCCTGGAGCATCCGACCGAGGGGCCGCTGATGGCGGCCGGCATCCCGGTGCGTTTTTCACGCACGCCGGGCGACATCAGGCGCCAGGCGCCGCGCCAGGACGCCGATCGCGATATGCTCAAGCCTGCGCGCTGAGGCCGGCATGGCCGGCGGCGCCAGGCGGCGACTTCGACCATGAACATCACTCTCAAGCAATTGCGCGTGTTTTGCGCGCTTTACGAACTGCGCAGTTTCACTGCGGCCGCGCGGGCAGCCTTCGTGACCCAATCGGCCGTCAGCAAGCTTTGCGCCGAACTCGAGGCCGAGGTCGGCCAGCCGCTGTTCGAGCGCTCCACCCGCAGCGTCACGCCCTGCGACGGCGCGGCCGATTTCTATGCCTACGCGCAGGAAATCCTGGGCACGGTGCGCGCGGCCGAGCGCAGCATGTCGGGCCTGCGCACGCTGGAACGCGGCACCGTGGGCGTGGCCACTTCGCCGCTGATGATGGTCGGCCTGCTGGGCGAGGTGGTGGCGGACTATCACCGCGCCCACCCCAGCGTGAAGCTGGACCTGTTCGAGCTGTCCACCGACGACACCATCGAGCACGTGCGCAACGGCCGCGCCGACTTCGGCGTCGTATCGGTCGAAACCCCTTCGGAGGAACTGGCCACGCGGGTCATCTACCGCGACACCATGTACGCGGTGTGCGCGCCGCGCCATGCGCTGACGCGCAAGCGCTCGGTCTCGTGGGCCGACGTGGCCGCCCACGACCACATCATGCTGCGCAACGTGTACAGCGTGCGGCGCAGCCTGGACCGCGTGGCGGCCGATCTGAACCTGGAATTCCGCTACCGCATCGAGGCCGGCATGCTGACCTCGGCGTTGAAGCTGGTAGGCGCGGGGCTGGGGATAACCGTGGTGCCCGGCTATGCCTGCGACCTGGCGCGGCAACTGGGCTTGCGCATCCTGGCCATCGACGGCGCGCGCAAGCACGGGCACGAGCTCTGGCTCATCCAGCGCCGCAACGCAAGGCTGTCGCTGGCGGCTTCGGCCTTCCTGCAGGCGACCGAGGAATATCTGCGGCAGCGCCAAGCGCAGGAGAATTAATCCCGGTTTGGAATAAGTCTATGAAAATTAGTCCCTTGTTGGGATAAGCGGGTCGCAAGCATCATACGGTCAGAGTTCAAGAGGCCGACCCGCGGCCCCTCACAGGAGACAAGCATGATCCGACCGTTCGGCGTCCGCCGCCGCCTGCTGGCCGCCGGCAGCCTCACCGTCCTGACCGCGCTGGCTGGCGCGCTGCCGTCCACGTCGCTGGCGCAGGGCGTCTATCCCGACAAGCCCATCACCATCGTCGTGCCGTTCTCGCCGGGCAGCGCCACCGACACCAGCGCGCGCATCATTGCCGAGAAGCTCGGCCCGCGCCTGAACGTGCCCGTCGTCATCGAGAACAAGCCCGGCGCGTCCGGCACCATCGGCGCCTCGTTCGTCGCGCGCGCCCAGCCCGACGGTTACACGCTGATCCTCACCAGCAGCTCGACGCACTCGGCCACGCCGGCGCTGTTCCGCAAGCTGCCGTTCGATCCCACCGGCGACTTCACCCATGTCGTACGCATCGCCACCATCCCGATGATGCTGGTGGTGCGCGAGGACGCGCCGTACAAGTCGCTGCAGGAACTGGTCAAGGCTACGCAGGCCAAGCCCCTGAATTACGCCTACGGCTCGCCCACCAGCCAGATCGCCGGCGCCACTTTCAACACCGTGGCGGGCGCGGCCGCCAACGGCGTGCCCTACAAGAGCCAGCCGCCGGCCGTGACCGACCTGCTGGGCGGCCATGTCGATTACCTGTTCGCCGACCTGTCCGTGGTCACCTCCTTCATGCAGGCCGGCAAGCTGCGCGGCCTGGCCTACACCGGCCATGAACGCGCCAAGGAGTTTCCCGGCGTGCCGACCTTGGCGGAACTGGGCTACCAGAAGTTCGACCTGGTCGTGTGGGTCGGCGTGGCCGTGCCGGCCAAGACGCCCGACGCCATCGTTCAGAAGCTGAACCAGGAAGTCGCAGCCATCCTGCGCGAACCGGATGTGCTGCAGCGCTTCGAATCCCTGGGCATGCAGGTCTCGCCCAACACCGTGGCCGAACACCAGGCCTTCGCGCAGTCGCAGCGCCAGGTCTGGACCCAGCGCGCGATCGACGCGAAGATCGAACCGCAGTAGGCGGCAAGGGCGTCGGCGGACGCCCTTTTTTTGTTTTTTTTGTGGTTGTTCCTGCGGTTCGTGCTTCGTAGGTCGCCCATCGGCGCGGGCGGCGTGGCGGCGAGCGCCCACGATTGCGGTCCGGAGCCTTCGCTCCGGACTTCCCCATCCTCATCCTCGTCCTCGCCTTCGGCGACTCCTTCGGATTCCGTCGGGCGCATCGAGGTTGCTCGCCGCCACGCCGCCCGCGCCGACGGGCTACGTGTGTCTTGGGTCGTCGCGCTGCTGGAGCCGTGGTCAGGGGCGAGTTTTGGGCTGCCCGTGTTATTCGGCCGCGCGGGCGGCCGAATAACACATACATGATTTTGTTGATTGCTACTGTGTTCGCTGGTGCGAATGCGGCGATGGGTTTTCTGATGGCATCACCGTCTACCCTCAAAAGCTGAAGGCCATCAGCAAATCGCTCACCGCGTCCGCGCCGACGTGCGGCCGACGAAGCGACACAGCCTTCGCCTGCAAACCCGCAAACCTACGAAGGAGTTTTTTTGCCGTGCGGCGCGGAGCGGAGCGGTTCCAACCCCGCGCCTTTGAGCGCTCAGAAGATCTCGAATAGCCCCGCCGCGCCCATGCCGCCGCCCACGCACATGGTGACGACCGCGTACTTGGCGCCGCGGCGCTTGCCTTCCAGCAGCACATGGCCGGTCAGGCGCGCGCCGGTCACGCCGAAGGGATGGCCCACCGCGATGGAGCCGCCGTTGACGTTAAGCCGCTCCATTGGAATGCCCAGGCGGCGCTGGCAGTACAGCGCCTGCGATGCGAATGCTTCGTTCAGCTCCCACAGATCGATGTCCTCGACCTTGAGACCGTGGCGCTCCAGCAGCCGGGGCACCGCGTAGACCGGGCCTATCCCCATTTCATCGGGGGCGCAACCGGCCACGGCCAGGCCGCGGAAGGCGCCCAGCGGTTCGAGGTTGGCGCGTTCGGCGTCGCGGGCATCCATCAGGACGCAGGCCGAGGCGCCGTCGGCCAGTTGCGAGGCGTTGCCCGCGGTCACGTAGCGGTCCGGGCCCATGACCGGCGTCAGGCCGGCCAGGCCGTCGGCGGTGGTGGATGGGCGGTTGCAGTTGTCGGCGCTGACGGTGACGTCTTCGCGGCGGATGGCGCCAGTCGCCTTGTCGGTGACTTCCATGGTCGCGCGCACGGAGATGATCTCGTCCGCATAGCGGCCCTCGCGCTGCGCCGCGGCGGTGAGCTGCTGGCTGCGCAAGGCAAACGCATCCTGGTCTTCGCGGCTGATTCCGTAGCGCTGCGCCACGATGTCGGCGGTGGCGATCATGGGCAGGTAGAGCTGGGGGATCTGGTCCTGCAGCCAGTTGTCGATGCCGCTGACACCGTCGTCGCGGGTGCGCAGCAGCGAGCAGCTTTCCACGCCGCCGGCCACGACCGGACCGGACTGGCCCATGACGACGCGCGCCGCCGCGTCGGCGATGGCCTGCAGGCCGGAGGCGCAGAAGCGGTTGACGGTGGCGCCCGCGACGCTTTGCGGCAGGCCGGCGCGCAGCGCCGCCTGGCGGGCCACGTTGCGGCCGGTGGTGCCTTCCGGATAGCCGCAACCCAGGACCACGTCCTCGATGCGCTGCGGGTCCACGCCTGCGCGCTCGACCGCGGCCTGGATGGCGTAGGAGGCCAGGGTCGGCCCCTGGGTGATGTTGAACTCGCCGCGCTTGGACTTGGTGAGCGGGGTGCGCGCTGTGGCGACGATGACGGCTTCTCGCATGATGCAGCGATTCCTTATTTGGGTTGATTCAGCTTGCCGAAGGTTGCGCCTTCGCGCGCCAGGCGCCGCAGCAGCGTCGCCGGGGCCCAGAACGCGGCGTCCTCCTTGGCATAGGATTCGATGTCGGCCAGGACGGCCGCCAGGCCGACGTCGTCGGCGTACTTCATGGGGCCGCCGCGCCAGCGCGGAAAGCCGTAGCCGTTGACCAGCGCGGCGTCGATGTCCGCGGGACGCAGCGCGATGCCGTCGTCCAGCACCTTGGCGGCTTCGTTGATCAGCGCGGCCATGTAGCGCCGCACGATATCCTCGTCGCTGAACGCGCGGGCCGCGATGCCGCGCGCGGCGCGTTCCTCGTCTATTAGCGCCAGCACGTCGGCGTCGGGTGCGCCGCGCTGGCCGCGTTCGGGATAGAGGTAATAACCCCGGCCGGTCTTCTGGCCGAACCAGCCGCGTTCGCACAAGCGGTCCGCCACGCGCACGTAGCGCGCTTCGGGCGGACGGGTGGCCGCCTTGCGCTTGCGGGTCGCCCAGCCGATGTCGCCGCCGGTCAGGTCGGCGGTGCGGAACGGGCCCATGGCGTAACCGAAGCGCTCCAGCGCCTGGTCGATCTGGTAGGGCGAGGCTCCGTCCTCCATCATGTGGTTGGCGGCCTCGCGGTACACGTAGAGAATGCGGTTGCCGATGAAGCCGTCGCAGACGCCCGCGCGCACCGGCACTTTGCCCAGACGCCGCGCCAGCGCGAAGCCCGTCGCCACCACGTCGTCGGCGACCTGCTCAGGCACCACGATCTCCAGCAGCTTCATGATGTTGGCGGGCGAGAAGAAATGCAGCCCGATCACGTCCTGCGGACGCGAGACGCTGCGCGCGATCTGGTCGATGTCCAGGTACGAAGTGTTGGTCGCCAGGATGGCGCCGGGCTTGCAGACCCGGTCCAGCTGCGCGAAAACTTGCGTCTTCACGTCCATGTCCTCGAAAACCGCCTCCACCACCAGGTCGGCGGCGGACAGCGCCGCATAGTCGGTTGCCGCGCTCAGGCGCGACAGACGTCGCTCGCGCGTGGCCGCGTCCAGCCTGCCGGAGTTGATTTGCCGTTGGTAGACGCCATCGATCCGTTCCCGGCCAGACTGCAACGCGGCTGCGTCGCGTTCGATAAGCACCACGTCCAGTCCTGCATCCAGCATGGCCACGGCGATGCCGGCGCCCATGGTGCCGCCGCCGATGACGCCGGCGCGCTGAACCGGGCGCGGCCGGACTTGGCCCGCCGGCGACTTTCCCGCCTGCCGTTCGGCGAAGAAGGCATGCGCCAGGCCCTTGTGCTCGGCGCTGGCCACGCATTGCAGAAATGCCTCGCGCTCGAACTTCAGGCCATCTTCCAGCGGCTGTTCCAGCGCGGCCTGCAGGCAGTCCAGCAGCAGGCGCTGGGCCGGCAGGGAATGGGGCTTGGCAGCCAGGCGCTGGCGCTGCGCCGCGACGGCGGCCAGACCTGCCTGCACTTCGGCGGCGGAGGACGTGTCGCGGCGCGAGATGGGATTCCCCGCGCACAGCGCCCGGGCCTTGCGCACGGCGCAGTCCAGCAGGCCGGCCTCATCGCAAACCTCGTCCAGCAAGCCCAGCGCCAGCGCGGCATTGCCGTCCACGCCGCGGCCTTCCAGGATCAGGGGCAGGGCGTGCGCCGCGCCGATCAGGCGGGGCAGGCGCTGCGTGCCGCCGCCGCCGGGCAACAGCCCGAGCTTGACCTCGGGCAGGCCGAGTCTGGCGTTGGCGGTGCCGACGCGGGCATGCGCCGCCAGCGCCAGTTCCAGGCCTCCGCCCAGCGCCACGCCTTGCAGGGCCGCGACTACCGGTTTGCCGCTGGCCGCGATGAGATTGGCGACGTCTCCGGCCCAGGGCGCCTGCCTGGGCTGGTCGAATTCGCGGATGTCGGCGCCCGCGCTGAAATTGCCTTGCGCGCCATGCAGCACGATGGCCCGCACCGACGCGTCCTCGGCGGCGGCTTGCAGGGCGTCGTGCAACTGTTGGCGCAGCGGGTGATCCAGTGTGTTCAGAGGCGGGTGGTTCAGGCCCAGCAGCAGGACGCCGTCCTGTTTCGTGGCCTGGATACGGTCTTGTGCAATGGTTGCCATGGCGGGGTCCGGATGAGTAAGGGCGGAGGTCAGGCGGCGGCTGCGGCCAGGTTATCGGACAGCAGGGCCAGATGGTCGTCCTGCGAACCGAAGGCGGCGTCGCAACACAGCAGCTTGCGGTAGTAGTGGCCGATGGGGTACTCATAGGCCATGCCCATGCCGCCGTGCACCTGGATGGCCTGGCCGCCCACGTGGCGCGCGCTGCGGCCTACGGTCAGCTTGGCCAGGCTGAGATCGCGGCGTGCCTCGGCGTCGCCCGCGGCGGCTTCGTCCGCGCGCAGCGCGGCCAGCAGGGTCATGGAACGGGCGCGTTCGGCCGCGATCAGCATGTCCACGTAGCGGTGCTGCAAGACTTGCAGCGCGGCCAGCGGCTTGCCGAACTGGCTGCGCTCGTGCAGATATTCGCGGCAGATCTCCAGCGAACGTTCCATGGCGCCCAACGCCGCCGCGCAGCTTGCCGCGAGGCCCCGGTAGACAGCCCGCAACAGCAGGGTTTCGGCTTGCCGGCCGCTGGCCAGGCAGGCGGCGGCCGGCGTGTCCTGGAACACCAGGTCGGCGCTACGGGTGCCGTCGGCCAGTGGAGCGCCCGAGCGGGTCAGGCCGTCTGCGCCGCCCTGCACCAGCAGCAGCGCCAGGCCGGCTTCGCCGCGTGCCGTCACGACCAGCCAGTCGGCTTGCGCGCCGTTGTCGACCAGTGTTTTGCGGCCGCGGACGCGCCAGGTTTCGCCATCGCGTTCGGCGCGGGTGTCGGCGTGCAGCGGCGCGAAGCCGCGGTCGCTTTCGGTCCAGGCCAGCGCCAGGCTGGCCTGGCCGCCGATAGCGGCCTGCAGCGCCTGCGCCGCCGGCGAGCCCGCGGCTGCACCGGCCAGCAAGGGCGCGGCCAGCACCGCGCTGGCCAATAGCGGCTCGGTGCAGAGCGCAGCGCCCGCGCCTTCCATCAGCAGCATGGTTTCCTGCGGTCCCAGGCCCAGGCCGCCGTCGTCCTGCGGCACGGTCAGCCCCAGCCAACCCAGCTCGCCCATGGCTTGCCAGGCCGCGCGGTCGGTGCTTTCGGGCTTGGCCAGCCGTTCCAGATGGCGGTCGAAGCCGTAAGCGGTCGAAAAGTAATCGAACACGCTGGCGCGGATCATCTCTTGTTCTTCGGAGAGGTTCAGGTTCATGGCGTGTCCTTGCTTATTTCTGGAATCGGCTCTTCGCGATCACGGTCTTCTGGATTTCGGAGCTGCCGCCATAGATCGTGGCCACGCGGTTGAACAGGTGGTCGCCCAGCAGTCCGTGCGCCGTGGCGTCGCCGATGGGCGACTGGGTGTAGCGGCCGGTGTAGACCATGCCGTAGCGGCCAGCCAGGTCCAGCAGCAGTTCGGTCAGGGCCTGGCAGATCTCCGAGCCTTCGATCTTCAGCATGGAGGAATCCGCGATCTCGAATCCGGCTCCCGGCCGGTAGGCGGAGAGTGCGCGCAGTTCGGTCAATTCGAGCGCGCGCAGGCGCGCCTCGATATCGCACAGGCGTTGGCGGTGGATCGGGTTGTCGATGGGACGGCTGCCATCCGCGAGCGGATGCGAGGCCAGGCGCTGCGCGCGGGCCAGCTGCATGCGCGAGCGGCCGACGCGGGCGATCATGGCGCGCTCATGGCCGAGCAGGAACTTGGCATAGGTCCAGCCTTCGCCTTCCTTGCCGACCAGGCCCGACTTCGGCACGCGGACGTCATTGAAGAAGACTTCGCAGATGCTGGCGCCTTCGTCTATGGTGCGCACCGGCCGGACCTCGATCCCCGGGGTCTTCATGTCCAGCAGCAGGAAGGAGATGCCTTGCTGCGGCTTGCCCGTGTCGCTGGTGCGGGCCAGGCAGAACATCATGTCGGCATGGCGCCCGTGGGTGGTCCAGGCCTTCTGGCCGTTGAGCAGGTAGTGGTCGCCGCAATCGACTGCGCGCGTGCGCAGCGAGGCCAGGTCGGAGCCGGCGTTGGGTTCGGAGAAGCCTTGACACCACCAGGTTTCCGAGCCGAGGATGGCGGGCAGGTACTGGGTCTTCTGTTCGTCCGAGCCGAAGGTGTAGATCACCGGGCCCACCATGGCGATGCCGAAGGGAATGGTCTCGGGCGCGCATTGCAGGGCCAGCTCATGCAGGAAGATGCGCTGCTTGCCCAGGCTCCAGCCTGTGCCGCCGTATTGCACGGGCCATGCCGGCGCGATCCAGCCCTGGCGGTGCAGGTGGCGCTGCCAATCGACGTATTCCTGTTTCTCAAGTTTTTCGCCGTACAGCACTTTGCGACGGACGCTTTCGGGCAGGTGGGCCTGCGCGAAGCTGCGGACTTCCAGGCGGAATTCCCGCTCTTCGGGCGTGACTTCAATATCCATGTTGATGATCGCTCTATGGGGTGTCTTCAGATCGGCGAAATAGAGGCCGACGCCTTGATGTGGATGGGCACGTCCGGCAGGAATTCGGCCGCCACCTCATTGACGGTGCGGGGGATGTCGTGCAGGCGGGCCGCCACGTCCTGGCGCGTGCCGGCGATGGCCAGGCCCATCAGCCCGGTGTGGTCGCCGGCGCCGGGGTCGCTGACCAGCGCGAAGGAGAAAGAGGCGCGATTGGCGCTTTGCAGCCGGTGCGAGTAGACGAAGCCCGCGTTGCGGGCGCGGTCGACGATGCCGAGGACCTGGCGCAGCGTCGTCACCGGGGATTTGTGCTCGGCGCGCGCCAGGCAGACGCTGGCGATGGCGCAGACTTCGTCGTCGGGCAACTGGGCCAGCAGCGCGTAGCCCAGGCCGGTGTCGATCAGCGGACGCACCACGCCGATGGGGACCTGGGTCTTGCGGTCCTTGGCGCCGTAGAGCACGTGGGCGTACTGGACATAGCGGCCGCTGCGCTGGCCGAGGATGACGCTCAGGCCCAGCCGTTCGCCCAAGGCGCGCATGGCCAGGCGCAGGTTGCTGCGGGGCAGGGCCAGGTCATGCACCCAGCCTCCCAGCATGTTCAGCCGCAGGCTGGGCATGTAGGTGCCGTCGTCCGGGTTGTGGCACAGGTAGCCCATGCGCATCAGCGTCTGCACCAGCATCCAGGTGCTGGATTGCGGATAGCCGCTGGCGCGCACGATCTCCGCCAGCGTGACCGGGCGTCCGAGCTGTTCGAGCAACTCGATCAGTTCAAGCACGCGCTGGGCCGACTTCACCGAGCGCTGGCCCAGGTCGCGCGTGCTGTCCTTGATGGACGCGTCGGGAAGTTCGAGCCGGCGGGAGGATCGGGACATGATTTGCGCCCTCGGGTTCAGTCGGTGCGGATGTCGGCCTTGTCCGCCAGCTCGGCCCAGCGCTTCAAGTCGGTCTGGAAGAACGTGGCGAAGGTCTTGGGATCGCTGCCCACGGGGTCCAGGTTCATGCCGACGAGCTTGGACTGGACCTCGGGAGCCTTGACCGCGTCGGCGATCTGCGCCGACATGGCCTGGACAATGGCGTCCGGCGTGCCCTTGGCCGCGAACAGGCCGAACCAGGCGCCCAGGTTGAAGCCCTGGTAGCCGAGTTCCGTCATGGTGGGCGTCTGCGGCAGGGTGGCCATGCGCTTGTCGCCGGTGACGGCCAGCACGCGGATGCGATCCGAGTTCAGGTGTGGCAGCGCCGAGCCGATGTCGGGAAACGCGAAGGAAACCACGCCGCCCAGCAGGTCGGACATCATGGGGGCGGCGCCCTTGTATGGCACGTGCTGAGCGCTGGTCTTGGTTTCCTGCAGGAACTGCGCACCCAGGAAATGGCCGGTGGAACCATTGCCATAGGACCCGTAGCTGTATTTCTGCGGAGCGGCGCGCAGCGCCTCCACCAAGCCCTTGACCGTATCCACGTCCACGCTGCTGCGGTTGACCACGAGCACATTGGAAGAGCGGGCGACCAGCGAGACCGGGATGAAATCGCGGTCCACTTGATACGGGATCTTCACGGTCGAGGTGGCCGGCAGCTGCGACATGGTGGTGAAGCCCAGCATGAAGGTGTAGCCGTCGGCCGGCGCGCCCAGCACGGCGTTGCCGGCGATGACGCCCGACCCGCCTGCGCGGTTCTCGACCACGACCGGTTGCTTGAGCACGCCGCCGATGTGTTGGGCCAGCAGGCGCGCAACCGTGTCGGCCCCGCCGCCCGCGGCGCTGGGCACGATGAAGCGGATCGGCTTATCGGGCCAGGCGCTTTCCGCCGCCTGCGCCGTCAGGCTGCAGGCGGCGGCCAATGCGGCCGCTGCCGCCAGGAAATGCCTTCGTGCTGCGAATCCCATGCTTGTCTCCTGTGGATGGATATTCTGTTTTGGTGAGTCAGATGCAGTGCGCGCGCGCCATGTCGACGACGGCCTTGCGGAGGATCTTTCCATTATCTGCCGCAGGCAGCCTGGAAAGCAGGATGATTTTCTGCGGACGCTTGTAGGGCGCCAGGCGCTCGCGCGCGAAGGCCTGCAAGGCTTGCGCCTCGATGCTGCGGCCTTCCTCCGCTTCGACGAAGGCGATGATCTGTTCATCGCCATCGTGCGGCACGCCGACCACGCAGGACTGGCGCACGCCCGTGTACGCGTTCAGCGCGGCTTCCACTTCGCTGGGGTAAACGTTGAAGCCCGAGCGGATGATGAGGTCCTTGATGCGGCCCATTACGAAGAGCGCGCCATCGGGCTCCGCGCGCAGCAGGTCTCCGGTGCGCAGCCAGCCATCGGCGTCCAGCGCCTGCGCGGTCTGCTCGGGCGCCTTGTAATAGCCCTTCATGACGTTGGGGCCGCGCACCTGCAGCTCGCCCACGCCGCCGGGAATCACGGCCTGGCCGTCCTCGGCGACGATGCGGGCCTGCATGCCGGGGATCAGGTAGCCCACGCTCAGGTCGGCGCGGCGTTGGCGGTAAGGCACCATGCTGATCGTCGGCGAGGCCTCGGTGAGGCCGTAGCCGTTGTTGATGGGTTCGCCGAAGATCGCTTCGATGCGCGCCTTGAGCGAAGGATCCAGCGGCGCGCCGCCGCAATGCAGCAGGCGCACGCGCGGCGCGGGTATCGGCGTGCCTTGCTCATGCGCCTGCAGCAGGCGCACGTACATCGCGGGCACGCCATGCAGCATGGTGACGCCGCCTGCCAGGGCCGCGATCGCGTGCTCGACGTCGAAGCGGCTGGCCAGCTGCAGCGTTGCGCCGGCGCCGAGCGCGGCCAGGGCCACGGTGCTCAGGCCGTACACATGCGAGATGGGCAGCGCCGAATAGATGCGGTCGTCCGGCGCGGTGGCGCGGGCATGGCGCGCGACGGCCGAAGAATGGCCCAGGTTCGCGTGGGTCAGCATCACGCCCTTGGGCGTGCCGGTGGTGCCGCTGGTATAGATCATCACGGCAACCTGTTCGCGCGCGTCCGCCTGCGCGGGTTCGGCCCGCGCCGCCGTATCGGCATCGGTGCAGGCGAACCGCAGTCCGGCAAGCTCGACCTCGCGCGCGCCATGGCGCAGACCGTGGGCCCGGGCCTGCTCGGACAGGCCGCTGGTCGCCAGCACCATCCTGGGTTCGCAGTGCGTCTTGATGGCGTCGACCTCGACGCCGGTCATGCGGGCGTTGACGACGACCGCCCAGGCGTCCAGGCGGCTGCAGGCCAGCACGGCGGCCAGCTGGGTACCGCCGCTTTCTCCGGCGATCAGCAGGCGGTCGCCCGCGCGCAAGCCCTGGTTCCGCAGATACGCGGTCAAGGCATCGATCACCGAGTCGAGTTCCGCATAAGTCCAGCGTCCTTCGTCGGAAACAAGGGCGGTATGCGCGGCCAGGCGGGGCAGGTGCCGGCCCACCAGCTGGTGGATGCGGAAATCGGTATCGGGAAGATCAACGGACATGGTGTGGCGGGGCATCTGTGCTGGGCTGCTATTGAGCGGAATCATAGGAATGACATCCCGCCATTTCCATCACATATGTGAATTCTTGGGCGGCGCGGTGGCCGCTCCCTGGCCGCGCCGCGTGCCGGCCGCGGGCAAAACGAATAAAGTGCCAGACAGCGCCCGCGCAGATGGCGTGGGCAGTCATCGAAAAATGGAGACGGTATGGATACGGTAGGCAAGGGCGCCAGCGTGCGCGAACAGGTCAGCGCAACGGAGTGGGAGGTCCGCAAGGACCTGGCGGCGCTCTACCGGCTGGTGGCGCTGTTCGGCTGGGATGACCTGATCTTCACCCACATCACGGCCAAGGTGCCGGGGACCGAACATTTCCTGATCAATCCCTACGGCATGATGTTCGACGAGATCACGGCCTCCAGTCTGGTCAAGATCGACCTGGACGGACGCAAGGTCATGGAGTCGGAGTACGACATCAATCCCGCCGGCTTCACCATCCATAGCTGTATCCACGCCGCGCGCAAGGACGCCATGTGCGTGTTGCACACGCATTCCATCAACGGCGTGGCGGTGTCGGCGCAGAAGGCCGGGCTGCTGCCGCTGTCGCAGTTCGCGTTCATCGTCCTGCGTTCGCTCGGCTACCACGACTACGAGGGCCTGGCGCTCAATCCCGAGGAACAGCCGCGCCTGGTGCGCGACTTGGGCAGCAACACTTATCTCATCCTGCGCAACCATGGCCTGTTGACCGTGGGGCTGAGCATGGCCGAAGCCTTCCAGGCCATGCACCGGTTGGAAGCCGCCTGCATGGTGCAGGTGCGGGCCCAGGCCGGCGGCGAGCTGACCTACATTCCGCCCGACATCCTGAAGAACGCCACGGTGGAATCGCAGGCCGACCGCGCGCACAAGGCCATGCTGGCCTGGCCGGGCCTGCTGCGCCGGCTGGACCGCCGCAACCCGGGCTACGCGGAGTAGCGGCCGGGCGCGGGCCCCATGGCATGGGGCCCGCCGGACCGGATCAGTACTTGCCCATGTAATCGCGCTTGCCGATTTCCACGCCGTTGTGGCGCAGGATGTCGTAGGCCGTGGTGACGTGGAAGAAGAACTGCGGCAGGCCGTAGTGCAGCAGGTAGGCGCTGCCGCTCAGTTTCTTTTCCTTGGGCGTGCCCGGGCGCAGCACGATTTCGAGGGCGTCGCTCTGCGCGAATTGTTCCGGGCCGAACGAACCCAGGTGCTCCAGCGTCTTGGCGATCAAGGCCTGCAGGCCCGCGAAGGTGGCTTCGCTGTCCGGCCACGACGGCACTTCCGCACCGGCCAGGCGCGAGGCGATACCCTTCGCAAAATCGGACGCGATCTGCACCTGGCGCGCCAGCGGGAACATGTCGGGGAACAGGCGGGCGCCCAGATAGGCGTCCGGATCGATGTTCTTTTCCGTGGCGTGGGCTTCCGCCTTTTTCAGCACGTCGGACAGGGCCGACAGCATTTGCGTCAGGACGGGAACGGAGGCGCTGTGCATGAAATTGCTCATATCGTGTCTCGCTTGAGAGTGGGCGCCGGCGCGGGAGGCGCCGGGCAGGCTTGCGAAGACTACCAGTTGCTGGCGCTCGCATTCGTAACCTGTGTCAGGGCTTGAGTCATCATGACATCATGATGTTATGATCTCTTCATGCAAAACGACTCCGAATATGCCCCCCTCTACGCCCGGGTGGAAACGGCCTTGGCCGCGGAAATCTCGGCCGGCAGCCTGTCGCCCGGCGATCGCCTGCCGACCGAAGACCAGTTGATCGAGCGCTTCGCCGTCAGCCGCACCACGGTGCGCAAGGCGGTGGAAAACCTGGTGGCCCGCGGCTTGGTGCAAATCCGGCGCGGCAAGGGGACGTACGTCACGGAACCCAAGCTGACCCAGGCGCTGACGGCGCTGAGCGGGTTCGTCGAGGACATGGCCGCGCTTGGCCGCCAGGCCACGGCGCGCTTGCTGGACAAACGGCCGGTGCCGGCGACCGAAGAAGTCGCGCGCCAGCTGGGCGTGGCGCGCGGCGCGCTGGTCTATCGCATCGAGCGCGTGCGGCTGGCGGACGGCGTGGCCATGTCGTTCGATGAAACCTATCTGCCGCTGGACGTGGGCGAAAAAGTCGCCAGCAACGACCTGGAGGCCGAACCCATCTTCGACCTGCTCGAGCTGCGCTACGACCTGCCGCTGATCGAGGCCGAGTACCAACTTGAAGCGGTGACGGCGGACGAACGCGTCGCACGGGCGCTGGGTGTCGCGCCGGGCAGCCCGATCTTCCTTATCGAGCGCACTTCCTACACCGAGGGGCAGCGGCCCGTCGACTACGAAAAGCTGTATTACCGCGGCGACCTGATCCGGTTCAGCACCCGTTTGTCGCGCCAGCCGCGCAGGCCGACCTGAGCCGCCGGCCATGCAGAGCTCGACGATCTTCTGGCTGTTCGCGGCCGCCTTCGGCGCCAGTGCACTGGGCGGGGTGCTGGGCATGGCCAGCGGCATCTTCATCGTGCCCATCCTGACGCTGCTGTTCGGCGTGGACATCCATGTGGCCATAGGGGCCAGCATCATCTCGGTCATCGCCTGTTCCTGCGGCAGCGCCGCGCCGTTCCTGAAAGGGCGGCTGACCAATGTCAGGCTTGCCATCGTCCTGGAAACGGCCACCACGCTGGGCGCGCTGACCGGCGTGTTCCTCATCGGCAACGTCTCGACCGGATTTCTCTACGGCCTGTTCGCGGTCATCCTGGCGCTGTCCGCGCAGCAGATGCTGGCGCGCCGCCGCGAGGCCGCCGCCATCGCGCCTGGCGCCGCAAGCTGGGCCACGGCGCTGCGCCTGCACTCCAGCTTCCCCGACCGCGCGCTGGGTCGCGAGGTGCACTATCAGGTGGACCGCGTGCCGCTGGGCCTGTCGCTGATGTACGGCGCCGGCCTGATATCCGCGTTGCTCGGCATAGGCTCGGGCGTGCTCAAGATTCCGGCCATGGATGCGGCCTTGAAGCTGCCCATCAAGGTTTCATCCGCGACGTCCAATTTCATGATCGGCGTGACTGCCGCAGCCAGCGCGGGCGCTTACTTCGTGCGCGGCGACATCGACATCGGCATCGCCGGTCCTGTTGCGTTGGGTTCGGTCGCGGGCGCCTTGCTCGGCGCCCGCCTGCTGATGGGCCTGCCGGCGGACAAGCTGCGTCTCTTCTTTGTGATCGTGCTGTCCTTGCTGGCGGTGCAGATGCTGCTGAGCGCGCTGGGCGTGCACCTGCCGGGAGGTCCGGCATGACGCAGGCAGCGGACAAACAGGCGTGGCGCGACCGCGTCATCGCCGGCTTGCTGTGGTACGGAACATGGCTCGCCTCGGCCCTCATCGCCGCAGGCATGGCCTTCGATTTCCTGCCGCAAGCGCTTGCCGGCCTGCGCGGACTGGAACTCGTCAAGGCCGGGGTGGCCCTGTTCATCCTGCTGCCGGTGGCGCGGGTGGCGCTGATGCTGGCCATCTTCCTGCGCGAACGCGATTACGCCTACACGGCGATCTCCGCACTGGTGCTGCTCATCATCGCCGCGGGCGTGGTGTCCGGACTGCGGTGAGGCTGCCGGCTTTCCTATAATCGGAGCGCGGTGCGATGGCGCATCGCTGGATACCTTCCCCAGGATTTTTCATGCTTGCCATTACCAGCCAGGATGTCTACGTAAATACCAGCGAGGGCCGTCTTTACGCGCGGCGCTGGGATCCCGCCGGGCAGGAAGCGGCCGTGGCGTCCATCGTGATGTTCCACGATTCGCTGGGCTGCGTGGAGCTGTGGCGGGATTTCCCCGAACAGCTGGCGCAGGCCACCGGGCGCAGCGTCATTGCCTATGACCGCTTGGGCTTTGGCCGCTCCGATCCCAATACCGCCGTGTTCGAGCCCGGCTTTGTGGCAGATGAGGCGCAGGGGGGATTCCGCCGTCTGCGTGAAGAACTGGGCATCGGGCCCTACGTCGGGTTTGGCCACAGCGTGGGCGGCGGCATGGCTGTCTGCAGCGCCGGCGTGTACGCCGACGATTGCCGGGCGCTGATCACCGAGTCCGCGCAAATGTTTGCCGAAGACCGCACGCTGGAGGGCATACGGGCCGCCAAGCAGAACTTCGCGGAACCCGGCCAGCTGGACCGCCTGAAGAAGTATCACGGGGAAAAAGCCGCATGGGTGCTGGGCGCCTGGATCGACACCTGGCTGTCGCCCGAATTCGCAGCCTGGAACCTGGACGAGCAGTTGCGCCAAGTGCGTTGCCCCGTGCTGGCGCTGCACGGCGAAGTCGACGAGTACGGTTCGCCCAGGCACCAGGACAAGCTCGTGGCGCTGGCGGGCGCACGCCCTTTGCTGCTGGAAAACTGCGGCCATGTCCCGCACCGCGAACAAAGCCGCATCGTGCTGGATGTGGTGAGCGAGTGGTTGCGGGCGGTCCCTTGACCAACCCGGTTCCCGCGTTCACAGTCCGCGCTTAGAATCGGACTAGCCCTTCCGCGCCGCCGCGCTCGTTTTTTTGAGGTCCCCGATCCGATGTCAGACCGTCAACCCGCCCCCCAAGCTGTACACAACACCACCACCCGCTACGCGATATTCATCGTTGCCACGCTCAACGGGGGCGCCGCCGCCGCCGAAACCGTGCGCGGCTGGTGCGCCGACGTCGCCGCCGTCGTCCGCACGGTGGGCACGCGCGCGCCCGAGCAGAATCTTTCCTGTGTCACCGCCTTCGGCTCCACGGCCTGGGACACGCTTTTCGGCGCGCCGCGTCCCGCCGCGCTGCACCCTTTCCGCGAGTTCGGTTCCGGCGAGCGCCTGGCGATGGCGACGCCAGGCGACCTGCTGCTGCACATCCGCGCGGACTCGATGGATTTCTGTTTCGAACTGGCGACCTTGCTGCTGGGCGGCCTGGGCGATGCAGTGACGGTCGTGGATGAAGTCCAGGGCTTTCGCTACTTCGACCGGCGCGCCATCATCGGCTTCGTGGACGGAACCGAGAATCCGGAAGGGCAGGAGGCGGTTGATTTCACCGTCATCGGCGACGAGGATGTGGAATTCGCCGGCGGCAGCTACGTGCTGGTGCAGAAGTACCTGCACGACATGGCGGCCTGGAACGCGCTGACGGTCGAGGGCCAGGAAGGCGTCATCGGGCGCCACAAGTGGTCCAACGTGGAACTCGACGACGACATCAAGCCTATCTCCTCGCACAGCGCCCTGACGACCATCGAGGAAAACGGCGAGGAACTGAAGATCCTGCGCGACAACATGCCGTTCGGCCGGCCGGGGGCAGGGGAGTTCGGCACCTACTTCATCGGTTACGCGCGTTCGCCGCGGCCCATCGAACTGATGCTAGAGAACATGTTCGTCGGACGCCCGCCTGGCAATTACGACCGCCTGCTCGACTTCAGCCATGCGGTCACGGGCGGCCTGTTCTTCGTGCCCTCGTCCGAGTTGCTGGAAGCGCTTGCCGAGCGTAGTCCCGCCGCCTGTGCGGACGCGGGCGAGCCGGCGGCGCAGGCGTTGGCGCCGGCGGACAAGGTCGGCTGAAGCACAGCCACGAGCGGCCTTGGCCCACCGGGTAGCCGGAATTGCTGGCGCGGCCGCGAGGGTGGCCGCGCCAGTTTTCATTCTGGTCGCGCCATTCGACAAGGCAGCTGGCGGGGGCGGGCAGCCTGCCTGCAACCGGGCTGCGTCCCCAAAACGATACGGACGTCCAGCAGGTGATGCTTGACTATTCAATAACGCGCCTGAGAATTGTTTGCATTACACTTTCTTCCCATTCGAAGTTTCAACATGGGAAAGGAAGCCAATATGCAACACCCCGGGCCCGCCGGCCGCACTCGTTCCGTTCGTCCACGCCTCGTCCTGCGGCGCACGCCGTGCCTGGTGCTGATGGCACTGGCCTGCGGCACGGCCGCCGCTCAAGACGAGGGCGTGGCCACTTTGCAGTCCGTACAGGTGATCGGCAACGCCGACAGCACCACCACGGAGGGCACCGGTTCGTATACGCCGCGCGCCACCGCCGCCAGTACTGGGCTGCCGCTGACATTGCGTGAAACGCCGCAGTCAGTCACGGTGGTCACGCGGCAACGCATGGACGACGAGAACATGCTGTCGCTGGTCGACGTGATGGCGAGCACGCCGGGTATTTCGGTGCAGAACTATGACAGCGAGCGGTACTCGTTCAATTCCCGCGGGTTCAGCGTCAGCAACTACATGTATGACGGAATCCCAACGAGCTTCGACACGGGCTACGCCGCGGGCGAGTCATCGCTCGATCCCATCATCTATGACCGCGTCGAGGTGGTGCGCGGCGCCACCGGTCTGCTGACCGGCGCGGGCAACCCGTCTGCGTCGATCAATCTGGTACGCAAGCACGCCACCAGCCGCGAATTCAAGGCGGATATGAGCGTCAGCGCTGGCAACTGGGACACCTATCGTGGCACGGTGGATCTGTCCACGCCGCTCAACTCTGCCGGCAGCGTGCGCGGACGCATCGTCTCGGCCTATCAGGACAATCACTCCTATTTGGATGGTTACCAGAATCGCAAGAAGGTGTTCTATGGCGTGGTGGACGCGGACATCACCTCCCGCACGACGCTGAGCGTGGGTTTCAATTACCAGGACAACGACCCGAAGCGCAGCAGCTGGGGCGGCTTCCCGCTCTGGTACGCCGACGGCGGCCGAACGGACTGGAGCCGCTCGCTGAATACCGGCGCGGATTGGAGTTCGTGGGGTAGCACGACCCAGGGCGCCTTCGCCAGTCTGGAGCACCGGTTCGACAACGGCTGGACCGTCAACGCGGTGGGATCGCACTCCAAAAACGAGATGGACGCCAAGCTGCTCTATCTCTACGGCTGGCCCGATCGCGACACCGGCCTGGGCGTGAACGCATCGCCGGCGTGGTATCTGGGAGACCGCAAGCAGAACAGTCTCGACGTCAAGGCTTCCGGTCCGTTCACGCTGTTCGGCCGCCGTCACGAGGCTGTCGTGGGTGCCAGCTTCAACCGCCAGCACGGCGACTTCGACTACCGCTCGGCCCTGTCGAGCGCGGCCGTGGGCAATTTCCTCGACTGGGACGGCTCGTATCCGGAGCCGGAATGGAGCAGCGATTCGGTCACCGCCAACCGGTACACCACTAAGCAAACGGGCTGGTACGGCGCCTTGCGGTTCAACCTTGCCGACCCGCTCAAGCTCATCGTGGGCGGCCGCTACAGCACGTGGGAGACGGACTCCGTCGGCTTCGGCGGCGGTAGCCGCCAGTCTTTCAAGAAAAACGAATTCACGCCTTATGCAGGCCTGCTTTACGACATCAACGAGACCTACACGGCCTATGTCAGCTATACGGGCATCTTCAATCCGCAGAGCTACCAGGACCGCGGCGGCAACTGGCTCGATCCGCTGGAGGGCAAGGCCTACGAGGCCGGTATCAAAGGCGAATTCCTGGAGGGCAAGCTGAACGCCAGCGCTGCGGTGTTCCAGATCGAGCAGGACAATGTGGCCCAGGTCGATCCGGGCTACATGGTGCCGGGTACCATCAACCAGGCGTACACCGCTGCGCAGGGCACACGCAGCCGCGGTTTCGACCTGGAGGTCTCGGGCGAAGTCATGCCAGGCTGGAATCTGGCGGCCGGCTGGTCGCACTGGACCGCGCGCGACGGCGATGGCAACGCCATACAGACCGACCAGCCGCGCAGCCTGGTGCGCGTGTTTACGACTTACACGCTGCCTGGTGACTGGAACCGGCTGACGGTGGGCGGCGGCGTCAACTGGCAAAGCCATGTGTACACCATGGCCAGCGGCCCCAATGGCGAAGAGCGTGTGGGCCAGGGCAGCTACGCGATCACCAACCTGATGGCCCGCTACCGCTTCAATCGCAACCTGAGCGCCCAGCTCAATGTGAACAATCTGTTCGACCGGAAGTACTACAGCCAGATCGGGTTTTACAGCCAAGGCGCGTGGGGGGCGGGCCGCAGCGCCATGCTGACGATGCGTTACCAGTACTGATGCGCCGGGAGCGGGGGCGCGCCGCGCCTAGCGCTCCTGCTCCAGCGTCGCCTTCATCCGCACCATGCTTTCCTGGCTGACCATGATGACGCCGCTGGCGGGCTGGTCGATATCCAGGATGAAGGTCAGCACCAGGGAAATAAGCGTGGCGAACAGGCCGGTCGAGATCAGCCGCCTGCGCTTGTGCAGCCCGGTGCCGTAGGCGATGAAACCCATGGCGCCGCCGGTGACGATGAAGAGCAGGTAGAAGACCGGCTCGGGCACGTGGTTTTCCAGCGCGACGCGGCGCTTCTCGTTGACCTGGGCCATTTCGTTGATGGCCTGGATGAACATGACGGTGGAGATCGAGGGCGGGTTCTCCAGGACGCTTGCGGCGGTGCTGCGGATCTGGCGCTCGATGCGCCGCGAGGCCGCGCCGGCTGCCGCCAGGCGCTCCTTGTCGTTGTCGGCGTCGCTGAACTCCAGCGCCGTCGTCGTGTATTCCAGCAAGAGCTTGGCGATCGGTTCGCGCGCGGCCGCAGGCAGCAGCTGCGAGCGCCAGTAGGCGTTGCCGATGGCGTTGGCCTCTTCCAGCACCAGGTTCTTGCGCGTCTCGAAACGCGTCACCGACATGGCGAAGGTAAAGCCCAGCAGCAGCGCCAGCAGGCCCAGCAAGGCGGTCTGGAGCGCGCCGATATGGGTCTTGGCGGCGTCGTCGGAAGCGCGGCGGTGCCTGCGTCCCAAGCGGAATCCCAGCTCGATGATGGCCAGGCAAACGATGACGCAGATGAAAAACACATAGGTTTCATCAATTTCGCGCAGCACGTTGATTTCCGGTGGTTATTTGGGGATAGAGCGTATGCCGAGTGCGGCGCGGCGGGCAAGGGGCGAATAACCCGCAGCCGGGCATCGTTGCCAGGTATTTGAAAAGCTTCTTGGAGTAAGGTGTCGCTTCCCTTGTAAGCGACACCGCACGGAGCAGAAATTGAAATACCGCAAACTCGGCCGTACCGACCTGGATGTCAGCCTGATCGGACTGGGCACCATGACCTGGGGCGAGCAGAACACCGAAGCCGAGGCGCACCAGCAGCTGGACTACGCCCTGGAGCGTGGCATCAATCTGGTCGACGTCGCCGAGATGTATCCGGTGCCGCCCAAGCCCGAAACGCAGGGCCTGACCGAGACCTATATCGGCACCTGGCTCGCCCGCACGAAGCGCCGCCAGGACATCGTGCTGGCCAGCAAGGCGGCGGGCCCCGTGCGTGATGCCAAGCGCCCCGGCCACATCCGCGACGGCAAGACCCACCTGGACCGCAAGAACCTGACCGAGGCCCTGGACGCCAGCCTGAAGCGCCTGCAGACGGACTACCTGGACTTGTATCAGCTGCACTGGCCCGACCGCACAACGGCCACCTTCGGCAAGCTGTCCTATCCCTGGGTCCAGGACGAGTACACCGTGCCGATCGAGGAAACCCTGGAGGTGTTGCAGGACTTCGTGCGCGCCGGCAAGGTGCGCCACATTGGCGTGTCCAATGAAACGCCCTGGGGTGTCGGCCAGTTCCTGCGCCATGCCGAGAACAAGGGTTTGCCGCGCATCGCGACCATCCAGAACGCGTACAGCCTGCTGAACCGCGTCTACGAGATCGGCTTGTCGGAGTACTCGCACCACGAGGGCGTGGGCCTGCTGGCCTATTCGCCGCTGGCGATGGGCGTGCTTTGCGGCAAGTATCTGGATGGCGCGCGCCCAGAGGGTGCCCGCTTGACGCTATACACGCGCTTCACCCGTTACAGCAACGAGCAGGCCGAGGCCGCTGCCCGCGCCTACGTCGAACTGGCGCGTGCGCACGGCATTTCGCCCACGCACCTGGCCCTGGCCTGGGTGAACCAGCGCCCCTTCGTCACCAGCAACCTGATCGGCGCCACCACGCTCGAGCAACTGAAGGAAAACATCGACAGCGTGGATGTGACCCTGTCGGCCGAGGTGCTGGAGGCAATCGACAAGATCCACGCCCGCCAGCCGAATCCCGCGCCGTAATGCGCTGATCGTTCCGCGCGCCTAACGGCCAGAACCCATGGCGCCTTCTGGGCGTCATGGGTTTTTTCTTGGGGGATGCCGATCCGGCCACGGATACATTTTTTTTCCTGAAGGCTGTCGATTTCGCCTGGCGCGGTTCGTCGTGTCGATGGAGCATGCAAGTTCCACCATCCACACTAGGAGACCGAGATGCGATTCATGGTTCAAGTCAGGGCCACCGCCGACAGCGAAGCAGGGGTGATGCCCACCGAGCAGTTGCTGGCCGACATGGGACGGTTCAACGAGGAGCTGGTGAAAGCGGGGGTGATGCTGGCCGGCGACGGTCTGAAGCCGAGCTCCCAGGGGGCGCGGGTGCACTTTTCGGGCAGCAGCCGGCAGGTGATCGACGGCCCCTTCGCGGAAACCAAGGAGCTGATCGCGGGCTACTGGCTCTGGGAGTGCGCCTCGCTGCAGGAGGCGATTGAATGGGTCAAGCGCTGCCCCAATCCGATGCCGGGGCCGTCCGACATCGAAATCCGCCCGTTATACGAGATGGCGGACTTCGGCGAGGAATTCACGCCGGAGCTGCGCGCCCAGGAGGCACGGCTGCGTGATCAGCTGGAGAAAGCGCCCAAGCAGTGATTTGGCGGTGGGCGCGGGCGACATGGCGATCAAGCCTCTGCCGCCGTCACTTCCCACAAACGATCTGGCGCAAAATCCTGCTGTTCGCCCTTCTTGGCGTAGCCCAGCGGATTGGCCACGATGCGGCAGCCATTCTTCACATAGTCCTGAGGGCAGTGGAGATGGCCGTGCATCCAGACGTCGGCCAGGGGCAGCAGGGCGTCCAGCGCATTGCAGAAGCCCGCAGTGCCGGGGGTGACGCCGTAACGCGGATCCGCGCTCGCCAAGGTGGGCGCGAAGTGGGTGATGGCCACGGTCGGCCCGTCGTGGGGCACGCGCAGGGCGTCTTGCAGCCATTGCTGGCAGATCAGCCCTTGTTCGCGCATCTGTTCCGCCATGAAGGGCGCGCCGTTGCGGCGCATCTCCGCCTTTTCCAGGTAGAAGTCCGCCGCGCGGAAAGCCTTCTCGCGCTTTTTCAGGGCCGCGCCCACGGTATCGCCGGGGGCGGCCAGCGCGTCGAAATCCGTCCATAGCGTGGTGCCGACCAAGCGCACGCCGTCGATGACCAGCGTCTCGCGTTCCAGCCAATGGATGCCGAGCTCACCGCAAAGCTCGCGCAGCCTGGCGTGGGTTTCGTCGAAATCGACGTTGTCGTATTCATGGTTGCCGGGCACGTACACCACGGGCGTGGGCCAGCCGTTGTTCGGCGCATAGCTGCCCAGGCCGAAGTCGGCGCCGGCCATGAGCGAGCCGCGGCGGTACGAGCCTATGTCTCCGGCCAGCACCAGCAGATCGGCGCCGGGCGCGGGGCGGGCCAGGAAATCCGGGTCGGTTTCAAGGTGCAGGTCTGAGAGCAATTGGATCTTCATAGCCGCCATCTTAGGCCACCGGCGGCGGGGCCGCCGCTGCGAGGGGCCATTGTTCCATGCGACACTTTCTCCGTTCACCAGCCACACAGGAGGAATTCCATGCGTATCGCCATCATGACCGCCGCCGCCGCGCTTGCGCTGGCCGCAAGCGCGCAGGCGCAGCCGCTGGATTGCGGCAACGCGGCCACGCAGACGGACATGAGCCTGTGCGCCGACCAGGCCTACCGCAAGTCCGACGCCGACTTGAACGCGGCCTACAAGGAAGTGACCGCGCGCCTGAAAAACGACCGGGACGCGACGACCCAGCTGCATGCCGCCCAGAAAGCCTGGCTGTTCTTTCGCGACGCGGAATGCGCCTTTGCGTCCAGCGGCACGTCCGGCGGCAGCGCCTATCCCATGACGCTGAGCCTGTGCCTGGACAAGCTGACGCAGGCGCGCACCAAGGAATTGCGGGCCTACCTGAAATGCGAGGAAGGCGACCTGAGCTGCCCGGTGCCGGGCAAGCAGTAAGCCGCCGCATGAAGACGAATGACATGAGTGAGAGCAATCCGAGCCTGATCACGGACGAGCAGGGCGTGGCGCGCTGTTTCTGGCAGCCGTCCATGCCGGACTATCACGACCACGAATGGGGCAGGCCGGTGGCGGACGACCGCCGCCTGTACGAGAAGATCTGCCTGGAGGGCTTTCAGGCCGGCATGGCCTGGATCACGATCCTGCGCAAGCGCGAGGCGTTCCGCGAGGCTTTCGACGACTTCGACTTCGAGCGGGTGGCGCGCTATACGGAGCGCGATGTCGAACGCCTGATGGGCAACGCCGGCATCGTGCGCAACCGCAGCAAGATCCTGTCCGCCATCAACAACGCCAGGCGCGCACAGGTCCTGGCCCATGAGTCGGGTTCGCTGTCGGCCTGGCTCTGGCGCCATGAGCCGCCGGCGCAGGACCGTCCCGCGACCGTGGACCTGGACTACTGGAACGGCAATCCGACCTCGCCGGCGTCGGCGGCCCTGTCGCGCGAGCTGAAGAAGCGCGGCTGGACCTTCGTGGGACCCACGACCATGTACGCTTTCATGCAGGCCGTGGGCATGGTCAATGACCACATGAGCGGCTGCGTCTGCCGTCCGGCGGTCGAGGCGGCGCGCGCGGGCTTCAAGCGGCCGAAGTAGGTCGGGCCGCGGCAGGCGATAAATAGCTTGAGTTGGTTGCGCTTCGCAAGTATATTGGTTGCGAATCGCAACCTTATAGGCGCGCCATGGACCTGATCGACATCCCCACCCAATCCCGCGACCAGACCATCCGCGACTTGCGGGAGTTTTCCCGGAAATTGGTGCGCGAGCTGGGCTTCATGCGCAGTTCGCTGGCGGGCAGCGAACTGGCGCCATCCGCCGTCCACGCGATCATCGAGATCGGCCTGCAGCCGGGCATCCAGGCGCGCGACCTGGCGGCCATCCTCAGGCTGGACAAGTCCAACACCAGCCGGCAGGTCGCCAAGCTGGAATCCGCCGGGCTGCTGACGCGCGAGGCCGACAGCGAAGACGCGCGCTCGTCGCGGTTGTACTTGAGCGAGGCCGGGACCCGGTTGCGCTCGCAGATCGACCAGTTCGCCACGGATCAGGTTTCGCGCGCCTTGCGCCAGCTGGCGCCCGAGGACCAGCAGTCGCTGATCCGCTTTCTTTCCCTTTACGCCGACGCGCTGTCGCACGAGAACCCCAACACCGCGCCGGCCGCCGCTGGCGGCATGGCAGAGCAGATCCACGCGGGTTACCTGCCCGGCTGCATCGGCGACGTGGCCAGCCTGCATGCGCGCTACTACGCGCAGGCCTCGGGATTCGGCGTCTACTTTGAACGCAAGGTGGCGACCGAGCTAGCCGAATTCGCCGAAGGCCTGCCTGCCGCCGGCAAGAACATGTGGCTGTACGCGGACAACGGCAGGACGCTGGCCTCCATCGTCATTGATGGCGATCTCGCCACCGGGGAGGCGCACCTGCGCTGGTTCATCGTCGACGAGTCGCTGCGCGGCATGGGCGTGGGCCGCGCTTTGCTGGATCGCGCCATGGCCTTTGCCGACGCGCATTTCGACCAGACCTATCTGTGGACCTTCAAGGGCCTGGATGCCGCCCGGCATCTTTACGAGGCGGCGGGCTTCACGCTGGCCGAGGAGTCCGAAGGCAGGCAGTGGGGCAGCGTGGTGGTCGAGCAGCGCTTCGTGCGCCGCGGCCCCGGCGCCTCAGATCACGCTGATCCGCAGTTCGGCCAATAGGGCCGCAGCCTGGGTCTTGGAAATGGTGGCGCCGGCCAGGCGCGCGGCCGAGTTCAGGTCCAGTCCGCCCAGGTCGGCTTCGCGCAGGTCGGCGCCCTCGAAGCGGACGTTCTTGAGGATGGCATTGCGCAGGCTGCCGCCATGGAACACGGTGTCGCGGAAATCGCTGCCGCTCAGGTCGGCATCGGAGAAGTCCAGCTGCCGCACGTCGGTCTTGCGAAACGACACGCCGCGCAGCAAGGCGCCGACCAGCAGGCATTCCTGCAGCGACCAGCCCAGGCAGGCGATGCCGTCGAAGTCGCTGCCGGTGAGCTTGCAACCCTGGAAACGGGCCGAAGCCAGCCGGGCGCGGCGCCAGCTGGCATTGTTGAGATCGCAGTTTTCGAAGACGGCATCGCTGGCATCGCACGAGGCGAAATCGACCTGGCCGCCGCGGCAGCGCAGCCAGGCGGTGTCCGCCAGCGTGGCGCCCTGAAAGGAGGCGCCAGCGATGGCGCAGGCCGTCAGTTGCGCGCCGCGCAAATCCAGGCGCGAAAAGTCCGCATCCTGGAAGTCGCAGTCGTGGAACGCCAGCGGCCGGCCGGCGGCCCGTTCGATCAAGGCCTGCATCATCTTGCGGTCCACTTCCTGGCCCGCCACTGTCTCGATTGCTGCTTGCGTCATGCCGCGAATTCCTGCCTGAATTTCTGGAAAACGGACAGCCTACTGGAAGATCTCGCTTTCCACGCAGAAGGCGATCAATTCCTGGTCGGTGCGGACGTTGAGCTTGCGCATGGCCGAGATCTTCTGGCCGCTGACCGTCTTGACGCTGCGCTTCAAGGCGTCGGCCACCTGCATCATGGATTCGCCGCGGATGAAGTGGCGCAGCACTTCGAATTCCTTGGGCGACAGGCTGTTGATGCGTTCGCCGATGAACTTGCTGCGCTCATCGGCCGCGCCGTCGCGCTGGAAGCCGGGAGGATAGTACTTGCGGCCGGCATGCAGCGTTTCCAGCGCGGTCATGATTTCGCTGAGATTGTCGCGCTTGAGCACCACGGCAGCGACGCCGGCGTCGTAGAGCGCCGAGATGATCATGGAGTTCGACACCATGGTCAGCACCACGATCTGGACCTGCGGATAGTGCCGCGTCAGGTACTTGACCAGGCGGATGCCATCGCCATAGGTGTCGTCGCCGGGCATGGAGTAGTCGGTGATGACCACATGCGGCGCGTCGCGCTCCAGGTGCCGGATCAGCGCGGTCGGCCCGGGCAGGGTGGCCGTGACCTCGAAATTGAGGTCCTTTTCCAGCAGGTCGCGCATTCCCATCAAGACCAGGGGGTGGTCGTCGACCAGGACGATACGGAGTCTTTCCATGCGGGGGTATGCCTTCAAGCGAGCCCTTGTTTCAGGTAGGGGTATGGCGGTCGGACTCAGGGTTGAGGTCGGAGGCAAACCGATAGCGTAGTGGTTTTTGCGTAGCCGTGCGCCCCGCGCCGGAGATCCGGGGCGGGGCATATGCGGGACAGGATGACAGGCGGCGTCAGCCGGCCGCTTCTTCTTGCAGACGTCCCAGCACGAAGCCGTCGACCGCGCTGGTGCGGCCGCGCCAGAGCGTGGGCTGTCCGGCGATGGGGGTGCCGTCGGCGGTAAAGAAGAGCGCGTCGGCGAGATGGATGTAGTTCGGCAGCGGGTCCGCCGGTTGCGGTACCCGGAAGACGTCGCCCAGTTCCGCCAGCGAGGCATGCACGGCCTTGCGGGTGGCGTCGTCCGCCGTGTCCAGGGACCCCGTGAAGCTGGCGGCGAAGCTGTCGAAGTATGCCGCGCCGGACACGATGGAACCCGACACCAGCATGCCGCCCATTTGCAGGGTGACGCCGAGGCTCTCGATCTGGCTGCCGTTGTTCACCAGGTTGACCAGGAATTGCAGGAAGGCGTCGGCGTCGGGAACTTGGCTCATGGCGTGATTCTTGGAAATGTTTGGAAAGCAGCCAAGATACTCGAATCGCGCGCGAAATACACCGAATGGGATAGGCCGAAAAGCAGCCAAATCCGACCCTTATCCCCCAGCTTTGGGAACTGTCATTTTTTCCAGGCTGCGCGTCAGCCTTTCGCCTGCCAGCCGCAGGCGATCACGCAGCGCCACGGGCGCCAGCACGTCGAACTCCACGTCCAGCGCCATCAGCCAGTACACCAGCGCGTCCAGGGAAGGCACGGCGCATTGCAGCAGGCAGCGCGTCTCGTCCAGGGCCTCGATCTGGCCGGCGCCCGGCGGAATGCGCGCGGCCATGACGCTGCGCGGCGCGTGCAGGACTACGCGCGCCGGTTCCGGATGCGGCGCCATGTTCACTGAACGGGAAACGTAGGCGCGCAGGTCGCCGCCTTCGGGCGGAGGCCGCGGCGCAAAATGCGCACCGACTTGCGGCGCGCCCGCGATGCGGTCGATGCGGAAGGTGCGCCAGTCGTCGCGCGCCGGGTCCCAGGCCACCAGGTACCAGCGGTAGCCGGTATGGGCCAGTCCTTGCGGTTCGACCAGCCGGGTGCTGGCCCGGCCCTGGCCGTCCGCGTAATCGAAGCCGACCCTCAGTTGGTCGCGGCAGGCAGCCGCCAGCGTGGCCAACAAGGTGGCGTCGACCGTGGCGCCTTCGCGCGGTATCGGCACGATGGCCGAACGCAGGGCGTCGACTCGGCGCCGCAGGCGCTGCGGCATGGCCTGTTCCAGTTTCACCAGCGCCCGCAGCGCGGTTTCCTCTATGCCTCCCACCGTGCCGGTGGCCGCGATGCGCAGGGTGAGCGCCACGGCCAGGGCTTCGTCGTCGTCCAGCAGCAGGGGCGGCAGGGCCTGCCCCGCGCGAAAGGCGTAGCCGCCAGCCACGCCGCTGCTGGCATGGATGGGGTAGCCCAGTTCGCGCAGCTTGTCGATGTCGCGCCGCAGCGTGCGGGGATGGATCGCGAGTGTCGCCGCCAGTTCGGTGCCGGCCCAATGGCGGCGGGTCTGCAGCAGCGACAGCAGGCGCAGGAGGCGGTTGCTGGAGGTAAGCATGACGGCACGATAACGCGTATCGAGGGCGGAATCTGTCCTCAATGGATTCTACAGTGGCTCCCGTAGTCAGCGGCAGGGGCCGCGACGCTCATCCCTGGATTGAATTGGAGATCTACCCATGTCTATCGTTTTCTATTGGCACCCCATGTCCAGCGCGACCCCCGTGGCCAGCGCGCTTGCCGAACTGGCCGTGCCGCACGAACGCGTCAAGGTGGATATCAGGACGGGGGAGCAGCGCCGCCCCGAATTCCTGGCCCTGAATCCCAACGGCAAGGTCCCTACGCTGACGGTGGACGGCGCCCCTCTGTTCGAAGCCCTGGCGATACACCTATGGCTGGGAGAGCGCTACGGCGTGGAGCGCGGCCTGTGGCCCGCCGCCGGCACGCCGGAACGCCTGCTGGCGATGTCGTGGTGCGCCTGGTCCTATGTCAGCTACGGCGCGGCGGTGATGCGCCTGTTTCTCGCCACGCAGGCCGAGGGCGCGCCCGGCGGCGCCGAGGCGGAACGCGTGTTGGACGACGTGGACGCATTGCTGGCCGTGCTGGACGGCCATCTGTCTCGGCAGCCTTGGATGTTGGGCGCGGCCTACTCGCTGGCCGACCTGGTGGTGGGTTCGGTGGTGGGCTATAGCGCCTATCTGGGCGCCAGGGTGGCCTCGCACCCGCATGTGCGGGCATGGATGGACCGGGTCCAGGCCCGGCCCGCCATGCAGATCGACGCTTAGGACAGGTGGGCAGGCGCCGCGGCTTACCAGCCCCAGCAGGTGCCTGCCGCTGGCTTGCCGCAGTTGCGGTAGTTCACGGCGAACCACAGCTTGCCCGCACCCCGCGGGCTACCGTCGGCCTTGGCATCGTTGCGCGGCAGCTCTTCCAGGGTGTCGCGCGCCTTCTTGGTGGGCGAGCCGCTGGCGGCGTCGGGCGTCAGGGCGATACGCCCCAGGCCGGCGGCGTCGCGGTCGTCGAAGACGATGTCGGTATCCTTCAACGCGGCCATCTTCAGGGATGCGTCGCGCACCGCGGCGGCGTAGCTGTCATTTGCGCCGGCGGGCGCGAGGCTCTTGTCTAGCGTGCTGGCGGCGAGGATCAGTGCGGGCGCGGCGGGCGCCATCATCGTGTACTGGTCGAGGCCGGGCAACTGGCCGCCAGCGGCCTGGCGGCGCAGCCAGTCACCCCAAAGGAATTCGGCGAATTCCGGCAGATTGCCATTGCTGTAGGCGATGTCGCGGGTGAAGTACACCAGCGAGCGGTAGCGGTCTTCCTGCATGCCGCCGGGTTCCTGGGCGCTGGCCAGCCCCAGGCGGGCCGGCAGCTGGTCCACGGTGATGGGCTGGTTCTGGCCGTCGCGCAGCCAGGCGCGGCGTTCGTCCACCATGCGCTGCCAGAACGTGGCCGCATTGGGCAGGCTGCTGTAGTTGGCGTCCACCTTGACCCAGACCGGCAGCTTGGGACCGCCGTCGGCGATCTCGCGCAGCGACGAGAAAGTGTGGTGGCCGTCGGTCAGATACAGGTTGCCGTCCCAGCCGACCACCACGGTCTTGAGGTTGGCCGCATTGGCGCCGGGGGCGTTCTTGCAGGCGTAGGTGGCGGGCTGGTCCAGGCGGGCGGCGCGCGCCTCGGCGATGGTCTGGAATGCCTGCGCGCGCTCGGCGCCGCCCATGTCCTCGCAGTAGTCGTCGAACTTCTTGCCTACGGTCCGGTTCAGGTAGTCCAGCTGCTGCGCCGGCTTGTCCGCCCACGTGGGGCGTTCGAAGTCGCCTTGCCAGCGGCCCAGCTTGTAGTAGATCTGGTCGTAGCCGATGGCGGCCTGGGTGGGATGCAGTTCCTCGATGCGGACCTGGATGACGTCGCCCGGTTTGGCTTGCAGATAGGCGGTGTTGCGCGGCGGCTGGGTTTCAACAGGCGGGGGCGTTTCCTCGACGGGAGGCGGCGTGACGGCGACGGGTTCGTCGTCGTCGCCGCCGCCGCCGTTGCAGGCCGCGAGGGCCAGCGGCAACAAGGCCGTGGCGAGAACGCGCAGCAGGCGTTGCCGGTGGGGAAGGAAAGCGCTGCGCGCGGGAAGGGAGATGGAGGGCATGGTCCGCTTCAGGATCGGGTTTTAAAGATAGCCGATCATGAGGGACGCGTGTTTCCTGAAGATTGCACGGGTACGGGTTGCCATGCATGCAGCCTGTCCATGAGGTCGCGCACGACGGCGGCCTGATCGTGGATGCGGGCGGCCGCGCCTGCCGACAGGCCCGTCGCGAGTTCCTCTTCCAGGGCTTCGAAGTGCGAGGCCGGCGCCCGCATCTGCAGGGCCAGTAGCGCGCCCTGTATGCGATGCAGCATCTGGGCCGTGGCGAGGGCGTCGGGTTTTCCGGCGGCCTGCTCCAGCGCATCGAGATCCTGGGTCATGGTGTCCTTGATCAGCTGCCGGTGGTCCGGCGCAAGCGCGGCGTACACCGCGAGTGTACCTGCGGCGGGGAAGGCGGAAGTATGGGGGAGCGGTTTGTGCATGAGAGCCTCCTAGGCGTACATGCTGATGACGTCAGGCTCCGGGGCGATATTAAAAAAGCCCGATACCAGGGGGCTGGTAATCGGACCGATTCGCCAGCAGCGGAGGCGGCCCCGCAGCCGCTCCGCTGACGTGCTTAGAACGTGTGGCGCACGCCGACGCCGGCGGCCGTGCTCTTCAAGCCGTCGATGAAGGCATAGTCCTTGCCGTACGAACCATAGGCGTACAGGTTGGTGCGCTTGGACAGGTCGTAGGTGTAGCCCACGCTCCAGACGTTCATGTTGGTGTCGCCGCCGGTCAGCTTGTCGTTGTTCGGCGATACGTGCTGCCACGACGCGAACAGGCTGCTCGCGCTGCCCAGGGGCAGGGTGGCGCCCAGCATATAGGAGTTGGCCTTGAAGCCGTCGACGAAACGGTTGGTGCCGAACTCGTCGCTGAAGGGCGTGCCCGCGGGCAGGTCCTGGCCGACGAACCAGCCGTCGGTGGTGCGGCCGTAGGCGGCTGCAAGCTTGACGACTTCGAGGTCGTAGGACAGGCCCAGCGCGTACTGGCGCGGCGTGGCGTCATGGTCGATGGCGCCGCGGTTGGAGCCGTTGAGCTGGTCGTAGGTCAGCGTGACGTTCACCGGACCTTGCACATAGCGCAGGCCGGCGGTGATGCCGCGCGTATTGTCGGCGGTGCGAAAGCCCGTCTGGTCCGCGACCGTGTCGTCCGCGTTAAACGAGTAGCCGACGCCGAACTCGAAGCCGCTCATGGACGGCGACTTGTACATCACCATGTTGTCCCAACGCATGGTGTTGGCGGCGCTGAACCCCAAGCCCATGTTGGACTGGGTGTAGCTGGTATAGAAGGGGTCGATATCGGCCAGGTAGTTCGAGCCCACCGTGGCCTGGCGGCCGAACTCCAGCGTGCCCCAGGCGTCGTTGGCCAGGCCGATGGTGGCCTGGCGGCCGAACAGGCGGCCGGACTGTCCGCGCTGGCCGTTGGCCGAGTCGAATCCGCTTTCCAGCTTGAACACGGCGCGCAGGCCGTCGCCCAGGTCTTCGGCGCCGCGCAGGCCCCAGCGCGAGCCGGCCTGGATGCCGTTGATCATGCCTATCTTGCTACCGTCGTATCCATCGCCTTTGATCTTGTTGTAGCCGATGCCGGTGTCGATGACACCATAGAGAGTTACCGACGATTCTGCCTGAGCGACGCCTGCAAAAGTGGTGAACATTGCGGCTGCGAGCAGCGTCTTTTTCATCCGTGGGGACTCCTGTAGAGGGGTGGAAAAAACAAAAGGGAACAGCACGCGAGCATGAAGCCCAGCGCTGTTCCCAGCCCTCATTGTAGGACACCGGCGGCGGCCGGCAGGCTCAGCCCTTGCGGCGCGGGCGCTTTTCCTCGCGTATGAAGATGAAAACGCCGACCAGCACCATGGCCGCCAGGGCGTACCAGGTGATGGCGTAGCTCAGGTGATTGTTGGGGAAGTTCAGCACCGTCAGGCCGCCGACCGGCGCGGTGCGCCCGCTGCCGTCCTTGCCCGTGCCGTCGGCGTCGATGAAGTAGGGCGCCACGTCGGTCAGGCCGCGCGCCGCGGCGATGGCGGGCAGGTCGCGCGAGTACCAGAGGTTGGTCGCCGGATCGTTGTTGCGCAGGAAGCCATGGCCGGGTTCGCCCATGCGCAGCAGCCCCGTGACGCTGGCCGGTTCGGGCGCGGACTGTATGGCCGACTTGCTCTTGCGCCACTCGGGCAGCACGAAGCCGCGGTTGACCAGCACCGTGCCGCCCTCGGGCAACTGCAGCGGCGTCATGACCCAGTAGCCGCTGCCCAGCTCGGTCGCGGCCTGCACCAGGGTCTGGCGGTCGTACAGGTAGGTGCCCGTGGCCGTGACGCGGCGGTATTCGGCGTTGTCGGACGTCAGCGCGGGCCACTCGGCCTGAGCTGGAGCAGGCGTGGGCGCCGCATGGGCGCGCTGTTCGACCTGCGCGATCAGGGTGCGTTTCCAGGCCAGCCGGTGCACCTGCCAGGTGCCCAGGGCGCAGAGGCCCGCGAAAATGGCGACAGCAAGCACCCCCAGGATCGCCAGGGTGATTTTGCTGCGCGGATTGCGGGAGGAGGTGTCGCGGGTAGTGGAGTCGTTTACTGCGGCCATCAGGGCATTTTCCGCATGTCGTGAGTGGACATGGGCATCATATTGGAGTCGAGGTGATACATGATCCAGATGGATCCGCTGAGCGTGATTACGACCAGCACCAGCGTGAATATTAACGCCAACATGTTCCAGCCGCTTTCGGACTTGGTGTCCATGTGCAGGAAGTAGATGATGTGGACCACGATCTGCACGGCGGCGAAGGCCAGGATGATCAGCGCGGTGGTGCGGGATTCGGGGAAGACGCGGTTCATGACCAGCCAGAATGGAATGGCGGTCAGGATGGCGGCCAGCACGAAGCCGGTCATGTAGCTCTTGAAGGTGCCGTGGGCGGCGCCGTCATCGTCGTCGTGGTGGTCATGGCCGCCGTGGCCGGCCGGATGCTCCAGGTGCGCGCTCATGGCAGCACTCCCATCAGGTACACGAAGGTGAAGACGCCCACCCAGATCAGGTCCAGGAAGTGCCAGAACATGGACAGGCACATCAGGCGGCGGCGGTTTTCGGGGATCAAGCCGTGCATCTGGACCTGGATCATCATCGTCACCAGCCACACGATGCCGAAGGTGACGTGCAGCCCGTGGGTGCCGACCAGCGTGAAGAAGGACGACAGGAAGGCGCTGCGCTGCGGACCGGCGCCCTGGTGGATCAGGTGCGCGAATTCGTACAGTTCCAGCGACAGGAAGCCCAGCCCCAGGATGCCGGTCACGGCCAGCCACAGCTGGGTGGCGCCGACGCGGTTGCGGCGCATTTCCAGCATCGCGAAGCCATAGGTGATGGAAGACAGCAGCAGCAGCGCGGTGTTCACCGCCACCAGTTGCAGGTCGAACAGGTCGGCGCCCGACGGGCCTGCCGCATAGTTGCGTCCCAGTACGCCATAGGTGGCGAACAGGCAGGCGAAGATGAGGCAATCGCTCATCAGGTAGACCCAGAACCCGAGCAGGGTGCCGTTCTTGGGGTGGTGTTCGCCCGGGACGTGGAACACGGGCTCCGCGGGCGGCGCGGCGCCGCCGGGCAGGTTGGGGGCCAGGGTATCAGACATTTTTCGCTAGCAACCTTGTGCGGGCGTCTTCCGCGAGCACGACCTCTTCGGCCGGCACGTAGTAGTCGCGCTTGTAGTTGAAGGTATGAACGATGGACACCAGGATCAGCGCCGCGAACGACAGCACGGCCAGCGGCCACATATGCCAGATCAAGGCGAAGCCCATCACTACGCTGATACCCGCCAGCACGATGCCCGCCCAGGTGTTCTTGGGCATGTGGATGGGGATGAAGCCCTGCTGCGGCCGCAAGTAGCCGTGCTGCTTCATCTGCCACCAGGCGTCCTGGTCGTGCACGCGCGGCGTGAAGGCGAAGTTGTAGTTGGGCGGCGGCGACGAGGTCGACCATTCAAGCGTGCGCGCGTCCCAAGGATCGCCGGTAGTGTCGCGCAGCGACTCGCGGCGGCGGTAGCTGACCACCAACTGGATTAGGAAGCTGGCGATGCCGCAGGCGATCAGCAGCGCGCCGAAGGCCGCCACCTGGAACCAGATCTGCAGGGACATGTCCTCGAAGTGGTTCACGCGCCGCGTCACGCCCATCAGCCCCAGCACGTACAGCGGCATGAAGGCGACGTAGAAGCCCACCAGCCAGAACCAGAACGAGCACTTGCCCCAGAACGGATCGAGCTTGTAGCCGAAGGCCTTGGGGAACCAGTACGTGATGCCGGCCATCAGCCCGAAGAGCACGCCGCCGATGATCACGTTATGGAAGTGGGCGATCAGGAACAGGCTGTTGTGCAGGACGAAGTCGGCGGGCGGAACCGCCAGCAGCACGCCCGTCATGCCGCCGATCACGAAGGTCACCATGAAGCCCAGCGTCCACAGCATCGGGACCTCGAAGCGGATGCGGCCGTGGTACATGGTGAACAGCCAGTTGAAGATCTTGGCGCCCGTCGGGATCGAGATGATCATGGTGGTGATCCCGAAGAAAGAGTTCACGCTGGCCCCGGACCCCATGGTGAAGAAGTGGTGCAGCCACACCAGGTACGACAGCACCGTGATCACGACCGTGGCATACACCATGGACGCATAGCCGAAGAGGCGCTTGCGGCAGAAGGTGGAGACCACCTCGGAGAAGATGCCGAACGCCGGCAGGATCAGGATGTAGACCTCGGGGTGGCCCCAGATCCAGATCAGGTTCACGTACATCATGGCGTTGCCGCCGAAGTCCGCGGTGAAGAAGTTGGTGCCCACGTAGCGGTCCATGGACAGCAGCGCCAGCACCGCGGTCAGCACCGGGAAGGCGGCCACGATCAGCACGTTGGTGCACAGCGCGGTCCAGGTGAAGATGGGCATGCGCATCATCGTCATGCCGGGCGCGCGCATCTTGACGATGGTCACCAGCAAGTTGACGCCGGACAGCAGCGTTCCCACCCCCGCGATCTGCAAGGCCCATATGTAGTAATCGACGCCCACATCGGGACTTTGCATGATCCCCGATAAGGGCGGATACGCCAGCCAGCCGGTGCGCGCGAACTCGCCCACGAACAGCGACATCATGACCAGGATCACGCCGCCCGTGGTCATCCAGAAGCTGAAGTTGTTCAGGAACGGAAAAGCCACGTCGCGCGCGCCGATCTGCAAGGGCACGATGTAGTTCATCAGGCCCGTGACCAGCGGCATGGCCACGAAGAAGATCATGATCACGCCGTGCGCGGTGAAGATCTGGTCGTAGTGGTGCGGCGGCAGGTAGCCCATCGAATCGCCGAATGCCACCGCCTGCTGCAGGCGCATCATGATGGCGTCGGCGAAGCCGCGCAGCAGCATCACGATGCCCAGGATGACGTACATGATGCCGATCTTCTTGTGGTCGATGCTGGTGAACCACTCGCGCCACAGATAGCCCCATTTGCCGTAGTAGGTGATGGCGCCCACCACCGCGATGCCGCCTATGGCGACCGCGATGAAGGTGAAGAGCAGGATCGGCTCATGGTAGGGAATGGCTTCCCAGGTCAACTTACCGAAGATCAGCTTGGTGAGGTCTGGTTGGTCAGGCATCTCGATTCCAGCAAAAAGACCGCAATTTCACGTAGCCCCTGCATCATCCGGATCGCCGTGCGCCAGCGATCCGCTACAGGACCAATCCTTCGGTGGCCGTGCACATCGCGCCCACATACTTGCGCGGCGCGCCGCTCAGGCCCAGGCGCTCGCGCGTATCGGCGTCCAGGGTCGTGACGTTGAGCGCGCCGGGTATGCCCATGCCGCCTTGCGCGTCGATCGCCATCGCGTCGCGCATGCACATGCGATTGGGTTCGACGCAGCGGTTGACGATCGCCTCGAACAAGCCGGGCGCGCTGGAGGCGTAGAGTTGCACCGGGTTGCGCTCGCTGGGCTGTTCCAGTTTCAGGTAGGTTTCGCGGCTGAGCGTGGCGTTGGAGGCGCGCGCGCCTGACACCCACTTGTCGAAACCCTGTTGGTCCACGCCGTGGAACTTGAAGCGCATGCCGGAAAAGCCCGAACCGCTGTAGTTGGCGGAAATGCCCTCGTATTCGCCGGGATGGTTGATCACCGCATGCAGCGTGGTCTGCATGCCGGGCATGGCGTAGATCTGTCCCGCCAGCGCGGGCACGAAGAACGAATTCATGACCGTGGACGAGGTGATCCTGAATTGAATGGGGCGGTCCACGGGCGCCGCCATTTCGTTCACCGCCGCGATGCCTTGTTCGGGATAGATGAACAGCCACTTCCAGTCCAGCGCCACGACCTCGACCACCAGCGGTTTGGTGTCGGGCGGCACTTCGCGGCCTTCGGACAGGCGCGCGAGCGGACGGTAGGGATCAAGCTGGTGCGTGCTGACCCAGGTAAGCGCGCCCAGCGCAATGATGATCAGCAGCGGAGCCGCCCAGATCAGAAGCTCCAGCACGGTGGAGTGGTTCCATTCGGGGTCGTAGTGCGCTTCCTTGTTGCTGGCCCGGTAACGCCACGCGAACAGGAAGGTCAGGAAGATCACCGGCACGATGATCAGCAGCATCAAGCCGGTCGAAATGATGATCAGGTTGCGCTGCTGCAGGGCGACGTCGCCCGAGGGCGAGAGCAGGACTGCATTGCATCCGGCGAGCAATGGCAGAGCGGCAACCAGGACCAATCCGCGGAACCTTGGGAAGGACGGCATGACCATACCCCGAAACGTAACCGTGGGAAGTAAACGCAACACTACGCTGGAAGCCGTGAAAAATCTAGGGTAAAAAGAACAAAAATGTGCAGGGCGACGCGCGCTGGCCAGGGCTGCATCCCAATATTGGAGCGGCTCTGCGCGATATGGGCGGCAGGCGCGCGGGTGTGTTTCAGGATCGCAGGCAAGGCTGTTCCGAACCTCCTTTCAGCGAGCATTCACATGGCGACCACCACGCAATATCCCGGTCATGCTCCCTCACTCCCCGCGGCCGGTGGCGGCAGTCACGCCAAGGTGGCGCCAGGGGAAATCGCGGTGGGCGTGGTGGTGGGGCGCGCGTCCGAGTACTTCGATTTCTTCGTCTTCGGCATCGCCTGCGTGCTGGTGTTTCCGCAGGTCTTCTTCCCCTTTGAGCCGCGGCTGGAAGGCACCCTCTGGTCCTTCGTCATCTTCTCGTTCGCGTTCGTCATGCGGCCCATCGGCACCGCGCTGTCGATGGCGGCGCAGCGGCGCTGGGGGCGCGCGACCAAGCTCACCATCGCCCTGTTCCTGCTGGGAACGGCCACGGTGGGCATGGCGTTCCTGCCTGGCTACAACGTCATCGGCGCGCATGCGATCACGCTGCTGGCGGTGTTCCGTTGCTTGCAGGGCCTGGCGCTGGGCGGTTCGTGGGACGGCCTGCCTTCGCTGCTGGCCCTGAATGCGCCGCCCAATCGCCGCGGCTGGTACTCGATGCTGGGCCAATTGGGCGCGCCCGTCGGCTTCATGGTGGCCAGCGCGCTGTTCCTGTTCCTGCACGTGACGCTGACCGAGGCCGATTTCCTGGAATGGGGCTGGCGCTATCCCTTCTTCGTGGCGTTCGCCATCAACGTGGTGGCGCTGTTCGCGCGGCTGCGGCTGGTCGTGACCGAGGAATACACGCAACTGCTGGAAGAAGGAGAACTCGAACCGATCAGCATCAAGCAGATGGTGAGCGAACAAGGCTACAACCTGTTCATCGGCGCATTCGCGGCGCTGGCGAGCTATGCCTTGTTCCACCTGGTCACGGTGTTTCCGCTGTCGTGGATCGCGGTCAGCGCCACCCAGCAGATCCAGGACGTGCTGATCGTGCAGATCATCGGCGCCGTGCTGGGCATACTGGGCACCATCGCATCGGGCTGGCTGGCCGACCGCATCGGCCGGCGCACCACGCTGGGCCTGCTGGCCGCGCTGATCGGCGTGTTCGCGCTGTTCGCGCCCTGGCTGCTGGGCGGCGGACCCAAGGCGCAGGATGCATTCATCCTGGTGGGCTTCGCGCTGTTGGGACTGTCCTACGGCCAGGCTTCGGGCACCGTCACCGCGAACTTCACCCGGCGTTTCCGCTACACGGGCGCGGCGCTGACGTCCGACATGGCCTGGCTCATCGGCGCGGCCTTCGCGCCGCTGGTCGCGCTGGGCCTGTCCGCGCGGTTCGGGCTGGTGGCGGTGTCCATCTATCTGCTGTCGGGCGCGGCCTGCACGCTCTTGGCGCTGCGCATCAACAAGGTGCTGGAAACGCGCGATTGAATGCTTGAAAAAAGCCGCGCCCGCGGAAGTCCCGCGGGCGCGGCTTTTTTGTGGCGCAGTAGCCGGACTAGCGTACCGGCCAGCCGTACATCAGGCCGCCGTCGCGCCATTGCGCGTTCAGCGCGCGGGGCAGCTTCATCGGGCTGCTTATGCCGAGGTTGCGCTCATAGCTTTCGCCATAGTTTCCCACCTGCTTGACGATGTTGTAGGCCCACTTGTCGTCCACGCCCATGTTGCGTCCCATGCCGGGCGTGACGCCCAGGATGCGCTGCACGTTGGGGCTGTTGGCCTTGAGCTGCGCGTCGACGTTGGACGAGGTGATGCCGAACTCCTCGGCTTCCAGCATCGCATTGAGAGACCAGCGCACGATATTGACCCAGTTGTCGTCGCCCTGGCGCACCATGGGGCCGAGCGGGCTCTTCGAAATGTTCTCGTCCAGGATCACATAGCTGTCCGGGTTTTCCAGCGTCATGCGCGAGGCGGCCAGCTGCGACTTGTCGGAGGTGAAGGCGTCGCAGCGCCCGGCCGAGAAGGCGCGCACGATCTCGTCGTATTTCTCGATGACGACGGGCCGGAAGCGTAATGACTGCGAGCGGAACCAGTCGGCCAGATCGAGTTCGGTCACGGTGCCGGGCTGCACGCAGACCGTGGCGCCGTCCAGCTCGCGCAGCTTCTTCACCCCCAGCTTGTCCGACACCATCACGCCCTGGCTGTCGTAGTAGTTGACCGCGACGCTCAGCAGGCCGAGCGTGGTGTCGCGCGCCATCGTGGGGGTCACGTTGCGGGTCAGCACGTCGACCTCGCCGGACTGCAGCGCGGTGAAACGCGCCTGGGTCGTGAGCGGCGTCAGGCGGTACTTCGTCGCGTCATTGAATACGGTCGCCGCGATGGCGCGGCACATGTCCACGTCCAGGCCGTGCCAGGTCCCCTTGCTGTCGGGTGCGGAGAAACCCTGTATGCCGGTCGATACCCCGCATTGCAGATAGCCTCGCTTGCGGACCGTGTCCAGCGTGGGGCCGGCGAAAACCTGGCTGGATACGGCGGCCAGCGCCAGGGCGCAGAGGGCGTATGTGCGTCGCTGCATGTCGTTCTCCTGCCGGTCGGGCCGGCGCCGGATGGGTTGCGGAACAGGGGGGCTTCAGGCCGCGCGCGCCGACGGCCTGGCGATCTTGTCCAGGCTTTCGGCGAGCGCCTGGTCCAGGATCGAGATGGCGCGGTCGATCTCGGCGTTGCTCACGGTCAAGGGCGGGGCAATGCGCCACACCGAGCCGCGTTCGGGGCGGCGGCGGATGTTCATGGACAGCCCCAGTTCGAAGCAGCGCTGCGTGGTCAGGGCGCCGAGCTGATGGAAGGGTTCGCGGGTGCCGCGGTCGCGCACCAGCTCCACGCCCAGCAGCAGTCCCAGGCCGCGCACGTCGCCGATGGCCTCATGGCGCTGCTGCAGCTCGAGCAGGCCGCGGCGCAGGTAGTCTCCCTGGGTGCGGGCGCGCTCGATCAGGCCTTCGCGCTGGATGGTATCCAGCACGGCCAGGCCCACGGTGGCGGGCAGCGGGTCGGAGACGTGGCTGGTGTAGAAGGTGAAGCCCTTCTCGTGCACGTCCTGCTCGATGGCGGGCGTGGTGACGGCGGCGGCCAGCGGCAGGCCGCCGCCCAGCGTCTTGGAGACGCTCATGATGTCGGGCGTGATGCCGAAGTACTCGGAGCCGCTGCGGTAGCCGATGCGGCCGAACGCGGTCTGCGCCTCGTCGAATATCAGCAGCATGCCGCGCGCGTCGGCCGCCTGCCGCAGCGCTTGCATGTAGGACTTGGGCGGCACCAGCACGCCGCCCGCGCTGATGACGGGCTCGACGATGATGGCGGCCGGTCTGCCGGCCGACGCCATGTCGAACATCTTCAGGCCGATTTCCAGGCAGGCCAGGGCGGACTGCTCGGCGTCCATGCCGGCGATGTAGGGGCGGTAGGCATTGGGCTCCGGCATGACGTAGACGCCTGCCGGCGGCACGCCGTAACCCTTGCGGTCACTGGCATAGGACACCGAGCCCGCGCCGCTGGTGACGCCGTGCCAGGAGCCGCCGATGGCCAGGATCTCGAAGCCGCTCTTGTGCATCTTGGCCATGCGCAAGGCGATTTCGTTGCTCTCCGAGCCGGTGTTGACGAAGATCGATTTGCTCAGGCCGGCGGGCATCCAGTCGCGCGCGACGGTGGCCGCCAGCTGGGCCACGGCCTCCGGAATCATGCCGCTGAAGAAATGAAAGGCGGTTTCACCCGCCTTGTGCACGGCCTCGACGATGGCCGGATGGTTGTGGCCGATGGTGGCGCACATCTGGCCCGAGGTGAAATCCAGGATTTCGCGCCCGGTGTCGTCGCGCACGATCGCGCCCTTGGCGGACGTGAACAGGTTGGGGAAGGTATCGCCGCCGTAGCGTACGAGGTATTCGCGGGCGGCGGCGCGCAGGGTTTCATCCATGTTTACACTCCGTGGCGTGTGGGCTCCAATGCGGAACCGATGGCCGCAGTGTCCGGCAGGGCGCGGACCTCGTCCAATGCGAACTAAGCATGCGCGGCGATGCGCCGCGCGCATGGCCGATGCGCGTGGCGCATGGCGCAAGGAGCACTATGGATACCCGCTGGTTGCAGGACTTCATCACGCTGTCGGAAGTGCGCAATTTCACGCGCGCCGCCGAGGCGCGCAATCTGTCGCAGGCCGCGTTCAGCCGCCGCATCCAGAGCCTGGAGAACTGGGCTGGCGCGCGCCTGATCGACCGCACGGCGTTTCCCACCCAGCTCACCGAGGCGGGCGAGCGCTTTCGCGGCGCGGCGATAGAACTGATCAACCAGCTGGCCGAGGCGCGCGCCGGCATCGCCGGGGTGCCGGCGCAGAACCAGCTGCGCCTGGCCACGTCCTATGCGCTGGCGACCGCGCACCTGCCGAAGTGGTGGCGGACCTGGAGCGAGGGCAGGCTGCTCAGCTGCAGCCTGCAGACGGGCAACGTCCACGACACCGTCTCGGCCTTTACCTCGGGAGCCGCGGATTTCCTGGTCTGTTTCCATCAGGTCGCCCAGCCTTTGCCGTTGGACCCGGCGCGCTACGACTGCCTGACGCTGGGCCGTGAATTGATCAGGCCCTATGCGGCGCGCAAGCTGATCGAGCGCACCGGACTGGACCTGCCCGGCACGGCGGCAAACCCCGTGCCTCTGTTGATGTATTCGGCCAATGTCTACTTCGGACGCCTGATCGACGCCGCGATCGAAGGGGCCGCAACGCCGCTGCACGGCGTGCGCATGTTCGAGGCCGAGATGTCGGACGTGCTGGGCGACATGGCGGCCCAGGAACTGGGCGTCGCCTGGCTGGCTGACAGCGCGCTGCAGCGGCTGGCGTCGGCGGACCTGGCGCCGCTGGCCAACCGGCTATGGGACATCGAGGTGTCCATCCTGGCGTTCAAGGACCGCGCCGATTCGCGCCCCGCGGTGGACGCGATGTGGCAGCGGATGCGCCTGACCGCTCAGCCTGCGTAGCCTTCCAGCACGTTGGCGACGTTGATGCCCACGTCCGCCACGGCGTAGCCGCCTTCCATCGTGAACACCGCCGGCAGGTCCAGGCCTGCCAGCAGCCGGCCCACGCGCAGATAGTCGGCGCTCTTGAGCTGGAACTTGGAGATGGGATCGCCCTCGTAGGTGTCGACCCCCAGCGCGATCACCACCGCGTCCGCCTTGAAGGCGCGCACGGCGGCCAGTCCTTGTTCCAGCGCCTGAGTCCAGGCGGCAAAGCCGGTGCCGGCGGGCAGCGGCAGGTTCAGGTTGGCATCCAGGCCGGCGCCCGCGCCGCGCTCATCGGCGTAGCCCAGGTAGAAGGGATACTCAGTGGTCGGATCGCCGTGCACCGACACGGTCAGGACGTCGGCGCGTTCGTAGAAGATGCTCTGCGTGCCGTTGCCGTGGTGGTAGTCCACGTCGACGATGGCCACGCGCTCGGCGCCCGCTTCGCGCAGCGCTTGAGCGGCCAGCGCCGCGTTGTTCAGGAAGCAGTAGCCGCCGAAGAAATCGGCGCCCGCATGGTGGCCGGGCGGACGCGTAAGCGCCATGGCGACGCGGGGGCCGCCCGTCGCGGATACCGCGCGCGCGGCGTCGATGGCGCAGGCGGCGCCGGCGGTGGCGGCCTCCCAGGTGCCGGCGGTCAGCGGGCAGCCGCTGTCGAACGAGAACAGGCCGACCCGCGCGGCGAAGTTCGTCGGTTCGATGTCGTGGCGGAATCCGCGCACGGGCCAGACCGAAGGCAGGATGTCCAGCCCGGCGTTGGCCGGGTCCAGCGCCACCCAGTCGCGCCAGGCCGTTTCCAGGAAGTCCACGTAGCGCGGGGTGTGCACGCGCTTCACCAGGTCCGGGTCCGCTGCCGACGGAGTGCGCAATGCGCCGATGCCGCGCTGGCGCAGCGCTTGCAGCACGAATTCCAGGCGCGCCGGGGTCTCGTGGCAGGGCACCAGCTTGCCGCGGAACATCTCCTGTCGGCCAGCATGTTTTTCATGGACAGGGTTGTGGAAGATCAGCACGGCGGGGGTGTCCTCGGACGTAGGGCCTGGCAGGCGGAAGCGCAACTATAGCGGCGGTGGCGTTTGCGGCGCCATGGCGAAAGCGGGATGTGCGGGGCGGAGTGGGGGCCTTAGCGGCCAGTCCGCGCGGCGCATGTGCCGCCCTTGGCGCCGGGATGCGGAATCTTGCGCTCGGATTCGCCTTCGCGCCGGATCCAGGAAATGACCCGCACCGAGCCGTCCGGGCACACCCGGTATTGTTCGAAGCCGTAGGTGTCGGCGCTGTAGCGGCACGCCACGGAAACAATGGGCTTGGCAGCGTCGAATTCGGGATTGACGAAGCCGCGGCATGGGCTGGCAACCGCATCGGGATACGGAATCTCCTGGTAGCGCCCGTCCTTGGGACGGTACAGGAAGATGCGCGAAATCGCTTGCGTGCTGCCGCCGGTCTGGCCGATGACGAAGTCGCGGTAGCCGTCATGGTCCACGTCCACGTCCTGGAACTGGTCGACTTCCTCGTCGCCGCCGATGTCCGCGATTTCCTGAGCGGACCCGTCGCCCACGCGCGCGCTCAGGCGCTGTTGCGGCAGCTCGGTAACGGTCACCACGGCTGGCAGGCCGGGCCGGACGGCGTACGAGTAGTCGCGCGCGGCGGCATCCTGGCCGGGCAGGAACAGCGCTGCCAGTGCGGTCAGCGACAGGAATCGTTTCATGCGGGCGCCCTCCGCGCCGTGAACTCGGTGAGGCATTATGCCGCAGCGGCTTGCGGGGAAACCAGGACTTGCCGCCCGGCGGGCTGCAGGCGATCCTGGGTAGAATTCCAAGATACGCAAGATTGCCGCGACGCGCTCCGCCCGCCATGAATTTTCCGTTTCCCATCCGCCAAGAATGTCCGCCGGGCGCCTGTATGTGCGACCGAGACCGGCTGCTGGCCGATCCCGCTGCCGACGTCCGCGTGCTGCGGCTGACCAAGGAAGAGGAAAAGCGCCTGGTGGCGCGGCTGGAGAACATCTCCAGCCTGGAAGACCTGCGCGCCATGCAGGGACGCATCCAGGCGCAATTGGGCATCGTGATCCATATCACGCCCAGCGAAAACGAGGTGCGCACCTCGCGCGGCATCGCGATCCAGCTGGAGGACCAGCTCGGGCTGTGCCGCAAGACGCGCACGGCGATTCCCGCCGCCATCCGCCGCGGCTTCGATAATCGACCCGAGATCGTCTATGCGCTCTTGAACGAGCGCGACCTGCTCAGCGGCACTTGACCGCGTTCAGGATCCCCTGGCCGCGCCGCAAGGCGCAAGCGGCACCACGTCGGCAGGCGCGCGTCCCGCGTCCGGCCGCGTCGGGTCCCGCTTTTTGCCCAGGGTGACGGGATAGATCAGCAGCACGGCGCTGCCGGCTTCCAGCTTGGGATCCTGCTTGGTGCCATAGGCCACCGTCCAGCCGCGCACGGCCAGCGGCGCCAGGGTGTATTGCAGGGCAGAGCCTGGCGAAACGTGCGCCACCTTGCCGGCGAACAGGTCCTGCTGATGGGTTTCCGCGCCGTTGGCGGTGACGTAGGTGGCGATGCTGACCAGCGCGGCGCCATTGCCGGGGCGTCCCAGCACCGCGGTCTTGTACTTGCCGGGAGGGATGTCGGTCAGGTTGACGACGAGGGGGCCGGCCGCGTTGCCGCTGGAATCCAGGCTGACGCCGTTGATTTCGGCGCGGGCCAGGGGCGCGGTGCCGGTGTTGCGTACGCGCACGCTGTATTCCCCGGAAGTGCCTGTGACCGTGCAGACTTCGATGCCGTAGGCGGCGCGTGCGGGATGCGCCTGCGCCGCCGTGGCGGCCACGGCCAGCAGGGCCGCCAGCAACAGCTTCGGGGCAGGGGAATGGACGGTGGGCACGGCACGCTCCTCTTGTAAGGGGCAGCGCGCCGGGTTGCCGCGTTGCCTGCCCTATTACACCACTTGGCGGCCGGGCGCCGCGGCTTGCTCGCGCTTGCCGGCCAGCCAGTGGAGGATCAGCGCCAGCACCAGCAGGCCGACGATGATGAAGCCCCAGAAGATCCAGGCCAGCACCGAGATCAGCGTGCCGAGGCTGCCGGCGAAGGGCAGCACCTGGTTCAGGCCCTGCGCGGCCCAGACCAGGCCGCCTTGCAGCGTCTGCAGCCAGGCGGGGTCGACCCAGGCCGCCGCCCAGGCGGGTGGCACCCACTGCGACGTGTCCAGCGCCGTGCCGGGCACCTGGGTCGTGGCGATGGTCGACAGGACCCAGTTGGTCAGCTGCAGCGTCAGCGCAACCAGCCCGGTCCAGAGTGCTGCAAGCACGGCGAAAGCGAGCCAGATGATCTTTTTCATTGAGGTGGTACTCCGATGTTTCAAAAGAGGGTCCACGATAAAGCGGATTTTATTTCTGAAAAACCAGCGTGGTTGTGACAAACATTAAGAAAAAACCGAAGTTTTTGCCTTGGCGAGCACGATCTGGACCAGCGGATGGTGCTGTCCCCGGCGGTTGCGGATGGCGTGGATTTCCTCGTGCACGTCGTCGCGGCGGGCCAGGGGGCGCAAGCCCCGCAGCACGCCGATGTCGCCGCCGCCCAGGCGGCTGAGCGGAAACACGCCCAGGCCACGGGCCGCGAACACCGACATCAGGGCGCTGTCCTCGAATTCGCCGACCACGTTGGGATAGATGCCTTGCTCGGCGAACCAGCGGTCCAGCGTCTGGCGCAGCACGGAATGGCCGGTGGGCAGCAGCACCGGCAGGCGCTCCAGGCAGCGCGGAAAGTCCAGGGTGTCGGCCTTGCGCACCAGCTTGGCGGGGCCGTACCAGTCCACCGGGGAGGACACCAGGCGGTCGCTGGTGAGGCGCAGGTTGGGGTTGGCCGGCGCGCCCTGGCCGGCCAGCACCAGATCCAGGTGATGCTGGGCGAGTTCGCCCAGCAGTTCCTCGACCTCGCCCTCATGGCAGGTCAGGCGCAGGTCCGGCGTGTGCAGCACCGGGCCCAGCAGGGCCTGGGCGGCCAGCTTGGAAATGCCGTCGGACAGCCCCACGGCCAGGCGCATGACGGGCTTGGTGGCGGCGGCGCGCACCTCCTGGGGCAGCACCTGGCCGATCTGGAAGATCTCTTCGGCGCGGGCGAAGGCGGCTTCGCCCGCGTCGGTCAGCGCCACGCCGCGGCCGGCCGGCTTGAGCAGCTGGTGGCCCAGGTTTTTTTCCAGTTCGCGCACTTGCGCGCTGATGGTCTGGATGGCCATGTCCAGCCGTTCGGCGGCGCGGGAAAACCCGCCTTCCTTGGCGACCATCCAGAAGTAATACAGGTGTCGGTAATTGAGCATGGCAGGAATCACTTCGGTTTTTTCGAACCTTAACTCACTTTCAGGCTGATTTCTCCATCGGCCCCGGATCCGGATCATGAGCCCCTTCGAACCAAGCGGGAACATCATGGACACCTTGCTCACCTTTCTCTCCGCCGATTTCTTCGGCACTCCGGCCTGGAGCTGGCTGCTATTCATCGGCATCGTGGTCGCCTTGCTGGCCTTTGACCTGGGCGTGCTGCACAAGGAAGACCGCGAGATCGGCGTGCGCGAGAGCCTGCTGCTTTCCGCCGGCTACATCAGCGCGGCGCTGCTGTTCGGCGCCTGGGTCTGGTGGCAGATGGGCTCCGCCAGCGGAATGGCCTACTACACGGGCTTCATGATCGAGAAGTCGCTGTCGATGGACAACGTCTTCGTGATCGCGCTGATCTTCAGTTTCTTCGCGATTCCGCGCCAGTACCAGCACCGCGTGCTGTTCTGGGGCATCCTCGGCGTGATCGTGCTGCGTGCCATCATGATAGGCCTGGGCGCGGCGCTGGTCAGCAACTTTGGCTGGCTGCTGTACCTGTTCGGCGCCTTCCTGGTGTTCACCGGCATCAAGATGTGGATGATTGCGGACCAGACGCCCGATATCGCGTCCAACCCGATCCTGAAGTTCCTGAAGCGCCGCATGCGCGTCACGGAAGGGCTGCGCGGCAACGCGTTCTGGGTGATGGAAACCGATCCCGCCACGTCGAAGAAGGTGCGCTGGGCTACGCCGCTGTTGCTGGCGCTGGTGTTGATCGAGTTCGTGGACCTGTTGTTCGCGGTGGATTCCGTGCCGGCGATCTTCGCCATCACCACCGACCCGTTCATCGTCTACACCAGCAACATCTTCGCCATCCTGGGCCTGCGCGCACTGTACTTTGCGCTGGCCGCGATGATCCACCGCTTCCACTACCTGAAGTACGCGTTGGCCCTGGTCCTGGTCTTCATCGGCACCAAGATCTTCCTGGTCGGCTTCATCGGCAAGGTGCCGGCCGCCGTGTCCCTGTCGGTGACCTTCGGCCTGATCGCCGGCGGCGTGTTGTTCTCGCTGTGGAAAACCCGCTCGGACGCCTCCAAGCAGGAACTCGCGGCGGAATAAGCCCCGCGGCCTGAGGCAAGACGCCCGCCATATCCGATGGATATGGCGGG
>NZ_MTLG01000011.1 GCF_002192695.1 Achromobacter xylosoxidans
TTGCCCTGGGAGGGCTTCTCGCACAAGAACAGCCGCATATCCGTCCATCCGATTCCCGTGGTTCATGGAGTTGCTGGGATCGAGCATGCCGAGCACCACCGCGAGCAGCAGCAAACAAGCGGCACGCGGCGGCGACCGCTTTCACGGGATGGAAGGGCTTGTGCGGGGATGGCGAGTGGCCGGAGGTATGCGGGTCGGGAGCGGCGATTCGCGGGTACGCGTGGAAGTCAGTGGACGTTGATGGAGCTATCCCCTGGGGATAGCTCGCGACGCATGGAGGGCGGCTAAGCACCGCGGCAGCCGCCCTCCGTGCCGGGTCACTTCCTGCGCTTCGTCTCTTTCGGCGCGGTCGATTCCTGGTCGGCCTGCGGCTTCGGTTCTGCCTCCTGCGGCTTCGGGCTGAGGACCACAGACTCGATGCGGTACGGTAGGATGCCGACGCTGCGCGCGTTGACTTGCCAGGTCTCGCGTGGCTGATCTTCGTTGTCCGTCCAGGGCTCGCGCTCCATGCGGCCGATCACCAGCACCCGCATACCCTTCTGGTAGAGGCTCTGCCAGTGCTCGGCGTCGCGGTGCCAGATTTCCACCGGCGCCCAGAAGCCGCCACGGTCCTCAAAGGTGCCATCCTTCTTGGGAACGGGGTTGTCGAAATAGACGTTCAGGCGCAGCAGGCGGGTGGGCTCGTCGTTGCCATTGGGGAATTCGCGGTACTCCGGTGGCGAGCCGATGTTGCCTTCGCCAGAAAAATGCGTGCTCATGGTGTGATCTCCGTGGTGGTTGAAATACCCGTGCCTCGTCGGCGCCGGGCGCGTGCTGGGATGGCTGGCGCAATCACCGATCGCGCATTGCGGGCGGGGTGGACGTGAGCCGGCGCAGGTAGGCGTTGTCTGCCTCGGCCGCCTTGCTGGCGCATTCCTGCGCCTGCCTGCCCAAGGTGTGCAGCAGGCTGATCTGCATGTTCAACGTGATGCGCTGCAGCTCGATCGCGTGCAGGTCGGCCAGCAGGTTAGCCGGCGTGCTGGTGCTCGCCATCAGCTCCTGCCACAGGGCTACGCCCATGGCCGTGCGGTCGTGCTTGCGCCAGCGAAGGAACGTCGTTCCCGCGCCAGTTGTCTGCTGGGCCAGCTCGATGGGTAGCAGGTGGAAGGGATGCCCGACTGCCTGTTGCAGCACCTGTCGCTGCGCCAAGCCAATCAGTTCGTCGCGCATGGCGAAGCACTGGCTGGCCCAGGCCTCGAAGTCCCCTTTACCTTTAAAAGGCTTTAAAAGGCCTTTTAGAGAGGCCGCGTGTTCCAGCCGCATGAAGGCTTGCTGTTGCAGGCCCCGGAAGTAGCGGATCGGTTGGTTCAGATCGCTCATGCGGGTTCGTCCTCACCGGCTGCGGTTTCGGATGGCTCGGCGGTGATGGCTTCATCGCCGGACGGAGGCGCTGCGGCAGAACCATCGCTGCGCTGTTGCAGGCCACGGCGCGCGATGGGCGGCGCAAACTTCGAACGGCGTGTGCCTTCGAGCACCTCCTGGGGCAGTTCGCCGAACTTCTCCAGCGCCGCCCGCGCTGCGGCATTTTTGGCCGCGAAGTCGTCGCGGGTGCAGCCCGAGTAGCGATACTGCTGCGCCAGACTGAACAGGCTACGCAGCGCGTGGGCGCCTTCGTTGAGCCAGCGCTCCAATGTCGAGCGATCGATCAGCGCGGTGTGATGGGCGAGGATCAACTTGCGGGCGATGTCGTCGTAGTCGGCCAGGAGATAGACCGCCGCGAAGCCGAGCTGCGCGTTCACAAACAAGGGGAGCTTCACCGGCTGCACGTTGAGGTTTTCGCCCAGGCTCAATGCTGCGGGTACGCCGGCCAGTGCCTGGTCAACTTGCTCGCGCAGCGATTGCAGCGTGGATTTGGTCTGGTCGAGCTTTTCCTCGATGCGCAACATCCACCAGTCGCTGTACGGGTCGTCTTGCTCCGATCCGCGCTTCATCTTGTTCATCACGGCGATGTAGCCGTTGAGCCCGACAATGCCCGGCCGCCCCTCAGCGGCGGCACGCCCGTGCCAGATGCGCGAGGCGTGGTGGGTGTGAAGCGTCAGCGACATCGCGCTGCGCAAGGAGCCGAGATTGAGTTGTAAAGGTTCGTTGGTTGCCATGGTGACCGCCCGCTGTGGAAAAAGAGCCGTCAGGATCGGCACGCAACGGAAGGCAGTCAGTCAACAAACCGAAATGAATCAGTCCCCGGTTGTCGTGGCAGTGCCAGCCCGAGGCACGAGCTATCCCCAGGGGATAGCTCCATCAAACGCCATGGAGCGCTGTTCGCGCGAATGGTCAGCGTCGCTCCTGAAACCGGCGCCATTGCAGTGCAGTGGACGAAAGTACCGGGCCGCACCTGTCGGCGTTACGCCTTACATTACATCTATCCCCTGGGGATAGCTCTACTGACGGCCACGGATGTCTGCTTCATGAACATGCCGCTCGTAACGATCAGCTCTTGCGCAGAAGGTCACGCAGCCGTTCGATGTGCTGTTTGGCCACCTCGGGTGGAACCACATTGCGTGGTGCCTCAGACGGCGCATCTCGCGCGGCGGTGGGGGGTGCTGTCGCGCCAGCCTGCTTGGCCCACGCGTTGAACTCGCCACGGATGGCGCGCTGGATGATGCCGAACAGGTAGCCGGCCGGGTTGCGGATGGTGTTGCCGCGACAACGATCGGCCCATTCGTCCAGCACGGCCTGACGCAGCGGGACATCGACCTGCTGCAATGCCACCATCGCCCCGGCCTGCTGCTCTTCTTTCAAACCAAGGAAGCGATCAGGCAAGCGGACACCTTGCATCGCGCGCGCCTGCCCACGCTCGCGCGCGGTAGTACGTACTTCATTAATACGACTACTACGTACAGTACGGTCCTGCTTCGGATTCCGAAGAGAGCCGGCTGACGCGGGTTTCGGCCCTGCTTCGGATTCCGAAGACGGGTGCTCGGGATTCCGAAGAAGGCTTGGAGCCCCTTCTTCGGAATCGTGAACCATGTCCTCCTGTGGATAACTCTCTTGCGTCCCGATGCCCTGGCTGGCGAGGCGTTCGGCAAGGACCTGCAGCCGCGAGGGCAGCGTGCGGCCGGACAGCAACGGGTCTTCGGCGATCTCCTTGAGGGTGTGCAGACCCACGACCTGAACGGCCTTGGCCGAGTGGCCCAGAGCCTGGCTGACGAGCTGCAAGTAGTCCGCGTCGAGCTGCATCGCCTCGAATGGAGTCAAGGGCTCGTCGTGCAGAACATAGAGGTTGCCGAGAATACGGCCGGTCTTGGGGTCGCGTCTGCGCCGCACGAGACTCAACCAGCGTGTCAGGCGCAACAGCGTCAGCGCGCGTGCGACGGTCTCGTGGGAGGCTTGTCCAGCGCAGGGTGTTGACGCGAGCCATGGCCGAAGTTGCTCATATGTCGGAAACGCTGTGACGCCATCCTCGTTGAGCATCATCCGAAACACTTGCCACGCATTGCGCTCCAGCGGTGTCAGGCGTCGGTCGAGAAAGAGCCGCCGCGGCACGCTCTCGTGCCGATTGCCGCTGAAAAGGAAACCGTCACCAGATGTTGACCCGGGCGACGGTGCAGATGCGGGTGCGGGTGCGGATGCGGGCGCGCGGGGTTTGGGCGCAAGGTCTTTCAGCGCGCTGTCGAACAGATCAGCGAGGGCGACGGGGCCATGGCGTGATGCTCGTGGTGCTGAGTCATCCACGGCCATAACTCAACCCAATCCTTGATCGATCCAGCCTTTGATCGCAGCCCAAACCACCGACAGCGGCAGGTCCATGCCTTCGGCGAGGTCCATTGCCGCATCAAGGACCGAGGTTTCGTCCTCCAGATCGACATTCCTGCTGCTGGTCACGGCCTTCCAGCGCCGCCACAGTTCCGTGTCCTGCTCCTCGTCCAGAACCGGATGGCGCCCCTTGCGTTTGGGCAGGCCGAGAACTTCGCGTCGTAGCGCGACTTCCTGATGCGTCAGCCCGTAGAAGCGACTCACCATTTCCGTACTGGCGCCCAGGCGCAGCATGCGATCGACGGTGGCGATCTCCTTCTCCACGTCCTGTGCCTGCTTGAGCAAGCGTCGGAGCACTTCGCGGTTCACGGAGACAGAGCACCAGGAGACGTTGGCATTGGCCAATACGCTGATCAGCGCTGGATGCTTGAGCGCATCCAACTCTTCCTCCCCGAACCCCATCGCCTTGCATCGACGCAATTGGCCGTTGCGCAGGTCGTAGAGCGCCTGGGCGAGGACGGCCTGATTGAGTGGGTTCGGTGCGGACATGCTGGTATCCCTCGCTCAGGTCCCAGAACCGACAGCGCCGGCTTCCAGGTCCAGTAGGCGTCGGGCCAACCGCAGCAGTCGGAACAGCTTGACCAGCGCGGTGTCGCTCAATCGCAAGGCCGCATCGTCCTGGCCGTGCAGCAGTGCCGGCAGGTCGGTGACGATTTGCCCGCTGTCCAAGCCGACGTCGGCCGGCGGCTGACCGGCCAGAGAAACCAGTAGCGCGAGCACGGCGCGTCCCAGGGGCGAAGAAGGCCGGGCCTGGGCGCGGCACGCGAACCCGATGCCATCGGGACGATCCGCGACGTACTCGTCCAGCTCGGCCTCGCCTGCGATCTCGCGCGCGAACTGCGCGATGTGGATGCGTAGCCGATCGGGCGTATCCAGTCCAGGGTCGATATACCAGATGTCCGAGATGGGATAGAGGCCACCGGCCTGCACTGGAATCGACTGCAATACGTTGGCTGAGAAATCGGGCGGTAGCGCATCGCCTAACTGATCGGCGACCATGCGCTGGATGGACTGGAGCCGCTCCGTCGTTGGTGCCGGGGAGATGATGTGCTCCTGAAGCAAATCGCCGACCCCTGCCGTAGGGCTGGCCGCGGAGGCCTCCCTCGGGGCCATGTCGTCCTCGCGCCGCGTAGGCGCGGCCGCTGCATGGCCTGGACGTGGTGCAGGCGTGATAGTGGATGGTGCTGATTCAACCGGCGATCGCGCGATGGCCCCAGGCTCAGGCAATGCGGGCGGCGCCGATGGCGGCGTCGGGTCGCTGACCAACGCACGGTGACGGCTCTCCGATTCGGTCAGGTCCAGCGCCAGGACGTCGTAGTCGATGCCCAGCAATTCGGACATCTGGCCGATCAGCTCGTCTTGCACTCGCTGCGGCGAAAACTCGTCAGCCTGCGTGTCGAATTGCGACAGCACTTCCTGAAAGAAGCCGTCGAAATCCAGAGGAAGAGAGCGGCCTTTGGCGTACTGCTCCCAGGTGCGCTCACAGGCCTTGCGCATGACCGATAGCCGCTCGACCTGGTGGCGGCCCAATCCGCCATAGAGCACGGTCGGGATCGCGGGCAGCAGATAGCGGACCGCATCGACCATGCGGCTGATGTGCGACTGCTGTACCGGGTAGCCATCGGCGGCCAGGCGGCGAGCCAGTTCGGACTGGCTCAGCGTGGTGCCGCTTTCCTCTTCGTAGAACTCACGCGCTTTCTCGACGCCGAGGGCTCGCTCGATGAACGTCAGGCCGCCGCGTAGCTCGTTCTCCGCAAGGTGCCCGGTCAATGCGACGATCTCGCCACGTGCGGGCCAGGGGCGGAACAAGCACGATATGCGGAAGAATCGCTCGTCCTTGGTCTCCGACCAGAGTTCACGCAGGATCGCCAGCCGCGTGTTGCCGCCGTTGCGGATGATGTAGTGATCTTCGCCTGGACGGCGCGTGATGGCCGGCGCCGCATCCAGGCCGCGTTCACGGATGGAAGCCTTGATTTCCTCGTAGGCGGAATTGCGCTTCTTGCGTGGATCGTGATCGTAGGGACGCAACTGGTCTAACGTCACGACCATCGGCGTGTCGACAATCGGGTCGCTCAAGGCGGTGGCGGATGGACCGCTACGTTCGAACCCGGCGGCAAGCAGCTTGCCAGCCATGTCCTGGGACCTCATATCAGCCATGGCCGCATTCCTTTACGCTCGCGGCCTGGGCTTGGGCCTGGCGCTCGGCACGGCGGATCTGCGCGCGGGCGTTGAGGGTCGCCCGGTGGTCGCTCGCGGTCGAGCTGGTGTAGATCGCGGCGCAGCCGACCTTGGTGAACTTGAGGTGTCCACCCGGTGTGCGTTTGACGTGCCAGCCTTCGCTGATCGCAAATTCGATCAGGACGCGTAGCCGCTTGTGGCCGCGGGCCAGTTCATGTGCGCTTGCCATGCTGCCTCCCAGTCTCAGAAGGACGCTGCTGGCGGCCGGACACGAAGGCCAATTGATCCTGCCATTGCGGGAACAACTCGCTGGCAAGGGCGCGCATGGTGTCGAGAGCGGCTGGCGCGACTCTGCCCGGTGGCTGTCGGTACTCGACGCGATGCACCGGCAGGCCGCGGGTCGCAGCGCGCGGATAGGCTTCGATAGCCGGCACGTCAGTACCCAGCACACGGATGCCGGCATGCTCCTGGAACAGGTCGCGCAGGGCCTGCTGGATCAGCCGCGCGTTGGCGGACACGGGGTGGACGCGGTTGATGAGCAGGTGCAGCGGCGGCGGTTCGATGCCGAGGTGTCGGTACGGCGCGATGTCCTCCAGCAACTGCATGGTGCCGCGCCGCAACTCGCGGGCCGCGAGGATTTCCGGGGTCACGGGCGACAGCGCAAGATCGGAGGCGAGCACGGCCATCTCCAGCAAGACGCTGCGCGCGCCCTGGGTGTCGATCAACAGCAGGTCATAGAGAGGCGCCAGCACCGGCAACAGATGGCGTAACCGCAGGCGCCCGTCCGGCGCATGCAGCAGCAAGGTGTTCAGTTCGCCTCGGTGGTCGTTGGAGAGCACTAGGTCCAGGCCCGCGATGCTCGTGCGGGACACGAGCCGGTCGAGATCGCGCTCGTTGAAGGCCAGCAGCTCGTAGATGCCACCGGGCGCGCGGTGGGCCAGTTCGTAATAGGACGACAACGTGGGCTGCACGTCGAGGTCGAGCAGCAGTACGCGCAAGCCCGCGTCGGCGGCAAGACCGCCGAGGTTGGCTGCGGTGGTCGTTTTGCCGACGCCGCCCTTGGTCGAGATGATGGATACAACCTGCATGGCGCTCTCCGTCTAGGGATAGGGAATTCCGAGGGAGAGCCGCTCAGGTGCGATTGTTGAGGCGTTCGGCGATCCATTGGTCGATCTCGACCGAATCCCAGCCCACTGCACGCACGCCCAGACGCAGCGCCTGGGGGAACTTGCCGGCACGCATCAGGTTGTAGATGTGGGCACGCTTGAAGCCGGACTTGGCCTCGACTTCATCGAGACGCAAGATGCGGCGCTCGTTGGGCGGTAGTACAGGTATCTGCGACATGGCGGTCACTCCTGAACGCTCAGTGGCGTTTGTTGGCGTGACACCTATTCAAATGTCGACTTCTGTCTCAGGCCACCGTAAATGCGGTTTCCGTGACCGCAGATTCGGGCTTGCAAATATCAGGAAACGGCGGCCCGCAGCTTGCGGCGGGCTTGTGCAAACTTGGCTTGCAGCGTGCGATCGGTAATGCCCATGAGTTCGCCGTGATGCGCGATCATCGCGGTAGCGATAGCTTCCTGGCTATTGAAACTGGAATACGGTGTGCCCGACGGAGATTGGCCGAGCATCAGTTCCAGCATGGTGCCGATGATGTGGAGGTAGGTGGCCTCGGCCCGGTCGCTGATGGGGCATTGCGCGCAGGCGGGAATGACCGTGGACTGCTTGAGTAGCGCGTCGTGCTGTTCTTGCAGCTCGCGCATTTGGCGCTTGCACTGCTCCAGAGCGGATTTGAGGGCCAATCGCTCGACCAGCATGGCTTGGCCGGTCTCCAGGGAGATGACGGGATGGGCGATGCGTTCGCTGCGAGAGAAGAGAAAGCCGGGCCGCTGCTCGGGGTAGTGCTGGCGCATCCATCGCTTCAGATCGACGTGGCGAACCGTCAGATCAAGGGACTCGATCAGTGCGGTATCGCGTGTTGTGATGCCGTTCTGCCCGAAGGGCAGTTCCCCATTGAGGATGCCGTCGTAGATTCGGTCGGTGTATAGCCGCAGTTCGCCCCAGCGCGGGCAATCCAACGACTGTGGCAGATTCCTTGGCGATAAAACCGAGGCCAGGATCACCTGCTCGTATCGCAGCAGCCCAGCCCAGCGGATGGACGCTTCGATCGGGCGGTAGAACACCTTTGATGTTGGTGCATCATTCTTGTTCTCGTGCATGCTCCGTCTCCTTCCAGGAGAAGAACTACATGGCCGACTCCTTTGACGCCGACCCCGTGGTCGGGCAGTTGTCTGTGTAGGAAACGAGCCCCGAGGCCCGGTCCGTCATGGGTGCTTGAGCACTTCTCACCAGTACGCTTTTACCGGTGGCTGTCATGTGCCCAATGTGCAAAAATTCATCGGCCGCTAGAAGGTCGAGCATCGGGACGTAGGCTCGACAGTGACGCTCACGCTATCAGCGTCGTAATAAGTTGCGGATTCTGCAAATCTGTCTCGGTATGGCCTTATATGCCAGCGGTTTCACAAGGCGCGACGAGATGGTGGTCGTTGTCCAAGGTCTAGGAAAACTGGGCGAATCCACGCCTGTCATACCCGCCCTGGCATCCTGATATACCGATAAAGAATCGCGTGCTGACGCGCCACGGCTAGGGTGCGCGTTCTTCCTGCGTGACTTGCTTGCGCAGACGGGCAATGCAATGCGCGTTGCATGCGGCTCGTAGATGGCATCCGAACTGGGCCGGCACCGAGAGGATCGGCCTGGGCGTCATCGCGGAAGCGGATGCGGGAACTGAGAGCAGGGGCACGGGCGGCCAGTTCGAGACCGTCGCCGACGACGTTGTGACGACTGCGGGTCTGGTGTGCTGGGTGTGGGTCTATGGATGCCAGTGGAACTCTTTGGACGATCTTTGTTGGCGGGGACGAAAAAATAGGCTACAATCTAGGTCTTCGCTGGTCACCTCGGCGAAGAAAGAGCTTGGGAATCAACGACTTACTGCCCTAGTAAACGTCTCTTATCCCGCTCCAAATTTTGATTCCCAGACTTGCTCTGGAAATCCTTGAGAAAGGGCCTTCGGGCCCTTTTTTCATTTCTTCGCCCGAATCGGGCATATTCCCGTGCTGCCCCGCTACCCCGAGCGCGACCTTGCCAAGTGCGCGCCGCAGCTCTGCCGTGCAGATCCCCACGCCGCCACGCGGCTCATGACATACACACCTTTGACCTGCGTCATTCATTCTGGACGCTAGGACAATTTTCGTGGATTTGCGGAAGTCCACGCCCTGCCCGGCTTGCGTACCATTCATTACGTCCTAGGACAAAAAGACGGCGCGGTGGCAGAGTGGTCATGCGGCAGATTGCAAATCTCCTGAGGTTGGTTCGATTCCAGCCCGCGCCTCCAAGACCAGCCTGGCATACCCGCCCATGAGGCTCGGATGCCAGACGCAGCCGCCCTGGCGGCACGCCAAGGAGATCGCCTTGATTCAAGTCACCCTGTTCCATGACGGCTGCAGCCTCTGCCTGGGGATAGACCGCAGCATCGCGGCGGCCTTCGCGACGCCGCTGCATCGCTACGAGTCATTCGACCTCGCGCGGCAGCCCGAGTCCGCCGCCCAGGCCAAGGCTCTCGGCATCACCCGCCTGCCGTCCCTCGTCATCGACGGCCGCGTGCTGCGCCTGGAGGACCACTCCCCCATCGAGCACTACGCCTGACCCCCGCGTGGCCGGATCCGGGCCCGCTGCGATGCACCCGCTCTTGAAGGCCGCTGCCCCGTTGAACCATGCAAGGAGTCCATCATGAGCAAACTCACCACCGCATTCGGCGCCCCCGTTCCGGACGACGACAACACCATGACCGCCGGCCCGCGCGGACCGGCGCTGTTGCAGGACGTCTGGTTCCTGGAAAAGATGGCGCACTTCGATCGCGAGGTGATCCCCGAGCGGCGCATGCATGCCAAGGGCGCCGGCGCCTTCGGCACGTTCACCGTGACCCGCGACATCACGCGCTACACCAAGGCCAGGATCTTCAGCCAGGTCGGCAAGCGCACCGACATGTTCGCCCGCTTCTCCACGGTGGCGGGTGAACGCGGCGCGGCCGATGCCGAACGCGACATCCGCGGCTTCGCGCTCAAGTTCTATACCGAGGAAGGCAACTGGGACCTGGTCGGCAACAACACGCCTGTCTTCTTCGTGCGCGACCCGCTGAAATTCTCCGACCTGAACCGGGCCGTCAAGCGCGATCCGCGCACCGGCATGCGCAGCCCGCAGAACAACTGGGATTACTGGACGCTGCTGCCCGAGACCCTGCACCAGGTGACGCTCATCATGGGCGATCGCGGCATTCCCAAGAGCTATCGCCACATGCATGGCTTCGGCAGCCACACCTACAGTTTCATCAACGCCGCCAACAAGCGGTTCTGGGTCAAGTTCACCTTCAAGACCCAGCAAGGCATCCAGAACCTGACGGACGCCGAGGCCGGCCAGGTCATCGCCGCGGACCGCGAGAGCAACCAGCGCGACCTGTACGAAGCGATCGAACGCGGCGAGTTCCCGCGCTGGACCCTGTACGTGCAGATCATGCCCGAGGCCGAGGCCCATACCTACCCGCTCAATCCCTTCGATCTGACCAAGATCTGGCCACACCGGGATTATCCGTTGATCGAGGTCGGCGTCCTGGAACTCAACAGGAATCCGGAGAACTTCTTCGCCGACGTCGAACAGGCGGCGTTCAGTCCCGCCGTAATCGTGCCCGGCATCGGCTTCTCACCCGACAAGATGCTGCAGGGCCGCCTGTTCTCGTATGGCGACACGCAACGCTATCGGCTGGGCGTGAACTATCCTCAGATCCCGGTGAATGCGCCTCGCTGTCCGTTCCATGGCTACCACCGCGACGGGGCCATGCGCGTGGATGGCAATGGCGGCAGCGTCCCCGCGTACACGCCCAACAGCCACGGCGCCTTGCGGCCGCAGCCAGACTACTCCGAACCGCCGCTGGACATCAGCGGCGCCGCGGCCCGCTGGGACCACAGGGAAGATGCCGATTACTACTCCCAGCCCGGCAATCTGTTCCGCCTGATGGCGACGGACGAAAGGCAGAGGCTGTTCGAGAACACGGCACGCGCTATCCGAGGCGCCTCCGAGGAAGTCATCGAACGCCACATCGCCAACTGCACTCGAGCCGACCCGGCCTACGGGCAAGGCGTACGCGCAGCGATCGCGGCGCGGGCCGCACACAGGCATCCGCAAGCGATGCCCTAGGTTCAATAAACATCAACCAACACGCCACGGATAGCCGATAAACTGAACTCTCCCATAGCCGGTAAAAAAGGGCGCGCAGAGTTTCACTAGCGCCGCCCAAGCGGAGAGACAAGTGCTTGGATCCCAGTTGATTATCCGTACGCTGCATCGCCTGGGCGTCAAGACCATCTTCAGCCTGTCCGGCAATCAGATCATGCCGCTCTACGATGCCTGTATCGACGCAGGCATCCGCATCATCCACGTGCGGCATGAGGCGGCTGCCGTCTTCATGGCGGACGCATGGGCCCAGATCACCGGCGAACTCGGCGTAGCCATGCTGACCGCGGCGCCAGGCATCACCAACGGCCTGGCGCCGCTTTATTCGGCGTCGCAGGCGGAAAGCCCCGTGCTGCTCATTTCGGGCGATTCGTCCGTTGGCGAAGACGGCTCGGGCGCGTTCCAGGAACTGGACCAGGTCGCCATCACCCGTCCGCTGACCAAGCTTTCGCTGCGTCCGCAGACCGCGCAGGAACTCTACCCCGCGCTCGAAAGCGCGGTCGCGCAGGCGCTTGCGCCCCGGCGCGGACCGGTGCATCTGGCCCTGCCCTTCGACCTGATGACGGCCGAGACTGGCCTGGCCGAGCTTCCCGCCCTGGCGCAGAAGCACGAGCCTGCCACGTTTGACGCAGCCGGCATGGAACGACTCGCCGCGTTGGTAAACGTGGCGCAGCGCCCCCTGGTGCTGGCCGGCCCCACAGGCGCACGGCCTCGCATGCGCGCAACCCGCGAGATGCTGGAAGAAAAGCTTGGGGTGCGCATCATCCCCATGGAAAGCCCCCGCGGCCTGAAGGACCCGTCCCTGGGCTCCTTGGCCGGACTCATCGCGCAAGCAGACCTCATCGTGCTGGCGGGCAAGTGCCTGGACTTCACGCTGGGCTTCGGCGGCGCGGGCGCGCTGGGCCAGACAGCCCGGGTCGTGGCGATCGACCCCGACCCCGCGATGCTGGAACGCGCGGCCCGCCTGCTGGGCGACCGCCTGGCCCTGGCCCTGCCGGGCGATCCCTACGCTGTGCTTGCGGCCTTGCGGGCGGCGCCAGCGCCGGCCGAGCGCGGCCCATGGCGCGCGCAGGTGGATGAGGCGCTGCGCAACCGCAGCACCCTGGGCGCGTCCAATGCCGCCGCTGACGCATTGGGGCCGCGCGCGCTTTGCGTAACGGTCCAGGCTTTTCTCGCCTCCGCCCCCCACCCCATCCTGGTCTGCGACGGCGGCGAGTTCGGCCAATGGGCGCAGGCATACTGCCAGGCCCCGGTACGGATCATCAACGGCATGTCCGGCGCAATCGGCGCGGGCGTCTGCTACGCCATCGCCGCCAAGATCGCGCGGCCCGACGCCACCGTGGTCGTACTGATGGGCGACGGCACCGCAGGCTTCCACCTGATGGAGCTGGACACGGCGGTACGCGAACAGGCCGCGATCATCGCCGTGATCGGCAACGACCTGCGCTGGAACGCGGAACACCTTATCCAGATGCGTACCTATGGGCCGCAAAGACTGATCGGCTGCGAACTCGCGCCGACCGCGCGCTACCACGAAGTCGCCGCGGCGCTCGGCGGAGCAGGCTTTGCCGCGCAGGACAGCGACAGTCTCGCCACCGCGCTGGACATGGCGGCGCACAGCGGGCTGCCCGCCTGCATCAACGTTTCCCTGGCGGGCGAACCCGCCCCGGTTTTCAACGCATCAACGCAGTCCGCGACCGGTCATTGACCTCGAAGCATCGAGCCCAGCTGCAGTCCGGTTTCGTCCCTTAGCACGACAGGAGACCTTCCATGATCAGACCTACCGGCCTGCCGGCGGGCGCGTTCGCTCGCGCCGCGATTTGCATGCTTGCCTCGCTTCCTGGCCTGGCAAGCGCCCAATCCTATCCTTCCAAACCAGTCCAGCTCATCGTTCCCTTCAGCGCGGGCGGCGACGCCGACATGGCGGCCCGCAATCTGTCCGCCGCCGCGCAAGGCCTGCTTGGCCAGCCGCTGGTCGTGGTCAACAAGGCCGGGGCGAACGGCGCGATCGGCTCCGCCGCCGTGAAGAACGCCGTCCCCGACGGCTACACCCTGCTGGTCGGCCGGATAGGCTCCCAGGTCCTGTTGCCGGCGCTACAGCCCAAGACCACGCCTTACACCGCAAAGGACTTCACGTACATCGGACTGCTGGAGCTGAACCCGGTGGTCTGTGTCGTGCATCCGGACAGCCCCTACAAGACCATCGGCGACCTGGCGCAGGCATTGAAAGCCCATCCCGGCAAGCTCAACTACAGCCACTCCGGCCCGGCCACGGTGCAGAATCTTGCGCCGCAGCTGCTGCTCAGCAGCCTCGGCCTGAAGCCAGAGGCCGTGGTCAACGTCCCCTACAAAGGCGGCAACGAAGTCGCGCTGGCGGTGCTCAGCAAGGATGCGGACTTCGCCTGCAACAACCTGAGTTCAATGACGGGCATACTCGCCAGCGGCAAGCTGCGCGCCTTGCTGACGACCACGCCCGAACGCCTGGCGCAGTTCCCCGACATACCGACCGCGCGCGAGCTGGGGCTGCCGCAACTCGAAGCGGTCATAGGCTGGAGCGGATTGTTCGGACCGCCGGACATGAGCCCCGAGGCCGTGGCCAAATGGGCCGCCGTGCTCCAGCAGATCTCACAGGATCCGAAGTGGATCGCCGGCAACGCCAACTTCGGCGGCATCCCCCACGTCCTGTCGCCCACCGAGACGGAAAAATACGTGAGCCAGGGGGCCGCGGTCTATGCCGACCTGGTGGCCAAGGCCGGACTACAGGTCAACTAGCTTGCCTCGCTTTCCGTTCCCGGCGGTCCGCCGAGTCCGGCGGACGCGGGAATCGCCTCGCGCAGATAGCCGACGAAAGAGGATACGGTCAGGGGCACGCGCGGCGTGTAGGGCCTGACCGCGTACAGCCGTTCCGCATAGTCGCCCACCACCCGCCACCCGCGCAGGACCTCGACCAGCGCCCCGCTGCGCAAGGCCTGGTTGGCGCTGAAATCCGGCAGCAGCGCGATTCCCAGGGATCCGGCCGCCACCTCTCTCAGCACTTCGCTGTTGTTGGCCGTGAAGCTGCCGCGCACCGGCACCGCCACGCGCTTGTCCCCGTCACGCGACTCGAACGACCAGGAGGCGCTGCCGCTGCGCCGCAGGTAGTGCAGGCAATTGTGGGCCGCCAGATCCATCGGCGTCTTCGGCGTGCCGTGCCGCGCCAGGTATTCCGGGGCCGCAACCAGCACCGAGCGCGTTTCGCAGATGACCGAGGCGACATGCGTGTCCGGCACGCCGGCCACGTGCCGGATCGCCAGATCGAAACCCTCGGTGGCCAGGGAGGCCAGATGGTCGCTGAGTTCCAGCTGGATCCGCACGTCGGGAAAATCCTTCAGGAATCCGGGTATCAGCGGCGCAATGACCTGGCGTCCCAGGGCCACCGGTGCGGTCACGGACAGCACGCCGCGCGGCCCTTCGGACAGGTCCCGCACCGCCGAGAAGCCCTCTTCGATGCGCAGAAAGGCCGCCGCGGTCTGGTCGACCAGGCTCTGCCCCGCCTCGGTCAGGCCGACGCTGCGGGTGGTGCGGCGCACGAGGGGAACGCCAGCCGCCTGCTCCAGTTCCACGATGCGCTGGCTCACCGAGGCCTTGCTGATCTGCAGGCGGCGCGCGGCCGCCGTGTAGCTGCCGGTATCCGCCAGCACCCCAAGGCAATGGATATGCGACCACAGATCTTCCAGACGCCTGGTTTTCGTCATGCCCAGCTCCATTGTTCAAAACATCAAACACTGATTCCAGCCCTGCGGTCTCGACGGCCGAGCGGCAATGCGCGACATTGCCAGCTCCAGAACACCATGCTTGAGCACAGGAGCCAGCCATGACCGCAAGCAATGCCAGCGCCCAATCCCGCGATGCCGGACACTACATCGGCGGCAGCCTTGTCGAGGGGACAGGCAGCCGCCAGCCCGTCTACAACCCGGCCACGGGCGCCGTCGCCAAGCAGGTGGCCCTGGCCACGCCCGACGAGGTGAACCGCGCCGTGGCCAGCGCCCGGGCGGCATTTCCGCAATGGGCGGACACCCCTCCCATCCGCCGCGCCCGCGTGCTGTTCAGGTTTCTTGAACTGATGAACAAGCATCGCGATGAGCTGGCCCACCTGATCACCGCCGAGCATGGCAAGGTTTTCAGCGATGCGCAAGGCGAAGTCACCCGCGGCATCGACATCGTCGAGTTCGCCTGCGGCGTTCCCCAGCTCCTGAAGGGCGCTCACACGGAACAGGTCTCCACCGGCATCGACAACTGGACGCTGCGCCAACCGCTGGGCGTGGTGGCGGGGATTACGCCGTTCAACTTTCCGGTGATGGTGCCCATGTGGATGTTCCCCGTGGCGATCGCGGCGGGCAACACCTTCGTGCTCAAGCCCAGCCCCACCGACCCCAGCGCCTCGCTGCGCATCGCCGAACTGCTGCGCGAGGCGGGCCTGCCCGATGGCGTGTTCAACGTGGTGCAGGGCGACAAGGTGGCCGTGGATGCGCTGCTGGAACACCCGGACGTCAAGGCCATCAGCTTCGTCGGTTCCACGCCGATCGCCAACTACATCTACGAGACCGGCGCGCGCCACGGCAAGCGCGTGCAGGCCCTGGGCGGCGCCAAGAACCACATGGTCGTGATGCCGGACGCCGACATCGACCAGGCGGTCGATGCCCTGATCGGCGCCGGCTACGGCTCGGCCGGCGAGCGCTGCATGGCGATCAGCGTGGCGGTGCTGGTGGGCGACGTGGCCGACCGGCTGCTGCCCAGGCTGATCGAGCGCACCAAGACGCTGAAGGTGCTGGACGGCGAGAACCCCGCCGCCGAGATGGGCCCCATCGTGACCCGCGCCGCCCATGAACGCATCAGCGGCTACATCGACCTTGGCGTGCAGGAAGGCGCGCAACTGCTGGTGGACGGCCGCGGCTTCCAGGGCTCGCAGGCGGGCGCCGGTTGCGGCGACGGCTTCTGGATGGGCGGCACGCTGTTCGACCACGTCACGCCGGACATGCGCATCTACAAGGAAGAAATCTTCGGCCCGGTGCTGGGCTGCGTGCGCGTGAAGGATCTGAAAGAGGCGGTGGACCTCATCAACGCCCACGAGTTCGGCAACGGCGTGGCGTGCTTCACCCGCGACGGCAACGTGGCGCGCGAGTTCGGCCGCCGCATCGAGGTGGGCATGGTGGGCATCAACGTGCCCATTCCTGTGCCCATGGCCTGGCATGGCTTCGGCGGCTGGAAGCGCAGCCTGTTCGGCGACATGCACGCCTATGGCGAAGAAGGCGTGCGCTTCTACACGCGGCAAAAGTCGATCATGCAGCGCTGGCCCGAAAGCATCGGCAAGGGCGCCGAGTTCGCCATGCCGACGGCCAAGTAGCGGCAGCCTGTCTCACGCGGGCGAGATCCATCCGCGATAGATGGCGCCCGCGCCCGCTATCGCGAGCAGCACGAAGATGGCCCGTTTCAGCAGTTCCGGAGACACGCGGACCCTGAGGCGGGACCCGCCGTACAGGCCGATCAGGGCCACGGGCAGCAGCACGGCGGCCGTGGACAGGATTTCCGGCTGCGCATACAGTCCGGCGGCGCCGAAGGCCGCCGCCCGGATGAGGCCGCTGGCCAGGATGACCACCGAGATCGTGGCGCGGAACTGGTCCAACGCATCCAGCCGGCGCGACAGATAGATGGTGTAGATCGGCCCGCCGGTCCCGAACAGCGCGCTGAAGATGCCGCCGAACACCCCGAACGGCAAGGCCCAGAAGGTATTCAGCGGCGCCGACGGCTTGGCCCGCGCGCCCCGCAGGCCCTTGATGCACACCGCCAGCACGAAGCTGCCCAGCAGGATCAGAGGCCAGCGGGCGCCAGCGTTGTGCAACAGCGTCACACCTAGTCCTATCCCGAGCAGCAGCCAGGGAAACAACCGCTTGAGTTCGGCCAGGGACACGCGTCGCCAATTGCTGCCGCCCACCAGCGCGGTGCAGGCCAGGTCGAACAGCACCACCAGCGGAACCGCGAACGGCAAGGGCATGAACTGGACCAGCAGCGGCACGGCCACCATGGCCGCGCCGAATCCCGTCATCCCGAAGACGACATAGGCGACAAGGACGACGGGCGCGGCGTAGGCCAGCGTATCGGGCGGCATCATGTCGACTCAGCTCGCGGTGATCTTCTTCTTTTCCACCAGCGCCTTCCATTTGGCCGACTCCCGGGCGATCTCTTCCTTGAGCGCGGCAGCGGGCACGATGGTCGCCGACATGCCCTGGTCCGCCAGGTAGCGCTGCATGTTGGGTTGTTCAACCGCCTTTCTCGCGTCGGCCAGCAGCCGGTCGACCGAGGCCTGGGGCGTACCCGCCGGCGCCAGCAAGGCGAACCAGCCCGTGAACTCGAACCCCGGCACGCCGTCCTCGGCCGTGGTCGGCACGTCCGGCAGCAACGCGGAACGTTCCTTGCCCGTCACCGACAGCGCCCGCAGGCGCCCACCCTTGAGCAACGGCACGATGGCGTTGATGTTGCCCACGGCGACTTCGATCACACCCGCCATGAGATCGGTGTAGGCCGGGCCTTCGCCCTTGTACGGGACGTGCATGAGTTCGATCCCGGCCGCGTCGCTGAAAGCTTCGCCCGCCATGTGCGTCTGGCTGCCCACGCCCGCCGACGAGAAGCTGAGCTTGCCCGGCCTGGCGCGGGCGTACTCGATCAGTTCGCGCGTGTTCTTGACCGGCAGGCTGGCATTGACCGTGATGACCATGGGTCCGTTGGCCACCTTGCCGACGGGGCTGAAGTCAGCCAGCGAATAAGGCAGTTTGCTGTAGATGAACTGGTTGACCGTGAACATGCTGCCCGATGCGAGCAACAGCGTATAGCCATCCGCCGGCGCGCTGGCGACGGCCTGCGCGCCCACGCTGCCGCCGGCGCCCGCGCGGTTCTCGACGATCACGCTCTGCTTCAGGCCCTTGCCCAATTCGGCCGCCAACGCGCGGCCCAGCAGATCGGTGGCCCCGCCCGCCGAAAACGGGACGATCATGCGTATGACTTTGTCCGCCGGCCAGTCGGCCCGCGCAGGCAAGGCGATAAATGGCGCGAGCGCCAGGCCACAGCCCAGCGTCTTGACGACGCGGCGACGCGCATTATTGGGGTGAGTGTCGTTCTTCATGGATTTGTCTCCTTCAGTTCGCGGGACGGCGAAGCCCGCCGGCTTTCGGCCGGCAGACGATCCGCCAGGCAGCAACTGTCCCTCGGGCCGATAGGCTCGATTTTTTAGGGATGTCGCGGTGTTTTTCTGCGGACTACGAGGCTGCTGAACTTCTGAACTGCTGGACTGCTTGACTACTGATCTGTCAGACCCAGGACCACTACAGGTGGGAACCGGCCTGCTCCGCGCCGTCGCGCTGGCCGGCGCAGACTGACTTCAAGGCATCGAGCAACAACTGCGTAAGATGGGCCCGCGGGTTCTCCTTCGGCGCCAGGATGCCCAGGCGGCGCGTGACCGTGGGCGAGCCGAACGGAATGACGCGGATGCCCGGCGGAAATTCGTTCCTGCCGCGGCAGGCGGGCACCACCGAAGCGCCCAGGCCATTGGCCACCATGGCGATCACGCCCTCCAGGTTGTCGATCTCCATGGTCGAACGCACGGTGATGCGCCTGCGCACCATCTCTTCCTGCACCAGATGTCCCACGCGCGCCGAACGATTGAAGCGGACATAAGGGTTCTGCTCCAGGATCTCCTGGTCGCTGGCGCCCTTGACCGAACGGTGCGCAATGACGACCAGCTGTTCTTCGACGAACGGCAGGAAATCCAGGCCCGAGCGCGGCGCATCGGGTTCGGTCACGATCGCCACGTCCAGCTGGCGGTGATAGATGGCGCGCTCCAGGTCATGCGTAAGCCCCGTGGTGACGTGGACCTCCAGGCCATGGCCCTGCTTCTGCAGGTGGCGCAGCGCCAGCGGCAGCACGCCCGACACACAGGTATGGACGCTGCCGAGCCTGAGCAGTCCCGACGAGGTGCCTTTCTTCAGGGCCGCGCTCATGCTCTCCCAGTGCGCGATCAGGTCGCGCGCCCGGTGCACCAGCGCCAGACCCGTGTCCGTGAGGATAGGCGGACGCCGGCTGCGGTCGAAGATCGTGATGCCCAGCTCGTCCTCGAGCGCGCGGACCTGCATGCTCACCGCCGACAGCGACAGGCCGATGGTATTGCCGGCCTCGGCGAAGCTGCCGTGGTCTGCAATCGCGATCAGCGTATAGAGCGTCCTGATGTCCATGCAAGAAAGATTCCTGGTGAAAGGCAGCATTGCGGAAAGGAGGAGTATGCCGCGCTAGATGCCAAGCAGCCGCCGCGCATTGCCTCCCATGACCTTGCCGAGATTATCTTTCCGGATCGGCAAGGTCTCGAACCACTCTTTGTACCCCTGCACCGGGCAGAACGGGAATGAGCTGGCGTAAAGCAACCTGTCCGAGAGAAAGCCGTCGGCCGCCTTCACGTATTCCTCCCAGCCCGGCATGCGGGAAAAGTACATATCGGGCGACAGCCACAGGTTCTGGCGGCGGAAGGCCAGGTGCAGGATCTCGTTGACCCAAGGCCACCCGCCATGGGCGACCACCACGTTCAGGCCAGGAAAGTCCGCCAGCACCCGGTCGGTCCGTATCGGATCGGAGTAACTCAGGTCCGGACCCGCCGTGCCCCCGACCATCATGATCACCGGCACGCCCAGATCCTCGCAGTGGGCGTAGATCGGATAGAGGCGCCTGTCGTCCGCGTACATGGGAACCGGATAGGAACCCGGCTCGATATTGATCAGCTTGAAACCTTCCTCGACCGCCTGGCTGATGGTCTGGCACGCGCGGCGCCGGTCGGTGGGGTCGATGGAGGCGGCGCCGATGAATCGGTCCGGATGGTCGGCCACGATGCCGCGCACGTCCTCGTTGGACACGCTGCCCAGCACGCCGGCCAGGCGGCCCACGACCACGCCGCGGTCTATCCGCGCGGCATCCATTTCTTTCAGCAGCAGCGGCATCGATTGCTGCTGCGCCGCCGCCGAGGGCTCGAAGCCCACCGTCCGCGTAAAGCCATCGCGGCGTTCTCCCGCCGAGTACATCAGCGTGTCCAGGAAGCCGCCTACCGGCGGCCGCAGCCTAAAGTCGATGATCATTGCAGTCTCTCTGTCAGGTATGGGGTTGCCGCAAGCCGCGCTGCCGCGCCTACATCACTTCGTCCTTGCGGTCGTCCGTCTCGCCGTAGCGGTGCAAGGCGGGCGGTTTCAGCCCGGCATAGAGCTTCTCGATGCCCGCGTTGATGGTCTCGGCATGCTGGGCGAAGAGCGAATTTCCTTCGAGGTCGCTTTCGACGATGAAGGGCCCGAAATTCTCGACCTCAAACAGCCACATGGCCTGCGCGATGCCCAGTTCATCCAGCCAATGCACCTCGCGCACGCGCTTGATGCCCCGGCCCAGCAAGGCACCTGTGCCATAGCCCACGGTCGTCAGGTAGATCGCGCCGCCGGGCGCCAGCACCTGCTTGTAGTCGTCGGCGGGCATGCCGCCCTTGCCGATCAGGATGCGACAGCCGGTCTCATCCAGCCAGCGCGGTATCCATTTGGAAAACCGGAACGACGCCGTGGCGGTGACCGCGCCCACGTTGTAGCCGCCGCGGCCGTCCGGCGCCGCGGCCGGGGAACAATGAAAGTTGACGTTGCTGATGGCGCGCAGGTCCACCGGCAGCGGCAGGCCCTGGTCCAGCACTTTCTTGTAGACGCCTTCGCGGGCCGTGTAGACCACGCCGTTCAGATACACGGCCGAGCCGAGTTCCAGCCTGGCGATATCTTCCCGCCTGGCGGGCAGGTCCAGATGAAAGACCTTGATGTCGTCGTCGTTGCTTACCATTCGACCGTCTCCCGGCGCATGTAGGGCGTGAACCATTGGGGATCGGTGCGATACTCGATCTCCCCGTTGGCATGGATCCGCGCGGTGGCGCGGCGCGAAGACAGGCAAAAGGTATGCAGGCTGATGGGCATGCCTCCCGTGTGGGTGTAGCCGCACTCGATATGGCAGTCCACCACCATGCCGGAGCCGACGAAACCCATGGCGCCCATGCCGATGGAATTGCCCAGCTGCATCAGCTCCAGTTCTAGTTCCGCCACCTTGGGGTCGGGATTGCGGTCCCCTACCGTGCGCAGACAGGCGGCCTGCTTGCCCAGCTGCATGCAGGTGTCCTTGGATCCGCCCAGCCCGATGCCGACGATGGCCGGCTGACAGGCCAGCCCGCGCTTGCCAAAGGCGATCAGCGTGTCCAGCACGAAGCGCTTGATGCCGTCTATGCCGTCGCCAGGAAACAGCATGCGGTAGTCGGTGCCGAACAGCCCTCCCTTGTGCACGGTGGTGATGTCTATCCAGTCGCTGTCCGGCTCGAACGACCATTCGACCTCTGGCGCGTTGATGCCGACATTGTTGTTGTGGTCGGTGCGCCAGAGCGGATGCACGCGGTTGGGCCGCAGCGGTACGCTGACCGTCGCCTCGGCCGTGGCATGGCGCAACGCGCGCTCCACGGCGACGAAGCCACTGTCGACGGAAGCGTTGTTGCCCACCTTGACGTAGTAGCGCGGCAGGCCGGTGTCGGCGCACATGGGACGCCGGTCCTGGTCGGCAGCCTCCCAGTTGTCCACCATAGCGTGGATGACGAAGCGCGGCAGCTTGCCGGTTTCCTTTTTCTGCAGCTCCTGGATGCCGCGCTTGTAGTCGGCCGGGATCTCGATGGCCGCGCGGCGCATGATCTCCAGCGCCGCCTCTTCAACTTTCTGGACAGGGATGCTCATGGTTGGAGTGCCTCAACTCTGGGGGATGCCCGCCTCGCCCTCGATGAGCGATTCGCCGGGTTTTACGATGTCGAAGGAAACCGGAACCATCTCCAGCGCCACCTCGCCGTCCTGGGCGCTCACGCGCGTGTAGCAGCTGGTGTGCAGGTCGCCGGCCTCGGGGAAATCCTCGCGGTAGTGCGCGCCGCGGCTGTTCTCGCGCGCCAGCGCCGAGACCGTAATGACCTTGGAAATGTCGACCAGGCTTTCCAGGTTGAGCCAGTCGTGCCAGGTCAGGTTGTAGCGGCGGTCGCCGTCCGCCACACCTATGTCGCGCAAGGCGGCGCGGTGGCCGGCAATGGCGTCCAGGCCGTGCGCCATGGCCTCTTGGCGGCGCAGCACGCCTACGTCGTCCCACATGGTTTGCGAGAGCGCGTCGCGCAGCTCGTGGATGCGGCCCGCGGGCCGGGAAAACGGGAACTCGGCGCGTTCGATGCCGCGCGCGATGACGCGCTGATCCGGATCGCGCCACTGGCTGGACTTGGCGACATAGGCTGCCATCGCATCGCCCGCGATGCCGCCGAACACCGTGGAATTGGCCACGCCATTGCCGCCCAGACGGTTGGCGCCGTGCACGCCGCCGCAGTCCTCGCCGGCCGCATACAGGCCCGGCGACGCCGTCGAGCCGTCCACGTTGAACTCGACCCCGCCCATCAGGTAGTGCGCAGTCGGCACCACCTCCACCTTGCCGCCTGCCAGGTCGAAGCCGCAATCCTTGCAGCGGTTGACCATGCCGGGAAACGTCTTGGCCACCTTGTCCGGGCCCAGATGGCTCATCTGGATGTAGACCCCGCCCATCGGACCCGTGCGTCCTGCGCGCATTTCGGCGTAAATGCCGCGGCTGACCACGTCGCGCGTGGCGCGTTCGCCGCGCTTGTCGTAATTGGCCATGAAGCGCTCGCCCTCGCCGTTGAGCAGATAGCCGCCCGCTCCGCGCAGCCCCTCCTCCAGCACCGTGCCGGTCATGCGCGTGTCTGGCCCGCCGAGCAGGCCCGTGGGGTGAAACTGCACCATCTCCATGTCCCGCAGCTTCAAGCCGTAGCGCAGCGCCATGGCCAGGCCGTCGCAGGTCTTGTCGCCCGAAGGCGTGTGGTAGCGGTACATGGTCGGGCCCGCCCCCGTTGCCAGCAGCACGGCCTTGGCCTGGACGTAGCGGTACAGGCCTGTGCGCATGTCGATGAACAGCACGCCCGAGATGCCGGAGCCATCGGCGGCGGGAATCAGCTCGATGGCGCGATGCTCTTCCAGTTCGTCCACGTCCAGCGCCCGCACCTGCTCCATGAGGCGGTTGATGATCTCGATGCCCGTCAGGTCGGCCTTGTGTACCGTGCGGTCGAAGCTCTGGCCGGCAAATGCCTTGGAATGCAGGGTGCCGTCGGGATTGCGGTCGAAGAAGCAGCCGATCTCGTTTTCCAGCTCGCGCACGCGCTCGACCGCGCCTTCGACCAGCCGCCACGCCAAGTCCTGGCGCGGCAGCCATTTGCCGCCCTCGATGGTGTCCATGAAGTGGCGCTCCACCGAGTCGCCTGCGGCCAGCGCGACGTTGTAGCCGCCCTGGACCATGCGGGTACAGCCGCACTTGCCCAGCAGGCCCTTCACCGTCACCGTCACGCGCAGCGACGGATTCGCCTTCTTGGCGTGCAGCGCCGCGAACAGGCCCGCACCGCCGGTGCCCAGCACCAGAATGTCCGTCTTGTAATTCTCGATCCGCATCTCAGATCACTCCCGCGATGAAAACCAGGCCCGTCGCCATGGAGACCGCAAAGCCCCACCCGATCCAGGCGACGCGCGCCTCGCGCGGCGAATTCCACGGCAACAGCTCCAGCGCCAGCAGGCGCAGCCCGAAGAACATGTGCAGCGTCAGCAGCAGCACCAGCCCCCACTCGCCGACCTTCATCGCCGGCATGTCGGCGAGCTTCAGGAATCCGTCCAGCCGCGCCTCGTCCAGCGCCATCGCCAGCACATAGAAATGGACGGGCAGGAACAGGGCCAGCGCCAGGCCCGAGATGCGGTGTCCCAGGAAGGCCCAGTACGCCTGATGGTTGCGCGCCGATTTCATGGCATCAGCCCTCCCACCGCCGCGACGGCGCGCACGCCCAGGAGGAGCAGGCCCACGCCGAACACCAGCCCGACGGCGGACGCGGCGCCGCGCCCAAGCCGCAGCCACTCGATCAGGATGTTGCGCAGGCCGATCGGCACGTGGACCGCCACGCTCAGCACGAACAGGCCGTAGAAGATGATCCAGAACCAGTTGTCCTGGGTGCGCGCGAGGATCTCGCCCGCGGTCAGGCCGCCGCGCACGGCATAGATCACCAGGCCCACATGTACCAGGACAAAGGGCGCCATCACCATCGCCGTCAGGCGCTGGAGCGCGAAAAGACGAGCTTCCATGTCAGCCCCCCTTGAGCAGGCTGAAGATGGCGCTGCGCTTCAATCCCGCAATGCTGCCGGTGGGGCTGAGGCTTACCGGACAGTGCTTCATGCAGCTGCCCTGGGTGTGGCAGGAATTGCAGCCGCTGCCGGAAGTGGCCTTGCGCAGCACGTCCTTGGGGTCGGCGTGCCGTTCGTCGTTGTACAGCGTCCACGCCCGGTTCAGGGCGGCCGGGCCAAGATAATCCTTGTCCCAGGACACCACGTCACAGGCCGCATAGCAGACGCCGCAATTGATGCATTCGATGGCCGCGTCGGCCTGCTTGCGCTTCTTGCTCTGCGGCGACACCAGCGCCGGCGGATCGTTGCGCGTGGCCGTGCCGACGAAGGTGTTCCCAGCGCGCGCCCACTTCTGGAAGAACTCACTCATGTCGACGACGAGGTCCTTGATCCGCGGCATATTGCGCATTGGCTCGATCACGATCACACCGCCCTCCTCGACGCGGCTCACGTGCGTGCGGCAGGTCCAGCGCGGCTTGCCATTGACCGTCATGGCACAGGATCCGCAGACGCCGACGCGACAGGCGTATCGATACGAGAGGCTCGGTTCCTGCGTGCGCTGCACTTCGGTCACCACATCCAGAACCGTCTGGTTCTCCCGCCATGGGACCGAGTAAGTGGAATAGCTTCCGTCTTCGGTTCCCCGCGAGATGCGGACCGTGAGTTGTCGCTGATTCGTGGAGTTCTTGGTATCCATTTTTCCGCCCTCGGACGACAGGCTGCGCCCATGAACAGAATTCTGAATCTCGCGTCTTGTTGAAGCAATATGGATTTGGTTGATATTTTTTGAAGTTATTTTCGACCCGTCCAGAGGCGCGTCGGACCATCCGGCGCATGCCGCGCCGCCACATCTTCAATGGATGGCGATCACTGGACGCAGCCAGACCGCCGTCAGCCTGGAATCGAGGCAGGACGGCGAGCCCCTCGGGGCTCCCTCAAGCGCCTTTTGAAAAATTAGGTATACTTCCGCCTCGTTTGCTGGAACCGCCCCCGGATCGCAATGATCGCGGATGGCGCAAGGCAAGGGAAATGCGGGAGTAGCTCAGTTGGTAGAGCGCAACCTTGCCAAGGTTGAGGTCGCGAGTTCGAGACTCGTCTCCCGCTCCAGATTCGAAAAAGACCCAGACTTCGGTTTGGGCTTTTTTTTGTGCGCCGGTTTGTGCCGCTTGGAAAATGAAGGAACACGGGCAATGGATATTGCATTATTCCTGCTGGTGCTTTTCGCGACATGGCAGGTGCTGCGCGTGCGCTACCAGCGCGCCCGCATTGCGTTGCTGGGGCGTCATCTGGGCGGTTTGCAGCTTGAGCGCCACATGGAAACACTGACGCAAGGCTACACCCGCGCCATCCGCGAAGACACCGAAAACCGCCAGCTACAGGTGCTGGAAACCTTCGCCCAGACCGAACGCGCCGTAGCGGCACAAGTGCAGTCGCTGGCCGATGCCATGCAAAAGGAAAGTCCACAGGCTACCCGCGTGTCCACGCTCTCGTTCTGCGTGCCATACATCGAGCGCTTTCTTCCTGCGATGACACGGGATTTTCGTGAGCTGCTGCACATCCATGCACTCGGCTTGCGCCATGTCGTGGACAACGAAGGCCACTGGGACGCAAGAGAGCGCGCGTACCACCTCTCGGCGGAGTTGTATCTGCTGCAGCACAGTTGCCATTGGTTCTGCAAATCCCGCGCCGTGGCCGATGCACGGCTGATGCTGCGGCATCAGGTCAATCACCAGAAAGTCCTGGATTCCGTGTCTGCTGTTACCCGCTCGGCCTATCTGCGCTGGCAGGGGGACGATAAACACTAAGACCAGCGGCGCCTCGTCCGTTCTGGCCCCGCTCAGCGGGCATGCTTGAACAAGTCCTTGAAAAAGGGGCGAATCTTTCGATTCGCCCCTTTTCATTTGTTCTCGATTCCAGCCCGGCGCTGGCGCAGCAAGCGTCATGACCGCGACGCTTGCTGCGCCTGTCGGCGCCTGATCAGAAGCGCACGGCCAGCTTGAGCACGCCCGACTGCTGCCGGTTGCCGCCGCCGAACTGCGCATCATAGGCGATGCCAGCCGTCGTGTTGCGCGTGATGGCCATCTCGGCGCCCAGGCCCAACACGGCCGCATCGCGTGCGATCGGCACGCCCGTCACCGAGAACGTGCTGCCGCCTTCGAAAGCCAGCTGCTGCTTGGGCTTGACATCACCCATGGCATGGCGCCAGCCCAGCGACGCGGTCAGGCGGCCGGGCGCGCTGTCGGAACCGAACTCCCAGGCGCCTCGCAGACCCAGCGTGGTGCTGGTCACGTCATCGGAATTGCTGGACCCGCGCAGGGCCGCCGAGCCGCCCGATTCCTCGAAGCCGCGCGTGCGCAACTGGTTCCACGCCAGGCCCGCAAAGGGTTCGATGGTGTAGGCATCGCCCAGCGGCAGGTTGTAGCCGAGTTCGGTGAACACCTGCGTCGACGACGCGTGATAGGACGACTCGAGCCGCTGGTTCAGGCTGCCCGCCGCCACATCGCGTTTGGCGTCGATGTCATGCCAGGTATAGGCCGCGCCGGCCATGAAGCGGACGTGGCCAGGACCGGCCTGGAAATTCCGGCCGCCGAACAGGGTCGCCGTGTAGCTGTCGACATTGGTGCGCGAGGACACATCGTCGATCGAGTTGTGGCTGCCGATGTAGCCGACCGCGCCGCCCAGGCGCCAGCCGCCGCCCACCGCGCCATCGCCGCCGACGAAAAGGCCGCCCGACGATTGGCTCACGCTGGACGCGTTGCCATCGCCGCCGAACTTGCTCCAGTTGCCGAACGCTTGCGCCCAGACCGGCGACGCGCCGCTTTGCGGCATGGCGGCGGCCGACGGCGAGCCCAGCTGGGCCGTGGGCCGTCCGGCCAGCACCGGCGCGTCGAGGTTGCCGCGCAGGTGGGACAGCGGCAGCGTGCGCACGGTATCGCCCTGGCTCAACAGCACGCTGGCGGTGCTTGCGTACGCTTCGCCCGACAGCATCCTCAGAGCCGAACGCGCTTCGTTCGGGGTCATGGCGAGCACGGCGGTCGCAACCTGGCTGGCGCCGGTGGTCTTGCCCGCGGCGATGCCACTATCGACCAGGGAAGATCCGCTGCCGGTCGACGGCGATTCATTGCCGGCGGTGGACGAGCCGTTGCCGGTCGAGGACGAACCGTTATCCGTCGACGTCGAGCCGTTGCCCGTCGACGTGGAACCGTTGCCGGCCGAGGACGAACCGTTGCCCGTCGACGTGGAACCGTTACCAGCCGAGGACGAACCGTTGCCCGTCGATGTGGAACCGTTACCGGCCGAGGACGAACCGTTGCCCGTCGACGTGGAACCGTTACCACCCGAGGACGAGCCATTGCCCGTCGCCGGCGGCTCCTCCTTGTCCAGCGCGCCGCCCACGTTGCTCTCGTTACCCGAGCCGCCGATGCTGCCGATCGGCACGTCGTTGCGCGTCAGGGTCATGTACGCATTCTTCGGGTCGTAGCTGAGCGTGGGCGTCAGGAACGCGTATCCGCTCGAGGCGCCGGTGAACTGGCCCTGGATGCCGCCGTCCGCGGTCAGGATGTTGTAGGTCGTGCGCGGCGCATAGTTGCCGTCGGGACCCACGTGCGCCACGGTGCCGTCGAGGTAGGCGACGCCGGTGACATGGATGCGGTCGCTGAGGCTGCTGCCCGGATCGGCATGCACGCGGTAGATGGTGTTCTGGCCAAAGGTCAGGTTGCCGTTGACGGTGAGCGTGCCCATGGGCGTGCCGTCATTGCCGGGAGAGATGACCGCGGTGGGATAGAGGTTGGTGGTGCCCACCTGGCCCACGCCCGCCAGCACGACTTCGCGGCCGATGTCCATCGGGCCGTTCAGCTTGCCGTCGATCTCCAGGGCGCCGTCGGCAATCAGGATGGGACCCGTGAGGCCGCTGCTGTCGGCGGTCAGGATCACCGATCCCGGGCCGGTCTTGACGAAACCCTGCGTGCCTTGCAGCGGGTTGTCGATGGTGTCGACGAATTGGCCCGAAGCATAGGTGCCGTCGCCGACCACGATCGCGGGCGGGTTGCCGCCGCTGCCGACCAGGGTGATGGGAGCGCCTTGCAGGCGATAACGGTCGGTGGCGAACTGGATGCCGGACACGCGCACCGGACCGGCGCCGCCGTCCACGTTCACCGTGCCCGCCGCGCCCGTGAAAATGGCGTAGCCGCCATCAGGCAGAGCGCCCGTGGCATTGCTCGGGCTGTTCCAGTTCGCGCTGGCCGCGCTCCAGGTGCCGTTGCCGCCGCCCGAACGGGTCGCGGATGCCGCGCCGTTGCCGTTCCACAGGTTGGTGGTGCTCGGCCCCAGGATGAGATTGATCTGCTTGTCGCCGGTCAGGTTCTGGATGGTCGCGGCGGGCGCGGAATCGCCCGAGACCGAACCCAGCGTCAGGCCGTTGCCGCTCAGGTTGCCGCCGTAGGACAGGATCCGGTAGTAGCCGGCATTGACGCCCAGGGTGTTGACCGTAACGTTCAGCGTGGTGTTGTTGATGGCGGCGTTGCCGCGCACGGTGATGTTGTCGCCGGTGCCCGGCTGCGTAATGGGCAGCCCCGCATAACCCGTCTCGAAATTGAATACGGCGTTGTTCATCGACAGATTGCCGTTGACAACCAGATTGCCGTTGGAGACCCCCGTCGGCGTGCCGACTTCATACCCGGGCGCCACGCGCGCGCCCGACACGTTGAGATCGCCATTGATCGCGCCAAACCCCGCGACCGTGCCGTTCGAGTTCGCATTGACATTGCCGCCCAGCGTGACGCCCGAGCCGCCGCCGTTGCCGCCGATCACCAGCGTGCCGCCGTTGACATCCACCCCGCCCGGGAAATTGGCCGAGCCGTCGAGCACCTGCGTGTTGCCCGACGTAACCGTCAGGTCCGCAGCCATGACGCCACCGCAGTAGGACGCGCTCAGCGCGAGCGTCGCCGTCAGCCATTTCTTCGTGTCGTGTATCAACGTAAATCCTCCATATGTCGATTAATAAATTTGATATCCAAGGCATTACCGGATCGCTATAAAAGTATTATTAAGTAACCGGGTAACCCTAATGGCCGAAACAAGTTTTCTCGAAAAAAGGAGGCAATTTATACCCCTTTTCTTTCAATATCGAAAATTAATGAATAGATACCATCTTTATTATTTAAATCAGTGACTTGGATACCATCCAAACAACCAAAATCGCATTAATGGATACCATCCAAAGCTAAAACTAATTACAAAGGACAATATCTAAATTATTTATTTTCCAATAATGGATACCATCCAATGCCATGCGGCACGGGTTTTACAGCCCGATTTTCGATGCGATCGAGAAACAATTTGACATGGCACGGATGAAGACGCGGCGCAGCTGACCGCCTTGCTTCCAGAATTTTCTTATCCGTGCAGACCGGCCCGGCCCATACCATTCCTTGCATGATGGCCGCCCCCAGCCTCCCCGACGGATACATGCCGGCAACCGCCAGGTTGCCGATGATCCTGCTGCACCTGCTCGCGCTGGCGTTGCTGGCATGCATACTGGTCGGGACGATGCTGTCCATGTATTGGTCGTTCAGCGACGAGGTCTCCAGCTACCGCCGCCGCATGAACGCCGCCGCCGACCGGGCGCAGATATTCTTCGACCAGCGCGAAGCGCTGCTCCGTTCCGTCGCCGGTTCCTCGGTGCGCAACACCGACCGCATGCCTGCCCGGCACACACCCAGGACATTCGGCCAGACAGGGCAAATCAGCGTGATCCCGCTGACAGACGACGCGGATGCCTACGAATGGGCCTTGATCCTCACCCGCCGCAACCGGGCGGACCTGGCCACGGCCAATGCGCGCATCGTCTACACCACGCTGGCCGAACCTGGCGCCACGCGTCTGGCGTTGGACGACACGCGGCATGGCGGCCACGCCATCTCCCCGGAAACTGAAAAGTGGCTCTACGAAACCCTGGCCGCGCACCACGCCACGCCGGATCCGGACGACGGCCGCGCGCCTGTCGTCTGGATCCGCCCCCTGCTGGACTCCACCGATCATCTATTTCTCTATACGCCTCTGGACACCACGGGACGCGAGCAGACCTGGGTGGGGCTCGAGGTCGACGACATCGCCTCTGTCATCGCGGCGGAACACCCTACCGACGGCGCAAGCTATGCGCTTTACGACAGCGACAGCCGGGTGGCCTTGCACGGCGGACCATCGCCATCCGCGACGGACTCGATATCGGCAAGGCTGAGCCGCGACTCCTTCGGCTTCCAGGGCAGAAGCTGGCTTCCCCACAGCCTCGCACTGAGCAAGGCCGTAGGCGAAGCCGGCTGGCGGCTGGTCTACTACGTGCCGACGCAGGATGTGTTGCGCCACGGCGCGTCCGCCTTCTGGGCCGTGGGCGCCGTCGCCGCCTGCCTGAGCACGGTGGTCCTGCTGGGCGTGCGCCACATCCGGGAAAAGCTGGTCTCTCCCGCCATCCGGTATCAGACGGCCCTCATCGATAGCCTGGCCTTGAACCGGAAGATCATCGAAGTCGCGCCGATCGGGCTCAGCCTGGTGCGTCCCGCCGACGGCACCCAAGTCATCTCGAACGAGGCGGCCCGGCATCTGCTGGACGCGCACGACAGCTGGCGCGAAGACACTCGGGCCGCGGTCAATCAGGCTGGCCAGCATGAGTATCAACTGGGCGACGGCCGCACCGTGTGCCTGACATACGCCGCCACCAGCTACCAATCCGAGAACGTGGTGATATGCGCCATCAGCGACATTTCCGCCCAGAAGGAAGTCGAGCGCACCTTGCGCAACGCCAAGCAGGCCGCCGACCAGGCGAACGACGCCAAGACCTTGTTTTTCGCCACGATCAGCCACGAGATCCGCACCCCCCTGTACGGCATACTCGGCACGCTGGAACTGCTCGCGCTCACGCCCATGACGAGCCAGCAGCAGCAATACCTGCACACCATGCAGCAATCGTCCTCGACCTTGCTGCGCACCATCAACGACACACTGGACCTGTCCCGCATGGAGGCCGGCCGCGAGGACCTGATCCTGTCGGCGTTCTCCCCCGCGGAGATGGTCGAAGGGGTGGTGGCCAACTACGCCGCACGCGCCCAAGGCAAGGGGCTGCAGATCTATTCCATTTCCGGCGTCGGCATGCCGGCGATGGTGACGGGAGACCTGACCCGGTTACAGCAGATCCTCAACAACCTGGTGAGCAACTCGGTCAAGTTCACCGAGGCCGGCCGGGTCGTGCTGCGCGCCACCGCGAGCGCCGTCGAGGCGGATAAGGTCACGATGCGATTCCAGGTCACGGATACCGGCGTGGGCATACGCGCGGAATCGCAAGCCCAGTTGTTTGAACCCTACTTCCGGGCGCATCCCGGCCTGGAGCAGGACGTGACCGGCACCGGTCTGGGCCTGGCCATCAGCCGGCGCCTGGTCGACTTGATGGGCGGCAGCCTGTCCGTGGTCAGCGAGGTCGGCCTGGGCACCAGCATCACCTTCACCCTCACGCTGGACGTGACCGAGATGGAGCCGGCATCTCCCATACTGCTGCGGCGCAGCGCCGTCTACGTCAGCGGCGCCGTTCCGGAAGTCGTGGCGAACGCATGCGCGTGGCTGAATAAATGGGGGGCAATCGCCATACCGTATCGAGCGCAGGCCCCCATGCAGGATGCCGGCAACGCGGTCCTGCTGCAGACCTGGCCTCCTGGGCAACCCGAACCATTCTGGACCAGAAGCAAGGTACGCGTGCTCGCGCCGGGCGCGGATCAAGCGTCGATCGCATCCCGCGGCAGCCGCCTCGGCATCACGAGCCTGGGCAATCCATTCAGCATCGGCATCGCGGTGGGAATGGCCCAACAGGGCCACGAACCGCCTTTGCTCCCCCCTCCCAGCGCGCAACGCGTGTCGCTGGGACAACGCATCCTGGTCGTCGAGGACAACGCGATCAACCAGGTCATCCTGCAGGAGCAGCTCGAGCACCTGGGATGCTCGGCCACCATCGTCTTCAATGGCCGCGAGGCCTTGCAGCGATGGGACCCCGACAAATACGACGCCGTCATCACGGACATCAACATGCCCATCCTGGACGGCTACGACCTGACACGGGCCCTGCGCGAACTCGGCTACCGGGGAACCATACTGGGCGTAACCGCCAGCGCGGCGCCCGAAACCATCACCAAAGGGCTGGAAGCCGGCATGAACCAGGTGCTGCTGAAGCCCCTGCCCATACTGGCCCTGACCGCAACCCTGCACGCATACATAGAAGGCTGAGAAAAATGCTGTCCAAACTTAAAGTACTGGTGCTGGACGACCACGCCTACCAGTGCATCCTGCTGAAGGACATGCTCGAAGAAGCGGGCTTCAGGCATGTCGATACGACGCTGGACGCGCACGAGGCCTTGGAGCGGATACGGAAGGAAGGCCATCAACTGGTGCTGATGGACGTGGACATGCCCGGCATGGACGGCGCGCAATTCATCCATGAGCTCGCCTGTCGCGATCTCAACCCGATACTGGCGATCATCACGGGATGTTCGCGCCGCATGGGCAACAGCATCGGTCTCATGGCTAAAGAGCGCGGATTCGCCGTGCTGGGAACCTTCATCAAACCCGTTTCCACGGAACAGATCGGCAGTCTGGCGGTGAGCCTGCAGAGAAAGCCGCCTGCCCCGCCAAGCGAGCACCCCGGTTCCTGCGTCGACGACGTCCGTCCGCTGCTGGACCGGCGCATGGTTGAAACCGCCCTGCGCGATGGCAGCATCCAGGCCTGGTTCCAGCCGAAGAAATCGCTCGCCTCCGGCAACATCGTGGGCGCCGAGGCTCTGGTCCGCTGGCAGCACAAGGAGCTTGGCCTGATGCTGCCGTCCTGGTTCCTCAAGTCGTTGCGGGCCTACAACCTGGACCACGAGCTACTGCTGCGCATGCTGGACGACGGGCTGAAGGCGTATTCCATCTGGCGCGGCCAGGGACACCGCATTCCCATCTCGGTCAATCTTTCCGCCAGCCTGCTGGATCTTCCGCAACTTCCGGACGAACTCCATGCCATGGTCGCCAAGCTAGACATTCCCGCCTCGGACGTAACTTTCGAGCTGCTTGAAGACGCGATGCCGACGCTCGCGGGCCAGTTCCACATGGGGGCAAGCCGCCTGCGCCTGAAGGGATTTGGCCTGTCGCAAGACGACTTCGGCAAAGGCTACAGCTCGATGTACAGCCTTATCTCCACGCCCTTCACCGAGGTGAAGATCGACCGGGCATTCGTCAACGGCGCCGCGGCCAACGAGGTGCTGGCGGCCGCCCTGGTGGCCTCGATCCAGCTGGGGCGGCAACTGGGCCTGCAAGTGACGGCAGAAGGCGTGGAAACGCTGGAAGACCTGCAATTGCTTAGGCGGATCGGATGCGATGTCGCTCAGGGATTTCTGATTTCCGCGGCCGTCAATGTCGCGACCTTCTGCGAGCTGCTGGCCTACGAGCCCAACTCATACTTCACCCCTTTGTCCCCGCCCCACTAGGGCCCGGTCCGCCGACATATTTCTGACCCTGGATATGCCGCTGAATAAGAAAAACCGCGGCCTGCGCCGCCTGAATATCGCATTCCTCTGCGCCCTCCCCCTAGCCCTGCTCTGCGCCGCCGCGCTCTACTGCGCGCACCAACAAGTCCTGCGGCGGCACGCGCATCTGCTAAATCTCGACTTTCCGACGCTCCTGCGCGCCAATGCCTGGCTATTCGCCTGCGCCTCGCTGCTACTGATCGCCGCACTCTACGCCGGCGCCGTGCTCTGGTTGTGGTGCCGCCGCCGCATCGTCCAGCCGGCGCATGCGGCCAGGCGGGCGCTCGCTGAATGCGAGGCGCTCGGCCGGACCATGCTCGTCACCGTTCCCTGCGCGCTGTGCGCGCTCTCGCGCGCCAACGGCCGGCTGGTCTTCAGCAACGCCTTGGCATTGCAATGGCTGGGAGCTGGCGCTGGCCAGGCGCTGCCGGACACGCCCGACGTCAGACGTCTGTTGCGGCAAGCCCTGGATGCGGAGGAACCCGGCAGCATCGAGGCCTTCAATGCCCATGGCGGCCGCGTGCTGACGGTGGCCTACGCGCCCACGCGATACCGCAGACAGGATGTGGTGCTGTGCGCCTTCGCCGACATTAGCGCGCGCGCCGAGATGGAGCACCTTCTAGGCCTTGCCAAGGCACAGGCCGACAAGGTCTATGAGTCCGGGGCCGGCATCCTGTCCGGCATCACGCGCGAGATCCGCTCGCCTCTGTACGGGATGCTGGGCACCCTCGAAGTGCTGGGGATGACGGCGCTGAGCCAAGAGCAGAGGCAGCAAGTCGACCGCGTCCAGAGCGCCTCCCTCGTTCTGCAGCAGGTCACCGGCGACCTGCTCGACATCGCCAGGATCGAGTCTGGTCAGTTCGCCCTGGAAGCCAGCGCCTTCGACCCGCGCGAGCTGGTCCAAGGCGCCGTGGCCGCCCATGCCCCGGTGGCCGAACAGAAGGGGCTGATCATCCATGGCAGTCTGGACGCCTCGGTGCCGGATTGCGTCCGCGGCGACGCCGGTCGCATCCGGCAGATCCTGGGCCATCTGCTGAGCAATGCCATCAAGTTCACGGAATCCGGCCAGGTCGTCGTCAGGCTGCGCGCCCAGGCGATGCCGGACGCCAGGCTGCGTCTCGACCTGCAGGTCACCGATAGCGGCATCGGCATCGCCGCAGCCGAACAAGCCAGGCTGTTCGAGCCATTCCACCGAGCCGCAGCCGGTATGCAGGCGGCGCGCGGCGCGGGCCTGGGTCTGGGCTTGTTCCTGTGCGCCCGCCTGGCGGCGCTCATGGGGACCCGCGTCCAGGTCATAAGCGAACCAGGGCTGGGCAGCAGCTTCTCCGTTTCCTTCATGCTGGACCAGGCGCAGGCGCCCTGCGGCCCGGCCCCGCAACTGCAGGGCCCGCATGCCCACGATCTCCTGAACCTGCGGATCCTCGTCGTCGAGGGCAACTTGATCAACCAGGCCACGCTGCACGATCAGCTCATGCACCTGGGTTGCCGCCCCACGTTCGCGTCGGACGGGGCCGAAGGACTGGCATTGTGGAACATACAGCCTTTCGACCTGGTCATGGCGGATACCGACCTGCCCGGCATGAATGGCTATGCGCTTGCCAGGGCCCTGCGCGCCCAGGGCACCACAGCGCCCGTCATTGCCCTGGTCACAAGCGCGAGCAGGGCAGAAGAGCAGCGCTGTTCGGCGGCCGGCATGGACGGCTGGCTCGCCAAGCCGATAGGCTTGCGCGAGCTCAGGCAAAGACTCCAGGCATATGTCACCGCTCCCCCCCATGCGCAAGGCCTCGCGGGCGCAGCGCCGCGGACTGCCCCTGCCGCGCCACGGATTGGCGCGGCAGGGGTTCCCGCCAAATACAAAGCCGTCTTTCTCGAAACCATGGACCGGGATATCGTCCGGCTGGAAGCCTCGATGCGCAGCGGTGACGCCGCGGATGTCCGCGCCTTGCTGCACCGGATACGCGGGGGCCTGGCCGCCGTGCACATGATCCCTCTATTGGGCCAGGCCGACGACCTGGCGGCCTTGCAGCGCAAGCAAGGCCTGAGCGGCTCAATGCCTCGGCAGATCGCCGCCTTCATCGAGCAGCTGCGCGGCAAGATGCGCGAAATCGCGTCAGAAAAAACCGGCTGAATTTGCGGCGCCTCAATTCTGCGCCAACCGCAGGCCTGAATGCGGTTCGGTGGGAGGCAATTGAGAAAATTCCCATAGTTCATGCATCCAGTGATTTCTAGAATCACAATTTGAAAAAGGATGCATGCCCCGCGCGCAAGCGCAGTCGCCATCCTGGCCGACAACGCGCAGGCATGCGCCAAAAAAATGGAATCTCTCACCAGCGGCGGCGTTTGCCCTCGCCCCGCAAATCCGGCATCAACGGAAGCTGGCTATCAGCCCGTCTTTTCCGCCGATGGCCGGGTATGCGAATACGCCTTGCCCGACCTGTACCCGGGCCACGCCCCCCTGCAGGACGGCATCCATCCGGCCACGCATGAACTGTACGACGCGCTGCATCTCTTCGGGCAGGGAAATCAGGGCATTCCACTGTCCTTCAACTACGCGCCCAATGCCGCGGGCGTGTCGTGGTCGGCGCACAGCCTGTGCGCCGAACTGAACCTGTCGCTGGATCGGAACCGCTTGCATCTGCAGCCCGGCGGAACCGATGGCGGTACAACCGGACCGAGCTATCCGGCTGCGCTGGTCACGCTGAACATCCCCATGACGTGGGACCTGCTGCCGGATGCCGAACTCTTCCGGAACCGGCACGACTTCAGTACCGGCCTGAGAGTCAGGATCGGCCCGACGCTCGTTGAAGGGCGGCCGGCGCCGCACGGCGTGCTGCGCGTGGCGGGATTGCACATGAAGATCCCCGAGCGGTTCTCGGAACATCCCATGCTGCATGGAAAGTTCTTCTCCCTGCTGCAGCGGGCGCAGGCGTTCAAGCTGCCCGTGCTGGTCATGGACGTCAATGACGCCACCGATTTCCATTGGATGCGGTCTTTCCCGAACCTGATGTTCCAGGGGAATCTGCTGTCGACGCGCATCGGCGCGGACAGCCTGGGCCTGCTGCTGGCGATGGGCGGCGACAAGTGGCGGGACTTCAAGGTGGGGGGGCGTGCGCGATAGCGCCGCGCCTGCGCTGGCATTCTTCGCCATCAGAACAAGAAATTTCTCAGCCCTGGGAGCACGTTGAACCCGGATGATGCATGGGGTCGGACGCACACAAGGCGTCCGCTACACAACCCCGCCTTCACGAACCCCTGAAGGCGTTCATTCAACATCAACTCCAGGTTTTCATATGAAACTGAACAAGATCCTGATCGCGCTGGGATTGGCTGGCGCGTTTGCCGGCACGGCGCTTGCGGCTACCCCTGCGGAGATAAAAAAAAGCGTCACCAAGAGCATCACCCTGACGGCCCAGATCAACGACGCGATTTTCGTGTCCAAGCCCGACGGCTCCACCTGGTACGGCACCGAGGAGCTCGAACCGGCAGACTACAGGCAGCTGACATTCTCCAAGACGCTGCCGATCCGCATATTTTCGAAGGCCGCTGGGATCAACGTCAAGCTCTCCCAACCTCTGAAAATGTCCAACGGACACCTTGAGATGATCAACCCACAGGTGATCTTGACCCACGCCGCAGGCGACCAAATCCTGGCATACGACAAACCCGAAAAGATTACCCAGGTCGTGCAGGGCAACGGCGGCTTTGACGAAATCCACAATCTGGAAATCTCAGTGGACAGCCCCCAGCAAACCAACGGCCAAACCCCCAACGGCAGCTACAGCGGCAATCTGGTCATGGTCTTCGAGCCGGCCCCTTAAGTCTCGCTCGACCATCGTTCTCCAGGGCCCCGTCCGGGGCTCTTCCTTCCCCCTTTTGGACTGCAGGGCATGCGCGCTCATCGGGTTTCCTTTTGCCTTAAAAAAATCCTGCCGTGCGTTCTTGCCGCGTCCTCCACCCAGGCCTTTGCGCAAGTGAAGATTTCCTACGGCATTCCTGAAGGCTTCAGCGCGGTTGAAATGGACAATAGCGCAAGCTACGTCTCCAGTTTCAACGGCAGGACGCTGCCGGGATTGATCGCCTATTCCCTGGAGCAGAACCGACTCGCGTTCGACCCCGTCAAGTACGCGGAAAACGGCGTGACGGTGGAAGAAATAGAAGCCATCCGCCAGGTGGTTTCCACCATCGACTACAAGCAATGCGTCAACGGCTGCGACCTGCGCGTGGCGGAGCACTACGTCACCATCGACAAGATCCGCCGCACATTGCAGATCAGAAGCTCACGCGACGACTACCTGTCTCCCGCGACCACCTGGGGACTGATCAACAATCAGTCGCTGGACCTGCGCGGATCTTCCGACAGCTATCGTGCCATGAACCTCAGCGGCACGACATGGCTGGGTCTGCCACTGCGCAGCTTCGGCTACATGAGCTGGTACGGCAGCCGCAACCGCATGCGCGGCCGCAGCAATAGCGATCAGGGGATCTCCTCTTACTTCCTGCAGAAGAACTTTCACAGCGCCTATGTGCGGGCGGGCAAGCAGAATAGCCTCGATTACGCCTCGGGCTCGGTCAGCACGATGCTGTCGCCCAGCTTCGATCAGTTCGTCACGATCGGCAGCCAGAACCATTTGCGGGCCGACCGCGATACGGGTTCGCTGGTGCTGTATTCCACTGCCGAAGGAAACTACGAGTTCTACCGCAACGGGCGGCTCATCCTGAAGCGGCCCGCCATACTCGGCCGCAATGAGATCAGCTTCATCGACCTGCCTGGCGGCTACTACCCGGTGGAGATCCGGCTGGTGGACCGCAATGGCAATCTGATCAACCGCGAAACTCGCGACATCAACAACCTGAACTTCAACGGCGGCGGCGGCAACTCCTGGCACATGACCGCGGGCAAGGAAATGGGCGCAGGCGGCCAGCTGCTTCAAGCTGCCGTCAGCCGCAACCTGAGCCAGTTCTACCTGAACGCCTCATTCATCAGTGGCGACCAATCCCGCTGGGCGGGTGAACTGAACGTCACGCGGCCCTCCCGCATCGGCACGGCAGACCTCACGCCTACGCTGGGCGTCCTAGGCGGCGAACGCGGCGCGGGCGCTTATTTCAACCTGTCGATGAACGATCCCGTGCTGGGCAGCCTGTCGGCCAGCCGCTATCAGATTTCAGACGTGTCGCGCTTCTATTGGGGCACGCCCAGCACCAGCTTTTCATACAGCAGAAGCGTGGGCGATGTCATGCTGGGCTACAACTACAACAAGCACAGCCGCGGCGAGATACAGCAAGCCGAAGCCCGCTGGCACTACCGCCCCAACGGCCTGTGGTCGACTTTCTCCCTGGGCGTGCAAAAAGGCGGCTACGGCCGTGGCGACGACGGCTACGCCGTGTACTTCAACATGAGCTGGACCTTGGACAAGACGCAAGCCAGCTTCCGTGCGGCCCGTCAGGGCGGCGAGACTCAGCTCAGCGGCGACTATCGCAAGGATTTCCAGGACAGCTACGGCACCTCGGCGGCGGGCGTCACGGTCAACCGGAACAGCACAAGCAACAGCGTCAGTGTTTACGGCAGCCGCTCCGGAACCCGTGGCGATACCTCCCTCAACCTGGGCCACAGCGACTTCAGGAGCAACGCAGATTTCAACTACCGCGGCATGCTGGCGGCCAGCGCCAAGGGCATCGCGGTGGGACGCTACAGCAACAGCGGCAGCGCCATGCTGCTGGACACGCCCGCCATCGACGGCGCCTCCTACGGCTTCAGCGTGGAAGGCCATCCGGTCGGCGGCGGCGGCACCTACGCCGTGCCGCTAGGCCAATACCGCGACGTTCCCTTCGCCCGCGTCCTGAGCAACAGCGAACACATGGACATGAGCATCGAAGTCCCCGCCAACGTTGTGCGCGCCCATCCTGGCCAGGTGTATGCGGCGCAAGCCAAGGTGGCGATCAACATGGTCTACAGCGGCATCCTGACGGACCCGTCCGGCAAACCCCTGGGCGGGATCATCCAGGAAACCGGCGACACGGCGTACCCCAATGGACTGTTCTCCATCGCCAGCAAGACGGTGCTTACCAAGATCACGCTGCGGCAGCCCGGCAGGCACTACACCTGCGACCTCGGCAACACCATCAACGGCAGCTACTACCGCTGCCAATAACCAGATTTCCGAAGAGGAACCACGATGCTACGAAAGACTCTGCTCACGCTGTTCGGTTCGATGCTGCTGGCCGCGCCGCCGCCGCCGGCGCAGGCCGAAGGCGAACTGCTGGTGATGCCAGCCCGGATCAAGGTATTCAACGGCCACGACTACGGCGTCACCGTCAGGAACGTGGGGGACGGACCGCTATACCTGTCGGCCACGCTGCAGAAGGTGATGAATCCCGGCCTCACCCCCGAGGAGCAAATGCCGCTGAGCCAGCTCGAGCATCCAGGTCTGCTCGCCAGTCCGGACAAATTGACGCTGGGGCCTGGCCAGAGCCGCACCATCAGCCTGAAGTCGCTGTCCGTGCCGGCAGCGGAAGAGATGTACCGCCTTTACGTCGTGCCAGCCAGGGCAATGCAGGTCGAAGAGGCGCCCCAGGACAAGATCAGCGCGCCCATGTCCGTTTCCATAGGCTATGGCGTGCTGATCCAGCACATGCCTCCTCCGGGTCTGCAACGGTCGGGCTGGTCGCATCGCTGCGAAAACGCGGGTGTGAGGCTGGAGAATACCGGCAATGTGTCCCTGGTCCTTGCGGATATTGCATCGCCTGACCGCAGGTTGGAGCAGAACCGGGTGGTGTTGTTTCCTGGCGCGTCGCGGCGTTTCGAGGGCAAGAAGCTCACGATGCTGATCGGCGATGCGCCGCAGGGTTTCGATTGCCGCAGATGAGCATGGCGCAATGTACGAGGGACCAACCATGAGATTGCCGAATTTCAAAGGATGGATGATGCCGCGACCAGTTGCTGCCGTACTGGCAACAAGCGCGATGATCGCCAGTAGTGACGCCTTGGCATGGCGGGGCATCTACTACAGCAACCTGAGCAACGGCTATAGCGATTGCACCTACCAAAACAATGGCAATGGCACCAGCACGCTGGGCGTGACCATCAGCTATAAGAACATTCTAGGTCACCTAGGCAAGCATAGCGGGCCGTTCAGGAGCCGAGGAATCCTTGTATACACCTATGATAAAGACGGCAAACTGCAGCAGTCTGGTCACTATGCCAGTGCTGTCTACATGGATGGCGTTCGGGACTCGGGTAAAACAAGCGGCATTGACTACATGGTCTACGATAACAGTGATTTCCGTTACACGGTCTGGCGCGATACATCCGCGAGAGTCGTGCGGGTAACGGTCGTTGCCGATAACAAGCACCTTGCACCGTGGCCTGCCATTGGGGTAAGAGCAGCGAATGTCACGCAAAAGAACGACGTCGCCGAAATAACCGGACTGGCCTATATCGGCGCAGACAGCTCAACGGGCAACTGCAATATCATCACCGATCCGAAGATTCCGCCCCCACCTGTGGCTCCCAAGATCCACATGACCGCGCCGGACTGGAATCTCGGAGAGTTGCTGCCCGGAGCGCCTGCGGAAAGGCCATTTTCTGGCGCCGGCGAAGAATTGTGCTTCACCTACGACCACCTCAAATGGACAGGATTGCGCTACGCCATCAACGCGACCAACCAGAACGGCCTGTCGGGCAATGGCTGGTACCAACTCAAGCACCTGACCTCGCCTTCCGACACGGTGCCATACCGAGTCGTGCTGCGGAACGCGACGACCAGTACCGAGGTCGCGCTGCCCAACACCGGCAATGTCGTGTCCGCCTTGGGCAACAACGGACGCGATTGCTTCATCCCCACGTTCACGGCTGACACGCCCAAGGCGGCGAAGGAAGGCGACTACAGCGACGTGCTCACCTTCACGGTCGTCGCACGACCTTAGCTCATGCCATGAGCGTTCATGTCCTTCCCCGGCGATTCGCCCGCCGCACCGCGTTTATCGTTGCGGCACTCGCCCTGCCCTGGCCCCAGCACGGCCAGGGGGCCGGCATCCTGCACCTGCCGAGAGCGGAACTGCGCCTGGAACCCGGTCGAGCGCCGAGCGAACTGCTGGCGGAAAACCGTGGCGACAGCCCGCTCTATCTGGATGTGGAACAGCATCTGCTCCTCAATCCCGGATCGACGCCGGAAGTGCTGGCGCCAGTTGGCGAAACAGAGCGACCCAGCTTGCTGGTCACCCCCAAGCGCCTGATTCTGGCGCCGGGACAAAAGTACCGGATGAGCGTGCGCGTCTTGCATGCGCCTGCCCGCACGCAAGTCTGGCGCATCACCTTCCGGCCTAGGGAGCGGGTGATTCTGAACGGCGGCGAGGCCGATGGCAGCGCGCCCCTGATCATCAACATGGCGTACGGCGTTCTGATCTATCAGATCGCCGCGCACGCTCAGCCTTGAAACCCATGAGAACCCGGACATGAACAGAATCCCAATCCGCGCGTGCCTGATGCTGGCCCTGGGAATGGTCCCTGTCGCAGCCGCCGCCGTGGATATCGTCCTAACCGGCGATACCACTAGCAGGATCACCGCCACGGTCAGGGCCGCCAACAGGCTGCTGGTCACGGACGACAAGGGCGGCTGGTTCGACCAGGGCTTGGCGATGCAGCAGCTGCGCGGATGGGAATCGCCGTATGAGACGCAGGCGCGCTTGCGCGTCGTGTCCTCGAGCGGCGCGTTTCAGGTGCGCATGGACCGGCCGCTGGAAATCCGCAACACGGCCAACGCGGCCCTGGTGTTCCGTCGGCCCAAGGTTTCCCTGGCCGCGGAAGACGGGGAGCAGAAAACCCTGGAAGTAGGCCAGGACGTGAAATTCGAGAATCCGTTTGCGCCGGTTGCAGGCGAGGACTCCATCGGCTACTACGGGCTGGCGATTTCGGCTTATCCGCCGGAAGGCAATTTCAAGGAGACGGCAGGCAACTATGTCGGCGAGCTGTCGTTGGTCTTTGAACCGACCGCCCGGATCCCCTGAGGCGCTGTGCGCGGCCGGATTTCGCGGAGATGCGGATGAAACCCTCCAGTTGCCTGTTCTTGCTTCTGGCGTCCTGGCTTGCGGCGCCTGCGCTCGCGCATATCGATGTGATGCCCAAGCTCGCCGTCGTGCAAGGCAAGCCGGCCTCTGTCCATATCGTCAACCAGGGCGATCGCGCGGAGTACGTGTCCGTTACCCTGTCGCGCCTGCTCAACCCTGGCGTCGAACCTGAACAGGAGCGCCTGGAACCTATCGCGCAAACCGAGCAGCCTGCGCTCTACGTCTACCCGTTCAAGCTCTCGCTAGGCCCGGGGCAGAGCAAGACCATCACCCTCAAGCCGCTGGCCGAAGTGGACCAGGAGCAGGTCTACCGGCTGGACATCAAGCCCGTCGTCAACCTGCTGGATCGGGCGGGACAAGGTACCTCCGGCAATGTGGTCGTCACCCTTGCGTTCAGCACCCTGGTCAGGCTGCTGCCGCCAAACGAAACTTCGGAGCTGTCGCTGCGTTGCGAGCCGGAAGGCGCCTGGCTGGCCGCGTCAGGCAACGTGCGCCATCAGGTCAAGGACGCCGTCGTCGATGGCCTGCCCGTGGATCCATTCAACGTCTATCCGGGCACGCCCATTCTGCTGAAAGGCCGCGCGATACGGGTTCCCGGCCAGTCCCCCTGCCCGCCCTCCGGACGCTGATTCCCGGAAAATCCGCCCACGCCGCCACCGGCGGCCATGGCGCCGGCGCCACACACGGGGCCTCTCGACAGTGCTGCATTCGCGCACTTGCGGTAACCTTCAGCCTGAACAAATCTGAGGTGTTGGAAATAACAATGGGTTTTGAAAAACTTGCCGACCTGCGCGAGCAGCTACGGGCACAGGCTCAAAAGGCGGTGCCGGTCCAACCGAAGGCGGCAGGCCGGACAAAGAAGCGGGAGCCTGATCAAGCGAAGGCTACGGCGCGGCCGCAGCAAAAGCGCGAGTCTGGTCAAGCGAAAGCTGCCGCCCGCCCGCAGCAAAAGCGCGAGCCTGTCGACCCCGCGGTCGAGGCCATCTGGCGCCTGCAAAAGCACTTCCCGCAGGCTTTCCCCAAGAATCCCGCGCCCAAGCTGCCGCTCAAGCAAGGCATCCTGGCCGACGCGGCCCAGCATCTCGAAAAGCTGGGCATGACGGAAGAACAGCTCAAGCAGGCCATCGCCACCTGGTGCAAGGGCAGCCGCTACTGGGGCAGCATGGTCGCGGACGCCACCCGCGTCGACCTGCAAGGCCAGCCTGCGGGCACGGTGACGGCTGAGCAAGCCGCCTATGCGCGCCGCCAGGCTTCGCGCCGGCCGGCCGGCAAGGCTCGTCCCGCGAAGAACGCCGCCGCGCCGGCCCCGTCGCCGGCCGAGGCGCCTGCTGCTGCGCCCGTGCCCGACTCCGCGCCCGCGGCCGCCACGCCCGCCCCCGGCGACACGCCCTGACGGCCCGCATGGCCCGGCAAGCGGGGACTTTTTTCATCTCCCCGCCTTGCCAGGCTACACAAGCCCAAAATTCTGTGTATAATCGCTGTCTTTGGTGGACACGGCCTTTCTGAAAACCAAGTCAGAAAACACACCAAAACGCAGTACCCCCGCGGGAGTAGCTCAGTTGGTAGAGCGCAACCTTGCCAAGGTTGAGGTCGCGAGTTCGAGACTCGTCTCCCGCTCCAAATACAAAAAGGAAGCAACGGCCAACACCGCGCTTCCTTTTTTCTTGCAAGTGCTGGCGCAATGGCAGAGTGGTTATGCAGCGGATTGCAAATCCGTGTACGTCGGTTCGATTCCGGCTTGCGCCTCCAGCGATTTCTCAAAACCCGCAGATAAAAATCTGCGGGTTTTTTGTTTTCCGGGCGAAGCTGTCGGCCCGTTGCCGCGATGGAGGCTAGGCAGCCCTGCCCCCAGCCAAGGCATTCAGACGCTCGGTCTGCCAAATGAACTCCGGTTCGAACGACTCGGGATCTGACACCGCGCCGTAACCGCCCTGCCCATAGACCGCGGCATAAGCCGCGTATTCCGCCGCGCTCAGCGCCTTGCCAGCCAGCGCGCTGGCGACGGCATAGGTCGCGGACACGGCGGCATGACCGCAGCCGTCCAGGGATTTTGATCCCTGATGCCGGCTCGCCAGGCGCGCAGCCCGCGCAGAAACCTGCCCCAGCTGTTCGCGGCCGATCGCACCGTCCAGATAGCGGCCCAGCTCTGCCAGGCAATCCACGGCCTCTTGCGCTTCAAGCAGATGCTCGACCCGCTGCGCGCAAGCGCGGCCGAATGCCAAACGCAGACGTTCATTGGCAGCAGCGCCCAGGTCCAACTGTTTAGCCAAGCGTTCCAGCGATCCATTCATGACGCAACCACCTGCGGATTCACCATGTTCACGGGCTTGCCTGCCGCAAAGGCGAGAATCTGGTTGAACACGTCCTTGAACTGCAGATCCCATTCCTCATAGGTCACGTAGCCGATGTGAGGTGTGCATACGACGTTGGGCATCTGCAAGAGCGGATTCGAGGTATCGGTCAACGGCTCCTGCTCGAACACGTCCAGCGCGGCCATCGCCGGACGTCCGGCCTGCAGCGCAGGCGCCAGGGCGCCGGGTTCGATGAGCCCCGCGCGGCTGGTGTTCACCAGCAGCGAACCGTCCCTCATGGCCGCGAGATCCGCCGCCGTGACGATCCCCTTGGTGGCGGGGACCAGGCGCATGTGCAGCGACAGCACGTCACAAGAGGAGAAGAACTCCGCCTTGGAGGCCGCGATTTCGTAGCCGTTTTCACGCGCGCGCTGCAGCGACTCGGGACGGGCCCAGACCAGCACCCGCATGCCGAATGCCCGTGCATAACCCGCAACCACGCTGCCGATGCGTCCATAGCCAAAGATGCCCATGGTCTTGCCTCGGACGGTGTGACCCACGCAGCATTGCCAATGGCCCTGGCGCATGGACTCCACCTGCTGCGGCAATTGGCGCATGGCCGCCAGCATCAGCGCCCACGTCAGCTCCGCGGCGGCATATGACGGCGTATCCGCGTGCAGATCCGAACAAACGAGCACGCCGTGATCGCTGCATGCGGCGACGTCGATATGCGGATAGACGCTGCGCTGGCTAATCAGGCGCAGCTTGGGCAACCGTTCGATCAACTCGCGGCGTATGGTGGTGCGCTCACGGATCAAGACCAATGCTTCCGTATCGGCGAGGCGCTGCGCGAGCACATCGGCATCTTCCATGTGATCCGCCCAAACGGTGACCTCGTGATCGCGCAGCAGCGCATAACAAGGTAGGCGGCGCAGGGTATCGAACCAGTCGTCCAGAATCGCGATCTTCATGTTTGAAACTCGCCAATGAGCGGTGAAGGCTCAAGTTTTACGCCGGTTCTGACGCTTCGTAAAACAAAATGATGACGCTCATTCACCCCTCGCGCGGACGGCCGCGGCGGCCTTTCGTCCATCTCGACAATTGGCGTCAGGTACGATGGCGGCTTTTCCGCCAGCATCTGGTTACGCATCACTACGCGCCGTCAATCAAATGATTGCTATGGTGACGCCGTTTGCAACTGATGACGGACCCCATGCGTACCCTTCCGAACTCCCGAGCCCGCTCTTCCTCCGCGCTGCTGACGCTGTCCACGGCGGCATTGCTCACGCTGGCCCCGCTTGCGGCGCAGGCGGATTCGGACAAGCACCGCCATCGCCACGGGCGCGAGTATAAAGAGCAGTATTGGGACGGCGCCTGTAAGGTCGAGCGCAAATGGAAGCGCAATGGCGACTACCAGGAAAAGCGCAAGTGCCGGGACGACTACCGCCACGGCTATGTGCAGGTGCCGCAGCCGGTGGCCGTGATGCCGGCGCCCGCCATTGTCATCAACCCTCCTCCCATCATCATCCGCCCCTGAACATGGATCAATCGGTGAAGGACGCGCTAGCCCGCTGGCCCGACGTGCCGGCGGTATACGGCTGGCTGTCGCTGGACGCGCGCGGCCGCTGGCGCCTGCATCCGCAAGGGCAATCAGCCGCAGGCGGTCCGGGCGAGTCCATCACCAATACGCAGATCCTGGAATTCATCAACCGCAACTACGAACACGATGACGCGGGCCGCTGGTTTTTCCAGAACGGTCCCCAGCGCGTATTCCTGCGCCTGGACGCCGCGCCCTACGTGCTGCGCTTGAGCGACGACAACAGCGGGCTGCTCACGCACACCAACGTGGCGATCGATTCGGTCGAGCAGTGGAAACTGGACGACGCGGGACAACTGTATGCGATGACGCCACTGGGCGCGGGCATCGTGCTGGACCGCGATCTGCCGCCGCTGCTGGAGAAGATGACCACGGCGGACGGCGCGCCGCTGCTCGACACGCTGGCAGACCTTGCCCCCGGCAGCGCAATCCAGGCGGTCCTGCCCGGAATCTACCCGGCCGCCCCCCTGGCGCTGATCGCGCAAAAGGACGTGGCGCGGGAATTGGGCTTCGAAGCGAATCCCCGCGCCTGAACGGCGCCTTCAGAACATGCCGTTGGGATTGGCGGACTGCTCGGGAATGGGCTGCACCGCGTCCCAGTGCTCCACGATCTTGCCCCGCTCCAGGCGGAAGATGTCGATGATGGCGCTGCCACGGTCGCCGGGCTGGCGCACCGCATGCACGTGCAGGATCACGTAGTCGCCATCGGTGAAGACGCGCTTGATCTCGCTGCGCGACTGCGGAAACTTGTCGCGCAGATAGGCGATGAACTTGCGGAAGCCTTCGGGCCCGTCCGCGGCGTTCGGATTGTGCTGCACATAGCGGTCGCCCACGTACTTCAAGGCGGCGTCCGCGTCCTTCTGGTTCAGGCCCTTCTCGTAGAAGGCCAGCACGGCCGCCTTGTTGGCGGCTTCCTGTTCGGCGGAGGCATGGGCGGCGGGCGACAAGGCCAGGGCCAGCATGGCTGCGGCGGCGGCGCGCTTGAAATACGGCTTGGAGAAGAACATGGAAACTCCGGAAATGGAAAACGGCCGGGCCATTCTATGGGCCGGCCGTCCCGCAGGCCACGTCCGTGGCGGTAGACAGACTGGTGCGCGCAGCGATCAGCCGCGGCCGCTCTTGACCAGCGCGTACTTGCCGTCGCCCAACAGCGCCAGCACGGCAGCCGCCACGGTCAGGAAGATCGGATACTCCCAGCCGCCGCCGGCATTGCCGAAGCCCCAGCCATTGGGAAAATGCACGGTCGACGCCACGAACAACTGCACTACGGCGATGGCGGCGATCCAGCGCGGCACGACGCCCAGGATCAGCAGCACGCCGGCGCCGACTTCAAAGAACGTCACCGGATAGGCCAGCCAGCCGGCGAAGCCGATCTTGGCGAAGAACTGCGCGGTGCCGGGCAGCGTGAACACCAGCAGCTTGGTCAGGCCATGGGCCAGGAACATGACGCCAAGCGCCACGCGCAGCAACAGCGCGGCATAGGGCGCGGTACGGGTATCAACCATTGCACTCTCCTAGAGCGGTAGGGGAATCGCCCAGGACGGGAAGATTCTTGATGAGCGCTATTCTTGCGATTCCAAAAACAAAGATAAACATGCAGAATTGCAAATTATTGTTCCCCGATAGGAAACAATCTTGGACACGCACACCGCCATGCAGACCTATGCCAAGGTCGTGGAACTGGGCTCATTCGCGGCCGCGGCCGACAAGATGGGCCAGGCCCGTTCCGTGGTCACGCGCCAGATCGCCTATCTGGAACAGAAATACGGCGTGCGCCTGCTGAACCGCACCACGCGCAAACTGAGCATGACCGACGCCGGGCGCGCCTTCTACGAACGCGTGCGGCCCATCCTGGCCGAGGTGGCGGACCTGGAACTGTCGCTACAGGCCGAGGGCCAGCGCCCCAGCGGCCGCCTGCGGGTCAGCGCTCCCGTGTCGTTCGGCATCCTGCACCTGGGGCCGGCGATTGCCGAATACCTGCAGCGCTACCCAGACGTGATCATCGACCTGGACCTGAACGACCGCGTGGTGGACCTGGTGGAGGACGGCTACGACGTGGCGGTGCGCATCGGCCCGCTACAGGATTCGTCGCTGGTCGCGCGGCCCCTGGCGCCGCAGCAACTGCGGGTCTGCGCCGCGCCCGACTACCTGCAACGCCACGGCACGCCGCGGACGCCCGAGGAACTGAAGCAGCACCGCTGCCTGCATTACGCCTATGCCAGCACCGGCAACGAATGGCATTTCGAGAAGGACGGCGTGACCCATCTGGTGCGCGTGAACGCGGCCCTGCGGGCCAACAACGGCGACGTGCTGCGGACCGCCGCGCTGGCCGGCCACGGCATCATCCTGCAGCCCGATTTCCTGGTGGGCGACGACATCCGCGCCGGCCGCCTGATTCCGCTGCTGACCGATTACGCCCATACCCCGATCTCCATGTACGCCATCTATCCGCACCGGCGCTTCCTGTCGCCCAAGGTACGATCCTTCGTGGAGCATCTGGAGGACCGCTTCGGCGCCCCCTCCCCGGCCGTTCCGGGCCGGCGCGCCAGCCCCCGCCGCAGCCGTTAGAATCGTACCCATGACCGCAAAATCGCCCCTCGAATACTTCCCCGCGCCGCGCCGTTCGCATTTCTGCAGCCAATGCGGCTCGCCCATCAGCCGCCGGGTTCCCGAAGGCGACAACCGCGAACGCGACATCTGCGATCACTGCGGCGCGATCCACTACCAGAATCCGAGGCTGGTGGTCGGCACCGTGCCGGTCTGGGAGAACCGCGTCCTGCTGTGCCGGCGCGCGATCGAACCGCGCTACAACACCTGGACCCTGCCCGCCGGCTTCATGGAGCTGGGCGAAAGCACCGCGCAGGGCGCCGCCCGCGAAACGCTGGAGGAATCCGGCGCGCGCATCAAACTGGGCGAGCTCTACACCATCATCGACCTGCCGCAGATCGATCAGGTGCACGTGTTCTACCTGGCCCAGGCGCTGTCGGCCGACCTCGACCCGGGCCCCGAAAGCCTGGAGGCGCGCTTTTTCGACGAATCCGAGATCCCCTGGGACGACCTGGCGTTCCGCACCGTGGCGACCACGCTGCGCCATTACTTCGACGACCGCAAGCAGGGCGTGTATCCCCCCCATCACTACACCCTAGAATCGCACCGTTGAAACTGCCCTGGCTAGCCGTCGACACTCCTTTTCCGCCCGCGGAGTTTGCGCTTGCGGATCCCGACGGCCTGCTCGCGGCGGGCGCGGACCTGTCCACATCCAGGCTGATCGAGGCCTACTCCAACGGCATATTTCCCTGGTACTCCGAGGGCGAGCCCATTCTATGGTGGAGCCCAGATCCGCGCATGGTGCTGGCCGTGAAGGACTTCGCGCCGTCGCATTCGCTGCGCAAGCTGCTGCGCCAGATCGCCAGCCAGGAGCAGGCCGCCGCGCCGCGCGTGCAGGTGCGCGTGGATACCGCTTTCGCCGAGGTGATGGCGCAATGCGCCGCGCCGCGCGACGGCCAGCCCGGCACCTGGATCACCGCCGCCATGCAGCAGGCCTATCGCGCCTGGCACGAGGCCGGCTACGTGCACAGCATCGAAACCTGGATCGACGGCGAACTGGCCGGCGGCCTCTACGGCATCAGCCTGGGCCGCATGTTCTTCGGCGAATCCATGTTCACCCGCGCGCCCAACGCGTCGAAAATCGCGCTGGCCTACGTGGTGCGCTACCTGGACGCGCAAGGCGTGCAACGCATCGACTGCCAGCAGCAGACGCGCCACCTGGCCAGCCTGGGCGCGCGCGCCATCCCGCGCGCCGCGTTCCTGCAGCATGTGCGCGCGACCACGGCGCAGCCCCCGATCGCCTGGGCGCGCGGCACGCTGGACAGCGCCGGCCGCTTGCATCCCGACACAGCATCGGGCCCGGGGTTCGGCGTTAATATGTAGCCACTCCCCTTGCGGGCCTGCCGCCGCATCGCGGGACCTCCGATGAGCCAGCTCAAAGAACTCCCCTTCTCCACCCTGCAGTTCTACGCCACCGCTCCCTACCCTTGCAGCTATCTGCCAGGTCGCCAGGCACGGTCGCAGGTCGCCGCGCCCGGCCATCTGATCAACGCGGGCACCTATTCGCAACTGGTGGAGCAAGGCTTTCGCCGCAGCGGGCTGTTTACCTACCGGCCCCATTGCGACAACTGCCACGCCTGCATCCCGGTGCGCGTGGATACCGCAGGCTTCGCGCCCAACCGCAGCCAGCGCCGCGCCTGGCGCGACCATCAGGGCCTGCAGTCGTTCGTGGCCGAGCTGGCCTGGTCGCCCGAGCACTACCGGCTCTATACGCGCTACCAGCAGGGCCGCCATCCGGGCGGCGGCATGGACGAGGACAGCCGCACGCAATATGCGCAATTCCTGCTCACCAGCCGCGTCAATACCCGCCTGGTCGAGTTCCGCGACGAGACGGGCGAGCTGGTCATGGTGTCCATCATCGACGTGCTGGACGACGGCCTGTCCTCCGTCTACACCTTCTACGATCCCGACATTGCCGGCAGCCTGGGCACCTACAGCATCCTGTGGCAGATCGAACAATGCCGCACGCTGAACCTGCCCTGGCTGTACCTGGGCTACTGGATCGCCGACAGCCGCAAGATGTCCTACAAATCCAGCTTCCACCCGGCCCAGTTCCTGGTCGACGGCGTGTGGGGCGAGCAGCCCGCATTGCCGCCCGCCTGATCCGCCCCTCCTTTGGAGCGCCTGGCGCGACGCAGGGCCAGCAGAATTCGCTCTACAATTCCGCCCCATGTCTATCCTCTTCCACGCCTATCCCCTGGCCCGCCCGGCGCTGTTCGCCATGGACGCGGAAACCGCCCACGAAGTCACCCTGTCGGGCCTGCAGCGCGCCTATGAATGCGGCGCCACGCGCAAGCTCATGCACGCGCAGCCGAAGGCGCCGAGCACGCTGATGGGCTTGCAGCTGGCCAACCCGATCGGGCTGGCCGCGGGCCTGGACAAGAACGGCGCCTATATCGACGCGCTGGGCAACCTGGGATTCGGCTTCATCGAGGTGGGCACGGTGACCCCGCGCGCGCAGCCCGGCAACCCCAAGCCGCGCATGTTCCGGCTGCCGCGCGCCAATGCGCTGATCAACCGGCTGGGCTTCAACAACCAGGGGCTGGAGGCCTTCCTGGCCAATGTGCAGCGCAGCACCTGGCGCAAGCAAGGCGGCATCCTGGGGCTGAACATCGGCAAGAATGCGGACACGCCGATCGAGCGCGCCGCGGACGACTACCTGATCGGGCTGGAAGGCGTGTATCCGCATGCCGACTACGTGACGGTGAACATCTCCTCGCCCAACACCAAGAACCTCCGCGCGCTGCAAGGCGGCGACGAACTCTCGGCCCTGCTGGCGCAACTGGCGGACAAGCGCCGCATGCTGGAAGACAAGCACCAGCGGCGCGTGCCCATGGCAGTGAAGATCGCTCCCGACCTGACGCACGAGCAGATCGATTCCATCGCGGAAACGTTGCCGCGCCATGGCATCGACGGGGTCATCGCCACCAACACCACCCTCTCGCGCGACGCCGTCACCGGCCAGCCGCATGCCGAGGAAGCGGGCGGCCTGTCGGGCGCCCCGGTGCATGAATTGTCGCTGGCGGTCATCCGCCGCCTGAAGGAAAAGCTGGGCGGCAGCCTGGCCATCATCGGCGTGGGCGGCGTGATGTCGGGCCGCCAGGCGCGCGAAAAGATGGACGCGGGCGCCGACGCGGTGCAGCTCTATACCGGCCTGATCTACCGCGGCCCGGCCCTGGTGGGCGAATGCGTGCGCGCCGTGGCGCGCTGAGCCCAAACGCGGCCGGCATCCGCCGGCCATACAGCGAAAAAACAGGCAAAAAAAAGGGGCCACCCGGTGGGTGGCCCTAATTCCAGCTCTGCTCTGTCACTCAACAGTACTACATAACTGCGGTTTGCGCAGCCCTGCGCGCCAAAAACTTAGGCGCTGCGGCGGCTGCGGCTGGCAACCTTGGTCGCGGCGTCGGCAGCGTCCGTGGCAGCCTTGAAGGTCGCGTTGGCGGCGGCGTTCAGGTTCGACTCGGCGACTTCGGCGGCCTGCTTGGCGGCCTTGGTCATCGAATCGTAGGCGCTGGTCGCGGTGGCCAGCGAGGACTTGATCAGGGCAACGGCGCTTTCGGAGCCGGTCGGGGCGTTCTTGGAGAACTGGTCGACGGCTTCGCTCAGCTGCTGCTGGCTTTCGGCGATCTGGTCTTCGGTCAGCTTGACCAGGCTGGTCTGCACGCCGGCGACGATGTCGTACACGTGCTTGGTGTAGGCCATGGCCTTCTCGGCGCCCGGCTGCAGCAGGCCCGAGGCGAAAGCGGCGGCTTCCTGCGGATCCTTGACTTCAGCGGCTTGCTGCGACTTCTGGGCGACTTCGTCCAGGGTGGCGCGGACGACCTTCAGGTTCAGTTCGACCAGCTTTTCGAAGCCGGCGAACACGGCCGACTGGGCGGCCACGATGGTGTTGATGCTGGCCTTTTGACGGTCCAGGACTTGTTGCGGGATAGCGCTCATAGGATGCTCCATGGGTAGCCGGAGGCTGTCCGGCAAGTAAGGAATGGTTGTCTGCGACGAACTATAAAAACGTGCGCGGAAACTGGTACTACAAGCTACCGCCGGCCCGTTTGATGCACTGCACAATTGACATTCTAGACTGGGAAAAATCCTTGTCAAGGAGTTTTTGTGCGACGCAACAAAAAATTGCACTTTGATGGTGCAAGCCTCGCCTGGGTTTGATCCAGCACAAAGGTTTCCCAGGATTCAGGAAATACCCGAAGTGACGTCGTATCAATTGTTTTCTAAACTGCTTTCACGCCGATGACAGACAAATAAACCCACAAGTCGGCGCGCAACAACAAATCGCAGCAAACCCTGCAATTGGAGACCTCATGACCCTCATCCCCCGCACGCTTTCGGCCTTGCTCGCGGCCAGCGCCATGCTCGCAGCCGGCGCCGCCCAAGCCGAATACCCGGATCGCCCCATCAACATGGTGGTGCCGTTCGCCGCTGGCGGCCCGACGGACAACGTCGCGCGCTCGCTCGCGGAAGCCATGCGGCCGAGCCTGGGCCAGACGGTCGTGGTCGAGAACAAGGGCGGCGCCGGCGGCACCATCGGCACCACCCAGGTGGCCCGCGCCCAGCCCGACGGCTACTCCGTCCTGCTGATGCATGCCGGCTTCTCGACGGCGCCCTCGCTGTACAAAAATCCGGGGTACGACCCCTACAAGAGCTTTGAGCCCATCGGCCTGGTGGTCGACGTGCCGATGACCATCATCGCGCGCTCGGACTTCCCGCCCAACAACATCAAGGAACTGGCCGAGTACGTCAAACAGAACAAGGACAAGGTGTCCCTGGCCAACGCCGGCATCGGCGCCGCCAGCCATCTGTGCGGCACCATGCTGGTCGAAGCGCTGGGCGTGCAACTGCTGACCATCCCCTACAAGGGCACGGCGCCTGCCATGAACGACCTGCTGGGCAAGCAGGTCGACCTGATGTGCGACCAGACCACCAACACCACCCAGCAGATCGACAGCGGCAAGGTGAAGGCCTATGCGGTCACCAGCCTGAAGCGCGTCCCGACGCTGCCCAACCTGCCGACCATGGACGAATCCGGCTACAAGGGCTTCGAAGTGGGTATCTGGCATGGCATGTGGGTGCCGAAGGGCACGCCCAAGCCCGTCGTCGACAAGCTGGTCAAGAGCCTGCAGGCCGGCTTGGCCGATCCCAAGTTCCAGGACCGCATGAAGCAGCTGGGCGCCACGGTGCTGACGTCCGAAGCCAACCCGCAAGCCCTGGACGCCAAGGTCAAGCAGCAGGTCCCGCAGTGGGGCGAGCTGTTCAAGAAGGCTGGCGTCGAACAGCAATAATCGACAGACGCGCCTCCACGGCGCACGCAAAAGAAAAGCCCCGTCAGGGGCTTTTCTTTTTGGCGACCGGCATTCGGTGGTTACGGGCGCAGGGCCTCGGCGGCCATGCCCAGGCCGTTGAAGCCGGTGGAAACCGACGGCTCATAGCCCAGCGCTTCGGAGATGCTGGCGGCGGTGTCGACCAGCGCCTTGATCCAGTCGTCCTGCAGGCGCTCCGCGGGGGCCGAGATGGACAGGCCGGCGACCAGCTTGCCGGTGTCGTCGAAAATACCGGCGGCGATACAGCGCACGCCGAGTTCCAGTTCTTCGTTGTCGCGCGCATAGCCGTGGCGCCGCACCAGCGCCAGTTCGCGCTCCAGGCGGTCCAGGTCGGTCAGGCTGTTGCGCGTGTGGCCGGCCAGGCCGGTGCGCAGCGCATAGGCGCGGACCTGGCGCGCATCGGCGGTGGACAGGAACAGCTTGCCGGTGGAGGTCAGGTGCAGCGGCGCGCGGCCGCCGATGGCGCGGACCACCTGCATGCCGGAACGCTCGCTCCAGGCGCGTTCGATGTAGACGATCTCGTCGCCCTGCTGGACCGACAGGTTGATGGTCTGGCCGGTCAGCTTGTGCAGCGAGCGCATGGCGGAAATGGCCGCCTCGCGCACGTTCAGGCGCCCCTTGACCAGCGAACCCAGCTCCAGCAGGCGCATGCCCAGCTGATACAGGCCGTTGTCGACGCGTTCGACGTAGCGGCCCACGACCAGGTCGTTCAGGATGCGATGCGCGGTGGATGCATGCAGGCCGGTGGTCGCGGAAAGTTCTTTCAGCGTTACCGGATCCGGCTGCGCGGCCAGGGCGTCGAGCAGGCGCATGGCGCGCTCGATCACCTGGATGGCGATGGGATGGGCGGAGGCGCCTTCGGTCTCGGCGTCCAGGGCATTGCGGGTAGTGGAGAGACGGGACATGGAAAGGGGGGCGAGGACAGCTGCGCCGCCTGTAGGGCCCCACCTTCGGGAACCGGACTTGCGGCATCGCAGCAAACAGTTCTTTCCCGTATTGTGAAATTTACTGGCGCATTTGGCAACCGCTTTTTGTATCAAAAAAAGGGCCTCACATCCCGTGCGGCCCTGATTTCAGGCTGCCGGCGGCGGCGCCAGCTTGCCGCCCAGACGCAGCACCTCGGCCCGCAAATACTCGAGAGCCTCGGCCGCGGCGGCCGGTTCGCCCTTCACGCCCAGGTCGATATGGGGCGTGCCGCCGGCCTCCCCCACGCTGGGCAGGCTGAACGCGCGCACGCCAGGCCAGCGTGTTTCCACGGTCTGCATGGCCGGGGTGATGCGTGATTCGGGCATGCTGAAAACCAGGAAGGAATGCTCGGCGTGGGCACGCACATGCTGCAGTGCACGATAGCGTGTGTCCAAGGTCCATTCCAGCATGGGCCAGGCCATGACGGGAAAGCCCGGCACGAAGGTGTGGTCCTTGACGAAGAAGCCGGGGATGCGATTGTAGGGATTCGGGACGATCTCGCAGCCTTCCGGAAACACGCCCATCTGCAGGCGCTGCTGGTTTTCCGGCGCGCTCATATCGGCCGTGCCCTGCCCCTTGGCGGCCATTTCGGCCGTGCGTAGCGCGATGGCCTGCTCGGCCTCGGGGTGCAGCGCCAGCGGCAGGCCCAGCGCGGCCGCGGCGGCCTGGCGCGTGTGGTCGTCGGGCGTGCCGCCGATGCCGCCACAGGAAAACACCACGTCGCCGCTGGCGAAGCTGCGCTTGTAGGTGGCGACGAGCGTGTCGCGGTCGTCAGGCACGATCTCGGCCCAGCCCAGCTGCATGCCGCGCGCGGCCAGCAGTTCGACGATCTTGGAAAAATGCTTGTCCTGACGGCGGCCCGAGAGGATCTCGTCCCCCACGATGATGAGGCCGATACGGCGGGCGGCGGATTCTGCGGCCATGTCCGATTCCAGAAGTTGAGAGGGATGACGCCGGTCAGACGTCGATGACGCGGTCCTCGCGCAAACGCTTGAGCGCTTCCAGACCATAGTGGGCGTAGACCAACGCCGAGAACACCGGCAGGATGACCCACGCCGGCGGCAACAGGTTCAACAGCGAACAGATCAGGCCGATGGTCCAGAAGCCGCCGTTGTTGCGTTCCAGGATGAGCTTGCGTTCGGCGGGGCTGGCATGTTCGACGATGGCGTCCACGCGCATCATGCGCGAAAACGCGAAGGCCCACCAGAAGATCGACAGCGCAATGGCCATGGGCGGCACCAGCCAGAGCGGCAGCGTCAGCAGCCAGCCCGCGGCAAAGGCCAGGGATACCCAGATCGCGTTCCATACACTGACCGCGGTCGCGTGCTTGCCTTGCGGCGTGACGCTCACGTATTCACGCTTGCTGACGTGGCGCAGCACCAGCGGCATCACGAAGACGGCTGCAATCGCCAGGCCCAGGATGCCCGAGACCGGCAGCAGGATGGCCACGGCGATGATGGGGACCATGTAGACCTTGAGCGAGAACAGGCCCATCGCCAGCATCCAGTCCTCGGCCCGGTTGACGAAGTCCCAGCGCGCCGCCTCGGCCGCCAGCCATTCGTTGAGCGGCGTCCAGAACAGGTACAGCAACAACAGGGCCCCCACCAGCGCGATCAGGAACGGCAGCAGCACCGCGAACAGCATGGAGGGATGGCATTGGGACACCAGCGCGCGCTTGAAGGCCTGGCCCACGCTGACGGCGCCGGCCCCGGCAGCGGAAAATCGGCCGTTCTCGGGCGTGGCGGAATCAGTGCGCAAAGCGGTCATGGAGAAGAAATGAGGGGGTGGACATCCCGGGTATGATAGTCAAACACGCCTTGATCTGCCCACATGTCCCTACTTGTACCCGATACCGACTTGGCCGCGCTGCGCGCGCGGCTGGGCTCATCGCCCGACGCCTGGCTAGTGGCCTGTTTCTGCGCGGCCTGGTGCGACACTTGCGAGCAATACAAGCCCAAGCTGCAAGCGCTGGCTGCCACCATGCCGCGGCATGTCTTCGCCTGGATCGACATCGAGGACCACGCCGAACTGCTGGGCGACGAAGACGTGGAGAACTTCCCCACGCTGCTGGTGCAGATCGGTACGCGGGTGGTGTTCTACGGCCCGATGCTGCCGCATATCGGCCACCTGGAACGCCTGCTCGAAAGCCTGAATGAAAACAGCCCCGAGGTCGCCACGGCATTGCCGGACCTGCCGCGCATGCTGGCCGCCTGAGCCGCGGCATGCCGGCGCGCCAGGCGCGGCCCAGTCATAAAAAAAACCCGCAACGCCCAAGGGCTTGCGGGTTTTTTCATGCAGGCGCTAGTCAGGGCTTGCGGCTGCCGCCCAGCAGGACAGCGACCTGGCGCTTGGGCGCGGAGGATGCGCCATTGGTCCTGGGCGCCGGCTCTTCAGCCGGAGCCGACGGGGCCGAGGGTTCGTAGGGCTTCAAGAAGAAGTCATCCACGGGCTGGCGCGGCGCGCCGGAAGAATAGCCGGAACGGCGGTCGGACGAACGGCCGCGATCACCACGGCCGTCACGGCCTTCACGACCCTCGCGGCCTTCGCGCGGGGACGAGCCGCGGCGCTCGTCGCTGCGGCGGTGGCTGCGCGCGACCAGGTCGGCCGGAACATCCAGCGTGCCGCGCGGCACTTCGCGCTTGATGAGTTTTTCGATGTCGAGCAGGAAACGCTCTTCGTCGGGCGTGAACAAGGCAATGGCCTCGCCCGACGCGCCCGCGCGGCCCGTGCGGCCGATGCGGTGCACGTAGTCTTCGGCGTTGTACGGCAGGTCGTAGTTGATGACGCAGGGCACGCCGGCCACGTCCAGGCCGCGCGCAGCCACATCAGTGGCCACCAGCACTTCCAGTTCGCCGGCCTTGAAGGCTTCCAGCGCCTTCATGCGGTCGGCCTGCGTCTTGTCGCCGTGGATGGATTCGGCCTTGACGCCGTCGCGTTCCAGGTCGCGGGCCAGCCGCGCCGTGCCGATCTTGGTGTTGGAGAACACGATGACCTGGTTCAGGCCGCGCGACTTCACCAGATGCACGACCGCGGCGCGCTTGGCATCGCTGGGCATCTTGTAGGCGATCTGGGTGATCGTGTTGGCCGTGGCGTTGCGCGCCGCGACTTCGATCTCTACCGGTTGATTCAGGTACGAACGTCCGAGCTTGCGGATTTCATTGCTGAACGTGGCGGAGAACAGCAGGCCCTGGCGCTGCGCCGGCAGCAGGCGGATGATGCGTTCCAGGTCGGGCAGAAAGCCCATGTCCAGCATGCGGTCGGCTTCGTCCAGCACCAGAATGCCGACCTGGCTCAGGTTCACGTTCTTCTGCTCGACGTGGTCGAGCAGGCGGCCGGGCGTGGCCACCAGCACTTCGCAACCGCGGCGCAGGGCTTCCTTCTGCGGACCGATATCCACGCCGCCGAAAACAACGGCCGAACGCAGCGGCGTCTGCTTGCTGTAGCGCTTGACGCTTTCGTAGACCTGGTCGGCCAGTTCGCGCGTGGGCGTCAGGATCAGCGCGCGCACCGGATGGCGCGCGGGCGATGCGCTGGTGTTGGCCAAGGGCATCAAGCGGTGCAGGATGGGCAGCGTGAAGGCAGCCGTCTTGCCGGTGCCGGTCTGCGCGGCGCCCATGACATCGCGCCCTTCCACCACGACGGGAATGGCCTGGGCCTGGATGGGCGTGGGCGTGGTGTAGCCGGTTTCGGCGATGGACTGCAGCAGCAGAGGATGCAGCCCGAAATCGGTGAACGTCGGCGCGGGTGCGTCAGCGGCAGGTGCTACGGATTGAGTGGATTCAGTCATCAGGGTTAGGCAGATACCGGGACCAGTGAAAAAGAACAAAACGAGAGTGCTACGCGCACTGCACTACATATGCATCGGAACAGCCTGAACACGCGCAATCCGCATCCTGCGTTGCAGGCCAGGCGGCGCATTCTGGATTCGATACTTATGAGGGCAGTACCAGGCCCGGATTGCTGTGGATAACATGATTTTAGCGCAGCCGCATTACCACACGGTCCGACGTCGGTTCGAAAGGCATTGCAAACGCCTTCCGCCGGCCGCCAGGAAGCGCCCGCCGGGCATACCAGGAGCGTCCACTGAGTGGACGCTTTTGGTCAAAACCGTCAACCGGCCAGCCAGCGCAGGCCCCACAGGGCCAGCATGCCCACGATGATGACCAGCACCGCGCTACGCGTACGCAGGAAAACCAGCACGGCGACCACGCCCGCGACCAGCTTGTAGTCGAACACCGGCCCCAGGCCAGCCTTCCAGGGCAGCAGGTCCGGCACGATGATGGCGGTCAGGGCGGCCGCGGGCGCATAGCGCAAGGCCCGCCGCACGCCTTCCGGCAGGGGGATGTAATCGCCGAACAGCATGAAGCCGGCGCGCGTCAGCACACTGCACAGCGCCAGCAGCAGGATGGCGGAATAGACGTAGATTTCGGCGGGCCAGAGGGTCATGCGCGGGCCTTGAAGTAGCGTTCCGCCCAGATGCCGGCGACCACGCCCGCCACCACGGCGGCGGCCAGGCCCAGGCGCAGCGGCAGGACCTGCCCGGTCCAGGCGACCACGCCGGCGGCCAGCATGGAAATCAGCATGGGCTTGGTGTTGGCCAGCGGCACCGTAATGGCCAGCAGCGCCAGCACCGCGGCGAAGTCCAGCGACCAGCCCGTGGGCACCATGGTGCCGAGATAGATGCCGACAATGGAGGACGTCTGCCAGACGAACCAGCCTGGCGCGATGGCGCCCAGGAAGAACCAGAGCTGTTCGCGCGTGCCGCGCACGGCCGCATCGCCATAGCGCGGCATGAACAGCACGAAACCCATGTCGGTCGTGAAATACCCGAGCCCCAGCCGCTTGGGCCAGGACAGATGGCGGAAATAGGGGTGCAGCGCCGCGCCGAATATGAGAAAGCGCAGGTTCACCACGCAGCCGGCGGCGAAGATCAGCCAGAGCGGCGCGCCGGTGGCGATGAGCGGCAGGGAGGTCAGCTGGGCCGAGCCGGCGTAAAGCAGCAGGGTCATGGCCAGCGCCATGGTCTCCGTCAGGCCCGACTTGACCATGGCCACGCCGGTGACCAGCCCCCAGGTGGCGGTGGCGATCAGGGCGGGCACGATGGCGTGTACGCCTGCGCGGAAGGCGGTAACGCGTTCCTGGCGGACCGCGGCGGGGTCTTCGGTTTCAGGAAGCGCGGATTCAGAGGACAACGGCAGGCCCCTGGCGATTCGGACAGGACGACATGGAAACTCTAAGGAAAAGGAACGCACGACAACCCGTTCGCCCGCCGGGATCACTACGCGCGGGCCTGACGGCGCCGCGCCGGGGCGCGAATAGGCGCGTATTGTAACCTCGCTGCTTGATACAATACGGACCTCGAGATTCCTGGCTCTTGGGAGTAGACCATGTCGATGGCAGACCGCGACGGCTTCATCTGGTACGACGGCAAGCTCGTACCGTGGCGAGACGCGACCACGCACGTCCTGACGCACTCCCTGCACTACGGCCTGTCGGTGTTCGAGGGCGTGCGGGCCTACCGCTCCGAGATCGGCACCGCCATCTTCCGCCTCGAAGACCATACCAACCGCCTGTTCAATTCGGCGCACATCTACCAGATCCCCATGCCCTTCGATCGCGACACGATCAACGAAGCGCAGCGGACGGTCGTGCGCGAGAACCAGCTGGAAGCCGGCTACCTGCGCCCCCTGGTGTTCTATGGCCCCGAAAAAATGGGCGTATCGCCCAAGGGAGCCCGGGTGCACGTGGCCATCGCCGCCTGGCCCTGGGGCGCCTACCTGGGCGAAGAAGCGCTGTCCGCGGGCATCCGCGTCAAGGTGTCCTCATTCGCGCGCCAGCACGTGAACGTCACCATGCCGCGCGCCAAGGTGGCCACCACCTACGCCAACTCGATCCTGGCCAATACCGAGGCACTGCAGGACGGCTACGACGAAGCCCTGCTGCTGGACACCGAAGGCTTCGTGGCCGAGGGCTCGGGCGAGAACCTCTTCATCGTCAAGGACGGGGTGCTCTGCGAGCCCGAGATCGCCTCCGCCCTGACCGGCATTACCCGCTCCACCATCCATGCGCTGGCCGCAGACCTGGGCCTGCGCGTGGTGACCAAGCGCCTGACGCGCGACGACGTCTACATCGCCGACGAGGCGTTCTTCACCGGCACGGCCGCCGAAGTGACGCCCATCCGCGAGGTGGACAACCGCCAGATCGGCAGCGGCCGGCGCGGCCCGATCACGGAGAAGCTGCAGAAAGCATTTTTTGACGTGGTGAATGGCCGCAACCCGAAGTACCATCACTGGCTGAGTAAAGTCTGATCCGCGCGGCCCGGTCCATGACCAGGCCGCATCATTGCCCCAACCTGCCGTTTACCGGTTTTTTTTCAGGAATATCCATGACCGCTGCTGCTCCGGCCGCCGTCCCCCACCCCCACGAAGTCATCGAGGTCGGCGCCGACGACCTGCCCGTGTTCTGTCCGGGCCCCAAGGCGCCGCTCTGGAGCATGCACCCGCGCGTGTTCCTGGACGTGGCCCGCACCGGCTCCGCCAGCTGCGCCTACTGCGGCGCTGAGTACCGCCTGAAGCCCGGCACCGTGCTGCACGGCCACGGGCACTGAGTCACCCGCTCTACAACGCCCACCCGTTTCCGCCACCATGTTCGCCACGCCCGAAGAAGCAGAACACGCGTTCTACGAAGCCCTCGATCAGGCGGACGTCGTTCGCCTGATGCAAGTCTGGGCGGACGACGAGGAAGTCGTCTGCATCCACCCGGGAGGCCTGCGCATCGTCGGCCATTCGGCGGTGCAGGACTCCTGGCAGCAGGTGCTGGCCAACGGCCCCTTGCACGTGCGCCCTTTACGGCCGCTGGTCATGCTGAGCATGATGTGCGCGGTGCACGTGCTGGTGGAACAAGTGGCGGTGCAGACGCGGGAAGGCACGCAATTCGCCAATTGCTACGCCACCAACATCTACCACAAGGGCCCGACCGGCTGGCGCATGGTCATGCACCATGCCTCGCCGGCGCCCACGGAAGCCGGGGTGCTCGACTTGCACGACGTACCCGACATGCTGCACTGAATCGGGTGGATTCTTAGTTGGCCGCTGCTCGTCTTGATACCACGCCCTGCCCCGTTCCCTCCTGGTTGCCCGGAGGCGACAGCCAGACGGTTTATGCCGCCCTGTTCGCGCAGTATCACCGCATCGCGTTCGTGCGCGAACGGGTGGACACGCCCGACACCGATTTCGTCGACTTCGACTGGACCGGCCCGGGCCTGTTCCCGCACAAGGCCGCCGACGGCGCGCCCGTCAGCGGCCAGCGCCCGGTTGCCAATGGCAAGACCGCCGCGGCCAGGTGGATGACCGATGCGGACTGGAAGTCCCTGCCGCATACGCCCGACACTCCCGCCCTGATCCTGTTCCATGGCCTGGAAGGCGGCAGCAACAGCCGCTATGCGCAGTCCATCGCGCATCATTTCCGCGCGCGCGGCTGGATCGTGGTGATCGCGCATTTCCGAGGCTGTTCCGGCGTGCCCAACCGCCTGGCCCGCGCCTACTATTCCGGCGACTCGGCCGAGGTCGGCTTCATGCTGGAAACCGTGCGCCAGCGCATCCCGCATGCGCGCTGGCATGCGGTCGGCGTCTCGCTGGGCGGCAACGCGCTGCTCAAGTACCTGGGCGAACACCAGGAGGACACCGGCTGGCTGACGGCCTGCGCGGGCGTTTCCGTGCCGCTGGACCTGGTGGCTTGCGGCAAGACCCTGTCCACCGGCATATTCAACCGTAGGGTCTACACCGGCCATTTCCTGAAGACGCTCAAGCACAAGGTGCTGGAGAAGGCGCATCGCTATCCCGGCGCCGTCGACGTCATGCGCATCGCGCATGCGCACGACCTGCGCGAATTCGACGACACCTACACCGCGCCCATGCATGGCTTTCGCAATGCGCTGGATTACTGGACGCGCGCGTCCAGCAAGCCCTGGCTGCCCAAGATATCGGTGCCCACGCTGGTGCTCAATGCCCGCAACGACCCGTTCGTGCCGGCGGCGTCGCTGCCTACGCCCCAGGAATGCTCGTCCAGCATCCTGCTGCACCAGCCGACGGATGGCGGCCATGCCGGTTTTCCGACCGGCAGCTTCCCGGCCCACCTGAATTGGCTGCCGCAGCGCCTGGGACGCTTCTTCGAAACCGGCCAGTAGGGCGCGCCGGCGCCCTGCCCGGCCCGGCGCTCAGCCCGACTTGAAGCGTTCCAGCAACTGGCGCTCTTCGGCCAGCTTGTCCTTCACTTCCTTGATCTGCACGTCGATCTGCGACTGCTCGTAGAAGTCGGTGGACATGTTGCGCGCCTGCTGCAGCTGCGATTCCGCGGCGGCGTATGCCCCTGTCATGACGTAAAAGCGCGCCTGATCGCGGCGCGCGGCCACGGGCTTGCCGTTGCGGTCTTCGCTCTGCGCCAGCATCTGGTAGAGGCTGGGCTCGTCGCTGCCCCATTGCTTGATCTTGGCCCGCAGGTATTCCTGCGCGTCGGCGTGGCGGCCGACGCTTTGCAGCGCCTGGGCGTAGGCGATGCCCAGGGCGCGATAGCCGGGCCAGCGCTTGGTGCCGGCCTGGGCCAGCTCCAGCGCCCGGGGGTACTCCTTGCGGGCCAAGGCGATATCCACGCTGAGCTTGGCCAGCTGGGCCGAGCTGCGGCCGTCCGCGGACGCCAGGTTCCAGTTGCGCTCGGCCTCCGCCAGGTTGTTGCGCTGGAACGCCTGCAGCGCCAGGCCGTAGTAGGCGGCCGACTTGCGCACGCCGGACAGCGCCTGGGCCTCGTCCTGCAATTGCTGGCCGGCGGTGCGCAGGCTGACCGCGTCGCGGCCCTGCACCACGCGCATCTTGGCGCGTATGTACCAGAAGTCGTCGCTATCCACGTGGCGAGCCACGGGGGACTGGTTGCGCACCCGGTTCTGCACGTCCGACATGCGCTCGATGGACAGCGGGTGGGTGCTGGCCCATGAGCCGCCGCCCGCTCCTTCGTTCAGGCGCGACGCGTTCATCAGGCGCCCGAACATCTGCGCCATGCCCTCGGCGTCATAGCCCGCCTTGGTCAGCATCTGCAGCCCGGCCCGGTCGGCCTCGCGTTCCGCATCGCGGGAAAAGCCCAGCTGGCGGTTGATGGCCGCGGCCTGGCCGAATGCCGCCACACCCACCGCCAGATTGCCGCCGCCCCCGGCCAAGGCCGCCAACAGCGCCCCCGCCAAGCTGGCCAGCATCACCATGCTGTTCTGGTTCTGCTGGGTCATGCCGCGGGCGATGTGGCGCTGCACGACGTGGCCGATTTCGTGCGCCAACACCGCGGCCAGCTCGGACTCGCTGGCCGAAGCCACGATCAGGCCGGTATTGACGCCGATGAAGCCGCCGGGCATGGCGAAGGCGTTGATTTCAGGGTCGCGCACGCCGAACATCTCGACCTCGGGGACTCCACCGGGCGCGAAAGCCGCCAGCTTGCGCCCCATGGTGGTGAGGTACTGGCTGAGTTCGGAATCGTCGACATAGGTCGGATCGCGCCGCCCCTGGGCCATGATGGCCTCGCCCAGGCTGCGCTCCAGCGCGGGGGACAGTTCGGCCGCGGAGGCCGCGCCCATTGAAGGCAGGCCCACGGGCTGCGCCCAGGCGGAAATGGGGATGGCGGGCATGGCCAGGGCCACGGACAGGCCGACGATTGCGCCCCGTTTCGCAATCGAGCAAATGGATGGCTTTTTCCTGCGGTTCATAAGCCTATGATAGCGATGCGCTTAAAATGTTTCATCGATAGCCCCAACGAGGTCTCAATGCGTCCTGTCCGTAAAGCTGTTTTCCCTGTTGCCGGCATGGGTACGCGCTTCCTGCCCGCCACCAAGGCGATGCCCAAGGAAATGCTGCCCGTCGTCGACAAGCCGCTGATCCAATATGCCGTGGAAGAAGCCGTGGCCGCCGGGATCACCGATCTTATTTTCGTGACAGGGCGCAACAAGCGCGCCATCGAAGACCACTTCGACTCCGCGCCGGAACTCGAATCGGACCTGGAAAGCAAGGGCAAGCACGAGCTTCTGGCCATGGTGCGGGGCATTCTACCCGCGCATGTGAATTGCCTCTATATCCGTCAGTCGGCTCCGCTGGGGCTGGGCCATGCCGTGCTGTCCGCCGCGCCGGCGGTGGGCGACGAACCCTTTGCCGTGCTGCTTGCCGACGACCTGATCGACTCCGACCAGCCGGCGCTCAAGCAACTGATCGACGTGGCCGTGACGCAGAACGCCAGCGTGCTGGGGGTGCAGGACGTACCGCGCGCCGATACCCGCAAGTACGGCATCGTGGCCACCCGCCAGGGAGATGCCAGCGCCAATGGCCGCACGGAACGCGTCACCCATATCGTGGAAAAACCCGACCCCGAAGCCGCGCCGTCGACGCTGGCCGTGGTCGGCCGCTACGTGCTGGAAGCCGCGATCTTCGACCACCTGCGCTCGACCAAGATGGGCGCCGGCAACGAGATCCAGCTGACCGACGGCATCGCCTCGCTGATGCGCGAGCGCGCCGTGTATGCGCACCGCTATGAAGGCGTGCGCTACGACTGCGGCAGCAAGGCGGGCATGTTCCAGGCCACCGTGGCGCTAGGCAAGAAGTATCACGGCCTGCTGCCGGAATAGCCGCAAGCCTGCGGCTATTGATGCCGCGTCAAGGCTTGAGCGCCGCGGCCTCGCTCCGGCCGTTCAAGCCTTGCCCCAGAATTCCGCGCGCTGCGGGCTCCTGGGCCCTCGGTCCGCCGATGCCGAAACGCTGCGCCGCCACGCCCATCAGGACGATTACAACGCCCAGCGCGGACGTATATAGCACCTCCTGGCGGTACGTACCTTCCAGCACCATCGTCAGCAAGGCTGCGCAGATGAACAGGATGACCGCCCAGGTCAGCCAGGGAAACAACCACATCTTCAACTTCAGCTCGACTCCCTGAGCCTGCAGGCGCTGCCGCATGCGCAGTTGGCAGCATGCGATGGTCAGGTAGACAAACAGCGCCACGCAGCCCGTGGTTTGCATGAGGACGTCGTACAGGTCCATCGAGGACGTCGCCATCATGTAGACGGCAACGAATGCAAACACGCTGGATATGACCACGCCCACGTACGGCGCACCGGACGAAGCGCCGGTAATGGCCATGATGCGATGCGCGTCGCCGCGGCGGGCCAATGAATAGAGCATGCGCGACGAGACATACAGCGCCGAGTTGAAGCAGCTGCAGACCGACGTCAGCACGATGGCGTTGACGATCAATTGCGCGTAGGGAATGCCCATCGCGTCCAGCACCACGTTGTAGCTGCCACGCGTCGGGTCGACCAGGGCGGGCGTGTCATAGGGCACCAGGCAAACCACCAGAAAGATGGACCCTACATAGAACAGGCAGATCCGCCAGACCACCGATCGGATGGCTTTCACGATTTGGCCGCCGGGCTCAGAGGTCTCACCCGCCGCCACCGTGACGACTTCCGCGCCCATCATGGCAAACATGATGCCCAGCAATGCGGTGACCACGGCGCCAGGCCCATTGGGCATGAACCCCCGATCGGTGAGATTGGACATGCCACCGGCATCGCCAAAGGGCCACAGGTGCACAACCGCCAGCGTTCCAACCACCAGGAACAAGACGATGGCCACCACTTTGATCAAGCCGAACCAAAACTCGAATTCCCCGTAGTTTTTGACGTTCATGAAGTTGACGCCTATCAACCCAAGCGTCAGGAGCAGCGCATAGACCCAATTGGGCGCCACGGGGAACCAGCCATGCAGAATCTGTCCCGCGACATAGGCTTCCCACCCCATCAGCAGCGCCCAGAAGTACCAATACAGCCAACCGATGGTGAAACCGGCCCAGCGCCCGATGGCACGATCCGCGTAGGTCGAAAAAGAGCCGGTATCGGGCTGGGCCACGGCCATCTCGCCCAACATGCGCATGACCAGAAACACCAGGACCCCGCCGCCCAGATAGGCCAGGATCACCGCGGGTCCGGCCAGCGCGATCTGCTTGCCGGACCCCACAAACAAGGCTGCGCCGATGACCCCAGCAATGGAAATCATCGTCATGTGGCGCGATTGCAGCCCACCCTTGAGTCCCTCACCCTTAGACATGCTTTCTCCTTTGACCGCGCCCCCGGTATGGAACGCGCTTGTTTTGTTTTTCCTGCGCAGGCCTGATGCGCGGCGCGCTTGACGCTAGTCTTCAAGCCCTGCGGGCGCCAACCCCGCCAGGAGCACGTCAAGCCAGCGCGGCGCGAGATCCCGCGCTTCACGCTCTTCCTTTCTGCGTACGGCGTTGCGGACCAGCGAACCGCCGAAGTACTTGATGGGTTCGGGCGGAAACCGCTTGGGCTTGCGGCCGACCAGGGCACAGCGGCGCCACGAATCGTTGCGATCCAGGGCCAGGCTCGCCAGGATCCTGCCGCCCAACAGGCTGGGAGCGACGCCGTTGCCGCTCCAACCTACGCCGTAGTGGATGTGCCCGGTACCGGCCAAGGTCCCGAAAACGGGCAGGCTGTCGTAGGTCCGGTCGATCGGACCCGACCACGCATGCGAGACGCGCACATCGGCAAGCGTCGGGTAGGCGCGGCGGAAATCCTGTTCCGCCATCAGGCAGCTTTCTTCGTGGCGGCTGAAGGTGGCGTCGATGGCGCCGCCCCGGGAAAGCGCCCCCGTACCCTTGCCGTACGCGATCCGCCCGTCCCTTGTGGTCCGGTAGTACCCGACCATCAACTGCGAGTCGGTGATCGCTTCGCCTCTCGTCCAGCCCAGGGAAGCCAGGCGCTCGGGGATCGCCTGCGTCACGACGATGGAACTGTTGACGGGCACGATCAGCCTTGAGATTTCAGGAATGGCCGCGGCCCATGCGTTCGTCGCCAACACGACGCTTTTGGCCAGTATCGTGCCCGAGGCGCTGCGGATCACCGCCGGATAGCCGTGGCTCAACTCCAGCACCGGCGTGTTTTCATGGATCACGATGCCGCGCTCCAGGGCCACTCTGCGCATGCCTCGCACCAGCCGTGCCGGCTGCACCGTGGCGTTGCCGCGCTCGAACACGCCGGCCCTGTGCATGCGAGACCCGGTTCGACGAGCGACGTGCTCCGGCAGCACGTGCTCGAAGGGACGCGCGCCGACCCGGGCGCAGGCCTGGAGCGTGCCCTCCCATGACTCCTGTTGCGCATCGGAAGTTGCAGTCCAGAGCCAGCCCCCGCGGCGAAAGTGCGCATCGATGCGATGGCGGCCGCAGAACTGTTCGATTTCATCGATGGCGCGTTCCGAGGCCCGGGCCAGGAACAGCGCATCGTCGACACCCGCGAACGCAAGCAGCGAAGCGATCTTCGGCCACCAGGACATGGCCATGCCGCCGTTGCGCCCTGAAGCGCCCCCGCCGCAGACGTCCCGTTCCAGGACCACGACCTTGGAATGAGGACTGAGTTCCTTGATGCTCAACGCCGTCCACAGGCCTACATAGCCTCCACCGATAATCACTATGTCGGCGGCCTGACTTCCGGTCAGCGGCGCACTTGCTTGCAAGGCGGGTTCCGCCTCCTGCATCCAGAAGCTGCGTTGCAGAAAAGGCTCTGCTTGGCTTGTAGGGTGTGAAATGATCATGAGTAAGCGGCTCGATCCGGCCGCGCTTTGGGTTAAATATATCTACATAATTTCTGTAGGTCTGAATCCTATCGAAGCTGATTTTCAGGAAAAATAGGGGCTTTCCCCGATATATCCGGCCCCATCACGAAGGGTCGGATTTATATAATTTATCTATATATATTCTGTATGCTTCGCCACACCGGTCCATCCACCGCGCCAGCCCAGGAACTTCACTTGCATGTCTGAGTATCGAATCGGCGACGTTGCGCGCCTCACGGGCACGAACATCTCGACGCTGCGGCTATGGGAGCAGCACGGCCTCCTCGTTCCGGCGCGCACCGAAACGGGACAGCGCATCTACTCAGATGCGGATCTGGCCCGGGTATCCCATATCGTTCGTCTGCGGCAGATCAACGGCCTGAACATGCCCGCGATCCGCCGCGTACTGGATGAGTCGCAGGCCGGATCAGCGTCCATGGCGCCACCATCGCCTGCCTCGGGCGCGACGGCATCTCAAGCCCGCGAAATAGCTGACGCCGCCGCGCTCGGACTGCGCTTTCGCACCGCGCGCCGAAGCGCTGATTTGTCGTTGAAAGAGGCGTCAGACGAAACCAGCCTGCCCGTGTCCTTCATTTCCACTTTTGAACGGACGGGCCGAGGGGCCACCGTCGCGAGCCTGAAGCTGCTCGCCACCTGTTATGGCACGTCGCTGACGGCCCTGTCGGAAGTGTCGCCCAAGCCATCGCGCAACGCGGCGGAGGTCGTGCGCAAGGGCCAGGAAATACACGCCCCGTCGTTCGGCGCGGGCATCCAGATCCTGCAGCTCGCAACCAGCCTGCCCTCGCTCGACTGCCAGAAATGGGTCCTGGCGCCGGGCGCCCGCAGTGAAGGCGCCTATACGCACCATGGAGAGGAGTGCATCCACGTCATCGCCGGCGAATTCAGCATTACGGTCGATCTGGCGGCGCCCGTGACCCTGCGCGCCGGAGACAGCATCTCGTTCCTGAGCGGACGGCCCCACTCGTGGAAAGTCGTCGGCGAGCAAACCGTGGAGCTGTTCTGGGTCAATACGCCGAAGAGCTTCTGAGCCCGACGGCATACGCCCCTCCCGTGGTTTCTCAAGCCGAAGCGGCGCGGGTGCGAGCCTTGGAACGGGCCAGCGCATCGCGATCCGCCTTGCGCAAGCGCCCCTTGGCCGACAGGCGCATCAAGGTTCCCAGGGCCACCATCAGGCCGATCACCTCGACCAGCGCCGCCGGAATCCACATGGTCAGGCCGCCTATGGTCTGGTCGGTCTGGGCCGACATGGCGATGGCCCGGCCGCATAGCTCGAACAGCGGATAGATATCGCTTTCGGTGAAGGCGATGACCGCCCCCGCCACCATCTGCGGCAACATCGTCAGCACGGGCGAAATGACCCGGCCGCCCGGCGTCATGGCCGCCGGGGGCGCGGGCCTGCGGTCCAGGATCAGGTTCCAATACATGAAGCCGCTGATCACCACCGACCAGTTCATCAGGCGGTAGAGACGCCAGTCCAGCATGGAATAGAACTGCACCGACGGGATCAGCCAGACCAGCACCAGGAAGACGAACAGCGCCGGCACGAAGATCTTGTGGGTCAGCAGCGTCACCGTGGCGCGGCCGGCGCCCGTGCGCAGGAAGTCACGCAGCCGGATACGCCAGCGCATGGGCAGGCCCGCCCGCATGACCTGCCCCGGAAACGCCGCCATGACCAGCAGCGGCCCCAGATGGTGCAGCACCAGATGCTGGATGCGGTGGATGAAGAACATGCGCTCGGCGTAGTAGTCCAGCCGGGTGTGCATGGACAGGTACAGCAGCACCATGCCCGTCCAGAACAGGATGCGGCGGGCGGCGGTCACGTGATGGACCTTTTGGCCGCGCACGAACAGCACGATGGCCACCAGGAAGGAGGCCACCAGCGTGGGAGAAAACTCCCAGGGTATGAGCCATTCGAGACTATCCATGCAAACCATCCGGAAAACGTCGGGGCTGTACGAGGACGGGCGCGCTGCGCCGCACCCGCCGATTGTAGTTGACCCCGGCCCGCCCTTCCCCGGCGCTCAGAAACGGTGCGAAATGCCCGTGCCCACGCGCGTGGTGTGCGAATGGGCAGGATCGAACTGGTCGTCCAGCGTGTAGTTCGACGCGTAGCCGGCAAAAGCATAGAGCGTCGTGCGCGGGGACAGGCCGTAGGTATAGCCCAGAGTCACCACCTGCGCATTGCGCGCCGTCATGCCGTTGTCCCAATGCCAGTCCGGGTGCGCCAGCGACCATTGCAGCAGCACGGCGCCGGGCCCGACCGGCACGCTGGCGCCGACCAGCCAGGCATTGACCGTGCCGCCGCGCACGAAGGCGGCCGGCCCCAGGCCCATGCCCAGCCCGTCCGGATCGCCGCCGTCCAGCCCGACGTCGCCGTTGCGCTGGCGCGACCAGGCCAGGGACAGTTTCAGCACCTCGAAATCGTAGGAGACGCCCAGCTGCACCGCCTGCGGCCGGCCGTTGCTGCCCGGCGGGGCGTCGGCCAGGCGTAGCTGGTCCCAGGTGGCGACCGCCAGCAAGGGGCCGTCCTCGTATTTCAGGCCCAGGCTGAGCGCGCGGTTGTTGTTGGCGGTGCGGAAGCGCTCCTGGCCGTCGGCGTCGAAGGAATAGCCGATGCCGGCCTGAAACCCCTGCCAGACCGGGCTGTAGTAATTGACCAGGTTGCTGAACTGGTAGTTATCGGACGCCTTGAAGGTGGCGCCCATGCCCATTTCCTTCCAGGACGCGATTTCCAGGGAGTTGCCGTAGACCTGGCCTATCGTGTGCTGGCGCCCCAGCCGCAATTCTCCATAGCTGTCATGGCCCAGGCCGACCCAGGCGGCGTAGTTGAAAAGGCGGTCGTCGTCAGCCCGCTTGCCCGATGAGGGATCGAAGCCGCTTTCCAGCTGGAACCTGGCGCTCCAGCCCCCGCCCATGTCTTCCGCCCCCGTCAGGCCCCACAGCGAGTCGGTCAACCCGCCATTGAGCAGCCCGCCATGGCTGCCCTGCCCCGAGACCGTGGTGACGGCCACGCCCGCGTCCACCACGCCATACAGTCTCAGCCCCTGCGCGGTATCGGCGCCGCGCGCCGCCAGGGGAAGGGCCAGGCCCGCCGCCATCAGCGCGGCAAAAGTAGCGATTCTCATGCGTTTCTCCTTGCGCGGCGGGCTTGCGTCCGCCGCGGGCCTCATCTACTTATTGCCAGCCGTAGCGCCGGACCCAGATTCCCTTCAGCAACTGCGTCAGCGCGCAGTAGGCCAACAGGATGCCGACCAGCCAGGGGAAGTAGCTCCAGGGCAGCGCCTGCAGCTGGAGATACCCGGCCAAGGGCGAGAACGGCAGCAGGAGCCCCATCGTCACCACCATCAAGGTCATGCCCATCAGCGGCCAGGCGGCGCGGCTTTGCAGGAACGGGATCTTGCGTGTGCGGATCATATGGACGATGAGCGTCTGCGACAACAGGCCTTCGACGAACCAGCCCGACTGGAACAGCGTCTGGTGTTCGGGCGAGTTGGCCTGGAAAACGTACCACATGAGCGCATAGGTAGCGATGTCGAACAAGGAGCTGATCGGACCGAAGAACACCATGAAGCGGCCCAGGCCGTCCGGATCCCATTGCTGGGGCTTCTTCAACAGTTCTTCGTCGACATTGTCGAACGGGATCGCCGTCTGGGAAATGTCGTACATCAAGTTCTGCACCAGCAGATGGATGGGCAGCATGGGCAGGAACGGCAGGAAGGCGCTGGCCACCAGGACCGAGAAGACATTGCCGAAGTTCGAGCTGGCCGTCATCTTCAGGTACTTGAGCATGTTGCAGAAGGTCTTGCGGCCTTCGATGACGCCGTCCTCCAGCACCATCAGGCTCTTTTCCAGCAGGATGATGTCCGCGGCCTCTTTCGAGATATCGACCGCCGAATCCACGGAAATGCCCACGTCCGCCGCCCGCAGGGCCGGTGCATCGTTGATGCCGTCGCCCATGAAGCCCACGGTGTTGCCCTGGTCCCGCAGGCTGCGCACGATGCGTTCCTTGTGGGCCGGCGTCAGGCGGGCGAAGACGTTGGCCTCGCGCACCGCCGCGGCCAGTTGCGCCTCGTCCATCGCCTCGATCTCGGCGCCCAGGTAGACCTTGCGCACCTCGAAATCCACCTCGCGGCAGACCTTCTGCGTCACCAGTTCGACGTCGCCGGTCAGCACCTTCACTTCGATGCCGGAATCCTTAAGCGCCTTCAGCGCGGGGGCGGTCGATTCCTTCGGGGGATCCAGGAAAGCCATGTACCCGACCAGCACCAGGTCGGACTCGTCGGCAACGCCATAGGTTTGCTGGGTGGGCGGCAGTTCCTTGACGCCGACCGCGATCACCCGCAGACCGTCGCGGTTCAGGTCCGCCGTCACCCGGCGGATGTCGGCCCGGCGAGCATCGGTCAGCAAATGCTCTTCGTGGCCCACGCGCAGGCGGGTGCAGACCGCCAGCATCTCTTCCAGCGCGCCCTTGCAGATCAATTCATGGTGCTCGCGGCCGTTCTCGGTCTCGTTGACCACCACCGACATGCGGCGCCGCGAAAAGTCGAAGGGGATCTCGTCGACCTTGCGGTACTTCGCCGCCAGGTCCAGCTTGCGCTCGACCTCGGCGTGCTGCAGCACCGCCACGTCCAGCAGGTTCTTCAAACCGGTCTGGTAGTAGCTGTTGAGATAGGCGTAGGCCAGCACGTCGTCGCTGCTGGCGCCGTAGACGTCGGTGTGGCGCTCCAGCACGATGCGGTCCTGGGTCAGGGTGCCGGTCTTGTCGGTGCACAGCACGTTCATCGCGCCCAGGTTCTGGATCGCGTCCAGCCGCTTGACCACGACCTTGCGGCGCGACATGCGCACGGCGCCCTTGGCCAGCGTGGCCGTGACGATCATGGGCAGCATTTCGGGCGTCAGGCCCACGGCGATGGCCAGCGCGAACAGCAGCGCCTCCATCCAGTCGCCCTTGGTAAAGCCGTTGATCAGCATGACGATGGGCGCCATAACCAGCATGAAACGGATCAGCACCCAGCTCACGCGGTTGATGCCCTGCTGGAACTGGGTCGGCGCGCGGCTGGTCTGTGTGACGCGTCCGGCCAACTGGCCGAAATAGCTGCGCGAGCCGGTGGCCACCACCAGGGCGCTGCCCGAGCCGCTGACCACGTTGGTGCCCATGAACGCCATGTTCTCGAGTTCCAGCGCGTTGGCGGTCTCGGTTCGCTGCGTGGCGTACTTTTCGACGGGCAGCGATTCGCCTGTCAGCGCGGCCTGCGCGATGAACAGATCCTTGGCGTTCAGGATGCGGCAATCGGCGGGAATCATGTCGCCCGCGGACAGCAGCACCACGTCGCCCGGCACCAGGTCCGCCAGCGGCACCTCGATTTGCCGCGAGCCGCTGACATGCAGCGCCACGCCAAAGTAGCGGCGGGCATCGCCTTCGGCATCGGTCGCGGGGTCGCTGCGCAGCACGGTGGCGGTGTTCTGCACCATGGCCTTGAGTGCCTCGGCGGCGCGGTTGGAGCGCCGTTCCTGCGCGAAACGCAGCACGGTGGAGATGAGCACCATGAATCCGATGACGAAGACCGCCTTCCAGGACTGCTCGTCCGGCTCGGCCATGCGCACGTCGGTGAGCCAGGACAGCGTCGCCAGCGCGGTCAGCAGCAGGTTGAACGGATTGCGGTAGGACAGCCAAAGGTGGGAATACCAGGGCAGCGGCTTTTCGTGGTCGACCTCGTTGGCGCCGTAGCGTTCACGCGCGGTCTGCGCCTGGGCCTCCGACAGTCCGCCACGGCTGCTGCCGAACAGGGCGAACAAGGCGCCGAACCCCATGCGCGACAGGTCCAGCGTTTGACGGTTGGCGTGACGCGCGGTATCGGAGGACGCGGCGGCGGCCGTGGCGCCGCGCTCGGGCATGGGCGAGCGGCGGAAGTGTCTGGCGCTATGGCGCAGGCCCGCCGCCGACGTAAAGAAGGACTTGAGAAACTTGAACATCGGAGTGCTCCGGTTGTACGTGTAGTTGTCGGAGACACGGACGACCCTGCCCTCTGCTGCCCGCGCGCAGGCAGCAGCGGTCCGCGGCTTTCGCGCAGAAAGCCGTCAATCCACCGCATACAGGCGTGCGCAGGCACCGGAGCAATGTTGCCGGTATCCGGATCGCATGAAATGCGCCGGGTGCGGAAAACGGAAGGGAGCTAGCGGGGGAATCGGTACCGGCGGCGAAAGCGCACGAAACGTGGGCCAGGCCGGCGATTCTTGGCTGCGGACTCCGTACGGGCCAGGATGACTATCCTGCCTGTCGGCTCGCAGCGAGTGGACAGGTCAGGCAGGCATGCCGGCGCCGCGCACTGGGCGCAATCGAGGCTCGGGGTCTAAGGCACTGGGCATGATCTCTCCTGTGGAAGAAAGGGCGGCCTCAGGCCAGCGCGGCCTGCGTGGCCGGCGTAGTCTGGGTGCCGAAATGCACGTGGCGCACGGCGGGATTGGCGCTCAGGCGGCGCGCCTGCGACATCAGTTCGCCCCGCAGCTCCGGGGGGCAATTGACGGTGATGCAGGCCGACGCCATGCCAGGATCCCGGCCCTGGTCGATCTGCACTTGCGAGACGTCCAGGCCGGCGGCGCTGAAGTCCAGGCAGATCTGCTTGCGCAAGGCGCCCAGCTCGTCGCGCGGACAGATGACCGTCAGGCGCGAAGTGCCGCGGCGGCGGCCCAGGGCGGTGGCGCGGTCCACGCCGGCGCGGCGTAGGAACAAGTCGAAGAAACGCATAACGACCTCCATTGCAAGAATGGGGAGCGTGATCGCGAATACGCGCGCAACCGCGCTGCGCGTGGCGGACAGGCACGAGGAAAACGTGCGCGAACGCTGACGCTGCGGCTGAAGCGGCGGTTCTGGCGGTTTACGTTGGGGAGGTTCCCGGCAAGCCGCTGGCTTGCGCGATTGCCCGGGCTTGCGCCTGGAGCTTGGGATACAACCGCAACCTGTTCAACAGGCTGCGGCAGACGGAGTTCTGCGTGGACCTGTTAAACAGCGACGTCGATGCAAGATCGACAACTTTCGCCGGAATCGGTATTCACGAAGACTGCTCCTGGGATGGATAACGGGCAAGATTTTACGCGGGTTTCCACTTATGGACAAGGCTTTTGGCGCTGAAGCCTGCCTGAATTCGGAAAAAAGCCGCGGGGGGCCGAAGCCCCACGCACCCAGCGCCGTCAAACGTAGAAATGCCAGCCCAGGTAGGCGGCGAACACGGCATACAGGCCGCCCACCGCCGACAACGCCGGCACGCTCATGGCCGAGCGGCGGAAACGCAGCCACAGCAGGCCGATCGACAGCATCGTGAACAGGCCCGCCGCAAGCAAGGGCGCGTCCAGCAGCCAGGGCGTCATGAAGATGCCCAGCGCGCTGGGGATGGTCGCCTGGATCATCATGGCGCCCGAGATGTTGGCCAGCGCCAGCCGTTCCTTGCCCTGACGCACCCAGATCAGCGCGTTCATGATTTCCGGCAGCTCGGTCGCCACCGGGGCCAGCAACAGGGCGGCCACATGGGGCGATGCGCCCATGGCCACGCCCAGCAGCTCGATCTGGTTCACGAACACATGCGATGCCCCGGCGATCACGACCAGGGCCATCACCGTCTGCGTGACCGCCCAGAACATGCTCGGGTCCTGGTCGCGCGGGCGCAGCTTCAGCGGCTCCAGATCCTCGCTGTCCAGGCTCGCCTCGTCGTTGCTGAGCTCGCGCTTGACGTAAAGGCCGTAGGTGGCAAGGAACAGGATGCCCAGCCAGGGCTTCCAGGCAAAGGCCAGCAGGCCCAGCCCCACCTTGAAGAGGAAGATGCCCATGAACCAGGCCTGGTCGCGGGCCAGCCGGCGCTGGTCCGCGTTGATACAGTCCGCCTGCGTGGCCCGTCCCCGGCGCGCGCGCCACAGGGCCAGGCCCACCACCGCATAGGCCAGCGTGGCCAGCACCAGCGGGCCGCCCATGGCGGCGCCCACGCCTATGTCTTTTTGCTCGGGGGTTTCGCCGAACACGACGGCCATGAAGGTCACGGCGCTTTCCGGCAGGGCCGTGCCGAACGCGGCGAGCACGGTGCCGGTGGCGGTGGCGCCCAACTGGAAGCGATGGCCGACCCACTCGACGCCGTTCACGAAGAACTCGCAGGCGAAGTAGATCACTGCCGCTGACAGGAAAAACAGGAACAGGGTGAGAAACATATAGGCGAGCCGGACGAGCAGAAACCAATTGGCGCGACGTCGCGGCTCGCCCGGCTGGGGTGAACGCAACGCGGCCAAAGGTCTCGCCTGGCTGATCCATGCGGCGGGTGCCGCCGTGCATGGATACCGCTACTAGCGCCATGGAGTCCTAGCGGCTGCTACGCAGCGCTGAACCACCAAGTCTGTTGACGCTAGCTCCTTTGCGGGGACAAAGGATGGCTACTCCCCAATGACAGAGCGGCGATTGTAGCAGCTTGCCCCGCGCGGTCCAGCGAATTCCGCGAGCCCTGCATGGGGTGTCGTATCCCGGGGATGGCGGGTAAAGTAAACGGCATCATCACCTTGCCGGGGTTCGCGCCCCAATCCGCCATGAGCCTGCCTCCCGACGACATCGCCCCTTACGCCGCGCGGCGCCAACGCCTGATGGCGCATATGCGGGCCGAAGGCGGCGGCATCGCCATACTGGCCACCGCCCCGGAGGCCACGCGCAACCGTGACGCGGAATATCCCTACCGGCACGACAGCGACTTCTTCTACCTGACCGGATTCACCGAACCCGGCGCCTGGCTGGTGCTGATCGCGGGCGCAACCGACCGCGCCCTGCTCTTCTGCCGTCCGCGCCATATCGAACATGAAATCTGGGAGGGCAAGCGTTTCGGCCCCGAGGCGGCCGCGGCGCATTTCGGTTTCGACGACGCCCATCCGCTCGATGCGCTGGACGAACTGATGCCCGCGCTGCTGCAGGACCACGCCACCTTGTACGCCCCCCTGGCTGGCGACAAGCGCCACGACGGCCGCCTGCATCGCTGGCTGGCCGCGGCCCGCGAAGCCAGCCGCGGCGGCCATGCGCCGCCCGCGCGCCAACAGGACATCCGGCCGCTGCTGGCCGAGATGCGGCTGATCAAGGACGCCACGGAAATCGCCGCGATGCGGCGCGCGGCCAAGATCTCGGCCGGCGCCCACGTGCGCGCCATGCGCATCGCCCGCCCCGGCATGCACGAGTACGAAATCGAGGCCGAACTGCTGTACGAATTCCGCCGCCACGGCGCGCAATCGGTGGCCTACAACAGCATCGTGGCCGCCGGCGCCAATGCCTGCGTGCTGCACTATCCGGCTGGCGAAGCCGTCCTGCGTGACGGCGACCTGGTGCTGATCGACGCGGGCTGCGAGGTCGACAGCTACGCCAGCGACATCACCCGGACCTTTCCCGTGAACGGCCGCTACAGCGGTCCGCAGCGCGCGCTGTACGACCTGACGGTGGCAGCCCAGGATGCCGCCGCCCAGGCCACGGCGCCCGGCCGCGGCTTCAACGACGGACACCAGGCTGCCCTGCGCGTCCTGGCGCAGGGCATGCTGGACCTGAAGCTCCTGAAGGGTTCGCTGGACGGCGTGCTGGAATCCGGCGACTACAGCCGCTTCTACATGCACCGCACCGGCCACTGGCTGGGCCTGGACGTGCATGACGTGGGCGACTACCGCCAGCCCGGTCCGGCCCACGGCGCCGAGCGGCCCTGGCGCAAGCTGGAGGCGGGCATGATGCTGACGATCGAACCCGGCATCTACGTGCGGCCCGCCGACGACGTGCCCGAAGCCTACTGGAACATCGGCATCCGTACCGAAGACGACGCGCTGGTGACGGACGAAGGCTGCGAACTCATCACCCGCGGCGTGCCGGTGCAGGCCGGTGAAATCGAAGCGCTGATGCGCGAATAGACTGGCGGCGCGCCAGGTCCGCGCTAGAAGACGTAGCCGTCCAGCCAGCCCATGGCGATCCAGGTGTAGACCACCACCATGGCGATGGCGAACATGGACACGATGGCGCCGACCAGGCAGGCCAGGATCGCGACCAGCACCGGTCCCCAGCCGGTCTGGGTCGGCCGGCCCAGGCCGTCGTTGTAGAGGCGGTCGAACTTCTCGTCCGGCATCAGCGAGAACACCGCGCTCTCGATGAACCCGTCGACCATGGGAATGAACACCAGGAAGAAGGCGGGGTTGTCGTACCAGACGGGGTAGAAGCTGACAGCGCAGAACAGGCTGGCCAGCGTGTACGCGGTCACCAGCCAGGCGTGGCGGCGGCCCAGATACCACCAATGCGCCCCCACCGCGCCGAACAGGCAGGCCAGCAGTCCGACCGCGACCTTGCCGCGCGGACGGCGGGCGGGAACGGCGGACAAGGGGGATGAGGCCTGGAGCTGCGTCATGTCGATCGACCGGAAAGGGGACCACGGCGCCAAGACGCGCCGGCTGCTGCGGATTGTAGTGGACGGGTAAAATCCGGTCATGACTTCATCCGCCTTCGACATAGCGATTCTAGGCGCGGGCCCGGTGGGCCGCGTGCTGGCCCTGATGTTGGCCCGCGTGGCGCCCGACCCCGCGCGCATCGCGCTGCTTGCCGGCAGCGCGCCCGCCCCGGTCGCGCCATCGGCGGCGGCGCCCGCCTCGGACCCCCGCGTGCTGGCCATGAACCACGGCAGCCGCGTGCTGCTGGAATCGCTGCATGCCTGGCCCGAACGGTCGGCCGACATCCGCAACATCCATGTGTCGCAGCGCGGCCGGCTGGGCCGCACCCTGATCCAGAACACCGATTTCGGCGTGCCGCAGCTGGGCAGCGTGGTCGGCTATTCCGGCCTGCACGCCAAGCTGGACGAATGCGTGGCCGCTTGCGGCGTCACCGTGCTGCAAGGCCCGCCTGCCCGGATCGGCATGCAGGACGCGGACGGCGTGCGCGTCGAACAAGGCGACACGACGCTGCTGTGCCGGGTCGCGGTGCAATCCGACGGCGCGGGCGCAACCGACCTGCGCCGCGACTATGACCAACATGCGGTGCTGACCACGGCGCACGCCACCCTGCCCCGCCGCGGCTGGGCCTGGGAACGCTTCACCGCCGAAGGCCCGCTGGCGCTGCTGCCACACCCGCAGACCCCGGACGCCTATTCCGTCGTCTGGTGCAGCGCCCCCGAGCGCGCCGCCGAACTGGCGGCGCTGGACAACGCCGCGTTTTCGCGGGCGCTGTCGGTAGCCTTCGGCGACCGCCTGGGACGGCTTTCCAGCCAGGCGCCGCGGCATGTCTTCCCATTGGCGCTCAGCGCCCGCCGCGCCCAGGTGCACGGCCGCGTGGCGGCCATCGGCAATGCCGCGCAGACCCTGCATCCGGTCGCCGGCCAGGGCCTGAACCTGGGCCTGCGCGACGCCGCCCGCCTGGCCCAGACCTTGGCTGGCTGGCTGGCGCATCCCGAGGTCAATCCCGGTTCCGCGCTGGCGGAATTCGCCAGGGCGCGCCACGTGGACCGCTTCATCACCGCCGGCCTGACCGACCTGATGCCCCGCATCTTCTCGACCGGCCTGGCGCCGGTGGAACACGCTTGCGGCCTGGCCTTGTTGGGAATGGATCTGGCCTCCCCGCTGCGAGCCCCGCTGGCGCAGCATCTGCTGCAAGGTTTCCGCGCCTGAATTCCTCCCCCATCCGCCCCCGATAACGGGGCGGATTGTCTGCTTTCGCCTTCCTTTGTTACGAATTGTTCTCCAGGTGACAAAGGGGGAGCGATCGACCCGGTTAAAATGTGAGCATGCGCATAGGTCAATGGACCCTACCCAACAACGTGCTGGTCGCGCCCATGGCGGGCGTGACGGACCGTCCTTTCCGCCAGCTTTGCAAGAAGCTTGGGGCGGGCTATGCCGTGTCGGAAATGGCCGCGAGCAACCCCAAGCTGTGGGATAGCGTCAAGACTTCCCGGCGCCTGAACCACGACGGCGAGATCGCCCCCATTTCGGTACAGATCGCGGGCGCCGACCCCGCCATGATGGCGGAAGCGGCGGTGTTCAACGCCAGCAAGGGCGCCCGGATCATCGACATCAACATGGGCTGCCCGGTGAAGAAGGTCTGCAACGTGGCCTCCGGGTCGGCGCTCTTGCGCCACGAAGACCAGATCGCCCGCATCCTGGACGCAGTGGTGGCCGCCTGCGCGCCCCTGGACGTGCCGGTGACCCTGAAGACCCGCACCGGCTGGGACCGCGAAAGCCGCAATGCCCTGCGGGTGGCGAAAATGGCGGAAAACGCCGGCATCGCCGCCCTGACCCTGCACGGGCGCACCCGCGCCGACCTCTATACGGGCGAGGCGGAATATGACACTATCCGCGCCGTCAAGGCCGAGCTGAAAATCCCCGTTGTCGCCAACGGAGATATCACCACTCCCGAAAAAGCCAGGCACGTCCTGGATTACACTGGCGCCGATGCGGTCATGATCGGGCGGGCGGCCCAAGGCCGTCCCTGGATTTTCCGCGAAATCGACCACTACCTGCGCACGGGCGAAACACTGGCCCCTCCCTCCTATGGGGAAATGCGCGAGCTGCTGCTCGAACATCTCGACGACCACTATCGGTTCTATGGCGAGCACACCGGCGTACGCACGGCGCGCAAGCACATAGGCTGGTATCTGGACGGCCTGCCGGGGGCGGATTCGTTCTGCGCCCGCATGAATCTGATCGACAACACCCGCGACCAGTGGCGGGCCGTGTCGGACTGGTTCGACCTCATCTCGCGCGACGGCGGATCCCATCCGGCGCCGGTCGCAGAAGCCCTGCTGGCGGCATAACCGCCTCAACACCAACATAAAAATATCTGTACTCAAATGAGCAAGAAAGATGTCCTGGAAGAATGCGTGCGCGCCAGCCTGGAGCGCTATTTCGAAGACTTGGGTGAATCCGAGCCTCACGACATGTGGGACATGGTGATGCGCTGCGTGGAGCGCCCGGTACTCGAAGTGGCGTTGGAACGGTCGGGCGGCAACCAGTCGCGGGCATCCGAAATGCTGGGCATCACCCGCAACACCCTGCGCAAGAAGTTGCTGGCGCACAATATCCAGGTATAGCTTTCGCGCGCGGGCGGCAGGCGCATCGCGCCGCCCGCTCCCCCCCAGATTTCCCATCCGACCTGAACGAGGAAGGCGTTACCGCCCCACTCCCGTCCCTCACCATGAAAATCGAAACCGCCCTGCTTTCGGTGTCCGACAAGACCGGCATCGTTGAATTTGCCCGCGCCCTGGCCACGCGTGGCGTGCGCCTGCTGTCCACCGGCGGCACCGCCAAGCTGCTGGCCGACTCCGGCCTGACCGTCACCGAAGTGGCGGCCCACACGGGCTCGCCCGAAATTCTCGATGGCCGCGTCAAGACGCTGCACCCGAAGATCCACGGCGGCCTGCTGGCGCGCCGCGACAGCGCCGAACACATGGACACCATCAAGGCGGCGGGCATCGACCGCATCGACATGCTGGTGGTCAACCTGTACCCGTTCCGCGAAACCGTGGCCAAGCCGGACTGCACCTTCGCCGACGCCGTCGAGAACATCGACATCGGCGGCCCGGCCATGCTGCGCGCGGCGGCCAAGAACCACGGCACCGAAGCCGGCGGCGTGACCGTGGTGATCGACCCCGTCGACTACTCGCGCGTGCTGGCCGAAATGGACAAGGGCGGCAACACCTCCTACGGCCTGCGCCTGGCGCTGGCCTCCAAGGTCTACGCCCACACCGCCGCCTACGACGGCGCCATCGCCGCCTACCTGACCAGCCTGGCCGACGCCGAGCCCAAGCAGGAAGCCGTGCCTGCCCGCAACGAATGGCCCGGCACGCTGACCCTGCAGGTCAAGCAGGAACAGGCCCTGCGCTACGGCGAGAACCCGCACCAGACCGCCGCCTTCTACGTCGACGCGCAGCGTCCGGCCGGCCTGCTGGGCAACTACCGCCAGCTGCAAGGCAAGGAACTTTCCTACAACAACATCGCGGACGCCGACGCCGCCTGGGAATGCGCCCGCAGCTTCGAAGCGCCCGCCTGCGTCATCGTCAAGCACGCCAACCCCTGCGGCGTGGCGGTCGCGGCCGACACGCTGGGCGCCTACCAGCAGGCCTTCAAGACCGACCCGACCTCGGCCTTCGGCGGCATCATCGCCTTCAACCGTCCGGTCGACGCCGCCACGGCCGAAGCCGTGAGCGCGCAGTTCCTGGAAGTGCTGCTGGCCCCCGCCTATGACGGCGCCGCGCTGGCCATCCTGGCCGCCAAGAAGAACGTGCGCGTGCTGGAAGTGCCGATGGGCACGGGCCAGAACGCCTTCGACATCAAACGCGTGGGCGGCGGCTGGCTGGTGCAGAGCCCGGACGCCTACAACGTGCCGCGCGACGCGCTCAAGGTGGTCAGCAAGCGCCAGCCCACCGAGGCCGAAATGAATGACCTGGCATTCGCCTGGAAGGTCGCCAAGTACGTCAAGTCCAACGCCATCGTGTTCGTGGGCGGCGGCATGACCCTGGGCGTGGGCGCCGGCCAGATGAGCCGCATCGACTCGGCCCGCATCGCCTCGATCAAGGCGGAAAACGCCGGCCTGACCCTGAAGGGCTCGGCCGTGGCGTCGGACGCCTTCTTCCCGTTCCGCGATGGCCTGGACGTGGTGGTGGCCGCCGGCGCGACCTGCGTGATCCAGCCGGGCGGCAGCGTGCGCGACGACGAAGTGATTGCCGCGGCCGACGAGCACGGCATCGCCATGGTGCTGACCGGCACCCGCCACTTCCGCCACTGATGCGCGTCCTCGGCATCGATCCCGGCCTGCGCCGCACCGGCTTCGGTGTGATCGATGCCGACGGCCCGCGGCTGCGCTACGTGGCCAGCGGGACCATCGTGGTCCCGCCGGCGCTGGCGCTGGCCGAACGCCTCAAGGTCATCCTGGACAATCTGCGCCAGGTGGCGCGCGACACGCAACCCGATGTGGCCGCGCTTGAAATCATCTTCCTGAATACCAACCCCGCGTCAACCCTGTTGCTGGGCCAGGCGCGCGGCGCCGCGCTGTGCGCGCTGGCCGACAGTTCGCTGGCGGTGCACGAGTACACCGCGCTGCAGATCAAGAAGGCCGTGGTCGGCACCGGCCGCGCCGCCAAGGAGCAGGTGCAGATGATGGTGCAGCACCTGCTGGCGCTGGACGGCGCGCCCGCGCCCGACTCGGCCGACGCGCTGGCCTGCGCGATCTGCCATGCCCATGCCGGGCCCATGCAGGACAAGCTCGAGCGCCTGGGCGCGTCCCTGCGCATGAGCGGCAAGACCCGCATCCGCAACGGCCGCCTGATCGGCTGAAACCCTGATTCGCCGCGGTTTGCCGCGCAGCGGAGCAGGTTCCCGCCGATTGCGCGCCCGCGCGTATAGAATCCCCGCATCCGCCGCGCATTCAGCGGCCTCACCATTGCCAGGCCACCATCACCATGATCGGACGCATCACCGGAACCCTGATCGAGAAACTCCCGCCCACCATCTGCGTGGACGTGGGCGGTCTGGGCTATGACATCGACGTGCCCATGAGCACGCTGTACTCGCTGCCCGACACGGGCGCCCGCGTCACGCTCTACACGCACCTGACGGTGCGCGAAGACGCCCACATCCTGTATGGCTTCGCCTCGGCCGGCGAACGCAGCGCATTCCGCGAACTGATCAAGGTCAGCGGCATCGGCGCGCGCACCGCGCTGTCGGTGCTGTCGGGGCTGTCGGTGGCGGACCTGGCGCAGGCCATTACGCTGCAGGAATCGGGCCGCCTCACGCGCGTGCCCGGCATCGGCAAGAAGACCGCCGAGCGCCTGCTGCTGGAAATGCGCGGCAAGCTGGGCGCGGACATCGGCGCCTCGCCGCACGCGGCGCCCGACAACCAGTCGGACATCCTGAACGCGCTGCTGGCGCTGGGCTACTCAGAGAAGGAATCGCTGTCGGCGCTGAAGACCCTGCCAGAAGGCGTGGGCGTGTCCGACGGCATCAAGCAGGCCTTGAAGGCGCTGGTGCGCTGAGCCAGGCTTACAGGTAGCGCGGCGCCACGGCTTCCAGGCCGGTCGGCACCACATGCAGTTCGGGCGCTATCGGTCCGGTACAGATGTTGTCGCGGCGCAGGGAATCCAGGTTGTCGCGCGACATCAGCGGCGTGCCGGGCAGGCATTCGAACAGCCGGGCCTGCATGCGGCCCACGCCCATCGGCATGCTGACGACCGGGCGGGGATGGCCGCCCCAGGCGGCGCACAGCCGGGCGATCTCGCCCAGCGTGTAGACCTGGGGGCCGCCCAGTTCGTAGGTCTTGCCGCAGGTATGCGTATTGCCCAGCGCCGACACGATGGCGGCGACCACATCGCCCACATAGACCGGCTGCATGCGCACGTGCGCGCCCGCCAGCGGCAGCGCCGGCAGCCAGCGCGCCAGGCCGGCGAACATATTGGTGAATTTGTCGTCGGGGCCGAAGACCACCGAAGGCCGGAAGATGGTCCAGCCGCCGTCCTGCCAGCTCTGCAATTCCTGCTTGATGGCGGCTTCGCCGTCGCCCTTGGAGCGCTGGTACATGCTGTCGCCATTGGAATCGGCGCCCAGCGCGCTGACGTGCAGCAAGCGGCGCACACCCTGCCGGCGGCATGCTTGCGCGATGCGCTGCGGCAGCAGCACGTGCGCCCGCGCAAAGGCCGAGCCATAGGGCCGGCCGGCGTTGCCGTGCAGGATGCCGACCAGGTTGACGACCGCGTCGCAACCTTGCGCCAGGCTGTCCAGCGTGGCGTCGTCATGCACGTCGCATTCGAGCAGGGTAACGGTGGGGAGAATCTGCAGGTCGCGCCCGCGGCTGTAGAGCCGGGTGGGCACGACGATCTGATGTTGATCCGCGGAAAGCCGCGCTACCAGATGACGGCCGATGAAACCGGTGCCGCCGATGACAAGGATACGCATGTCGCAGCCCCTGTTCGTCAGGATTCAGTCCCGATTCTGCCTTGCACACGCGACAACCGCAAGCGCGCATCGGCGGCCCCGGAATGGGACCGCCCGCCGGTATCAGGCCGCCAGCAGCTTGGCGTAGACCGGAAGATCGACGTTGCCGCCGCTGATGATGACGCCGACCCGCGCGCCACGCACCGGCACCACGTTCTGCATGACGGCGGCCGCGCCCAGGCAGCCGGTGGGTTCGACCACCATCTTCATCCGTTCAGCGAAGAAACGCATGGTGGTGACCAACTGTTCGTCGGTCACCGTGACGATGTCGCGCACATGCTTCTGGATGAGCGGGAAGGTCAGGTTGCCCAGATGCGTCGTGGCGGCGCCGTCGGCCAGGGTCTTGGGCGCAGGAATTCGGACGATTTCACCCTTGCGCAAGGACTGCTGGCCGTCGTTGCCCGCCTCGGGCTCGACGCCGTAGACCAGGCAGCGCGGGCTCAGCGCGTAGGCGGACAGCGCCGATCCCGACAGCAGGCCGCCGCCGCCCAGGCAGACGAACAGGTAGTCCAGTTCGCCCACTTCCTCGAACAACTCCTTGGCGGCTGTACCCTGGCCGGCGATCACATCTTCGTGATCGTAGGGCGGGATCAGGGTGGCGCCGGTTTCCGCCTGGATGCGGCGGGCGATCGCTTCGCGGTCCTCGGTGTAGCGGTCATAGGTGACGATCTTGCCGCCGTAGCCCTCGGTGGCCGCGCGCTTGGCGGCCGGCGCGTCCAGCGGCATGATGATGGTGGCCTGCACGCCCTGCAACTTGGAGGCCAGGGCGATGGCCTGCGCATGGTTGCCCGACGAGAACGTCACCACGCCCGCGGCGCGCTGTTCAGGCGTCAGGCGCGCAATGGCGTTGTAGCCGCCGCGGAACTTGAAGGCGCCCATGCGCTGGAAGTTCTCGCACTTGAAGAAGACCGACGCGCCGCTGATCGCGTCGGCGGTGGCCGAGGTCAGTACGGGCGTGCGGTGCGCGTTGCCGGCCAGGCGCTCGCTGGCGCGCACGACATCATCATAGGTGGGCAATTCGGGCTGCATGGGATGGGGGTCCTTTGATCGCGAAGGGAAATCAAAACCTTCGGATGATAAACCCGTAGCGCAGTCCCGGCGCCGATTGGGCGCCGTTCGACGCTCGCACCCTGTCCGATCGAGGCCCGTCGCCTACTTGCCGAAGAGGTCGCCAGAGCCCGTCGTGGTGCCAGCCGGCGGGGTCAGCCCCAGATGGCGCCAGGTAGTCAGCGTGGCGGTGCGGCCGCGCGGCGTGCGCTGCAGATAGCCGTGCTGGATCAGATAGGGCTCGATCACGTCCTCGATCGTGTCGCGCTCTTCGCCGATGGCGGCGGCCAGGCTGTCCACGCCGACGGGGCCGCCGTCGAACTTGTGGATGATGGCCTCGAGCAGCTTGCGGTCCATCAGGTCCAGGCCCTGCGGGTCCACCTCCAGCATGGCCAGCGCGCGGCCGGCGACCTCGGCGTCGATGGTGCCGCCGGCCTTGACCTCGGCGTAGTCGCGCACCCGGCGCAGCAGCCGGTTGGCGATGCGCGGCGTGCCGCGGGCGCGGCGCGCGACTTCCGCCGCGCCGTCGGGCGTGATGCCGGCGTTCAGAAGTCCGGCGCTGCGCGTGACGATGTGGCCGAGATCGGCGGCGTTGTAGAACTCCAGCCGCGACACGATGCCGAAGCGGTCGCGCAAGGGGTTGGTCAGCATGCCGGCGCGGGTGGTGGCGCCGACCAGGGTAAAGGGCTGCAGGTCCAGCTTCACGCTGCGCGCGGCGGGGCCTTCGCCGATCAGGATGTCGATCTGGAAATCCTCCAGCGCCGGATAGAGGATTTCCTCGACCACGGGCGACAGGCGGTGGATTTCGTCGATGAACAGGACGTCGTTCTTTTCCAGGTTGGTCAGGAGCGCCGCCAGGTCGCCCGGGCGTTCCAGCACCGGGCCGGAGGTCTGGCGCAGCTGCACACCCATTTCATGCGCAATGATGTGGGCCAGCGTGGTCTTGCCCAGCCCTGGGGGGCCGAACAGCAGCACGTGGTCCAGGGCTTCGCCGCGCTTCCTGGCCGCGGCGATGAAGATCTCCAGCTGTTCGCGGGCGCGGTGCTGGCCGACATACTCCTGCAACGCCTTGGGCCGCAGGGCGCGTTCGATCGACTCCTCGTTGGGCGACACCGGCTGCGGCGCCACGATACGGGGGGCGTCGGGACGGGAGGAAAGCGAATCGGACTGGATGGCCATGGTGCGGAAACAACAAAGTACTGAGCAGGATGCATCGTACCGTAGGGCGGCCCGCCCTGGGGGGCGGCCCGCCTGCGCGGACGGCGTCCTAGGGCGTTTCGGACAGCGGCAGCCTGACCCGCACGCACAATCCGCCCGACTCCGCTTCCAGCAGCTCCAGCGAGCCGCCATGGGCGCGGGCGATGGCCTCGGCCAGCGCCAGGCCCAGGCCCACGCTGCCGGTGCGCGTGCGGGCGTCGTCCAGGCGGCTGAACGGGCGCAGCGCCTCCTGGCGCCGTTCCGGCACGATGCCGGAACCGTGGTCGGCCACGTCCAGCACCGCGTGGCGGCCCTCGTGCCGCAGGCTGACCTCGACCGGCGGCGCGCCATGGTTCAGCGCATTGCCGATCAGGTTGTCCAGCAGCCGGCCCAGCGCCACGGCGTCCGCCTGCACCACCAGGGTGGCGACGTCGTCGCCGGCGCGCAGGCTGATGTCGGTGCCGGCGCCCTGCCAGGCGCCCACGCGCTCGGTCAGCCAATCGGACAGGAGCATCGAAGCGTAGCGGTAGGCCGCCGGGTCGGTGCCGCGCACGAAGCCGATGAACTGGTCCACCATGTGCTGCATGTCCTGCAGGTCCGCGCGCAGCCCTTCCTTCAGCTTGGAATCGTCGGCCAGCTCGATGCGCAGCCACATCCGCGACAAGGGGCCTTTCAGGTCGTGCGGCAGGCCCGACAACAGGGTGCGGCGCACCGAATCGGATTCGGACAGCGCATCCAGCATGGCGTTGAAGCGCATGCCCAGCACCCGCGTTTCATGCGGGCCCGAGGGCTCGACCCGTTGCGGCTGCCCTGCCGCCAGCCGGTCGGCGGCATCGGCCAGCCGGGTGATCGGACGCGTGATGTGCCACGAGAATCCCACCGCCAGCAACAGCAGCAGCCCCAGGCCGCCCAGCCAGGCGGCGATGAACGGCGTGGCCACCGGCGGATCCAGGCGGTCCAGCGGAATGACCAGCCATTCGCGCAGGCGCGGTGCGTCCTCGCTGGCGGGGTTGGGCGCCAGGGAAATGAAGATTTCCGGCGTGGGCCCGCGCGACAGCGCCACGCGCGTGCCGTCGTTCAGGCGTTCATTGAGCTGTTGCACCAGCACCCGCAGGTCGCGGCGGATGTCGTCCGGCTCGGGCTGGTAGCGGCGGTTGTGTTCCTCGCGGTCGCGCGCGCGCTCGCCTTCCCGCGCGCTGGCGCGTTCATCGCCATGCTCTTCGTCGCGCACTTCCGGGGGCGGCGGCGCCGGCGGGCCGTGTATCTGCGCGTCCGCGAGCGGGGGAGGCGGCGGCGGCGGCTTCGGAGCCGCCTTCGGCGGCGGACGGCGGCCATTGAAGCGCTGCAGCTTGGCCTCGGCGGGCAGCACCCGCGACCACAGCCGCCACTGGTTCTGCGAGGCCGTGCGCACGAAGTCGGCGCGTTCCTCCGCCGGCACCTGCGACACCGCGGCGCGCAAGGTGCGGATGGTGGTGACGATATAGCCGATGGCCACGTCTTCCATGAACTTGTGCCGGAAGTACGACACCGTCACCAACGTGGCCGCCTGCGTCAGCAGGACCGAGCCCAGGATCAGCAGGATCAGCCTTGCCCGCAGCGAGCGCGGCACCAGGAAGCCAGGAGAAAAGCGCATCAGGGCGAGAACCGGTAGCCGATGCCCCAGACGGTCTGGATCCAGCGCGGCTGCTTGGGATCGTCTTCGATGACCCGGCGCAGCCGCAGGATGGCGATGTCGATGGCGCGGTCGTTGCGCTCGCCGGCGTCGTCGTCGCGCGCCAGCGCCAGCAGGCGTTCGCGCGACAACGGCTTGCCCGCGTTGCGCACCAGCGCTTCCAGCAAATTGATCTCGCCGCCGGTCAGCTTGACCACGGTGCCTTCACGCGACAGCTGGCGGGTGGAGGGATCGAACACGAAGGGGCCGAACGAGACCGGCGCGTCCTTGGTCAGCGCCGAGGGGCCGCGCTTGCGGCGCAGCACCGCCTCGATGCGGGCCAGCAGCTCGCGCGGATCGAAGGGCTTGCCGACGTAGTCGTCGGCGCCGGCCTCCAGGCCGATGATGCGGTCAACGGCCTCGTCGCGCGCCGTCAGCAGGATGACGGGAATGTCCTCGCCCTGCTCGCGCAGGCGGCGGCAGGCGTCCGCGCCGTCGCCGCCGGGCAGCATGCGGTCCAGCACCAGCAGGTCGGGCGCGTAGCGGGTGATGCGGGACGACAGATCCGTGGCGTCCGGCGCCAGCAGGGTGTCGTAGCCATGCCGGTTCAGGTAGTCGGCCAGCAATTGCCGTAAGGCGGGATCGTCGTCGACGACCAGCAGCTTGGTGTGGGGATTGTCCATGGATGCATAGTGCGGCCCTCTGCCACAAGCCGCAAGAGGCGGGAAATCAACTGAAATATACCTGTTGCACGATGTTGGACGCGTTTACCAGCGCTTTCCCGCCACGGCGCTGCGCCCGCTGCGGACTGGCCCTAAAATAGACAGGCGCCGCCTTCTGTCCGTTTTGCCAAGAATCGTTTACAGGCAAGGCGCCACCCTCTTTCTACACTGTGTCTATGGTCGCCCCCGCATTCATCTGGCGAAAATCCTTGTTGCGCGCCGCGCTGGCGGCGGCCATGGCATGCCCGCTCGCTCCGGCCCTGGGCGATCCTGTTGCTGCGTCCCCCTATATGCCGCCGGCCTCGGCGCGCGGCATCGGGGTGTTGTCGCCGGTGCAGCCCATCCCCGTGCGCCCCGCCGCTTCCATGGAGTCGCGCGCGGTGCCGTTGGATCCGTCCCCTTGCGACATGCAGACCATGGAACCGGCGCTGGACACCAGCGTGCACGGCGCCGGCGACGCCGACCTGATCCCCGGCACCGGGCTGGCGCTGTCCGGCGACGCGCAGCCCGCGCCGGTGCCGCTGGATTGCGGCGTGCTCACCACGCCCGAGGAACCCGCGCCGGACTATTCGTTCGCGCTCCAGGACGGAGACCTGCCCCGCGTGCCCGTGGTCATGATTTCCGGGGTGTCGCGCGCCTCCCGCCCGTGGTTCGCCTCCGCCAGCAGCCAGGACGGCCTGCGTTACGGCGGCAACCGCAACTGGGTCTACCGCAACGCCACGGGTCCGTCCGTCGCCGTCGGCAACATCGATGCCCGGGCGCCAGCCTGGGGCAGCGGCGCGCCGGTGGGCGGACTGCAAATCTCGAACTGGGCCGGATCCGGCGCCACGGCCCCGGAAGGCAGCTTCGGCTATTCCTCGTCGCTGGGGCGCCTGAACCGCATGGACCCTGCCGCCAGTTCCGGCGCCGTGGACTACGGCGACCCGGTAGGCAGCGGCAGCGTGCGTTACGGCCTCACGTCCGACCTGACGCTCGAAGGCCAGATGCAGAGCGCCCCATCGCTCACCACCCGCGGCATGGGCACCACCTATGCCGCGGGCGAATACGGCACGTTCCGCGCCGGCGCCACGCAAAGTTCGTTCGATGCGGCCAGCGCCTGGCGCTACCGCTTCGACTACAACGTGGCCGTGGCCGACAGCGTCAACCTGGGCTACACCAACGAGCAGGTCGGCGCGGGCTTCGGCGACCTGTCCAGCTACGCGGGCGGCGCAGCCTCGGCGGCGCACACCCGCAACACGCTGTCGGCAGGCGTCCCCATCACCGGCTGGGGCGTGCTCAGCGGCACCTATTCGGGCCTGCGGGAAGGCTCCGAGCTGGCCGAGCAGCGCGTCGGCCTGTCCCACAGCATGTTCGTCGCGCCCAAGGTCAAGCTGGCGGTAGGCGCGGACCGCGACATCATTTCCGGCAACTACGAATGGCGCGCCAACCTCAGCATGCCGGTGGATACCTTCATGCGCGGCACCTGGCTGAGCTGGTAGGCAGGCCGCGGCCAGGACAGAAATCTCCCTCTGGAAAGGGCCAAGCGGAATTGCGGCTTAAAATCCCTGCCATGATGCTTCCGGCCTACCCCCATGTCTGACGCGCGCGCCCTCGGCGTGTTGCAGCGCGTTTTCGGTTACGAATCCTTCCGCGGCGACCAGCAAGCCATTGTCGAACAGGTGATCGACGGCGGCGACGCGCTGGTCCTGATGCCCACGGGCGGCGGCAAGTCGCTCTGTTACCAGATCCCGTCGCTGGTGCGCGAAGGCACCGGCATCGTCGTGTCGCCGCTGATCGCGCTGATGCAGGACCAGGTCGACGCCCTGACCGAACTGGGCGTGCGCGCGGCCTTCCTCAACTCCACCCAGGAATGGCGCGTCGCCCGCGACGTCGAGCAGGCCTTCCTGGCCGGCGAGCTGGACCTGCTGTACGTGGCGCCCGAACGCCTGCTGACCGACCGCTGCCTGCAATTGCTGGAACGCGGCCGCATCGCGCTGTTCGCCATCGACGAGGCCCACTGCGTGTCCCAATGGGGCCACGACTTCCGCCCCGAATACCTGGGCCTGTCGATGCTGCACGAGCGTTGGCCCGACGTGCCGCGCATCGCGCTCACGGCGACCGCCACCGCCGACACGCGCAGCGAGATCGCCCAGCGCCTGTCGCTGGACGATGCGCGCCACTTCGTCTCCAGCTTCGACCGCCCCAATATCCGCTACCGCATCATCGAAAAGAACGAGGTGCGCAAGCAGTTGCTGGACATGATCCAGACCGACCATGAAGGCGAATCCGGCGTGGTGTACTGCCTGTCGCGGGCCCGCGTGGAAGAGACCGCGGAGTTCCTGTGCAACCAGGGCATCGACGCCATGCCCTATCACGCGGGCCTCAGCGCGCAGGTGCGCGCCGCCAACCAGGCGCGCTTCCTGCGCGAGGACGCCGTGGTCATGGTGGCCACCATCGCCTTCGGCATGGGCATCGACAAGCCCGACGTGCGCTTCGTGGCGCACATCGACCTGCCCAAGTCGGTGGAAGGCTATTACCAGGAAACCGGCCGCGCCGGCCGCGACGGCCTGCCGGCCACGGCCTGGTTGGCCTACGGTTTGCAGGACGTGGTGCAGCAGCGCCGCATGATCGACGAATCGCCGGGCGAAGAGTCCTACCGCAGACGCCTGGGCCAGCAGCTGGACGCCATGCTGGGGCTGTGCGAAACCGTGGAATGCCGGCGCGTGCGCCTGCTGGCCTACTTCGGCCAGCAGATCACGGCCTGCGGCAACTGCGACGTCTGCCTGGACCCGCCCCAGGCCTGGGACGGCACGGTCGCGGCGCAAAAGGTGCTGTCCGCCGTCTACCGCCTGTGGAAGGAACGCGGCCAGCGCTACGGCGCCGGCCACATCATCGACATCCTGCGCGGCAAGGTCACCGACCGCACCAAGCAGCACGGCCACGAAACGCTGAGCGTGTTCGGCGTGGGCGCGGACCTGAGCGACACCGCCTGGCGCGGCGTGCTGCGCCAATTGCTGGCGCAAGGCCTGCTGACGGTGGACCACGAAGGCTACGGCACCCTGGCCCTGACCGAAGGCAGCCGCGCCGTGCTCAAGGGCGAACGGCAGCTGATGCTGCGCCGGGAATCCGAAAAAAAACCACGTTCGGGCAAGACCGGCAGCGGCCGCCCCAAGGCGGCGGCCATCGACCTGCCGGCCGAACTGCAACCCGTATTCGAAGCCTTGCGCGCCTGGCGCGGCGAAGTGGCCAAGAGCCACGGCGTGCCGGCCTACGTCATCTTCCACGACGCCACGCTGCGCGAGATCGCGCTGGCCCAGCCCGAATCGATGGACGATCTGAGCCACATCAGCGGCGTGGGCGCGCGCAAGCTGGAAGCCTACGGCGAGGAAATCCTGCAGCGCGTGGCCAGGCCGGTCTTGTAATGGCTGCCCTCGGGGCAGCCGCGGCCGGGCGTCCCCGCCAGGTCAGCTTGGCGGCGGCAACAGCGGCACCGGGGCGCGCTCCTTGCCGAACACCGAGCGGTAGGCCAGGATGTTGAACACCAGCACCACCGGTATGCCCACCACCGCTCCGGCCAGCACCAGGCGCATCGAGCCCAGCGCGCCCGCGCCGTCCCACAGCGTCATGTCGTCCAGGATCAGGTAGGGGAACAGGCTGTAGGCCAGGCCGCTGAGCATCAGCAGGAACAGGGCCACGCACAGCACGAACGGCAGCCAGCTGAAGCGGTCTGCCTTGCCCGGCAGCCGCGCCAGCAGCATTTCTGCCGCCACGAAGCCCGCCAGCATCAGCACCCAGACCGTCGCCGCCAGGCTCAGGTGGGCGATGTTGCTCCACTTGTAGAAGATGCCCGCATTGGCCAGGCCCAGCGTGACCGCGATCGCCACCATGCCCACCGCCGTCCAGCGGATGGCGTGGCGCGCCCAGTTGGCGGCGCGGCGCTGCAGATCGCCGTCCACCCGCATCACCAGCCAGGATGCGCCCAGCAGCACATAGGCGGCCACCGCGCACAGTCCCACGAACATCGAGAACCAGCCGTAGCCGGCATCGGACTGGTAGCCGGTCGCGATGCGGCCCAGCAGCATGCCCTGGCCGAAGGCGGCGATCAGCGACCCCGCCCAGAAACCGAAGATCCAGCGCGGCTTCATCTCGTTGCGCGCGCGGATGCGGAATTCGAACGACACGCTGCGCAACACCACCCCCAGCACCATGCAGGTCAGCGGCCCGTAGAGCTTGCCCAGCACCGCGCCCCAGGCGAACGGGAACGCCGCCGCGAACAGGCCCATGCCCAGCAGCAGCCAGAATTCATTGGCGTCGCGCCACGGGCTCAGCAGGCTCATCATGCGGCCGCGCTCGTGTTCCGGCGCCAGTTGCAGCAGGATGCCCACGCCCAGGTCGAAGCCGTCCAGCACCATGCCCGCGGCGATCACCACGAACAGCAGGGCCATGAAGGCCAGCGGCATCCAGAAAGAGGGATCGTCGGGGTTCAGGCCCTGAGAGGCGGCCAGCATGGCGATCATGGCGTGCCTCCAGCCAGTTTGCGCACGGGCACGACGCCATAGCGCGCCGCGTGGAACAGCATGCCGACGAACGCCGCGAGCAGCAGCAGGTACAGCACGCCATAGCCTATCAGCCCGTACAGCACGGTGCTGGAAGCCACGATGCCCAGCACCTCGGATTGCGTGACGGTGCCGTTCACCGCGAACGGCTGCAGGCCCAGGATGGAAACCCACCATCCGGCCACGACGGCAATGGCGCCGGAGAACATCATGCCGCACAGGACCCGCTGCCACCAAGGCGGTAGCGTGGACGGATCCAGTCCGCGCCGGAACGTCCACAGAAAGGTCACGCAGGCGACAGCCAGCATCAGCAGGCCCAGCCCGGCCGCCACGCGCAGCGACCAGAAGGTCAGCGCCACCGGCGGCAGCATGCCCGAATACTTGTCCAGGCCGCGGTAGGTGCCGTCCTGGTTGCGATGCAGCCACATCCCGCCCATGTTGCGCAGGGTCAGGTCGGCCACATTGGAATGCGAGCGAGCATCGGGCCAGGCGAACAGCACCAGCTGCGGCTGCGCGCCGCTTTCCCAGTAGCCCGCGGCGGCGGCGGCCTTGGCGGGCTGCAGCTTGGCGATCATCTGCCCGGCGCCGGTCGCGACCGGCAACTGCATGAAGGCCGCCACCACGGCGACCACCAGCGCGGTCTTGAACGCATTGCGTTCGCCATCGCCCAGCGGGCGCCGCAAGGCTTGCAGCGCGGTCACGCCCATCATCAGGAAGGCGGAGGCCAGGGCCGCGCCCACCATCACCACCGCCATGCGCCACCCCACCGACGGATTCAGCACCACGGCCACCCAGTCATAGACCTGGTAGCGCCCGTCGACCAGCAGCGCACCGTCCGGCGTCTGCATCCAGGATTGCAGGGCCAGCACCCAGAACACCGCCACCAGCTGCCCCACCGCCACCATCAGCACGGCCAGCGTATGGGCGCCATCCGACACGCGGCGCTGGCCGAACAGCATGACGCCCAGGAAACAGGACTTGAGGATGAAGACCGAGAGGATGCCGTAGCCCAGCAAGGGGCCGGCCACGTTGCCGATCTTGTCCATCAGGCCCGCCCACAGGCTGCCCAACTGGATCAGCACCGGCACGCTGGCCGCCAGGGTCAGCACGAAGGCCAGCGCGAAAATCCGCACCCAGAAGCGGTAGGCGGCCGTCCAGCCGCCCTGCCCGGACCAGCGCGCCCTGATCTTGAAGAACAGCAGCACCCAGGCGAGCGCCAGGGAGAAGGCCAGGAAAAACGCCAGGAAGCTCAGGCTGGCCACGAACTGCGCGCGGGCCAGGGATAACGTGGATATGTCCATGATGGCCCGTAGTGTAGAGCCAGTTACATGACCGTGGGGACAGTTTGAAACCGGTTGCACGGGCCGCCAAAAGGCCTCGCCTGCGGAACGTGGCAAAATTGACTCTTTGTCGCTGCTTTTTCCTATTCTTTCAAGAATGACCTCCGCCACGACGCCGACCCCCGCCGCATCCAATTTCCTGCTCAACATCGTTCAAGACGACCTCGAAGCCCAGCGCTTCGCAGGCAAGCGTTGGGCGGGCAAGCCTGGCCCGGCGGCCTTGCAAGAGCAGGGCGGACTGGATTCGGCCCGCATCCGCACGCGCTTTCCGCCGGAGCCCAACGGCTACCTGCACCTCGGCCACGCCAAGAGCATCTGCGTGAACTTCGGGCTGGCCCGCGACTTCGGCGGCGTCTGCCATCTGCGCTTCGACGACACCAATCCGGAAAAGGAAGACCAGGAGTACGTCGACGCCATCATCGAGGCCGTGCACTGGCTGGGCTTCGACTGGAAGGCCGACGGCAATGACAACCTGTACTTCGCCAGCGACTACTTCGGCTATATGTACGAGTTCGCCGAGGCGCTGGTCGAGGCCGGCCACGCCTACGTGGACGAGCAAAGCCCCGAAGAGATTCGCGCCAACCGCGGCACGCTGACCGAACCCGGCACCGACTCGCCCTGGCGCAACCGCCCGGCCGCCGAGTCGCTGACGCTGCTGCGCGAAATGCGCGACGGCAAGCATCCGGACGGCAGCCTGGTGCTGCGCGCGAAGATCAACATGGCTTCGCCCAACATCAACCTGCGCGACCCGGTCATGTACCGCGTGCGCCACGCCCACCACCACCGCACCGGCGACCAGTGGTGCATCTACCCGATGTACAGCTGGGCGCATCCGGTCGAAGACGCGCTGGAAGGCATCACGCACAGCGTCTGCACGCTGGAATTCGAAGACCAGCGCCCGTTCTACGACTGGATCCTGGCGCGCCTGGCCGAACTCGGCAAGCTGGCGCAGCCGCTGCCGCACCAGTACGAATTCGCGCGCCTGAACGTGAGCTACGTCGTCACCAGCAAGCGCAAGCTGCTGCAGCTGGTGCGCGAAGGCCACGTGGACGGCTGGGACGATCCGCGCATGCCGACCCTCTTCGGCCTGCGCCGGCGCGGCTACACGCCGTCCTCGATCCGCCTGTTCTGCGACCGCACCGCCGTGTCCAAGTCCGATTCCCGCATCGACTACAGCCTGCTCGAGCAGGCGGTGCGCGACGACCTGGACCCGGTCGCGCCGCGCTCGGTGGCCGTGCTGGACCCGCTCAAGCTGGTCATCACCAACTACCCGGAAGGCCAGACCGAGATCTGCACCGCGCCGCGCAACCCGCACGATCCCGAAGCCGGCGTGCGCGAATTCCCGCTGTCGCGCGAACTCTGGATCGAACGCGACGACTTCCGCGAAGAAGCGCCCAAGAAGTACTTCCGCCTGTTCCCCGGCAACACCGTGCGCCTGAAGTACGGCTACGTGGTGCGCTGCACCGGCTTCACCAAGAACGAGGCCGGCGAGGTCGTCGAGGTCCAGGCCGAATACCTGCCGGAAACCAGGAGCGGCACGCCGGGCGCGGACAGCGTCAAGGTCAAGGGCAACATCACCTGGGTCAGCGCGGCCCACGCGGTGCCCGCCCAGATCCACCTGTACGACCGACTGTTCGCCGATGCGCGTCCCGACGGCGGCGACAAGGACTTCCTGGCCTGCCTGAACCCCAACTCCAAGCTGACCGTCACGGCCTGGCTGGAACCGGGCACCGTCGCCACGCCGGGCGCCACCTGGCAGTTCGAGCGCCTGGGCTACTTCACGGCCGACCTCAAGGAATCCACTGCCGAAGCGCCGGTGCTCAACCGCATCGTGACCCTGCGCGATTCCTGGGCGCAAGGCTGACGCGATCCGCGTCCGCATTGCCGGGAAAAGGCGCCGAAAGGCGCCTTTTTCTTTGGATCCGCCCCCTGCGCATGCCGCCCCTGGGCGGGTTATCATCCCCCGAACCCCGCAGCCGGTCGAGCGCGCCGTTTCCCGGCGCCGGGACCGCCAGCCACAATCAAGATGAACACTGAATCCCTAGCCCTGGACTTCAAAAGCGCCACCCTCTATGCCATCCGGGTGGTCCTGCACAGCGCCGACCCCGAACGCCTGAACGCCGCCCTGGCCAAGCGCATGGCCGATGCCGGCAGCTTCTTCGAAAACGAACCCGTGGTCGTCGACGCCAGCCGCGTCGAAGAGAAAATCGATTGGACCGCCCTGGTGGCGGCATTGCGCGGCCACAACCTGCCCCCCATCGGCGTGGTGGCCGAAGGCGCCAACCTGGAAGCCGCGCGCGCCGCGGGCCTGGCGCCGGTGGAACTGTCCACGCCCGCGGCCCGGCCCGCGCCGGTGATCGACACCGCGCCGCCCAACGACGTCTCCACCCCGGTGCCATCCGTACCCGCCGCCGCGGTCGAAACCGCGCCCGCGCCCACCGAAGTGTCCACCGAGCCGGAAGCGCCCGCCGACAAACCCGCGGCCGAACCGCTGCCGGCGCGCGCGGCCAGCAACACTACCTCCGCCGCCAGTCCCACGCCCGCCGCGCCGCACTCGTCGTCGGCGCTGGTCATCACCAAGCCGCTGCGTTCGGGCCAGCGCGTCTATGCGCGCCACACGGACCTGGTGGTGATCGGCATGGTGAGCCAGGGCGCGGAAGTCATCGCCGACGGCAACATCCATGTCTACGGCCCGTTGCGCGGCAAAGCCATGGCAGGCGCTCGCGGCGACACCTCGGCGCGCATCTTCACGACCCACCTGGATGCTGAACTGCTGGCCGTGGCCGGCGTGTACCGCGTGGTCGAGGACAAGCTGGACCGCACCCTGCACAACCAGCCCGCGCTGGTCCGCCTGGATGGCGAGACGCTGCGCATCGAAGCCCTCAAGGCCTGAGATCCGGCGCCAGGCCGCCCGCGGCGGCCGCTGCGCTCGCGCAGACACCCGCGCAAATTTCAACACATCCTGTAAGAAGCCTTACAAGGGCTTTTTGCTTTACGATAACGCGATTTATTCGAACATAAGGGTTTGATCGTCATGACACGCATTGTTGTGGTGACTTCCGGCAAAGGCGGCGTGGGCAAAACCACGACCAGCGCCAGTTTTTCTGCAGGACTCGCGATGCGGGGCCACAAGACCGCTGTCATCGACTTCGATGTCGGCCTGCGCAACCTCGACCTGATCATGGGCTGCGAACGTCGCGTCGTGTACGACTTCGTCAACGTGATCCAGGGCGAAGCCACGCTAAACCAGGCTCTCATCAAGGACAAGCAGCTCGAAAACCTGTTCATCCTGCCCGCCTCGCAGACGCGCGACAAAGACGCGCTGACGCAGGAAGGCGTGGAAAAGGTCATCAACGACCTCAAGGGCATGGGCTTTGACTACATCGTCTGCGACTCGCCCGCCGGCATCGAAACGGGCGCGCTGATGGCCGCCTACTTCGCCGACGACGCGCTGGTCGTGACCAACCCGGAAGTCTCGTCGGTGCGCGACTCCGACCGCATCCTGGGCATCCTGGCCGCCAAGTCCAAGCGCGCCGTGGAAGGCGACGAACCGGTCAAGGAATACCTGCTGCTGACGCGCTACAGCCCCAAGCGCGTGGTCGACGGCGAAATGCTGTCGCTGGGCGATATCGAGGACATCCTGCGCATCAAGCTGATCGGCGTGATCCCCGAATCCGAAGCGGTGCTGCAGGCCTCGAACCAGGGCCTGCCGGCCATCCACCTCAGAGACACCGACGTTTCCGAAGCCTACAAGGACGTCGTGGCCCGTTACCTTGGCGAAGACAAGGCCCTGCGCTTTACCGACTACGAAAAGCCCGGTTTCCTGAAACGCCTGTTCGGAGGCAAGTAAGCAATGTCCTTCCTGTCGTTTCTGCTTGGTCAAAAGAAGACCTCCGCATCCGTTGCCAAGGAACGGTTGCAGATCATCCTGGCCCACGAGCGGGGCCGCGGCGATTCGCCCGATTACCTGCCGCAGCTGCAGCAGGAGCTTATCGCCGTCATTTCGAAATACGTGAAGATCAACCCCGAAGACATCAAGGTGCACCTGGAACGCCAGGACACGCTGGAGGTTCTGGAGGTGAAGATCGAAATGCCGCAGAACGAGACCTGATGCGGCTGCGCGCGCCGCCATCCGGCGCCCGCGCGATAGTCAAAAAAATGCCCGGCATTGCCGGGCATTTGCTTTGGGGCGGCGGATGCTTAACGCTTGCCGACCTGATCGCCGATGACGCCGCCGATCGCCGCTCCGCCCACCGTTCCGAGGATGCCGCCGTTGGTGATCACGGCGCCTGCCACGCCGCCCAGGGCAGCGCCGCCGACGGCGCTCTTCTGGCGATGGCTCATGCCGTCCCAGGAAGAGCAGCCAGCCATGGCGGCGGTCATCGCCAGCGCGACACAGATTTTGGAGAGAGATGCGATTTTCATATTTGTGGTTCCTATTCTCGTACCCGGGAATCGCGCATGAAACTGGATGCGAGCGCGCGGCGCCCATAAGGGTCTGGAACCTTCAGGATCGCAAAATATTCTTGCCCTGGCTGTGAAGTTTGCCCATGAATTGTGTCAAAAGGCGAGTTAATCTTTGCGCGCCCCAGGGATATTGTTGCAGCACGCTGCCGCTATTTGACCAGACGTAACACCTCGCGAAAGCGCGGGTGCTCGCAAGTGCGCATCCACTCGAATATCGCCATCTCGGACGTGACGATTTCAGCGCCATGCGCGCGCGCGCGGCGCAGCGCCGCGTGATGATCGGCGGGCTTGCGCGAGCCCGCGGCGTCCGACACCAGCACCGCGTGGTAACCCAGATCGACCAGGCCGATCACGGTCTGCAGCACACAGATATGCGCCTCGCAGCCCGCCACCAGGATGGTCTTGCGCGCGGCCGGCAGCCAGGCCTCGAAGCCCGGCTCCAGCGCGGAAGAAAAGTGCATCTTCTGGAATGTCGTCTGGATCTGCTCGCGCAGCGGCTCCACGGTGGCGCCCAGCATCTTGGCGTGGTGTTCGGTGGCGGCCACCGGCACGTCCAGCAGGCGCGCGGCCTGCGCGAGTTTGTGCGCGGCTTGGAGCACGGCCTCGCCTTCGTGGATGACGGGCATCAACCGGCCCTGCATGTCGACGATCAGCAGGGTGGAATCGGAAGCGGACAGCAGCATGGCGTGGAACTCCTGGAAGTAGCCTCTAGCATAACGCTGGCAAAAAAAACCCGGCGCGAGGCCGGGATTCTTGCAGGCGCTGATTACTTCAGGGCCTTGTAGCGCAGGCGCTTGGGCTTGGCGCCCTCTTCGCCCAGACGGCGCTTCTTGTCGGCTTCATATTCCTGGTAGTTGCCGTCGAAGAACACGACTTGCGAGTCGCCTTCAAAGGCCAGGATATGCGTGGCGATGCGGTCCAGGAACCAACGGTCGTGGCTGATGACCATGACGCTGCCGGGGAACTCCAGCAGCGCGTCTTCCAGCGCGCGCAGGGTTTCGACGTCGAGATCGTTGGACGGTTCGTCCAGCAGCAGCACGTTGCCGCCGGCGATCAGCGTCTTGGCCATGTGCAGGCGGCCGCGTTCACCGCCCGACAGCTGGCCCACGACCTTGTTCTGGTCGCCGCCCTTGAAGTTGAAGCGGCCCAGATAGGCGCGCGACGACATTTCGAACTTGCCCACGGTGAGCAGGTCGGCGCCGTCGGCCACCGCGTCGAACACGGTCTTCTTGTCTTCCAGCGCATCGCGCGACTGGTCGACGTAGGCCAGCTTGACGGTCTTGCCGATATTGACCTCGCCCGAATCGGGCTGCTCGCGGCCGGCGATCATGCGGAACAGCGTCGACTTACCGGCGCCGTTGGCGCCGATGATGCCGACGATGGCGCCGGGCGGCACCTTGAAGCTGAGATTGTCGATCAGCAGGCGGTCACCGTAGGCCTTGCTGACGTTGTTGAATTCGATGACCTCGTTGCCCAGGCGCTCGCCCACGGGAATGAAGATTTCCTGGGTTTCGTTGCGCTTCTGGTATTCGTAGGACGACAGTTCCTCGAAGCGGGCCAGACGCGCCTTGGCCTTGGCCTGGCGGCCCTTCGGGTTCTGGCGCACCCACTCCAGTTCCTTCTTGATGGTCTTCTGGCGGGCCGATTCAGACGACTCTTCCTGCTTCAGGCGGTCTTCCTTCTGCTCCAGCCACGAGCTGTAGTTGCCCTTCCAGGGGATGCCGTAGCCACGGTCCAGTTCCAGGATCCATTCGGCCGCGTTGTCCAGGAAGTAGCGGTCGTGGGTCACGCCCACCACGGTGCCGGGGAACTTGTGCAGGAACTGCTCCAGCCATTCCACGCTTTCGGCGTCCAGGTGGTTGGTGGGTTCGTCGAGCAGCAGCATGTCGGGCTTGGACAGCAACAGGCGGCACAGCGCGACGCGGCGCTTTTCGCCGCCGGACAGCTTGCCGACGATGGCATCCCAGGGCGGCAGGCGCAGCGCGTCGGCGGCGATTTCCATCTGGTGCTCGATATCGTCCGCGCCGCTGGAGGCGGCGGCGGCGATGATGGCTTCAAGCTCGGCCTGCTCGGCGGCCAGCGCATCGAAATCGGCGTCCGGCTCGGCGTAGGCGGCATAGACCTCGTCCAGGCGCTTCTTGGCCGTGACGACGGCGCCCAGGCCTTCTTCCACCGACTGGCGCACCGTGTGCTCGGGGTTGAGCTGCGGTTCCTGCGGCAGGTAGCCGATGTTCAGGCCCGGCATGGGGATGGCTTCGCCCTCGATTTCGCGATCGACGCCGGCCATGATCTTCAGCAGCGTCGACTTGCCCGAGCCGTTCAGGCCCAGCACGCCGATCTTGGCGCCAGGAAAAAACGAAAGCGAAATATCGCGCAGGATCTGCCGCTTGGGCGGCACGATCTTGCCGACGCGGTTCATGGTGTAGACGTATTGGGCCATGGGCTCGTATGGGAGATATAGCTGATGAACCGTCGATTGTAGGCCGGAACCCTGACCGGCGTATGTCCGCCGCCAAATGGCCGGCCCGCGCTGCGGGTCCGTCCCTTCAGGCGGCCTTCGGCCGCACCGCGCGCCCGCCAGTGCGCAGCTGCGCCAGCATAACGCCGGCCAGCGCCATCGCCCCGCCGACGATGTGGAACAGATGGGGCTTTTCGTCCAGGAACACGGCCGCGATCGCGACCGTGGCCACCGGCATGAGGTTGAGGAAAATGCTGGCGCGGTTGGGACCCAGGTGCTTGACGCCCTGCATCCATAGAAAGGGCGCGAACAGCGACGGGAACACCGCCGCGTACAGCACCAGCGGCAGGTTATCGGCGTTGAGCGGCGAAGGCGGCGCCATCAGGAAGGCCGGCAGCTGGAACAGCACGCCGAAAGCCACCTGCACATACAGCGACTGCCACGGTCCCACCGGCAAGGCCCAGCGGCGCAGCAGCACCCCATACAGCGCGTAGGCCAGCGCGCCCACGCCCATCAGCAGGTCGCCGCGGTTGGCCCCCACTTCCAGCAGCCGGGCGGGATCGCCTTCGCCGATCAGCAGGGCCAGGCCCGCCAGCGACAGCAGGCCGCCCAGCATGGCCATGGCCGAGGGCAGCTCGCGCAGCAGCAGCGCCACCACCGCAATGGTCATCAGCGGAATCATCGCGGTAATGATGCCCATGTTGGTCGCCGTGGTACTGGCGGCCGCCACATAGGCCAGGCCCTGGTACAGCGCCATGCCCAGTCCGCCCAGCACCGCCAGCTTGGGCAGGTTGGGCAGGATCTGGCGGCGCTGCGCCCAGACGCCAGGCAGCACGAAGGGCGTCAGCACCACGCCGGCCAGGGCCCAGCGGTAGAAGCCGATGGCAGCGGGCGCAATGGCGCTGGCCGCCATCTTGGTGACGATCATATTGACCGACCAGATCAGGGCCGCCAGCAACGGGTACAGCAGGTAGCGGGCGGGAACATGGGGAGAGGAAGCACGGGTCATGAGGGGCAATGCGCAGGGGATGGACAAGACGGGGCCAGTGTAGGATATGTCCGACCTGATGTATATAATGAAAAACAGACAAAATCAGACGAAGTTCCGACATGTCCGCCATCGATTCCGCGCCCGAGCTGGCCAGCCACCTGCCCTACCCGCTGGCCTGCCGCATCCTGCATTTCACGCCGAACTCCCGCATGAAGCGCCACAGCTCGCCCTGGGCGGAACTGAACTTCGCGATCTCCGGCATCATGGAAATCGGCATACGCGGCGTCACCTATCTGTCGCCGCCGCAGTACGCCATCTGGATACCGCCGCATGTCGAGCATTGCTGCCAGAACGAGGGCGAGGTGCACTACGCCTGCATCGACATCCCCGCCGCGGCCTGCGCCGGCCTGCCCACGGAACCGTGCACGCTCGAGATCAGCCCGGTCATGCGCGCGATCCTGGGCGACTTCGAGCAACGCGGCATCAGCTATCCGGATACGCCGGAAGACCGGCGCATGGCGCAGATCGTCATCGATCAGGCCCGCCAGGCGCGGGCTTACGCCAGCTACCTGCCCTCCACCTCCGATCCGCTGCTCGCGCCCATCCTGTCGGCGCTGCAGCACAGCCCTGGCGACAAGCGCGGCGCCGCGCACTGGGCCGCCACCGCGAAAATCACCGAGCGCACGCTGCTGCGCCACTGCCAGCAGCACCTGGGCATGTCGTTCAATGAATGGCGCCTGCGACTACGCGTGGTCAGCGCGCTGGGCATGCTGGACGCGGGCCAGCCGGTCCAGTCCGTGGCGCGCGAACTGGGCTACAGCACGCCCTCGGCCTTCATCGCCATGTTCCAGCGGCTTACGGGCCAATCGCCCGACAACGCGCGCAGGCGCAGCCAGGGCGGCGCGCCCGCGCCACGACCCCGGAAAACCGCGTCATCCAAGCGTCTGATGCAAGGCGCGGCCGATCGCGAGACAATACGACTGTAGCCAGGGCCTGCCAGCAGGCCCGAATCTTGCCGTGCCGTCGCGGCTTCATCGCGCCCAGGAATCCTCTTCATGTCTGCCTCCGCCACTCCCCCCGCCTCCCTGACCCATTTCAGCACCACCGAACTGGACATGCTGGCCAAGACCGCCGACGCCTTGAGCGCCTATCTGGGCAAGCCCGTGCTGGCCGAAGTGGTGCTGGGCGATGACGGCACCGAATGGGTGACCTATGGCGTGCCCATGGATGAAAACGCCAAGCCCGACGAGGACCAGACCCACGTGCAGCTGGGAGGCCCCGGCGCCCGCCTGCTGGGCAACCGCGGCGGCTTGGCCCAGTCCGACGACGACACCTACGACTGCCTCTATCTCTGGGCCATCGAGATCTCGCTGAACGAAGGCGAGCGCTTCATCAAGCTGGACCACGACGGCGAAGAATCGGCCTGGTCCGACAATCTGGAAGACGTGCTGCCGTTCGCCCTGTCGGAAGAGCCCGTGCCGGCGGATCCGGACGCGGAAGACGAAGAGGAAGAAGAAGACGAGGACGATGAGGATGACGAGGGCGATCACGGCCACGACCATCCTCACGACCACAACCACCGCCACTGAGGCGGCGCCGGACGGCGGGTTGCGGCCGGCATGGCCGCGCAACCGCGCCGTCCGCGGATCAGACCGAGATCCGCCCTTCCTGCACGGCGTGGCAGGCCACCACCGACAATCCCGCAGCCAGCGCCACCGGCGCCTCGGCCTTGCAGCGCTCGTTCGCGTGCGGGCAGCGCGGATGGAAGGTGCAGCCCGAGGGCGGATTGAGCGGATTGGGCACCTCGCCCGCCACCGCGGTGCGCGGCTTGCCCGCCCCGTTGATGTCGGGAATGGCCTCCAGCAGCATGCGCGTGTACGGATGGCGCGGCCGCGCGAACAGCTCGTCGCGCGGCGCCACCTCCACCATGCGGCCCAGGTACATCACCCCCACCCGGTCGGCCACGTGATGCACCACCGCCAGGTTGTGGGAAATGAACAGATAGGTCAGCCCCAGGTTGCGCTGCAGGTCCTTCATCAGGTTCAGCACCTGCGCCTGCACCGACACGTCCAGCGCCGAGGTCGGCTCGTCGCACACCAGGAATTCCGGATTCACCGCCAGCGCCCGCGCGATCGAGATGCGCTGGCGCTGGCCACCTGAAAACTGGTGCGGATAGCGGCCCTGGTCGGCCGGATCCAGGCCCACCTGCTTGAGCAGTTCGCCCACGCGCGCGCTGCGCTCGTCAGGCGTCATGGCGGTGTGGGTCAGCATGGGCTCGGCGATGATGCGGCCGACGCGCCAGCGCGGGTTCAAGCTGGCATAGGGGTCCTGGAAAATCATCTGCAGCCGCTTGCGCAGGGCGCGGCCGCCCGGCTCGGACATGCGCGACAGAGGCTGGCCGTCGAAGCGTATGTCGCCGCGGGTCAGGCCATACAGGCCCACCAGCATGCGCGCCACGGTCGATTTGCCGCAGCCCGATTCGCCCACCAGCGCCAGCGTCTCGCCGCGCGCGATCTCGAACGACACTCCGTCCACGGCGCGCAGCATCACGCGCGGCTTGCCCGCGAGCTTGCGTTCCAGCCACGGCGGCGACACATCGAACCAGCGCGCGGCGTCCTTTACTTCCACCAAGGGCGTCGTCATGCGGCCACCTTATCGTTGTTGTCGTGCAGCCAACAGGCCGCGCGGGACGTGCCGGCCGTCATCAGCTCCGGACGCTCCACGCCGCAACGCGGCAGGCGCTGGCCGCAGCGCGGATTGAAGGCGCAGCCCGGTGGAATGGCGTTCAGGCGCGGCATGCTGCCGTCGATCTGCACCAGCCGCTCGGAATGCCCTTCCAGCGACGGAATCGAGCCCATCAGCCCCGTCGTATAGGGATGGCGCGGCTTGTGGATCACGTCCGCCACCGGACCGATCTCGGCCACCCGGCCCGCGTACATCACCGCGACGCGGTCGGCGGTTTCGGCGATCACGCCCATGTCGTGCGTGATCAGCATCACCGCCGTGCCGTTTTCACGGCACAGGCGCTTGAGCAGCTCGATGATCTGCGCCTGAATTGACACGTCCAGCGCGGTGGTGGGTTCGTCCGCCACCACCAGCTTGGGCTCGGCCGCCAAGGCCAGCGCGATCACCACGCGCTGGCGCATGCCGCCGGAAAATTGGTGCGGGTAGTGGTCGATGCGCTCGCGCGCGGCCGGGATGCCGGTCGATGCCAGCAGCTCCACCGCGCGCTCGCGCGCCTGGGACCAGCTCAGGTCCAGGTGCGTCACGATGGTTTCCGCCAGCTGCCGGCCCACCGTGTACAGCGGGTTCAGCGAGGTCAGCGGGTCCTGGAACACCGCGCCGATCTCGCGGCCGCGCACGCGGCGCATCTGCTCATCGGGCAGGTTGTCGATGCGGCGGCCCGCCAGCAGGATCTCGCCCGCGGCGATGCGCCCCGGCGGTTCCAGCAAGCCGATGATGGATGCGCCGGTCAGGGATTTGCCGGCGCCGGATTCGCCCACTACGCCCAGGACTTCGCCAGCCTGGATGGAAAAGGACACGTCGTCCAGGGCGCGCAGCGTGCCGCGGCGCGTGGGAAATTCCACGCGCAGGTTGCGGACTTCTAGAAGTGCGCTCATGTAAACCTCAATTCAGCCGGGGGTTGAGCGCATCGCGCAGCCAGTCGCCTAACAAGTTGACCGACAGCACCAGCAGCACCAACGCCGCGCCGGGGAAGATGGTGATCCACCATTCCCCTGAAAACAGGAAGTCGTTGCCGATGCGGATCAGCGTGCCGAGCGACGGCGCGGTCGGCGGTACGCCTACCCCCAGGAACGACAGCGTGGCCTCCGTGATGATGGCCGTGGCCAGGTGCACCGTGGCCAGCACCAGCACCGGACCCAGCACATTGGGCAGCACGTGGCGGAACATGATCACGGGCGAGGCCACGCCGATCACGCGCGCCGCCTGCACGTATTCGCGGTTCTTCTCCACCAGGGTGGAGCCGCGCACGGTGCGCGCATACTGCGGCCAGCCCGCCAGCGCGATCGCGCCGATCAGCACCGGGAACGCGATCAGCTCATGCAGCTCGCGCGGCACCGCCGCCCGCGCCACGCCATCGATCAGCAGCGCGATCAGGATGGCGGGGAACGACAGCTGCACGTCGGCGATACGCATGATGAACGCATCGATGCGCCCGCCCGCGTAGCCCGAGATCAGCCCCAGCACGATGCCGATCAGCATCGACAGCAGCACCGAGGCCAGGCCGATCAGGAGCGACACGCGGGTGCCGTACAGGATGGCCGAGTACAGGTCGCGGCCCTGGCTGTCGGTGCCCAGCAGATAGGTCGGCAGGCCGTTGGCCTCCCAGGCGGGCGGCAACAAGGCGTCCAGCAATTCCACCGTGGTCAGGTCGAACGGGTTGTGCGGCGCCACCCAGCCGGCCCCGAAGGAGCCGATCAGCAGCAGCGCCAGCATCACGGTGGCGACGATGGCCACGGGCGCCCGGCGCCAGGCCCAGGCGATGTCGCTGTCCCACCAGCGTTTGAGTACGGCGCGCATCAGTGAGCCCCCCCGCCGCGGGTCAGCCCGGAACGCAGGCGCGGGTCCACGACAAAATACAAAAGATCGACGATCAGGTTGATCACCACGAACACCAGCGCAATCAGGCACAGGTAGGCCGCCATGACGGGCACGTCGGCGAATTGCACGGCCTGGATGAACAGCAGGCCCATGCCCGGCCACTGGAACACGGTCTCGGTCACGATGGCGAAGGCGATGATGCCGCCCAGCTGCAGGCCGGTGATGGTGATGACCGGCACCATCGTGTTCTTCAGCGCATGGCCGAAGTGGATGGCGCGGCGCTTCAGGCCGCGGGCGCGGGCGAACTTGATGTAGTCCGAACGCAGCACCTCCAGCATTTCCGAACGCACCAGGCGCAGCACCAGGGTCATCTGGAACAGCGACAGGGTGATGGACGGCAGGATGAGATGCTTCCAGCCCGTGGCGGTGAACAGCCCCGAGGACCACCAGCCCACGCTGACGGTGTCGCCGCGGCCGTAGCTGGGCAGCCAGCCCAGTTGCACGGAGAACACCAGGATCAGCAGGATGCCGATCAGGAAGGTGGGCAGCGACACGCCCAGCAGCGAGCCGGCCAGCAGCAACTGGGACACCAGGCTGTTGCGCTTGAGCGCGGTATACACGCCCAGCGGCACGCCCACCAGCAGCGCCAGCAAGGCCGCCACCATGGACAGCTCCAGCGTGGCCGGCAGGCGGGACTTCAGCAGGGTGGAAACGGGTTCGCTCTGGCGCAGGGATATGCCGAAATTGCCCTGCAAGGCGTTGGCCACGAAATGGCCGAATTGGACGATGGCGGGCTCGTTAAGCCCCAGGCGCTCACGCAGTTCGATGCGCTCGGCATCGGTGGCGTCCTGTCCCAGCATGATGGTGACAGGGTCGCCGACGTATTGAAAAAGCACAAAGGCCAGTAGCGCGACGGTGAGCATCACCGCTACGGCCTGCAACAGGCGACGCAGTATGAAAGCAAACATAGGCGGGAAAGGCGTAACGGCGGAAACCCGCAGGCCTGCTCAGCATGAACAGGCCGTCGGGCTCCGCCGTTTGATTAGCCTGGATCAGTCAACCTTGACCCAATCGGCAACGAGGCGATTGTCGGCACGGTGGACCACCGTGACGTTCTTGCGCATGGCCCAGGGAATGACCTGGTCGTGCAGCGGGATGTGGCCGAAGTCCTTGGCGTGCCCTTGCAGCACGGTGATGATGTCGGCGTCACGCTTGGCCGGATCGGTTTCCGTCTTGATCCGGTCGATGATGACGTCCAGTTCCTTGTTGCTGTAGTTGCCCAGGTTGTACATGCCGTCCGCGCCCTCGCCCTTGGTGCGGATCAGGTTCTGCAGCGTGTACATGGCGTCGAAGGTGGGCACGCCCCAGCCGAACAGGTAGGCGCTGGTGTCGAACGACTGCACCTTGGGGAAATAGGTGGAGCGCGGCATGGCGTTCATGGTCGCCTTGACGCCGACCTTGGCCCACATGCCGACCACTGCCTGGCAGATGGCTTCGTCGTTGATGTAGCGGTTGTTCGGGCAGTCCAGCGTGAAGTTCAGCGTGCCGTCGTAGCCGGCTTCCTTCAGCAGGGCGCGGGACTTTTCCGGATCGTAGGGCACGCGCGCCTGCAGCTGCTGGGCCCAGCCGTGCACCTGCGGCGCGATCATCGTGCCGGTGGGCGCGGACAGGCCGCGCATCACGGCGCGCTTGATGGCGTCCACGTCGATCGCGCGGTACAGCGCCTCGCGCACGCGGATGTCCTGGAACGGGTTCTTGCCCTTGATGTTGGAGTACTGGAGTTCCGGACGCTTCTGGTCCAGGCCCAGGTAGATGGTGCGGTACTCGTTGCCTTCCACGACCTTGGCCGACTGGCGCAGGCGGTCCAGGTCCTGGGCCGCCGGATCCAGCACGAAGTCGATTTCGCCCGACAGCAGCGCCGCGGTGCGCGTGGCGTTCTGCTTGATCGGCGTGAACACGACCTCGGTCACGTTGCCGACCTTGCCGCCCTTGTTCCACCAGTCCTTGTTTTCCTCGAACACCGTGCGCACGTCCACTTCGCGCGACTTCAACTTGTAGGGGCCGGTGCCGTTGGTGTTGCGCGCGGCGTAGGTCTCTTCCTTGTTGACGAAGTCCTGCGGCTTGGCGACGTTATTCTTTTCCGACCAGGCCTTGTTCATGATGAACACGTTGGTCAGCTGGCGCAGCAGCACTGGATTGGGCGCCGAGGTCTCGATCTCGACCGTCAGGTCGTCGATCTTGCGCGCTTCCTTGATGCCGGTGGTGTAGGCCTTGTAGTTCGAGGTGGGCGCCATGGCGCGGTGGATCGAGAACACCACGTCGTCGGCGGTAAAGGCGGCGCCATCATGGAACTTCACGCCGGGGCGCAGCTTGAAGCGGTACAGCGTGGGCGAAACCTGCTCCCACTCCGTCGCCAGGCGCGGGTTGACCTTGAAGGACTTGTCATAGTCCACCAGCGGTTCGTAGACGTAGCTGTTGGCGGCGATCGTCATGCCTTCGTTCTGCGAGTGCGGATCGAAGGTGAGGATGTCGCCCTGGGCGGCCCAGCGGAAGGTCTTGGCCTGCCCGATCGTGGGCACGGCAACGGCGGCGGCGATCGCGATAGCAATCAAAGTGCGGCGCATAGGTTCAACTCCTGACTGTAGTCTGAATACCGGCGCGATATTGCCTAGCCGCAAGACCTCCGTCAATTGAGGGTTTATGCGTACCGTAGGGGGTTTTCACAGAGGGAAGACCAATTGGGGACACATAAGCTTGTAACAAAATAATTGAAGTAAACAGCGTTGGGCACGCCGCCCGCCCCACCCCCGGCTATTCGTCGTCCGGCGCCGACAGTTCCAGCGGCACGTGCTCGGTCATCAGCACTTCCAGCATGTCGATCAGCATCGCGGCCTTTTCCTCGCCGAACGGGGCTAGCACGGCCTTCTGGTGCTGCAAAGCCTGCTCGCACAGCGCGGCGATCAGATTCGTGCCCTTGGTGGTGATGCAGACCCGCGTCTGCCTCCGGTCCGCGCGCACGCCGGTGCGCGCCACCAGCCCTTCGGCCTCCATGCGCTGCACCACCTTGCTCAAGGTGGGCTGCTTGGTGATGGCCAGCACCGCCAGCGTGCCTATGGTTTCGCCTGGACTGCCCTCCAGGCTGGCCAGCACCCGCCATTCAGTCACCGACAGGCCGGCCGCTTTTACCTGCAGATGGAATTCCGCCGAAATGCGCTGGCTGGCCTGCGCCAGCAGATAGGCCAGATAGCCATCGACGAAGCGGCCTTTGTGCGCCGCCGCGTGCGTGTCCCGCTGCTTGTCCAACCGCATGTTGCTTTGCTCCCACGCACCGGAATACAGGGCCGACGCGGCCCGACGAAATGCGCATTGCACCACGCTGGCGCAAACGCGCGCCATGATGTGCCGCAATGCTGTTGCGCAGCACAGGGTATACCCGGAATCGCAACCCGTTTTTGCACCATCGCAGCGCCGGAACAGTGCTGCGGACTAGAGAACAACGAGTATATACGTCATTGTTTTAGCGTGATATTTTTTGTTTTCCATGAAATTTCATCTTTTTTGTTGACAGCTAAAACGTTGACTCCTAAAGTATTTTTAAGACGAGAATTTCCCGACGTGACGATGCTGCGCAGCAGCAACCATTGAGACCCGCAGGCCGGGCCGCGAAGGAGTGCCAGAATGGCTGAAAGGTCTTTCAAGAAAGAAGTCCAGCAGTTGCGCATCGGCGCGGGCGAAGAGTTCCGCGGAGAAGGCATTCTTGCGGTCACCAAGGCCTTGCTGCAGTCCGGCGTGGGCTACGTCGCGGGCTACCAGGGTTCGCCGATCTCGCACCTGATGGACGTGCTGGCCGACGCCAACGACATCCTCCAGGAACTGGGCGTGCACTTCGAGGCCAGCGCCTCCGAGGCCACCGCGGCGGCCACGCTGGCCGCATCGGTCATGTACCCGATCCGCGGCGCCGTCACCTGGAAGTCCACCGTGGGCACCAACGTCGCGTCCGACGCGCTGGCCAACCTGGCCTCGGGCGGCGTCACGGGCGGCTCGCTGGTCATCGTGGGCGAGGACTACGGCGAAGGCTCGTCCATCATGCAGGAACGCTCGCACGCGTTCGCCATGAAGTCGCAGATCTGGCTGCTGGACCCCCGCCCCAACCTGGAAAGCATGGTCAAGGCGGTGGAAGACGGCTTCGAGCTGTCCGAGGCCAGCAAGACGCCCGTGATGCTGCAACTGCGCATCCGCGGTTGCCACGTGCATGGCCGCTTCATCGCCAAGGAAAACAAGCGCCCCGCCTTCTCGCTAGCGCAGGCGCTGGAAAGCCCGGCGCGCGACACCAGCCGCATCGTGCTGCCGCCCGCCTCCTTCCTGCACGAGCAGGAAAAGATCAAGGAGCGCTGGCCCGCCGCCATCCGCTACATCAAGGAACACAAGCTCAACGAGCACTTCGACGGCGACCAGGACGATATCGGACTGATCCTGCAAGGCGGCCTCTACAACGGCGTGATCCGTTCCTTGCAGCTGCTGGGCCTGGCCGACAACTTCGGCAACAGCCGCATTCCGCTGTACGTCATGAACGTGACCTACCCCGTCATCGAGGACGAGGTCATAGCCTTCTGCCGCGGCAAGCGCGCCGTGCTGCTGCTGGAAGAGGGCCAGCCGGACTACATCGAACAGAACCTGCACGCCGTGCTGCGCCGCGCCGGCATCGACACCAAGCTGTCCGGCAAGGACGTGCTGCCGATGGCGGGCGAATACACCACCCAGGTCATGCGCGACGGCCTGCGCGAATTCCTCAAGCGGCAGCGCCCGGAATCGCTGCAGACGCATCCCGCCGCCGTGGCCGATGCCCAGGCCGCGGAACGCCAGCTCCAGATCACCGAGGTGGCGCGGCCCAAGCCCGCCCGCCCGGCCGAACAGCCCATCACCTTCCACAAGCACGTCGAAGGCCTGGCGGCCGTGGTGCCGCCGCGGCCTGCCGGCTTCTGTACGGGCTGCCCGGAAAGGCCGATCTTCTCGGCCCTGACCCTGGCGCAGGAAACGCTGGGCCAGCACCATATTTCCTGCGACATCGGCTGCCACCTGTTCTCCATCCTGCCGCCCTTCAACCTGGGCGCCACCACCATGGGCTACGGCCTGGGCGCCTCCAGCGCGGCGGCCTTCAACGTGCCGGCCGCCAAGCGTCCCATCTCCATCATGGGCGACGGCGGTTTCTGGCATAACGGGCTGTCCTCCGGCATCGGCAACGCGGTCTTCAACAAGTACGACGGCGTCATCGTCATCGTCGACAACTTCTACGCCTCGGCCACGGGCGGGCAGGACATCCTGTCCTCGCGCGCCGAAAACCCCGACCGCTCCACCAACAACCCCATCGACCAGGCCGTGCGCGGCGTGGGCGTGAAATGGGTGCGCACGCTGGACCGCACCTATGACGTGGCCAAGGTGCGCGCCACCATCGAGGAAGCGCTGACCACCGACATCAAGGGTCCCAAGGTCATCATCGCGCAGTCGGAATGCATGCTGAACAAGCAGCGCCGCATCAAGCCGCTGTTCAACAAGGCGGTCAAGGAAGGCAAGCGCGTGGTCAAGGAACGCTTCGGCGTGGACCCGGACGTCTGCACCGGCGACCATGCCTGCATCCGCCTGTCGGGCTGCCCCTCGCTGACGGTCAAGGACAGCGGCGACCCCTTGAAGGAAGACCCGGTGGCGCACGTGGAAAGCAGTTGCGTGGGCTGCGGCAATTGCGGCGAAGTCGCCCATGCCGCCGTGCTCTGCCCGTCCTTCTACCGCGCCGACATCGTCCACAACCCGACCGGCCGCGACCGGTTCCTGGCGCGCATGCGCACCGCCGTCATCGGCTTCCTGCAACGCCGCCGCGCCGCGCGCCTGGCCCACCACGCCCTCTGAGGACCCTGTTCCATGAACCCGGCCGTTATGCAACAAGCCAACCCGATCAAGATTGCCATCCTGGCCATGGGCGGCCAGGGCGGCGGCGTGCTGGCCGACTGGATCGTCGACATGGCCGAGCACGCCGGCTGGTGGGCCCAGACGACCTCGGTGCCGGGCGTGGCCCAGCGCACCGGCGCCACCATCTATTACCTGGAACTGCTGCCCGAGTCCGAGGTGCAGCGCGCCGGACGGCAACCCGCGCTGGCGCTGATGCCCACCCCGGGCGACGTGGACCTGGTGGTCGCCGCCGAACTGATGGAAGGCGGCCGCGCCATCCAGCGCGGGCTGGTCACGCCGGAACGCACCGTGCTGCTGACCTCTTCGCACCGCAGCTACGCGGTCAGCGAAAAGTCCGCGCCCGGCAACGGCATCGCCGATCCCAACAAGGTGCTGGAAGCGGGCCGCGCCGCGGCCAAGCGCTTCCTCTGCTTCGACCTGCAGGACCTGGCCGACCGCGCCGGCAGCGTCATCAGCGCCAGCCTGTTCGGCGCGGTGGCCGGCAGCGGCGCCCTGCCGTTCTCGCGCGATGACTTCGAAGCCACGGTGCGGCGCGCCGGACTGGGCGTGGAAGCCAGCCTGCGCGCCTTCGCGCTGGGCTACGAATCCGCCGACCAGGCGCCCGCGCAACCCGCCCCCATCGACCTGGCGCGGCCGGTGCCTGCCGTGCCCGAACGCGCCGCCAGCCCCAAGGCGCAAGCCCTGCTGGACACGATCAAGCGCGACTTTCCCGCCTGTGCCCAGCCCATGCTGGCCGTGGGCGTGCGCCGCCAGATCGAATTCCAGGACCTGGCCTACGCCACCGAGTACCTGCGCCACATGAAGGCCATCCGCGACCTGGACGCCGCCCACGGCGGCGAGGCCCGGCAATGGGCCCTGACCTGTGCCGCGGCCCGCTACGTGGCCACGGCCATGGCCTATGACGACGTGATCCGCGTCGCCGACCTGAAGACCCGCGCCACGCGTTTCGACCGCGTGCGCCAGGAAGTGGGCGCGCGCCCGGACCAACTGGTCTACACCACCGAATTCATGCACCCGCGCCTGGAAGAAATCTGCGGCACCCTGCCCGCCGGCCTGGGCCGCTGGCTGGAAGGCTCCAAGGCCTTCGGCGGCTTCGTCGAACGCCGCCTGGGCCACGGCCGCCGCATGCAAAGCGGCACGCTGGGCGGCTTCCTGATGCTGTATACGCTAGCGGGCATGCGCCGCTTTCGCCGCAGCACGCTGCGCCACCAGGCCGAGGCCGCCGGCCTTGCGCAATGGCTGGACCTGATCGCCCGGCTGGCCCCGCGCGACTACGCGCTGGCGGTCGAAACCGTCAACTGCCGCCGCCTGGTCAAGGGCTATAGCGACACGCACGTGCGCGGCGGCGGCAAGTACCGCCAGCTGCTCGCCGCGGCGGAACAACTGGCCGGCCGGCCCGACGCCGCCGAAGCGCTGCGCGCGCTGCGCGAAACCGCGCTGGCCAACGAGAAATGCGGCCCCATGGAACGCCAGCTGGCTGAAAAGCTGGCGGCCTGAGACAAGTAAAGATAGGGACAAACGCCGTGCAGACACTGAAACTCATCGTCCGGGAAGTCCGGCAGGAATCGCCGCTGATCCGTTCGTTCCGGCTGGCGCGCGAGGACGCCGGCCCCCTGCCCGCCTTCGGACCGGGCGCGCACCTGAAGGTGACGGTGCCCGGCCTGCGCGAGCCGCGCTGCTATTCCCTGGTGCAATTGGCGCCGGAAGCCGGCAAGTTCGCCCAGCCCGCGGAATACCGCCTCGGCGTGCGCCTGGAGGAAACCAGCCAGGGCGGATCGCGCCACATGCACGCGCTGGCAGCGGGCGACACGCTCACGGTCGAAGGCCCGAAGAACGATTTCCCGCTGCACGAATCGCCCGCCGGCGACGAGCCCGTGGTGCTGATCGCGGGCGGCATCGGCATCACGCCGGTGGCTTCCATGGCAGCGGCGCTCAAGTCCGCCGGACGCGCCTTCCATCTGCACTACTGTGGCCGCAGCAAGGACCAGCTGGCCTTCCTGCCCGAACTCCAGGCCCTGGCCGGCGACGACCTGAGCCTGCACGCGGACGACGATCCGTCCTGCCGCTTCGACCTGCAGGCGCTGCTGGACGCGTCCTCGCCGCGCCAGCACCTGTACGTCTGCGGCCCCAAGGGCCTGATCGACGCGGTCATCCAGGGCGCCCATGCGCGCCACTGGCCCGACGCCCACATCCATTTCGAGCTCTTCGCGACCGCCGCGCCGCAGGCCGGCGACCAGCCCTTCGAGGTCGAGCTGCGCCAGTCGGGCCGGGTGCTGACCATCCCCGCCGACAAGACCATCATCGACGTGATGGAAGAAGAAGGCTGCGACCCGATGTACGACTGCAAACGCGGCGAATGCGGCGTCTGCCAGGCCACCGTGCTGGAAGGCGAACCCGACCACCGCGACTACTACCTCTCGGACACCGAGAAGGCCAGCGGCAAGATCATCCAGATCTGCATCTCGCGCGCGAAATCGGCGCGCCTGGTGCTGGACCTGTAGCCCCGACGCAAGGAAGCGCCATCATGGCCAAATACCGCGACAACCCCGACGCCATCCGCGCCCTGCTGCGCGACACCGAGGTGCACAAGGACCTGTTCATCGACCAGGAGCTGTTCGAGCTGGAGATGGAACGCCTGTACGCCAACACCTGGGTCTACGTCGGCCACGACAGCCAGGTTCCCAATCCGGGCGACTACATCACCACCACGGTGGGCAACCAGCCCGTGGTGATGGTGCGCCACAGCGACCGCTCGGTGCGGGTGCTGCACAACCGCTGCCCGCACAAGGGCACCATGGTGGCGGGCGAGGCCTGCGGCAACACCGGCAAGTTCTTCCGCTGCCCCTATCACGCCTGGACCTTCAAGACCGACGGCAGCCTGCTGTCCATCCCGCTGAAGAAGGGCTACGAGAACACCGGCCTGGAAAACTGCGAAGCCAGCCAGGGCATGGCGGCCGTGAAGGACGTGAAGAACCATCGAGGCTTCGTGTTCTGCCGCTTGAATCCGGAAGGCCAGTCCTTCGAGGACTTCTTCGGCGAATCGCTGTCCACCCTGGACAACATGGTCGACCGCTCGCCCGAGGGCCGGCTGGAAGTCGCCGGCGGCGTGTTGCGCTACATGCACCGCTGCAACTGGAAGATGCTGGTCGACAACCAGACCGACACCTGCCACCCGATGGTGGCGCACGAGTCCTCCGCAGGCACCGCCGTGAAGGTCTGGGAGCAGGCGCCGGAAGGCACGCCCAAACCCATGGCCGTCGAGTTGTTCGCGCCCTTCATCTCGCCTTACGAGTTCTTCGAGAACATGGGCATCCGCGTCTGGGAAAACGGCCACGGCCATACCGGCGTGTCGGACTCCATCCATGCCTCGTACTCCGGCATTCCGGGCTACTGGGATTCCATGGTCGCCGCCTACGGCGAGGACCGCGCCAAGCAGATCCTGGGCGACGTGCGCCACAACACCGTGTACTTCCCCAACATCATGGTCAAGGGCCCGATCCAGACGCTGCGCGTCTTCAAGCCGATCGCCGCCGACCGCACGCTGGTGGAATCCTGGACCTTCCGCCTGGTGGGCGCACCCGACCTGCTGCTGGAACGCACGCTCATGTACAACCGCCTCATCAACGCGCCGACCTCGGTGGTCGGGCACGACGACCTGGAAATGTACGAACGCGCGCAGGACGGCCTGCAATCGCGGGCGCGGGACTGGGTCAACGTGGGCCGGCTGTACTCGCCCGACGAGGTCGGCCAGAAGAACGTCGCCACCAATGGCACCAATGAATGGCAGATGCGCAACCAGTACCGCGCATGGGGCCGCTACATGACCGGACCGGAGTCGGTATGAGCGCAAGCGACCGCGAGTTGATCGATTTTGTCTACGCCGAGGCGCGCATGCTGGACGAGCTGCGCTTCGAGGACTGGCTGGACCTGTACACCGAAGACGGCTACTACTGGATGCCGCTGGCCCACGGCCAGACCGATCCCAAGCTGCACGCCTCGCTCATGTACGAGGACAAGCTGCTGCTGCGCGTGCGCGTGGAGCGGCTGGCCGGCCAGCGCACGTTTTCACAGCAGCCCAAGAGCCGCTGCCATCACCTGCTGCAAGCGCCCACGGTGGAGCACGGCCATCCGGACGCCGCCCCCGCCGAAGGCCGCCATGTGGTGCGCACCGCCTTCCACTACGTCGAGACCCGGCAGGACGCGCAGACGCTGTACGCGGGCTGGGCCACCCACCACCTGGTGGAGCAGGATGGCGCATTGCGCATCCGCCTCAAGCGCGTGGACCTCGTCAACTGCGACTCGGCCTTCGGCAATATCCAATTGTTCATGTAGGAGCGGCTTGTGAGCACCACGGTCTATCAGGCATTCCGCGACACCGCGGCCCGCTACGGCGCCCAGCCCTTTCTGTGCATCCTGCCGGAAACGGCGCGGGCCTACGGCATCACGGCGGGCGAGCTGAGCTACGCCCAGGCCGCCGAGTCCATCGAGGCCCTGCGCGCGGCCTATGCGCGCGCCGGCTACGGCCACGGCCACCGCGCCGGCCTGCTGCTGGAGAACCGCCCCGCGTTCTTCCTGCACTGGTTCGCGCTGAACGCGCTGGGCGTGTCGGTGGTGCCCATCAACCCCGATCTGCGCGCGGCCGAACTGGAATACCTGACGGGACACTCCGAAATCGCGCTGGCCGTGGCGCTGCCCGAGCGCCACGCCGACCTGCGGGCCGCCGCAAGCCGCGCCGGCCGCGAACTGCGCGTGATGGGCCCCGATGATTCGCCGCCCGCCGCGCCCTTCGCCGCGCCGCTGGCAGGCAGCGAGCCCGATGTCCTGACCGAATGCGCCCTGCTCTACACGTCCGGCACCACCGGACGGCCCAAGGGCTGCATCCTGCCCAACCGCTATTTCCTGCATGCCGGCGGCTGGTACGCCCGCATCGGCGGCCTGTGCGAACTGCGTCCCGGCCTGGAGCGCATGCTGACGCCGCTGCCCCTGGTCCACATGAACGCCATGGCGTACTCGGCCATGGCCATGGTGTTGACCGGCGGCTGCCTGATCCCGCTGGACCGCTTCCATCCCAAGACCTGGTGGGACAGCGTGCGCGACTCCGGCGCGACGGTGCTGCACTACCTGGGCGTGATGCCCGCCATCCTGATGAAGGCCGAACCGTCCGCACGGGATAAGCAGCCCGCCATCCGCTTTGGCTTCGGCGCCGGCGTGGACCGCAAGCTGCACCAGCCCTTTGAAGAGCGCTTCGGCTTTCCGCTGCTGGAAGCCTGGGCCATGACCGAGACCGGCGCGGGCGCCGTCATCATCGCCAACCAGGAGCCGCGCCACATCGGCAGCAGCTGCTTCGGCCGCGAGGAAGACGACGTGCTGGTGCGCATCGTCGCCGATTCCGGCGTGGAAGCCGCCGCCGGCGAACCGGGCGAGCTGCTGGTGCGCCATGCGGGCGAGGACCCGCGCTACGGCTTTTTCGCCGGCTACCTCAAGGACGAGGACGCGACCTCCCAGGCCTGGGAAGACGGCTGGTTCCATACCGGCGACATCGTGCGCCGCGACGCCGACGGCGCGCTGCGCTTCGTGGACCGCAAGAAGAACGTCATCCGCCGCAGCGGCGAGAACATCTCCGCCGTCGAAGTGGAAAGCGTGCTGCTGCAGCACCCGCTGGTCAAGGCCGTGGCGGTCGCCGCCGTGCCCGACGCGGTGCGCGGCGACGAGGTACTGGCCTGCGTGGTGCCCGAGAGCCTGCCGGCCGAGGGCGCAGCAATGGCCGAGGCCGCCCGCAGCATCGTGCAATGGAGCCTGGAACAGCTGGCCTATTACAAAGCCCCAGGCTACGTCGCATTCGTCGACAGCTTGCCGCTGACCACCACCAACAAGATCCAGCGCGGCGAAATGAAAGCCCTGGCGCCCACGCTGCCCGGCACGGCCCGCTGCGTGGACACCGGCCACATGAAGAAACGCCAGGAGCCCGCGCGATGAGCCGCCTGGGCTACGACGGCGTGGTGGCGGCCTTGCCCGTCACGATTCCCTATGAACGATATTCGACCCACGCCGCCCATTGGTGGCTGGGGCGGGCGCTGGGCGCGCTGATCCGGCAAGCCGGCATCGCCAAGACCGAGGTGGACGGGCTCTGCGTGTCCAGCTTCACCCTGGCGCCCGACACGGCCGTCGGCCTGGTGCAGCACCTGGGCATGAGCCCGCGCTGGCTGGACCACATCCCCATGGGCGGCGCCAGCGGCGTGGCCGCCCTGCGCCGCGCGGCCCGCGCCGTGCAGGCTGGCGACGCCAGCATCGTGGCCTGCATCGCAGGCGACACCAACCACGTGGACTCGTTCCGCAACACGGTCAGCCAGTTCTCGCGCTTTGCGCAGGACGCGGTCTATCCCTATGGCGCGGGCGGCCCCAACGCCAGCTTCGCGCTGCTGACCGCCAACTACATGCGCGCGACCGGCGCCACCCGCGAGGACTTCGGCAAGCTGTGCGTGGCGCAGCGCGACAACGCCTTGCGCTATCCGCACGCGCTGATGAAAAAGCCGCTGACGCTGGCGCAATACCTGGATGCCCGCGTCATCACCGACCCGATACACCTGTTCGATTGCGTGATGCCCTGCGCCGGCGCTGACGGCTTCCTGGTCATGAGCGAGGACCGGGCGCGCGCGCTGAACCTGCCCTACGCCCGCATCCTCTCCACCATCGAGCGCCACAACGCCTGGACCGAGGACCCGATCCAGACGCGCGGCGGCTGGAGCATGGACCTGGATGAGCTGTACGGCCAGGCCGATGCGCAGCCGGGCGACATGGATTTCCTGCAGGCCTACGACGACTATCCCGTCATCAACCTGATGCAGATCGAAGACCTGGGCTTCTGCCCGAAAGGCGCGGCTCCCGACTTCGTGCGCGGCAACAGCTTCACCGTGGACGGCAGCTTTCCCTTCAACACCAATGGCGGCCAGCTGTCGGTGGGCCAGGCCGGCGCGGCCGGCGGTTATCTGGGCATGGTCGAGGCGCTGCGCCAGCTGAGCGGCACGGCTGGCGGCACGCAGGTGGCCGACGCCCGCCTCGGCATGGTCAGCGGCTTCGGCATGATCAACTACGACCGCGGACTGTGCACTGCCGCGGCCATCCTGGGGAGCCACGCATGACCGAACCCTTGGCCAAGCCGCCCCGCAAGAACCCGATCGCCCGCACCCGCCAGCCGACGCTGCCGCCGGGCTGGCGCAGCCGCAGCGCGCTGGGGCTGACCGCCGCCGCCGCCGAAGGCCGCTTCGACCTGCAGACCTGCGCCGACTGCGGCGCGGTCCAGTATCCGCCGCGCGAAGTCTGCGGCGATTGCCTGTCCGAGCATCTGCCCTGGCGTCCGGCCGATCCCAGCGGCGTGCTGCTCGTCAGCACCACCCTGCACCATAGCAACGACCTGTATTTCCGCGAACGCCTGCCGTGGCGCGTGGGCACGGTGCGCATGACGGCCGGCCCCTCGGTGGTCGCGCACGTGCACCAGGACTGCGCCGACGGCGACCGCGTGCGCCTGACGCTGAAACTGGACCGCAGCGGCCAGGCCGTGATGATCGCCCTGCCTGAAAGGAATACGCCGAACATGGAAGACGACAAGACCCTGCGCGAGACCTCGTGCGATCCGAAATTCCGCCGCGCGCTCGTCACCGACGGCAAGTCGGCGGTGGGCCAGGCCGTGGCGCGCGCCCTGCTGGACGCCGGCTGCCCGGCCGTGTTCCTGGGCGACCCGCAAGCCTGGAAGCGCGACGCTGCCTACGACGCGCTGGCTGCCGACCCGCGCGTGCAGGCGGTGGTGCTGGACGTGACCGATACCGATTCGGTCGAACGGGTCGCCGCCTCCATCGGCGGCAAGGTCGAGATCCTGGTCAACACCGCCGACCTGGAACGCGAAGGCGGCCTGCTGAATCGCAAGGACGTGAACACGGCGCGCGACGCCATGGACGTGAATGTGCTGGGCTTGATGCGCCTGGCGCAGAGCTTCGGCCCGGCCCTGTGCGGACGCGCCGCGGACGGCGTCAACAGCGCCACCGCCTGGGTCAACGTGCTGTCCATCTACGCCCACATGAACCTGCCGTCGCGCGGCATGTGGTCGGCGTCCAAGGCGGCCGCGCTGTCCCTGGCGCAATGCCTGCGCGCCGAGATGCGCGGCGCGGGCGTGCGGGTGGTGAACGTGTTCCCCGGGCCGGTGGATCACGAATGGGAGCAGCGCACGCCGCCCCCGCGCGTGGCGCCCGCGGCGATCGCCGCCGCCATCGTGCGCGCGCTCAAGGACGGCATCGAGGACGTCTACGTCGGCGATGTCGCGCAGGAATTCCGCGCCCGGCTGGCGGAGAACCCCAAGGGACTGGAACGGGAGCTGGGAGCCTGACGGCCCGCCCTGCCCCGACAACGCACGAACCGAGAGGAACAGCATGAGCCAAAACATTCTTGCCCAATTCATGGCCGAACTGGTGTCCGGCCGCATCCGCGTGGTGGACCTGACCGAGACGCTGACGCCGGAATTCCCCACCATCGTGCTGCCGCCGGAGTTCGGCCAGGCCTGGCCGTTCCGCATCGAGGAAATCTCGCGCTACGACGAGCGCGGCCCCGCCTGGTACTGGAACAACTTCTCGTGTTCCGAGCACACCGGCACCCACTTCGACGCGCCGGCCCACTGGGTCACGGGCAAGGACCAGCCCGACAACACGGTGGACACGATTCCCATCGAAGCCTTCATCGCCAGCGCTTGCGTCATCGATTGCTCGGCGGAGTCCCGCGACAACCCGGACTTCCTGCTGACCATCGACTTCGTGAAAAAGTGGGAAGAGCGGCACGGCCGCATCCCCGCGCGTTCCTGGGTACTGATGCGCACCGACTGGTCCAAGCGCGCCAAGCCCGCCGACTACCTGAACCTGCAGGAAGACGGCGCGCACTCGCCCGGCCCGGACGCTGAAGTGGTGCCCTGGCTGATCAAGGAGCGCGACGTGCACGGCTTCGGCACTGAGTCGGTCGGCACCGACGCGGGCCAGGCGCAGCACCTGGATCCCCCCTATCCCTGCCACTACTACATGCACGGCAACAACCGCTACGGCCTGCAGTGCATGACCAACCTGGACCAGCTGCCGCCCACCGGCGCGGTGATCTTCTCGGCGCCGCTCAAGATCCGCAGCGGCTCGGGCAGCCCGCTGCGCGTGCTGGCGCTGGCGCCCAAGGCCTGAGCCGGCCGCGCCTAAGCCGGCCTCACGACAACGACAACAGGGGGATATCCATGACGCACACCAACGTCGCCATCGTCACCGGCGGCAGCGCCGGCATCGGCGCCGAGATCTGCCGCAGCATGCTGGACGCAGGCTACGAAGTGATCTCCATGGCGCGCCGCGCCGCCGACTTCAGCCACCCGCGCCTGCACAACGTGCAGGTGGACCTGCTGGACGCCGAGGCCACCGCGCAAGCGGGCGCCGAAGCCGCCGCCCAGTTCCCCATCAGCCACGTCATCCACAACGCCGGCGTCATCTGGCCCAACCTGCTGCCGCAGGTCACGCAGGAAGAACTGCACGGCCTGACGCAGATCCACCTGGGCGCGGCCATCAGCCTGGTGCAGGCCGCCCTGCCCGGCATGCAGGAGCGCAAGTTCGGCCGCATCGTGATGATGTCCTCGCGCGGCGCCCTGGGCCTGCCGACCCGCACCGCCTATTCGGCCACCAAGGCCGGCATGGTGGGCATGGCGCGCACCTGGTCGCTGGAGCTGGCGCCCTATGGCATCACGGTCAACGTGGTGGCGCCCGGCCCGATCCAGACCGACATGTTCTACGAAGTGATCGAGCCCGGCAGCGAACGCGAAAAGCAGTTGGCGGCCGGCATACCGGTCAAGCGCCTGGGGCGTTCCGACGACGTGGCGCGCGCCGTCATGTTCTTCTCGGATCCCGCCAACAGCTTCGTCACCGGCCAGACGCTGTTCGTCTGCGGCGGCGCCAGCGTCAGTTCCATCACCATCTGAACGCGCATCGCGCGCCGCTTCGGGTTTTGACGGATAGGTAAGCACTGCGGACCGGGTCTACAGTGCGAGCCTGCGCACAGAAAGTTTAAGCAACAAGTATTAAAGCAAACCAAGCAAGCACAGAAGTACCCGTTTTCTCCGTTTTCCAGCCGCACCCCCACCCTGCTCCCTATCCGGAGGTTTTGCCATGCTGTCGAAGAAACTCCCCCTGGCCGCTGCCGCCGCGGTAGCCGCGCTGTTCGCCCTGCCCGCCCTGGCCCAAGTCAAGGTCGGCGTCGTCACCTCGTCCACCGGCCCCACGGCCCTGGTGGGGATTCCGCAGAAGAACACCGTGCCGCTGCTGCCGAAGAAAATCGGCGACCTGACCGTGGAATACATCTCGCTGGATGACGCCAGCGATTCCACCAACTCGGTGACGGCATTCAAGAAGCTGATCTCGGAACAGAACGTGGACGCGCTGATCGGCCCGTCGGGCTCGCCCAACGCCATGGGCGTGATCCAGTTCGCAGCGGAAGCCGGCGTCCCGATGCTGGCGCCGGTGGGTACCGCGGCCGTCGTGCTGCCCATGAACGACCAGAAGAAGTGGGTCTTCAAGACCACGCAGAACGACGACATCATTGCGCGCGCGCTGGTCGACCACATGGCCAAGACCGGCATCAAGACGGTCGGCTTCATCGGCCTGAACGATCCCTACGGCGAGAACTGGTACAAGGTCTTCTCGGGCCTGGCCGCCGAAAAGGGCATCAAGATCGCCGCCAACGAGCGCTACCTGCGCTTTGACAGCTCGGTCACCGGCCAGGCGCTGAAGATCCTGGCCGCCAAGCCGGACGCCGTGCTGGTGGCCGCTCCCGGCGCCGCCAGCGTGCTGCCGCAGACCACCCTGTTCGATCAGGGCTACAAGGGCAAGTTCTACCAGACCCACGGCGCTGCCCTGCCCGACTTCCTGAAGCTGGGCGGCAAGAAGGTCGAAGGCACGGTGCTGGCCGCCAGCCTGATGCTGGTGCTGCCGGAAATGCCGGACAGCAACCCGTCCAAGAAGGTCGCTTCGGACTACATCGCCGCCTACGAGAAGCTCAACGGCTCCAAGCCCGCCACCTTCGGCGCCAACGTCTATGACGCCGGCCTGCTGCTGGAAAAGGCCGTGCCGCTGGCGGAAAAGGCCGGCAAGCCGGGCACCAAGGAGTTCCGCAACGCGCTGCGCGATGCGCTGGAGCAGACCAAGGAGCTGGTCGGCACGCAGGGCGTCTACAACATGAGCGCCGCCGACCATAGCGGCTTCGATGACCGCGGCCGCGAACTCATCACCGTCAAGGACGGCGCCTGGACACTGGTGAAATAGTCCCCCCCGAAGCGCTGCGCGCTTCCCCCCCCTGGGGGGCATGCCTGCGGACCGGCGGAGCCCGGCTCCGCAAGGTGGGCTCCCCCCGAAGCGCTACGCGCTTCCCCCCAGGGGGCATGCCTGCGGACCGGCAAAGCCGGCTCCGCGGCATCCCGAGGATGCGCAGAGTTTGCTCCGTAGGCGCGCGGATGGGGAATGAGGTGCCTGGCGTGCTTGTCTGTCTTACCCGGAATTTCGCATGAATGCTCAGATTGCCCTGATACTCGGGCAGGACGGCATCACCAACGGCGCCATCTATGCGCTGCTGGCCTTGTCCATCCTGCTGGTCTTTACCGTCACCCGCGTGCTGTTCATCCCGCAAGGCGAGTTCGTCGCGTTCGGCGCGCTCACCATGGCCGCGCTGCAGGCCGGCAAGCCGGTGCTGCTGGTGTGGCTGCTGTTTGCCTTCGCGCTGGCCGAGGTCGGCGCCGATCTGCTGGCGCGCCGCAAGCGTCCCGGGCGCAACCGCGGCGCCTGGCGCATGGCCGTCAAACTGGCCTATCCGCTGGTGCTGGCCGCGCTGTTCTATAACCTGCCGCTGGCCCAACTGCCGATGGCGGCGCAGGCGCTGCTGACGCTGCTGCTGCTGGTGCCGATGGGACCGCAGTTGTACCGCCTCTTCTACCAGCCCATCGCGTCGGCCTCGACGCTGGTGCTGCTGATCGTCTCCATTGCCGTGCACCTGGCGCTGGTCGGCCTGGGACTGCTGGCCTTCGGTGCGGAAGGCGCCCGCACGGCGCCCTTCAGCGACGCCAGCCTGGCGCTGGGACCATTGAACGTCAACAGCCAGGCGCTGTGGGTGGTGGCGGTGTCCGCCCTGCTCATCGTCGTGCTCTACCAGTTCTTTGAACGCTCGATGTACGGCAAGGCCCTGCGCGCGGCCGCCTTCAACCGGCTGGGCGCGCGGCTGATGGGCATTTCGCCGATCTTCGCCGGCAAGGCCACGTTCTTCCTGGCCGCGCTGATCGGCACGGTCTCGGGCATCCTGATCGCCCCCATCACCACCATGTATTTCGACTCCGGCTTCATGGTCAGCCTGAAGGGCTTCGTGGGCGCCATCATCGGCGGCCTGGTGAGCTATCCGCTGGCCGCGGCCGGCGCCATCCTGGTCGGCCTGATCGAAGCCTTCTCCTCGTTCTGGGCCAGCGCCTACAAAGAAATCATCGTGTTCACGCTGATCATCCCCGTGCTGCTCTGGCGTTCACTGAAAAGCCATCACGTCGAGGAAGAAGACGAATGAACCCGCGCCATATCCTCCTCGCATTCCTGGCGCTGCTGGCGCTGGGCCCGCTGGTGCTGCCCCCGTTCTACGTGACGCTGCTGAACTACATCGGCCTGTACGCCATGGTGGCGCTGGGCCTGGTGCTGCTGACCGGCGTCGGCGGCCTGACGAGCTTCGGGCAGGCCGCCTTCGTGGGCGTGGGCGCCTACACCACCGCGCTCTTGACCACCCGCGCGGACACGCTGCCGTCCTGGCTGGGCTGGCTGGGCGCATCGCCCTGGCTGACCTTGCTGGCCGGGCTGCTGCTGACGCTGGTCATCGCCTACCTGCTGGGCGCGATCACGCTGAAGCTGTCGGGCCATTTCCTGCCGCTGGGCACGATTGCCTGGGGCCTGTCGCTGTACTTCGTCTTCGGCTCGGTCGAGGGCCTGGGCGGCCACACCGGCATTCCGGACATTCCCGCCATCAACCTGTTCGGCTGGACGCTGAACCAGGGCGACAACATCTATTACCTGATCTGGGCCTTCCTGCTGGTGGCCGTATGGTCCACGCAGAACCTGCTGGACTCGCGCGAAGGCCGCGCCATCCGCGCCTTGAAGGGCGGCCGCGTGATGGCCGAATCCATGGGCGTGGACACGGCCCGCTCGCGCATGGTGATCTTCATCATCGCGGCGCTGCAGGCCTGCGCCTCGGGCTGGCTGTACGCGCACATGCAGCGCTTCGTGAACCCCAACCCCTTCGGCCTACAGATGGGTATCGAATACCTGTTCATGACCGTCATCGGCGGCGCGGGACAGGTCTGGGGCGCGCTGGTCGGCGCCGGCGTTTTCACCGTGCTCAAACAATGGCTGCAGGACTGGATGCCCAAGCTGCTGGGCCAGACCGGCAACTTCGAAGTGATCGTGTTCGGCTTCGGCATGGTGCTGCTGCTGCATCGCGCCCGCAGCGGCCTGTGGCCGGTCCTGACGCGCTGCGTGCCGGTGAAGAAGCAACCGCGCAAGCTGGACATGAATGCCGAGCCGCTGCCGCGCAAGCCCATGCCGCCGCGCGGCGAGGTGGTGTTGAAGGCCGTGGACGTGACGCGCAAGTTCGGCGGCCTGGTCGCCAACAACGCCATGAACCTGGAAATCCGCGCCGGCGAAATCCTGGCGCTGATCGGCCCCAACGGCGCGGGCAAGAGCACCATGTTCAACCAGATCTCGGGCGTGGACACGCCGACTTCCGGCACGGTGACGCTGCTGGGCCACTCCGTGGCTGGTACCGGCGCGCGCCGCATCGCGCGGCTGGGCCTGTCGCGCACCTTCCAGCACGTGCGCCTGCTGGGCCGCATGAGCGTGCTGGAAAACGTGGCCATCGGCGCCCACCTGCGCGGCCATCGCGGCGTGCTGCCGGCCGCCTGGCGGCTGGACCGCGCCGAGGAATCGCGCCTGCTGGCCGAAGCGGCGCGCCAGGTCGAACGCGTGGGGCTGGGCAAGCATCTGCACGACGAAGCCGGTTCGCTGGCCCTGGGCCAGCAGCGCATCCTGGAAATCGCCCGCGCGCTGGCGTCCGATCCCTGCATCCTGCTGCTGGACGAGCCCGCCGCCGGCCTGCGCTACCAGGAAAAATGCGAACTGGCCGAACTGCTGAAGAAGCTGCGCGCCGAAGGCATGGCCATCCTGCTGGTGGAACACGACATGGACTTCGTGATGGGGCTGGTGGACCGCGTGGTGGTCATGGACTTCGGCGAGAAGATCGCCGAGGGCCTGCCCGCCGAGATCCAGCACAACCCCGCGGTGCTTGAAGCCTATCTGGGCGGAGTGGAATGATGAGCGCGAATTTGCTGGAAGTGCGCGACCTGCGCGTGGCCTACGACAAGATCGAAGCCATTTCGGGCGTCAGCCTGACGGTGGGCGAAGGCCAGATCGTGACCGTGATCGGGCCCAACGGCGCCGGTAAGACGACCTTGCTGTCGGCCATCATGGGCGTGCTGCCGTCCAACGGCCGGATCGTCTTTGGCGGCAAGCCGCAGGAACACGCCGAGATCGAGGAAATGGTGGCCGCAGGCATGAACCTGGTGCCCGAAAAGCGCGAGCTGTTCGCCGAGATGACGGTGGAAGACAACCTGATGCTGGGCGCGTTCCACCGCTTCCGCTGCGGTTTGCGCGACCAGGACCAGACGCTGGCCGAGGTCTACGAGCTGTTTCCGCGCCTGCGTGAGCGCCGCGCCCAGCTGTCCGGCACCCTGTCCGGCGGCGAACGCCAGATGCTGGCGGTGGGCCGCGCGCTGATGGCCAAGCCCAAGCTGCTGATGCTGGACGAACCCAGCCTGGGCCTGGCGCCGCGCATCGTGCGCGAAGTGTTCCGCATCGTCGCGCGCCTGCGCGAAATGGGCGTGTCCATCCTGCTGATCGAGCAGAACGCCCGCGCCGCGCTGCAGGTGGCCGATTACGCCTATGTGCTGGAGACTGGCGCCGTCACGCTGGAAGGCCCGGCCGCCCAGGTGGCGCAGGATCCGCGCGTGGTCGAGGTGTATCTGGGATTGGGACACGGGGCGCCCGCCGCGGCGCCGGCGTAAAACGCCCAGGGGGACCTGCCCGCGCGGCAGGTCCTAGGCCACGCCGCGACGCCTGTCGCGGCGGTACAGGGCATACCCCAGCGGCCACATGACCGCGACCATGAACTTCGCTGCCGGATTGGTCAGCTTGTAGGCCTGCACCGCCGTCGCCACTCCGGAGTGCTTCAGATGCAGCCGGAAGCGGGTATAGCGCGCCGCGGCCATGATGAACTCGCGCGGCCGGTAGCGAAAGAATTCCAGATGGTGCTGCAGCATGTCCCAGGCCAGCAGGTACAGGCCCTGGGCGTTGTTGCCCACCGAGACCGCGCCCTGGCTCAGGCCGCCAGGCGTGTCGTGGTAGGTACGCACCACGCGGTTGATGAAGCGGCTGAGATAACCCGCGCGCGCGATCGCCCACCACACCAGGCTTTCCGGCACGAAGCCCGCGACATCCTCGGGGAAAGGATACTTCCTGAGGATGTCGGTGCGCATACAGCCGAACTTCTCGCCCTTGATGCGATAGCGGAAATAGACGTCCACGGCCGTGCTGTCGAACACGTCCTGCGGATAACGGTCGCCGACGATGCTGCCGTCGGGACGCGCGCACAGGCCCGTCACGGCCACGTAGGATTCGCGCCGCGCCGGCGGAATGCTGTCCCAGGCCTGCTTGAACGTGGCCAGGGCGTCGGGCGGCATCTCGTCGTCGCTGTCCAGGCCGACGATGAGTTCGCCGCGCGCCTCGCGCACGCCGCGGTTGAAGGCAGTTTTCTTGTGGCGGTTGTTCTGCCAGAAATAGCGGATCGGAAAATCGGCGCGCGCCTGCCAGTCCAGGATGGCTTCATGGGTATTGTCGGTGGAACCGTCGTCCACCACGACCCATTCGAAATCCCGGAAAGTCTGGCGGGAAAGGGATTCATATACCCGGTGCAGCGTGCCCGCCCGGTTGTAGGTGGGCGTTAAAACAGTGAAAAAAGTTGGTGTGTCGGTCATGCCCACTGAGCCCCTTTGCGATGCGTCTTGCAAGCGCTGCGGTCTTGGTTTTGGTGTTTTCGCCTGAAGTTTAGGGGATATGTCTGCGCGCACCGGTCCCGCGCTGCTCAAATTTGCAATCAAATCTGACAGAAATGCCGATTCGCAGGGTTTGGAGCGGCCGCGCCGATCTTGGGACGCGTACCGTAGTGGCGTACACTCGGGCGGCCAAAACCGGAATGCCTATGGAAGCTTCGACCGTCCAGCTCAATGACATCGCCTTGTTCGTGGAGGTTGCCAAGCGCAAAAGCTTCAGCCTGGCGGCGCGCGCGCTGAATATGCCGACCTCGACTTTATCGCGCCGCATCAACGAGCTGGAGCGCGCCATCGGCCTGCGCTTGATCAACCGCAACACGCGCCGCCTGGATCTCACCGAAGCGGGCGCGGCCTACATGCGCCGCTGCCAGGGCCTGATCGATGAAGCCCGGCTGGCGCATGAACAGCTGCAATCGCTGTCCGGCGGCCCCTCAGGCAACCTGCGGGTATCCATGCCCTACAGCCTGGCGATCTGGCTGCTGCCGGAAACCATCAATGATTTCACCGACCGCTATCCGGAAGTGGAGTGCGAGTTCGACCTGAGCATGCTGACGGCTTCCGATGCGCAGGGCACCCCGTTCGACATCGTGCTGCGCTTTGGCAGCAACGCGGACTACCCGCTGGCGTCGGCCAGTGCCGCCGATCTCAACGGCAACCGGAGCATGCATAGCGGTGCGGTCGTGCAGGAGCTGGTCTCCCTGAACAACTACCTGTATGCCTCCGACCGCTATCTGGAACGCTATGGCGAACCCAAGACGCCGGCGGATCTCACCCAACACCAGTGCCTGCGCACCACCATCGACGAGGCGCATTCGCACTGGACGCTGCGCCGCGGCGCGGTCAGTGAACGCGTGCCGGTCAGCGGCCACCTGGCGGCCAACAATATGAGCATCGCGGGCACCCTGGCGGGCCTGGACCTGGCGATCACGCGCATGCCGCACTGCCTGGCGCTGGAGCCCATCATCAAGCGCAATTCGCTCAAGCGGGTGCTGCCGGGCTGGTCGGTGGATCCGATCTCGATCTACGTGGTGTATCCGTCCAGCATCCAGCCCGCCAAGACCCGGGCCTTCATGGACTTCATCCGGCCCAAGCTCGGTCCGCCCCAGGACAAGAAATAGGCCCGCCCCTCGGCCGGCAAGACGAAAAAAAACCCGCTGGCTCGCGCCTTGCGGGTTTTTTTTGATCAGGCCGGGGCAAGCCCCGGCGCGACGCGTCGATTAGACGCGCTTGATCTTTTCCAGCATCTTGAACACGCCCTTGGGCGACTTGACGAACAAGCGCTTGAAAGCCTTGCCCAGGCAACGGCGTTCCAGGGTGTTGCGACGCACGCGTTTGCGTTCAGCCATGTTGATTCTCCTGTTGAATTTGCGGAAATGTTGCCCGCACAACCGGATACTGGGCTGGCGGAAAATTCGGGTAACTTGGCATTTTAGCCTGAAATGCCCTGACGGCGCCAATGACGCGAAAATGCGGCGTTTCCGCCACGTTCGCGCCAGCTGCGGTCAAATGCGGGACGGAACAGCGTCCTGCCAGTCTGGGCAGGCGCCCGCGCCTGCCCGGGAAGCCCTGCCGCGATCAGCCAGCTAGGCTCTTCAGCCGTTCCAGCACCTGTTCCTTGCGCGGCAGCGGGTCGACCGCGCCGTAACCCAGGGTGGACAGGGCCGCCGCGGCATTGGCATAACGCACCGCGTCTTCCCAGGAATCGCCCTGGCAGCGGCGCGCCAGCAGGCTGCCCGCGAAGCAGTCGCCCGCCCCGGTCGCGTCCACCGCGTCCACGCGCAGGGCGGCCACGGGCACGCGGCGGTGGCCGTCGTCGATGATGGAGCCGTCCTTGCCCAGCTTCAGCACCACCACCCCGCTGGCGCCGGCGTCGCGGATCCAGTCCAGCGTGCGTTCCGGATCGTCGTTGCCGGTGAGGTGCTGCATGTCGTCCATGCTGGGCAGGAACAGGTCGGCCGTGCGCATGGTCTCGCGCAGCACGGCGCGGGCGCGGTCCACCGGCCACAGGCGCAGCCGCAAGTTCGAATCCAGACTGACCTGAACGCCGGCCGCGTGCGCGCGCTCGATGGCGGCGAACACGGTGTCGCAGGCGCTGGTGCTGATCGCCAGGCTGATGCCCGACACGTGCAGGTAGCGGGCGCGCTCGATCAGGCCCGAGTCCAGGCTGGACGGCGTCATCAGGCTGGCGGCGGAGCCGCGGCGCAGATAACTGAAGGCGTGGCCGTCCGGGCCGTGCTGCACAAAATAAAGGCCGGTGTGCGCCTGTTGGTCCACCTGCACGCCCGAGGTATCCACGCCCTCGGCCTGCCACAAGTCCAGGAACTGCTGGCCGAAGGCATCGTTGCCGACGCGCGTCAGATAGGCGCAGCTTGCGCCCTGCCGCGCCGCGGCGATGACAGCGTTGGACGTATCGCCGCCGAAGCCCTGCAGGTACTGGCGCTGGTCCTGGTGCGTCTGGTTCAGTTCGACCAGCGGTTCGCCCAGCGCGACGATATCGAAATCAGCCATGGGCGGCCTCCCGGGTGCGGATGATCTGCGCCACCAGCGCGGCGGTGTCGCGGGCGGCGAAGGCCGCCTTGTCATAGAGGTTGCTGCCGATGCCGACGATGGCGGCGCCGGCGGCGAAGTACGAGCCCATGTTGTCCTGGGTGACGCCGCCCGTGGGGCAGAAGATGGTGTCCGGGTAGACCGACTTGAGCGCCGCCAGGTGCTTGGGGCCGCCCGTGTCCGCCGGGAAGATCTTCACCACGTCCACGCCCGCGCGGCGCGCCGCCAGCACTTCGGTGGGCGTGAACGCGCCCAGCAGGCAGAGCGCGTCGGCCGCGTGCGCCAGGTCGACGATGTCGGTGGCCAGCGCCGGCGACACCAGGAAATCCGCGCCCGCGACCAGGGCCTCGCGCGCCTGCTGCTGGTCCAGCACCGTGCCCACGCCCAGCAGCAGCTCGCTGCCGTGCTTGTCGCGCAGCGCCCGCAGCAAATCGGTGACGCCGGGGATGGTCCAGGTCAGTTCCAGCGTGGTGCAGCCAGCGGCCACCGCGACTTCGGCCGCATAGGCGGCGGTGGCGGCGTCCGTGTAGCGCAGCACGGGGACGACCCGGGAGGCCAGCAGGGTGGAGAGCTTGGAGGCGAGAGGGGCAGCGGTTGCGGTCATGGCATTCCTTGGAGGCAGGCGGTCAGGCGCCGCCGGGTGATACCGGCAGGACGGCGAGTTTGGCCGCGGCGGCATCGCGCAGCCGCAGCAAGGGTTCGATATAGGCGGCTTGCGGGTCGTCGCGCCGCCGGAACAACAAGGTGCTGACGCTGACGCCGGCAATGGGCCGCCCGGCCGCATCGCACAGGGCCACGCCGTAGCAGACGATGCCGGCTTCGTTTTCTTCGTCGTCGGTGGCGTAACCGCGGGCGGCGGCCACGTCCAGCACGGCGCGCAGTTCGGGCAGGCTGGTCACGGTGCCCGGCATGCGCGCGGCCAGCGGCAGCTCGCGCAGCAGGCGTTCGCGCGAGGCCGGGTCCAGCGCCGCCAGATAGGCCTTGCCGACCGCGCTGGAATGCAGCGCCACCGAAGCCCCGACGCGCGAGGCCATGCGCACCGGTCCGGGACTTTCCAGCTTGTCGATATAGGTCATCTCGTGCCCGGCGGGCACGGCCAGGTGCACGGTTTCGCCGGTTTCGTCGCGCAAGGCCTGCAGGTCGGGCGCCAGCGCCGCGCGCAGGTCGAACTGGGACCAGGCGCGGCTGGCCAGCGACATCAGGCGCGGCCCCAGGCGGTAGGCGCCGCCGGTTTCGGCCACCATGCCCTGCTCGGCCAGCGCCGCGACGATACGGTAGACGGTCGGCCGGGGATAGCCGCAGCTGCGCGCCAGCGACGCAGCCGTGGGCGGCTGCGGCGCATCCGCCACCGCCTGCAGCACCGTCATGAACTTGGCGAACGCCGCAGCGCCCGGGACCTTGGTTTCCAGCAACGATGTCTCCAACTAAGGGCGGCAAGCCTTTAGCAATGAATCTGCAGAATGCGCAACGCGGACAGCGCGAATTTCAGACGAATCTGCGATACTGTTTATTTGTACAGCTAGTGAGCCTTGCGGTTGTCCACATTTTGGACACATGACTCACAATATAGTCAATTATTCCATATCGCCGCGCTCGGAACCAGCGATGGGTTGTCGCTCGGGCAGGCCTCTCCCCTCAGGCTACGATACCGTCCATGAGCTCCCAAATTCGCATCGTTGGCGCCCGCCAGAACAATCTCAAGAACCTGGACCTGACCATCGCCACCGGCGAACTGGTCGTCGTGACCGGCGTGTCGGGGTCCGGCAAAAGTTCGCTGGCCTTTGACACCCTCTACGCCGAGGGGCAGCGGCGTTATGTGGAAACCTTCTCGCCCTATGCGCGCCAGTTCCTGGACCGCATGGACAAGCCGCAGGTGGACCGCATCGAAGGCATCCTGCCCGCCATCGCCATCGACCAGACCAATCCGGTGCGCAGTTCGCGCAGCACGGTCGGCACGATGACGGAACTGAACGACCACCTGAAGCTGTTGTTCGCGCGCGGCGCCAAGCTGTATTGCCGCGGCTGCGGCAAGGTGGTGCGGCGCGACACGCCGGATTCCGTGTACCACTCGCTGGCCGAACGCGCCGCCGCCGCCGGCGATCCGCGGCTGGTGGTGACCTTCCCCATCGCCGTTCCCGCCAACTTCACCGAAGAAGAAGTGCGCGGCTTCCTGGAGCAGCAGGGCTACACCCGCGTGCACGCCGAGGAAAACGCCGCGCCGCGCGCGGCCGCCCCGGCCAAGGGCGCCAAGAAGGCCAAGGCCGCGAAAGGCAGCACCGAATCGCGCCGCATCCTGCACGTGGTGCAGGACCGCTTCCGCTTCGCCGGCACCGAGCGCGAACGCGTGATGGAAGCGCTGGACACCGCGCTGCGCATGGGCGCCGGCCATCTGGCCGTGTACGTCATGGACGCCGAGGGCGGCAACGCGCACATCTGGAAATACAGCGACCGCCTGCATTGCGCGGATTGCGACATCGAGTACACCGATCCCCTGCCCAGCAGCTTCTCGTTCAACTCGCCCCTGGGCGCATGCGAGGCCTGCCGCGGCTTCGGCCGCGTGATCGGCATCGATTTCGGCCTGGTCATCCCGGACGAAAACAAGACCCTGCTGGAAGGCGCCATCAAGCCCTGGACCACGCCGTCGTACAAGGAATGCCAGGACGAACTGCAGAAGTACGCGCCCAAGGCCGGCGTGCCGCTGGGCGTGCCCTGGAAGAGCATGAGCGAAGAGCACAAGCGCTGGGTGCTCTACGGCACGCCCGACTGGAAGGGCGGCAACGACGCCTGGAAGCACCAGTGGTACGGCGTGCAGCGCTTCTTCGACTGGCTGGAAACCAAGGCCTACAAGATGCACGTGCGCGTGCTGCTGTCGAAGTACCGCAGCTACACGCCCTGCCCCACCTGCAACGGCGCGCGCCTCAAGCCCGATGCGCTGCTCTGGCGCCTGGGCACCAAGGAAGAAGCCGACACCGTGCTGCCGCCGGCAGACGGCCGCTACAAGCGCTTCATGCCCGTGGGCGCCAACTGGAGCCGCGAACAGCTCGAAGGCCTGGGCGGCCTGTCCATCCATGACGTGATGCTGCTGCCCATCGAACGGGTGCGGGCCTTCTTCGACACCCTGTCGTTCTCCGGCGCGCTGGACGCCGCCACCGACCTGCTCATGACCGAAGTGCGGGCGCGTCTCAAGTTCCTGTGCGACGTGGGCCTGGGCTACCTGACGCTGGACCGCCAGAGCCGCACGCTGTCGGGCGGCGAGGTGCAGCGCATCAACCTGACCACGGCGTTGGGCACCTCGCTGGTGAACACCCTGTTCGTGCTCGACGAACCGTCCATCGGCCTGCATCCGCGCGACATGCACCGCGTGGTCGAAGTCATGCACCGGCTGCGCAACGCCGGCAACACGCTGGTGGTGGTGGAGCACGACCCGCAGGTCATGGTGGCCGCGGACCGCATCATCGACATCGGCCCCGGCCCCGGCGAACGCGGCGGCCAGATCGTCTTCGACGGCACGCCGTCGCAATTGCGCGCGGCGCGCACGCTGACGGGCGATTACCTGGGCGGCCGCCAGCGCGTGGAAGCGCCGCGTCCGATGCCGGTGGCGGCGAACACGCCGCGGCTGCTGCTGGAAGGCGTCAGCGCGCACAACCTGAAGAACGTCTCCGTCGAATTGCCGCTGGGCCGCCTGGTCTGCGTGACCGGCGTGTCCGGCTCGGGCAAGTCCACGCTGGTGCAGGACGTGCTGTTCCCCGCCCTGCTCAAGCAGAAGGGCAAGCCCTCGGAAGCGCCCGGCGCCTTCGAGCGCCTGCTGGGCGCCGAACAGATCGCCGACGTGGTCATGGTGGACCAGACCCCCATCGGCAAGACCGCGCGTTCCAACCCGGCCAGCTACGTGGGCGCGTTCGACGCGATCCGCAAGCTGTTCGCGCAAGCGCCGCTGGCGCGTGAACGCGCCTACACCGCGGGTACGTTCAGCTTCAACGGCGGCGACGGCCGCTGCCCGACCTGCGGCGGCACCGGCTTCGAGCATGTGGAGATGCAGTTCCTGTCGGACGTCTACCTGCGCTGCCCGGACTGCGACGGCAAGCGCTTCCGCCCGGAAGTGCTGGAAGTGCGCGTCGAACATCTGGGCAAGAGCGCGTCCATCGATGAAGTGCTGGAGATGACGGTCAGCGAGGCGCTGGACTTCTTCAAGGGCCTGCGCGACGTGCAGACCGGCCTGGCACCGCTGGCCGACGTGGGCCTGGAATACGTGCGGCTGGGGCAGCCCGTGCCCACCCTGTCGGGCGGCGAGGCGCAGCGCCTGAAGCTGGCCGGCCACCTGGCCGAAGCCGCGCGCAGCGGCATTTCCACCGCCAAGGTCGCCAAGAAGGGTAGCCTGTTCCTGTTCGACGAACCCACCACCGGCCTGCACTTCGACGACGTGGCGCGGCTGATGCGCGCGTTCCGTAAGCTGCTGGCCGCCGGCCACACGCTGCTGGTGATCGAGCACAACCTGGACGTGATCCGCGCGGCGGACTGGCTGATCGACCTGGGTCCCGAAGGCGGCGACGCCGGCGGCCTGGTCATCGGCACCGGCACGCCGCAGGACCTGATGGACAACCCCAAGTCGCATACGGGCGCCGCCCTGCGCGACTACGAAGTCAGCATCCTGCCGGCCGACGTGGTGGTAAGCACCGACGCCGACGCGCAGGAAGTGGAGCAGGCCGGCCTGACCGCCCGCATCGCCGAGCCCGGCGAAGCCTACGGCGCGGACGTGGGCCGCCCGCTGCAGTCCCTGATGCGCGAGCGCCGCCAAGCCAACATGGCGATCGAGATCCGCAATGCCCGCGAGCACAACCTGAAGAACGTCAGCGTGGAAATCCCGCGCGACAAGTTCACCGTCATCACAGGCGTGTCCGGCTCGGGCAAGTCCACGCTGGCCTTCGACATCCTGTTCAACGAGGGCCAGCGCCGCTACCTGGAGTCGCTCAACGCCTACGCCCGCGCCATCGTGCAGCCGGCCGGCAAGCCGGACGTGGACGCCATCTTCGGCATCCCGCCCACGGTCGCCATCGAGCAGCGCACCAGCCGCGGCGGACGCAAGTCCACCGTGGCCACGATGACGGAAATCCACCACTTCCTGCGCCTCTTGTACGTCAAGCTGGGCACGCAATACTGCCCGGATTGCAACGTGGCGGTGGAGCCGCAGAACACCGACCAGATCGTGGCGCGGCTGCTGCGCGAGCACAAGGGCGTGCACATCGGCCTGCTGGCGCCGCTGGTCACGGCCCGCAAGGGCTATTACACGGACCTGGCCAAATGGGCAGGCTCCAAGGGCCACTCGCACCTGCGCGTGGACGGCGAGTTCATTCCCGTCGCCCCCTGGCCGCGCCTGGACCGCTACAAGGAACACACCATCGAGCTGCCGATCGCGGACGTGGTGGTGGACCCGGCCAACGAGGCCGAGCTGCGCGCGGCGGTCAAGAACGCGCTGGAAAACGGCCAGGGCGTGATGTCCGTGGTCTGGCCGGTGAACAAGCTGCACGAGGCGCTGGACAGCGACCTGCAGCAGCAGCATTTCTCGGTCAAGCGCGCCTGCCCGTCTTGCGGCACCAGCTTCCCCGAGCCGGATCCGCGCCTGTTCTCGTACAACTCCAAGCATGGCTGGTGCACGGGCTGCTACGGCACGGGCCTGCAACTGCAAGGCTTCGATGAAGAGCAGACCGGCGAGGAAACCGCCTGGAACGCCTGGTACGAAGGCGAGGCCAAGCCCTGCACGCAATGCGACGGACAGCGCCTGAACCGCGTCGCCCGCGCCGTGCGCTGGCGCGACAAGTCCATCGCCGAACTCGCCTCGCTGCCGGTGTCGGACGCGCATACCTTCTTCACCGGGCTGGTGGCGCGCGGCCGCGAAGGCGAGATCGCCCGCGACATCCTCACGGAAATCCGCGGACGCCTGAACTTCATGCAGGAAGTGGGCCTGAACTACCTGGCGCTGGACCGCGCCGCGCCCACGCTGTCCGGCGGCGAAGCGCAGCGCATCCGCCTGGCCGCGCAACTGGGTTCGAATCTGCAAGGCGTCTGCTATGTGCTGGACGAACCGACCATCGGCCTGCACCCGCGCGACAACCGCATCCTGCTGGACGCGCTGGCGCGCCTGGAAGGCAACGGCAACACGCTGGTGGTGGTGGAGCATGATGACGACACCATCCGCCGCGCCTCGCACATCATCGACATCGGACCGGGCGCGGGCATCCGCGGCGGTCGCGTGGTGGCCCAGGGCAGCGCGCAGGACCTGATCGACGCGCCCGAATCGGTCACCGGCCGTTATCTGGCCAAACCCTTGCAGCACCCGCTGCAAGGACGCCGGCCGGTCGAGGCCGACACGCCCATGATCGAGATCAAGGGCGCGCGCCTGCACAATCTGCGCAGCGTGGACGCGAAGATTCCGGTGGGCCGCCTGAGCGTGGTGACCGGCGTGTCGGGCTCGGGCAAGTCCACGCTGGCGCGCGAAGTGCTGCTGGACAACCTGATGCAGGCCGTGTCGCAAGGCAAGGCGCCGGGCTGGGCGGGCTGCGAGAGCATCAAGGGCTGGGAAGCCATCGACCGCGTGCTGGAAGTGGACCAGACGCCCATCGGCAAGACGCCGCGCTCGTGCCCGGCCACCTATGTGGGCTTCTGGGACGATGTGCGCAAGCAATTCGCCGACACCCGCGAATCGCGCATGCGCGGCTGGACCGCGGCGCGCTTCTCGTTCAACACCGGCGACGGCCGCTGCCCGATCTGCGAAGGCCAGGGCATGCGCACCATCGAGATGAACTTCCTGCCGGACGTGAAGGTGCCTTGCGACGCCTGCAACGGCGCGCGCTTCAACAACGACACGCTCAGCGTGCAGATGCGCGGCAAGAACGCCGGCGAACTGCTGGCCATGGAAGTGGACGACGCCATCGGCTACTTCGCGGCGCATCCCAAGATCCACCGCCCGTTGCAGCTGATGCAGGACGTGGGCCTAGGCTACCTGACGCTGGGACAGCCCTCGCCCACGCTGTCGGGCGGCGAAGCGCAACGCATCAAGCTGGTGACCGAGCTGTCCAAGGCGCGCCTGACCGACGGCCTGATCAAGACCGGCCGCGCATCCCGCATCCCGCATACGCTGTACGTGCTGGACGAGCCCACCGTCGGCCTCTCGATGGCCGACGTGGAAAAGCTGATCCACGTGCTGCACCGCCTGGTGGAAGCCGGCAATACGGTGGTGGTGATCGAGCACAACCTGGACGTGATCGCCGAGGCCGACTGGCTGCTGGACCTGGGCCCCGAAGGCGGCACGGGCGGCGGCAAGCTGGTGGGCGAAGGCTCGCCCGAACACGTCATGACCCTGAGCGACCATTCCCATACCGGACGGGTCCTGAAGGAATTCCTGGCACATCAACAGCAGTAAGAAGCATGGAATGTCGTTTTGAAGACCGGCTGGCCGGCCGCGCGCGGCGATTCGAGGGCTTGTGCTCGCGGATCGAGGCGCGCTCTGCCGCCGAGGTCGCCCCTGCTCTCGCGGCCATCGAAGCGCAGCGGCGGCAGGGGCGCTGGATCGCCCTGTTGCTGGACTACGAACTGGGCGAATGGCTGTTGCCCGAAGCCGCCATGGCGCCGCCCGCCGGCCCCTGGACGCCGCCGCGCGACGATGGCAGGCCGCGCCTGACGGCGCTTGCATTCGAACGCAAGCAGGACGAAGCGACCTGGGACGCGCCGGATGCAGGCAGCGCGCCGGCCGCCATCAGCCTGCCCGCGCCGCGCATGACCGAGGCGGAGTACGTGCGCCAGATCGAGGCCATCCGCGGCCTGATCGGCGACGGCGAGCTGTATCAGGTGAACTACACCCAGCCGCTGGACCTGCAATTCCAGGGCGACGCGGCCACCCTGTACCGGCGCATTGCCGCCCGCAATCCGGTGGCGCACGGCGCGTTCATCCAGGACGGCGAGCGCACGGTGCTGTCGTTTTCGCCCGAACTGTTCGTGCGCCGCGACGGCCCGCGCCTGACCACGCGCCCGATGAAGGGCACGGCCCCGCGCCACCCCGATCCGGCCGAGGACGAACGGCTGGGCCAGGCGCTGCTGGCCAGCGAAAAGAACCGCGCCGAAAACCTGATGATCGTGGACCTGCTGCGCAACGACCTGGGCCGCCTGGCCGAGCCGGGCTCGGTGCGGGTCGACGCGCTGTTCTCGCTGGAGCGCTACCCCACCGTCTGGACCATGACGTCCACGGTGTCGGCGCTGGCGCCGCATGCCTCGCTGGAAGAGGTGCTGCGCGCGCTGTTTCCCTGCGGCTCCATCACCGGCGCCCCCAAGGTGGCGGCCATGCGCCGCATCCGCCAGATGGAAACGGCGCCGCGCGGCCTGTATTGCGGCAGCATCGGCTGGCTGGCGCCGGACGGCGACTTCTCGCTGAATGTCGCCATCCGCACCCTGGTGCTGGACCCGGCCGGCCACGGCGTCTATAGCGTGGGCGGGGGCATCGTGCACGATTCGGACCCGGCCGAGGAATGGCAGGAATGCCACTGGAAGGCCCGGATCCTGCGGGCCTGAGGCCGCGGCCCAGGCGTCCGGCGCCCCTGCTCGCCGGCGGCCATCGGTAGTAGGATAGAGCGCGGCGGCAGCGCACCTTTACCCCAGGAGAGTCCCATGCAACCCGAACTGATCGAGACCATCCTGGTCGATGCCGAACGACGCGTGCCGCTGCTGGCGCGCCACCTCAAGCGCCTGGAAGCGTCCTGCAAGGCCCTGGGCTACGGCTGGGGCGGCCGGGCCGTCGAGGCCGACATCATGATTACCGCGCTGGGCCTGGCCACGCCGGGGCCGCACCGGCTGCGCCTGCTGGTGGCGCGCGACGGCAGCCGCAACATCCAGACCGCGCCGCTGCCGCCCCTGCACCCTGCGCAGGAAGCCATGCTGGCGCCCGAAGCGCTGCGCTCATCCGAACCGCTGCTGCGCTACAAGACCACTTACCGCCCCTGGTACACCAAGACCATCGAATGGCTGCCCTCGCATCCGCACATCTTCGACCTGCTCTATCTGAATGAACGCGGCGAACTCTGCGAAGGCAGCCGCAGCAACGTCTATCTGCGCCTGGACGGCGATTGGTACACGCCGCCCGTGGACAGCGGCTGCCTGCCCGGCGTGCAGCGCGCCGAGCTTTTGGAAACGGATCGCGTGGAAGAACGCGTCCTGACCCTGGCCGACCTGCACGCCGCCGAGGAAATCCGCCTGTCCAACGCGCTGCGCGGCTGGTTTCCGGTGACGCTGCGCGACGCTTAATCCGCGAACTCGTCGACCACCACCTGCCGCAGCCACTGGTTGGCCGGCTCGCGGTGGTTGCGGGCGTGCCAGAACACATTGATGACCGACTCCGGGATCTTCACCGGACAGGGTGCGGTCGCCAGGCCGAACGGACCGCAGGCGCAGTCGGCGAAGCGCTGGGGCACCACGGCGATCATGTCGGTGGCGGCCAATACCGGCCCCACCGCGATGAAGTGCGGCACCGTCAGGCGCAGGCGCCGCCGGATGCCGGCCTGCCCTATCACCTGGTCGACCACGCCGTGGCCCGTGCCTTCCGACGCGATCGCCACGTGCTCGGCTGCGCGGAACTGCCGGGCCGAGACCCCGGTGCGCGCCAGGGGATGATCGCGGCGGAAGATGCATACATAAGGCTGGCGGAACAGCAGGCGCTGGAAGAAGCCGCTTTTCAGGTCGGGCAGGAAGCCCATGGCCAGGTCGATGCGGCCGCGCTCCATCTCGTCCTTCACGTCGATCGAGGTCGTGCGCACGGTGCGCACCGTGACGCCGGGCGCGGCGCGGTCCAGCGCGCGCATCAGCCGCGGCAGGAAATAGGTCTCGCCCACGTCGTTCACGCCGATCACGAAGGCGCGCCCGCTGTGCGCGGGGTCGAACGCGGCGCGGGCGTTCAAGGTGCTGTGCAGCGCCTCCAGCGCGGCGGCGATGGGCTGCGCCAAATCCTGCGCGTAGGGCGTGGGCACCATGCCGCGCGAGGTGCGCAGGAAAAGCTCATCGCCCAACAGCTTGCGCAGCCGGCCCAGCGCGTTGCTGACGCCGGGCTGTGAAATGCCCAGGCTCTCGGCCACGGCCGACACCCGGCCGTGCTTGCGCAGTTCATTGAAGACGACCAGCAGGTTCAGGTCCACGTCTTGCAGGTTCATGGGCTGTCTCCACCAATATTGATTCTGGTGATTTATCTCATTAAGTAGATTCTATTTATTTATTTCACTATCTGCCCGATGATGCGACAAACGCCAGCGCCCATGCCGCGCCGGCTCTGCCGGACCGCTCCCGCGGTCCGCCGAACCAAGGAGACACGCCATGCGTACCTGTACGCTGCCCGCCGCCGCGCCCTGCCGCCGGAGCGGATCATGAACGCCCCCGAGCAGCCCATCCAATTCGCCCCGCGCTGGCAGGACGACGGATCCCACCGCATCCCCTTCGGCGTCTACACCGACGCCGCCCTGCATCAGCGCGAAATGGAGCGGTTCTTCTACCGCGCCCACTGGAGCTACGTGGGCCTGGAGGCCGAGATCCCCAATCCCGGCGACTTCAAGCGCACGGCGGTAGGCGAACGCTCCGTCATCCTGCTGCGCGACAACGACGGCCAGGTGCGCGTGGTGGAAAACGTGTGCGCCCACCGCGGCGTGCAGTTCTGCCGCGAACGTTCCGGCAACCGCAGCGAATTCGTCTGTCCGTACCACCAGTGGAACTACGACCTGCAGGGCAACCTGATAGGCGTGCCGTTCCGCCGCGGCGTCAAGCAGGACGGCAAGGTCAACGGCGGCATGCCGCCAGACTTCAAGCCGGAAGAGCACGGCCTGACCAAGCTGGCGGTGGCCTGCCGCAATGGCGTGGTGTTCGCCTCGTTCGACCACGATGTCGAGCCGCTGGAGGACTATCTGGGGCCGGACATCCAGCATTACTTCGACCGGGTCTTCGACGGCCGCGAATTGGTGATCCACGGCTACAGCCGCCAGCGCATCCCCGGCAACTGGAAGCTGATGCAGGAGAACATCAAGGATCCGTACCATCCGGGCTTGCTGCACACCTGGTTCGTCACCTTCGGCCTGTGGCGGGCCGACAACCGCTCCGAGCTGAAGATGGACCAGCACTTGCGCCACGCCGCCATGATCTCGACGCGCGGCCAGGGCGGCAAGGGCAGCGTGACCAGCGGCGTGTCCAGCTTCAAGGAGCAGATGTCGCTGAACGACGACCGCTTCCTCGACATCGTGCCGGAACCCTGGTGGAACGGTCCCACCGCCGTGCTGATGACGCTGTTTCCCAGCGTCATCATCCAGCAGCAGGTGAACTCGCTGTCCACCCGCTACATCCAGCCGGTGGGCCACGACGCCTTCGACTTCGTCTGGACGCACTTCGGTTTCGCCGACGACACGCCCGAGATGACGCGCCGCCGGCTGCGCCAGGCCAATCTGTTCGGCCCGGCGGGCTTCGTGTCCGCGGACGATGGCGAGGTCATCGAGTTTTCGCAATCAGGCTTCGAACAGAAGCCTTGGCACCGCAGCGTGGCGGAACTGGGCGGCAAGACCGCCGAAAACACCGACCACATGGTCACGGAAACGCTGATCCGCGGCATGTACGCGTATTGGCGGCGGGTCATGGAGGCCTGACGATGCTGGACTTTCCCCTCTACTACCAACTGACCTGCCTGTACAACGACTACGCCGCCGCGCTGGACGCGGAGGAATGGGAGAAGTGGCCCGAGTTCTTCCTGGAGGATTGCGTCTACAAGGTGCTGCCGCGCGAGAACCACGAGCGCGGCTATCCGCTGGCGACCATGTCCTTCGAAAGCCGCGGCATGCTGAAGGACCGCATCTACGGCGCCACCGACACGATCTTCCACGACCCCTACTACCAGCGCCACGTGGTGGGCGCGCCGCGCGTGCTGTCGGTGCAGGGCGACCGCATCGAGTCCGAGGCCAACTACGCCGTGTTCCGCACCAAGCCCAGCCAGTTGACCACGGTGTTCAACGTGGGCCGCTACCTGGACGTGGTGCGGCACGGCCCGGACGGGCTCAAGTTCGAATCGCGCCTCTGCATCTTCGACAGCGAGCTGGTGCCGAATTCGCTCATCTACCCCATCTGAATGAACAAGGACAGCACAACCATGAGCACGCAATGGATCAAGGCCATCGCGCGGGACGAAGTGCCTGAAGACGACGTCATCGCCGTGCAGGCCGGCGGCCGCGAGATCGCGCTGTATGGCGTGGAGGGCGAGGTCTACGCCACCGCCAACCTCTGTACGCACGGCAATGCGCGGCTGTGCGACGGCTTTCTAGAGGGGCATGAGATCGAATGCCCGTTGCATCAGGGGCGCTTCGACGTGCGCGACGGGCGCGCGCTCTGTTCGCCGCTGCGCGAGAACATTGCCACGTATCCGGTCAGGATCGAGGACGGGGTGGTGTTCGTGGCCCTGTAGGGCCGTTCGTGTTCGTTCAGATTGCCAGACGCAGGGCTGCGTTGGCCGCCGCCATGCCCATGGCGGCCGTGACGGTCACGACCGAGCCATAGCCGGCGCAGGACAGGCCTTGCGGCGCCAGGACTTCTCCTGAGGCCCCCATGTCGTCCTCGCCTTCGGTGGGGCGGGTCCAGGCGTCGGGCAGGATGGCGGGCTGGTCGAACCACAGGGCGTGGATGCCCATTTTTGGCACGCGCTTCAAGGCCTTGCCGTTCTGGTCGGAAGCCCGCGGAAAGCCGTGTTCGCGGCGCAGCTTGTTGCGCAGCTTGGACAGCAGCGCATCGTTGACCGCGGCCGACAGGTCGCCGGCGCGCAGGGCCAGCGGATCGGTCTTGCCGCCGGCGCCGCCGCACAACAGCATGGGCACGCCGATTTCGCGCGCATGCAGGATCATCGCGATCTTGGCCGCGGCCTGGTCGGTGCAGTCGATGATGACGGAGTACGGGCCGGGCAGGACCTCGGCGACGTTCTCGGGCGAAACGAAGTCATCCACCCGCGTCAGCCGGCATTCCGGATTGATCGCCAGCACGCGTTCGGCCATGGCATCGACCTTGGACTGGCCGAGCGTCTCGGTCAGCGCGTGGATCTGGCGGTTGACGTTGGATTCGGCGATGTGGTCCAGGTCGATGAGCGTCAACGCGCCTACCCCGCAACGCGCCAGGGCTTCGACGGTCCAGGAACCTACGCCGCCCAGGCCTGCTATTGCCACGTGGGCGTTACGCAGGCGGGTCGGGGCTTCGGGGCCGTAGAGGCGGGAAAGGCTGCCGAAGCGGCGGTCGAGGTCGGCTTGGGGTTCTGGGGTGTTCATGGGGGCGTATTTTATTGCAGGCGGATGGTCGGGTTCTTAAGACGCCTGGCACGGCGGCGCCCGGGATGGCGCGGGGCAACGATTGCGGTCCGGAGCCTTCGCTCCGGACTTCCCCTTCGTCATCCTCGTCACCGCCTGCGGCGGTTCCTTCGGATTCCCTCGGGCTTATCGACGCCCCGCGCCACCCCGGGCGCCGCCGCGCCAGGCTCCGCTTTTGAATCTTGCCGGCCGCTGGGGCGGGTGGTGTGCTTGGCATTCTTCTCCCCGGTTGGGGAGAGAAAAAGATCTTGCAGGGACGCCAAAGACGGCCGCGCGGGCGGCCTTCTTTGGCATATGGGCATTGTTAGTTGTACGGATGACGCTGCGCGCTGGTGCCGGCACGCATTCATATGCAGTTCGTCGATCAACGCCGCTTCCTGTTCGCGCACAGCTCATCATCAGCGCGCAGCGCCATCACCAACCGCAAGACGCCGCGTAAGCCCCAAGAGGCCGCCCGGGCGGCCGGCCTGGGGCGGGCACCGCAAGACCTTCGCCCACCCCCAACGTCCGCGAGAACACTACGAAGTCCAGTCGCCCCAGCTGACGCCAAGTTTCAAAAGCGGAGCCTGGCGCGTCGGGGGCCTGCGATGCGCGGGGCGTCGATAAGCCCGAGGGAATCGGAAGGGAAGGCCGAAGGCCTGGACGACGATGACGAAGGGGAAGTCCGGAGCGAACGCTCCGGACCGCAATCGTTGCCCCGCGCATTGCAGGCCCCCGACGCGCCAGGCGCCTTAAGAACCCACTGCAACGCCAGCAGCCACGTCAACAACATCATCCCCACCAAGCGCCTGATAAACCGTCACCTGATTCACCAACCGATTCAACATATTCTCATCCCAGGAAACCTCAGCCACCCGCCGCTTCTCCTGTGCATCGAGCCAGTCCTTCAACGGCACGGCCCCCGCCCGATAGCGCACTTCGTACAGCCGCTCGGCCTCGCGCGCCGCGCGCAGAGAGGCATCCAGCTGCTCCGCCTGCAAGCGCAGTTGCGTGCGCTTGGACAGGGCGTTCTCCACGTCCGCCATCGCCTGGTACAGCGCCTGCCGGAAATTCACCACGCGCTCTTCGTAGTCCGCCTTGGAGATCTTGATGTTGAGCTGCATCTGGTTCCACTGCAGGAACGGCAGCGTCAGCGCCGCGCCCAGCGAACCCACCGGGTTCTTCAGCACATCGGATAGCGTGGGACTCGAACTGCCCAAGGCGCCGGTCAGCGTCAGCGGCGGATAGAAGCTGGCGCGGGTCGCGTCGACCGTGGACAGGGACTGGCGCAGGCGCAGTTCGGCGGCGCGCAGGTCGGGACGGCGGCCCAGCAGGTCGGCCGGCACGCCGGCGCGGGCTTGCGGCAAGGGATAGCCCGGCAGCCGCGCGGGGTCGGCCATCATGCGGTCCGGCGGGCCGTCGAACAGGATGGCCAGGGCGTTGGCGTATTCCACGCGCTGCTGCACCAGCAGCGTGTAAGCGGCTTCCTGGCTGGCCACGGTCTGCTCGGCCTCGGCCATCTCCAGCGCCGAGGCGCCGCCCGCCGCGTACTGCGCCCGCACCAGGTCCTGCGTCTTGCGCGCGTAGGCGATGCTCTCGGCGCTGCTGGCGAGGCGCTGGTTGATGAAGGCGGTCTGCCAGTACAGCGTGGCCGTGGTGCCCACCAGGGACAGCGCTGCGCTCTGGCGGTCCTGCTCGGTCGCCAGCGCATCCCATTGCGCCGCGTCGCGCTGGCTGGACAGCTTGCCCCACAGGTCCACTTCGTAGCTGACGGTCAGTTGCGCCGCATTGGTCCGGGAGATGGCCCGATCGCCGTAAAGATTGCGGTTGCGCGTCACATTGGCGTTGCCGCCCAGTTGCGGCAGCAGCTTGTCCTCGGTGATTCCGGCCTGGTACTGGGCCCGGCGCACGCGGATTGCGGCCGCGGCCAGGTTGTTGTTGCGCGCCAGCGCGGCGTCGACCAGGCCGTTGAGCGTCGGGTCGTTGAAATTGCGCCACCACTCGCCGCCATCGGCCAGCGGCCCGGCCTGGAGGTCGCCGCCAGGCGCATGGGTCCAGGCCGCGGGGACGGACGTCAGCGGCCGCTCGTAGTCGGTATGCAGCAGGCTGCCGCAGCCGGCCAGGGCCAGCAGCAGCGCCAGGGCGCCGGGTTTGCAGATCAGGGAAACCGCTTTCATCTTCCTCATTCCCGGGCCAGGGCCTCGACGGGATCCAGGCGCGCCGCATTGCGCGCCGGCAAATAGCCAAAAAGCACGCCGATCAAGGTCGAGCAGCTGAACGCCGCCACCATCGATGCCGTGGAATAGATCATCTGGAACGAACCGCGCGTGGCCTTGGACACCAGCACGCCCAGCCCCAGGGACAGGACGATGCCGATTGCGCCGCCTATCAGGCACACCAGCACCGCTTCGATCAGGAATTGCTGCATGATGTCGCTGCGCCGCGCGCCCACGGCCATGCGCACGCCGATCTCGCGGGTGCGCTCGGTCACCGACACCAGCATGATGTTCATGACGCCGATGCCGCCCACCATCAGCGAGATCAGCGCGATCATGGACACCAGCAGCGTCATGGTGGCGGTGGTGCGTTCGATGGTCTTGCGGATCGCGTCCGTGTTGAACACGAAGAAATCCTTGGTCACGTGGCGCCGCGTCAGCACGCGCACGATGGCCTGTTCGGCCGCGGCGGGCGGCGTGGCGTCATTGACGCGCACCGTGATGCTCTTCAGATGCTGCTGCCCCAGCACGCGCGACAGCGCCGTGGTGTAGGGGACCCACACGTTCAGCGTGTCGTTGCTGCCGAATACGGTGTCCTTCTTCTGCGTCACCCCGATCACGCGCGCGGGCATGGATCCCAGGAACACCACCTGCCCGATGGGTTCGGTATGCGAACCAAACAGCTTGCGCCGGGTGGCGTCGTCGATCACGACTTCCTGCGCGCGCCGCGTCACGCTGGTGTCGTCGAAGAACTTGCCCTGCGCCAGCTTGATGGCGCGCACGCGGAAATACTGCTCGCCCACGCCCTGGATCGTGCCGGTCACCGACACGTTGCGAAAGCGCAGCGTGTTGTTGGTGGAGACCTCCGGCGTGACGCTGTCCACGTAGGATTCTCGCGCCAGCGCGTCCGCGTCGGCCGGCACCAGGGTGCGGATATTGACGGCCTTCTCGTCGCCGAAGTCCTTGCCGGGGAAGATCTCCACCGTGTTGGTGCCGATTTCGCTGATGTCGTCCAGGATCTTGCGGCGCGAGCCCTCGCCCAGCGCCACCACCGACACCACGGCCGCGATGCCGATGATGATGCCCAGCATCGTCAGCGCGGTGCGCAGCCGGTGCGCGTTCATGGCCAGCAGCGCCATGCGCAAAGCCTCGCGGCAACGGTCCAGGTAAGCCTGCCAGACGGGCCGCGCGGCCAGCGCCGGCGCGTCTTCCTTGATGCGCTCGGTACGCGGCGCATCGGGATTGCGCTTGTCGGCGACGATCTCGCCGTCGCTGATCTCGATGATGCGCTGGGCATGGCGGGCCACGTTCATATCGTGCGTGACGATGATGATGGTGTGGCCAGCCGCGTTCAGCTCTTCCAGGATGCGCAGCACTTCCTGGCCGGTGTGCGTGTCCAGCGCGCCGGTTGGTTCGTCGGCCAGGATGATGTCGCCGCCGTTCATCAATGCGCGCGCGATGCTGACGCGCTGCTGTTGGCCGCCGGACAACTGGCCGGGCCGGTGCCCGGTCCTGTCGCCCAGGCCCAGCCGCCGCAGCAACTCTGCGGCGCGCGCCAGGCGCGCTTCGCGCCGCTTGCCGGCATAGACGGCCGGCACCTCGACGTTGCCCTGCGCGGTCAGGTCGGACAGCAAGTGATAGCGCTGGAAGATGAAGCCGAAGTGCTCGCGGCGCAGCTCGGCCAGTTCGTCCGGGTCCAGCTCGCCCGTGCTGCGCCCGTCGACCCGGTACTCGCCGCGGGTCGGACGGTCCAGGCAGCCCAGGATGTTCATGAGCGTGGACTTGCCCGACCCGGACGCGCCCACGATCGCCACCATCTCGCCGGCCTCGATGGCCAGGTTGATGTCCTTCAGGACCGCGATGGTCTGCTCGCCCGCTGGAAACTCGCGGCGCACGCCCGTAAGCGATATCAGAGGCCCGCTCATGTCAGGCTCCCGGCGCGACGGCCGGCGCGGCATCCGCCGACACGACGCGCTCGCCCACCTCCAACCCCTCCAGCACCTGCGCCTGGACGTTGTTGTTCATGCCTATCCTGACCTGGCGCGTTTCGGTCTTGTTGTCCTTCAGGACCACGCGCACGGCGTAGCGGCCGTCCTCGCCGCGCTTGCCGAGCGCCGAGGCCGGCACCACCACCGTGTCCTTGGCCTCGCCCAGCACGATGAAGACCTGGGCGGTCATGGAGATGCGCAGCTTCTCGTCCGGGTTGGGCACGTCGAACAGGCCGTTGTAGTAGACGGCGGCGGTGGTGGAGCTGCCGCTGGCCGATCCGGTCAGGGAAGACGCGGCGTCGTCCTTCTGCACCGAATCCGGCGCCGGCTCCACCGCGCGCAACTGGGCGCGGTAGCGCTCGTCGGGCTCGCCCAGGATGGTGAAGTACACCGGCAGGCCCGGCTTCACGCGGGTGACGTCGGCCTCCGAGATCTGCGCCTTGATGGTCATGGTGTCGACCTGGGCCACCTTGATGATGGTGGGCGCGCTCTGGATCGAGTTGACGGTCTGGCCTTCCTTGGTGACCACCGCGACCACCATGCCGTCGATGGGCGAGACGATGCGGGTTTAGCCCAGGTTGACGCGGGCGGTGTCGACCTGGATCTCGGCCTGCGCGATCTGCGCGTCCAGCGAGGCGATCTCGGCCCGGGTCACGCCCAGCGTGGCCTCGGCGGTCTCATAGGCTTCGCGCGAGCTGGCGTCGGCCGCCAGCATCTGCCGCTGGCGGCGGAAGGCGAGTTCTGCCTGCTTCAGCGTGGCGACCTTGGCGGCCCGCTCGGCGCGACGGGTCTGCAGGGCGGCTTCGGCGTTGCGCAGCTCGTTCTGCTGGGTCATGTCGTCGATCTCGGCCACCAGTTGGCCCTTCTTGACGCGGTCGCCCAGCGCCACCTTCAGGGATTTCAGCTGGCCGGTGGCCTGCGCGCCCACGCTGACGCGCTCGATGGCGTCGATGGTGCCGCTGGCCAGCACGCTGTCTTCCAGATTGGCGCGGGTGACCTCGGCCACGGCGAACGTGGGCGGCGGCGGCGCGGAGAAGAACGCGGCGCGCACGCCGAACACGGCCAACAGGAGCAAAACGGCGATCAGGGAGTAGCGCTTGAACTTGCTGCGGGACTTTTTCATTGAACCTGCCGGATGTAGCGCCGGTTATCGGGCCGGCGCCGGTATTGCGAATTGCGGACCGGGCAAGCGACCTTGCCCACGATGCCTGCTCATCCTAAACGTGTCGTCCGCCGGAACGATCGACGATCTGTGGCGAAACAGTGAAAAACAGTAAAGCGGGGCGGAACGTCAAGGTCCGCGTGATTGTTCCGTTGCATGAACGATACAACGCTTTGTCCGTCACTCTCGAAAGCCCTTGCCCGCAGATGCGGCGAACGTGCCGCCATCTTGCGCCATAAGCATGCGAGTTCGCCCCTAGATAGCCGCCATCATGCGATTGGCGCCAATATGCGTTTGCGGCGCTGCAAAACAGCCGCGCCTCGACATAGGGCGACGATATGGCCAGAATGAACGCAGTTAAGCCGTATCCGTGTCCACTCCTCATAGATCCCCCTCTTCGTCACCCAGTTCCCCAGAGTTTTCCGGGGCGGTGCTTTTGTGCCTGCTGGCCATGATGAATCACGTGGCGCTCACTGGGGGACGGATCACCGTCTCGCTCACGGCGCTGCAGATGGGACTGTCGACCTTCAAGGTGGGCACGCTGGTCGCGGTGTTCGCAGTGCTGCCCATGCTGTTCTCGGTGCGCGCCGGCCGCTGGGTCGACAGGGTCGGCATCGTGCGGCCCCTGGTCATCGGCACGTCGCTGGTCGCTTGCGGCACCGCGCTGCCCTTCATCTCGCAAACCCAGTTCGCCCTGCTGGTTGCATCCTGTTGCATCGGCATCGGCTTCATGTTGCATCAGGTCGCCACGCAGGACCTGCTGGGCCACGCGGAACCGGCTCAGCGGCTGCGCAATTTCTCCTTTATGTCCTTGGCGCTGGCGGGGTCCGGATTCTCGGGTCCGCTGATCGCCGGGCTGGCGATCGACCATCTGGGCACGCGCCTGGCCTTCGGCCTGCTGACCTTGGGCCCGCTGCTTTCTGCGGGCGGGCTTTATGCCTTGCGTCACCAATTGAAGGCGGTAGATTCGCAGCTGTCAGGCAAAAAAGAGGCTGAAAAGCGGCGCGTTACTGAATTGCTGGAAGTGCCTGCATTGCGCCGCATCTTGATGGTCAACACGATTTTGTCCGGGGCGTGGGACACCCATTTGTTCGTCGTGCCCATTTTCGGCGTCGCCATCGGCCTGTCGGCAACCACGATCGGCATCATTCTTGCGTCCTTCGCGGCGGCTACTTTCGTTATCCGCCTGATATTGCCCTTCATTCAGCGCCGCGTGCGGTCCTGGACGCTGGTGCGCGTTGCGATGGCGACAGCCGCCATCGATTTCATGCTTTATCCGCTGTTCACCGACGTTAACGTCCTGATCGTACTGTCTTTCATCCTCGGCCTGGCCCTGGGGTGCTGCCAGCCGAGCATGCTCTCCCTGCTGCACCAGCATTCGCCGCCGGGCCGCGCCGCCGAGGCCGTGGGCCTGCGGATGGCCTTGATCAACGGCTCGCAGGTGTCCCTGCCGTTGACCTTCGGCGCGCTCGGTGCGGTAATTGGGGTTGCCCCCCTCTTTTGGGCTTATTCCGTGGCCCTGATGGCCGGAGGCTGGGCCAACCGCAATCCCCCGATCGAATCCGAACGCAAAGCGTAGCCGTGAACATGCAGTCCTCTCCTCCCGCCGCCGGCAACTCCGGCGCCAGCCTGCCCTTTCGCCTCTGGACTCCGCAAGAGCGGCAGGAATCGCTGGAAGAGGCCCTGCGCCACTGGCAATCGGGCGAGGACGTGTGGGTGTACGGCTATGGCTCGCTGATCTGGCGGCCCGACTTCGACTTCGTCGAACGCCGGCTGGCGACCCTGCGCGGCCACCACCGGGCGCTGTGCCTGTGGTCGCGGGTCAACCGCGGCACCCCGGAATGTCCGGGCCTGGTGTTCGGCCTGGACCGGGGCGGTTCCTGCCGGGGGGTGGTCTACCGCCTGGCGGGCGGCCAGGTGCCGACCTATTTCCCCGCGCTCTGGGAGCGCGAGATGTCCACCGGCGCCTATCTGCCCCGCTGGATCAACTGCGCCACCGATACCGGCACCGTGCGGGCGCTGGTCTTCATCATGAACCGGGACAACCCGGCCTACATCCGCGCCCTGCCCGAGCCCGAGCTGCTGGCCATTGTGCGCCGGGCTGCCGGCCGCTACGGCCCCTGCACCGACTACGTGGTGCAGACCGCCCAGGCGCTGCGCGCCGCCGGCATCCATGACGCCCGCCTGGACGCCATCGCGCGCCGGCTGGAGCTGGACGGACACACCCTGCCGGAAGGCGCCTGAGGCCGCGCCTCGGAAAATCTTGCCTGCGCCCTGAGCGGGGTCAATAAGGGTACCGCCTCCCAAGCGGTATAAACTCCTTGTTATCAACGCTGAACTACTCGCCCCATGTCCGTCTCTGATCTGCGTCAAAGCTACGACAAGAACGTGCTGCTTGAAGGCCAGGCCGCGGCCTCCCCGTTCGAGCAATTCACCCGCTGGTTCGACGAGGCCCTGGCCGCCAAGGTCCCCGAACCCAACGCCATGACCCTGGCCACGGTGGACGCCAGCGGCCAGCCCAGCGCGCGCATCGTCCTGATCAAGGGCTTTGACGAGCGCGGGTTCACGTTCTTCACCAATTACGAATCCCGCAAGGGCCTGGACCTGCAGGCCGAGCCGCGCGCCAGCCTGCTGTTCTTCTGGCAGCCGCTGGAGCGCCAGGTCCGCATCGAAGGCGTGGTCGAGAAAGTGGCCGGCGACGAGTCGGATGCCTACTACCACAGCCGGCCCGCCGGTTCGCGCATCGGCGCCTGGGCCTCGCGCCAGAGCCAGCCCATCACCCGTGACGAGCTGGAAGCCCGCGAACAGGAATTCCGCGAGCGCTTCGGCGAACAGCCGCCGCGCCCGCCGCACTGGGGCGGCTACCGCCTGAAGCCCACCGCCTTCGAATTCTGGCAAGGCCGGCCTTCGCGCCTGCATGACCGCCTGCGCTATGTCGCCGACGGGCAGGCCTGGAAGATCGAACGCCTGTCGCCTTGATGCCGGGCGCCTCGCGCCCGCCCCCCAATTAACGATTGCATGACCGCCTCCTCCCCTGATTTTGACGCCGCCTTTTTCCGCACCGCGCTGGGCCGTTACGCCACGGGCGTAACGGTCGTGACGACCGCCGACCCCGATGGCGCGCCCATCGGCCTGACGGTCAGCTCCTTCAACTCCGTGTCGCTGAACCCGCCACTGGTGCTGTGGAGCCTGTCGCGCAGCTCGTCGTCGCTGGCCGCCTTCGAGCAATGCGAGCGCTACGTCGTCAACGTGCTGGGTTCGGAGCAGATCGCGCTGGCGCGCCGTTTCGCCACCGGCAAGACGCCGGACCGCTACGCCGGCCTGACGGTGCACCACGCGCCGGGCGGCACGCCCATGCTGGACGGCCATTGCGCCGCCTGGTTCGAATGCCACAACCGCAGCCGCTACGTCGAAGGCGACCATGTCATCATGGTGGGCGAAGTGGAGCGCTGCGGCCATAGCGGCGAGCCGCCGCTGGTGTTCCATGCCGGCGGTTTCGACCTGACCCCGGCCGGCGCCCGTTCGGAAAGGAAAGCACCATGAGCGTGGATGTGGATTGCGTCGTCATCGGCGCGGGCGTGGTCGGCCTCGCGATCGCGCGGGCGCTGGCCCAGTCGGGGCGCGAAGTGCTGGTGGCTGAAGCCACCGAGGCCATCGGCACCGGCACCAGCTCGCGCAATTCCGAGGTCATACACGCCGGCATCTATTATCCGGCGGGCAGCCTCAAGGCCCGCCTCTGCGTGCGCGGCAAGCACCTGCTTTATTCCTATTGCGCCGAGCGCGGCGTGCCCTACAAGCGGCTGGGCAAGCTCATCGTCGCCACCACGACGGAACAGGCCGCGCAACTGGAGGGCATTGCCCAGCGCGCCCGGGCCAATGGCGTGGACGACCTGCAGTTCATCTCCGGCGAAGACGCCATGCGCCTGGAGCCGGCGCTGCGCTGCACCGCCGCGCTATCCTCGCCCTCCACCGGCATCGTCGACAGCCATGCGCTGATGCTGTCATTCCAGGGCGATGCCGAAAACGCGGGCGCCCAGTGCGTCTTCCATACGCCGCTGGCCTCGGCCCGCGTCCGTCCCGAGGGCGGCTTCGAGCTGCAGTTCGGCGGCGACGAGGGCATGGCCCTGAGCTGTAACGTGCTGATCAATTCGGCTGGCCTGCAAGCGCCCGCGCTGGCGCGCCGCATCGAGGGCCTGCCCGCGTCCAGCATTCCCCAGGACTACCTGTGCAAGGGCAGCTATTTCACGCTGTCCGGCCGCGCGCCGTTCTCGCGCCTGATCTACCCCGTGCCGCAGCATGCCGGCCTGGGCGTGCACCTGACGCTGGACCTGGGCGGCCAGGCCAAGTTCGGCCCCGACACCGAATGGGTCGAAACCGAGGACTACACGCTGGACCCGGCCCGCGCCGAGGTCTTCTACGAAGCCGTGCGCAGCTATTGGCCGGCCCTGCCCGATGACGCCCTGGCGCCCGGCTACACCGGCATCCGTCCCAAGATTTCCGGCCCCCATGAACCCGCCGCCGATTTCGTCATCGCCGGCCCGGCCGCGCATGGCGTGCCCGGCCTGGTGAACCTGTTCGGCATAGAATCCCCCGGGTTGACCTCCAGCCTGGCCCTGGCCGAAGAGACGCTGGCCCGTCTGAACGGATGATCTCCACGCCGCGCATGCCGCGTGGCGCCATCAATAAATACCGTCACCTTTTCTCCTTTTTCTCCTCTCCCTGAACCATGCAGCACAACGACTACATCCTGACCCTGTCCTGCCCCGACCGCACGGGCATCGTGTACCGCGTCAGCGGCCTGTTGTTCGACTTGGGCTGCAACATCCTGGATTCGCAGCAGTTCGGCGATGAAGAGACCGGCCGCTTCTTCCTGCGCGTGCACTTCGACGTGCCGGCGGGCGTGGCCGCCAGCGACCTGCGGGCGCGGCTGGACGGCATGTCCGCCGAGTACGGCATGGAGCTGAAGCTGCATGACGCGCGCCGCAAGGAACGCCTGCTGATCATGGTCAGCAAGCAGGGCCACTGCCTGAACGACCTGCTGTTCCGCGTGCACAGCGGCCATCTACACGCCGAAGTGGCCGCCATCGTGTCGAACCACAACGACTACGCCAGCCTGGCCGCGTCCTACGGCATCCCGTTCCACTACCTGCCGGTCACGGCCGACACCAAGGCGGAACAGGAACAGCAGGTGCTGGCCCTGGTCGACCAGGAAGGCATCGACCTGGTGGTGCTGGCCCGCTACATGCAGATCCTGTCGGAAGACATGTGCCGCGCGCTGAACGGCCGCGCCATCAACATCCACCACAGCTTCCTGCCCAGCTTCAAGGGCGCCCGTCCCTACCACCAGGCGCATGCGCGCGGCGTCAAGATCATCGGCGCCACCGCCCACTACGTGACCTCGGACCTGGACGAAGGCCCCATCATCGACCAGGACATCGAGCGCGTGGACCACACGATGACGGCCCAGGACCTGACCCAGGTCGGCAGCGACATCGAGTCCCTGGTGCTGTCGCGCGCCGTGCGCAGCCACGTCGAGCACCGCATCCTGCTCAACCGCAACAAGACCGTCGTCTTCCGCTAGAAGGAAGATGGGGGCCGCCCTGGGCCCCCAGCCGTCTAGCCGCCCTCGGCCGCCAGCGCCAGGGCGGCGGCCGTGGCGCTCGCCACGTCGGGCCGCAGATGGCCCTGCAGCCGGTGGTACAGGCCGATGCGGCGCACGATGTCCCGCGGCTGGCCCATCAGGCCCGAGACGATCAGCGCCACGCCTCGCGTCTCGCACGCCTTGCTCAGGGCTTCGAGCGCCTCGGCGCCGGTCGAATCCACGTAGATCACGTTCTTCAGGTCCAGCACCAGCGCCCGGGCCGGCAGGCGGTCTTCCAGCGACTCCACCAGCTTGGTGGCGCCGAAGAAGACCGTGCCGTACAGGCGCCAGACCTCGATCCTGCCATCCATGCCGGCCAGCAAGGGCTGCTCCGCAGCCGTGATGCGCTCGGCGCGCGACAGGCTGGAGATGCGGTAGATGAAGGTCAGGCAGGCGGCAAAGATGCCGAACTCGACCGCGACCGTCAGATCGAAGACCACCGTCAGCAGGAACACCGACACCAGCGTGATCCGGTACGGCAGCCGGTAGCTCTTGAGCCGCGCGAACTCGCGCCATTCGCCCATGTTCCAGGCCACGAACATCAGGATGGCCGCCAGGGTGGCCAGCGGTATCGAGGCCGCCAGGGGCGCTGCCGCCAGCATCACCACCAGCAGCACCAGCGCGTGCACCATGCCCGCGACGGGGCTGGTGGCGCCGCTTTTCACATTGGTCACGGTGCGCGCAATGGTGCCCGTGGCCGGCATGCCGCCGAAGAATGGCGTGACGAAGTTGGCGACGCCCTGAGCCATCAGCTCCTGGTTGGGGTCATGCCGGTCGCCTATCATGCCGTCGGCCACCCGCGCGCACAGCAGCGACTCGATGGCGCCCAGCGCCGCCAGCGTGATGGTGGGCATGAGCAGGAAGCGGGCCGATTCCCAACTGAACGCAGGCAGCGTGAAATCCGGCAGCGCCGCCGGTATGCCGCCGAAGCGGCTGCCTATGGTTTCCACCGGCAAGCCGAACACGGCGACCGCCGCGGTCGCCAGCACCAGCGCGATGATCGAGCCCGGCACGCGGGCCAGCCTGGCCGCCCGCTGGCCACCCCATTTGGGCAGCCAGCGCTGCCAGCCCACGATCACCGCCAGCGACAGCAGCGCGACGCCGGCGGCCCAGGGATTCAGCGACGACAGATGGCTGCCCAGCGCGCCCAGGATGCCGAAGAAGTCGCCCGGCATCTTGGGAATCGCCAGGCCCAGGAAATCCTTGACCTGCGACAACGCGATCAGCACCGCGATGCCGTTGGTGAAGCCGATGATCACCGCCACCGGAATGAAGCGCACCAGCGTGCCCAGCCTGAGCAGCCCCATCACGAACAGCAGTACGCCCGACAGCGCCGTGGCGATGATCAGATTGGCCACGCCGTACTGCTGCACGATGTCGTAGACGATGACGATGAAGGCGCCCGCCGGCCCGCCGATCTGCACCCGGCTGCCGCCGAGCAGAGCGATCAGGAAGCCCGCGATGATGGAAGTGAACAGCCCGGCCTCGGGCTTGAGGCCCGACCCGATGGCGAAGGCCATGGCCAGCGGCAGCGCAACCACGGCCACGGTGAGGCCCGCGCCCAGGTCCTGGGCCAGGCGGACACGGTCGTAACCGCGCAACGCGTCGAAAAGACGCGGACGAAACGAAAAAGGAATTTCCACGTAAGACTCCGGAGAAGTGCAACCGAAACACCCTGCAGTGGGGTTCAGTACTTCGCCGGAGGGCCGCAATGGCGCAGCCTGGTGATGAAACGCCTGCGGCGCGTGAGCGGCAGGACTAGACGGTAGGACATGGCTAAAACCCGGAATTCGCGTTCGTATGCAAACGGTTCCCTCCCTGGCCGCCGGACTGACGGCGCGGGGATACCGCTAACGATAAGCCTTCGGGCAGGTTCTGCCTACCCGGATGGCGGATTTCGCGAGGTTTCCGGGGACTCCCAGCCATGCCGCGCCGCCATTTCCACCGCTTTTTCCTGCAGCGGCGTACGCTCGGCCTCGCGCCAGATCATCTGGCTGACCGAGCGGGCCGCGTGCTCGAAGGCGATGAAACGCGTCCCCGCCAGCCCGCTGCGCGACAGGCAGGCCGGCACGATGGACACGCCCAGCCCCTGCGACACCAGCGACGCCACGCTCAACCAATGCCGGACCTCGTGCCGGATCACAGGCATGAAGCCCGCGGCCACGCACATGGAGAGCACCGTCTCGTAATAGCTGGGCGAAGCGGCCCGGGCGAAGAAGACGAAATCATCCGCCGCCAGCTCCGCCAGCCGCAGCGAGTCGCGGCCGGCCAGTGGATGCGCCTGCGGCAGGCACACCACGAAAGGCTCGGCCATCAGGTCGCGCGCCAGCACGCCGTTGGGCACCGGATTGGCGTGGATGAAGCCCAGATCCTGCTCGCCGCGGCGCACGGCCTCGATCTGGTCGTGCGAGTTCAGTTCGGTCAGCACGTGTTCCACGTCCGGCAGCTCGGCGCGCATGGCGCTGAGCAGCGCCGGCAGGCCGCGGTACAGCATGGAGCCCACGAAGCCGATGCGCAGCCGCCCGCGCAGGCCCGCATCCACCCGCTGCACCAGCGTACGCACCTCTTCCGCCTGGCGCAGCAGCGTCAGGGCTTCGCGGTACAGCACCTGGCCGGCGTCGGTCAGTTCGACGTGGCGGCTGGTGCGCGTCAGCAGGCGCGCGCCGACGTTGTCCTCCAGCTGCCGGATGGCGTAGCTGAGCGGCGGCTGGGAAATGTGCAGCCGCGTGGCCGCGCGGCTGAAATGGCGCTCTTCGGCCACGGCGATGAAATAGCGCAACAGGCGCGGATCCAGGTCCATCTGTCTCCCCTGGGACTGCAATCCATACTTTTTTTGGATTGTTCTACACACAAACAGTATTTGTATAGATTAATCCATGCAAGCACCATCACAGGCATCGTTCCCGTCTTCAGCAGGATGCCGCCATGGATACCCCCGTCAAGACCGCGCCCCCCGCCGCCACCCCCGTTCCGGATTCGCGCGGGCAGAACCTGTTCAGCGCGGACCCCTATGCCGAGGCGCTGAGCCGGCGCTACCTGCCGCCCGCGCTGCACGTCCACCTGCTGCCCCACCTGGAGCGCCTGGGCGCGCTGGCGGGCGGCGTCATGGACGAACTGGCCGCCACCGCCGACAAGCACCCGCCGACGCTGTCCGTGCGCAGCCGCGCCGGCACCGACGAATCGCGCATCGACAAGCATCCGGCCTATGTCGAACTGGAGCGCCTGGCCTACAGCGAATTCGGCCTGGCCGCCCTGTCGCACCGGGGCGGCGTGCTGGGCTGGCCCGAGCCCATGCCCGCGGCCGCCAAGTACGCGCTCAGCCATCTGTTCGTGCAGGCGGAGTTCGGGCTGTGCTGCCCGGTCAGCATGACGGACTCGCTGGCGCGCACGCTGCGCAAGTTTGGCGACCCGGCACTGGTCGAGCGGGTGCTGCCCGAGGTGACCTCGCAGGATTTCGACGCGCTGCGCCAGGGCGCCATGTTCATGACCGAACAGGGCGCGGGCTCGGACGTCAGCGCCACCGAAGTCACCGCCACCGCGCAGGATGACGGCACCTGGCTCATCCACGGCGACAAATGGTTCTGCTCCAATCCGGACGCGGGCTACGCCATGGTGCTGGCGCGCAGCGAATCGCAGCCCGGCCTGAAGGGCGTATCGCTGTTCCTGCTGCCGCGCGACCTGGCCGACGGCACGCACAACCACTACCGCATCCTGCGCCTGAAGGACAAGCTGGGCACGCGCTCCATGGCCAGCGGCGAAATCCGCCTGGAAGGCGCGGTGGCCTGGCTGGTGGGCGAGCGCGGCCGCGGCTTCAAGCACATGGCCGACATGATCAACAACTCGCGCCTGTCCAACGGCATGCGCGCCGCCGGCCTGATGCGCCGCGCCGTGACCGAGGCGGTCTATGTCTCGCAGCACCGCCACGCCTTCGGCAAACGCCTGATCGACATGCCGCTGATGCAGCGCCAGCTGGTCAAGATGACGGTCTGGGCCGAACAGGCCCGCAGCGTGATGTTCCAGACCGCGCGCGCGCTGGCCGGCGCGGACCAGGGCGCGGCCGATCCGGCGCTGGCGCGCATCCTCACGCCGCTGATCAAGTTCCGCGCCTGCCGCGATGCGCGCAAGGTGACCGGAGACGCCATGGAAGTACGCGGCGGCTGCGGCTATATCGAGGAATGGACCGAACCGCGGCTGGTGCGCGACGCCCACCTGGGTTCCATCTGGGAAGGCACCAGCAACATCGTGGCGCTGGACGTGCTGCGCGCCATCACGCGGGAAAACTCGCTGCCGGCGCTGCGCAGCCATATCGACGGCCTGCTGGCCGCGGGCCGCCCCTGCCCGCCCGAACTGGCCGAGATGCAGGCGCGCGCGCTGGAACAGACCTATGCGCTGGCCGAACACGCCGCGCAGGCCGACCGCCCCGAACTGGCGCGCCAGGCGGCCTCGCTGCTGTACCACGCGGTATCCATGGCCGCCCTGCGCTGGGAAGCCACCGAACCCGGCCTGGAAAGCCGCGCGCTACTGGCCGACCAGGTGCTGCAGCATCGCCTGGGTCCGCGCGATCCCTATGCCATCCCGGCCGACGAAAGCGCGGCGTGCCGGGCCATCCTGCAGTACGCGCTGTAAGCACCGACGCCGGCGGCACAGCCGGCGCGCAACCACTGGAGACAAGCATGAACCGAACCCTCGCCCCCTTGCTGCTGGCGGCCGCCACGGCCATCGCCCCCGCCGCGCCCGCGCTGGCCGCGGACGCCTATCCCTCGGCCCGGCCCGTGACGCTGATCGTGCCCTTCCCGCCCGGCGGTCCCACCGACGCCCTGGCGCGCAGGCTGGCCGACAAGCTGCGGCAGCCGCTGAACCAGAACGTCATCGTCGAAAACCGCGCCGGCGCCGGCGGCAACATCGGTTCGGAATACGTGGCGACGGCCAAGCCCGACGGCTACACCCTGCTGTTCGGCACTTCCGGTCCGCTGGCGATCAACGTCAGCCTGTACAAGAAGCAGGGCTACGACCCCGAGACCAGCTTCGCGCCCATCATCCGGATCGGCCACCTGCCCAATATCCTGGTGGTCAACCCGTCGGTGCCCGCCAGCAATGCGCAGGAACTCATCGCCTACGCCAAGAAGAATCCGGACAAACTGAGCTACGCCTCGTCGGGCAACGGCGCCTCGTCGCACCTGGCCGGCATCCTCTTCAACAACATGGCCGGCACCCAGATCATGCACATCCCCTACAAGGGCACGGGTCCGGCGCTCAACGACCTGCTGGGCGGGCAGGTGTCGATGTCGTTCACCGACATCCTCACCGCGCTGCCCTACATCAAGGCGGGCAAGCTGCGCGCCATCGGCCTGGCCAGCGCCCAGCGCTCGGATGCGCTGCCTGACCTGGCCACGCTCTCCGAGCAGGGACTCAAGGGTTATGACGTCAGCGTGTTCTTCGGCATCGTCGCGCCCAAGGGCACGCCGGCCGATGTGGTGGACACGCTGAACCGCGCCTTCAAGACCGCGCTGTCCGATCCCGAGGTCGCGCAGACGCTGCGCAGCCAAGGCATCGTCGAAGCCCGGGACCAGACGCCGCAGGGCCTGGCGACCTTCATCTCGGCCGAAGTGCCTAAATGGCGCGACCTCATCAAGAGCGCCCACGTTTCCATCGACTGAACGGACCCCACATGGCTGCAACCCTGCCCAACGCCGGCGCGCTCGCCGGCTGCAAAGTGATAGACCTGTCGCGCGTGCTGGGCGGCCCCTATTGCACGCAGATCCTGGCCGACCACGGCGCCGACGTGCTGAAGATCGAGCCTCCCGGCGGCGACGAGACGCGCGGCTGGGGGCCGCCCTTCCTGGGCGATACGGCGTCCTACTTCATCGGCGTCAACCGCAACAAGGACGGCATGACGCTGGACCTGTCGCAGGCGGCGGGGCAGGAACTGCTGCGCCATCTGCTGGCCGATGCCGACGTGCTGGTGGAGAACTTCAAGCCCGGCACACTGGAAAAATGGGGCTTGGGCTACGACGCGCTGAGCCGCGACTTCCCCGCGCTGATCCATTGCCGGGTCAGCGGCTTCGGCGCGGACGGCCCGCTGGGCGGCCTGCCCGGCTACGACGCCTGCGCCCAGGCCATGTGCGGCCTGATGAGCGTGAACGGCGACGCGGACGGCGAAGCCACCCGCGTCGGCCTGCCGGTGGTGGACATGGTGACCGGCCTGAACGCGGCCGTGGCCATCCTGCTGGCGCTCAATGAGCGTACCCGCAGCGGCCTGGGACAATTCCTGGACATCACGCTGTACGACTGCGCCCTGTCGCTGCTGCATCCGCACGCGCCCAACTACTTCTACAGCGGCAAGGTGCCCGCGCGCAGCGGCAACGCGCACCCGAACATCGCGCCCTACGAAACGCTGCCCACCGCCAGCGGCCCGATCTTCCTGGCGGTCGGCAACAATCGCCAGTTCGCGCAACTGGCGCAGACGCTGGACGCGCCGGCGCTGGCCGAGGACACGCGTTACGCCACCAACGCCGACCGCCTGCGCAACCGCCAGGCCTTGCGCGACGACCTGGCCGCGCTGCTGGCGGGCCATGAGGCCGCCGCGCTGGCCGACCGCCTGCTGCGCCGAGGCGTGCCCGCGGCCGCCGTACAGAGCGTGGACCAGGCGCTGGCGCATCCGCACACCCGTCATCGCGGCATGGTGCTGGAGCAGGGCGACTACCGTGGAGTGGGCTCGCCGATCAAGCTGTCGCGCACCCCCGCGACGCTGCGCAAGCTGCCTCCGGATCTGCGTTCCGCCGACACCGGCAAGTAGCCCTGCGCGGCCTCAGCCGCCTTGGGCGACGCCTTCTCGGCGCGGGTCGGCGCCGCCCTGCAGGCCACCGCCATCGATCACGATGCCGTGGATGCCGCTGGGGAATTCGAGTATCCGCACCGGGTGCCCCATGCGCTCGAGCTCAGGCGCCAGCGCCTCCAGCGCGGTGCCCTTCTCCAGTTCGGTCTCCTTGTTGCGGCTGCCCATGTTCGGCAGGTCGATGGCCGCCTGGATGTCCAGGCCCCAGTCCAGCACGCCCACGATGGTCTTGGCCACGTAGTTGATGATGGCGCTGCCGCCCGGCGACCCCACCAGCAGATAAGGCTTGCCGTCGCGCAGCACGATCATCGGCGCCATCGAGCTGCGCGGGCGCTTGCCCGGTTCGATGCGATTGGCGACGAGGCGGCCCTCGGGATCCTTGTAGGACGAGGAGAAATCCGTCATCTCGTTGTTCAGCAGGAAGCCGCGCACGAAGATCTTGCTGCCGAATTCGTTTTCGATGGTGGTCGTCATGCTCAAGGCATTGCCCTGCGCGTCCACCGCCACCAGATGGCTGGTCGAGGGCAACGCCAGCGCGTCGTCCTTGCCCAGCGACAGCAGCTTGCCTTCCGGATCGCCGGGCAGCGCCACCTTCATGCTGCGGTCCGGCTGGATCAGGGCGCCGCGCGCGCGCAGATAGGCGGGGTCCAGCATGGCGCGCACCGGCACCTGCACGAAGTCCGGATCGGCCACATAAAAATCGCGGTCGGCGAACGCCAGCCGGCCCGCTTCGGAGAAGTAATGCACCGCTTCCACGCTGCCAGGTGCAAAGATGGGCAGGGGAAACTGCTCCAGTTCGCCCAGCATCTGCAACACCGCGATCGGGCCGCTGCTGGGCGGCCCCATGCCGCATAGCTGGTAGCCGCGATAGGCGCCGCAGACGGGATCGCGCGTCTTGGCGCGATAGCCTGCCAGGTCGGCCAGCGTCAGGTCGCCGGGCACGGCATGGCCGCGCACCGCGGCGACGATGTCCCGGGCGATGTCGCCCTGGTAGAACGCGGTGGCGCCTTGCTGCGCCACCGCGCGCAGCGTGCGCGCGAATTCGGGGTTCTTCAGCACATGGCCCACCGGCCACGGCGCGCCGTCCGGCGCATAGAAATAGGCCGCGGCCGCGGCTTGCGCGCGCAGCTCCTTGTTGCCGGCCAACAGCTTGTGCAGACGGGGCGACACGGCGAAACCCTGCTCGGCCAGCCGGATCGCGGGCTGGAACAGATCGGCCCAGGGCAGCGCGCCCTGCTCCTTGTGCGCCAGTTCCAAGCCGCGCAGCAGGCCCGGCACGCCCACCGCCAGGCCGCTGTTCACCGCGCGGGCGAAAGGCACGGGCTTGCCGTCCGGATCCAGGAAACGCTGCGGCTGGGCCGCGGCGGGCGCCGTCTCGCGGCTGTCGTAGGTCTGGATGCGCCCGCTCTTGGCCGAATACACCACCATGAAGGCGCCGCCGCCTATGCCGGACGATTGCGGCTCCACCAGGTTCAGCACCAGTTGGGTAGCGATGGCGGCATCCACCGCGCTGCCGCCCCGGCGCAGCATCTCGTCGCCGGCCTGAGTCGCCAACGGATTGGCCGATGCCATCATGAAATGCGGCGCCCGCACCAACTGGCGCGTCTGCGTGCCGCTGGCGGCCTCGGGGTTCAGGTCCTCGACGGCCTGTGGCGTGCGCGCCCACGCAGCAGGCATGGCCGCGAGCGCGGCGGCAAGCATGAGGGCGACGGCATGTCGGGGTGCGCGCATGGGGAGGCTCCGGTGGGCGCCGGCTTTCCGGCAGGGGTTCATGATAGTCAAGGCGCCGGCGTCTGTCGCGACGCGGGCCGCATCCGGCTTAGAATCGCGGTTTCCGCCCACCGTCCCCCACCGTGCCATGCGTTTGCGCCACATCGAGATTTTCGAAGCGATCCGCCGTACCGGATCCCTGACCGAGGCCGCGGCCGCGCTGCATATCTCGCAGCCCGCGGCCAGCAAGCTCTTGGCGCATGCCGAGGCGCAACTGGGCTTCAAGCTGTTCGAGCGCGTGAAGGGCCGGCTGGTCGCCACCCGCGAGGCCGAGATCCTCACGCCCGAGGTCGCGCGCCTGAACCAGGACCTCAACAGCGTGCGCAGGCTGGCCGCCAGCCTGCGCGACCATCCCAACGGCCACCTGCGCCTGGGCTGCGCACCGGCGCTGGGCCTGGGACTGCTGCCCGGCGTGGTGCGCGACAGCCGCGCGGCGCAGCCCGGCATCACCTTCGACATCCACACGCATCACAGCACCGAACTCGTGCAGGGGCTGCTGACGCGCGAGCTGGACCTGGCCATCACCTTCGACACCAATGACTATCCGGGCCTGACCCGCATGGGACTGGGGCACACGGAACTGGTGCACCTGAGCCGCAAGGATGGCTCGGGCCCGCTGCCGCTGGCGGATCTGACCGCCATGGCGGGCGATACATTGATCGTGCTGGACGCCGCCGACGCCTCCGGCGCCCTGCTGCAGATGGCGCTGGATGCGCAGGGCCTGGATCCGCAGGTGGCGATCCAGGTGCAGACGCATTACGTGGCCTGTGCCCTGGTCGACGCGGGTTGCGGCGACGCCATCGTCGACGCGATCACCGCGCAGGCGATGCTGCGCCCCGGCATGAACCTGCGCCGGCTGGACCCCGCCCTGCGCGTGCCGATCAGCATCATGGTGCGCAACCAGGACCCGCTGTCGGCGCTGCACCGGGACTTCATCGAACGCCTGCGCGCCGCTTGCGAAGCGCTGCAGGCCGGACTCGACGCCACGGCCTGAGCGGCCCGCGCAAAAAAAGACGGGCGCCCGAAGGCGCCCGTCATGGCTTGCAGACGGGGCAGGCAGCGCCCGCCCCGCGCGGCATCAGTCCAGCTTGATGTTCTGCTTCTTCACGACGTCCTTCGCCCAGTCATACTGCTCTTTGATTTCCTTGGCGAATTCTTCCGGCGTGTTGCCCGACGGCGCCGAGCCCTGGTCGTCCAGCGCCTTGATGACCTTGGGGTCCTTCAGGGCCACGACGGCAGCGTCGCGCAGCTTGTTCACGACTTCCATCGGCGTGCCCTTGGGAGCCAGCAGGCCGTACCAGACCGGCTGGTTCAGCACCGGGAAACCGGCGTCCTTGAAGGTCGGCACGTCCTTGATGGCTTCGATGTTGGTCGGCCACGCGATGGCCATGGCGCGCAGCTTGCCCGCCTGGATCTGCGGCATCGACGACGGCAGGTTGTCGAACAGGATTTCGATCTGGCCGCCGACGGCGTCAGCCACGGCCGGGCCCGACCCCTTGTACGGCACGTGCACGATGTCCGTGCCCGTAGCCATCTTGAACGATTCGCCCATCAGGTGCAGCACGCCGCAGGTGCCCGAGCTGCCGTACGAGTACTTGCCCGGGTTCTTCTTCAGCTCTTCCAGGAAGCCCTTGAAGTCCTTGGCGGGGAACTTCGGGTTCACGGCCACCACGTTGGCGGTGTTGGCGAAGTTGGTGACCGGCTGGAAGTCCTTGATCGGATCGTAGGGCAGGTCGTTGGGGCGGCAGGCCGGGTTCACGGCCATGGTCGACACGGTGGCGATGGACAGCGTGTAGCCGTCGGCATCGGCGCGCGCGGCTTCGGATGCGCCGATGGCGCCGCCGGCGCCGCCCTTGTTTTCCACAACCATGGGCTGGCCCAGTTCCTGGCTCATGCGCTGCGTCACCAGGCGCGCGATGATGTCGGTGGAACCGCCGGGCGCGAACGGAACGATGACGCGGATCGGCTTGCTCGGGTACTTGTCGGCAGCGTGAGCGGCGGAGGCGCCAAGGGTGCCGGCAGCGCCGGTGGCCAGGGCGATGGCCACGGCCAGGGAGCGGACTTTATTCATAGGTGTGTTTCCTCCAATATGCGAGCCCGTGTGTGTACGGACCGTTGTGTGATGCGCCTGCCTGTGGGCAGGTCCGCAATTAACGGTGGTGGGCGCATGCTCTGTGCGCAGGGTGAGCACTGCTTTTATACGTTGCTTGTGGCACACGCGCCCGCCAGAATGACGGAGAATAGCAGCAAATACTTACAGACGCATAGCGCAGCGATCCCCGTCTGACGCGCATCAAATACGTACTCGCACATGTCGGTCGCCCTTCTGGTTTTCCCTGATTTCATGCTGGTCGCACTGGGCTGGGCGCTGCATCACAAATTGAATTTCTCGCGCGAATTCTTCGCCGGCACCGAACGCCTGGTCTACTTCGTCCTGCTGCCCGCGCTGCTGTTCCAGTCCATCCTGCGCACCCCCATCACCGCCGGCAACGCCGCCATGCTGCTGCAGGCCAGCGCGGCCGTCATCGCGGCCGGCGTCGCGCTGACCTGGCTGGCGCGCTGGGTGCTGCGACCTTCGTCGCTGAGCCTGGCCTCGTCCGCGCAATGCGGCTACCGCTTCAATACCTATCTAGGCCTGGCCTTGTCGGCCAGCCTGGGCGGCGCGCAGGGCCAGACGGTCATGGCGCTGATCGTCGGCTTCGCCGTGCCCATGGCCAACATGGCCGCGGTCTACGGCCTGGCCCGCCACAGCGGCGGCAACCTGCTGCGCGAACTGGCCCGCAATCCGCTGGTCATTTCGACGCTGGCCGGCCTGGCCTGCAATCTGGCCGGCGTGCACCTGCCCGGGCCGCTGGACACGGTGTTGGCGCGTCTGGGCGCGGCGGCCCTTGCGCTGGGCATCATCTGCGTGGGCGCCAGCCTGGCCTGGGAAGGCGGCAAGGGCCATGGCGCGCTGATCGCCTGGATGCTTGCGGTCAAGCTGGTGGCGCTGCCTGCGGTGGCCTTGCTGGTCGCGCATCTGCTGGCGCTGCCGCCGCTGGAATCGCGCATGCTGCTGCTGTTCGCAGCCCTGCCCACCGCCTCGGCGGCCTACGTACTGGCCATGCGCATGGGCGGCGACGGCCGCATGGTGGCGGTGCTGATCTCGCTGGGCACGCTGCTTTCGGCGCTGACGATTCCGCTGTGGCTGATGCTCACCGGCGCGGCCTGAGAGACGCTGCGCCGCCAACGAAAAAAGACCGCCGCGGCGGTCTTTTTTCATGCGAGCGGCAGTCTTCCTACGAGGACTTGTGCGCGTTGGTCATGGAGGCCGGCACCACCCATTCGGCGAACTGCGCCTCGGTCACGTAGCCCAGCGCCAACGCCGACTCCTTCAGCGACAGGCCTTCCTTGTGCGCCTTCTTGGCGATCTGCGCGGCCTTGTCGTAGCCGATGTGCGGATTCAGCGCCGTCACCAGCATCAAGGACCGGTCGACCAATTCGGCGATGCGCTCGAGGTTGGGCTCGATGCCGGCGGCGCAATGCTCGTTGAAGCTGGCCATGCCATCGGTCAAGAGGCGCACCGATTGCAGGAAGTTATGGATCACCAGCGGCTTGAACACATTGAGTTCGAAATTGCCGCTGGCGCCGCCGATATTGATGGCCACGTCGTTGCCCAGCACCTGCGCGGCCAGCATCGTGATGGCCTCGCATTGCGTCGGATTGACCTTGCCCGGCATGATGGAGCTGCCCGGCTCGTTCTCGGGGATGCTGATTTCGCCCAGGCCCGAACGCGGACCGCTGGACAGCCAGCGCACGTCGTTGGCGATCTTCATCAGGCCGGCCGCCAGCGACTTCAGCGCGCCGTGCGCGAACAGCAGCGCTTCGTGCGAGGCCAGGCCCTGGAACTTGTTGGGCGCCGACACGAAGGCGGTGCCGCTGGCATGCGCCAGTTCGGCGGAAACCTTGGCGCTGAACTGCGGGTGCGCATTCAGGCCCGTGCCCACCGCGGTGCCGCCGATGGCCAGCTGGTGCAGGCCCGGCAAGGTGGCGCGGATCTGCTGCTCGGACAGGTCCAGCTGGGCCACATAGCCCGACAGCTCCTGGCCCAGGGTCAGCGGCGTGGCGTCCTGCAGGTGGGTGCGGCCGATCTTGACGATGTCGTAGAACTCGGCGCTCTTGGCCGCCAGCGTGGCGCGCAGCGCCTTCAGCGAGGGCAGCAGATGATGCTCAACCTGCACCGCGGCCGCCACGTGCATGGCGGTCGGGAACGTGTCGTTGGACGACTGCCCGCGATTGACGTGATCGTTCGGGTGGACCTTGCGCTCTTCGCCGCGCACGCCGCCCAGCAGTTCCGAGGCGCGGTTGGCCAGCACCTCGTTCATGTTCATGTTGCTTTGGGTGCCGGAGCCGGTTTGCCAGACCGACAGCGGGAATTCGTTGGGCCACTTGCCGGCGATCACCTCATCGGCGGCGCGGACGATGCCGTCGGCGATCTTCGGATCCAGTTCGCCCAGATCGGCATTGACCTTGGCGGCCGCGCGCTTGAGCCGCGCCATCGCTTCGACCAGCGGGACCGGCATCTTTTCGGTGGAAATCGCGAAAAAATGCAGCGAACGCTGGGTCTGGGCGCCCCAGAGGTGATCTTCCGGGACTTCGATGGGACCAAACGTGTCTTTTTCAATGCGGGTCTTCATGGCGCGTGCTACTCCGTGGCGACGTCGATTGCGGCTGGCGGCGGCGCGCCAGTCACGAGAATGTTGAGAATGACAATCAGTTCTAGGTTAGCAGAAACCCGCATTCCTATAATTGCGCAAACATCCGTGCTCCCTCCATCGTTTTTACCACTCGCCCCGCGCCATGTCCGCCCCTCTTTGCAGCCTGACCTTGCACCTGCCCGACGAAGCCGCCACGGAATCGCTGGCGCGGCAGCTCGCTCCCCTGGTTTCCGGCGGGCAGGCCGGTCCGGCAGGGGGACATATCCACCTCCGGGGAGACCTGGGCGCGGGGAAAACCGCCTTCACTCGGGCCCTGTTGCGGGAATGCGGCATCACGGGACGGATCAAAAGTCCCAGCTACGCGCTGCTTGAATCCTATAAAGTTTCTAACTTATACTTCTATCACCTTGATTTTTATAGATTTAGTGATACGCGAGAATGGTTGGACGCAGGATTCCGGGATTTACTGCGTGACGACGCGGTCGTTTTGATCGAATGGCCGGAGCGGGCCGGGGGCCTTTTGCCCCCTCCCGACCTGCTGATTTCCCTAGCCTATGCAGGCGACGGACGCGACGCCACCCTGACCGCGTACACCGCTCGAGGACAAACATGGTTGAACGCGATTGTCCCCCCGCCCCAGTCGGCGCCCTCCCCTCGGCAGGCGCCACCCGGCGCCGCCTGATTAGCGTCGCCGCTACTCTGCTCGTCCTGCCGGTCCTGCCGCGCCTGGCGCAGGCGGCGACCATCCTGGCCGTCCGCACCTGGCCGGCCGACGAATACACCCGCGTCACGCTGGAGCTCGACAGCGAGCTCAAGGCTGAACAGTTCACACTTGAAAACCCCCACCGCCTGGTGGTGGACATCGAGGGACTGACCATCAGCGCGGCCCTCAACGACCTGGTTTCCAAGGTCCGTCCGGACGATCCCTACATCCAGAGCCTGCGGGTGGCGCAGAACCGCCCCAACGTGGTGCGCCTGGTGTTCGACCTGAAGCAGCCCGTGGCGCCCCAGGTGTTCACGCTCAAGCCCGTGGCCGACTACCAGTACCGCCTGGTGCTGGACCTGTATCCGAAGATCGCCCAGGATCCGCTGATCGCGATCCTGAACAAGCAAAGCGGCCCCGACGTGGACGACCCGCTGGCGCGCATCCTGGAAGACATCCAGCGCAATCCGGTGACCCGCGCCGATCCGCCCGAGCCGCCGCGCGTGCGCGGCCAGCAGCCGGCGCCTCCGCTGCCCACCGCGCCCAAGCCCCCGCCCGCCACCGCCAGCCGCGGCAAGCAGCGCATGCTCACCATCGCGCTGGACCCCGGCCATGGCGGCGAGGACCCGGGCGCCATCGGCAGCAGCGGCCTGCGCGAGAAAGACGTGGTGCTGCGCATCGCCCGGCGCCTGAAGGCGCTGATCGACAGCCAGCCCTACATGCGCGCCTACCTCACGCGCGACGACGACTACTTCGTGCCCCTGCATGTGCGCGTGCAGAAGGCGCGCCGCGTGCATGCGGACCTGTTCATCTCGATCCACGCGGACGCCTGGGTCAAACCCTCGGCCAACGGCTCGTCGGTGTTCGCGTTGTCGCAACGCGGGGCCACCAGCGCCCAGGCGCGCTGGATGGCGGACAAGGAAAACGCGGCCGACCTGATCGGCGGCGTCAACCTCGGCAGCCACGACCGCCAGGTGGCCAAGGTGCTGCTGGACCTGTCCACCACCGCGCAGATCAACGATTCGTTGAAGGTCGGCAATGCCTTCCTGGATGAAATCAAGAAGATCAACCGCCTGCACAAGAACAGCGTCGAACAGGCCGGCTTCGCGGTCCTGAAGGCGCCGGACATTCCTTCGGTGCTGGTCGAAACCGCCTTCATCAGCAACCCCCAGGAAGAGGCCCTGCTGCGCAGCACCTCGCACCAGGACAAGCTGGCGCAGGCCATGATGACGGGCATCCAGCGCTACTTCACCGCCAACCCGCCGCTGGCGCGGCTGGGCGACGTGAGCTGACGGCCACGGCTGCCGCCGCATGAAAAAAGGGCGTTGCGCTTCACGGCGCAACGCCCTTTTCATTTGCCTCGCGCGGATGCGGCGCCTCGCGCCGCGCCCATCTCAGGCGCCGCGCCTGGCCTTGATCAACTTGAACACCCCTGCCCCGATCACCGGCACGATGGCCGCGGCCAGGCCCAGCAGCACGATGGTGTTCAGGTGTTCGCGCACCAGCGGAATGTTGCCGAAGAAGTAGCCCGCGGCCACCAGGCTCACCACCCACAGCAGCGCGCCCAGGATGTTGAACAGCTGGAAGCGGGACAGCGGCATGTCGGCCACGCCCGCGACAAACGGCGCGAAGGTGCGCACGACCGGGATGAAGCGCGACATCACGATGGTCTTGCCGCCATGCTTTTCGTAGAACGCGTGCGTGCGCATCAACGCGCCACGGTCCAAAAAGCGCAGGTTCATCGAAAACACGCGCGGCCCGATGTAGCGTCCGATGGCGTAGTTCAGCGTATTGCCGGTGATGGCCGCGACGATCAGCAGTCCGCCCATCAGGAACGGGTCGATGTGTCCGGTGGCGCCGAACGCGCCCGCGATGAACAGCAGCGAATCCCCCGGCAGGAACGGCAGCACGACCAGCCCCGTCTCCGCGAAAACAATCAGGAACAGCACCAGGTACACCCACATGCCATATTGCGCGACCCAGACGCCGAGCGTCTTGTCGATGTGGAGCACCATATTGAAAAATTCGAGCATTGAAGCAACCCTGCCGGCGAAATGGGATATCAGTCCGCGACTATAGCCCACCCGCCCATGACGCTAAAATCATCCACATAGCCATACCTGAACGCCAGCCACATGACCGAACGCCGCTCCATTCTTGCGCTTCCCGACCTGCTGATCAGCCAGATCGCCGCCGGCGAGGTGATCGAGCGGCCGGCGTCCGTGCTCAAGGAAATCCTTGAAAACGCCATCGACGCGGGCGGACGCGCCATCGAAGTGCGCCTGGAAGGCGGCGGCATACGCCGCATCGCCGTGACCGATGACGGCGGCGGCATCCCGCCCGAGGAACTGCCGCTGGCGCTGGCGCGCCACGCCACCAGCAAGATCCGCTCCTTGAACGAGCTGGAGTCGGTGGCGTCCATGGGATTCCGCGGCGAAGCCCTGGCCTCCATCGCCTCCGTGGCCCAGGTCACCATCATTTCCCGCACCCGCGACGGCGAGCACGCCTGGCAGATCGACGCCGGCAGCATGCAGGTCAGCCCCGCATCGGGTCCTCCGGGCACCACGGTGGACGTGCGCCAGCTGTTCGACGCCGTGCCGGCCCGCCGCAAGTTCCTGCGCTCCGAGGCCACCGAATTCGGCCATTGCGTCGACGCCATGGAGCGCATCGCGCTGGCGCATCCGCAGATCGCCTTCCGTCTGTTCCATCATGACCGCGCGCAGCGCCAATGGCTGCCCGCCGAGCCGCCGCAGCGCATCCGCGACGTGCTGGGCGCGGAATTCGCCGAACACGGCCTGCTGCTGTCGCACTCCGTCGGCACGGTCAGCCTGGCGGGCATGATCACCCGCCCCACCGCGGCCCGCGCCCGCGCGGACCGCCAGTATCTCTACGTGAACGGCCGCTACGTGCGCGACCGCACCGTCAGCCACGCCCTGCGCGCCGCCTACGCCGACGTGCTGCATGGCGACCGCCAGCCCGCCTACGTGCTGTTCCTGGACATCGATCCGGCCGCCGTGGACGTGAACGTGCATCCGGCCAAGCACGAGGTCCGCTTCCGCGACAGCGGCGCGGTGCATCGCTTCGTCTCGCATGCGGTCGGCCAGACGCTGGCGCAGACCGGCGGCGCGTCGGCGGTGACGCCGGCTGCGCAAGCCGATGACGCGGACGACGCGGGCTTTGAAACCGTGGCCCGCCCCGCCGCCACGACCGGCGCCACCCCGCAGGCCACGCCCTATGCGCCTGCCGCCAGCTCGCGGCCAGTGGCGGATACGCCCCGACCCGGCTACAGCGGCGGCAACGCATCACCCTCCTACGGCTTGCGCCCCTCGCCCGCGCCGCAGCGCCCCCATACCCAGGTCCCGTTCCGCCTGCACGCCGAACCCGCCGGCATCCCGGCCGCCGACTGGCAATCGCTCTACCGTCCGCTCGATGACGATACGGCCGCCAAGACGGCGCCGCTGCGCGAACCCGCGCCAGCACCCGCCGCGGCCCTGCCCGCGGACGAGGAACATCCGCTGGGCATGGCGCTGGCGCAGCTGCACGGCATCTACATCCTGGCGCAGACCCGCCGCGGCATCGTGCTGGTGGACATGCATGCCGCCCATGAACGGGTGGTCTACGAACAGCTCAAGCAGGCCCTGGACGCGCGCAGCCTGCCGCGCCAGGACCTGCTGGTGCCCGTGGTGTTTCATGCCCAGGAAAAGGACGTGGCGCTGGTCGAGGAATTCGAAGAGCAATTGAACGAACTCGGCTTCGAAATGCGTCCGTCCGGACCGACCTCGATCGCCGTGCGCTCCGTGCCGGCGATCCTGGCCCGCGGCGACATCGAGACGCTGGCCCGCGCCGTATTGCGCGACCTTGGCGCCGTGGGCGTTTCGCGCCTGCTGACGGAACAGCGCAACGAACTGCTGTCCACCATGGCCTGCCACGGCTCGGTGCGCGCCAACCGCAAGCTCACCATCGAAGAGATGAACGGCCTGCTGCGTCAGATGGAAGCCACCGAACGCGCCGACCAGTGCAACCACGGCCGTCCCACCTGGATCCAGTGGTCGGTGTCCGACCTGGACAAGCTCTTCCTGCGCGGGCAATAAGCTTGTCGCCGTCCGCCTCCCCCAACGCGGCGCCGCTGGTCATCTGCCTGGCCGGCCCGACCGCGGCAGGCAAAAGCGCCTCCACCCTGGCGCTGGCCGAACGCTGGCCGCTGGAGATCGTCAACGTCGATTCGGCCACGATCTATCGGGGCATGGACATCGGCACGGCCAAGCCCTCGCCCGAGGAACAGGCGCAGGTGCCGCAGCATCTGCTGGACATCCTCGATCCCACTCAGTCGTACTCCGCCGCCGACTTCGTCGCCGACGCGCTGCGCCTGATCGACGAGATCCGCGCGCGCGGGCGCATCCCGCTGCTGGCGGGCGGCACCATGATGTACTACAAGGCGCTGCGCGATGGCCTGGACGACCTGCCCCAGGCCGATCCGGCGCTGCGCGCCGAGCTGGAAGCGCGCGCCGCCATCCAGGGCTGGCCCGCGCTGCACGCCGAACTGGCGCAGCGGGATCCGGTCACCGCCGCGCGCCTGGCGCCCAACGACAGCCAACGCATCCAGCGCGCGCTGGAGATCTGCATGCTGTCCGGCCAGCCCATGTCCGCCCTGCTGCTGCGCGGCCAGCGTCCGCGCGACGACACGGGCAACCAGTACCTCACCATCAGCCTGGAGCCCTCCGACCGCGCCGCCCTGCATGCCCGCATCGAGCAGCGCTTCGACGCCATGCTGGCCAAGGGACTGCTCGACGAGGTCCGCGCCCTGCGCGCCCGGGGCGACCTGCACACCGGCCTGCCGTCGGTGCGCTGCGTGGGCTACCGGCAGATGTGGGCGCACCTGGACGGCGAGGTCGACCTGGCCACCGCCCGCGAACAGGGCATCGCCGCCACGCGCCAGCTAGCCAAGCGCCAGATCACCTGGCTGCGCGCCCAGCCCGAGCGCGTCATCGTCGACTGCCTGGCCGCCGATGCCGTGGCGCAGACCATAGACGCCATGGCCGTCGCCCTGGCAGGACGCGCCTAGCCAGGCGCCAGGCACAAAAAAACCGCGCCATGGCGCGGTTTTTCGTTGCGGACCGGCGGGCTTACACCACGAAGGTCTGCGCCATGCCTTCCTTCTGCTCGACGATCTCGCCCAACGTGCTGACGGTCTCGCCCTGCTCACGCAGCGTGGCGGCGATGGCTTCGGCCTGCGCCGGATCCACCACCAGCACCATGCCGATGCCGCAGTTGAAGACGCGGTACATCTCGGTGTCCTCGACCTGGCCTTGCTGTTGCAGCCACTGGAACAGCTTGGGCATTTCCCAGTTGGCGCGGTGCAGCTGGGCCGACAGGCCGGGCTGCAGGATGCGCGGCACGTTGTCCAGCAGGCCGCCGCCCGTGATGTGGGCCAGGCCCTTGATGCTGGCGCCGTGCTTGGCCAGGGCGGCCAGCACCTGCTTCACGTAGATGCGCGTCGGCGCCATGACCACGTCGACCAGCGGCTGGCCGTGGAAATCGTCGTCGGGCTTGGCGTTGGCGCGCTCGAGGATCTTGCGCAGCAGCGAGTAGCCGTTGGAATGCGCGCCGCTGGAAGCCAGGCCCAGCACCACGTCGCCGGTCTTGATCGACTGGCCGGTGATGATGGCGGACTTTTCCACCGCGCCCACCGCGAAACCGGCCAGGTCGTACTCGCCGTCCGGGTACATGCCCGGCATTTCGGCGGTTTCACCGCCGATCAGCGCGCAACCCGACAATTCGCAGCCCTTGGCGATGCCGCCCACCACGGCCGCCGCCGTATCCACCGAAAGCTTGCCGCAGCCGAAATAGTCCAGGAAGAACAGCGGTTCCGCGCCCTGCACCAGGATGTCGTTGACGCTCATGGCGACCAGGTCGATACCCACGGTGTCGTGGCGGTTCCAGTCGAACGCCAGGCGCAGCTTGGTGCCCACGCCGTCGGTGCCCGAGACCAGCACGGGTTCCTTGTACGACTTCGGCACTTCGAACAGGCCGCCAAAGCCGCCGATACCGGCCAGCACCCCGGGACGCATGGTGCGCGCCGCAAGCGGTTTGATACGGTCGACCAGGGCGTCGCCTGCGTCGATGTCGACACCGGCATCGCGGTAGGTCAGAGGGGCGGTAGGTTGATTCGTCATGAGAAATGCCGTGGGGTATGTAACAATTGCTGGGATTTTGGTGGAACGCCCTGCATTTTACGATGTTGCGGGCGCAAGCAGGGATCATCCCCGCCACGGCGCCGCGAAAGCGGTTCGGACAGGGACGGACCTGGTGCGCTGGGCCGGGGCGCGGCAAGGAGGGCCGGATCGGCGCAAACCCAAGCCAGTCCAGGGCCTTGGACGCGACACCTTGGCCCCAGGTGGTTTAAAGTGTAGGGTTGGCCGGTATTGATTTTGCCAGTTTCTGGCGACCAAAACCCGGCGGCCAAAATCCTGGCAGGCCAGTTTTGACCGGCCGCATTGATCCATAGCTGTATTTGACCTGTACTACCCGCCTCGTTTCGGCACCCTGTAAGCTCCCATGAACCGCCAGCTGCTGCTCGACGTTCTCCCCGCGCCAGCGCCATCGCTGAACAACTATATCGCCGGCCCCAACGGGGAAGCGCTGGCGGCGGTGCGCGCGCTGATTCCCGGCCGCGCCCTGTATATCTGGGGCGCCGCCGGCTGCGGCCGCAGCCATCTGCTGCGCGCGCTGACCGCCCGTCCCGATGCCGTCTACATCGACGCCGCGACGGGCGAGAACATGCTGCGCCGCCTGGCCGAAGCCGATTCCAAGTCGCCCATGCCCAAGTTCGTCGCGGTCGACGACGTGCACCGCATGAACGACAGCCGCCAGGCCGCCCTGTTCGCGCTCTACAACCGCTGGCGCGAATCCGCCGCCACCGGCCGCGCCTTCGCGCTGGCGCTGGCCGGAGACCGCGCCCCGCTGTCGATGCCGCTGCGCGAAGACCTGCGCACGCGCCTGGGCTGGGACCTGGTGTTCCGCCTGGACCCGCTGTCCGACGCCGACAAGCTGGCAGCCCTGTCGGCCCAGGCGGCCGAGCGCGGCATGCACCTGGCGCCCGAAATCATCAATTGGATGCTCACGCACCACGAGCGCGACATCCGCAAGCTGGCGGCGTTGATCGACGCGCTGGACCGTTATTCCCTGGCCACCGGCCGTCCCATCACCCTGCCCCTGCTGCGGGCCATGCTCGCAGATCCTGATTCACAACGCACATGACCTCCCGACGTCTCGCCCTGTTCGACCTGGATCACACCCTGTTGCCGCTGGATAGCGACTACCAATGGGCCGACTATCTGGCGCGCACCGGCCGCGCCGGGGATCCCGCCGAAGCCCGCCGCCAGAACGACGATCTGATGGATCGCTACAACCGCGGCGAACTCACCGCCGAGCAGGCCGCCGAGTTCATGCTCGGCCTGCTGGCCGCGCACACGCCCTACGACCTGGCGGCCTGGCACGAGGACTTCATGGAAGAAGTGATCCGCCCGTCCATGACGCCCGCCGCGCGCGACCTGGTGCAATCGCACCTGGAAGCCGGCGACCTGTGCGCGGTGGTCACGGCCACCAACAGCTTCGTCACCGCGCCCATCGCCCGCGCCTTCGGCGTGCCCCACCTCGTGGCGACCGACGCGGAATACCTGCGCGGGCGCTACACCGGCCGCATCCTGGGCACGCCCAGCTTCAAGGAAGGCAAGGTGGTGCGCGTCAACGATTGGCTGGCCGGCATGGGATTGGGGCTTGCGGATTTCTCGGAATCGTTTTTCTATAGCGATTCGGTCAACGATGTGCCCCTGCTGGAGAAAGTGACCCGCCCGATCGCAGCCAACCCCAGCCCCACCCTGCGCGGCATCGCCCAGGAACGCGGCTGGCAGGTGATCGACTTGTTCGACCACATGGAAGATTCGAAGTCCTAAATGATCACTGAAACCATAAAAAAATTCGTCGGCCGACTATTTGCGCCGGCAGCCCGGGGGCCGTTGCGCATCGAGCGCGACAAGCACGGCATCGACCGCCGCAACGTATCGCGCCACGCGATCAAGGTCTGCGAAGTGCTGCGCCAGCACGGCTATGACGCCTACATCGTCGGCGGCGCCGTGCGCGACCTGATCGTGGGCCTGGAGCCCAAGGACTTCGACGTGGCCACCAACGCCACGCCCGAACAGATCCGCCCGCTGTTCCGCCGCGCCCGCATCATCGGCCGCCGCTTCCAGCTGGTGCACGTGGTCTTCGGCCAGGAAATCATCGAAACCTCCACCTTCCGCGCGCCCGCCTCGGAAGACCAGGAGACCGACGAGCACGGCCGCATCTTGCGCGACAACGTGTTCGGCTCGCACGAAGAAGACGCGGCGCGCCGCGACTTCACCATGAACGCGCTCTACTACGACCCGCACAACGAGGAAGTCATCGACTTCCACAACGGCGTGGCCGACCTCAAGAAGCGCCAGGTCCGCATCATCGGCGATCCGGCCAAGCGCTACCGCGAAGATCCGGTGCGCATGCTGCGCGCCGTGCGCTTCGCCGCCAAGCTCAACGGCACCATAGACCCGGCCACGCGCCAGCCCATCAGCACCATGGCCGAGCTCATCGAAAACGTGCCGGCCTCGCGCCTGTTCGATGAAATGCTCAAGCTGCTGACCTGCGGCCATGCCATGGACTGCCTGCGCCAGTTGCGCGCCGACGGCCTGCACAAGGGCCTGCTGCCCCTGCTGGACGTGGTGCTGGAACAGCCCGGCGGCGAGCATTTCGTGGAACTGGCGCTGGAACGCACCGATGCGCGCGTGCGCTCGGGCAAGACCATCAGCCCCAGCTTCCTGTTCGCCGCGCTGCTGTGGCAACAGGTGGAGGCGCGCTGGAAGCAGCTGCGCGCACAGGGCGAACACACCATCCCCGCGCTGTCGCAGGCCGCCGATTCGGTGCTGGACGAACAGACCGAAAAGCTCGCCATCCAGCGCCGCTTTTCGTCGGACATGCGCGAGATCTGGTTCATGCAACCGCGCTTCGAGCGCCGCATGGGCAAGACCATCTACCGCATGATCGAACAGCCGCGCTTCCGCGCCGCCTGCGACTTCCTGCAGCTGCGCGCCGCCGCCGGCGAGTTCGACAGCGTGCTGGCGCAATGGTGGATGGACCTGGCCAACGCCGACGACGTCACCCGCGGCGAAATGATCGAAGAGGTGGCCCGCCAGCCGCGCGATGCCGGCGACGCCCCCGCCGCCCCGCGCAAGCGCCGCCGTCCGCGCCGTTCGCCCTCGCGCGGCACGCCGCCCGCGGCCGATTAAGCCATGCCCCCTCTCGTGCGCGCCTATGTCGCCCTGGGCGCCAACCTGGGTGACGGCGCAGCCACGCTGCGCCGCGTCCTGGCCGAATTGCAGGAAACCGACGGCATCGCAACGGTGACGGCATCGCCGTTCTACCGCAGCGCGCCGGTCGAGGCCACCGGCCCCGACTTCGTCAATGCGGTGGCGGCGCTGGACACGCATCTGGCCCCGCTGGCCCTGCTGGACGCGCTGCAGGCGCTGGAAAACCGGCATGGCCGCGAGCGCCCGTACAAGAATGCGCCGCGTACCCTGGACCTGGACATGCTGCTGTATGGCGACGCCGTGCTGGACCATGAGCGGCTGACGCTGCCCCACCCCCGCATGCACCTGCGCGCCTTCGTGCTGCTGCCCCTGCGCGACCTGGCCCCCGGCCTGGCGCTGCAAGGCAAGCCCATCGGCGACTGGATCGCCGCGATCCACGACCAGCCGATAGCGCGCATCGCAGACTGAGCGCCAGCGGGCGAGCTTGCCCGCTATTCCTTCGGCGCGTAGGCCATCATCACGCGCTCCACGTCCTCGACCTGCGGCAGGCCCGCTTCATTGCCCAGATGCTGGATCTTGTGGGCCGAGGCCGCACGCGCGAAGGTGAAGTGCTCTACCCAGGGCAGTTCCGGCCTGTTCAGATAGGACCAGACGTAGGCGCCGTGGAACACGTCCCCGGCTCCCGAAGTGTCGACGATGCTGGCGGCCGGCACCTCCAGCGCGGGCAGGACAGCCACCGTTCCCGTCTCGTCGTACCAGAGCATGCCGCGCTCGCCCATGGTGACCGCGCCGATGCGGCAGCCGCGCGCCTTCAGCAGTTCCAGCAGGCCTGACGGCGCAAGCCCCAGCTGCTCGCACATGCGCTCCGCGCAGACCGCCACGTCGATGTGGCGCAGCAGCTCGTCGGTGTTCTCGCGCACGCCACCGCCATCCAGCGAGGTCAGCACGCCCGCCTGCCGGCAGGCCTGCGCGTAATGCAAAGCGGCGTCAGGCTGATGGCCGTCCAGGTGCAGGGCGCGATAGCCGCCGATGTCCAGCCGCGGAAAGTCGTTCAGGTAGTCCACGTCGCGCGCGCGCACGATGGCGCGCTTGCCGTGATTGGGCATGATGAAGGACAGGGACGAACGGCCCACCTTGCGCGCATGCAGCGACACCCCGTGCGCCGCCGCCATGTCCGTGTACATATGGCCCAGCCAGTCCGATGCCAACGAACAGATCAGGTCTGGCGGCGTGCCCAGCCGCGCGCAAGCGAACGCGGCTGTCACCGCATTGCCGCCGAAGGACACGGCGTAGTCGCGCGCCACGCTTTTTTCATCGCCCATGGGCCATTCGTCCGCCAGCACGGTGACGTCGATGTAAGTGTGTCCGATGAAGAGCGCTTCGCCCATGGTGCTGCCGGAAAGGAGTGATCGGAACCGGCCTAGATGCCGGTGGTTTCGCCCGCCTGCGCCAGCACCAGCCGGGCGCGCGCGATGACAGGGGCGTCGACCATCTTGCCGTCCAGCATGAAGGTGCCGGCCGCGGTGTCGCGGTGCGTGGCGATGACGCGGCGCGCCCATGCCAGTTCCTGTGCCGCGGGCACGAAGGCCGCGTGGATCACCGGCACCTGCGTGGGATGGATGCACAACATGCCGCCGAAACCCATTTGCTGCGCGCGGGCCGCGGCGTGCGACAACCCGGCCTGGTCCTGGACGCCCGGGAACACGCCATCCAGGGCCGGCGCCAGGCCTGCGGCGCGGCTGTGCAGCAGCACCTGCACGCGAGCCTGGTCCAGCACCGTCTCCGCGCCCGGCGTATCGGGCGTCAAACCCAGGTCCAGGCCGTAATCCAGGCTGCCGAAAGCCAGGCGCTCCACGCCGGGCGTGGCGGCGACCTCGGCAACGTTGAGTATGCCCTGGGCGGTTTCCAGGATGGGAATCACCCGCAGGCCCGCCTGGACCACGTGGCGCACCTGCGCCAGGCTCTCGGCCTTGGGCAGCAGCACGCCGGCCACCCCGGGCTTGCCGCGGCAGGCCTTGAGGTCGTCGTCGTGCCAGGAGGTGGAGGCGTCGTTGATCCGCACCCACAGCCGCGCGCCAGGGTTCGTCCCCAGGAAATCGCACAGCGCTTCCCGGGCGGACGCCTTGGCCAGATGCTCCACCGCGTCTTCCAGGTCGACGATGACGGCATCGGCCCCGGCGGCCAGCGCCTTGGGGATGCGCTCGGGGCGTGACGCCGGCACGAACAGCGCACTACGGACAACGGGATGCGTCACACGACCTCCGATGCATGGAATTGCGCCACTTTATCGGGCGCGTATCCCAATGATGCTAGCACCGCATCGGTGTTTTGGCCCACCGCGGGCACGGCCGCCATGCGCGGCGCGAAGGCGTTGCTGCTGGCCGGAGGCAGCAGCGCGGGCAGAACGCCTGCGGGGCTGTCCACCTGGCTCCAGCGGCCGCGGGCCTGCAGTTGCGGGTGCGCCCAGACGCCGGCCATGTCATTGACGCGCGCATTGGCGATCTGCGCGTCCTCCAGCCGCTGCGTCACCTGTTCGATGGTCAGGTCGGCGAAGGCGGCCACGATCAGCGCGCGCAGGTCGTCGCGGTTGGCGGTGCGCAGCGAATTGGAGATGAAGCGCGGGTCTTCCGCGAGTTCGGCCTGGCGCAGCACCTGGGCGCAGAACACGCGCCATTCGCGCTCGTTCTGCAGGCCCAGCATGATGGTGGCGCCCCCGCCCACGGGGAACGGGCCGTAGGGGTAGATAGACGCGTGGGCCGCGCCCGCGCGCACCGGCGGCGTGGCGCCATCGAAGGCGTAGTACATGGGGAAGCCCATCCACTCCACCATGCTCTCCAGCATGGAGACGTCCAGGCGGCTGCCCAGGCCCGTCTTCTGCCGCAACAGCAAGGCATTCAGGATGGCGGAATAGGCGTACATGCCGGCGGAGATGTCGGCGATGGAACAGCCGGCCTTGACCGGATCTTCCTTGGTGCCGGTCACGGACAGGAAGCCGCTTTCGCTCTGGATCAGCAGGTCGTAGGCCTTCTTGTCCTGGTAGGGGCCACCTTCGCCATAGCCCGAGATATCGCAGACGATCAGGCGCGGGTACTTCTTGTGCAGGGCATCAAAAGACAGGCCCAGGCGCGCGGCGGCGCCAGGCGCCAGGTTCTGCACCAGCACGTCGGCCGTTTCCAGCAGGCGTTCCATGATGCCGCTCGCCTCCTCGCGCTTGAGGTCCAGCGTCAGGCTTTCCTTGGACCGGTTGGTCCAGACGAAATGCGAGGACAGGCCGCGCACGCGCTCGTCGTAGCCGCGGGCGAAGTCCCCGCCGCCGGGACGTTCGATCTTGATGACGCGCGCGCCCATGTCTGCCAGCTGGCGGGTGCAGAACGGCGCGGCGATGGCGTGCTCCAGGCTGACGACGGTGACGCCGTCCAGGGGACGGGGGGCCTCTATGCTCATTCGGTAAACCTCAATTCGGCTTGGTGGGCCAGCGTGCCGTCCTGCTCGGCCCAGAGCTGGGCCACGCCCGGCTCGGTCAAGCGGCCGGCCACCTGGAAGGGGGTGGGCGCAATCAGCGGACGCAGGCCGCGATACGACAGATGGGTCAGGCGCGCCTGCGGGTGGGCGCGGGTAAACGCGGCGACCATCTCCGTGGCGATGAGCGGGCCGTGCACCACCAGTCCGGGATAGCCCTCGGTGCCGGTCACGTAGGGATGGTCGTAATGGATGCGGTGGCCGTTGAAGGTCACCGCCGAATAGCGGAACAGCAAGACGGGCGACGGCTCGACGGTATCGCGCCACTGCGCCTGCGGCGCGGGTTCGCTGCCCGAGAGCTTGGGCGGGGTCGGCTGGCGGTAGACGATGTCCTGCTCTTCATGGATGGCGACTTCGCCTTCCTGGAGGAACTCGTGGCGCACGGTCACGAACAGCAGCGCGCCGGTACGCCCCGTCTTTTCCTTGACGTCGATCACGCTGGATACGCGCTCGGCGGGCACGCCGACCTTCAGCGGCCGGCGGAATTCGACCCGGCCGCCCGCCCACATGCGGTTGCGGTCCTGGGCCGGCGGCAAGAAGCCGCCGCGCGCCGGATGACCATCCGTCCCCAGCCCGTCCATGTCCACCGTGGAAATGAAGAACGCCCATTGCCACAGCGGCGGCAAGGCATCGCCCTGGACCGGCGCGGGGCCGCCCAGGGTGGCCGCGATGCGCGCGGCGTGGCCCGGGTCCATGGCGTCCGCCTTGCGTTCGCCGCTGCCGATCCACGCGGCCGGATCTGTAGATGTCATGCCGATATCCTCTGCTGGGGTTTTTACAGCCTGAAGCATGCCCGCAAGCCGTCCCGCTTGTGAATTCGTTTTTGCTCAAGGAGGGGTTTGCGGCGCCTGAATCGGGTGCCCGCCCCCCAGCCCGCCACCTCGCGCCGTAATATATGGGCCATGCACTTCGACCTCGCCGACCTACGCCTGTTCATCCACATCGCCGAATCCCCCAGCCTGACCCAGGCTGCCAAGCGGGCGCACCTGTCCCTGGCGGCCGTCAGCGTGCGCATCAAGGCGCTGGAAAACCAGCTCAATACCCGCCTCCTGTACCGCGACAGCCGCGGCGTGGAAATCACGCCCGCGGGCCAGAAGCTGCTGCAGCATGCGCGGGTCATCATGCGCCAGGTGGACCACCTGAAGCACGACTTCCAGGAACAGGCCGACGGCGACAGCGGCCACATCCGCATCTTCGCCAACACCACGGCGGTCACGGAATTCATGCCGGACATCCTGGCGCAGTTCCTGTCCGGCCACCCCGGCGTCACCGTGGACCTGCAGGAACGCCTGACCCGCGACATCGTGCGCGGCGTGCTGGACGGCACCACCGACCTGGGCATCGTGGCCGGCCCGGTGGACGCGCCCGAATTGCAGACCATCCACTTCAGCACCGACAAGCTGGTGCTGGTGGTGCCCAACGGCCATCCCCTGCAGGACCAGGAAAAGATCAAGCTGGCCGAGGCGGTGCGCTATCCCTTCATCACCATGCACGAAGGCTCCACCCTGGTCGCCTTCCTGCGCGACCAGCTGGAACAGGTGGGCCAGCGCCTGCCCCAGCGCATCCAGCTCTACAGCTTCGATTCCATCTGCCGAATGGTGCAGGCGGGCGTGGGCATCGGCGTCATCCCCGACTCCGCGGCGCGGCGCTATGGCGCCGACATGAAGCTGCGCGTGGTCGAGCTGGACGAGCCCTGGGTAGTGCGCGAACGCAAGCTGCTGGTGCGCGACATCGACGCGCTGCCGGGCTGCGCGCGCGAACTCATCCAACAGATCCAGGCAACGCGGACGCCCTGACCACGCACCGCCCGCTCAGGTGCCGGTGAATGCCGGCGGACGCTTCTGCGCGAACGCCCGCATGCCTTCCAGGTAATCGTCGGTGTAGCCGAGTTCGCGCTGCAAACGGCATTCCAGGTCGAACTGCTGCGCCAGCGTGTTGCCGCTGGACGCGTGCAGCGCGGCCTTGGTGGCGCCGTAGGCGCGGGTAGGCCCCGCCGCCAGCGTATCTGCGACTTCGGCCAGCGTGTCCGCCAGTGCCTCGTCCGGCACCACGCGCCAGATCAGCCCCCAGGCTTCCGCCTGCCGGGCGCTGAGCGCCTCGCCGAACAACGCCGCGCCCATGGCGCGGGCTGAACCCACCAGCCGCGGCAGGAACCAGGTACCGCCGGCATCGGGCAGCAGGCCGATCTTGCTGAAGGCCTGGATGAAGCGCGCCGACTCCACCGCGAACACCACGTCGCAAGCCAGCGCCAGGCTGGCGCCCGCGCCGGCCGCTACGCCGTTCATCACGCACACCACCGGTACCGGCAAGGCCCGCAGCCGGGTGACCAAGGGCCGGTAGCATCGCTCCAGGATCAGGCTCAGGTCGCGGCGCGCGCCGTCTTCGGCGGGCTTGCGCTCGCCGAGGTCCTGGCCCGCGCAAAAGCCCCGCCCCGCGCCGGTGATGATCAGCCCGCGCAGGCCGCTGTCGGCCTCCATGGCGTCCAGCGCCCGCGCCAGCTCGGCATGCATGACTTCCGTGAAACTGTTCAGCCGTTCGGGCCGGTTCAGCGTGATGAGGCCCACGCCCCGCTCCAGCGTGAAGCGGATCTGGGTGTAGCCGCCATCCCCGGATTGGATTGCCGCCGCGCTCATGCCAGTTCCTCCAGCACGGCCAGTTGTTCGGCCGTGTCGCCGAGCAGCTGGTCGACGACGGTCAGCCGCTTGAAGTAGTCGCCCACGTCCAGCTCGTCGGTCATGCCCATGCCGCCATGCAGCTGCACCGCCAGTTGCGCCACCAGGCGTCCGGCGCGCGCGGCTTCCAGCTTGGCCGAGGCGATCATGCGGCGGCGCTGCGCGGCGTCGGTTTCGGTCAGGGCCGCCACCGCCACATAGGCCATGGACAAGGCCAGCTCCTTGGCCACCAGCATCTCCGCCAGGCGATGCTGCAGAGCCTGGAACGAGGCCAGCGGCTGGCCGAACTGCTTGCGCGCCTTCAGGTAGTCGACGGTGATCTCCAGCAGCCGTTCCATCGCGCCGGCGGCATGCGCGCAGAGCGCGGCCGTGCCCCACTGCAAGGACCGCGCCAGGGCCTGGTCGGCGGCGGCGCCTTCGGCCAGCAAGGCCTCGGGCGGCAGGCTGACCGCATCCAGGTCCAGCCGGGCGCAACGCGCGCCGTCCAGCGTGGGCGTATCGGTGATCCGTACCCCTGCGGTATCGGCCGGCACCGCCAGCAGCAGCGTCTGGCCCTTATCGCCGCGCGCGCTGACCAGCCAGGCCGTGGCCGCCGCGCCATGCCAGACCAGATGCTTGACGCCCTCCAGCCGCCAGCCTTCGGCCGTCCTGCCGGCGCGGCAATCGCGCGGCTCGGCCTCGTAGCGGCGGCCAGGTTCCTGGTAGGCCACGCTGACAATGGCGTCGCCCGAGGCGATGGCCGGCAGCCACAGGCCGCGCGCCTCGCCGCCGCAAGCCTCGATCAGCGCCGCGCCCATGACCGCACTGGGGATGACCGGCTCGGACACCAGTCCGCGTCCCAGTTCCACGTGCACGGGCAGCAGGCTGGCGGGCACTTCGCCGAAGCCGCCGAAATCCTGCGGGATGGTCAGTCCCAGCACGCCCAGTTCAGCCAGCGCGGCCCAGGCGTCGGCATCCAGCTTGCCCGCGGCCTGGCGGGCGCGGCGGCGCGGGTGCGTCCATTCCTGGTCCACCAGCCGCCGCAGGCTGTCGGCCAGCATGCGTTGTTCTTCGGTATAGATGAAATCCATGCGTCGTCTTCCTGTCGGGTTGCGCGAGGCCGGGCCTACAGGCCCAGCACCAGGCGGGCGATGATGCCCTTCTGCACTTCGGTGGTGCCGCCGTAGATCGAGGTCTTGCGCATGTCGGCATAGCCCGCGCCGGCCGCGGCCGCAAGCGCAGGCCCCGGACCGCTGTATCCCTGGTCCGCCTGCAGCCAATCGGGGTCGTAGGGCCAGGCGTCCGGCCCCGCCACCTCCATCTGCAGCATGGCCAGGTCCTGCTGGATCTCGGAGCCCCGGATCTTCAGCACGGAGGCTTCCGGCCCCGGCGTGCCGTCATTGCTGGAGGCCACGCGCAGCAGCAGCATTTCCAGCGCCATGATGTCCACCTCGATGCGCGAGATGCGGTCGCGGAACCGACTATCGGCCAGCAGGGGCTTGCCCCGGGACTGCGCCTGCGCGGCCATGTGCTTGAGCACGCCCAGTTCGCGGTGGCAATGGCCCAGGCCGGCGATACCGGTGCGCTCGTGACCAAGCAGGTACTTGGCATAGGTCCAGCCCTGGTTCTCCACGCCCACCAGGTTGGCCACCGGCACGCGCACGTTTTCCAGCCAGACCTCGTTCACGTCGTGCCCGCCGTCCAGCGTGCGGATGGGCCGCACGGTCACGCCTGGCGTACTCATGTCCAGCAGCAGCATCGAAATACCGCGCTGCGCGCGGGCCTCGGGATCGGTGCGGACCAGGCAGAACATCCAATCGGCGTACTGGGCCAGCGTGGTCCAGGTCTTCTGGCCGTTGACGACGTACTCGTCGCCATCGCGCACCGCGCGGGTCGAGAGCGAGGCCAGGTCGGACCCCGACCCCGGCTCGGAATAGCCCTGGCACCACCAGTCCTCCACGCGGATGATGCGCGGCAGAAGGCGCGCCTGCTGCTCGGCGCTGCCGTACTTCATCAGGACCGGACCGATCATGGACAGGCCGAAAGGCAACAGGCGCGGCGCGCCGGCCTTGAAGCACTCCACCTCGAAGATCAGCCGCTGCAAGGCGTTCCAGCCGGTGCCGCCATGTTCGACAGGCCAGTTCGGCGCGCCCCAGCCCTGGTCGGCCAGGATGTTGTGCCAGCGCACGTAGTCCTCGCGCTCCAGCCGCTGGTGCCGCAGCACCTTGTCGCGTATGTCCTGCGGTAGCTTGTCCGTGGCGAAGGCGCGCACTTCTTCGCGGAATAGCCGCTCCTGCGGCGTCCAGGTCAGATTCATGGTCGGGCTCCTTTTCCGGTATCTAGCCACGGCCCGGCACGCCGGACAATCTGCCTCTTCCGAAGACGGGCTTCGCGCAGGACATAGGGCGCCCCACTACGGGCCGGCGGAAGGCCTGCTTCAGCAATGAAGAATGGCCGAACCCGCCGCCAGTGCCGACACTTGCAAGCGTCATCCACTGGAACCCGTAGGCATCATGACCGTTCCCGATCAGCAGGCCGCCGCGCCGCAAGGCGTCGAGGCGCAATACCGGCAGGCGCTGGACCAAGGCCGCTTCCTCATCCAGCATTGCGCCGGCTGCGACCGCGCAGTGTTCTATCCCCGCATGATCTGCCCGCATTGCGGCGCGGACAAGCTCGCCTGGACCGCCCCCGACGGACGCGGCCAGGTCTATTCCACCACCGTGGTGCGCCGCAAGCCCGAGGCTGGCGGCGACTACAACGTGGCGCTGATCGACCTGCCGGAAGGCGTCAGGCTGATGAGCCGCGTGGAAGGCGTGGCGCCAGATGCCGTGCATATCGGCATGGCGGTGCGCGCGCAGGTAGCGCAGCAGGACGGCCGCGGCCTCCTGGTCTTCGTACCCAACAAGGAGGCGCAATGACGCTGAACGATCTGCGCGGCGCCGTGGCGGTCGCCGGCGTGGGCCACGCCGGCCTGGGCCAGGCCGCGGGCTACACCGAAATGGAAATCCTGGTGCAGGCGGCGCAGCGCGCAGTGGCGGACGCCGGCCTCAGCATGCGCGACATCGACGGCATCTGCACCGCCAGCGTGGCCGCGCCCATGTGGGCCATGCCGGTGATCGAACACCTGGGCATCCGCCCCAGCTTCATCGACAGCACCATGCTGGGTGGCTCCAGCTTCGTCGCGCACCTGCTGCCGGCGCTGCACGCGCTGGCGTCCGGCCAGTGCAATGCGGTGCTGGTCTGCTACGGCAGCACGCAGCGCACTTCCACCTTGAGCCGCGCCGAGATCGGCCGGGTGCGCAAGCAGTTCGACCCGCAACCCTACGAAACGCCCTACGAGCCGCTGAGCCCCTTGTCGTCCTACGCGCTGGCGGCCGCGCGCCACATGCACCAGTACGGCACGCGCCGCGAGCACCTGGCGCAGGTGGCGCTGGCCGCGAACCAGTGGGCCCAGCTGAATCCCGAAGCGCAATTGCGCGAACCCGCCACGCTGGACCAGATCCTCTCGGCCCGCATGGTGTCCGATCCCCTGAGCGTGCGCGATTGCTGCCTGGTCACCGATGGCGCCGGCGCCTACGTGCTGGTGCGCGCCGAGCGCGCCCGCGATCTGCCGCGCCCGCCGGTCTACGTGCTGGGCAACGCCACCGCGGTCTGGAACCGCCAGATATCGTCCATGGAAGACCTGACCGTGACCGCCGCCGCCGAATCCGGCAAGCGCGCGTTCGCCATGGCGGGCGTGACACCCAGGGACATCGACGTGGTGGAGCTGTACGACGCCTTCACCATCAACACCCTGCTGTTCCTGGAAGACCTGGGCTTCTGCGCCAAGGGCGAAAGCAAGGACTTCATCGCGGGCGGCGCCATCGCCCCGGGCGGCACGCTGCCGGTTAACACCAATGGCGGCGGGCTGTGCTGCGTGCACCCCGGCATGTACGGCGTCTTCATCATGATCGAGGCCGTCCGGCAGCTGCGTCGCGAGTGTGGCGTGCGTCAGATTGCCGATGCGCACCTGGCCCTGGTGCATGGCAACGGCGGCACCCTGTCCAGCCAATCCACCGCAATCCTGGGCACCCAGGCCACGCTTTGAACGACGCAACCATGTCCCCGGCAGCCCCTCTTACCCGCATCCATCAATTGCTGGCGCAGCAAGCCGGCCAGCGGCCCGACGCCATCTTTCTGCACGAGGAAGGCGGCGGCAAACTGAGCTACGCGCAGTTCTGGCGGCGCGTGCAGGCCGCGGCCGCGTGGCTCGAAGAACAGGGCGTTCGTCCCGGGCACCGCGTGCTGATTGCAGGTGAAAACTGCGCGGCCATGATCGCCGCGTTGTTTGCCTGCAGCGCGGCGGGCGCCTGGCCAGTAGGCGTGAACGCGCGCCTGTCCGCGCGCGAGATCGACGCCATCCGCATCCATGCGCAGCCCGAACTGCTGCTCTACACCAGCGGAATTTCGCCAGCCGCCGCAGCCCACGCCGAGCACGCCGGCGCCATCGACGCCGATCCCGACGTCTGGGGGCCGGGCATGCAGGCTGCGCGGGCGGACAGTCCCACGCACGCCGAGACCGGCGATTCAGCCGCCGAAGTAGCCACCGTGATCTACACGTCCGGCACCACGGGCGCGCCCAAGGGCGTTCTCGTGCCGCACTGCGGCCTGCTGCATTTCGCCCGCGTCTCAGCCGCCTCGCGCCGCCTGACGCCGCAGGACATCGGCTACGCCGCGCTGCCCATGTCGCACATCTTCGGCATCGCCACCGTGCTGATGGCCACGGTGCACGCCGGCGCCAGCCTGGTGCTGCGCAGCCGCTTCGACGCCGCCGACGCCTTCAAGGCCCTGGCGCATCCGGGCGTCAGCATCCTGCAGGGCGTGCCCACCATGTTCAGCCGCATGATGGCCGTGGCGCCGCCGCGCGCGGAGCTGCGGGCCCCTGCCCTGCGCTACCTGTACACGGGCGGCGCAGCACTCGACCCCACCCTCAAGCGCGACGCCGAGCGCTATTTCGGCGTCGCCATGCACCACGGCTACGGCATCACCGAGTATGCGGGTTCCATGTTCGTCACCCGCATCGACGCGCCGCGCGGCGATTGCTCGGCCGGGCACGCGGTGGAAGGCGTGGAGCTGCGCATCGGCAATCCCGACAACGGCGCACCCGCGCCCGGCGAACGCGGCGACATCCTGATCCGCGGCCCCGGCGTCATGCTGGGCTACTACCGCAATCCCGAACAGACCGCGCAGGCGCTGCTGCCCGGCGGCTGGCTCAATACCGGCGACATCGGTTATGTCGACGAGCACGGCGCGCTGTTCATTGCGGGGCGTTCCAAGGACCTGATCATCCGCTCGGGCTTCAACGTCTATCCGCTGGAAGTCGAATCCGTCATCAACGCCTTCCCCGGCGTGCGCCTGTCGGCGGTGGTCGGCCGCGCCACCGCCGACCAGAACGAAGAAGTCATCGCCTTCGTCGAGCCCCTGCCCGGCGCCACGGTCGACACCAACCTGCTGATGCTGCATCTGCGCGCGCAGCTGGCGCCCTACAAGCGGCCCGCGCGAATCATCCCCATCGAAACCATTCCCACCACCGTCAGCGGCAAGATCCTCAAGCAGCCGCTGAAAGAAAGGCTGGCGTAGCCGCGGCTTGCTGTTCCGCTGCACGACCCGCTACTTACCCACAAGGAGACACCAGCGTGAACATCAAGACCCTGCTCGCCGCGGCCGCCGCCGCGGCGGCGCTCGCCACGGCCTCAAGCGCCCGCGCGGACGCCTATCCCGAACGCCCCATCCGGCTGCTGGTGGGCTATGCCCCTGGCGGCCCCGTGGACACCACCGCCCGCGTCTTCGCCAAGTACCTGGGCGACAAGCTGGGCCAGGCCGTGGTGGTGGAAAACCGCGCCGGCGCCAGCGGCATGATCGCCTCGGACGCCACCGCCAAGGCCGCGCCCGACGGCTACATGCTGGGCTTCGCCGCCAGCCCCACCCTCACCATGTCGCCGCTGGTACAGCGCAGCACGCTGTTCGATCCGCGCAAGGACTTCTCGCTGATCGGGCTGGTGGTGGACTACGCCAACGTGCTGTTGATCGGTCCGCAGATTCCCGCCAAGAACGTCAGCGAACTGGTCACCTACGCCCGCGCCCATCCCGACGCCGTGTCCTTCGGTTCCGCCGGCATCGGCGCGTCCAACCACCTGTCGGCCGAGCTGCTGAAAAAGCAGGCGGGCGCGCCCATGCTGCATGTGCCCTATCGCGGCAACTCGCCTGCCATGGTGGACGTGATCAGCGGCAAGATCACCTTCATGTTCGACATCACCAGCACCGCCATCCCCTTCGTCAAGAGCGGCAAGGCGCGCGCCCTGGCGGTCACCTCCAAGACCCGCAACCCCGAACTGCCCGACGTCCCCACCATGGTCGAAGCCGGCATGAAGGACTATGAAGTGGTGGGCTGGTACGCGCTGGTGGGTCCGAAGAAGCTGCCCGACGCCGTGGCGGCCCGCCTGACCCGCGCACTGAACGAAGTCTCCAGCGATCCCGCCTTCCGCCAGGCCATGACCGACGGCGGCTACACCATCAACACCGGCGACTCCAAGGCGCTGCAATCGCGCATCGACCGTGAATACGCCTTGTGGTCCGACGTCATCCAGAGCGCCAACATCCAGGCCAATTGAGTACCACCGGAGCATCCAGATGAATCCCCCGCTCGCGCTGCACGCCCAGACCCGCCTCCCCGTCATCGGCGCCCCCATGTTCCTGGTCTCCGGACCGGACCTGGTGGTGGCGCAATGCGCGGCGGGGATCATCGGCACCTTCCCCTCGCTCAACGCCCGTCCCCAGGAACAGCTGCACGACTGGCTCACCCGCATCGAACACGGCCTGGCCGCGAAACGCCAGGCCGCGCCGGACGCCACGATCGCGCCCTACGGCGTCAACCTGATCGTCCACCCCAGCAATCCGCGCTGGCAGGGTGATCTGGCCATCTGCGCCGAGCGGCGCGTGCCGCTCATCATCACCTCGCTGCATGCGCCCGAAGCCGTGGTCGCCGCCGCGCATGGCTACGGCGGGCTGGTGTTCCATGACGTCACCAACGTGCGGCACGCCAAGCGCGCGCTGGACGCCGGGGTCGACGGCCTGATTCTGGTGGCGGCGGGCGCGGGCGGCCATGCGGGGCAGATCAGTCCATTCGCGCTGGTCAACGAGATCCGCGCCTTCTACGACGGCCCGCTGGCGCTGTCCGGCTGTATCAGCCACGGCAAGGACATCCTGGCCGCGCAGGTGCTGGGCTGCGACTTCGCCTACATGGGCACGCGCTTCATCGCCACGCAGGAATCGCTGGCCGGCGACGCCTATCGCGAAATGGTGCTGCAGGCGCAGGCGGCGGACGTGACCTACACGCCCTACTTCTCGGGCGTGCCCGCGAACTACCTGTCGGCCAGCATACAGGCGGCGGGCCTGGATCCGCTGGAGCTCGCCAGGAACGGCGTGGCTCCGCCCGCGAACATGGACAAGAGTTCGCGGCCCAAGGCCTGGAAGGATGTGTGGAGCGCGGGCCAGGGAGTGGGCGCGGCGCAGGAAATCCTGCCTGCCGCGATGCTGGTGGATCAGCTGGAATCCGAGTACCGCGCCGCGCGCGAAGCCCTGCGCCGGTTTTAATCCAGCTTGATGTTGGCGGTCTTGATGACGTCGCGCCATTTCGCGATTTCATCGCGCACGAACTCGCCGAACTGTTCGGGGGTGCCGGGCTTGGGCTCGGCACCCGCCGCGATCATGCCCTGCGCGGTGGCCGCATCCGACAGCACTTTCACCAGGTCCGCGTTCACGCGCTGGACGATGTCGGACGGCGTGCCCTTGGGCGCCATCACGCCGCTCCAGGAGTAGGCTTCGTAGCCCGGCAGGCCGGACTCGGCGATGGTAGGCACATCGGGCAGCATGCTGGAACGCGTGGGATTGCCCACCCCCAGCGCGCGCACCTTGCCGCCCTTCAGATGCGGCACGGCGGACGGCCCATCGGCGAACATCACCTGCACCTGGCCGCCCAGCAGGTCCTGCATGGCGGGCGCGCTGCCGCGGTAGGGCACGTGCTGGATGCGCACGCCGGCCATGGCATTGAACAGTTCACCTGCCAGATGCGTGCCGCCGCCCGTGCCAGATGAGCTGAACGACAGCTTGCCCGGGTTGGCCTTGGCATAGGCGATCAGTTCGCTCACCGAATTGACGGGCAGCGCAGCGTTCACCACCAGCACGATGGGGAACACCGCCGCCATGCCGACCGGCACGAAGTCCCGCGTAATGTCGTAGCTCAGATTGCCGCGCAGGCTGGGCAGCACCGCGTGGTGGATGGAGGCGAAGAAGTAGTTGTAGCCATCGGGCTCGGCCTTGGCCGCGAACTGCGCGCCCACGATGCCGCCGGCGCCCGACTTGTTGTCCACCACCGTGGGCACCGACCAAAGCTGGCCCAAGGGCTGCGTGGTGAAGCGCGCGGTCGTATCCACGGGTCCGCCGGCGGGGAAAGGCACGATGAAGTTCACGGCATGCGCCGGCCACGCGGCGGCACGGACTTGCTTGGGGAACAGCGCGGGCAGCGCGGCGGCAGCGCATGCAGCACCCAGCCGCGCAATGGCGCGGCGGCGTAGTAGATCGGTCACGGCAGTCTCCTGGTTCTCGGTTTTATGGGCGGCCAAGCTCTAGGACTGCTGCCTGACGCCTTTTTTATTATTTGCCGAACCCGTGAAGCCACCGCTACATATTTGCAAAAGCCCCTCTTCGGGACGCGCTACAGGCCGCGCGCCGCGCGCTGCACGTGCTCGATGAAGCATTCCGCGAAACTGGGCAGGTCGCGTCCGCGCTGGCGGCACAGCAGGCGGTCGCGCAGCGCCCAGGGGTCGTCCAGCTTGAGCACGTGCAGCGCGTCCGGGCGGCTGTAGCGCGCGGCGCAGGCGCGCGGCACCACCGCGATCCCCGCGCCCGCCTCCACCATGCGGCACACGGCCTCGAAGCTGCCTACGTGCACCCGCTGGCAGATGCGCTTGCCCAGGCCGCTGGCGATGTCTTCCAGGAAGGTCTGGATGGCGCTATCAGGATGGATGCCGACGAACTGGTACGCGTCCAGCAGGTCAGCGAAATGCGCGGACTCGGAGGCAGCCAGCGGATGGTCCAGCGAGGTCACCACGGTGAGCTCATCTCGGAACAGCGGCGTGACATCCAGGCCGGACACATCGATGTTGCCCGCCACCAGCCCCAGGTCTCCCTGGCCTGCGCGTATGGCAATGACGATATCGCCGGAGATTTTTTCTTCCAGCTCCACGTCCACATCAGGGTTTTCCGCAAGAAACGTGGACAGCGCATCGGCCAGGAAGGAATTGGTGGCAGTGGTGTTGGCCAATAGGCGCAGGCGTCCCTTCAAGCCGCTGGCGTAGGGCTGCAGGTCCGCGTTCAGGCATTCCAGCTGCCGGAACACGGCGTTCGCATGCTTGAGCAGCACTTCGCCCGCCGGCGTCAGCGCCACGCCCGTGGCCATGCGCACCAGCAGCCTGGCCTTGAAGGCCTCTTCCATGTTCTTCACCCGCGCGCTCGCCGCCGGCAGCGACAGGAAGGTGCGCTCGGCAGCCCGGGTCAGATTGAGTGTTTCCCCCACGTTCAGAAACAAACGCAGGTCCGTCAGATCGTGTCTCATGTTCCACCACGCAGAAGGGGGGCATATCTAATTTTGAATTCTTCGCATGCCTCGTCGAATCTACCATGGTGCATCCCCTCGAACCAGAGCGTTTGATGCGGAACTGTTTTCCACACGGCGCGCGCGCCGCAGCACAGGAGTCAGCTTCAATGAGCGGCATAGTTTCCGGAAAAGTAGTGATCGTGACGGGCGCCGGCGGCGGCATCGGCCGCAGCATCGCGCTGGCCATGGCCCAGGCCGGCGCCAAGGTGGTGGTGAACGACATCGGCGTATCGCTCACCGGTGAAGGCGGCGCTGACGGCCCCGCGCAAGCGGTCGTCAAGGAGATCGTGGCAGCGGGCGGCCAGGCCGTTGCCAACACCGACAGCGTGGCCGCGTACGACAGCGCCAGCCGCTGCGTGCAGACGGCGATCGACGCCTTCGGCCGCATCGACGCCGTGGTCAACAACGCCGGCAATCTGCGCGACCGGGTTTTCCACAAGATGAGCGAAGAGGAATGGAGCCAGGTGCTGGGCGTGCACCTGAACGGATCCTTCTTCATGAGCCGCGCGGCGGCGCCCTACTTCCGCGAACAGGAGTCTGGCGCATTCGTGCACATGACGTCCACGTCCGGTCTGATCGGAAACTTTGGCCAGGCCAACTACGCGGCGGCCAAGCTCGGCATCGTGGCCTTGTCGAAATCCATCGCGCTGGACATGGCGCGCTACAACGTGCGCTCCAACTGCATCGCGCCGTTCGCATGGAGCCGCATGACCAGCTCCATTCCCGCTGAAACCGACGAAGAAAAAGCCCGCGTCGAAAAGCTGAAGAAAATGGAAGCCGGCAAGGTCGCGCCCATGGCCGTCTACCTGGCCAGCGACGCCGCCAGCGAGGTCACCGCGCAGATCTTCGCGGTGCGCGCCAACGAGATCATGCTGATGAGCCAGCCGCGGCCGCTGCGCACCGTGCACCACGGCGAAGGCTGGACGCCCGAGCGCATCGCCGAGATCGCCGTGCCCGCCATGCGCAAGCACTTCTACGCGTTGGAGCGTTCGCCCGACGTGATCGACTGGGACCCCATCTGAGGCCGCCATGCCCCTGGACTACGCAACCGTGAAGCACTGGCGCTTCGACGAAGTACGCCAGCGCTACGACGAGAAAGACACCATGCTGTACGCCCTGGGCATAGGCCTGGGACAAGACCCCGAAGACGCCGGCCAGCTGCGCTACGTGTACGAAAAGGGCTTGCAGACCTTTCCCACCATGAGCGTGGTGCTGGGCTATCCGGGCTTCTGGGTCCAGGACCCGCGCGCAGGCATAGACTGGGTGCGCGTGGTCCACGGCGAACAGCGGCTGACCATGCATGCGCCCCTGCCCGCGGCGGGCGTGGTCACCGGCAGAAGCCGCAACACGCACGTGATCGACAAAGGCGCCGACAAGGGCGCCATCATCATCACCGAACGCACCCTGCACGACGAAGACGGCGCCTGCCTGGCCACCCTGCGCCAAAGCACCTTCTGCCGCGGCGACGGCGGTTTCGGACAGGGAGACGACAGCCCCGCCGCACTGCCCTCGGTGCCCGACGGCGCCCCGGACCTGCGCTGCGAAATCCGCATCCCCGCCAGCGCCGCCCTGCTGTACCGGCTGAACGCGGACCGCAACCCGCTGCACGCGGACCCCGAAGTCGCCCGCCAGGCCGGCTACCCCAGGCCCATCCTGCACGGCCTGTGTTCTTACGGCATAGTCGCGCACGCCATCGTCAAAAGCTGCTGCGGCTACGACGCCTCGCGCCTGGCCAGCCTGAACACCCGCTTCTCGGCGCCGGTATATCCCGGCGAAACCCTGCAATGCGACATCTGGCGCCTGCCCGACGGCCAGCTCAGCTTCCAGGCCCGCGCGCTGGAACGCAACGTGCTCGTCTTGAGCAACGGCACCGCGGAGCTGAAACCATGACGCGCCCCGCCGCCTTGACCGGCATCCGCGTGCTGGACCTGTCACGCATCCTGGCCGGCCCCTGGTGCACGCAGAACCTGGCCGACCTGGGCGCCGATGTCATCAAGATCGAACGTCCCCGCGTGGGCGACGACACCCGCGCCTGGGGCCCGCCATTCCTCAAGGACGGCGCCGGCCAGGACACCGAGGAATCCGCCTACTACCTCAGCGCCAACCGCAACAAGCGTTCCGTCGAAGCCGACATGGCCACGCCCGCAGGCGCCGCGCTGATCCGCGAACTGGCGGCCGCCAGCGACATCCTGGTCGAGAACTTCAAGGTGGGCGGCCTCGCCAAGTACGGCCTGGACTACGACAGCCTGAAACAGATCAACCCGCGCCTGATCTATTGCTCGGTCACCGGCTTCGGCCAGGACGGCCCCTACGCGCAGCATCCTGGCTACGACTTCATGATCCAGGGCCTGGGCGGCCTCATGAGCATCACCGGCGAACGCGACGACCTGCCCGGCGGCGGGCCGCAGAAGGCCGGTGTGGCGGTGACCGATATCATCACCGGCATGTACGCCACCGTCGCGATCCTGGCCGCCCTGCAGGAGCGCCACAACAGCGGCCTGGGCCAGCACCTGGACATCGCCCTGCTAGACAGCCACGTCGCCCTGCTGGCCAACCAGAACTCCAATTACTTCAACTCCGGCGTCGCGCCCCAGCGCGCCGGCAACGCGCACCAGAACGTCGTGCCCTACCAGGTGTTCGCCGCCAGCGACGGCCACCTGATCGTGGCCACGGGCAATGAATCGCAGTACCGCGCGTACTGCCGCGCCATCGGCGCGCCCGAACTGGGCGACGACCCGCGCTTCGCCACCAACCGCATGCGCCTGGCCAACCGCGAACTGCTGGTCGGCCTGCTGACCGAGATCATGCGCCAGGGCAAGCGCGACGACTGGATCGCCAAGCTGGAAGCCGTAGGCGTGCCCTGCGGGCCGATCAACGATATCGCTCAGGCCCAGGCGCATCCGCAAGCGCAGGCGCGGCAGCTGCGCCGCGATATGCCGCATCCGGCGGGCGGGATCGCTGCGGTGACGGCCAGCCCGTTGCGGCTGTCGGCCTCGCCGGTGGAGTACCGCCGCGCGCCGCCGCTGCTGGGGGAGCATACGGAGGAAGTGCTGCGGGAGGTGCTGGGGAAGACGCAAGAAGAGATCGCCATATTCCGCGAGGGATTAAAGACGACGAACTGACGAGGCCGCGCCTACAGCGAAGACTCCAGTCACAAGACGACAATGCGCCCCCACACGCCACTCACCGCATGCGCGCAAGCGACCACCACAGCAATCAAATAAATCACGTATGTCATTATTGGCCGCCCGGGCGGCCAATAATGACGGGCAAACCAAGCCTCTCCCCCGACCACGGCTCCAGCAGCGCGCCAGGCCAAGACAAACGTAGCCCGTCGGCGCGGGCGCCTGGGTGGCGAGCAACCTCGATGCGCCCGAGGGAATCCGTAGGGAAGGCCGCAGGCCTGGACGAGGATGACAACGGGGCAGTCCGGAGCGAACGCTCCGGACCGCAATCGTGGGCGCTCGCCACCCAGGCGCCCGCGACGACGGGCGGCCTACGAAGCGAAGCAAAGCAGAGCAAAGCGCTCACTGGAAAAAAAAACGGCCGCCAGTCCCCTGGCAGCCGTTTTTCCCACAACCTACAGAATCAAGCCACAGCGACCGGAATCTTCCCGATCTTGGCCTGCCACTCCTTGGGACCCGTCGTATGGACAGAGGTCCCCTGAGCGTCAACCGCCACGGTCACCGGCATGTCCTTCACGTCGAACTCATAGATAGCTTCCATGCCCAGGTCCGCAAAACCCAGCACCTTCGCGCCACGGATAGCCTTCGACACCAGGTACGCAGCCCCGCCCACCGCCATCAGATAAGCCGAGTTGTGCTTCTTGATGGACTCGATCGCCACCGGACCGCGCTCCGACTTGCCGATCATCGCGATCAGGCCCGTCTGCTCCAGCATCATGTCCGTGAACTTGTCCATCCGCGTGGCCGTCGTGGGACCCGCCGGGCCGACCACTTCGTCGCGCACCGGATCCACCGGACCCACGTAGTAAATGACCCGGTTCTTGAAATCCACCGGCAGCGGCTCGCCCTTGGCCAGCATGTCCTGGATGCGCTTGTGCGCCGCATCGCGGCCCGTCAACATCTTGCCCGACAGCAGCAAGGTCTGGCCCGGCTTCCAGCTGGCCACTTCTTCCTTGGTCAGCGTATTCAGGTCCACCTGCTTGGACTTGTTGTAGTCCGGCGCCCAGTGCACTTCCGGCCACTCCGACAGCGACGGCGGATCCAGGCGCGCGGGACCCGAGCCATCCAGCTCGAAGTGCGCATGACGCGTCGCCGCGCAGTTCGGGATCATCGCCACCGGCTTGGACGCCGCGTGCGTCGGGAACGTGCTGATCTTCACGTCCAGCACCGTCGTCAGGCCGCCCAGGCCCTGCGCGCCGATACCCAGCGCATTGACCTTCTCATACAGCTCGATGCGCAGCTCTTCCAGCTTGTTCTGCGGACCGCGGGCCAGCAGCTCGTACATGTCGATGTCTTCCATCAACGACTGCTTCGCCATCAGCATGGCCTTCTCGGCCGTGCCGCCGACGCCGATGCCCAGCATGCCCGGCGGGCACCAGCCGGCGCCCATCGTCGGCACCGTCTTGAGCACCCAGTCCACCAGCGAATCGCTCGGATTCAGCATCGCGAACTTCGACTTGTTTTCCGAACCGCCGCCCTTCGAAGCGACTTGCACGTCGACCTTGTCGCCCGGGACAAGCTCGACGTGCAGGATACAGGGCGTGTTGTCGCGCGTGTTCTTGCGCGCGAACAGCGGATCGTCCAGCACCGAGGCGCGCAAAGGATTGTCCGGGTTCAGATAACCGCGGCGCACGCCTTCATCACAGAGCTCCTGCAGCGTGCGCTTGGTCTCGAAACGCACGCCCATGCCGACCTTCAGGAACACGTTGACGATACCCGTGTCCTGGCACAGCGGACGCTTGCCCTCGGCGCACATGCGCGAGTTGGTCAGGATCTGCGCCATCGCGTCGCGCGCGGCGGGGCTTTCCTCGCGCTCATAGGCGCGGGCCAGGTGGCGGATGTAGTCGACCGGGTGGTAGTAGCTGATGAACTGGATGCCATCGGCTATCGACTGAATGAAGTCTTCTTCTTTAATGATGACTGACATGGCGATATGCGGGTGTAGATGAAAAACGTGAAAACGCGGCCGCCAGGATTAGCGCGGCGCAACGGAGAAAGATCTATTTTGCCGCCGGGCCGCCCCAAGGCAAAATGCGCCCCCTCGGGGGGCAGCAAGCCCCGAAGGGGCGCGGCGTGGGGGCAATTCCTATTTGCCTTGCCAGACCGGCTTGCGCTTCTCTGCGAAGGCGGTCGCGCCTTCCTTGGCGTCGGCGGAAGAAAAGATGTGCGCGATCAGCGGACGCTGCTGGTCGAACATGCTGGCCTGGTCCCAGTCGCCCGACTGCGCAACCACGCTCTTGGCGGTCTGCACCGCCAGCGGGCCGTTCTCGACAATGGCGCGGGCCAGTTCCAGCGCGCCGGCCAGGGCGGCGCCCGGCTCGGTGATGCGGTTGACCAGGCCGAAGGAATAAGCGCGCTCGGCCGTCAGCATCTCGCCCGTCAGGATCACTTCCATGGCGATGTGGTACGGCAGGCGGCGCGGCAGGCGCAGCATGCCGCCGGCGCCGGCCACCAGGCCGCGCTTGACTTCAGGCAGGCCGAACTTGGCGTTGCTGGCGGCCACGATCAGGTCGGAAGCCAGCGCCATTTCGCAGCCGCCCGCCAGCGCATAGCCTTCCACCGCGGCGATCAGCGGCTTCTTGGGCGGCCGTTCGTTCAGGCCGGCGAAGCCGCGGCCTTCCACGTAGGGGCGCTGCCCGGACTTGGCGAAGGCCTTCAGGTCCATGCCCGACGAGAACGTGCCGCCGCCGCCCGTCAGGATGCCAATGCGGATATCGTCGCGGCTGTCCAGCTGGTCCAGCGCCGCGGCCATGGCCTGCGCGGTTTCCAGGTTGATGGCGTTCTTGGCCTCGGGACGGTTGATCGTGATGATCTGGATGCCGTCGGTGACTTCTACCTTGATCAGGTCTGACATGGGACTGCTCCTTCCGGGAATTCTCGGAATCGGGTTCCGGGTTTTATATAAGACTTGGTACGCAACCTGGAATCATACGATCATTGGTTTCCAGGCGCAGCGGCAGGCCTGCGGGGCGTCCACCAGCGGCACACTGTCCCCCAGCGAACCGCCCCGCAGGCCTAGATGTAACCGTCCGTCCGGCATTCGGGAGCCGGACCGCCCCAGGCCAGTTAAAATGCCGGGTTTCCCACGCCCAGGGCAAGCCTTGCCCGGCGGCCGAATTCCAAGAATCCTATGCTCACCTTTCAGCAAATCATCCTTACGCTCCAGGAATACTGGGACAAGCAGGGTTGCGCCCTGCTGCAGCCCTACGACATGGAAGTCGGCGCCGGCACCTCGCATACCGCCACGTTCCTGCGCGCAATCGGCCCGGAGCCCTGGCGCGCCGCCTACGTGCAGCCCTCGCGCCGCCCCAAGGACGGCCGCTACGGCGAAAACCCCAACCGCCTGCAACACTATTACCAGTACCAGGTCGTGTTGAAGCCCGCGCCCCCGGAAATCCTGGACCTGTACATCGGCTCGCTCAAGGCGCTGGGCATCGATCCTACCCAGCACGACATCCGCTTCGTCGAGGACGACTGGGAAAACCCCACCCTCGGCGCCTGGGGCCTGGGCTGGGAAGTCTGGCTGAACGGCATGGAAGTCACCCAGTTCACCTACTTCCAGCAAGTGGGCGGCCTGGACTGCACCCCGACCACCGGCGAGATCACCTACGGCCTGGAACGCCTGGCCATGTACCTGCAGGACGTGCAAAGCGTGTACGACCTGGTCTGGACCGAAGGCGCCAACGGCAACCGCGTGCTGTACCGCGACGTGTTCCACCAGAACGAGGTGGAACAGTCCACCTACAACTTCGAGCACTCGTCGGCCGACATGCTGTTCTCGCACTTCAATGACTACGAAGCCGAGGCCAAGCGCCTGATGGACGTGCCGCTGGCGCTGCCCGCCTACGAGGCCGCGCTGAAGGCCGCGCACACGTTCAACATGCTGGACGCGCGCGGCGCGATCAGCGTCACCGAGCGCGCCGCCTACATCGGCCGCATCCGCAACCTGTCGCGCGCCGTCGCGCAGGCTTATTACGATTCCCGCGAACGACTGGGCTTTCCCATGCTGGGCCGCGACAAGGCCGCCGGGGAGGCTGCATAAATGACGACGAACATCCGCCCGCTGCTGGTCGAACTGCTGACCGAAGAACTCCCGCCCAAGGCCCTGCAGAAGCTGGGCCAGGCCTTCGCCGAAGGCGTACGCGCCACGCTGGAGCGCCACGGCCTGCTGGCCGCCGGCTGCGCCGCCACGGCGTACTCCACGCCGCGCCGCCTGGCCGTGCACCTGTCCGCCGTGCTGGCGCAGGCGCCGGACCAGCCCTACGCCGAAAAGCTCATGCCGGTGAAGATCGGCCTGACCGAAGACGGCCAGGCCACGCCCGCGCTGCAAAAGAAGCTGGCCGCCAAGGGCCTGGAAAATATCGACCTGTCCACGCTAGAACGCGAATCCGACGGCAAGCAGGACTATCTGGTCGCCCGCGGCACCGCCCCCGGCGCCCAGCTGGCCGCCGGCCTGCAGGAAGGCATCGACGCCGCCATCAACGGCCTGCCCATTCCCAAGGTCATGCGCTACCAGTTGGCCGACGGCGTCACCACCGTCAAGTTCGTGCGTCCGGCGCACGGCCTGGTCGCGCTGTTCGGCGCCGACGTGGTGCCGGTGTCCGCGCTGGGCCTGGCCGCCGGCCGCGACACGCTGGGCCACCGCTTCATGAGCGCGGGCACCGTGTCCATCGCCGACGCCGACGCCTATGCCGCCACCCTGGCCGAAAAGGGCCGCGTGGTGGCCTCGTTCGAAGGCCGCCGCGACGAGATCCAGCGCCAGTTGCTGGACCATGCCGGCCGCCTCAACGCCACGCTGGGCGACGACCCCGAAGTGGCGGCGCTGCTGGACGAGGTCACGGCCCTGGTCGAGCATCCCACCGTCTACGTGGGCCAGTTCGAAGAGCAGTTCCTGCAAGTGCCGCAGGAATGCCTGATCCTGACCATGCGGCTGAACCAGAAGTACTTCCCGCTGTTCGATCCGGCCAGCGGCCGCCTGACGCACCGCTTCCTGATCGTCAGCAACATGCACACCGACAATCCGGTGAACATCGTCGAAGGCAACCAGCGCGTGGTGCGCCCGCGTCTGGCCGACGCGCAGTTCTTCTTCGAGACCGACCGCAAGATCCCCCTGGCCGCGCGTGTCGAGCAACTGGGCAGCATCGTCTACCACAACAAGCTGGGCACCCAGCTCGAACGCGTGGAGCGCGTGCGCGCCATCGCCCGCGGCGTGGCCGAACAGCTGGGCGGCGACGTCTCCGCCGCCGACCGCGCGGCGATGCTGGCCAAGGCCGACCTGGGCTCCAACATGGTGGGCGAATTCCCCGAGCTGCAAGGCGTCATGGGCGCGTACTACGCGGCCGGCGACGGCGAGCCCGACAGCGTGGTGCAGGCCCTGCGCACGCAGTACCGCAACCGCTACGATGCGCCCGTCACCGCTGAATCGCTGACCGCCGCCATCCTGTTCATCGCCGAACGCGTGGAAACCATGGTCGGCATCTGGGCCATCGGCCTGGCGCCCACCGGCGAACGCGACCCCTTCGGCCTGCGCCGCGCCGCGCTGGGCCTGATCAGCGCCTTCGAGCAATTGGCCGCGGGCGGCTGGCTCAAGATCAGCCAGGCCGGCCCCTTGTCGCTGGACGGCCTGCTGCAACTGGCCGCGGGCACCTTCCCCGCCGGCAAGATCCCCGCCGACACGCTGACCGAAGTCCGCGCCTTCATCTATGAGCGCTACCGCAACCAGCTGATCAACGACTTCGACCGCAACGCCGTCGAAGCCGTGATCGCGCTGACCCCGCCGCTGCACCAGGTGGCCGAACGCGTGCGCGCCGCCGCCGCCTTCGCGCAGCTGCCCGAGGCCGCCAGCCTGGCCGCCGCCAACAAGCGCATCGGCAACCTGCTCAAGAAGGCCGAAGGCGAGATCGGCGCGGTGAACGACGCCGCGCTGGTGGAACCGGCCGAGAAGGCCCTGGCCGCCGCCGTGTCCGCGCTGCGCCCGAAGGCCGAGGCGCAGTTGGCCGCCGGCGACTTCGCCGGCAGCCTGAGCACGCTGGCCCAGGTCCGCGAGCCCGTGGACGCCTTCTTTGCCGACGTCATGGTCATGGCCGAAGACCCGGCCGTGCGCGCCAACCGGCTGGCCCTGCTGGGCCAGCTGCATGGCCTGATGAACCAGGTCGCTGACATCTCCAGGCTGGCACAGTGAAACTCATCATCCTCGACCGCGACGGCGTCATCAATCAGGACAGCGATTCGTTCGTCAAGAATCCGGACGAATGGATCGCCCTGCCCGGCAGCCTGCACGCCATCGCCCGGCTGACGCAGGCGGGCTGGAGGGTGGTGGTCGCCACCAACCAGTCGGGCCTGGCGCGCGGCCTGTTCGACATGGACACGCTGACGGCCATCCACACCAAGATGCGGCGCGAACTGGCCGCCGCGGGCGGCAGCATCGACGCGGTCTTCATGTGCCCGCACGGCCCGGACGACAACTGCTCCTGCCGCAAGCCCAAGCCCGGCATGTTCGAGCAGATCGGCCACCGCTACGACGTCGACCTGGCCGGCGTGCCGGCGGTGGGCGATTCGCTGCGCGATCTGCAAGCCTCGTCGTCGGTCGGCTGCTCGCCCTGGCTGGTGCTGACCGGCAACGGCAAGAAGACGCTGGCCAAGGGCGGCTTGCCCGACAACACCCGCGTCTGCGACGACCTGTCGGCCGTGGTCGACACCCTGCTGCAGGACCATTGATCCGATGGCCCGGCTACGTTCGCTGCTGTACTTCCTGTTCCTGGCCATCACGGTCATTCCCTATGCCTTCGCCTGCATTTTGTGGGCGCCGCTGCCGCTGCACTGGCGCTACAAGCTGACCGTGGGCTGGCCGCGCCTGGCCATCTGGGGCGCGCGCGTCTTCTGCGGCATCCGCTGGCAGGTCAAGGGCTGGGAAAACCTGCCCGACGGTCCCGCGGTGCTGCTATCCAAGCACCAGTCGGCCTGGGAAACCCTGTTCTTCCCCGCCCACATGCCGCGCGAAGTCTGCTTCGTCTACAAGCGGGAGCTGCACATGGTGCCGTTCTTCGGCTGGGGCCTGGCGCTGCTGCGCATGATCCCGATCGACCGCGCCAAAGGCCGCGACGCCTTCGAACAGGTGGTCAAGCAAGGCCAGACACGCCTGGACGAAGGCCGCTGGCCCCTGCTGTTCCCCGAGGGCACCCGCGTGCCGCCCGGCAAGACCGGCCGCTTCAAGATGGGCGGCGCGCTGCTGGCCTCGCGCACCGGCGCCGTCGTCATCCCGGTGGCGCACAATGCGGGCGAATGCTGGCGCCGCAATGCGTTCGTGAAGTATCCGGGCATGGTTACCGTCTCCATCGGTCCCGCGATAGAATCCAAGGGACTCTCCCCCGATGACCTGAACAAGAAGGTTCAGGACTGGATCGAAGGGGAAATGCGACGTCTCAATCCAGAAAGGTATGGCCAGCACTGATCAGCTCGAACTCCTGTTCGACGAACAGCAGCACGACGCGCCCACGGGCGCGCCGCCGCTGAACGCCGCGCCGAAGGCCCCGGCCGCGCCTAAGCCGGCCGCACCTAAGGCGGCCCCGCCCAAGCCCCTCTTCCCCGATCCACCACCGGCCGCCGCCCCTGCGGGCGAGCCGCTGCTGACGCTGTCGCCCAACGCGGCCTCGCGCGTCCCGACGCCCTGCCCCGACCCTTTGCCGCCCGGCGCGCGCTGGCGCGAGGTCGCGACCGAACAACAGCCCATCGGCTTCGTGCTGCTGCGCTCGCGCCGCCGCAGCATCGGCTTCGTGATCACCGACGACGGCCTGCGCGTCACCGCCCCGAACTGGGTCACGCTGACGCAGGTCGACGACGCGGTGCGCGAGAAAGCGCGCTGGATCCTCGCCAAACTGCGCGAATGGCACGCCCGCAAGCAACAGCTGGCCATGGCGCACACGCGCTGGCAGCCGGGCGGCGAACTGCCCTACCTGGGCAAGCGCATCGTGATCGGCGTGGGCGGCGACAGCCGCCAGGCCAGCCTGTCGGGCGATGCCGACGCGCCGCAGGATGGCGACACCCTATGGCTGGCCCTGCCGTCCTCGGCGGATCAGGGCCGCATCCGCGATTCGGCCCAAGCCTGGCTGCAGCAGCGCGCCGGCGCCTGGTTCGGCGCGCGCCTGGCCCACTTCCTGCAGGTCAGTGGCCTGAAGATCCAACGCTGGCGCCTGTCCTCGGCCGCCACCCGCTGGGGCTCCTGCACCAGCGACGGCAACATCATGCTGAACTGGCGCCTGATCCATTTCGCGCCCGCCATCATCGACTACGTCATCGCGCACGAGCTTGCCCATTTGCGCGAAATGAACCACAGTCAGGACTTCTGGCGCGAAGTGGGGCAGATCCTGCCCGACTTCGAAGACGCCAAGAACATCCTGCGGCGTCACGACCCCGCATCCTTGCCTCAGTTCTGAGGCATTCTGGAGACACGAGAATGTTGCTGCTGATTCCGGGCCCGGTCACGACCGACGCGCGGGTGAAGGCCGCCATGGCGCAAGACTATGCGCCGTGGGACAACGATTTCCGCCAGACCTACCGGCAGGTCTGCGATGGCGTGCTGCGCGCGGCGCAGGCGTCGCCCGACGAACATGCCGCGCTGGCGCTGCCGGGCTGCGGCCACTTCGCGGTGGAAGCCGCGATCCGCAGCTTCATCCCCGCCGGCGGGCGCCTGCTGGCGCCCTCCACCGGCGCCTACGCCGCCCGCCTGCAGAAACTGGCCAGCGATGCCGGCCGCGTCGCCGTACCGCTGCCCGTGGGCGCCACCGAGCGGATCGATCCATTGGCGGTCGCCCAGGCTCTGGAACAGGATCCCACGCTCTCGCACCTGGCGCTGGTCTACAGCGAAACCGGCAGCGGCATCTGCCACGACGTGCCTGAACTTGCGCGCATCGCGCATGCGCTGGGCCGCCGCGTCATCGTCGACGCCGTGTCCGCCTTCGGCGCGCTGCCCCTGGAGCTGCGCGCCCTGCCCGCCGTGGAAGCCGTGATCGTGACGGCCAACAAATGCCTGGAAGGCATGCCCGGCGCCGCCTTCGTGGTGGCGCGGCGCGACAGCCTGGAAGCCGCGCGCGGCGTCGCCGGCAGCTGGTCGCTGGACCTGGCCGACATCTACCAGCAGAGCCTGCAGCCCAACGCCGGCCCGCGCTTCACGCCGCCCGCGCCCACGCTGGCGGCGCTGGCCGTGGCGCTGGAGCTGCACCGCGAAGAAGGCCGCGAGGCCCGCCTGGCGCGCTACACCGCCAATATGCGCACGCTATATGATGGCGTCAGGGAGCTGGGCCTGGCGCCCTACCTGCCGCCCGCGCTGCAGGGCCCCATCGTCGTCAACGTCCGCGCCCCGGACGCGCCGACCTGGAACCTGCAACTGTTCGTGGACGCCCTCAAGCGCCGCGGCTACGTGCTCAGCAACTTCTACAACACCGAACAGCCTTCGTTCCGGGTCGGCTGCATCGGCGCCTTCGGGCCCGACCAGATGCGGCAGGCAGTCGACGCCATGGGCGGCGCGCTGCGCGACATCGGCATCACCCGGGAAGCCGCCGGCAACGGCGGATTCTTCCCGCTCCCCCTCACCGCTTAAGGAAAACATCCCATGCGTATGCTCCACACCATGCTGCGAGTCGGCAACCTCGACAAGTCCATCGACTTCTACACCAACGTGCTCGGCATGCGCGTCCTGCGCCGCAACGACTACCCCGAGGGCAAATTCACGCTGGCCTTCGTCGGCTACCAGGACGAAACCGAAGGCGCCGTCATCGAACTGACCCACAACTGGGACACGGACAAGTACGACCTGGGCACCGGCTATGGCCACATCGCCCTGGAAGTCGACAACGCCTACGAAGCCTGTGACAAGGTCAAGGAAAAAGGCGGCAAGGTCACGCGCGAAGCCGGCCCGATGAAGCACGGCAAGACGGTCATCGCCTTTGTCGAGGATCCCGACGGCTACAAGATCGAGTTCATCCAGAAGAAAGGCCGCCAGGACTGAGCCCCGCGCGGCTGACGCCAGGAAGACACTCCCATGATCCACACCATCCTGAAAATGGGCGATCCGCGGCTGCTGCGCGTGGCCGCGCCCGTCGAACGCTACGACACGCCCGAGCTGCATGCGCTAATCGACGACATGTTCGAAACCATGGCCGCCGCGCAAGGGGTGGGCCTGGCCGCGCCGCAGATCGGCGTGGACCTGCAGCTGGTGATCTTCGGCTTCGACCGCAACGAGCGTTATCCGGACGCGCCCGCCGTGCCGCAGACCATCCTGTGCAATCCCGTCATCACGCCGCTGTCGGACGAGCTGGAAGACGGCTGGGAAGGCTGCCTGTCGGTGCCGGGCCTGCGCGGCCTGGTGCCGCGCTACCGCCGCATCCGCTACAGCGGGCGCGACCCCTACGGCCAGCTCATCGAGCGCGAGGCCGAGGGCTTTCACGCCCGGGTGGTGCAGCATGAATGCGATCACCTGATAGGCCGGCTCTATCCGTCGCGCATCCAGGACTTCAGCAAGTTCGGATTCACGGAAATCCTGTTCCCGGACATGGATCCGAACCAGGACGACTGAGGCCCCGCTCCCGCCTTGCGGGAGCTTGCGTCTCTACCCTAAGCCTCGCCCGAGTCCGTCTTGGCGGCCTGCGGCGACAGCTCCTCGGGCGCGAAATCGTCCACCTGCAACACCCTTGCTATCAGGGCCTCGGCCTCCTCCAGCTCGGTCGCCTGCAAATCGGTAATAGCGCCGCGCTGGTGGGCTTCACGCCAATCACGCACCCCGGACTGGCGCAGGCGGTCGCGCAGTGGCTGCACCGCGTCCGCCAGCGCGAAGGCGCGGGTCAGCAGGCCCACCGGATCGTCGCCGGCGCTTCCAGCCTCGCGGTGCAGGTCGGCTGCCAGGCGCACATGGGTGGGCGAAGGCTTGAGCAGCAGTTCCGCGCATTTCCGGGTCAGCTCATCCCCCGGCCCCTTGGCTAATCGCAGCGGCAGGATGGCGGCGCGCAGCCCCCATGACAACACGCGGCCCGGCAGGTTGCGCAAGACCTGGTCCATGCTTTTCTCGATACTGGCGCAGCCCTGCTCCATGCACCAATGCACCAGCGGCAGGTCGTCGTGCTTGCGGCCCTCGTCTTCCCAGCGCTTGAGCACCGCCGACAGCAGGTACAGCTCGGACAGGATGTCGCCCAGGCGCGCGGAGATCATTTCACGGCGCTTCAGGCCTCCGCCCAGCTGCGCCAGAGTGGCGTCGGCCAGCAGCGCGAAACCCGAGGCGTAGCGGCCCAGCCGCCGGTAGTGCCCAGCCACGGGCCCGGACGACGGCGCGGGCGCCAGCATCCCGCCGGTCCAGGCGCGGCCGATGGCGCGCAGCGCGTTGATGCCCGTGTGGCGCAGATGGCGCCAGAACACGTCGTGGAAGACCTCCATGCCGCGGTCTTCGTCGGGATTGCCCAGCGCCAGGATTTCCGGCATCAGATAAGGATGTGCGCGGATCGCGCCCTGGCCGAAGATGATCAGGTTGCGCGTCAGGATGTTGGCGCCCTCGACCGTGATGGCGATGGGCACGGCGCGGTACAGCGCGCCCAGGTAATTGCTGGGGCCGTCGATGACGGCGCGGCCGGCATGGATGTCCATCGCGTCGTTGACCGAACCGCGCATGCGCTCGGTGGCGTGGTACTTCATGATGCCGGAGACCACCGCCGGCTTGACGCCCTGGTTCAGCGCGGCGCAGGTCAGGCGCCTGGCGGCCTCCACCAGATAGGCATTGCCCGCCAGCCGCGCCAGCCCTTCCTGCACGCCTTCGAACTTGCCGATGGGGATGCCGAACTGTTCGCGCACGCGGGCGTACATGCCCGTGGTGTGCGCGCACATCGCGGCGGCGGCGGCCGACAGCGACGGCAAGGAGATGCCCCGCCCCGCCGCCAGCGCGCTCATCAGCATCTGCCAGCCGTGCCCGGCGCGCTCGGCGCCGCCGATCAGCGCGTCCAGCGGCACGAACACGTCGCGCCCGCGGTTGGGGCCGTTCTGGAAGACCTGCATGGCGGGCAGGTGGCGGCGCCCGATCTCCACGCCGGGCGCTTCGGTCGGCACCAGGGCGACCGATATGCCGATGTCCTTGGCGCCGCCCAGGATGCCGTCGGGATCGGACAGCTTGAAAGCCAGGCCCAGCACCGTCGCCACCGGCCCCAGCGTGATGTAGCGCTTGTGCCAGTTCAGCCGGATGCCGATCAGTTCGCGTCCGTCCACCACCTGGCGGCACACCACGCCGGTATCCACCATGGACGCGGCGTCCGAGCCGGCCTCGGGGCTGGTCAGGCCGAAGCATGGCACCTCGCGCCCGTCCGCCAGCCGCGGCAGCCAATAGTCGCGCTGCGCCGGCGTGCCGAACTGCATCAGCAATTCGCCGGGCCCCAGCGAGTTGGGCACCATGACGGTGACGCCCGCCGTGATGGAATAGGCCGAGATGCGCCGCACGACCTCGGAGTGCGCATAGGGCGAAAAGCCCAGGCCGCCGTAGCGCCGCGGAATGATCATGCCAAAGAAGCGTTCGGCCTTCAGGAAATCCCATACCTCCGGCGGCAGGTCGCGCCGGTTCCAGGTGATGTCCCATTCGTCGAGCATGGCGCAGAGCCGGGCCAGCGGACCGTCGATGAAGCGCTGTTCGTCCGCGCTCAGCGTGGCCGCCGGCACGCCCAGCAGCTTGCGCCAGTCGGGATTGCCGGTGAACAGGTCCGCGTCCCACCAGGTGTCTCCGGCCTCGATGGCCTCGCGCTCCGTGGCCGACATGGCCGGCAGCGCATTGCGCGCCCAGCGGTAAGCGGGTTCCGAGATGCGGCGCCGGCGCCATGCATTGAAGTCCATGAGTGTTCCTCACTGTTATGGCCCCAGGCCCCAGGGCGTATCAGGTCAAAGTACCAGAATTGGCGGCGCCGGGCCAAGCTGCGGCCTGCCGACTCTGCGACAATGGGCCTCGGCGCGCAGCGCGCAATCCATCGCTATCCGGGCAGTCTCCGCATGCTGAACAAACTCTGGCTGGGCTTTTTCCTTACCGCGGCCGCGGCGGCGCTGTACCGCTGGCTGGTCATCGGCGACCCCGAAGTCTTCCGCATGATGGTGGCCAGCCTGTTCGACATGGCCCGCGTGTCGGTGGAAGTGATGGTGCTGCTGTTCGGCACGCTGACGCTGTGGCTGGGCTTTCTGCGCATCGCCGAGGGCGCGGGCCTGGTGGAAAAGCTGGCGCGCCTGCTGGGTCCGCTGTTCGCGCGCCTGATGCCTGGGGTGCCGCGCAACCACCCCGCCATCGGCCTGATCACGCTGAACTTCGCCGCCAACGGCCTGGGGCTGGACAATGCCGCCACCCCCATCGGGCTGCGCGCCATGCGCGAATTGCAGTCGCTGAATCCCACGCCCGAAACCGCCAGCAATGCGCAGATCCTGTTCCTGGTGCTGAATGCGTCGTCGCTGACCCTGCTGCCGGTGACGCTGTTCATGTTCCGGGCGCAACAGGGCGCGCCGGACCCGACGCTGGTGTTCCTGCCCATCCTGCTGGCCACCAGCGCCTCGACGCTGGCCGGCTTCCTGGCCGTGGCGGCCTGCCAGCGCCTGCGCCTGATCGATCCGGTCGTGATGTTGTGGCTGGGCGGCGCGGCGCTGCTCATGGGCGGATTCATGGCGCTGCTGGCCAGCATGTCGGCCGCGGCCATCGCCTCGCTGTCGTCGCTGCTGGGCAACCTTGCGCTGTTCGGCATCCTGCTGGCCTTCCTGATCGCAGGCGCCTGGAAGAAGGTGCCGGTCTATGAGGCCTTCATCGAAGGCGCCAAGGAAGGCTTCGACATCGCCAAGAGCCTGCTGCCCTATCTGGTCGCGATGCTATGCGCGGTGGGCGTGCTGCGCGCATCGGGCGCGCTGGATTTCCTGCTCGACGGCATCCGCTGGCTGGCGGTGCAGGCTGGCTGGGACACGCGCTTCGTGGACGCCTTGCCGACCGCTTTGGTCAAACCCTTCTCAGGCAGCGCCGCGCGCGCCATGATGCTGGAAACCATGACGCATTTCGGCGTGGACAGCTTCCCCGCGCTGCTGGCCGCGGTGGTCCAGGGCAGCACCGAGACCACCTTCTACGTGCTGGCGGTGTACTTCGGATCGGTAGGCATACTGCGGGCGCGCCACGCGGTGGGCTGCGCCCTGATCGCCGATCTGGCCGGCGTGCTGGCGGCCATTGGCGTGTGCTACTGGTTCTTCGGCTAGGACGAGCCACGGGGCAAGGAGCGCCAGCCTGGCGCGGCGCCCTTGCCCCTCGGCATCAATCCACCAGCAGGATCTTCATGCCGTTGGTGCCGCCGCTGTCGCGGTAGAAATCGCCCTTGGTCAGGATCACCCAATCGCCGGTCTGCACCAAGTTGCGCTTGCGCAGTTCATCGATGGCGGCGTTGCTCAGGTCGGCCGGCTCGTAGTCCGACGGCGCGAACGGAATCGTGTAGACGCCGCGGAACATGGCCACCCGGTTCTGCGTGGCGCTGTGCGGGCTGTAGCAGTAGATCGGCACGCCCGAGCGGATGCGCGACATGATCAGCGGCGTATGGCCGCTTTCGGTCAGCGAGATGATGGCCTTGACGCCGGGAAAATGGTTGGCCGCGTACATGGCCGCCAGCGCGATGGTCTCGTCGCAGCGCGTGAAGGTCTCGCCCAGGCGGTGATGCGACTTGGTGGACGTGGGGTGCTTTTCCGCGCCCAGGCAGACGCGGGCCATGGCCTGCACGGTTTCCACGGGATACTGGCCCGATGCGCTTTCCGCGGACAGCATGACGGCGTCGGTGTAGTCCAGCACCGCGTTGGCCACGTCGGACACTTCGGCCCGCGTGGGCATGGGGCTGGAGATCATGGACTCCATCATCTGCGTCGCGGTGATGACGACCTTGTTCAGGGTGCGCGCGTGCTGGATGATGCGCTTCTGGATGCCCACCAGTTCGGCATCGCCCACTTCCACGCCCAAGTCCCCGCGCGCCACCATCACGCCGTCGCTGGCGCGGATCAGCGCGTCCAGCGCCTCGTCGTCGGCCACGGCTTCCGCGCGCTCGATCTTGGCGATGATCCAGGCCTGGCTGCCGGCGGCAGCCAGCAGCGTGCGCGCCTCGTCGATGTCGCTGCCATACCGCGGAAACGATACCGCCACGTACTCCAGATTCATTTCGGCGGCCAGCTTGATGTCGACGCGGTCCTTGTCGGTCAGGCTGGGCGCGGACAGGCCGCCGCCGCGGCGGTTGATGCCCTTGTTGTTCGACAGCGGGCCGCCCACCGTCACGGTGGTGTGGACCTCGTCGCCCTCGACGCTGTCCACCACCAGCACCACGCGGCCGTCATCCAGCAGCAACTCGTCGCCGACGCGGCAGTCCTGCACCAGTTCGGGGTAGTCGATGCCGACGATGCTGGCCGTGCCGGCTTCCTTGGGGTGCACGCGCGACAGCGTGAACGGCTGGCCGACCTGCAGCTGCACCAGCTTGTCGGTGAAGCGCGCGATGCGGATCTTGGGGCCTTGCAGATCGCCCATGATGGCGACGAAACGGCCCTGCCTGGCGGCGATCTCGCGCACCATGCGGGCGCGTTCGCGATGGTCGTCCGCGCTGCCATGCGAGAAGTTCAGGCGGGCCACGTCCAGGCCCGCGCGGATCAACGCTTCAATGCGTTCGGGCGTCGAAGTCGAAGGTCCCAGGGTGGCGACAATTTTGGTGCGGCGCAATACGGGCATGGCGATCCACTCTCGCTAAAACAACAAAAACGCTATGGTACGCCGGCCACGCCCACGCAGGTATCATGGGCATCATCTCAACCGACAAACGAGCTCGACCGAACCCGTGAAAATCGTCATCGCCCCCGACTCTTTCAAAGAAAGCGTGTCCGCGCCCGATGCCGCGGCAGCCATTGCGCGCGGCGTGAAGGCCGCCTTTCCTGGCGCCCATACGGTGTGTATTCCGATGGCCGACGGCGGCGAAGGCACGGTCGAAGCCGTGCTCGCGGCGACCGGCGGCAAGGAACGCCAGCTTACGGTGAACGATGCGTTGGGCTACAAGGTCGACGCCGTGTGGGGGCTGCTGGAAGACTGCACGGCGGTGATCGAAATGGCCGCGGCGGCGGGCCTGGAACTCATCGCGCCTTCCAAGCGCGATCCCATGCGCGCCAGCAGCCACGGCGTGGGCGAACTGATGCTGGCCGCCCTGAACGCGGGCGCCAAACGCATCATCCTGGGCCTGGGCGGCTCGGCCACCAACGACGCGGGCGCCGGCATGCTGACGGCCCTGGGAGTGCGCCTGCTGGACGCGGACGGCCGCAGCCTGCCGCCTGGCGGCGGCGCGCTGGGCAAGCTGGCCAGCATCGATACCCACGGCCTGGATCCGCGCCTGGCCCAGATCCGCATCGACATCGCCTCCGACGTGGACAACCCCTTGTGCGGCCCGCAAGGCGCCTCGCACGTGTTCGGCCCGCAAAAAGGCGCAACGCCAGAACAGGTGCTGACGCTGGACCAGATGCTGACGAATTTCGCCGACGTGTGCGCCAGGCACCTGGGGGCCGACCACCGCGATCACCCCGGCGCGGGCGCGGCAGGCGGCTTGGGATTCGCGGCCAAGGCCTTCCTCAACGCGCAATTCCGGCCCGGCGTGGAGATCGTGGCGGAACTGGGCGGCCTGGCCCAGGCGGTCGAGGGCGCGGCCCTGGTATTCACCGGCGAAGGCCGCATGGACGCGCAGACCCTGCGCGGCAAGACCCCTGCCGGCGTGGCGAAGATCGCGCAGCGCGCGGGCGTGCCCGTGGTGGCGCTGGCCGGCTCGCTCGGCGAAGGCTACGAAGCGCTGCATGCCTGCGGCATCAGCGCCGCCTTCAGCCTGGCGCCCGGCCCCATCACGCTGCAGCAGGCGCTCACCGACGCGGAAAAACTGCTGGCCGACCGTGCCCGCGACGTCATGCAACTCTGGATGACCGCGCAGAAACGCATGTTGTAGGAACCCAAATGAAAGAAGCCCGCTTACGCGGGCTTCTTTCATTTTGCGGGTCCGGTGTCACTCGGCCTGCAGCACGCCGGCCGCCACCAGCGCATCCGCGAGGCGCATGTACCGGTCCACCGAAATATCCTCGGCGCGCGCCGTGGGCGCGATGTCGAGCGCTTCCCAGGGCACCTGCGCGGCCCAGTCCGCCAACACCCGGCGCAACATCTTGCGGCGCTGCGAAAACGCGCGCGCAACCACTGTTTCGAAGGCGCGCTCGCTGACCGGACGCAGGCGATCCGCCGGCAAGGGCACCATGCGCACGATCGCCGACACCACCTTGGGCGGCGGATCGAAGGCTTCCGGCGGCACGTCGAACAGCTTGTGCATGCGGTAGCGCGATTGCAGCATCACCGACAGGCGGCTGAAGTCGCCCGACCCCGGTTGCGCGACCATGCGGTCGATCACTTCCCGCTGCAGCATGAAATGCTGGTCGCGGACGTGGTCGGCCCAGCCCATCAGGTGGAACAGCAGCGGGCTGGAGATGTTGTAGGGCAGGTTGCCCACCACACGCAGCGCCGGCCCGAATTGGGAAAAATCCACCGTCAATGCATCGGCCTCGACCACGGTCAGGCGGGTGGCGTCGAACTGCTTGCGCAAGCGCGCCGCCAGGTCGCGGTCGATCTCGACCGCCGTCAGGTGATCCAGGCGTTCGAGCAAGGGCCGGGTAAGCGCGGACAAGCCCGGGCCGATTTCGACCACGGTATCGTCGCGGGCGGGCGAAACCGCCCGGACGATGGACTCGACCACGCTCTCGTCGGTCAGGAAGTTCTGGCCAAAGCGCTTGCGCGCCTGGTGCTGGGACATGTAAAGCCTGTAATGCGTTTAGCGGTTGTTCTGCTGGATCTTCTGCTGCTTTTCCAGGCGGTTGTCGATGTACGCCTGGGCGCGCAGCTGCTCGAGCCAATCCTCGAAAGCCGGCTGGGCGCGGCGTTCGAACAGGATCTGACGGGCCTTCATGCGGGCCATGTCGTCGGTGGCGTCATGCTGGCGGCGTTCTTCCACTTCGATCAGGTGCCAGCCGAAAGGCGATTGCACCGGCTGGCTGATTTCGCCCGGCTTCAAGGCGTTCATGGCGGCCTCGAACGGCGGCACGGTTTCGCCCGGGTTCAACCAGCCCAGTTCGCCGCCTTGCGGGGCGGTCGCATCCTGCGAATACTGGCGCGCCATGTCCTCGAACTTGGCGCCGCCGCTCACCAGGCGCTGGCGCACCTGCTCCAGGCGCTGGCGCGCCAATTCGTCGCTCATGACGGTGGAGGTCTTGATCAGGATGTGGCGCGCGCGGGTCTGCATCACTTCCACCGGGCCTTGGTGCGCAGGCGCCTGCGCGGGCGCGGCGGCGGGTTGCGGCGCCTGGGCCGGCGCTGGGGCGCGGGCCGTGCGCGCGGGCGCCGGCTGGGCGGTGCCGCGGTCCATCACCTTGATGATGTGGAAACCGTTGCCGCTCTGGATCAGGCCGCTGACCTGGCCTTTCTGCAAATTGCCGACAGCCTGCACGAACAGGTCGGGCCAGCCGTCCAGCGGACGCACGCCCATGACGCCGCCTTGCAGGGCTTCCGGGCCGTCCGAGGCCGCGGCAGCCAGGCTGGCGAAGTCATCGCCGCGCTTGGCTTGCGCCAGCAGGCCTTCGGCCTTCTTGCGCAGCGCCGCCAATTGCTCGGGCGACGAGCCCTCGGGCACGCGCACCAGGATCTGGGCCAGGGCGTAGAGCATCGGCCCCGAAGGCGCTGCCGCCTGCTGGGGTTCGGGCTGCGGTTGGGCCTGCGGTTGCGGGGCCGCTTGCGGTGCCGCGCCGAACGCCGGGTTACGGCGCTGATCCTTCAGGAAGGCATCGACTTCGGCGTCCGAAATCACAATCGTGGAATCCACCGCGCGCTGGCGCAGGCGATCCGTGCGGATCTCGTCGCGCAGCGCCTTGCGGTAGCTATCCCAATTCGTGCCGGATTTTTCGATCTCCTGGCGCAACTGGGCCACGGTGATCTTGTTGCGGCCGGCAATGGTCTGGATCGCCTGGTCGATTTGCGCGTCGTCCACGCGTATGCCCAGACGATCGGCTTCATGGCGCTGCACGCGCTCCATGATGAGGCGCTGCAGCACCTGGTGCTGCAGGGTCTGGTCGTCCGGCACCTGGATGCCGCGAGTCTTCAGCTCGCCCGAAATACGCAAGGACGCGTCACGCAGCTCGCGCAGCGTGATCACGTCCTTGTCCACCACTGCGGCAATCCCGTCGACGAACTGCTCGCGTTGGGGCGCGGGCGCCGGCGCGGCGCTCTTCTGCGCGGCGGAATTCGGCTTGGCGCCATTGTTCACGGCCTTGCCGCCCTGTTCGGCCGCATGGGCCACGGGCAAGCCGGCGCACACGGCCAGCAGCAGCGCATTGCCGGAGAGGCGGCGCAAAGAGTGCAACCTACGCATCATTCATACCTTTCAAATGTGGTCCCGGTGGGCACAGGCGGCGTAATGCGCGAGTAGCCGGGGATACTTCTGTTCAGCAGGTTCATCGGGTCGGTTCCCAGGGAACCCAGGCCCGTCAGCTCAAGCTGGAAGAACAGTGCCGAGTTGGCGTCCGTGGCGGAGACCGCGTATCGCTGGTAGACCATGCGGCCCACCCAGCAGCAATCTCCCTTGTACTCCAGGCCGGCGATCGCCTGCGTGACGCGAGGCGAATCCGTTGTATTGGCCAGCGTGCTGGAGGGACCGCTGCGCAGCGAATAATCCACCCGGCCCACGCCGTACCAACGCTTGGAGAACGGCCATTGCACCGCAAGGCTCACCTGGTTCTGCCCCTGCGCCTGATACTGAACGCCGGGTTGGGGATCGCGCTGGTAGCGGTATGACACCGCTACCGTCGTCAAACGCTGTGGCGTCCAACGCGCGCTGATCAATCCGCGCGACCATTTGTCGTCGTAGGGATTGTATTGCGCGGCGACATCGGTGCTGAGCGTGTCGGTCAGGGCCGCGCTGGCGCCCACTAGGAAGTCGGAGCGTACATTTTCGCGGGGAATCTCGCCGGGCAGCGTGACCTTCTGGTCTGCAAAGTACAGCCGCTGCGCAACACCGAGCGACATCCGCTCAAAACCGGTGTTGGCATCCAGCCAGCGCGTCGTCAACGCCGCAGTCAGCTGGTTCGCATTCGCAATGCGGTCCCAGCCGCCAGAATAAATATTCTCTTCGAACGCCTGCGAAAAGCTGAAATCCGCCAGCGATGTGTCATATACAGGTATCTTCGACTGGTCGCGGTACGGCACATACAGGTAGTACAGGCGCGGTTCCAGGGTTTGGATGGACGCCTTGCCGAAGAGCGAGGTATCGCGCTCGAAAATCAAGCCCGAGTCCACCGACATGATCGGCACCGTTCGAGATTGAGACCGTGGATACCCAAACGAAGTACCCGCAGCATCCGTATTCCCGCTGTTCAAGCGCAGCCAATCTTTACCGTACCAGCTGGTCTGGTATTGCGTGTAGTTCACGCCTACCTTGGGCACGATAAACCAGCCCGGTTTCACGATCGGATATGAAACCGTCGGGTACGTTTGCAGGCGATCGCCTTGAGGCCCCTGGCGTACGCCACCCACGTTAGGAATGCTGAAGCGTACAGCGGTGGAGGTCCAATCGACGTCAAAACCGCCCCAGTCGTAGCGTGCGCCACGCAAATACAGCTCGGGCACCTTATCGTACGGAGGGACCAACGGCGCATCGGGGTCCTGCAGCGTCTGGTATTTGTAGACCTGGACGTAGGTGCTCCAGTAGTCCGAAGCCCAACCCACGCGGCCGCGTTGCGGCAAGTAAGTGGTGGACGCCTGGTTCAGACCCAGCTGGGAGATATCGCGGAAATAGTTGTCGTCCGAAACTTTGGCGACATCCCAATCTGCGTAGAATCCATGCGAAAACGTCTGCTGGTGACGCCACAAGTACATCCAGCGGTCGCTGTCAGTGAGCTTGTCATTGGGCAGATAGGTGCCTACCACTGTGCCCGTATAACCTGGCCCAAGATAGCGGAACTCCCCGCCCAGCTGTACGCCGCGCTTGGAGAAGTAGCGCGGCTGTACGGTCAGATCGTAGTTCGGCGCCAGATTCAGGTAATACGGAATCGAAAAATCCAAGCCGCCCTGGCTGGTCGTGCCGTAGGTCGGCATCAGGAAACCCGACTTGCGCTCCTTCTTGACCGGAAAGGTCATGTAGGGCGACGCCAGGATGGGCACGTCCTTGAAATACAGCACGCCATTGCGCGCCACGCCTTCGTTCTCGTCGAAGTCGATGTCGACGGTATTGGCCTTGATGTACCAGGACGGCGTTTCGCAGGCGCAGCCACTATACGTCACCGTTTGCAGACGCATCTGCGACCGGCTGAAGATGTCCGCATGCTCGGCGACCGCAAAGCCGCCGTTGGCGCCCATCCAGAAATTGGGTTTTTCGATTTCGCCCGAGGACTTGTCGACGTTGAACTTCGCGTTCGGCCCGATCACCAGGGTGCCGTCGCGCATCATGCGCGCGCTGCCCTGGACGTCGACTTCGCCCGTGTCCTTGCGGTAGTTGATGCGGTCGCCCTTGATCACGCTGTCGATGCGGCGCACCTGGGCATTGCCGGTCAGGGTCAGGTCGGAATCCGGATCGCCATCGATGCTGTCCGCCTCCATGAAGGAGGGAATGCTGTCGTCCGGCAAGCGGTGCATCCGCAGGCCCGGCGAGGTGCGCAACACGGGAGTCGCCGAGGTCGACGACGCGGCGGGAACGCTGCCCTGGCTGCCTTGGGCCTGGACGGCTCCGGCAGCGACACTGACAGCAGAGAGGATCAACCATCGAACCTTGCGCACGAGTGAAAACAGCCCTTTTTGACGATGGTGGGAACGCGACACCGGCACCCACGGAGGGCCAATGCTAACGGAAACGAGCCGGTATTATAGAGAAGCCGCGCCATAGGCCCAGACTTATGTGCTCGGGACACAATTCTCAGCAATATTGCCTTTCTGACACGGATCTTCCTTGAAAAACGATCACGACCCCCGCCTGGAGCAGATCCGCAACTGGCTGGGCAGCCTGCCCGCCAGCCTGAACCTGGCCATCGACACGCTGCGCCCGGCGTCGGCCGACGCCAGTTTCCGCCGCTATTTCAGGCTGGACGCCGGCGAGCGCACCCTGATAGTCATGGATGCCCCGCCCGCGCACGAGGATTGCCGCCCCTTCCTGCACGTGGACCGCTTGCTGGCGGACGTGGGCCTGAACGTGCCCGCCGTGCTGGAACAGAATCTGGACCAGGGCCTGCTGCTGCTGTCCGACCTGGGCGAGCAGACCTATTACCAGCGCATCCAGGCGGGACTGCCGGACAGCGAACTGCAGACGCTGTACCGCGAGGCCCTGGCCGCGCTGGTCCGCCTGCAGCAGGCGTCCACCGCCGGCCTGGGCACCTACGACACGACCCGCCTGGCCGACGAGCTCAAGCTCTTCCCCGAGTGGTACGTGCAGAAGCATCATGGCGTGACCCTGGACGACAAGACGGCGAACGCGCTGGACAAGATCTTCGCGCTGCTCTCCACCAGCAACGGCGGACAGGCCCAGGTGCTGGTGCACCGCGATTACCATTCGCCCAACCTGATGGTCTGCGACCAGCCGCAATACGGCCCCAACCCGGGCATCATCGACTTCCAGGATGCGCTGATCGGCCCGATCACCTACGACCTGGCCTCGCTGGTGACCGACGCCCGCACCACCTGGGAAGAGCCCCAGCAGCTGGACTGGGCCATCCGCTACTGGGAAATGGCGCGGGCCGCGGGCTTGCCGGTGGACTCGGATTTCGCCGAATTCCACCGCGCCTATGAATGGATGGGCCTGCAGCGCAACCTGCGTATCCTGGGGGTCTTTGCCCGCCTGAATCACCGCGACGGCAAGGCGCATTACCTGGCCCACATTCCGCGCATGAACGGCTATGTGCGCCAGGTCGCCCAGCGCTACGGCGTCTTCACACCGCTGCTGCGCCTGCTGGACAAGCTGGACGACCGCCAGGTCAGCGTCGGATACACCTTCTGATGCGGGCCATGATCCTCGCGGCGGGCCGCGGCGAACGCATGCGCCCGCTGACCGACCGCCTGCCCAAGCCTCTGCTTGCCGTGGGCGGCCAGCCGCTCATCGTCTGGCATCTGCGGCGGCTGGCGGCCGCCGGCATCCGCGACATCGTCATCAACCACGCCTGGCTCGGCCACGAAATCGAACAGGCGCTGGGCGACGGCGGCACGTACGGCGTACAGATCCGCTATTCGGCCGAAGCCGTCGCGCTGGAAACCGCCGGCGGCATCGTCCAGGCGCTGCCGCTGCTGGGCGACGAATCCTTCCTGGTCGTCAATGGCGACGTCTGGTGCGACTGGGATCCGGCCGCGGCGGCGGATCTGGCGCGCGGCGTCCCCGCAGGCGGCGCCTGGCTGCTGCTGGTGGATAACCCGCCCCAGCATCCCGCCGGCGATTTCCGCCTGGATGCCGACGGCAGCGTCCATGCCCAGGGCGAACCTCGTTTGACCTTTGCAGGCATCGGCGTCTACCATCCCTCGTTGTTCGCCGACGTCCCCCGGGGCGCAGCGGCGCCCCTGGCGCCCTTGCTGCGGCAGGCCATGGCTCGCGACCTGGTGCGCGGCGCGCGCCACGAAGGCAAATGGACGGATGTCGGCACGCCGCAGCGGTTGGCTGACCTGGACGCGGAACTCAACGGACAGGTCCGCTGATGTCCACATATTTCACAATATCAAGGTGCGCAACCAGGCTTGTCCGCGCACCCAACGGGCCCGGCTAACCGGGTATTCTCTAGCGCTTTGGCCTGCGCGCGCAGCGCGCCGGCAGGCAAATACACAGGAAGTTTTCTAGGAATGGGGATGTTTGGAAGATCGCAACGGGCTGTGTTCAAGCCCTCCGTGTACCAGCCCGGCCAACGCACGCGCCGCATGCCGCGCTGGCTGGTCCTGCTGCTGGTGGGCATCGCCCTGGGCGCCGGCGGCGTGCTCTTCCTGCAGACCAACTACGGCCCGCAACGCCTGACGGTGGAGCAGTCCGAGCAGCTGCACAGCGAACTGAGCACCGCCAACCTGGAGCGCCAGCGCCTGCAAAGCCAGCTCGAGGAAGCCACCCAGCAGCGCGACGCCAACAAGTCCGGCCACGAAAAACTGACCGCCGACCTTTCTGACGCCCGCAGCAAGATCGACACGCTGAACAAGGAACTGGTGCTGTTCCAGGACGCCATGCCGGCCGATCCGCGCGGCGGCAACCTGGGCATCCGCTCGGCTACCTTCAAGCGCGCGCCCGGCCTGCTGGACTACCAGGTGCTGGTCATGCGCGAGGACCGTCAGGGTGCGCCGTTCAAGGGCACGCTGACCTTCTCCATCGACGGCACCTACCCGAACGGCCGCGCCGCCACCGTCACGCCGGAAGGCCCCGCCCTGAACGTCGACCGTTACGACTACGCGCTGGGCCAGCTGAAGCTGCCTGACGGCTTCACGGCCAAGGTCGTGGTATTGCGCGTGCTGGACGGCGCCCAGAAACAGCAGGCAATGCGTATCTATTACGTGCGCAACTGATACGTCGCGCCGCCCCGAAGACCCGCCCTGATCCGGCGGGTTTTTTTTGTCTTGCCAAAATAGTTGCGTGCGCAACCTCTTGCGAATATAGTTGCGTGAACAACCAATATCTGGAGACACCATGCCGTTACCCGCGCACGTTCCCGTCCTGATCGCCGGCGGCGGCCCCGTCGGCCTGACGCTGGCCGCCCTGCTGGCCGAATACGGCATCGCCTCGCTGACGCTGGAGGCTGACGACGACTATTGCAGCGGCAGCCGCGCCATCTGCATCTCGCGGCGATCGCAGGAAATCATGGGCTGGGTCGGCGCCGACCGCCCCCTGATGGCCACCGGCCTGGCCTGGACCGGAGGCCGCAGCTACTACCGCAACAGCGAGGTCCTGCATTTCGAGATGCCGCACGACCCGCTGCAGCGCTACGCGCCCATGGTCAACATTCAGCAGTACGCGGTCGAGGAATACGCCCACCAGGCCATGCAGCGCCATCCGGCGCTGGCCGCGCTGCGCTGGTCGGCGCGGCTCGCCGGCCTGCGCACGGACGCGGACGGCGTCACCGCCGAAGTGGACGCCGAAGGCGGCCGCCAGACCGTGCGCGCCGATTGGCTAATCGCCTGCGACGGCGGCCGCAGCACCGTGCGCGAAGCCCTGGGCCTGAAACTGGAAGGCATGCAGTACGAAGGACGCTACGTCATAGTCGACATCGAACAGGAGTCCAACCGCCCCGTGGAACGCCTGGCCTGGTTCGATCCGCCGTCCAACCCCGGTTCCACCCTGCTCATGCACCGCCAGCCCGGCAACGTCTGGCGGGTGGACTACCAGATCCGCGACGACGAGGACCCCGAAGAGGCGGTCAAGCCGGAAAACGTGCTGCCGCGCGTGCAGAGCCACCTGGACATGATCGGCGAGACCGCGCCCTGGAAGCCGTTGTGGATCTCCATCTATAACGCCAAGTGCCTGACCTTGGACAGTTACCGCCATGGACGCGTGCTGTTCGCCGGCGATGCCGCCCACCTGGTGCCGATCTTCGGCGTGCGCGGCCTGAACTCGGGACTGGACGACGCCGGCAACCTGGCCTGGAAGCTGGCCTGGGTGCTGCAAGGCCAGGCCCCCGACAGCCTGCTGGACAGTTACAGCGTGGAGCGCGTGCACGCCACCCGCCAGAACCTGGCCTACGGCGCCAAGAGCACCGAATTCATGGCCCCGCCGGACTTTGGCTTTCGCTTGATGCGCGAGGCCGCGCTGCGCCTGGCGCTGACCGACGAGCGCGTGCGCCAGCTCATCAACCCGCGGCAGTCGGCGCCCATTTCCTATGACGCCTCGCCGCTGAACCTGGCTGACGGCGCGCAGCAAGCCGGCGCCGTCGCCGCGCCCGGCCAACCCGCCCCCGAGGCGCTGCTGCAGGATGGCGGCACGCCGCTGCATCTCAGCGCCTGCTTCGGGGCCGGCTTCGTCGCGCTGGCGCTGGACCCGGACGCCCAACTGGCAGCCGAACTGGACGCCCTGGCCGCTGCCACCCGCGATGCGCCCCGGCCGCTGCGCGTGCTGAAGACGGGCAAAGACGCCCTGCAAGACCCGCACGGACAATTGCGCCAGCGCTACGGCGCGCATGCCGGCAGCGTCTACCTGCTGCGGCCGGACGGCTACGTGCTGGGCCGCTGGATCGCTCCCGCGGCCGCCAGCCTGCGCGCCGCGCTCAAGCCCTACTACCCCTCGATCGCCCTGGATACGCCCAAGGAACAGCAAGCATGAACAACGAAGAACTGGACCAGGTCTATACCGCCATGGCGCAGACCCTGACGCGCGTCGGCGAGGAACAGGCGTCGCTCTTCCTGTCGATCCTGAGCCTGTCGCTGCTGGCCCGATTGGGCGATGCGCGCGACGCCGCCGCGCTGCTGGCGCAGGCGGAAGCCGCCTGCCTGGCCAACGGCCCTGTGGCACACTATCCCGCATCTGCCCCTGCCCGCCCGACGTGAACCCGCCTGCCCTCGAACGATTCCTGACCTACCGCCTGCACGTGCTCAACAAGATCACGGACAGGGACACGAATCGCGCCTATCTGGAAGACTGCGGCATTCCGCTAGGCGAGGCGCGCTGCCTGGCGGCCATCGGCCGCTACGCGCCGCTCTCGGTCAACGACCTGGCGCGCGCGGCCAATCTGAACAAGGGCCAGGCCAGCCGCTCGGCGCAGGCGCTGGTGGACCGCGGCCTGGTGGAAAAAACCATGTCCGCCTCCGACGGCCGCGGCGTGGTGCTGGCGCCGACCCAGGCCGGCCTGGCGCAATACCAGCGCGTCATCGACCTGATCGCCCAGCGCAACGAGGAAATCTTCGGCTGCCTCAGCGCCGACGAACAGCGCCAGCTGGGCGACATGCTGGACCGCGTCATCGGCCATCTGCAGCCGGACGCGGACGGCGCGCAAGACCTGCTCGCGCCCGCGCCGCCGCAAGACACGCGCTAAGCCTTGGGCGCGGTCGCACCCAGTTGCGCCGCGGCCTCGTCCATGAACTGCGCCATGCGCACGTCCAGCTCGGTCACGCCGCCGGCGTCGTGCGTGGTCAGGGTCACGTCGACGCGGTTGTAGACGTTGGTCCACTCGGGGTGATGGTTCAGCTTCTCCGCGAACATGGCGACGCGCGCCATGAAGCCGAATGCCGTATTGAAATTGGGAAAACGGAAGCGCTTTTCGATGGCGTCGCGCATCGCCACGGCCTGCCAGCCGGACAAGGCGGCCACGGCGGTATCGGTGCCGACGCGGGCGGGAGGGAACATGCTCATGACGGACTCCAAAAAAACAGGCGGCGGCGCGTCGCGCCAGCCGCCTTGGACACTGGGCTGGCCCAGGCCTACTGCTGGACCGCGTACAGGTAGATTTCCACCCGGCGGTTCAGCGCGCGGCCTTCGGCGGTCGCATTGTCGCCGATCGGATCGTTCGGCCCGCGGCCCTCGACCGTCAGGCGGCCCGCGGCCACGCCCTGCTTGCCGAGGTAGTCCGTCACGCTCTTGGCACGATTGACCGACAGCGTCTGGTTGTGCGCCAGGGCGCCCGTGCTGTCGGTATGGCCGACGACCTTGGCCCGCAGTTCAGGATGCTGGTTGAGCGAACGCGCCACGCTGTCCAGCACCGGCAGCAGCGCGGGCTTGAGCTGCGTCTTGTCGGTATCGAACGACACGCCGCTGGGAATGTTGACCTTGAGGCTGCCGTCGGGCATTTCGACCACGTCGATGCCCAGCGACGAAGCGCCCGACTTCTGCACGTCTTCCTTGACGACCTTCCAGTTGTAGCCGACCAGGCCGCCCGCCACCGCGCCGATGCCAGCGCCAATGGCCGCGCCCTTGCCGTGGCCGATCAGCGCCCCGATGCCGGCGCCGATCGCGGCCCCCGCGCCCGTGCCCACGGCGGTATTGGTCTGCTGCTGCGTGGCGCATCCCGCCAGCAATGCACCCGCCGCCGCAACGACTGCGATCCGGTTGAATATTGTTCTTGAGCTCATGGCAACCTCCACTTATTTCCGTCGGTGTGCCGGATCATTCCGGCCAGACCATGCTAGCAAGCACGCGAAGGATGGCGGGCAACATTTTGTACTATCAGGAGGACCCTGAAGATAGCGCGGCCGCGCGGTGAGGCACGGCCGCGGCCAGGGCGGAAACGCGCCCAGTTCCGCAACAATGGGCTACATTCCACCCGCCGCCGGCCTCTCATGCGAAGGCCGGCGCCTGGCGCCTAACGCTGCTGGAACGTCCGGCGCGCCACGTTCAGCGACACCATGGCCATGAGCGCGATGGCCAGCAGGTAGTAGCTCGGCGACAGCTTGGAATCGGTGGCCGCGATCAGCCAGGTCAGGATGAATGGCGCGAAACCGCCGAAGATCGTCACCGCGATGTTGTAGCCCAGGGACAGGCCGGTGGTGCGCACCTGCACGGGGAAGATGGCGGACATCAGCGCCGGCATGGGCGCGAAGTACGCCGTCGCCAATACGCCCAGGATGACCTGCACGATCATCAGCACGCCCACGGTCGGATACGACACCAGCAGATAGAACAAGGGATAGCACAGCAGCGCTGTCGCCAGGGCCGCGGCCGTCATGATGCGCGCGGGTCCGATGCGATCGGCCAGCGCGCCGACGAAGGGCGCGCCTACCGTCATGATGACGCCCGTGACCAGCGTCGCCAGAAAGCCGATGGTGGGCGGCAGGCCCAGCTGACGGATCGAGTACGTGGGCATGTACAGGGCCAGGTAGTTGCCCACCGAGCCCAGCGCCACGAAGCCGACGGTGACCAGCAGGCGCAGCTTCTGCCCCGCGAACATGTCGCTCAGCGGCGAAGCCGAGGCCTCTGCCGCGCTGAACTCCGGCGTTTCATCCATGTGATGACGGATGTAGTAGCCCACCGGCGCGATCAACAGGCCGAAGACGAACGGAATGCGCCAACCCCAGCTTTCCAGCTGGGCCTGGGTCAGCGTCGCGTTGAGCACCGCGCCGAACAAGGCGGCGAGCAGGATCGCGGCGCCCTGGCTGGCGACCTGCCAGCTGGCGTAGTAGGCGCGCCGGTCCGGCGCATACTCAATCAGGAAAGCCGTGGCGCTGCCGAATTCCCCGCCCGCCGAGAAGCCCTGGATCAACCGGGCGACCAGGATGATGATCGATGCGGCCACGCCGATCTGCGCATGCGTGGGCACCACCACGATGATCAGCGTGCCTATCATCATCAGGAAAATGGATGCCGTCAGCGCCGCCTTGCGGCCGGCCCGGTCGGCATAGCTGCCCAGCACGATGGCGCCCAGCGGCCGCATCAGGAACGACACGCCGAAGGTGGCCAAGGCCAGCAACAGCGAGGAACTCTCGCTGGCCGACGGAAAGTAAAGCTTGGCGATGATCAGCGCAAAAGTGCCGTACGCGATCATGTCGAACCATTCCAGCGCATTGCCTATGGACGCGGCGATCACCGCGCGCCGCGCCTGGGCGCGCCGGTCGCCTGCCGGCGCCGCCTTGCCGCGGCCGGCAGCGGCCGCGTTCCACGTAGTCTTCTCCGAGTAAGCCATTTTTCCCTCTGTTTTTTTGAAGAGTAGTTATCGATTCAACTCATTGCCGGGCCATCGCAAGATGGCCCGCCAGCTTTTCCATGAATTGTTCGCACAGGCTGATCTGCGACAGCGCGACATACTCGTCCGGCCGGTGCGCCTGCTGCAGATTGCCGGGGCCGCAGATGACCGCCGTCATGCCGGCCCGCTGGAACAGGCCGGCCTCCGTGCAGTACGCCACCTTCTCGGTGCCGCGCGCGCCAGTCAGCGCCTGCGCCAGCCGCGCGATCTCGGCGGTCGCGGCGGTATCGAAACCGGGCACCTCGGCCAGCGCTTCCAGCTCGATGTCGGCCTGCGGGTTCTCTGCCTTGATGCGGTCGCGCAGCTCGCCGGTGATGTAGCGGCGCAGGCCGCCGATCACGTCCGGCGCCAGCACGCCCGGGATGGTGCGGAACTCGAACTCGAACTGACAGCGATCCGGAATCGTGTTGACGGACAGGCCGCCCGAGATCGTGCCGGTGTTGGCGGTGGTGTACGGCACCTCGAAATCCTGGTCGAAGGGGCCGTTCTGGCGATGGCCGTCGGCCATGTCGCGGATGTGGCAGATGGCGCGCGCCGCGTACTCGATCGCATTGACGCCGCGCGGCGTCAGCGAGGAATGCGCGGCCTGCCCGTGCACGGTGCAGCGGTACAGATTGCTGCTCTTGTGCGCCGAAATGACGCGCATTTCCGTGGGCTCGCCGACGATGCAGCTGTCGGGCCGGATTTCCAGCTTCGCCAGTTCGCGCAGCATGGCATCCGCCCCCAGGCAGCCGACCTCCTCGTCATAGCTCAGGGCCAGATGCAGCGGCACGCGCAGGCGCCGCGACGTGAACGACGGCAGCATGGCCAGCGCCGTTCCGATGAAGCCCTTCATGTCGCAAGTGCCGCGGCCATACAGTCGGCCATCGCGCACCTCGGGCGCGAACGGATCACTGCTCCAGGCTTGGCCGTCCACCGGCACCACGTCGGTATGGCCCGACAGCACCACCCCGCCCTGCGTGCCGCCGTCGCCGGCGGGCACGGTCACGAAGAGATTTGCCTTCTTGCCGTCGGCGTTGTAGATCAGCCTGGGCGCCAGGCCGGCCGAGGCCAGGTGGTCGCGCACGGTTTCGATCAGGCCCAGATTGGACAGGCGGCTGGTCGTATCGAAGCGCACCAGCCGTTCTATCCATTCCAGGGAACGGGGAAGCTCTGCAGTATTCATGGGTCGTACCCTAAGGTTGAGGCCTGGCGCTCAGGCAGCCTTGCCCCGCGCCGCATCCAGAAAGCGCGCTAGTCTAGCCACGCCTTCATCCAGCCGCTCATGCGCGCTGGCGTAGCACCAGCGCAGATAGCCCTCGCCCTCGGGACCGAAAGCCATGCCCGGCGCCAGGCCCAGCCCGCCGCGCACGACCAGGTCCTTGCAGAACGCCAGGCTGTCCGACACGCCACGGATACGGAAGAAGGTGTACATCGCCCCCGGCGCCGCGCCGGCCAGCTCGACCCCGGGCACCTGCGACAGCTTCGACGCCAGGTGGTCGCGCGCCAATCGCAGGCGTTGCACGGTGCGCGCAATGACGGGCTCGCCCTGTTCAAGCGCGCACAGCGCGGCGGTCTGCACGAAGCCAGGTGTGCAGGTGTTGCTGTATTCGATCAACTTGCCGATTTCCGGCAGCAGCCCACGCGGCACCACGACCCAGCCCACGCGCCAGCCCGTCATCAGCCAGGCTTTCGAAAACGAGTTGCAGCTGACCACGCGGTCGTCCGGCGCGGCGATGTCCAGGAAGGTGGGCGCCACCGCGCCTTCGTAGTAGTAGCGTTCGTAGACGTCGTCGGAAATGATCCAGATGCCGTGCTTGCGGCAGTGCTCCAGCACCGCGCGCTGCTGCTCGGCGCTCATCACCCAGCCCGTCGGATTGTTCGGCGAATTCACCAGGAGCGCCCGCACGTCCGGCGTCAGCGCGCCGAGCAAGGCGTCCAGGTCCAGGCGCCAGCCGCTCTCGGAGAACGACAGCGCAACCGTCGTCACGCTTGCCCCCAGCACCTTGGGCATTTCCACCAGATTGGGCCACAGCGGCGTCACGGCGACCACGCGATCGCCCGCGCCCACGATGGCCTGCACGGCCGTCATCAGCGCCGAGGTGCCCGAGCTGGTCACCGCGATGTTGTCCACATCGCGCTGGCCGTGCAGGCCGCTCACATATCCGGCCAGGCGTTCGCGCAAAGCGGGCACGCCCAGGGTCTGTACATAGAAGGTCTGCCCGGAAGCGATATGGGCGATGGCCGCGTCGCGGAATGCGGGCGGCGTCTGCTCGTCGGGTTCGCCGAACCAGAAGGGCAGCACGTCGGCGCGGCCCATGCCTGCATTGGCGACTTCGCGGATTTGCGACGAACGCAAGGTCTGCACGCCGGCGCGCGCGGTCGCGCCAAGGCCGCCGGAAGATACTGCTGTATTCATGCCTGTTCCTGTCTTGCCAGAAGAAAGAGATCGCGCCGCCGGTTCAGCGGCAAGCCTCGCTGAACTGCGCGCGCGCTTGGCGGGCGCCCCGGGCCAGCCAGGCCACGTCGGAGTGCAGCGCAATGAATTGCACGCCCAGCTTGCGGTAGCGCGCGGCCTCTTCGGGATCGTTGGCGAAGATGCCGACCGCCTTGCCCGCCGCGCGGCCGGCTTCGATCACGCGGCCGACGGCCTCGCGCACCTCGGCATGGGCCATGTCGCCCAGACGGCCCAGGCTGGCGGCCAGATCGGCGGTGCCGACGAACAGGCAGTCCGCTCCCGACAAGGCGGCAATGGCTTCCACGTTGCGCACCGCCTGCGCCGATTCGATCTGCAGGATCGCGCACGCCTGCTCATTGGCCCGCTTGACGTAGGAAGGGTCCTGTCCGTACATGCCGGCCCGCACCAGCCCCGCCACGCCGCGCACGCCGCCATTGCCCTCGGAGGGAAAGCGCATGGCCGCGATCGCGCGGCGCGCGTCCTCGGCCGTGTCGATGTTCGGGAAAATGATCGTCCGGGCGCCGCAGTCCATCGCGCGCTTGACCAGCGCCGCATCGTTCACCGTCACGCGCACAATCGGATACGCGGCGGCGCCATGCGCGCGCGCCGCGTCGATGGCCTGCAATTGCGCCGCCAGGCCCGCCACGTCATTGGGCGCATGCTCCATGTCGACGACCAGCCAGTCGAAGCCGCAGTGCGCAATCGCCTCGGCCACCGCCGGGCTCGCCAGCGTCAGCCAGCAGCCCTCGGAAGGCTGCAGCGCCAACAGCGCCGAGCGGATCGGATTCGGATCTTTCATGTCTGCTCCAAAGTGTTCAAACGGGGAGCATTCATGACGTCGACGCCCCCTCCAACAACCGAACAAAGATACCGGAGCAGAATCGCGAATATTTCCGAATTTTTGACGTGAATGTGTAATATTTTGGATTGAAATTAGCGAAACCTTCAATTTCTTGGAAAAATCGTGCAAAGCAAGAATTTCGACCCCACGGACCTGCGGATCCTGGCCGCCTTGCAGGTCGACGGACGCCTGTCCAGCGCCGATCTGGCCGAGCGCGTTTCGCTCACGCCCTCGCCTTGCTGGCGGCGCGTCAAACGGCTGGAGGACGAAGGGGTGATCCGCGGCTACCGGGCCGAGGTCGACGTCAAGAAGCTCGGCTTCGGCGTGACCGCGTTCGTCTGGATTTCGCTGGACAAGAAGGGTGCCGAACACGTCAAGGCGTTCGAGGACGCCATCAAGCACGTGCCGGAGGTGCTGACCTGCCATTGCGTGTCGGGCCGCTATGATCATCAGCTGACGGTCATCGCCCGCGACCTGGACGCTTTCGGCGATCTGGCGCGCTACGTGCTTGGCGCCCTGCCCGGCGTGAAGGAGGTCTACACCTCCTTCGTGCTGAAGGAGGTCAAGGGGCTGGGGGATGCGATTTCGTTGCCGGCGGACTGATGCAAGGCCCTCTGTGCCGGAGGCGGCCAGCCATCAGGCCGCGTTGAACCGTTCCAGCCACGGCAGCGCCGCTTCCAGCCGCGCGGACTCCAGCTCCGGCCGCGCCGCCCCTTCCGGCAGCGTCAGGCCCACCCGGTTATGCCAGTACGTGCGCAGGCCCACCTTGCTGGTGCCGAACATGTCGTAGCCAGAACCGGCGACGAACGCGGCCTCGGAGGGCTGCACCTGCAATCGGGCCAAGGCCAGCTCATAGGGGCGCGGATCGGGCTTGTAGTAGCCCGCCTCCTCCGACGTCACCACCACGTCCCAGTCCACGCCCAGCAAGCCGGCGGCGCGCTGCCCCAGGCGTGCGGAACAGTTGGTGACCACGGCCAGGCGGCAATGCGGCCGCAAGGCCTGCAGCAATTCACGGGCGCCATCCCAGGCAGGCAGTTCGTCCCAGCCCGCCTCCAGCGCGGCGGGCGCGGCCGCCGACAGGCCGACCGCGGACGCGGCCTCCTGCACCAGACGCTCATACGGTTGATAGACGCCGCAGCCATAGGTGCGGCGCAGATACTCCGCGCGCCAGGCCCGTCCGGCGGCCTCGGAACCGGCGGCACGGTTCCAGATGGTCCAGGAGTCGAGCAAGGCCGTCAGCAGGTCGAACAACACGGCCCGGGGATAGGCGGGTACTGCGGTGGGACTGGACATGCGCGGCTCTCTCGGGTGGGGATGGACCCACTATAAAGAGCAACGCCGCCGCTGTGATTCAACCTGCGTTTACCCAGCATTAAGCCTGAACTTAATCACGCTACCAGCGGTACGCCACCCGCGCCATGATGGTCCGCTCCAGGCCGTAATAGCAGTTGGTCACGCTGTCGCACGCGGCCACGTAGCGCTTGTCGAACAGGTTGCTGGCGTTCAGCGAGAACTGGTAGCTCCCCATGTCGTAGCGCAACGCGGCATCCACCAGCGTATAGGCAGGAACGTGCACCGCGTCCGGGATGTCATTGGTCGACCCCATGTAGCGCACGCCCGCGCCGAACCACAAGCCGGCCAGCGGCCCCGTCGCCGACAGGCGGTAGTCGGCCCACAGCGACGCCATGTGATCGGGAATGTAGGGCGGACGCTTGCCCAGGTTGACCGCCGTCCGCGCCGCCTTGGTCACCTTGACGTCGTTGTAGGTGTAGGACGCCAGCACGTTCAGCTGCGGCGTGACTTCCCAGGTGCCTTCCAGCTCGATGCCGCGCGAACGGATTTCGCCGGTCTGCACGCTGAAGCCGGGATGAGCCAGGTCCGCGGTCGACACATTGGTCTGCCGCAAGTCGAAGAGCGAGACCTGCGCGAAGCTGCGGGCGCCGGCCGGTTGATACTTCAAGCCGATTTCATACTGCTTGCCACGCGTGGGCTGGAACGGCGTGCCGCCGTAGCCCGCGCCCGCCACGGGTTCAAAGGACTCGGTGTACGACGCGTAGGGCGCCAGGCCGCTGTCGGCCAGATAGACCAGCCCGACCTTGCCGCTGAACTGCTCGTCGTTGGTGCGCGTGGTGGTTTCCACGCCGGTGCGCAGGATCGTCTCGCCCGTGGTGGAACGCGCCCAATCGTAGCGGCCGGCCAGTTGCAGCACCCATTTGTCGTAGAACTTGATCTGGTCCTGCGCATACAGGCCGAACTGCCTGCGCACCTGGTTGGTGTCGTTGGACGCCTGCGGCGTCGCGCCGGGGAATGGGCGGCCATACACCGGGTCCCACACATTGATCGGATCCACCGCGGCCGTGCGCAAGCCGTAGAGCCGGTCAAAGCGCGACTCCTGGTAATCCGCGCCCAGCAGCAGCGTGTGCGCCACCGGCCCATGAGCGAGATTGAACTGGGCCTGGTTGTCCAGCGTGAACAGGTGGAAGCCCTCTTTGCTGACCAGCGAAATGCGGCGCAGATCGGTATAGGGTTCGCGCGTCTGCACCCAGCCGCCGTTCGCCCCCAGGCTGCGGTAATCGACGTCCAGAGTGGAATAGCGCAGGTTCTGGCGCAACGTCAGCTGGTCGTTGACCCGATGCTCGGCCAGGTAACCGATCTGCGCCTTGCGCCGGTCGGTCTGGTCGAAGGTCGGGTCTCCCGTGAAGAAGTCCACCGGGATATGGCCGTTGGCGACTGGCCAGACCGTGCCCGCCGCAGGCAGGAAGTTGGCCGTATTGCCCGTGCGGTCGTGCTGGTACTGCGCCAGCAGCGTGATCGAGGTCGCCGCGCTGGGCTTCCAGGTCAACGACGGCGCCAGCAGGACCCGGTCGTCGTCGACGTGATTGGTCTGCGTGCCGCCCTCGCGCCCCACCGCCGTCAGGCGGTAGAGCCAGCGGCCGGCATCGTCCAAGGGGCCGGTGAAGTCGCCAGAGAGCTGCTTGCGGTCGAAGCTGCCGTACTGCACCGCCAGCTCGCCGCTGCGCGTATCCAGCGGACGCTTGCTGACCTGGTTGACGAGGCCGCCGGGCACGGTCTGCCCATACAGCACGGACGAAGGGCCGCGCAGGACCTCCAGGCGTTCCAGTGTGTAGGGATCGACCTCCCAGCCGCCGTAGCCGCCCGAGTAAGCCAACTTCAGGCCGTCCAGGTACTGGCCGTTGTTGGCGACGTTGAAGCCGCGCACATAATAGGTGCCGCGGCGCGTGTCGTAGATGGGCTCGGTGCGCACCCCGGCGCTATAGCGCAAGGCCTCGTCCACGCGGCTGACGCCCTGCGCCGCCATTTGCGCCTGCGTAATGACGCTGATCGATTGCGGCGTCTCGATCAGCGGCGTGTCAGTCTTGGTGGCGGTCGCGCTGTTGCGCGCGACATAGCCGTCGACCGGCCCCCAGGCCCGCTCGCCGCTGCCATGCACGGTGATCGGGTCCAACGTGCTGGTGGCGGCGCCGGGTGCGCGCCGGATCGTGTAGCCCGCCTCGCCACGCGCAACCGCCTCCAACCCGGTGCCAGCCAGCAGGCCGGCGAACGCATCCCGGGGCGCCAACGTGCCCGACAGGCCCGGGCTTCGCAGCCCCGCGGTCAACGCCGGATCGAACGACAGGATCAGGCCGGCCTGCTCGGCATAGCGGTTCAGCGCCGGGGCAAGCGGACCAGGCGGCACATCGACCGCGCGGGCGATCGTCGCAGCAGATGCAGCCGACGGCTGCGCCCAGACGGGATGAACCGCGGCCAGCGCGGCCGCGGCGGACAGCGCGCGCAGGGCGCGTGCAGTGAATTTGGAATGACTCATGAGCGGACGACCCTCTCCAGATTGATGGCTACTCATGAGTCATGACGAAGCAAACCGCGCCAGGGACAGCGGCATGCGGAATTTTTTTTCAACGGCGCTGCACCAGCACCAACCAAGGCGTGTATCGGCCGACCGTGATGGGAAGACTGGCCGCCAGCGATGCCAGCGCCTGGTCGGGCGCTTCCAGCGGAAACACCCCGGACACGCGCAAACCGTCCAGCGAACCCGGGTCGTATTGCAGGCGCCCCTTGCGGTAGCGGCTCAGCTCAGCCAGCACATCGGCCAGCGGCTGGTTGTCCACCACCAGGCTGCGCCGCGTCCAGGCCAGCGCCTGTTCCGGATCCACCGGTTCAACCTCCCCCACCTGGCCCCCGCCCATGCGCACGCGCTGCCCCGCCGCCAGATCGGCACAAACCGGCGCGGGAGCCTGGGCGCAAGCCCGCACGCGGGATTCCTGCACGATCACATCCGTATGGCCGTCGCCGCGCCGCACGGCATAACGCGTGCCCAGCGCCTGCGCCGTGCCGTCCGGCGTCTGCACCACGAAGGGCCGTCCCGTAGCCTCGTGGGCCACGTCGACGAGAATCTCTCCTTGCCGCAGAGTGATGAGACGCTGGCGGGCATCGAAGCGTACGTCGATGGCCGAATCGCTGTTCAAGGTAATGCGGCTATGGTCATCCAGTTCAATGACGCGCCACTCGCCCACGCCGCTGCGGTGATCGGCCAGCAACCAGGCCGGCGGCGCCATGCGCCACAGGCCGGCCCCGCACACCAGCAATGCCAGCGCGGCCGCTCCCAGGGCGCGGCGTCCGATACGCGGCTTGCGGTCGGCCTGCTCCAGGATGCGGCGGGCTGCCGCAGGCGAATCGAAGGCCGCGACCCGATCAAAACTTCCCCAAAGATCCTCGAGCCGACGATAGACCCGCTCGTGCTCGGGATCCGCCGCCCGCCACCGCAGACAGGCCTCGCGGTCGGCGTCGCTCGCGCCCTCATCGCGCAAGGTGGCCATCCATTGCGCCGCGTCCGCCACGATGGGAGGAAGGGCCTGCGCCTTCACGCAGCCTCCAGCGCCAGATAGCAATGGGCAAGCGCGCGCGCGACATACTGCTTCACCATGCTAGAGGACACGCCCAGTTCGGCAGCGATCTCGCCATAGCTCCACCCTTCCAGCCTATGCAGCAGAAAGGCGCTGCGCGGCTTGGCAGGCAAGGTATCGAGCATGCGCGCCAATTCCGCCAGGATCTCGACGGTTTCAAGCAGCTGTTCGGGCGCGGGCGCAGTTTCGCCGCCATGCAGGATGGCCCAGCTTTCCAGGCAGAACGCCTCGAGCTTGCGCCGCCGCGCATCGTCGATCACCAGCCGTGTCGCAGTCGTCGTGAGGTAGGCGCGCGGCGTCCTGATCGCCGCCAGATCGTCGCGGCCGATCAGCCGCACGAAGGTGTCCTGCGCGAAGTCAGCGGCGTCGCAGGGCGAGCCCAGCTTGCGGCGCAGCCACCCGACCAGCCAGCCGTGATGATCGCTGTACCAGGTCAACAAGGCCGCGTGGCGGGCGGTATCGGGAGCGGACATGGCACGCGCGGAGGAATTTGGAAATAAGAATGATTAGCAATCATATCAAAGTCCGTTTCCCGTCATCGCGCTTTTTCCATCGCGGCGCGGATGCGTTTTTTTCTAAGCCCGACGATTCACGCAGCCTGCCGCTGCTATCAGTTTGACGCGGCAAAAACAAAAGGCCGTTGACGATAACGTCAACGGCCTTTGAAATTCTGGTGGGCTGTGAGTGGCTCGAACACTCGACCTACGGATTAAGAGTCCGCTGCTCTACCAACTGAGCTAACAGCCCTGCAACTTCACTCAGTCTCGTCCGCTTTGCTGCGCGTTTTTTAATCCGCTGCCGCTGCGTTTCGTTATGTGTGTAGTGCGAAGAAGCAAGATTATATGCAGCTTTTTTGGTTTGTGCAAGTCACGTGGAAAAAACTTTCTTCAGCCCTGCCTCAAGCCGCAAATCCGCCGTCCACCGACAGGCTCGCACCGGTGACGTAGCGCCCTTCCGGTCCAGCCAGGAACGCCACCATGCCGGCGATGTCGCGGGCTTCGCCGTAGTGCGGTAGGGACAGCACCGCCACCAGGTCCGCTGCATGCGCGCCGTCGGCCGGATTCATGTCGGTGTCGATCGGGCCGGGGTGCACCACATTGGCGGTGATGCCGCGCGCGCCCAGGTCGCGCGCCAGGCCCTGGGTCAGGCCGACCAGCGCGGACTTGCTGGCGGCATACAGCGCGACGCCGGCGCGGCCCGCGCGCCCTGCCAGGCAGCTGCCAATGTTGATGATGCGTCCGCCGTCCGGCATGGCCGCCTGCGCCGCCTGGATGGCGACGAAGGGCGCGCGCACGTTGATGTCCATGGTGCGCTCGTAGTCGTCCAGGCTGGTCTCGCCGATCGCGCCGGTCAGGAAGATGCCGGCGTTGTTGACCAGCACGTCGATGGGGCCCAGTTCGGCGATGGCCCGGTCGACCGCGCCCCGGACCGCGGACGCGTCTGCCGCATCTGCCTGGATGGCGAGCGCGCGGCGCCCGTCCACCGACAGTTCACGCGCCAGCGCCTGCGCGCTGGCGGCCGAGGAAGCGCTCACGTAAGTGAAAGCCACGTCGGCGCCATCGGCCGCAAGGCGGCGCACGATGGCGGCGCCGATACCCCGGCTTCCGCCGGTGACGAAGGCAATTTTTCCAGTCAGATTCGGCATTGCGATACCCATATTTGTAGTGATCAGTACAAATATATTCGCCGAGCCCACTAACGCCCGTCAACTATTTTTTTATCGATCACCACAAAAATCCCTGGCAGGTAAAATCATGCCCATGGCAGAACGTGGGCGCCCCCGGAACTTCGACCGAGCCCAGGCCTTGCGCAAGGCCATGGACGTCTTCTGGTCGAAGGGATATGACGGAGCATCGCTGACCGACCTCACGGCGGCGATGGGCATCAATTCGCCCAGCCTCTATGGCGCATTCGGCTCAAAGGAAGGACTGTTCCGCGAAGCGGTGGAGCTCTACCGCGAAACCGAGGGCGGATCGGCGCGGCGCGCGCTGCAGGATGCGCCCACCGCCCGCGAAGCCATCCAATCCATGCTGCTGTCATCCGCCGAACGCTTCACAGCTCCCGGCACGCCGTCGGGCTGCATGATCGTGCTGGGCGCGCCGGCAGGCTGCGCGAACCAGGCCGGCGTAGGCGACTTCCTGGGCGACAACCGCCGGGAGATGCAAAGCCGCATCCTGGCCCGCCTCAATGCCGGCGCCTCGCATGGCGAACTGCCGGCCGGCGCCGACCTCAAGAGCCTGGCCGCCTTCTACACCACCGTGCTGCATGGCATGTCGATCCAGGCGCGCGACGGCGCCAGCCGCAAGACCTTGCAAGCCGTGGCCAGACAGGCGATGTGCGCCTGGGACGCACTGACCGAACGCATACCCAACGGATAACGTCATGTTCCGGATCAATCTGCGGCATCTCATCCTGTGGATCAGCCTGCTGTCGGTTGTGCTCGCGCTGATGGGCAGCCTGCATGCCAGCTACCTGGTGCAGCGCGACCTTCTGCTGCGTACCGCGCTGGAACTCAACCAGGCCTACGCTTCCAAGCTGGCTTCCGTGACCGACGTGTTCCTGACCGACCTCAGAAACTATCTGTCGTATGGCGCGGAAATGCTGGCCGACATGGAAGTGCATCCCGAACACATGGCGGCCGAAACGCAGCGGCAGGAACGGCAGCTCGGCCAGTTCAACTCCACGTTTGTCGTGTCGCCGCAAGGCAAGGTGCTGGCGGCATCGACATCGGACCGCGCGTTGCTGGGCCAGCAACTGAACAGCGAGGCCGTCAGACGTGCGCAGGAAACCTTGCACCCGACGGTCAGCGCCCCGTTCATGGATCTCAAGAACCGCTGGCTGATCCTGTACACCCACCCCATTTTCTCGGCCGACCACCGCTATCTGGGGTTTCTGGGCGGCACGCTCTACCTGCATGAGCACAATATGCTGGATCACCTGCTGAGCCAGCACTTCTACCGCGGCGACTCCTCCCTTTACGTCATCGATCGCAACGGCACCCTGATCTATCACCCCGACCGCGGCCGGCTGGGACAGAGCGTCTCCAAATCCGGCGCGTTCGCCCCCGCCCTGCGCGGTGAAACCGGTGAAATGCGCTTCACCGACGATGACGGCCACGCCTTGCTGACGGGCTATGCGCCAGTGCCCAGCATGGGCTGGAGCATCATCGCGCAACGTCACGTCGATGCCACCTTGCAGCCCCTGGGCGATCTGCTTCTGACCACGGCTCTCCATACCTTGCCATTGCTGCTGCTTTCAGTGGCCTCCATCTGGCTGCTGTCGCGCTGGATCGCCCGGCCGCTGGGCGAACTGGCCGGCATCGCCAAGCACATGCAGAACGCGGATTCGGCGGATCGCATCCGCGACGTGCGCTCCTGGTACTTTGAAGCCGCGCAACTCAAGCGCGCGCTGCTGGCGGGCCTGTCCTCGATCCATCACAAAATCCGCGACCTGCGCCGCGAAACCACCACGGATACCTTGACGGGCCTCTTGAACCGGCGAGGAATGGACGAGGCGCTGGCGCTGCTGCAAGCCGAGAAGCAACCGGTGGCAGCCGTGGTCATCGACATCGATCACTTCAAGCACATCAATGACCGCCACGGCCACGCGGAGGGCGACCGCGCGTTGCAGTCCCTGGCCAAGCTGATGAGCGAAGGGTCGCGCAGCGGCGACACCGTGGCGCGCGCCGGCGGCGAGGAATTCGTCATGCTGCTGCCCGGCGCGCCACTGGAGGCGGCCATCGCGCTGGTGGAGCGGCTGCGCCAGCGCATTGCCACGGAGCCGGGCGCCGTCGCCACGCCCCTTACCATTTCGGCGGGCGTGGCGGCCTACCCCGCGCATGGCGCGACGCTGGAGGCCGTGCTGCAGCGCGCCGACCAGGCGCTCTATTACGCCAAGAACCACGGCCGCAACGCCGTCTGCGTCGCGGACGACGACGCCCAGGCCGGAGCGCGCCGGGCCTCGCCGGCCTGAGCCCTATTTGCCTTTGGACGGAGCAGGCGGCGGCGCCTTGGGCGGCACGCGCATCTGCTTCAGCAAGGGACCGCAGGCATTGTCGTCGGTGGTGCTGGGCGCAACCAGCGCCAGCAGCCCGGCGGCCGGCGTCAGCAGTACGCCCAGGGCCACCATGCCCGCGCCGCGCGCCGCCAGCGGCAACACATGCACACCCACGTCCGGCGAGCCGAAGGTTCCCCGCACATACAAGGGAGAGCGCAGCGAGAAGATGCGGAAACCCTTGCTGTCCGGGGTGATTTCCAGGTCCATCTTCTCGTTCTTGAAGTCAGCCGTGCCGGTAATGCTGATCAGCGCGTTCTCGGTGTCGAACACGAACACGCGCGGCGTCATGACGCCGTTCTTCATTTCCAGATCGGCCGCGCCACAATTGATCTTCACCTCATCGTCGCCGAACAGCTTGGAGACGACGTAGTTGCCCACGTTGAGCCCCGCGATCTCCATCAGGCTGCGGCTGATGACGCCATCGTTGACCAGCATCTTCACATCGCCGGTCGCCGTGCCCAGCAAGGCGGCGACCGAGTTCCCCGCGCCGCTCACCGCCATGTCGCCATTCAGCTCTCCCAGCGTTTTCTGCATGGCGGCGGTGCCAGGAAACAGCTGCTTGAGCCGCAGGCGGCGCGCGCTGATTTCCACGCGTCCGGTCAGGGTCGAGCCGGAGCCGTCCAGCCGTATGGTGGAATTGATGTTGCCGCCGGCCATGCCGAAGCGCAGGGGTTCGAGCGTCAGTTTGCCGTCCTGCAGCACCAGGTGCACGGACAGATCCGACAGCGGCAGCTTGCTGTCATGCACGATGCGGCCCGCGTCCAGCGCAACGTCGGCATCCATGTCGCGCCAGCGGTCGGTGCGGAATGCCTGCGTGGGCAGCACCTTGCCGCCCTTGGGCTTGGCCGGCGCGTCCTTGGCCTTGTCCGTTTCGGCGCCCGCCACCTTGCCCGACGGCACGCCGATCAGCGGACCCAAGTCCTCCATCCGCAACTGTTTGGAGGAGAGCTTGCCGGTCAGCTTGGGGCGGGGCATGCCCAATGCGAAGCTGATATCGCCATGCAGATCGCTGTTGCCCACCTTGCCGTTGAAGTCCTTGTAGTCGAACACCGCGCCGCCGGGATTGCGCAGTTTGGCCACCAGGTGGCCGTCGGTGGAATAGGGCGGCGTGTCCGGCAGGGTGACGCCCGTCAGCGGATACAGCTGCGCCATGGATGCGCCCGACAGCTTCAGGCGCAAGTCCAGCGACCCCAGATTGACCGGATCGGTCAAGGTGCCCGCGATCGAGGCTCGGGTGCCGCCGATGGCCACGTCGGCCTGCACCGGAAAGGGCTGCCTGGGATCCTGCAGGGCCAGCATGCCGCCGACCTTGCCTTCGCCCTTGGTGGCCAGGCCCTTGTACTTGCCGTCCACCTTCCAGCCGAACACATAGTCGCGCGGCGACGGCGCAGCGCCGCCCTCCTCCGCCGCGAAGGCCGCGCCGGCCACGTCCGCGAACGGCACCGGCTTGCCCAGGGGATCAACCAACACGGTCAGGTCCGCCTTGAGGACTTCGTCCACCAGCCCCACGCGGCCCTTGTCGAAGCCGATTTCGTTGATGTCCAGCACCCAGGGCGAAGGCTCGCCGGTTTCGGGCAGCGTGAACTCCCAGTTGGCGCGGCCGTCGGCCAGGCGTTCCAGGTCGGCGGCGGGCTCGGTCAGCTGGATGCGCCGGATGACGACGCGCTGGCGCAGCAGCGGCAGGGGCGCCAGACTGAATTCCCCGCGCTTGAGCGTTGCGAACTGCGGCGCCTTGGCCCAGGGCGCATTGCCCACTGAAATATCGTTGGCGATGACGTGAGGCCACGGCACCCAGGCGCGCCAGCCCCCCTCGTCGGGCTCGCGCGCCCATTCGATGCTCAGGTCGCCGTTGATGGCGAACGGCCGGCCGATAGCGGCGCTGGCCCGCTCGTTGATGAAGGGCTTGGCGCGATTCCAGTCGAAGGTGGCGATCACGGCCACCAGTATCGCCACGAGGAGCGCCGCTCCCCCTACAATCCCGATCGCTATTTTTCTTGAGCGCGTCATGGTTATTATCCTTGGCATTGCGGCCGGCGTATCGCTGCCGGCTCCTGTTACCTCCAAGGGTATCGCGGCCCGCGGCCCTGTCTGGACGCGCCGGCCCCATAATGTGTGCGGATTTTTCCAGGCTCGGCGCTCCCTGCAAAGCCGCGCGGCACGCGTTGCCCGGGGTTTGCGCAGCACGGCCCGTGCCCGGCCCCGCAGTGGCCGGTTACAAAACGAAATGGCTCCGCGACGCGAAATGTGACGCGAACGCCGGCATCCATCGAATTTTCGACGCCGGCGCCGCTCAAATGCTCAAACGACAGACCCCGGCCCATCGGACCGGCTGGCAGAACAACCTGGAGGCCCGATGCGGCATTCGACCTTGATTTTCGTGGTGGCGGCATTTGCGCTGCTGACGCTGAGCCGCCTGGCGCTGGCCGCCTGGCAGTCCAAGCGCGTGCGCGATGCCGGGGGGTTGATCCCCCTGCTGCTGGGCGGGCTGCGCATCGACGCGCACCAGATCGCCGTGCTGGCTGCGCTGCCGGCTGCGCTGTCGCCCTGGCTCGGCCACATCCCGCTGGCCGCCGCGCTGGCCGGCTACTGGTATCTGGTCGCGTTCATCCTGCTGGCCTTCCTGGAAGTGGCCACCCCGCCCTTCATCATGGAATACGACTCGCGCCCCAACCGCCTGTTCGTCGAATACCTGAAGCATCCGCGCGAGGTCTCCGGCATGCTCTGGCGCGGCTACAAGGGCGCGCTGGTGGGCGGCCTGGCCGTGGTGGGGCTCATCGGTTGGGGCGCCTACGGCCTGTTCGGCCACGCCCAGCCTGATGCGCAACTGAGCTGGTGGCAGATGCCGCTCGCCAGCCTGGCGATCATCGCGATCACCGTCCTGGCCATACGCGGTACCCTGGGCCACCGTCCGATCAACCCGTCCTCGGTCGCCTACAGTTCGGATGGCATGCTGAACACGCTGGCGCTGAATTCGCTCTACAACGTCTTCTACGCCGTCTACAGCATGAAGAACGAAAAGTCCGCCTCGGACGTGTATGGCGGCATGGACGACGACAAGATGCACGGGCTGGTGCTGGCCCAGGCCGGCCTGCCCAACCCACCCGCCAACCCCGACTATCCCAGCCTGCACCGCCAGTTGGCCACCCGCAAGACGGCGCGGCCGCTGAACCTGGTGATCATCCTGGAGGAAAGCCTGGGCGCGCAGTATTGCGCCGGCCTGGGCGGCGCCGACCTGACGCCCGAACTGGACGCCCTGGCGCGCGAGGCCTGGACATTCACTCGCGCCTATGCCACCGGCACCCGCTCGGTGCGCGGGCTGGAGGCGGTGGTCACGGGTTTTCTGCCCACTCCCGCCCAGGCGGTGCTGAAACTGCCGCGCTCACAGCGCGGCTTCTTCTCGCTGGCCGACCTGCTCGGACGCCATGGCTACCATTCGCGCTTCATCTACGGCGGCGAATCGCACTTCGACAATATGAAGGGCTTCTTCCTGGGCAACGGCTTCAAGCAGATCGTGGACCGTCCCGATTTCGTGGACCCGGCCTTCGTCGGCACCTGGGGCGCGTCGGATGAGGACATGTTCAACCAGCTGGACCGGCTGCTGCGCGAAGACGGCGACCAGCCGACCTTCACGCTGGCCTTCAGTGTGTCCAACCATTCGCCCTGGGAGTATCCGGCCGGCCGCATCCAGACCGACGGCAACCCGGCCACCGTCGAAAACACCGTGCGCTACGCCGACTGGGCGCTGGGCCGCTTCTTCGAACGCGCCAAGGCCTCGCCGTACTGGGAAAACACCGTGTTCCTGATAGCGGCGGACCACGACTCCCGCGTCTTCGGCGCCAGCCTAGTGCCCGTGCGCCACTTCCATATTCCTGCCGTGATCCTGGGCGCCGGCATCGAGCCGCGCCGCGACGACCGCCTGATCAGCCAGGTCGACCTGGCGCCGACCCTGCTGTCGCTGATAGGCGTGGACACCGAACATCCGATGATCGGCCACGACCTGACCCGCAGCACCCCGGGCCGGGCCATCATGCAGTACGACAACACCTATGGCTACCTGAAGGAAGACGAGCTGCTGGTGATGGCGCCCAACAAGACGCCGCTGCAATACCGCTACACGGCGCCCGAGGAATACGCGCCCATGCCGCTGAATCCGGATCTTGCCGCGGAGGCGCTGGCGCATGCGCTGTGGCCCAGCTGGGCCTATCGCGAAGGCCGCTACAGCCTGCCAGGGCAGGCTGCCGAACCGTCCGCCTCCGGCGAAAAGCCTGCCGCCTGATCCCCTGTCCGGCGGCCGCTACGCCGGCCGCTTGAACGCCCTGCGGGCCTTTTCGCTGGCGGCGTGGCAATGGCAATCGGGGCTGTGGTCGTTCACCATGCCCACCGACTGCATGAAAGCGTAGACCGTGGTGGGCCCGACGAACTTCCAACCCAGTTTCTTCAAGGCCTTGGACAGGGCCTCTGATTGCGCCGAAGTCGAGGCGCCACGGGTCGACGGCGCCCCTTTGGGGGCTTCGAAGCGCCACAGGTAGGCGCCCAGCGAGCCTTCGCGCTCGATCATCTCCAGCGCGCGGGCGGCATTGTTGATCACGGCTTCGATCTTGCCGCGATGGCGCACGATGCCGGCATCGTCCAGCAGCCTCAGCACCTCTTTTTCGCCAAAGCGCGCCACCTTGGCGGGCTCGAAGTTGGCGAAGCCGCGGCGGAACGCCTCACGCTTGGACAGGATGGTGCGCCAGCTCAATCCCGACTGAAACCCCTCGAGGCAGAGCTGCTCGAACAGGGCCCGGTCATCGCCCTCCGGGTAGCCCCATTCGGTGTCGTGGTAGGCCATGTACTCGGCGGACGTGTCCACCCAGCCGCAACGGACCAGGCCGTCGGGAGATTCAGTGTTGGCGTTCAAGGCAGGCTCCTGGCCGCTGTTGGGGCTACCGATGCTACCGCAGCAACGTCCCCGATAAAAGACCATCCCAGGCCAAAAAAATCGTGGCGGCCGCCGCTCATATCCCGCTAATATTTGCAGCCCTGATCCCGCGCCGGCCCTGTCCGCGCGCGTCCCGGCGCTGTACGGGGGGTCTGCGTCATGCGGCCCGTTTTGCGAGCCAGCCGGGACCTGGACAGGTTTTCAGCCTTCCGCGCGCCATGTCCCTGCTAGAGTCCTCTCTCATTTCCTTCGTCTCGCCCGCCGTCCTGGCAGGCGACGACCCGGCCGCCAACCCCTGTCTGGACTGCGGGGCATGCTGTGCGCATTTCAGGGTGTCGTTCTATTGCGGCGAACTGGCCGGCGAGAACGGCGGCCATGTGCCGCTGGAGCTGGTCACCCAGATGAGCCCGCTGCGCGCCTGCATGAAGGGTACGGAAACCGGCGGCGGCCGTTGCATCTCGCTGCGCGGCGAACTGGGCCAGCCCGGCATCCATTGCGCCATCTACGAAAACCGCCCCACGCCCTGCCGGGAATTCGACATCTGGATGCCTGACGGCTCGCCCAACCCCGATTGCCAGCGCCTGCGGCTGGCGCTGGGGCTGGCCCTGGTGCCGCCCCGGCCGGACGCCGAGAACGACCCGCAAGGCCCCATGCACCCCAACCAGCCCGCCGCCGCCTGAAACGGCGGGTTTCAGCCCGCGCAGGGATGGCTGGCGTGCGCCAGCATGGCCGGCGCGGGACGGGTATCGGACGCAGGCGCCCGCGCCCGTTTGCGCACCCGGACGATATCCGGATCCTTGCCCAGAAAGCCCAGCACGTTGCGCATCACCCGTTCGCGCTCCTGGTCCACGCAGATCATGTGATAGCTGTCCTGCAGCATCACCACCGTCGATTGGGGTATGCGCCGTTCCAGGAAGCGGGCCGAGCGTGGGCTGGTCAGCTCGTCCTCTTCCGCGTGCATGATCAAGGTCGGGCAGCGCATGCGCTCCAGTCCCTGCCGGACCATGCCGCGCAGCCGGTCCACCTGGCGCACGCAGGCCAGCGGCACCCATTGGTAATGGAAACCGTCGCCGCGCGCAAAGCCCGCCTTGATGAAGGCGCGCACCAGCTCGCTCTTGACGCCATACGGATCTTCCTCGCGCACCCGGATCCACCGCCGCAGGCCCGGCAAGCGATACACCAGGTAGCGCACGGCCCGGTACCAGGGCGTGCTCCACCCATCCAGGAACACCGGCGCGGACAGCGACACCAGCGCGCCGCGCGTGTGCGATTCGCGCTTGCACAGCTCCACCGCCAGCAGAGCGCCCAGGCACATGCCGATGACGTGCAGCACCTCGTATTGCGCGCAAAGCTCGCGATAGCGCTGCGTCACCACCGCCATCCAGTCCTCGACCTTCACATCGAGCAGGTCTTCCGGACAACCGGCATGGCCGGGCAAGGTCACGCCGTGGGTCTCGACCCCGGCGCGCGCCAGCACCTTGTGCATGGCGCCCATGTCGAATTCGGTGCCGCCCAGGCCATGGATGAGCAGCGCGCCGACGCGTTGCTGGCTCACGGCGCACTCCTGGCCGACGACGACGCCAAGAAAAAAAAGTCATTCATGAAACACCCCTGAAGCATGGCGGGCAGGACAAAAAGGCTTGTCCGACCCTGGCGTCATACTAGGCAGGGGGTGTCTGGGAAGATCGGCAAAACTGTCGGAGAACCGTGAAAATGCGTAAAGCCCGCCGGTTGGACCGCGCTACTCGCGTTCGGCCAGGTAGCGCGTGGGCGTCACGCCGAATACCGCGCGGAAGCTGCCGATGAAGGCGCTGGTGCTCTCATAGCCCACCGCGAGGCCGGCCTCGGTGACCGAGCCGCCGCGGCAGAGCAGCTCCAGCGCGCGCAGCAGGCGGGCCTGCTGGCGCCACTGTCCCAGCGTCACGCCGGTTTCCTGGCGGAAACGGCGCATCAGCGTGCGCGAGGACATGTTCAGGCGCTGCGCCCACTCATCGATGCCGGCCGTGTCGTCGGGCCGGTCCAGCAGCGTATTGGCCAGATCCTGCAAGCGTGGATCCACGGGCATCGGCAGCGGCACGGGCTCATGCTCGCGCTGCTTGAGTTCTTCCAGCAGGACGTCGAACAGCTGCTCCTGGTAGGCAGGAGACAAAACGGTGTTCGGCTGGACCGAAGTGAAGCGGTCCATCAGGGCTTCGATCAGCCGGGACGCCGGCCAGGACCGGCAGTGGTCCGGCAGACGCTCGCAGGCGTCGCGGCGCACGTACAGGAACGACCCGCGCGCCTCGCCGAACCAGCGCGCGCCATGCTGCACCCCCGGCGGGATCCAGCCCAGGCTGCCCGGCATCACGGTCCAGACCTGGGCGCCCGCCTGCACCAGCACCAGCCCCTCGTGCACCAGCACCAGCATGCCCTCGTCATGGACATGAGAGGGCACGGCGATGCCTTTGGATTCGCGCCGTCCGCGGACGCTGAACGGCGTCAGCAATACGTCCGGCAAGGGAGGCGCAACGGCCACGTGAAGCATGGTTGGCAGGTTTGAGCTACAGGTTGACGGTTTCCGGTGAGCGGGCCTAGTTGGAAATGTACATCATTCTCACCTGGATATCAGCCACGCAAGGAAACCCTCCCATGGACCACTCAAGACTGCGCCATGCCGGCATCAAGGCCACCTTCCCGCGCATGAAGATCCTGGATCTCTTCTATCAGCACGCCGGCCTGCACATGAGCCCGGCCGACATCTACCGCAACCTGCTCTCGGACAGCAGCAATATCGGCCTGGCCACGGTTTATCGCGTCATCACGCAACTTGAAGGCGCCGGCCTGCTCAAACGTACTCAGCTCGACGCCCACACCACGGTGTACGAGCTCAACGACAAGGGACACCACGACCATCTGGTCTGCACCGATTGCGGACGGATCCTGGAGTCCAGCGACCCGGCCATGGGCCAGCTGGTCAGGAAGATCGCCAAGCGCAGCGGCTTCCTGCTGGACTCCTACAGCCTGGTGCTTTACGGCCATTGCGGCTGCGGCAAGAACGCGGCAGCCCTTCCTCACGGAGAATTCGAATGAACCACGAACAGTTTTTCTTCCACGACCTGTCCCAGTTTCCCATCGTCACTTCCAGGCATGGCGGCGCGCCCGACGGCTACTCCGCCAGCTGGATACGCGAAATGGAGATGCTGGTGGACAACCCGCAGAGCTTCGTCATGGTCGTGCCCGACATGCGGCAGGAAGCCGGCCAGGCGGACCGCAAGGCCATGGTCGAATGGCAGACCGCCAACATGCCGCGCCTGAAGGCCCGTTGCCGGGCCTTCATCGCCGTGGAGGGCAATGCCGAGGCGCTGGACAAGATCCGCAAGCGCGGCGAAAAGATGACCCGCGCCTTCGGCGTGCCGTTCCTGGCCGTGGCCACCGTCGGCCAGGCGGCGCAATGCGCCCGCGAACTGCTGGGCCATTCCGGCCCGGGAGGCTTTATCGTCGACTAGAAGGGCCCGTCGATTTAAGAGTTGGCCGCCAGCGCCGTTGTCCATTGATGTCAGGGCGCTGGTACCCACCGGGTTGCGCGCCCCATCAACCCCAGGAGCGGCAGCCCAGCATGAACCGCGCACTCGCCTGCATTTTTTGCCAATCGACGCTTGCGCAAGGCGCTCCGCTGCTCGAACAGAACGGTGCAGCCATCTGCAAGACCTGTGCCGACAGCTTCTCGGCCCGGTTCTCCGAACGCGCCTGGACCATGGCGGCCACCCTGCAGGAGCAGCTCGACGTGCTGCTGGAGGAAAGCCGGCGCGCCCTGGCGCAAAGCGAATTGATGGCGGAGCGCGCCCGCAGCTGCGGCCTGAACCTGCACGATCTGTCGGCCATGCCGGCGCGCACCCTGTCCTGAAATCCCCCGCCGTCAGCGCCCTCCTCCTGCGATTTTCACACGTTGGTCGATGGCGCCGAACGGCGCATCGCCATTCGGTCCGCGCGCCAGGATACGAACGCGGTCGCCATGCCGCAGATAGGGCGGCAGCCGCGCTTCGGGCACACCATCGAGCTGGGCGCGCACCCGCGCTTCGGTAATGCAGGCGCTGCCCGCGCCCGGGTCCGCGTTGCTGATGGTCCCCGCGCCGACGATGCTGCCCGCCGCCAGGCTGCGCGTCCTGGCAAGGTGCGCGATGATCTGGGCGAAATTAAAGACGATCTCGCTATTGGCATGGGGTTCGCCGAAGCGCTCGCCATTGATCTCGATGCGCACAGGCAGGTCCAGCATGCAGTCCTTCCAGGCGGCGCCCAGCGCGTCCGGCGTCACCGCAATGGGCGCGAAGCTGGTCGCAGGCTTGCTCTGGTAGAAGCCGAAGCCCTTGGAGAGTTCGCCAGGAATCAGTCCGCGCAGGGACACGTCGTTGAGCAGGACCACCAACGCGATCAGATCGGCAGCGTGGGCGGCATCGGTGCCCATGGGTACGTCCTTGGTAATCACGGCGACCTCGGCCTCAAGGTCGATCTGATGGGCCTCGTCGACCGCGACGATGGCGTCCTCCGGCCCGAGCATCACGTCCGACCCGCCCTGATACACCAGCGGTTCGTCTTCATAGCGCGGCGGAATAGGCTCCCGACGCCACTGGTAGATCAGCCGCGCGTGATTGCGGTAGACGGAGGCATCCGCCCACTGGTAGGCCCGGGGCAGCGGGGCCATGCACTGGGCGGCGTCGAAGGCGTCGGCTCCGGCCCACTCGGCGGCGTCGAGTTCCTGGCTGCGGCGCACGAGCCGCGGCGCCACTGCCTCCCAACCATCCAGCAAGGCCTGCAGCGTTGCCGCGCCGGCCCCGGCGGATGCCCACCGCAAACCCGAGGCGCTCACCAGCATCAACTCGCCGTCACGCGAGCCATTCCTGCGCGTCGCCACGCGCAATGGCAAAGCAAGCTTCGTCATGCCAGCCCCCCCGGCGCGGTCGCGAAACCGCGCTTGTCCTCGGTCCAACGATCCAGGGCCGCGCGGGCCTCGCGCACGTAGCCCTCAACCACTTCGGGCGCCGCCACTTCGACCGTCAGCTCCAGCCGCAAGCCATTGGGATCGAAGAAATAGATCGATTCGATGTAGCTGTCGTGGTCCGTGACGCCGACCACCTCCACGCCATGGGCTTCGAGCCTCGCCTTCATGGCCAGCAGATCATCGCGCTGAGGCACTCTCAGGGCGATGTGATTGACCCAGCCCGGCGTGTTCGGCGACGGCAGCGCCGCGGTCTGGTCGCCCAGGTCGAAGAACGCGATGCAGGAGCCGTCCCGCATGCGGAAGAAGATATGCACGTAAGGGCAGAATTCCCCGGTGCTGGGCACCGAGTCCTTCTTGATGACGTGCACCAGCGGCAAGCCCAGCAAGTCCTCGTAGAAACGCCGGGTTTCCTCGGCATCCCGGCAGCGCCAGGCGAAATGATGCAGTCCCTGCACGGGACGGGCGGCGGTATGGTCCATGCGATTCCTCAATCGAGCGAGATCTTGTTGGCGCGGATGACTTCGCCCCAGCGGGCCGATTCGGCGCGCGCCAGGGTCCTGAATTCCTCGGGCGTTCCGGGCAGCGGCTCGAAGCCAAACTCGGCAAAGCGCTTCACCACGGCAGGATTCGCCAGGGCCGCGTTCAGTTCCTGGTTCAGGCGCGCCACCGCCGGCGCCGGCATGCCCTTGGGGCCGAGCATGCCTTGGAACGCGAACACCTCGGCGTCCGGCACGCCCAGTTCGGCCAGCGTCGGCACCTCCGGCAGCAGCGGCGAACGGACCTGCGAGCCGATGGCCAGCGGCCGCACCTTGCCGGCCTTGATGATGCCTGCCCCCGAGGCCAGGTCCAGGAACATCACCGGCACCTGCCCTCCCATCACGTCCTGCATGGCAGGCGCGGCGCCGCGGTAAGGCACGTGCGTCAGGCGCACCCCAGTGCGGCTCTGGAACAGCTCCATGGCCAGGTGATGCGGCGAGCCATTGCCGACCGAGGCGTAATCCACCTTGCCCGGCTCCGCCTGCACGCGCGCCATGAAGGCCTTGAAGTCCGCAACGGGAAACGCCGGATGCACCACCAGCACCAGCGGAAATTTGCCGATGGCGCCGATGTAGGTGAAGTCCTTCTCCGGACTGAAGGCCAGCTTGCGGAACAGATGCTCATTGAAGGCCAGTACGCCGTTGTCCGCCGACATGACGGTATAGCCGTCGGGCTTGGCGTTCGCGACCTGCTCCGCGCCGATATTGGTCGCGGCGCCCGGCCGGTTGTCGATGATGATCTGCTGGCCCAGCGCGGCGCGCATGGACTCGGCCAGCGTGCGCGCCAGATTGTCGGTGCCGCCGCCTGCGGGGTACGGCACCACCCACTTGATCAGTTGGTCGGGATACTTGCCCTGGGCGCGGGCCAGCGGCGCGGCGGCGGCCAGGGCCGCGGCCCCCATGGCCTCGAGGAAATGGCGTCGGTTCAAGTCTGTCTCCTTAGGAATGGTCGTCGCCGGTCAGCCGGCTGAATTGGCATGGATCATGGAATTCCTCAATCAAGCACGATCTTGTTGGCGCGGATGACCTCGCCCCAGCGGGCCGATTCCGCGCGAGCCAGCGTCTTGAATGCTTCGGGCGTTCCGGGCAGCGGCTCGAAGCCGAACTCGGTGAACAGCTTGAACACCTCCGGCTTGGACAAGGCTGCGTTCAAGGCCTGGTTCAGGCGCGCCACGACCGGCGCCGGCAATCCAGCCGGGCCCAGCAACCCCTGGAACGCAAACACCTCGGCATCGGCAACCCCCAACTCGGCCAGGGTCGGCACCTCCGGCAACAGCGCTGAACGGACCTGCGAGCCGATTGCCAGCGGCCTGACCTTGCCGGCCTTGATGATGCCGGCCCCAGAGGCCAGGTCCAGGAACATCACCGGCACCTGCCCTCCTATCACGTCCTGCATGGCTTGCGCGGCGCCGCGATAAGGCACGTGCGTCAAGCGGGTGCCGGTGCGGCTCTGGAATAGCTCCATGGCCAGATGATGCGACGAGCCATTGCCGGGCGAGGCGTAATTCACCTGTCCCGGCTCCGCCTGCACGCGGGCCAGGAAAGCCTGGAAGTCCGCGGCGGGAAACGCGGGATTCGCCACCAGCACCAGCGGGAACCTGCCGATGGCGCCGATGTAGGAAAAGTCATTTTCCGGGCTGAACGGCAGCTTCCTGAACAGATGCTCGTTGAAAGCCAGCACGCCGCTGCCGGCCGACAGCACCGTATAACCGTCCGGCTTGGCCCGCGCGACATACTCCGCGCCGATGTTGGTCGCGGCGCCCGGCCGGTTGTCGATGATGATCTGCTGGCCCAGCTCCGCGCGCATGGCTTCGGCCAGCGCACGCGCCAGGATGTCGGTGCCGCCGCCGGCCGAATACGGCACTACCCACTTGATGAGCTGCCGGGGATAGCCGTCCTGCGCGCGGGCCAGCGGCGCAACGGCAACCAGCGCCGCAGCCGCCAGCGCTTCGAGAAAATGGCGTCGATCCACGTCTGTCTCCTTCAGGATGCCCGCCGCCCGTCAGTCGGCGGAAAGCGATGGGTTGGGCAAATCGCGCAAGGCGTGCTCGATGGCATCCAGGCAGCGCTGCTCGTCCTCGACCTGCTCGAACAGCAGCAGGGCCAGGCGCGCCAGAAACAGCGACTCGCGGCCGCGCCCGGCGGTCGCGATGGCATTGCTGCAGCGGGCATAGATGCGGTCCTGGACCGCGGCGTCTTCAATCATTGGAGGCTCCTTGCGCCGCAGGCGCGTTCAATGGCGGCTAGCACCGTATCCAGCGACGGCGAGCGCCACCGGCCGCAAACATGGCCGTCAGGCCGCAAGAGATAGGCCATGCCGGCCTGCCGCGTATCCCCGGACGCCGGACTCCCTGCCGGCATCGCAGGCACAACGCAACGGCCGGGCAGGAACCGCCACCCGGCCGAGGCCGTCGCCGCTTCCAGCGCCTCCTGCTCCGGCCAGCCGCCGAACGCCAGCAAGGTAAAGCCGCCGGGCGTCAGCAGATCGGTCAGGTGCCCGCCATCCGCCGTGCCGCAATCCATCAGCGGCGCGCCCGGCGCCCAATCGCCGCCGCTCTCGCCGTCCGTCGACAAGGGCGATCCCGGATAGGCGATGGCTCGCGTCTGCCGCGGATTGACCAGGCGCGCGATGCCGGGGTGCCGGCCCGCCAGCGACAGACTGGCCTCGCGCATCAGATCGAAGCCTCGATGCGGCGGCGACATGAACTCGGTGCTGCGCATGGCGTTCTCCGCATTGATGTGGAAGGCCTGCCGCCGCTCAAGGCAATAGCTGTCCAGCAAGGCATCCTCGCCCTTGCCTTGCAGCACGGCCGCCAGTTTCCAGACCAGGTTGTCGGCGTCGTCAAAGCCCGAGTTCAACCCGCGCACGCCGAATATCGGCATGGCATGCGCAGCATTGCCCGCAAACAGGATGCGACCATGGCGATAGGCATCCAAGGTCATCGCGCCGGCGCGATACACCGAGGTCCATACCGGCGTCCATGGCAGATGCCCTTCGCCGATGGCGTCCAGATGCGTCTGCACGAACGCTTGCACCTGGTCCGGCAGCAAGGCTTGCGCGGCATCCGCCCCGGCCGCCAGTTGATAGTCCACGCGCCAGATGTTGTCCGGCTGGCGGTGCATCAGGATGGTGGTTCCGCGCGCCCAGGGCGGATCGAACCAGGCGCGGCGCTCCGCCGGATGCTCGCTGGCCAGTTCGATATCGACGATCGCATAGCGTCCTTGATAGCCCGTTCCCTTCAGCTCCAGCCCCAGGCTGGAGCGTATGAAACTCTGGCCGCCATCGCAGGCCAGCAGCCAATCGGCGCGCGTCTCGTAGCTACCCAGCGGATTCTCGATCCGCACGCTCACGCCCGCCGCGTCGGGCCGGCATGCGGCCACCTTGCTGGCCCAGCGGATATCCACCCGTCCCGGGAAACGGCTGTTGATCTCGTCGATCGCGTCCAGCAGGAACTGTTCGATGTAGTACTGCTGCAGATTGATCATCGGCGGGTACTTGTCGCCGGGCGCCGACGGCATGTCGAACACCAGCACTTCCTCGGTACCGTAGTAGCTGCGGCCCCGGGTCCAGGCCAGGCCCTTCTCCATGAATGCCGGCGCCACGCCCAGACGGTCCAGGATTTCCAGGCTGCGGCGCGATATACAGGCCGCGCGGCTGCCCTCGCAGACCGAGTCGTCGGCCTCGATCACGACGCTGCCCATGCCCAGCCGGGCCAGGCCCAGCGCCGCCGCCAGCCCCACCGGACCGCCGCCCGCGATCAGCACGCGATGATGCAGAGCCTCGTCGCCTTGCGGGGTCAATCTGGGCAGCGTAGGCGGGAAACGCCGGTACTCGAAGGGTCCGATTCTTTCTAGGGGCATGCGCAAGTCCTGATCGTGTCATCAAACAGCCGTATTGGCTTGCGTCATATTCTGCTGGGCCGGACTGGTTAATATGTCCTAATTAATCAGGACAGGCTAACCCGCGATGAAACTGTTGCCCCTGCCGCCGCGCCCCCCTCCTCCCGGCCAGGCGCTTGGCATTGCGCTGATGCATGCGATCGGCGCCGACAACTTTGCCGCCGAGGTGCTGGGCGCACTGGGCGCCACGCTGCCCGCCAGCCATTGCACCGTATTTGCGCTGCGCAGCAGCGGGCGCGTCGAAGCCGTTTCCAGCGCCAGCGCCATCGGCGAAGTGGCGACCCTGACCGCCATCGAGTACATGCGCCTGGGTTTCGACAAGCAGGACTCCAACATGAACTGGCTATCCCGGCGCAAACCCGCCAAGGCGCGCCAGCTCTGGATCGGGCACCAGTTCGCCGAGGAAGTCGCCGACGCCCACTACCGCCGCGTCTGCTACGACGACCCGGGCATACGCGAACGCATGTCGCTGCTTGCCGTCTTCCCCGACGGCTACCGGGTGGCAGTCAGCCTGCACCGGAATTTTTCGTACCCGGACTACGGTCCCAAGGACTTCGAACGCATGTCGCAACACGCGCCCCTGATTGCGGCGGCGGTCATGCGCCATGTCCAGGTGACCCGGCGCGCGCCCGCGGACCAGCCGCTGCAGGTTCAGCTCATGACCAAGCTGTCCGGACGGGAACGCCAGTTGATCACCCATGTGCTGGACGGGCTGACCACCAAGGAAGCGGCGCGCGAAATGGGCGTGTCCGAAACCACCGCGTTGACGTACCGCTACCGGGCTTTCCAGCACCTGGGGGTGCGCAACCATCGGGAGCTCATGGTGCTGCTGGGTTCGAGCGTGCCCAAGCGCGGCCGACAGGCGCGCTGATTCGCATCCTGCGTGATCTCTGCAGCCATGGAGGCGCCCGTCCCGCGAGCTCCGTCAAACCGGTTGGTCGCCCACTTACCTGCTGGTGTATACGAGGCTGTCCCGGGTGGCGATCAGGCAATCGATGAAGCACTCGGCAGCCGGCGTGGGTGGCGATTCCTTCTTCGCCAGAATCGAAATGCGGGCAGAGGGAAGGTCATGCGCCAACGGCATCATGCGCATGTGCGACGGCAAAAGGTCGTGCTCGAACAAGGGGCGCACGAAAATGCCCAAGGCATCGCTTTTTGCCATGATCGCCAACGCAACGGCCACCGAATGGCAAGCAATGGTGTCACGCGGCATGGACAGGCCGTGTGCGGCAAAGGCCATCCTCAACAGGTTTGCGGGAGCGTCCGTGTTGCCAGGCACCAGCCAAGGCGCGTCGTGCAGTTCGGTCAGGCTGCGGGCCTTGCGCAGCGGATGACCAAGACGCGCGCCGACCGCAAGCGGCAGCGTGAACAAAGGACGGTGCGCAAAGCCATCGCTGATCTCCCCGTCGTATTCGGTTTGCACGAGAAAGTCGTAGCGGCCCGACTCCAGCTGCTCATGGCTGTAGGGTGGCGCCACTTCATTGAACGAAACCGCCACGCGCGGCATGCGTGCGCGGAAAGCGACCAGCGCATCCGGCACGACGACCAACGCCGCTGAACTCACTGCCAGATTCAACGTGCCGCCTTCGCCATCGCGCATCTGTCCGATTTCCTCGCGAGCCCGCCGGGTCTCCTGCAGAATGACGATGGCCCGCTTGTACAGCGCCTCTCCGTAGGTGGTCAGTTCCACGCCCTTGACGCTGCGGCGCACCAGATCGACGCCCACGCTCTGTTCAAGTTCGCGCAAGCTGCGCGTGGCGGCAGGCTGCGTCACCGCGAGCGCGCGCGCCGCGGCCCGGATGCTGCCATGCTCGGCAATCAGCGCGAAGGCGCGCAATTGGCGTAGGTTCATGCGTTCGGCTCCGGCGGATTTTTCGAGACATTAAAAAAACAGATAACTTCGGACTTTTTTTGTCTTTTTTTTATTCTATGGCAACCCGGTGGCCCCTGCGAGCAGAAACGCTGGGGCCGAATTCAGGGGCAGCTACCGCGGACACGCCGCCAGCGGCACGGCGGATGGGCTTGCCTAAGCAAAACCGCAATCTCCACCCTGCGATATAAGCAGAATTTCCCAGGTATTTCACCCTATAAGAAAAAGTATTCATTACAACGCAAATCCTGTCTTTTTCTTATTTCACGGCATCCTTATAGTCCCTTCGAAGAGGAAGGCCGAGGCCCGTCGTCACGGGCCGGCAACCCTCTCAACCGACGCGAGGGGAAACCATGCCTATTGCAATCGCCGCAGCCGCGCCCAACGCGCTCCACACGCCTTCCATGCACCGGTGCGTCACCGCCGGCACCGCCATCGGCAACGCGCTCGAGTTCTTCGAGAGCGGCGGTTTCACTTTCCTGATGCCGGTGCTCTGGCCTCGCCGCCGCGCGGCCATGACGCGGTGGCCGACGGGCCTGCGCGGACGGATGGCCATGGATAGGCTGCAACGGCTTCCGCGGCCCAAGGCCATGCAAAAGACACCGCGAAAGGAGGACTGATCTGTACAAAAAAGTGTTCACTAAAACATATTTTCTTTCTTTTTCTTATCCCAGGGCATCCGTATAGTGCCCTTCGAGGGGAGCCCAAGGCCCGGAGCCACGGACCGGCAACCCTCTAAAGCAGACACAAGGGGAATCCATGTCTATCACCATCGCAGCGGCCGCACCCAACGCGCTGCACACGCCATCCATGCGCCGGCGCGTCATCGCCGGCACCACCATTGGCAACGCACTCGAATTCTTCGACTTCACCGTTTTCACTTTCCTGATGCTGGTGCTCGGGCCTCTATTTTTCCCGGCGGCCTCGGGCTACGGCCAATTGCTGTTGACCACCGCCACCTTCGGCGTGGGATTCCTCATGCGCCCCGTGGGCGGCATGCTCATCGGCTCCTATGCCGATCGCCACGGCCGCCGCGCGGCCATGACGCTGACGCTGTGGCTGATGGGCCTGGGCTGCGCCTTGATCGCGGTGGCCCCCACCTATGCGCAAATGGGCATGGTCGGCCCGATCATGATGGTGCTGGCCCGTCTGATCCAGGGCTTCGCCGCGGGCGGCGAGGTCGGCGCCTCGACCACCCTGCTGGTCGAACACGCTCCGCGCGGCAAGCGCGGCTTCTATTCCAGCTGGCAGTTCGGCAGCCAATCGCTGGGCGTGATGTTTGGGGCCCTGATCGTAACGCTGCTGACCATGGGGCTGAGCAAGGATCAGATGCAGGCCTGGGGCTGGCGCGTGCCCTTCGTGATCGGCATCCTGACCGTGCCCGTGGGTGCCTACATCCGCCGCAACCTCGAAGAAACGCTGACCAGCCCACCCACGAAGGCCGGCAAGCCGCAGGCCGCGACCGCGCATCGCGCCACCGCTCATCAGCCTTTGCGCCGCATCTTCTCGGAATACAAGCTCACCATCGTCAAGGGCATATTGCTGCTGATCGGCGGCATGGTCAGCACGCAGATCCTCAGCTTCTACATGCCGGCCTATGCCAACCGGGAACTGGGCTTGCCGGCAACCTCGACGCTGTCGGCCAGCGTGGTGTTCGGCGCGGTCGGCTTCCTGATCGCTCCTTTCGTCGGCATGCTGGCCGACCGCTACGGCCGCAAGCGCGTGATCTTCTGGTCGCGCCTGGCGACCCTGATCGTCCTGTTGCCCTGCTTCCAATGGCTCATGGCCGCTCCCAGCACCGAACGGCTGATGCTGCTCGTCGCCCTGTTCGCGCTCCTGGTGGCACTGCAGTCGGCACCGGCGTTCACGATGCTTCCCGAACTCTTCCCCAAAGCCGTGCGCACGACCGGCATGTCGGTGGTGTATGGACTGGGCATCTCCGTGTTCGGCGGCTTCGCGCAATTCTTCGTGACCTGGCTGCTGCACGTGACCGGCAACTCCATGGCTCCGGCATGGTTCCTGATGGTGGCCATCGCGCTTTCAACGGTGGTGCTGTTCTGGATCGACGATCGCACCCATGACGACATCGACGGCCAGGAGGCTTGAATGCAGCACGGCTCCAGTTACTTCTCCCGCAGCTACGAAGAAGCCCGCCATCGTTTCGTGCTCGCGGCCAAACCGCTAGCCACGCAATTTCAATCCTATGTCATCGAGCCCGCCGGTCGCGCCGGCGAAGCCCTGGCGACCGATGTCGCGCTGATCGGCCCGGCGGACGCGGAACGTCTATTGATCATGACCTCCGCCACCCATGGCGTCGAGGGCTTCTGTGGCTCGGGTTGTCAATTGGCCCTGCTGGACGATGCCACCATGCTGGAACGCGCCCGCAGGGCCGGCGTGGCCTTGCTGCTCGTGCACGCAATCAACCCCTACGGCTTCTCCTGGCTGGCGCGCACGAACGAAGACAACGTCGACCTGAACCGCAATGACCAGTCCTTCGACGGACGGCCCCTGCCGCAGAACCCCGGATACGCCGGGATCCACGATCTGCTGCTGCCCGCGGAATGGCCGCCCACGGCTGCGAACGCCGCGCGCATCGATGCCTATGTCGCCGAACATGGCCGGGAAGCCTTTGCGCAAGCCGTGACCCGCGGCCAGTACACGCACGCAGATGGCCTGTTCTATGGCGGCACCCACCTCACGGCATCGCTGCTTAATCTGCGGCATATCCTGCAGCAGCACGGCAGCCGCAGCAAGCATATCGGTTGGATCGATGTGCACACCGGCCTGGGGCCGCGCGGGCACGGCGAAAAAATATACGCGGGCCGCCGCGACGCCGCGGCCGTCGCGCGCGCGCGAAAATGGTGGGGCAGTGATATCGCGGTTCCCTACGAAGGCAGCTCCGCATCCGCGGACATCACCGGCCAGCTGGCGGGACTGATCTACCAGACCAGTCCGGACGCCCAGCACACGCTGATGGCGCTGGAGTTCGGCACCCTGCCCTTTGCAGCCATGATCGAAGCGCTGCGCGGCCGCAACTGGCTGCTTGCGCATCCCGAAGCTGACGATGCCAAGCGCGACGCAATTCTCGATGCCACCCTGGATGCGTTCTATTGCAACGCCGCCGATTGGCACGGCATGATCCTGGGCCAGAGCCGGGTCGCCGTGCTGCAAGCATTGGCCGGCTTACAGGAGGCGTGATGCGAACCAGCGCCAGCTACTTCTCCCACAGCTATGCGCAGGCGCGCGAGCGCTTTGCGCAGGCGGCCAGGCCGCTCGCCGATTCATTCCACTCCTACGGCATCGACGAGACGGGACTCGAAGGCGAAACGCTCGCCACCGATGTCGCCTATATCGGGGATCCAGACGCAGACCGCGTCCTCATCATGACCTCCGCCGTGCTGGGAGTGGAAGGATTCTGCGGCTCGGGATGTCAGCTGGCGCTGCTCGACGATACCGTCATGCTGGCCCGCGCGCGCGAAGCTGGCGTGGCCTTGCTGCTGGTGCACGCGGTCAACCCATATGGTTACTCTTGGATCGCCCGCACCGATGAATGCAATATAGACCTGAACCGCAACGGCCTGCCCTTCGACGGGCGGCCGTTGCCCATGAACCCGGATTACGCACGGATACATGACCTGCTGCTGCCCGAGGAATGGCCTCCCACGCCCTCCAACCAGCAGCTGATCGCCCAGTACATCGCCGAACACGGCCAATCCACCTTCGCGCAGGCTGTCTCGCGCGGCCAGTACACCCACGCCGACGGCCTGTTCTATGGCGGCGACCGCCCGGCGGCATCGCTGCTGAACCTGCGCCGCATTCTGCATGAGCATGCACGTACGCGCACCCATATCGGCTGGATCGACGTGCATACCGGTTGGGGTCCGCGCGGCCATGGCGAAAAACTCTATGCCGGTCGCCACGACGATGCCGAGGTCTCGCGCGCGCGCCAATGGTGGGGTAGCGACGTCACCGTTCCCTACCAGGGAAATTCCGTGTCGGTGGATATCTCCGGCCAGCTCGCCGATCTGATTTACCAGGCCTGCCCATTGTCCCTGCCCACCTCGATGGCGATCGTCTTCGGCGCCGTGCGTTTCGACGCCATGGTGCACGCGTTATGCGGCCGGAATTGGCTGCACGCGCATCCCGAGGCGCCCGCGGAACTGCGGCGCAGCATCCTGCAGACCACACTGGACGCGTTCTATTGCAACGAGGCTAACTGGCACGGCATGGTGCTCGGGCAAACCCGGGTGGCCGTGCTGCAAGCGCTACGCGGCTTACAGGCGGCTTGACGCAGGCAGCCGAAAGGATAGCGCCGGCACTTTCCATCCTCGCAGCTCGGAAGGAGTTGGCTTCATGTCAAGACACGGAGGTGCATCATATGGACCGGTCAGGTTTTACGGAAGAACAGATCAGGCACGCGCTGAAGCAGGCAACGCTGGGCACGCCGATACCTGACATCTGCATGCACATAGGCGTGAGCGAAGCAACCTTCCATGCCTGGAAAGTGCACTACGACGGGTTGGCGTCCTACGAGCTGAAGTTATTGAACAGGCTCGAGAACGAATGCAACCGTCTCGAGCGCCTGATCGCCATCCTGGCGCTGAACAAAGTGATTCTGCAGGACACGCTTGGGGCCAAGGAATAAGGCATATGCGGCGCGGCGCATTCTCCACCGCGCCTTCAGCATGTTGAAATCTCTACGTCTGCACCGTTCTTTTGAAATCTCTGAACCGCTACACGGTGGCATATGTCATCGGCGTATTGATCCCGGTCAGTGCGCTGATCGGTATCCAACTTATTCATAGCTGGCGCGCCCATGCCGCGGCGCGCGATGCAATATCGAGCCTGAGCGTCGTCCAAACCACGCTGGACGCGATGGCTGCCGTTCTGATGGAACGCGGCTCGATGAATGCCGCGTTGATAGAAGGCCATCCCGTGTCCCAGGCCAGGCAGCAGGAATTGCAGCTTGCGCGCAGCACCAGCGACAACGGAATCGCCGGGCTGCTGGAGCTGCACCGGACTCGCAACTGCGACGGCTGCCGGGACGCGCGGGCCTCCATCCAGCACATCGCGCGCACTCTGGCCCAGCACCGCGCCACCGCGGATCGGCTCATCGCCAGGCGACGCGCGCAGATCAGCGCTCAAGAACTGAACGACGTCGTGGTAATCATGGCTGGGCTTATCCCGGCGCTGGAAGAAACCGCGCTCGACAATTCTGCCGTCGTGATCCGCCATGAAGTGGAAAGTCCCGGCCTCATGACCATTGCCACGCTGGCCGCAGGCCTGCGCGAACAAGCCGGCCTGCTGGGCTCTGCCTTCATGCCGGCACAGGTTCAACGCCGCCCGCTCAGCGAGACGGAAACGCAGCGCATCGAGCAGCAACTGGGCCGCGTCGCCCAATTGCGCGCGCTGCTCGAAGTGCAGCTGTCGACCCACGCGGAACTCGAAACCCGAGCGTATCCGCGGGTGCAATATGAGTACTTTGGCGCGGGCCTGGAGTACATCGAAGAGTTGCGGCGCGCCGCCCCTTCCAGTCCCCACCCGATGACGCCAACGGCGGGCCTGCAGGAGCGCTATGTTCCGTTGATGCAATCCATCGTCGATTTCCGCGACGAAGTCCTGCGCGCGCTGGAAAAATTGCTGGAGCGGCAACGCATCAATGCGCTGACGGAACTGATTACGACGACCTCGGTCGCCATCGTGCTGCTGCTGGCCGCCACCTGGGGCTTCACCAAGTTCCGCTGGCGCCTGATACGCCCTTTTGTCGTGGCCACCGAAATCGTCAATTCCATCAACGACGATGCTCCCGCGCCAATCTCCGCGACTGGCTATCGCAAGGAAGTCCACGCCCTGTTCGACGCCATCCAGAAGCTCAAGGACAACGCCATCGCCAAGTCTCGAACGGAGCATGAGCGCGAACGCCTCATTGCCGATCTCGCGGCATTGGCGGAGACGGACTTCCTCACCGGATTGCTCAACCGCCGCGCCTTCCATGCCCGTGCCGCAGCCCTTTGCGCCAGCCTGGACGAGCCTGGACAGATGCTGACCCTGATCGTCTTTGACATCGATCATTTCAAACGGATCAACGATTCATACGGACACGCCGGCGGCGACAACGTGCTGGTGGCCGTGGCGCAGGCATGCCACCAGACGTGGCGCCGCTCCGACATCGTGGCGCGCATCGGCGGCGAGGAATTCGCCGTGCTGTGCACGGTCCGCAGCCTGGCGCAGGCCAGCGCAATGGCGCAGAGCATGCGCCGCCGCATCGAACGCCTGGCGGTGCCGGTGGATGGCAACACCATTGAGTCGATCACCAGCAGCTTTGGCGTGGTCTGCGCACACGCGGATGAAATCGACAACATCGACGCCCTGCTGAAGCAGGCAGACGAACTGCTCTATCGCGCCAAGGCATCCGGCCGCAACTGCGTCGTCACGCAGTCCGACAACGCCTGATCCCCACACAATGCCGCGCATGCGCGTCGCTGACGCCCATGCGATCTGCGGTCGCCCGCAAGATAGAAAAAGGTACTTGGTGGAAAAAAATTTCTGTCTTTTTCTGCACGCGACGCGTCCGTATAGTCAGGACAGAGCATGCTGAATTCAGAGATTCCATTTTGAAAGCGAAGAAGAAATGAAACCGTCAAACTTGAAGATGCGTACGCGCCTCGCCATGGGCTTTGCATTGATCATGATGGCACTGCTGGTCTGTGGCGCGTTGGGCGCGTATGGGATCCGCGCCTTGGAACAAGAGGTCTACCAGATCACCGCGATCAACAACGAACAACGCCGCCTGGCGATCGAGATGCGTTACCAGGTCCAGGAGCAGGCCATCGCCATCCGCAACATCCTGCTTCTTACTGATCCGAACGTGCTGAAAGCCGAAGTAAGCCGGGCGACCGAGGCGGAGAAACAGTACAACGACGCGCGTGACCGTCTGGGCAGCATGTTTGGCAGCAGTCCAACCACGATCGACGATGAAAAGCGTCTATTCAGCGCGGCGGGCGCCGCCCAACAGACCCTGCGCTCGGTGTTCGAAAAGGTGCTGGCGGAAGGCATGGATGGAAACCGCCAGGATGCACAACACATGCTCGAAGAAGACCTGCGTCCCAAGCAGCGCGTTTTACAGGAAACCCTGTCCACGCTCGCCTCGGTCGAGTCCCAGCTTAATGAAGCGCGGGCAGCCGCCGCTCGCGCCTTGGCGAATCAGCTGCAATGGGCGATGGGAACGACCATCGCCATCGCATTGCTGCTCGCCGTGTTCGCGGCCTACCTCACCGCGCGCGGCATCCTGCGTCAATTGGGTGGAGATCCCGGCGATGCGCAACTGCTGGCGGTGACCATCGCCGATGGCGACCTGAGCAACCGGTTGCAGCTCGACTCCCGCTACGACCACAGTCTGATGCACGGCCTGGAAGCCATGCGATCACGACTTTCCAGAATCGTGGAGGCCATCAAATCGTCGGCGGCATCCATCTCGACGGCAGCAAGCCAAATTGCCCAGGGCAATACGGACCTGTCGCAGCGCACCGAAGAGCAGGCGGCCTCGCTGGAAGAGACTGCAGCCGCCATCGAACAACTGACGTCCACCGTGAAACTGAACCAAGACAACGCGGCAAGCGGCGACGAAATGGCTTCCGAGGGCGCCAAGGCCGCGGAAAAGGCAGGCGGTGTCGTTTCCGAGATGCTGGCGGCCATGACGGAGATCTCTTCCAACTCCGAAAAGGTCGGACATATCGTGTCGCTGATCGAGAGCATCGCATTCCAGACGAACATACTGGCGCTGAACGCGGCGGTGGAGGCCGCCAGGGCCGGAGATCAGGGCCGCGGCTTCGCCGTGGTGGCCGGCGAAGTCCGCGCGCTGGCGCAACGCAGCGCCACCTCCGCCCGGGAAATCAAGGATCTGATCGAAACCTCCACTTCCGTGGTCCAGACTGGCAGAGAGCTGGCCGTGCGGGCGGGCCAGGACATGGAGGATGTGGTCACGTCCGTCATGCGCATGAAGATCGTAACGGGAGAAATCGCCACCGCGTCACGCGAGCAGGCCATTGGCATCGAACAGGTCAACGTCGCCATCGCCCAACTGGACTCCGTGACGCAACAGAACGCGGCGTTGGTCGAGGAATCCGCGGCGGCGGCGCTCTCGATGGCGGACCAGGCGCGAGACCTGCTGCAGGCCGTGGAGGTGTTCAAGACGGCATCGTCCGGAAGCTCGCGGCACGTCCCCATGGCAGAGCCGGCCCTCATCGCGTTCGCAGCGTCGTAAGAACGTCGAGAGAAAAGCCGGCCGCGACATGTTTCGCCGTCGGCCCGGCTGACGCCAACTACTGGGTCAACGCATTTGGGTCAACGCATTTGGGTCAATGAATCTGAGTCAATGAATCAGACACCAATGAAAAACGCCGCTATCTAGCGGCGTTTTTCTCGCGTATTTCTTGCGTTTTTTTGGCATGCCAGTACTTGGAAAAGCACTGCGGCGTACCACGGAAATTGGGGTGGTGGGTTGTGCGAGACTCGAACTCGCGACCAACGGATTAAAAGTCCGCTGCTCTACCGACTGAGCTAACAACCCGACCGAAGCTAGAAATTATGGCCGATTTGGCGCCGTTTGTCAAAATTCGATGCAACGGTCCTGGACAGATTCCCTGCCCGCATTGAAAACGGCCGCTCGCGGCGGCCGTTCCCGGGGCAGTGCGCTGGACTTACCAGGCGGCCACCACCGCACCCTTGTACTTGGTCTCGATGAACTGCTTCACGGCCGGGCTGTGGTAGATCGTGATCAGCTTGGCGAACTCGGGGCGATCCTTGTCCTTTTCACGCACGACCAGCACGTTGGCGTAAGGTGAGTCGGGCGACTCCTGGGCGATGGCGTCCTTGGCGGGGTTCAGGCCTGCTTCCAGCGCGAAGTTGGTGTTCACGGCCGAAGCGTCGGTGTCGTCCAGCGAGCGCGGCAGTTGGGCGGCGTCCAGTTCAATGAAACGCAACTTCTTGGGATTCTCGACCACGTCGATCGGGGTCGCCTTCAGGCCGACGTCGGGACGCAGCTTGATCAGGCCATTGGCCTGCAGCAGCAACAGGGCGCGGCCGCCGTTGGTCGGGTCGTTGGGCAGCGCGATGCGGGCGCCTTCCTTCAGCTCGGACAGCGACTTGATCTTCTTGCTGTAGATGCCGATGGGGAAGATCACGGTCTTGGCGATGCTGACCAGCTTGTAGCCGCGGTCTGCGTTGGCGTTGTCCAGGTAGGGCTGGTGCTGGTAGCTGTTGGCGTCCAGGTCGCCCGAGGACAACGCGACGTTGGGCTGCACGTAGTCGGTGAATTCGATGACCTGGATGTTCAGGCCCTGCTTGGCCGCTTCCTGCTTCACCACATCAAAGATCTGGGCGTGCGGGCCGGCGGTCACGCCGATCTTCAGCGGCTTGTCCTGAGCCAGCGCGGGCTGGGCGAATACGGCGGCGCCGAGTGCGAACGCGGCCAGCGACTTCAAAACCTTGATGCTCATGTTGCGATATCCCGAATGTCGGAAGTGAGGAGAAATTGTTGCGGCGCCGGCAGGATCAGCGATGCGAGATGCGACGCACGTAGCGGTCGCCCAGGCTCTGGATCACCTGCACCAGGACGATCAGCACGATAACCACGGCGGCCATCACGTCGGATTGGAAGCGCTGGTAACCGTAGCGGATGGCCAGGTCGCCCAGGCCGCCTCCGCCGATGGCGCCGGCCATGGCCGAGTAGCCGATCAAGCTGACGACGGTGACGACGGTCGCGGCGATGAGGCCGGGCAAGGACTCGGGCAGCAGCACCTTCATGATGATCTGCATCGGCGATGCACCCATGGCGCGTGCGGCGGTGATCAGTCCCGGGTCGACTTCGCGCATGGCGTTTTCCGCGATGCGGGCCATGAACGGGATCGCGGCCACCGACAAGGGCACGATGGCTGCCGTGGTGCCGATGGAAGTCTGGGCCACCAGGCGCGTGAACGGAATGATCGCGACCATCAGGATGACGAACGGCACCGAACGCGTGGCGTTGATCACCGCGCCCAGCACATGGTTGACGGACTGGTTCTCGAGCATGTTGCCGCGGGCCGTCACCGTCAGGATCACGCCCAGCGGAATGCCGATCACCACCGCGATGGCGCTGGCCACGCCCACCATCAGCAGGGTATCAAGCAGCGACGTAATAAGCAGGTCGATCAGTTGCGGACTCATGAGCTATTTCTTCAACGGTAATGTCACGGGCGGCCAGTGCGGCAATCGCGTCCTTGACCGATGCGGGCGCGCCCTGGGCCAGCACGAACATCGTGCCCACGGCCACGCCCTGGATGTCTTCCACGCGCGCCTGGATCAGGCCCACGTCCAGCGAATACTGCTTGTACAGATCGGACAGGAAGGAACCCGACGCGTCGGTGCCGGTCAGCGACAGACGCAGCAGCCGCACGGCCTGGCCCGGCTTGGCCGCGGCAAGCGCCTGGATGCGCTCCTTGACCGCCGCCAGCGTGGCGTCGGTCAGGTCGGACGCGGTGGCGGCCGACACCATGGCGCGGGTCACTTCGTGGCGTGGCTGCGCGAACACTTCGCGCGTGCTGCCCATTTCAACCACTTCGCCCTGCGACAGCACGGCAACGCGGTCGCAGACTTCGCGCACGACTTCCATCTGGTGCGTGATCATGACCACGGTCACGCCGGTCTTGCGGTTGATGTCGCGCAGCAAGGCCAGGATGTTGTGGGTGGTTTCCGGATCCAGCGCGGACGTGGCTTCGTCGCTGAGCAGCACGTCCGGGTTGTTGGCCAGGGCGCGGGCAATGCCGACGCGCTGCTTCTGGCCGCCACTGATCTGGCTGGGGTAGCGGTCGCGCAGATGCTCCAGGCCCACCAGCGCCAGCAGGCGCTCGACGCGGGCCGGAATCTCGGCCTTGGCCACGCCGGCGATTTCCAGCGGCAGCGCAACGTTGCCGTACACCGTGCGGCGCGACAGCAGGTTGAACCCCTGAAACACCATGCCGATGCGGCGGCGCTGCCCGCGCAGTTGCGCTTCGTTCAGTCCGGTCAGGGATTGGCCGCCGATGGCGATCGAGCCTTCGTTAGGCCGCTCCAGCAGGTTGATGCACTGGACCAGCGTGCTTTTGCCGGCCCCGCTGGGGCCGATGATGCCGAAGACCTCGCCCTGCTTGATATGCAGGTTGATGCCGCGCAGCGCCTGGAATTGTCCGTGCGGCGTGGCGTAGGTCTTGGATAGGTTCTCGATCTGAATCATGGCAAGCGATTTTGTATCTTTTCTCTTCTACAGAGAACGACTGTTTCTTTCATTTTTTATAACTACAAGTAATATAAAAACCCGTACCCGCGCCCTGTTGCGTCCCCAAGGAGCACATGCCATAACGCGGAAAGGGCAGTCAGGAAGGAAAGCCTTCCTGACTGCCCAGTTTGTGCCGGACCGGCCGCAGCCGGTTTTTTCAGCGTGCGCGCGAGATGCGGACTTCCGCGCCGCGGCGCTTGACCTCCAGGCCCTCGGACGGAGAGATGCGCAAGCCTTCCAGCCCCTTGATGTAGCTGGAGCCCTGCATCTGCATCACGCGGATTTTGTTGCGCATGACGACCGGGTTATGCACAGGCATGCCGAACATCCAGACCTCGTCCAGGATGCGGGCCGAGTTGAACTCGCCCGTATGCTGAGCCGCCGGTCCAAGACAGAGCATGTGCCCTTCGCGGCCGAAAACCGGGAACTGGCCCAATTCGCAATCGATGGTCCAGGTGGTGCCGCCTTCGTAGCGGTGCCCCGTGTTCAGGTCCCACCAGGCTTCGCCCTTGGGCAGGTACACGCGCACCTGCTTGCCGGGTTCGGTCACGGGTGCCACCAGCAGGGCCGGGCCCAGCAGGTATTGCAGGTCCCAGTCATGCGCGTGCGGATCGTTCGGGAACGACATGGCCATGGAACGCTGCACCGGCAAGCCGGTGCGCGCCGAGTCCTCGATGGCGCCCAGCACATAGGGCACCAGGCGGTAGCGCCACTGCATCCAGGTCTTGGCATGCGCCAGGGTTTCTTCGCCGAAGTCCCAGGGCATCAGGCCTTCCACGCCCTGGAAGGCGAAGTTCGACGAGAACACGCCGGCGGTCAGCCAGCGCAGGTACAGTTCGGGCGTCATGCCGGCGCGGTCGCGCGCGGCCGAGCCGATGCCATGCACCTGGACGGGCAAGCCGCTGGCGCCGATCGACAAGGCGGTGCGCAGGGTGTGGCGCAGCCCTTCCCAGGTATTTTCAGCCTGCGGCCCGACCTGCCAGGGCAGGCGCTGGGCAGCGGGGAACAGATCGGAGCTGGGCACCACGCCTTCCGGCGGCACCTTCAGGCCAGCGACCGCGTCGAACAGCGCGCGGCGCACCAGCAGCGGATACATGCTGCGCAGCGCGGGGCCGGTTTCGCCGTTGCGGGCCGTGACGCCGTCGGGGATGGCAATCTGGGCGTCGCACGCGGGCGCGTCCAGGCCGTCTTCGACCAGTTGGCGATGGCGCTCCACCCACAGGTTGTAGATGTCGCGGTAGGTCAGGTCCAGCAGGCCGTAAGGCTGTCCCGAGGTGGCGGCATTGCCGTCGAACACCTGGGCCGATCCGTCGTCCTTGGCCAACAGCCAGCCGCGGTCTTCGAGTTCCTCGAACAGCGGGCTGGTCTTCAACACGCCCGGGAAGCCGGAAGCGGCAACGTGCACGTGATGCTTGTGGAACAGCGCCAGCATCTGCTTGGCGTCCGGGAAGCGCTGGGCGTTCCATTCGAAAACCGTCTTGTCCGACTGGAAGCCCCAGGCCGCCGGCTGCGCCAGCGTCACGGCATCCACGGGAATCTGGTTTTCGCGCATGCGCGCCACCAGGGCCACGGTGTCCGTGGGCATTTCGCCCGGGGCCTGCTGCAGCCATGCGCCCATCGCCCACAGCGACGGCTGGCCGGCGCGGCCGGTCAAGGCGGTGTACTGGTTGAGGATCTCAGCGGGCTCGCCGGCGAACAGGAACATGTCCAGCACGACGTCGTCCACCGCCAGCACATAGGCGGAATCCGCGGGCGCCACGCCCACCGAATGCTCGACGCGGCGCATGGTGTTGACGTAGACGCCCCAGCCGCGCGGGCTCCATGCCAAAGGCAGGGCGCGGTGTTCGGGATCGTCGGAAACCACGGATTCTTCGCGACGGTTCAAGTCGCCCGGGGTTTCGCCCAAGCCGTACACGCGCTCGTCGGACTGGAGGGTGAAGCCCGCCGTCCAGACGGCGTCGTCGGCCTGGTCCAGCGCGTTGTGCCCGAATGCGGGCGTATGCGCGGATACCTCGGACTCGAACACCCGTTCGTCGTTGCGGTAGATCGCGACGCGCACGGGGTTGGACAGGATTTCCAGGGAGACGTCGCCCTGGGTGATCCGCCAGCCCTCCCCGTCGTCGCGTGGAGCGATAACGGCTTCGCCAACGGCCTCTTGGCGCGCGAGCAACATTTCCGCCACGGCGCGAGCACGCGCACCGGGCTTGTCATCGGTAAGGTGATTAGCCTCGCCGCAGCGCAGGCGAAAGACGCCAGGCGCATGCGCCTCGACTACCAGGTGCAACCCATCGCCCGCGTCGAAATCGATGCGACTGGGGCGGGACGTCAGCAGCTCGACGTTTTCGAGCTGGGTAGTATGGGCAAAGTCGAACTTGGGCGGCACAGAGCATCCCCCGGCTTAAGCCAAAAACCATCAAAAGACGCTATTTTGACGGATTTGGGCTTTGAAATAAACTCGGTCCCTCATTTGGACTGCGATCTCATCCATAAAAGGGGTCTAAAGCCTTCGGCCAGCGCCCCCCAAAAGGAGCGGCCGCCGAGCCGCCAAAATACCAGGCTCGCGGCCAACTCAGGCCAATTTGGCGCCAAATCCCGGCAATTCCTGCCATTCTACGCCACCCGGGACATGTCCCCGACACCCCCGTCCGGCTTTTTTTCATCGTGGCGAAATAAGTTGCGCCAGGTCCGTTTCCAAAGGGGACGGCTCGCCCGCGAGGCGCGCGGCGATCAAGTCGCCCATAAGCGCGGACCACGACAGCCCTCGCGATGCGTAACCGATGGCCAGCCACAGGCCGGGGGCCTGAGGTAGCTCGCCCACCGCCGGCAGGCGACCCGGCAGCACGGCCCGCCAACCCGCCCAGCCCGGCAGGCTACCGGGTTCCAGGGAGTCGAATTCCGGGAAACCGCCGCCCAGCAGGCCGGCCGCCTTGTCCAGGGTGACGCGCTGGCCCTCGGCGCCGATCCGCGCTTCGGTCGCGCCGTGCACATAGGTGCTGCCGGCCACGCAGCCCGAGCCCACATCGGGCAGCAGATAGCCTTCGCCGCCCACGATGCAGTGGGGGCCGCCGCGCAGCGCCTGCGCGGGCACCAGCGTCACTTCTCCCGCAAGCGCGTGCATCTGGCTGACGCGCGGCAAGGGATCCAGCAAGCCGCTATCTGCCAGCACGGTGCGCGCGCCGAACGCGTTGGCCAGGACGACGGTATCGGCGCGCGCCAGTTCGGCGCCGGCCGCATCGCGCACGCTCCAGCCGGCGCCGGCGCGCTCGACCCTGGCCGCCTTGCCGGGCAGAAGCGTCACGCCCTCCGTCGCCAGCAGGGCTTCTATCAGCAGGTCCGGCCGTAGCAGCATGCCCTGTCCGAAATACACGCCGCCCCGCGCCAGCGGCAAGCCGGCCAGGGCGCTGGCTTCGTCGCAGCCGACCTGGCGCACCCAGTTTGCGGGAAACGCCAAGGTCTCCAGGGTGCCGGCCAAGGCCGCGGACCGGCCTTCGTCGCGCTCCAGCTGGACGGTGCCGCAGACCAGGGGCGCCGCGCCGGCCGGCAAGCCTTGCCAGCGCGCCAGCGCCCGCAGGCTGCCGGCGCGCGACAGGCGCGCCCGCGCGTTGTCGTCGCGCGCCACCACCGGCGTCAGGGCCGCCGCCACGTGCCCGGCATGCGCCGGCGCCCCCTGCGCCCGTCCCGCATCGATCACGGTCACGCGCCACCCGCGCGCGGCCAGCGCCTGGGCGATGCCCGAACCCGCCAGCCCCGCCCCCACCACCACCGCCTGGCGGGCAACCCCGTCCGGCGCGCCGGGAACCGCGCTGCCCGGCGCGACTGCCGCCGCTACCGTCATGTGCCATTTGCCGCCATGGCCGGGCGCGCGCCGGGCCTCGAAACCCGCCGTCCGCAGGGACTGGCGCAATTCGCCGGTGCAGGCCCAGGTGGCCAGCGTGGCGCCGGGCGCCGCCAGCTTGGCAAGGTCGCGCAACAAGGGCAGTTCCCACATCCGCGGATTGCGCTCGGGCGCAAAGCCGTCCAGGAAGAATGCGTCCACACCAACGCTCAACCGGGGCGCCAGAACCTGCGCATCGCCGAAGCCCAGGGTCAGCGTGACGGCGCCGCCCTCGAACTCCAGGCGATGCAGCCCGGGCAACAAAACCGGCCACGCTGCCGCCAGTTGCCGCCCCAGGTCGGCCAAGGGCTCGGGCGCATAACGCGTCAACAGAGACGCCAGATCGTCGCGTTCAAAGGGATGTCCTTCCAGCGACACCACATGCAGCGCGGCGCTGCGCTGGGGATCGTCGCGCCATGCCTTCCAGAGAGCCAGGAAGTTCAGTCCCAGCCCGAAGCCGGTTTCGAAAACGGTGAACGCGCGGCGCCCGCGCCAGCGCCCGGGCAGGCCGTTGCCCCGCAGGAACACGTGTTCCGCCTGACCCAGCGCGCCCGATGGCGAATGGTAGACATCGCCATAAGCGGGGCTGTAAAGCCGGCCGTCGGCGTCGAATTCAGCCTTGGCGGGGATCAGAGGGGCGTAGGAGAAGGACATGGAAACGGCGGCGGCGGACGAAAAAGAGAATGGAAATCGGCGTGGATCATTGGAGGCGGCCGCGTTGGGCGGATGCCACGCGGCACGGCGGTTTCGGGGCTCAGCCACGGATTTGACGCATACATGGGCTTACACTGGTTTCATGGATACCTATGATCAGCCCCGTTCGCAGACCTCGCCCATCGACCTGTGCGCCGCGATCGACGCGGCAGTCACGGCGGCCCATGCCGGCGCGGCCATACTGCAATCCTACGCGCATCACCGCGCGGATCTCGTGATCGACCGCAAGGCGCGCAACGATCTCGTATCCCAGGCGGATCGCGAGGCGGAGGCCGCCATTATCCAGGAGTTGCAGGCGCGCACGCCCAGGTTCGCCATCGTCGCCGAGGAAACTGGCGGCAAGCCGCAGGGCAGCGCCACCTGGTATATCGACCCGCTGGACGGCACCACCAACTTCCTGCACGACATCCCGCATTACGCGGTGTCGATCGCGCTGATCGCGCACGCCGGCACCGCCATATCGGCCTCCGAAACCCTGGCCGAAGACACGCCCGTGGTCGGCGTGGTCTACGATCCTTGCCGCGAAGAACTCTTTACCGCGGTCTACGGCCTGGGCGCCTGGCTCAACGGCCGGCGCATCAAGTGTTCGCGCACGCCGACCATCGAAGACGCGGTGCTGGCCACTGGCTTCCCGTTCCGCGACTTTTCATTCGCCGCGCAATACATGCCCATGCTGCATGACGCCATCAACCGCGCGCGCGGCGTGCGCCGCATGGGCGCGGCCGCGCTGGACCTGGCGTGGACGGCTTGCGGCCGCTACGACGGCTATTGGGAAATGGGCCTGGCGCCCTGGGACGTGGCCGCCGGCACGCTGATCCTGCGCGAGGCGGGCGGCGCGTGTTCGGACATGCACAAGCAGGATCCCTGGCCCATCGGCGGGCGCGTCGTGGCCGGCAACAAGGCCATCGAGCGCGCCTTGCACGAGATGATCGCGCCGCACCTGGACAAGCAGGACTGACGGCCCCTAGGCCGCCTTGTCCGCGGGCGCGCCCGCGACCGCATCCGGACGCAGCTCCCGGCGCAATATCTTGCCCACGTTGCTCTTGGGCAATTCGTCGCGGAACTCCACATAGCGCGGGCGCTTGTAGCCCGTGAGCTTTTCCCGGCACCAATCCTGGATCTGCGCCTCGGTCAGCGCCGGATCCCGCCGCACCACGAACACCTTGACGGCTTCGCCCGAATGCTCGTCCGGCACGCCGATCGCGGCGCACTCCAGCACGCCAGGATGCTGGGCCACGGCCGCTTCGACCTCGTTCGGATAGACCTTGAAGCCCGACACCGCAATCATGTCCTTCTTGCGGTCGACTATGCGGGTATAGCCCTGCTCGTCCATGATGCCGATGTCGCCCGTGCGGAAGTAGCCGTCGGCGGTCATGGAGTTGCGGGTTTCCTCGGGCTTCTGCCAGTATCCCAGCATGACCTGCGGACCGCGGATGGCGACTTCGCCGCGTTCGCCCAGCGGCACTTCGCGGCCTTCGTCATCGAGGATGGCCACGTCCGTGGAGGGCAGCGGCAAGCCGATGGAACCCGAATACGCGGTGGCGTTGGTGGGATTCACGGTGGCCACCGGCGAGGTTTCCGACAGGCCATAGCCTTCGATCAGCGGCCTGCCCGTGATCTTCAGCCAGCGTTCGGCAACCTGCTGCTGGACCGCCATGCCGCCGCCCAGGGTCAGCCGCAAGCCGGAGAAATCCAGGCGCGCAAAGTCGTCGTTGTGCGCCAGCGCGTTAAACAGCGTATTGACGCCGGGGAACACATTGATGGGCACCTTGCGCCACGCGTTGATGAGCGAAGGCTGGTCGCGCGGGTTGATGATGAGCACGTTGCGCATGCCAGCATGCAGGCCGTACAGCCCGCATACGGTCATCGCGAACACGTGGTAGAGCGGCAGCGCGCTGATGATGGTGAGCTGCTGGCCCGCGAGATCATGCACCACGGGCTGCGCCACCGCTTCCGTCTGCAGCACATTGGCCACCAGGTTGCGGTGGGACAGCATGGCGCCCTTGGGCACGCCGGTGGTGCCGCCGGTGTATTGCAGCACCGCCACGTCGTCCATCGACAGCGCCGGCGGCGTAAAGCGTTGGCGCGCGCCGTCGCGCAGCACGTCGGGCAGCATGCGGGCGCCATCGATCCGCCACGCGGGCACGATCTTCTTGACATAGCGCGCGGCCAGGTTGACCAGCGGCGCCTTCAGGCCGCCGAGCAGATCGCCTGGGCCGGTCACAATGATGTGCTTGAGCTGTCCGCGGTCCGTGACGCGCTGCAGGGTGTGCGCGAAGTTCTCCAGGATGACGATGGCCGACGCGCCGCTGTCCAGCAATTGCCGTTGCAGTTCTTCGGCGGTGTAGAGCGGATTCACGTTCACCACCACCAGGCCCGCGCGCAGCGTGCCCAGCATGCTGACCAGATAGGCCGGCACGTTCGGCATCATCAATGCCACCCGTTCGCCCTTGGCCAGGCCCGCGCTTTGCAGCCAGCTGGCGAATGCCTGCGCATGGGCGTCGAGTTGCGCATAGGTGATGTCGCTGCCCATGGCGGTGCACGCGATGCGCGAGGCGTACTGCTTGCAGGCCCGGTCCAGCAAGTCAGTCAGGGAGGCATAACCGTCTGTCGATATCTCCGCCGGAACACCCTGCGGATAATGGGCAAGCCACGGACGCGTCATGGTATTTGTCTCCATTAAATTGGTTTTTGATTGATGATACCCTTGTTGCGTTCCCTTTTTTCGCCCGAGAGCCCCATGAAACTGCTCGAACCCATCGTCGCGTGGCATCACGACATTTCCAAGATACGACGCGACATCCACGCGCATCCCGAACTGGCGTTCGAAGAGTTCCGCACCGCCGACGTGGTGGCGGCAAAACTCGAGGAATGGGGCATCGAAATCGACCGCGGCCTGGGCGGCACGGGCGTGGTCGGCATCATCCGCGGCAATCTGCCGGGCGACCGCGCCGTGGGCCTGCGCGCCGACATGGACGCGCTGCCCATGCAGGAGGCCAATACCTTCGAGCACGCCAGCACGCACGCCGGCAAGATGCACGCCTGCGGCCACGACGGCCACACGGCCATGCTGCTGGCCGCCGCGCAATACCTGTCGCAGCACCGCGATTTCGCGGGCACGGTCTACGTGATCTTCCAGCCTGCGGAAGAAGGCGGCGGCGGCGCCAAGCGCATGATCGACGACGGCCTGTTCAAGCGCTTCCCCATGGAAGCGGTGTTCGGCATGCACAACTGGCCTGGCATGAAAGCCGGCCAGTTCGGTCTGACGGCCGGCCCGATCATGGCTTCCAGCAACGAGTTCTCCATCATCGTGAAGGGCAAGGGCACGCACGCCGGCATGCCCAACCTGGGCATCGATCCGGTCATGGCGGCCGTGCAGCTGGCGCAATCGCTGCAGACCATCATCACGCGCAACCGCAATCCACTGGATGCTGCGGTGCTCAGCATCACGCAGATCCACGCCGGCAGCGCCGACAACGTCGTGCCCAACCACGCCGAATTGCGCGGCACCGTGCGCACCTTCACGCTGGACGTGCTGGACCTGATCGAACGCCGTATGGAAGAGATCGCGCGCCACACCTGCGCCGCGATGGACTGCGAGGTGCAGTTCACGTTCCAGCGCAACTATCCGCCGACCATCAACCACGCCGAGGAAGCCGCGTTCTGCGCCGACGTGCTGCGCGACATCGTGGGCGAGGCCAACGTCAACGACCACGTGCAGCCCACCATGGGCGCGGAAGACTTCGCCTTCATGCTGCAGGAACTGCCGGGCTGTTATGTGTGGATCGGCAACGGCACCGGTGAACACCGCGACAGCGGCCACGGTCTGGGCCCCTGCATGCTGCACAACGGCAGCTACGACTTCAACGACCAACTGCTGCCGCTGGGCGGCACGTACTGGGTACAGCTGGCGCTCAAGCGCCTGGCCAAGGCCTGAGCCTCAAACGCCGTCCGCCGTCCGGACCGCCAGGCACATCGCCAGGAAGCGTTCGGCGGCGCGGGCAGCTGCGTCCGCATGCGGCACCAGGATGCTCAAGGTCCGCGTCAGCGGCTTGGGCAACAGGCGCAAGGCCGCCAGCGCGCCGTCCTCGTGCCGCATCGACATGACGGACACGAAGCCCACGCCCAGGCCGGCCCGCACGGCCTGCTTCACGCCTTCCACGCCGGCCAGCTCCAGCCCCACTGAAGGCGCCAGGCCCGCATCCGCAAACGCGCGCTCCACCAGCCGGCGCACGCCAGAACCGGGCTCGCGCATGACCAGCGCTGACGCCGCCAGGTCGCGCAGCGTCACCGCTCCCTTGCCCGCCAGGGCGTGGTCCGCGCGCACCACCGCCACCACTTCGTCCTGGCGCCAGGCATGCACGGCCGTGTCGGCGGGCAACCCTGCGGGCACGTCGCCTTCGATGAACGCCAGATCCAGGGCCGGCAGGCGTTCGACGATCTCGCGCGTGTTGCCGTCCGACAGATGCAGGCTGACCGCCGGAAAAGCATGGCGGAAGTCCGCCACCAGGCTGGGCAGCAGATAGCTGGCGGGGGTGGTGCTGGCGCCCAGGCGCAGATCGCCTGTTTCCAGTCCGCGCCAGGATTCGCGCACGGCCTGGGCCTGCCGGTACACCTGGCGCAACTGGCGGGCCTGCTCGGCCAGGCGCTCGCCAGCCTCGGTCAGCGCGATGCCGTGGCCGCTGCGGCGGTAGAGGGGTTCGCCGAACCATTCCTGCAGCATCCGCAACTGGCCGGACACGGCGGGCTGGGACAGGTTCAGCAATTGCGCCGCGCGGCTGATGTTGCCGGCATCGGCCACGGCGGCGAAGGTAAGCAGCTGGTCGGGAGTCATGATCGCCAAATTATCAGAATTTCTGATATTACATATCCGAAATAAAGATTTTTCAAATATTAGGCGGGAAATTAATATTTCGTGAAGTTATTTAGATATGCCTCCCCCAAAAGGCCAGCCATGAGTACCTCTTCCAGCACCGCCGTTCCCCTGCCCGCCGCTCCGGCCTCGCCCGCCGCCGCCCCCGCCGCCACGCCGTGGCGCGACAAGCTCAATGGCGTGCTGTTCGTCGGCCTGATGGCCGCCGCCGTGATGCAGCTGGCAGACCTGCCCGCGATCCGCCAGTTGGGCTTCTCGCCGCTGGTGGTGGGCATCGTCTGCGGCATGCTCTACGGCAACTTCCTGCGCGGCACCATGCCCGCCGACTGGGGCGTGGGCGTGAACTTCACCGCGCGGCGCCTGCTGCGCATCGCCGTGGCCTTCTATGGCCTGAACATCAGCATCCAGCAGATCGCCGCCGTGGGCCTGCCCGGGCTGGCGGTTTCGGTGGCGGTGGTAGTGGGCACCCTGCTGCTGGGCACCGTGGTGGGCCAACGCCTGCTGGGCCTGGACCGCGACACCGCCATGCTCACCGCCGCCGGCAGCGCCATCTGCGGCGCCGCCGCCGTGCTGGCCTTCGAGCCCACGCTGCGGGCCGCGCCGCACAAGAGCGCGGTGGCCGTGGCGACCGTGGTGCTGTTCGGCACCTTGTCCATGTTCCTGTACCCGGTGCTCTATCACGCGGGCTGGCTGAATCTCGACACCCAGGCCCTGGGCATCTATATCGGCGGCACCATCCATGAAGTGGCCCAGGTCGTCGGCGCGGCCAGCAATGTCGACCCCGCCACCACCGAAGTCGCCACCATCGTGAAGATGACCCGCGTGGCCCTGCTGGTGCCGGTCCTGCTGGTCCTGGGCCTGTATCTGCGCAGTGCCGCCTCGCACGCGGCCGGCGGCCAGGGCAAGGGCGGCAAGCTGCCCATTCCCTGGTTCGCGGTGGGCTTCCTGGTGCTGGCCATCATCAACTCGCTGAACATCATCCCTGCGGACGCCGTGGCCGCCATCCGCCGCCTGGACATCTTCGCCCTGACCATGGCCATGACCGCGCTGGGCATCGAAACGCGCTTCGCCCAGATCCGCAAGGCCGGTCCCCGGGTGATGGCGCTGGGCCTGATCCTGTACCTCTGGCTGCTGGTCGGCGGCTACGCCATCGTCAAGCTGGCGTCCTGATTCCCGGCCCGCCGCGCCCAGCGCCGCGGCGGGCTTCGCGCATGCACGCCGCTGTCGCGTTTTTCCTGCATAATCGGCTGGTTCCCTAGCAGCGGAGTCAGCCGCATGACCTCCAGCACCAAAACCCCGTTTACGACTTTGCCCGCCGATCGCGACGCGGTATTACGCGTCATGCCGATGCCGGCCGACGCGAATATCCACGGGGACGTCTTTGGCGGCTGGATCATGTCCCAGGTCGACATCGCCGGTTCCATCCCCGCCGCGCGCCGCGCCGCCGGGCGCGTGGCCACCGTGGCGGTCAACGCCTTCCAGTTCAAAGAGCCGGTCTTCGTGGGCGACCTGCTCAGTTTCTACGCAGCCATCACCAAGACCGGCACGACGTCGGTCACCGTGTCCGTCGAGGTCTACGCGGAGCGCCAGCGGCTGGACGCGGAGATCGTCAAGGTCACCGAGGCCACGCTGACCTACGTCGCCACCGACGAAGCCCGCCGCCGCCGTCCCCTCCCCACTCTTTGAGCCGTAACGCATGACGCAGTCCGCCGCCGCGCAGAAACCGCCCGCGACGCCCCGCCGCCTCGACCCGGAAGACGCCCAACACGCCCTGGCGGAGGTGCAGGAACGCCTGCGCCGCCAGCAGCTGGTGGCCGACCTGGTGCATCGCCAGGAAGAAGGCGATTCCAAGGCCTCGCTGGTCGAGGACCTGGTGCACCGCCAGCACGAGGCCGAACTCAAGACCCTGCTGGACGGGCTGCATCCGGCCGACATCGCCTTCATCCTGGAATCGCTGCCCAAGGACGAACGGCAAGCCATCTGGAAGCTGGTCAGCCCCGAGCACGACGCGGACGTGCTGCTGGAAGTCGAAGACTGGGTGCGGGAATCGCTGATCGAGGCGATGGACCGCCAGGACCTGGTTGCCGCCACCGGCAACATGGACGCCGACGAGCTGGCCGACCTGGCGCCCGACTTGCCGCCCGACGTGGTGGCCGAAGTCCAGAAGGGCCTGACCGAAGAGGAACGCGCGCAGCTGCTGGAAGCCATGGGCTATCCGGAAGACAGCGTCGGCGCGATCATGGACTTCGAGATGGTCCGGGTGCGCGAGGACGTGACGCTGGAAGTGGTGCTGCGCTACCTGCGCCGGCTGCATGAACTACCGGACCACACCGACCAGATCTTCGTGGTGGACCGCCAGGACAAGCTGCAGGGCATCCTGCCCCTGTCCAAGCTGCTGGTCAGCGAGCCCGAAACCGAAGTGCGCGCCGTCATGAACTCGGACTTCCTGACGCTCAATCCGCTGGACTCCGACGCCGACGCCGCCGGCGCCTTCGAACGCTACGACCTGGTCTCCGCGCCGGTCATGGACGACCAGGGCCGCCTGATCGGCCGCGTGACCATCGCCGACGTGGTGGACGTGATGCGCGAAGACTCCCAGGAACAGGCGCTGTCGCGCGCCGGTCTGCAGGAAGAAGACATCTTCGCACCGGTGTCCACGGCCTTGCGCAACCGCGCCCCCTGGCTGCTGTTCAATCTCTGTACCGCCGCCACGGCCTCCTTCGTGGCATCCCAATTCGAAGGCACGGTCAGCCAGATCGTGATCCTGGCGTTCCTGATGTCCATCGTGGCCGGCATCGGCGGCAACTCCGGCAACCAGACCATGACCCTGATCATCCGGGCCCTGGCCATGGGCCGCATTACCGGCCGCAACCTGTGGCAGCTGGTCAAGCGCGAGCTCCTGGTCACCTTGATGGTGGGGCTTTGCGGCAGCCTGGTCGCCGCCTTGTTCGCCTGGGCGATCTCGCACTCGTTGTCCATCGCTCTGGTGATGATGGCCGCCATGATCTGCAACATGCTGGTCGGCGCGTCGGTGGGCGTGCTGGTGCCGATGGTGCGCGCCCGCTTCGGCAAGGATCCGGCGATGGGTTCTTCGGTGCTGCTGACCTTCGCTACCGATTCGCTGGGGTTCTTCATCTTTCTGGGCCTGGCGACGATCTTCCTGCTGTAGCCCGGATACAACAGCAAGAAAAGAGAGCTTCCCTCTGGCGGCGCCTGCTTGACAGCTAGCTGACAGGGTTGAGGACGACCCTTCCATTACAGTAATGGGATTGTCATCTTTACCCTTTCAGTGCCCACAATGACCGCAAGATTCCGGGCGGCAATCCTTTGCCTGCTGCTCGCCACCTTCGCCGCCACCGCCCAAGCCTGTGACAGCATGCCCTCATGGGCCCAGTCCGCCTGCAACCGCCTGGACCAGATCTGGACCGAAGGCGGCAATGACCTGTACTTCACCGGCTACTCCTGGCACAACCGCGCCACCTACAGCAAAGAGAAGATCGACAGCTTCAACGAGCTGGCCTGGGGCGGCGGCTACGGCCGCAGCATCTACGACGAAGACGGCGACTGGCAGGGCCTGTACGCCATGGCCTTCCTGGATTCGCACAGCAAGATCGAACCCATCGCCGGCTACGGTTTCCTGAAGATCGGGCGGGTCAGCGAAAACGTCCGGCTGGGCGCGGGCTACACCGTCTTCCTGACGGCGCGCCACGACATCATGAGCTACGTGCCGTTTCCCGGCATCCTGCCGCTGGTGAGCGCCAGCTACAAGGACACGATGCTCTACGCGACCTACATTCCAGGGTCTGCCGGCGCGGGCAACGTGCTGTTCATGTTCGGCCGCTGGCGCTTCTGATGCGCCGCTCCAGGCGTCAGAACGCCTGGCCCAGCCTGCGCACCAGATCGCCCAGGCGCCAATCGTCGATGCCGTGCGCGCGCAAGGCGCGCTCGGTCTCCACGACATAATCCAGGCAAGGCCCCGAATGCCCCACGGCATTGCGCACCGAGGCGAGCAGGCGGTCGTCGCTCAGGCCGGCCGCGTACTCCTGGCAGGCCCGGTTCAACAGGAACACCAGCCCGCGCACGGGAGCGGCTTCGGTATGGCAGGTGAGCCAGCGCGGCGCGTAGGCGCCAGTGACCATTTCCCGGCGCCAGAGCGCCTGGAACACCGCGGGCACGTCGCAGGCGGCAATCTGGAAAGCCACGCCGCGGCAGCAGCCGCCGCGGTCCAGGCCGAACACCAGGCCAGGATTGTCGGGCGAGCCGCGATGGTCGTGCGACCACAGGCAAAGCGACCGGTGGTAGCCTCGCACCGTCGCCAACCGGCGTTCGCGCCAGGCGAAACCGGGATGCCAGATCAGGGAACCGTAGGCGAACACCCACAGGTCGTCGACGCCGTTCCAGCCGACCAGCAGGTCATCCACCGAAAGCGCGCGCCGCGAATTTGCCGTACCGGCACAGCCGGCGGGTACTGCCAACGACATAGGGTCCTCTGATATCCCGATTCATCCCATGATGGGAGTGGGGGATATCCTACGCCGTAGCTTGCGCAAAAGAATTGCGTGATGAGGGCCGGCCGGCGGGCCGAATGGAATTTGCATCCCCGGCGGCCCCTGCCATGGAAAAAAAATTGCGCGCGCCCGCCTACACCGCATTCAGCGGCAATTCGGTGGTGCTTTTGATGACTTCCATCGAGAAGCTGGCGCTGACGTCCAGCAGGTCCACGGCGGCGATCAGGCGGCGGTAGAAGCGGTCATAGGCCGCCATGTCCTCGACCACGACCTTGAGCAGATAATCGACGTCGCCCGCCATGCGGTGGAACTCCACCACGTTGGGCAAGGCCATCACGGCGTTGATCAGGCTTTGGGTCCATTTCTCGTTGTGCTGGCTGGTCTTGATGGACACGAACACCGTCAGGTTCAGGCCCAGCGCGCAGGGATCCAGCAAGATGGCGTTGCGGGCGATGACGCCGTCATCCTTCAGCTTCTGGATGCGGCGCCAGCAGGGCGTGACGGACAGATGCACCTGCTCGGCGATCTCGGCGACCGAACAGGTGGCGTCCTTCTGCAGCAAGGCCAGTATCTTGATGTCCGTCTGGTCCATGGGGTTCCTCGGCTGGATCGGCCCCAATGTTGCCTGTTCCGCCTGCCCGCGTCCAGCCTGCGCCGCCGGACTTCAGTAGGTCCCGGGGTAGCCGCCGCCGTCGATCAGGATGTTCTGCGCGGTCATGTAGCCGGCCTGCGCGGAACAGACATAGGCGCACAGGGCGCCCAGCTCTTCGGGCTGGCCATAGCGGCCTGCCGGATTGGCGCGTCCGCGCTCGTCCCAGAGCTGCTCGAAACTCTTGCCGCCTGACTGTTCCAGCATGCCTTGTATGTGTCTGGCCTGCGCGTCCGTGGCGAAGGCGCCAGGCAGCAGATTGTTGATGGTGACGTTGTGCCTCACGGTCTGGCGCGCCAGCCCGCTGACGAAGCCGACCAGGCCCGAACGCGCGCCATTGGACAGGCCGAGTTCGGCATGCGGCGCCTTCACGCTGCGCGACACGATGTTCACGATGCGCCCGAAGCGCCGCTCGATCATTCCGTCCACGACGCGCCGGATCATATCAATGGGCCCCAGCATCATGGCATCCAGCGCGGCAATCCAGTCGTCGTGGCTCCAGTTGCGGAAGTCGCCCGGCAGCGGCCCGTCCGCGTTGTTGATCAGGATGTCCGGATGGGGACAGGCGGCCATGGCCGCGTCCCGGCCCCGCGCCTGCGTCAGGTCGGCCGACACCCAACCCACCCCGATCCCGGTTTCATGCGATATTTCGGCCGCGGCCTGCTCCAGCGTGGCCGGGTTGCGGGCGGCGATCGTGACCGCCACGCCTTCCCGCGCCAGTTGCAGGGCGCACGCCCGGCCCATGCCGCGGCTGCCGCCAAATACCAGTGCCGTCTTGCCGCTGATCCCCAGATCCATGCCTGACTCTCCTGTCATTGCGCTGCCCGCGCAGCGATTGCGCCCAATCGGACCAGTATAGGAGCGCCGGGCTCCCAGGCAGGATGGAATTTTTTTCCAATCCGCGCCTCTGGCGCGCCCAATTTGGCAAAGGCATTCCAGCGCAAGCTCCTACCATGGAAACTCTGCCTGGAGGCCTGCCATGTCTTCCATCCAACTCGCCGGCGGTGACCTGCAATCGCTATGCGCATCGGTGCAGGCGGCCCAATTGAACGCCGCGCGCGCGCTGCTGCGCGACCTGGCCGCCAGCGTCGCCAACGCGGGCGACATGCTGCAGAACCTGCCCGCGGAACTCCGCGGCGGACGGGCCGAGTCCTACGCCCGCCATATCGCCTATGCCGATCCGCATGGCGCCTTCACCGTGGCCTACCTGATCTGGCGGCCCGGCCAGTACAGCCCGGTGCATGGCCATAAGACCTGGTGCACCTACCAGGTGCTGCAGGGCGAACTCGCCGAGACCCACTACCGCTGGGATCAGGAGTCCGCCATCGCCCGAGCCTGCGGCACCGTGGCGCGCCGTCCGGGCGATATCGTCACCGCCACGCAGGGACTGCGCCAGATCCACCGGCTGGGCAATGCCGGCCCGGACATCGCCGTATCGCTGCACATCTACGGCGTGGCCCGGGACGACCTCTGCACCGGCGTCAATCACCTGGTGGACAGCGTCAACCCATCCACTGGCTGACCGGCGCGGCCGCATCCTGCAGGGGCTGCGCCACCACGTCGATCAGCGCCGGGCCGTCATGCTCCATCGCTGCCTTGATGGCGGCATCCAGCTTGGCAGGATCCTCCACGCGCCAGGCCTTCACGCCATAGGCCTCGGCGATGCGGGCATGGTCGGTGCGGTTGAAGTCCACGCTGTAGTAGCGCTTGTCGTAGCCCGCCTTCTGGCTGGCCTTGATCCAGCCGTAAACCGAGTTCGAGAACACCACCATCAGCAGCGGCGCCTTGTGCCGCACGATGGTTTCCAGTTCGCCCACCGTGAAGCCGAAGCTGCCGTCGCCCATCACCGACACGCACTTGGACTGGGGCCGCCCCACCCAGGCGCCCAGGGCAGCCGACATCGAGAAGCCCAACGCGCCGTGCGCGCGGTTGGTGATGAAGTGCCGGCCGGGGCGCGACACGTCGTAGTAGGCGGAAAAATACGGACAAGGCGTGCCGGGGTCGGCGCAGACCACCGCGTCGTCGGGCAGCAGGCGGTTCAAGGACTGCACCACGCGCTCGGGGCGGATGGGCGCGTCCAGGCTGTTGGCCAGCGGTTCCAGCTGCGCCCGGCGCGCCTCCTTGGCGCGGCCGGCCAGCACCGCGCCGTCGGCCGCGTCCGAAGGACGGTGCGCCAGGCGCGCCGCCACCTCCACGCCCAGGGCTTCCAGCGCCAGCTTGGCATCACCCACCATGCCGACTTCGGTCAGGTAATTGGCGCCGATCACCATGGGATCGATGTCGATGTGCAGGATCGGCACGTCGCGGTTGGGGAAGCGCCAGTGCTCGGTCGAGGTGGAGCCCGCGCGGCAGCCGACGAACAGCACCACGTCGGCCGCGGCCACCACGTCGCGCGTCGCCATCACGCCGCCGTTGGAGCCGACCACGCCCGCATTCAGGGGATGATTGTCGGCCAGGCTGCCCTGCCCGCTCACGGTCACGCAGACCGCGGCCTTGAGCGATTCGGCCAGCTCCTGCAAGGCGCCGCTGGCGCCGGCGATGACCACGCCCCCGCCGCAGATGATCACCGGCGCCCGCGCGCTGACCAGCCGCTGCGCGGCGCGCGCGACGTCCAGGGGATCCGGCGCGTAGCGCATCGCCGGGAAACGCCCATGCTCGGGCTGGGCCCAGACATCGGACGCGTCGACCTGCTGCTTCATCACGTCATACGGAAAGCACAGATGGGCGGCGCCCGGCTTGCCGGTCGTCATGGCGCGGAAGGCCGCGCGCACCATGCCGGGGATCTGGTCGGCGCGGTCGATGCTGCGGTTCCACTTGGTCAGCGGACGGTACAGCGCTTCCTGGTCCAGCTCGGTCAACGGATACTTGCCGCGCGAGCCCACCGCCACGTCCGAGGTGATGCCAAGCACCGGAATGGATGATTCGTTGGCCTCCACCAGGCCCGGTAGCAGATAGGTCGCGCCGCCGCCGCTGGGGCCTTCGCACACGCCGACCTTGCCGGTCACGCGGGCATAGGCGTCCGCCATGTAGCCGGCGCTGCGCTCGTCGCGCGTCAGGATGTGCTGCATGCCGTGGTCCAGGCGGTACAGCGCGTCGTAGAACGGCAGGCTGGTATCGCCGCAAAGGCCGAATATGTGCTTGACGCCGTTGTGCTGCAGCATGCGCACCATGGCTTCGGCGCCGGTCATGTTTTCCATGTCATCTCCACTTGTGTTGCACGCATCGCGGCCGCGCGCTCCGGCGTCGGGCCGCGAATCGTTCAGTTGTCCAGATTGATGTTGCTGCTCTTGATGAAGGCGCTCCAACGGTCGTATTCCGACTTGACGTAGGCGTCCAGCGCCGGACCGTCGGAGGCCACGATCTCGAAGCCCGCGTCCGTTATCTTCTTGCGGATTTCCGGGTCGGCCAGCACGGCCTTGAAGTCGGCGGTCAGCTTTTTCACGGTCGCTTCCGGCGTGCCCTTGGGCGCGAACATGCCGCTCCAGGAATAGGCGACAAAGCCGGGGAAGCCGGATTCCGCCACGGTCGGCACGTTGGGCAGATCGGGCAGGCGCTTGTCGCCCGCCACCGCCAGCGGCTTGATCTTGCCGGCCTGGATCTGGCCGCGCAGGGCGGCGAAACTCAGCCAGGTCATGCTGGCCTGGCCGCCCACCACCGCCTGGATGGCCGGTCCGCCGCCGCCGTAGGGCACATGCAGCAGCTCGACCTTGGACAGGCGCTTGAGCTCTTCGGGCGCCAGGTGGTTCAGCGATCCCACGCCGGTGGAGGCGTAATTGAACTTGTTGGGCGGCTGCTTGGCGGCCGCGGCCAGGAATTCCTTCAGGTTGTCCCCCGGCACGCTGGGGTTGGCGCCCAGCACCAGCGGAAAGCGCACCGTCTGCGAAATGGCGACGAAGTCCTTGAAGGTGTCGTAGGGCAGCTTGGGCTTCACGGCAGGGTTGATGCCGTGGTTGTCGAAGCTGACCAGCAGCGTGTTGCCGTCGGGTTCGGCGCGCGCGACGAAGGCCGTGGCGATCTGGCTGGCCGCCCCCGGCCGGTTCTCGACCACGACGGCGCGGCCGCCCAGTTGCTGAGACAGGCGCGGCTGCAGGATGCGCGCCAGGATGTCGGTGCTGCCTCCGGGCGGATACGGCACGACCAGCACCAGCGGCCGCTCTTCCGCGGCGGCGGCCGGCGCGGCGACGAAGGCGCCCGCGGTGGCGGACAGCATGCATAGCGCAGCCAATCCGCGCTTTATCCCGTGATTCATAGCTTTTCCCCTGCTTGTATGGTGTTGGCCGGCGCTGCCGTGGCGGGTTCGGCCTGGTCCCGCATGTAAATCGTGGAAAAACCCGTGCGTATGACGTCGGTGATCTGATCCAGGCGGCGGCCGATGTGCGCGCTCATCATGCCCGGCAAGGCGTCGACGTCGCGCCGCTGCAGCGCCTCGACGATGCGCAGGTGTTCGCCCTGGGTATGACTGCGCCGCCCCTGCTGCATGTCGATCCAGCGCACGAAATGGATGCGGGCGTTGACGCTTTCCAGCGCGCGCACGAATTCCTCGTTGCGCGAGTAGCGCGCCAGCGTCAGATGGAAGGCCTCGTCCAGTTCCAGCAGGCGGGTGGCGTCGCTGTCCTCGGATACGTCGCGGGAGCGCTCGACGAATTCACGCAGGCTGGCCAGCTCTTCGTCGCTGGCGCGCTCGCAGGCCGCGCGCACGATGCCAGCCTCGAGCACGGCGCGGTACTCGTAGAGGCTGTGGATCTGCTTGGCGTCGAGCAGACGGGCAATAAAGCCGCGGTTGACCGAGCGGGTCAGGAAACCTTCGACCATCAGCTGGTTCAGCACCTCGCGCAGCGGCGTGCGGCTGACGTTCAGCCTGCGGGCCAGCTCCACCTCGTTGATGCGTTCGCCGGGCTTGAATTCGAAACGCACGGCCATGGCCTTGACCGCGCCGTACAGCTCCGCCTGCGCTTCCTTGGTGCGCGCCGCAGGCCGGATTGCGATTGAGGATTGCGTCATGCCGGATCACCTGGGTTCGGTTGAATCGTCGGGAATGAACTGCATACTAAAGTGCATACACTTTGAGCAACAACCCGGGTTTCCCCGGACGCCGACTGCTGCCAGCCTTGCTCCCAGACGCCGCGGTCGGCAGACGCGGAACGAAAAAAAGCCCGCAACGCGTAACGTTGCGGGCAGCGTGTTCTTGCTGCGGCGCCTGCCGCCTGGCGCTTACAGGCCGGTATCCAGCGTGTAGTGGGCGCCGTCCTTGTTTTCCAGGGTCAGCGTCGAAAGCGTGGGCCCCGCCGCCGCCGCATCCTGGCTCACATGGATGCGCAGGTTTGCCAGCGGCACGTCCCAGCCGCCGCTTGCGGCTTCGGCGCCCACGCCGGCTACCAACGCCAGGCGCTCGGCGACCGCGCGCGCGTCGGGCGCCCGGGCGTCGATGCGCAGCAGGCTGCGCGCGCCGTTGGGATGCGCCATGAGTTCAGGCGACCACACGCATTCGGGCGTCAGATGGCGGCAGAAATACATGCGGATGCCAGGCAAGGGCTGCTCGGCGAAACGCACGGTGTGGAAACGGGCCTGGACTTCCTGGCCGTCCAGCATGGCGGGACGGCTCAGCTCCTGGACCGGGTTGACGGCGAACCCAGCCGCCAACAGGCGCTCGCGGGTGGCTTCGGCGTCATGGGTGCGGAACACCAGCGCCTCCAGCCCGAACGGCGAGTCGGCGATTTCCTTGCGGGCGGGCGGCGCGCCGGGCGGCCAGCCCAGCAGCTCGACATAGGTGCCTTCCAGCACGATCAGCCGGTTGCACGACCCCAGGTTGTGCACCGCCTTGTCGCTGAGGTGAAACCCCTGGCGTTCAAAATGCGGGGCCAGCGCATCCAGCCGGTCTCGCACCATGACCACGGCATGGTCGAATTCAGTGCGGCCGACGGCATGCAGCATGATGGCTCCTGGATCAGACGAGCTTGCCGTGGCACTGCTTGTACTTCTTGCCGCTGCCGCAAGGGCACGGGTCGTTGCGGCCGACCTTGGGCAAGGCATTGCGCACGGGCTGGGCGCCGCTGTCCGGTTCGGACTGGGCCAGCGCTTCGTCGTAGTCGGAATGGTGGTACTGCACGTTCTGCACGTGCGGCTGCGCCGCTTCCGCCTCGGCCTGTTCGACCTGTTCCTGCGACTGCACGCGCACCGTCATCAGCACCCGGACCACGTCGTCGCGGATGCGGTCCAGCATGCCCGAGAACAGTTCGAAGGCTTCGCGCTTGTATTCCTGCTTGGGATTCTTCTGCGCATAGCCGCGCAGATGGATGCCCTGGCGCAGGTAGTCCAGCGCCGACAGGTGCTCACGCCAGTGCGTGTCGATGGCCTGCAGCATGATCGAACGCTCGAACTGCGACCACGATTCCGTGCCCACCTGGTCGACCTTGGCCTGATAGGCGTCGCGCGCCGCGCCCACCACGCGTTCGCGCAGCTCGTCGTCGGTCAGGTTGGTTTCCTTTTCCAGCATTTCCGTCAGCGGCAGCTGCAGGTGCCAATCGGCCTCCAGCGCCTTCTGCAGCGCCGGCACGTCCCACTGTTCTTCCACCGACTCCGGCGGCACGTAGGTGTTGAACATCTCGGTCACGGCGGCGTCGCGCAGGTTCTGCACGGTGGCGCCCACGCTGGCCGCCTCCAGCACGTCATTGCGCTGCGAATACAGCACCTTGCGCTGGTCGTTGGCGACGTCGTCGTACTCCAGCAACTGCTTGCGGATGTCGAAGTTGCGGCCTTCCACCTTGCGCTGCGCGGTCTCGATCGAACGCGTCACCATGCCGGCCTCGATGGGCTCGCCCTCGGGCAGCTTCAGGCGTTCCATGATGGCGCGCACGCGGTCGCCCGCGAAGATGCGCATCAGCGAGTCTTCCAGCGACAGATAGAAGCGCGACGAGCCCGGATCGCCCTGGCGGCCGGCACGGCCGCGCAGCTGGTTGTCGATACGGCGCGATTCGTGGCGTTCGGTGCCGATGATGCGCAGGCCGCCAGCGGCCTTGACCTGCTCATTCAGCGGCTTCCAGTCGGCGCGCACCTTCGCGATGCGCGCTTCCTTTTCAGCGTCGGACAGCGACTCGTCGGCGCGGATCAGGTCGACCTGCTTGTCGACGCTGCCGCCCAGCACGATGTCAGTGCCGCGGCCCGCCATATTGGTGGCGATGGTGATGTGGCCCGGCTTGCCGGCTTCGGCGACGATCTCGGCTTCGCGGGCGTGCTGCTTGGCGTTCAGCACTTCGTGCGGCAGCTTGGCCTTCTTCAGCAGGCCCGACAGCAGCTCGGAGTTCTCGATGCTGGTGGTACCCACCAGCACCGGCTGGCCGCGTTCGTGGCAGTCGCGGATATCTTCGAGGATGGCGTTGTACTTTTCGCCGTCGGTCTTGAAGACCTGGTCGTTCTGGTCCTTGCGGACCATGGGCTTGTTGGTCGGGATGATGACCGTTTCAAGCCCGTAGATTTCCTGGAATTCGTAGGCTTCCGTATCCGCCGTGCCGGTCATGCCGGACAGCTTTTCGTACATGCGGAAGTAGTTCTGGAACGTGATCGACGCCAGCGTCTGGTTCTCGTGCTGGATCTTCACGCCTTCCTTGGCCTCGACCGCCTGGTGCAGGCCGTCGGACCAGCGGCGGCCCACCATCAGGCGGCCAGTGAATTCGTCGACGATCACCACTTCGCCGTCCTGCACCACGTACTGCTGGTCGCGGAAGAACAGCGTGTTGGCGCGCAGCGCCACCATCAGGTGATGCATCAGCGCAATATGGCGCGGGTCGTACAGCGACTCGCCTTCCGGCAAGATGCCCAGGCGCGACAGGATGCCTTCGGCGTTCTCGTGTCCGGCTTCGGACAGATAGACTTGCTGGCTCTTTTCGTCGACCCAGTAGTCGCCTTCGGGTTCCGGCTCCTGCGGCTTGGGCTCGTGCGCCATGCGCTTGAGCAGCGGCGGCACCGCGTTCATGCGGACGTAGAGTTCGGTGTGGTCTTCGGCCTGGCCGGAGATGATCAGCGGCGTGCGGGCCTCGTCGATCAGGATCGAGTCCACTTCGTCGACGATGGCATAGAACAGGCCGCGCTGGCGACGGTCTTCAACACGGTATTCCATGTTGTCGCGCAGGTAGTCGAAGCCGAATTCGTTATTGGTGCCGTAGGTGATGTCGGCGAGATACGCCGCCTTCTTTTCCTCGTTGGGCTGCTGCGGCACCACCACGCCCGTGCTCAGGCCCAGGAAGTGGTACAGGCGCCCCATCCATTCGGCGTCGCGGCGGGCCAGGTAGTCGTTCACCGTGACCACGTGCACGCCCTTGCCGGCGATCGCGTTCAGGTAGACCGGCAGCGTCGCCATCAGGGTCTTGCCTTCGCCCGTGCGCATTTCGGCGATCTTGCCGCTGTGCAGGGCGATGCCGCCCAGCATCTGCACATCGAAGTGGCGCATGCCGAACACCCGCTTGCCCGCTTCGCGCACAACCGCGAAGGCTTCGGGCAGCAGGTCGTCCAGGGAAGTGCCCTGGGCGTGACGGGAACGGAATTCCTCGGTTTTGGCCGCCAGCTCCGCGTCGGAGAGCGCGGAGATCTTGGGCTCGAGCCCGTTGATCTGGGTTACCAGCTTGCGATACTGCTTAAGCAGCCGGTCGTTGCGGCTGCCTATGAGTTTTTTGAGCAGAGAAACCATGCGTATGTCGGCCGCACGAGCCACGCCGCGCCCACGAAAGGCCGGAGCAGCGTCACCCGTGACTTGATGTTATTGGTTGAGCGGGGGTCCGCTGGGAAACGAACCAGTTTAACGCACCTGGAGCGCAATAGCCTGAACCTATGGCCAGGGTAGCACTGCCGGCCGGTTTGACCGGCGCGGACCGCCCAGGTTCACTGGGCGGCGTGAGCTACCGCCGAAGGCGGCGCGGTCTGGTGCGGCCCCAGGAACAGCCGCGGGTCCAGCGGCTGCCCGGCCAGGCGGACTTCGAAGTGCAAATGCGGGCCGGTGGAACGGCCGGAACTGCCCACGCGGGCCACTTGCTGGCCGCGTTCGACCAGCTGCCCCTGCTTCACCATCAGGGAGGAAGCGTGGGCGTAACGGGTGATCAGGCCATCGCCGTGATCGATCTCGACCATATTGCCGTAGCCGGGCTGGAACTTGGACTCCAGCACGACGCCGCCGGAAGCCGCCAGGATGGGCGTCCCCGGAGGCGCGGCGAAATCCAGGCCTTCGTGCATGGCGCTGCGGCCGGTCACCGGGTTGCGGCGCCAGCCATACGACGAGCTGAGATAGGGGTAGTCGGTAATCGGCATGGCGGTCGGCATGCGCGCCTGGTCCGCCGAGCGCTTGGTCAGCGCCGCGTCCAGCAGCTTCAGATTGTCCGACTGCTGGGCCAGCCTGGCCTGGATCTCGTCGAGCTGGCGGCCCAGCGCCTCGGCCGAGGCCGCGCTGGGCGGCGGATGATCCGTGAACAGATCGTCCATGACCTGGGTGGCTTCGGGCTGGGTCAGCGCCTCGGGCTGCGCCACGGCCAACTGCTTGGCCAGCTCGGGATCGGTGTAGGCCACGCCGGCCACCTTGGCCACGCGCTGGCCCAATCCGTCGATGCTTACCAGCTTGGCCTGCAGCGCGCCGACCTTGGCGGCCAGCAGATTCATATTGCCGCGCAGGAAATCGGCGTCGCGCCCGGGTTGGCCCGCCAGGGGCCAGCCCACGGCATGTACGGCCGGCAGGATCGGAGTAAGGTATCGTTGTAAGGCGGCGCCAAAAATGGCGGCCGTGATCAAGGCGCCCCCCAGAAACAGCGCGAGGCGCGCGCCGCCCAGGGTGAAATGCCCGTCCCGCCCGTCGCGGGCGTGCATAATCACGATTTTCAAGGTTTGCTTCCTAATTCTTAGAGCCGGCATGAATAGACCCACTTCATACCGTCAACGTTCCAGTTCCAGCCGGCGGAAAGAAGATACCGCCCTGGGATGGCTGGGTCATGACATGCGGGGCGCCGGCGTTCTGGCGACCGCCCGCAAGCACTTGCAAATCCAGTATGCGGTGGCGGCGGTTCTGCCCGCCCCGCTGGGCGCCGTGTGCCAGGTGGGCAAACTGGAAAACCAGTGCCTGCACCTGGTGGTGCCTAGTGCCGCGCATGCGGCGAAGATGCGTCAACTGGCTCCGCGCATTGCGCGGACCCTGGCAGACCAAGGCTGGAACCTTAACGAAATCGCCGTCAAGGTACAAGCGGGTTTGCCCAAGCCTGGCGCCCGCCAGCCGCGCCCTCCCAAAGAGGCGCAACCGCTGGGCGACACCGCCCTGGGCGCGTTCGAGACACTGCACGGCAACCTGCGGCCCGGACCTCTGGCCGACGCGGTCGCCAAGCTACTGAAGCACCACAAGAGTAGCTGAAGCCGGCAGGGTTGTCCTTGATCCGGCACGCCCGGAAACGAAGCGAAACCAAGTTCTCGGACGGATCGATACCATGGTTTACCGCCGGTTTGCGCCTTAAGCGCTAGAGGATGGCAACCGTCGCCATCCTCTGGGAGTGCTCAGGGCCTGGGCGCGCAAGATGATAGCGCGGACGTCGCGGGAGCCGGCTTTGCCGGTCCGCAGACCTCGCCCCTTGAGGGGGCCCGCCTGAGGGGGGCCCGCCTGAGGAGGCCCGCGTCAGCGGGCAAGGGGGGCTGACCCTCTAGGCCAGCTGCCATTCGTGGCGAAACGCCTGCGGCGCCTCTGCCTGGGATTCGTAGGTGATCAGTTCCCAGGCGTCGCGCTGCTCCAGCAGCGCGCGGGCCAGCTGGTTGTTCAAGCCATGGCCCGACTTGCACGCGACGTAGCGCGCCACCAGGGGCTTGCCCAGCAGATACAGGTCGCCAATGGCGTCCAGGATCTTGTGCTTTACAAACTCGTCGTCGTAGCGCAGCCCGTCGCTGTTGAGCACGCGGTACTCGTCCATGACGATGGCGTTGTCCAGGCTGCCGCCGCGGGCCAGGCCCATGGAGCGCAAGGCCTCGACTTCGTTGACGAAGCCGAAAGTGCGCGCGCGGGCGATTTCACGCACATACGAGTGCGTCGCGAAATCGATCTCGGCGAAATTGGCCGTAGAGTCGATGGCGGGGTGGCGGAAATCGATCGAGAACGCCAGCGCGTAGCCCTCGTGGGGTTCCAGGCGCGCCCATTTTTCGTTGCGGCCTTCGCCTTCGCGCACTTCCACGGGCTTCAGGACGCGGATGAACTGCTTGGGCGCGTTCTGCTCGACAATGCCCGCCGAGCGCAACAGATAGACAAACGTGGCCGCACTGCCGTCCATGATGGGGACTTCTTCGGCAGTGAGGTCGATATGCAGGTTGTCGATGCCCAGGCCGGCCAGGGCCGACATCAGGTGTTCCACCGTCGACACGCGGACATTGCCCTGCTGCAGCACCGAAGCCATGCGCGTATCGCCCACGCCAGTGGCCTGCGCGGGCAGGTCCACGACCTGCGGCAGATCGACGCGGTGGAAAACGATGCCCGTATTCGGTTGTGCCGGGCGCAAGGTGAGCTCGACCCGCCGTCCGGAGTGGACGCCGACGCCTGTCGTGCGGACGAGATTCTGAATGCTGCGCTGTCGGAACATGAGACTTTGGTGTTTTTGAGCCAGGAAGCCGGCAAGAAGACGAGCAGATTGCCGGCGTAACTGACGTATTGTAACGCTGTCCGATCCCTGGCGCCATGTGGCGTCCGGATCGACCGATACCTCCGTCCCTTATTGAAACCGTGCAAGGGAAACACGGACCTCTCTGCCTCCGGCTCGCCCGTGGGGACAGGCAAGCCGGAGTGAGGGAGTGCATTTAGAGCCGAAAATCGGCCCTTAGGTTCAATCCGCTTGCTTGCGCAGGAATGCCGGGATGTCGAAATGATCCATGCCCGAGCTTTCCAGAGCACGCACCTGGGCCGACGCCTGGCTGCGCGGATTGCGCATGACAGACGGCATGTCCAGATTGCGGTAATCGCCTTGACCGCCGGCCGGCATCGCGCCCATGGGCATGTTGTCGGTGCCGGTACGCAGCACTTCAGCGGTGTTCTGCACCAGCTGCGGACGCGCTTGCGCACGGCCCAGGCCGGTCGCAACCACGGTCACGCGCAGGTTTTCACCCATGGTTTCATCGTAGGCGGTGCCGAAGATCACGGTCGCGTCGTCCGAAGCGTAGCTGCGGATCGTTTCCATGATTTCGCGCGTTTCGCGCATCTTCAGCGAGCGGCTAGCGGTGATGTTGACCAGCACGCCGCGAGCGCCGTTCAGGTCCACGCCTTCCAGCAGCGGGCAAGCAATGGCGTGCTCGGCGGCCACGCGGGCGCGGTCCGCGCCCGAAGCCGATGCCGTGCCCATCATGGCCTGGCCCTGCTCGCCCATGATCGTCTTGACGTCTTCGAAGTCGACGTTGACGTTGCCTTCGACGTTGATGATTTCGGCGATGCCCGCGCAAGCGTTGTGCAGGATGTCGTCGGCCGAACGGAAGCAGTCTTCCTGCGTCGCGTCCTCGTCCATCAGTTCATAGAGGTTCTCGTTGAGCACCACGATGAGCGAATGCACGTGCTTGGCCAATTCCGAGATGCCGTCCTCGGCCATCTTCAGGCGCTTGTTGCCTTCGAAGGTGAAGGGCTTGGTGACCACGCCCACGGTCAGGATGCCCAGTTCCTTGGCGACTTCGGCCACGACCGGACCTGCGCCGGTGCCGGTGCCACCGCCCATGCCGGCGGTGATGAAGACCATGTGCGCGCCGTTCAGCGCGGCACGGATCTCCTCGCGCGCGGTTTCAGCCGACGCGCGTCCCTGCTCGGGCTTGGCGCCCGCGCCCAGGCCGGTACGGCCCAGACGGATCTGCACCGGGGCGTTGGTCGCCGCCAGTGCCTGCGCATCGGTGTTGGCGCAGATGAAATCCACGCCATGCACACCGCTGCGAATCATGTGCGCCACGGCATTGCCGCCCGCACCGCCCACACCAACGACCTTGATAACGGTCCCTTTGGTGTTGTTCTCAAGCATCTCAAAGTTCATCATGATGACTCCCTCACAAGTCCGATTTCGCAAATCACAAAAATTCCCCAACCAACCTATGTTTTGTGAATCGCCTCAAACTCGTCGCCGGACGGGCCCGCAACGGGTTTGAAGCGCCTCCCCTCTTCTGGCCCGGTCCGCGATACCGCTGCGAACCGCACCAAGGACAGGCCCCAACCTGCCCTTTAAAACTCAGTTCATGAACCATTCCTTCATGCGCGCCAGCAGGCTCTTGAAATTGCCTGTCTGGGCGGCGACCTTGCGGCCGCGCACGCGCTGCATCCGCGCTTCCTGCAACAAGCCCATCACCGTCGAGAAGCGCGGATTGCGCATCACGTCGGCCAGGCTGCCTTCGTATTCGGGCACCGCCACGCGCACCGGCTTGAGGAACACGTCCTCGGCCAGTTCGATCATGCCGGGCAATTGCGCCGAGCCGCCGGTCAAGACCACGCCGGAAGCCAGCAGATCCTCGTAGCCGGAGTCGCGCACGACCTGCTGCACCAGCGTGAACAGCTCTTCCACGCGCGGCTCGATCACCGCGCCCAGCGCCTGGCGCTTGACCTGGCGCGGACCACGGTCGCCCAGGCCCGGCACTTCCACGGATTCGTCCGGGCTGGCCAGGACCTGCTTGGCCACGCCGTAGCGCAGCTTGATTTCCTCGGCATCGGGCGTGGGCGTGCGCAGCATCGCGGCGATGTCGTTGGTGATCTGGTCGCCGGCGATGGGCAACACGGCGGTGTGGCGGATCGCGCCGCCGGTGAAGATGGCCACGTCGGTGGTGCCGCCGCCGATGTCGACCAGCACGACGCCGAGTTCCTTTTCATCGGCGGTCAGCACGGCCAGGCTGGAGGCCAGGGGCTGCAGGATCAGGTCCTGCACTTCCAGGCCGCAGCGGCGCACGCACTTCACGATGTTCTGGGCCGCGCTGACCGCGCCCGTCACGATGTGCACGCGCACTTCCAGGCGCAGGCCGCTCATGCCGATGGGCTCGCGGATGTCTTCCTGGCCGTCGACGATGAACTCCTGCGTCAGCACGTGCAGCACCTGCTGGTCGGTCGGGATGTTCACCGCCTTGGCGGTCTCGATGACGCGGGCAACGTCGGTGGCGGTGACTTCCTTGTCCTTCACGGCGACCATGCCGCTGGAGTTGAAGCTGCGGATATGGCTGCCGGCAATGCCGGTGTAGACGTCGCGAATCTTGCAATCTGCCATCAGCTCGGCTTCTTCAAGCGCGCGCTGAATGGAATTCACAGTGGTCTCGATATTGACGACCACGCCCTTGCGCATGCCGCGCGATTCGTGCTGGCCGAGGCCCAGCACTTCGAATCGCCCTTCAGGCAAAATTTCAGCCACCACAGCCACCACCTTGCTGGTGCCGATATCGAGGGCGACGATAAGGTCCTTGATGTCACGGGTCATGGCGTTAGCGTTTCTTGGGAGGTTTCGGTATGGATTTGGATTTGGTTTCCGACGGCGGCAACGGGGCCAGCGCCAGGGCGAAACCATTGGGATAGCGCAAATCGGCCTGCGTCACGGTGCGCCCTTCCAGGCGCCCCGCCACGGCGGGCCACGCCTGCACAAAACGTTGAATGCGGGCCGCGAACGGCAAGGCGCCTGGCAGGCCATGCGGATCCGGCGCATCGGCGCCCGGATCGCGGCCCAGGTCCAGCGACATGCCGTTGGACAGCACCACCCGCCAGGCGTAGCGCGGACTCAGGTCCAACTGAGTAACGTGCATGTCCAGCGGAGCGAACCAGCGCGCCAATTCGGCGTAGCGCTGCACGACCAGCGATTCGGAGCCCTCCGGACCGGAGAACTGCGGCAGCACGGTCTCGTCGTCCACCTCGCCCGTGTTGGCCGTGAACGCCTCGCCCCAGGTGTTGATCATCTGGTTCTCGTTCCACAGCGCCAGGGGCTGCTGTTCCTCGATCCGCACGCGCAGCACGTTGGGCCAGATCCGCCGCACGGTGGCATGCCGGACCCAGGGCACCGATTCGAAGATCTCGCGCGCGTCGTCCAGGTCCACCGTGAAGAAGTTGCCCTTGAAGCGGCCCGCGATCGCCGATCGCACCGCCCCCGTGGACACGTAGTGCAGCTCGGTGTCCGGCATCGATTCCAGCTCGATGGCCTGCAGCGTGAAGAACGGGCGTTGCGCCACCCACACCACGCCCGCGACGAGCATGGCGCAAACCGCCAGCACGGCCAGCGTGTTGGCGATCAGGTTGGTGGTGCGAGCGTCGTTCCACACAGAGTATCCGGGTCAAGCGTTGCGGGCCGGGCTGTGCACTTTGCACGCAGCCTCGGACAAGATCGCCACGCACAGTTCGGCGTAGCTGATTCCCACCGCCTTGGCGGCCATGGGAACGAGTGAATGACTGGTCATGCCAGGCGAGGTGTTCATTTCCAGCAGCCACGGCCGGTTGTCGCGGTCGAGGATGAAATCGGCGCGGCCCCAGCCTTCGCAGCCCAGCGCCTGGTAAGCCTTGACCGCGACCTCGGCGACTTCCGCGGCCACTTCGGGCGGCAGCGTGGCCGGGCAGAAGTACTGCGTGTCGTCGGAGAAGTACTTGTGCTCGTAGTCGTAGTTGCCGCCGGGCGCGGCGATTTCGATGACAGGCAGCGCGCGCGCGGTCTTGCCGCCGCCCAGCACCGCCACTGTCAGCTCGCGGCCGGTGATGAACTGTTCGGCCAGCACTTGGGCGTCGAAACGCGCGGCCGCGGCGTAGGCTTCCTTCATGTCGGAATAGCCCACCACCTTGGTGATGCCCACGGTCGAACCTTCGTGCGGCGGCTTGATGATCAGCGGCAGGCTCAGGCGGTCCGGCACCAGGCGCAGCTCGGTGTCGGCGTCCAGCAATTCAAAATCAGGCGTGGGCAGGCCGTGCTGCAGCCAGACGCGCTTGGTCATGGTCTTGTCCATGGCCAATGCAGAGGCCAGCGGGCCGCTGCCGGTATAGGGGATGCCCAGCAGTTCCAGGGCGCCCTGGATCGTGCCGTCTTCGCCGTAGCGGCCATGCAAGGCGATGAACACGCGGTCAAAACCCTGGGCGGCCAGTTCGGACAGGCTGCGCTCGCCCGTGTCGAACAGATGTGCGTCGACACCGGCACTGAGCAGCGCCTGATGCACGCCGGCGCCCGACATCAGGGACACCTCGCGCTCGGCCGAACGTCCGCCGTACAACACACCCACCTTGCCGAATTGCGTGCTCATGCCAGTTCTCCAACTTGGGCGGGGACCTTGCTGATCGAACCCGCTCCCATAACAATCACTACGTCGCCGTCGCGCACGAAATCCACCACGGCCTGCGGCAGTTCCGCCACGTCCTCGACGAACACCGGTTCGACCTTGCCGGCCACGCGCAGGGCGCGCGACAGGGCCCGGCCGTCCGCGGCCACCAAGGGCGGCTCGCCCGCGGCATAGACCTCGGTCAGCAGGACGGCGTCGGCCGTGCCCAGCACGCGCACGAAATCCTCGAAGCAGTCGCGGGTACGCGTATAGCGGTGCGGCTGGAAGGCCAGCACGATGCGGCGGTCAGGCCAGGCGCCGCGCGCGGCGGCCAGAGTGGCGGCCATTTCCACCGGGTGATGACCGTAGTCGTCGATCACGGTGAAGGTACCGCCGCCATGATTGGCCGGCACCGGGAATTCGCCCGTCTGCGTAAAGCGGCGGCCCACGCCCCTGAACGAGGACAGCGCCTCGCAGATGGCCTCATCGGCCACGCCCAGCTCGGTCGCCACGGCGATCGCGGCCAGCGCGTTGCGCACGTTGTGCAGGCCCGGCAGGTTCAGTTCGACCTGCAAGGGCGGCAACAGGGTGTCGCGGTGCGTGCGCTGCACGTTGAAACGCATGCGCGTGCCTTCCGGCTGCACTTCGTAGGCGCGCACTTGCGCCTCTTCATTCAAGCCGTAGGTCGTGATGGGCCGCGACACGAAGGGCATGATCTCGCGCACATTGGCGTCGTCCGAACACAGCACGGCGCTGCCGTAGAACGGCAGACGCTGCGTGAACTCGATGAAGGCGCTCTTCAGGCGCGCCACGTCGTGGCCGTAGGTGTCCATGTGATCGGCATCGATATTGGTCACGATGGCCATCACCGGCAGCAGGTTCAGGAACGAGGCGTCCGACTCGTCGGCCTCGACCACGATGTAGTCGCCCTGCCCCAGGCGCGCATTGGCGCCAGCCGAATTCAGGCGGCCGCCGATCACGAAGGTCGGATCCAGGTCGCCGGCGGCGAGCACGCTGGCCACCAGGCTGGTCGTGGTCGTCTTGCCGTGCGTGCCGGCAACGGCGATGCCGCGCTTCAGGCGCATCAGCTCGGCCAGCATGATGGCGCGCGGCACCACCGGGATGCGCGCCGCGCGGGCGGCGATCACTTCGGGGTTGTCGCCCGCCACGGCGGTGGACGTGACGATGGCGGCCGCGCCCGTGACGTTGCTGGCCACATGGCCGATCGCGATCTTCATGCCCAGGCCGGCCAGGCGGCGCGTCACCGCCGACTCGTTCAGGTCGGAACCGCTGATGGTGTAGCCCAGGTTGAGCAGCACCTCGGCAATGCCGCTCATGCCCGAGCCGCCAATGCCTACGAAATGGATGTGTTGAATTCTGTGTTTCATGATGCGCGCCCCGCTGCTTGTTCACAGACGTCGGCGATATGGGCCGCGGCTTCGGGGCGCGCATGCGCGCGGGCCCGTTCGGCCACGGCTTGAAGTTCTTGTCGGGAGCGCTGGCCCAGCCACTGCGCCAGCCATTCGGGTGTCAGGGCGGTCTGCGGCTGCAGCCAGGCGGCCTGCGCGTCGCTCAGGAAGCGCGCGTTGGCGGTCTGGTGGTCGTCGATGGCATGCGGGAACGGCACGAACAGGGCCGCGACGCCCGCCGCGGCCACTTCCGACACCGTCATGGCGCCGGCGCGGCAGATCAGCAGATCGGCCTCGCCCATGGCGCCCGCCATGTCATCGATGAAGGCGCGGCAGTCGGCTTCCACGCCCGCCTGGGCGTAGGCCTGCTGCAGCGCGGGCAAATGTTGCTCGCCGGCCTGGTGCACCACCACCGGCCGGCTTTCCTGCGGCAATAGCGCCAGCGCCTGCGGCAGCGTGGTATTCAGCGCCTGCGCGCCCAGGCTGCCGCCTACGACCAGCAGGCGCAGCGGACCGCTGCGGCCGGCGTAGCGCTGCGCCGGGTCCGGCAGCGCGCACAGGTCGGCGCGCACCGGATTGCCCATGGCCTCGCCCTTGGGCAGCACGCCGGGAAAGCCGCTGAGCACGCGGCGGGCCATCCTGGCCAGCCACTTGTTCGCGGTGCCGGCCACGGCATTCTGTTCATGCACGACCAGCGGCGTGCCGCGCAGCGCCGCGATGACGCCTCCCGGGAACGCCACATAGCCGCCCATGCCCAGCACCACGTCGGGCCGCACGTCGGACAGGCGCGACCAGGCTTGCCCGAATGCGCGCAGCAGCAGGAACGGCAGCTTCAGCAGCGCCGAAGCGCCCTTGCCGCGCACGCCTTGGAAACGCAGCGGCACCAATTCGATGCCGCGCGGCGGCACCAGCCGGCCTTCCATTTTTTCAGGGTTGCCCAGCCACAGCACGCGCCAGCCGCGCTCGCGCAGCACGTCGGCCACGGCCAACCCCGGCATGATGTGGCCGCCGGTGCCCCCGGCCATGATCAGGATGGTGCGGGAAGTCATACTCGCCCCCCACGCATCATGACGCGGTTTTCCACGTCGACCCGTATCAGCATCGCCAGCGCGCACAGATTCATCACAATGCCCGAACCGCCATAGCTCATCAGCGGCAGGGTCAGGCCCTTGGTCGGCAACAGCCCCAGGCAGACGCCCATATTGATGAACGCCTGCACGCCGAACCACATCGCCACGCCATGCGCCACCAGGCCCGCGAAGGTGCGTTCCATGGCGATGGCCTGGCGGCCGATGTCGAAGCCGCGGTAGACGATGATGGCGAACAGGGTGATGACCAGCATCACGCCGGCAAAGCCCAGTTCCTCGCCCACCACCGCCATCAGGAAGTCGGTGTGCGCTTCGGGCAGGTAATGCAGTTTCTCGACGCTGGCGCCCAGCCCCACGCCCAGCCATTCGCCGCGGCCCAGGGCGATCAGCGAATGCGACAGCTGGTAGGCGCTGCCGTAGGCATTGTCTTCGTTCCAGGGATCCAGATACGCGAACAGGCGCGCCCGGCGCCACGGCGACAGCCAGATCAGCATCAGGAAGGTGCTCACCAGCACCGCCAGCAGGCTGCTGAAGTACTTGCCGTTGATGCCGCCCAGGAACAGGATGCCGATGGCGATCGCCACGATCACCATGAAGGCGCCCAGGTCGGGCTCGAGCAGCAGCAGCATGCCGACGCCGGCCAGCGCGAACGCCATCGGCAGGAAACCCCGGGCGAAGGCCTGCATGTGCTCCTGCTTGCGCACGGTGTAATCGGCGGCGTAGAGCAGCGCAGCCAGCTTCATCAGTTCGGAGGGCTGGAAGTTCAGCGGGCCCAGCGGAATCCAGCGGTGCGCGCCGTTGACCTCGCGGCCAATGCCGGGGATCAGCACCGCCACCAGCAGCACGATGGCCACCACGAACAGCGGCACTGCCAGGCGCTGCCACACGCGGATCGGCACCGCCAGCACCACGGCGGCGCCAAGCAGCCCGGCGCTGACGAACAGGCCATGGCGGATCACGAAGTAGTAGCGGCCATAGGATGCGTAGCGCGGGCCGTCGGCCAGCGCGATCGACGCCGAATACACCATCAGCAAGCCGAGCAGCAGCAAGGTCGACGCCGCGATGACCAGCGGCAGATCGAAATTGCGCATGCGGGTACGGCCGGGCCGTACGGCGTTGACGCTGGCGGTGAGATCGGCGATCAAGCTCATGCGATCTCTCCACAGTCGCGGGCCAGGTCTTCGACCTCTTCCACGAACACCTGTCCGCGATGCGGGTAATTGCGGAACATATCCATGCTGGCGCAGGCGGGCGACAACAGCACGGCATCGCCCGGCTGGGCCAGTTCGGCAGCTCCGCGCACGGCGTCGCGCAGCGTTTCAGCCATGACGCACTGCACCCCGGTCGGCGCCAGCACGCGGGCAATCTCGGGACCGTCCTGGCCGATCAGCATAACCGCGCGCGCATGCTGCGCCACGCCCGGGATCAGCGGCGAAAAGTCCTGGCCCTTGCCCAGGCCGCCCGCGATCAGCACCACCTGCTGGCCCAGGCCTTCGAGCGCGGCAACGGTGGCGCCCACGTTGGTGCCCTTGCTGTCATTGATGTAGTCGACGCCGCCTATCGTGCGCACGAAGGCGGCGCGATGCGGTTCGCCCGTGTATTCACGCAGCGCGCGCAGCATGGCGCCCCAGCCCAAATCCAGGCAACGCGCCAGCTGCAGCGCGGCCAGCGCGTTCAAGGCATTGTGGATGCCGCGGATGCGCAAGGCATCCACCGGCATCAGGCGGCTCATGCGGCCCTTGGCGCGCACCGGCTCGGGCGCGTCCTTCTTGCGGCGCACCGGCGGCGCAGGCTCATCGAAATCGTTGGGTTCGCAGGCCACCAGCCAGGCCACACCCTGGCCCAGTTCCAGGCCCATGTCGCCGACCAGTTCCGGCACATCGCGGCCGAAGCTGCGCACGTTCAGCGCGTTCAGGGTGGCGACCATGTCCACGGTGTACGGATCGTCGCGGTTGACGATGGCCACGCGGGCCATCTTCAGCAGGCGGGCCTTGGCCTGCGCGTAGGCTTGCATGCTGCCATGCCAGTCCAGGTGATCCTGGGTGACGTTCAGCACCACGGCCGCGTCGGCCATCAGCGAGCGCGTGGTTTCCAGCTGGAAGCTGGAGAGTTCCAGCACCCACACCTGCGGCAGCGATTCAGTGTCCAGCGCCTCCATCAGCGCGGCCAGCGCCGCGGGGCTGATGTTGCCCGCCGCCACGACCGACAGGCCGCTGGCCTCGACCAGTTGGCGGGTCAGCGCGGTGACGGTGGTCTTGCCGTTGGTGCCGGTCACGGCCAACAGGCGCGGGCGGTACTCGCGCGTCTCGGCCAGATCGGCCAGCGCGCGCGCAAACAATTCGATCTCGCCGACGATCTCGATGCCGCGGGCCTCGGCCTCGCGCAGCAGTTCGGCCGCGGGCGCCTGCGCCGGCGCCAGGCCGGGGCTCAGCACCACCTGACTCACGCCGTCCAGCAGCGCCGTGTCGAAGGACTCGTCGCAGCCCAGGCGGTATTCCACTTCGCTTTGCGCCAGCGATTCGCGCAGCGCGGCCAGCCCGCCCGGTTCGGCGCGCGTGTCGGCCACGCGCAAGCGGGCGCCCAGGCGGGCGCACCAGCGAGCGGCGGCGACACCCGTCTCGCCCAATCCGAGGATCAGGACGAGCGGCGCGTCTGCGCGGGAGGTTTCCATCGTATTCATCGCAACTTCAGGGTAGAGAGGCCAATCAGCACCAGCATCATGCTGATGATCCAGAAACGCACGACCACCTGGGTTTCCTTCCAGCCGCCCACTTCAAAGTGATGATGCAACGGGGCCATGCGGAAAATGCGTCTACCTGTTCCATAACGTCGCTTGGTGTACTTGAACCAAGTCACTTGCATCATCACGGAAAGGGTCTCGACCACGAACACGCCGCCCATGATGAAGAGCACGATTTCCTGGCGCACGATGACCGCGATGGTGCCCAACGCGCCCCCCAAGGCAAGCGCGCCGACGTCACCCATGAAGACCTGGGCCGGATACGCGTTGAACCATAAAAATGCCAGTCCCGCGCCGCCTATCGCGGCGCACAGCACCATCAATTCCGCCGCGCCCGGAATGTAGGGGAACAGCAGGTACTTGGAATAGTCCACGCGGCCGACCACGTAAGCGAAGATACCCAGCGCGCTGCCCACCATGACGGTGGGCATGATGGCCAGGCCGTCCAGGCCATCGGTCAGGTTCACGGCATTGCTGGTGCCGACGATGACCGCCCAGGTCAACGCCACGAAGCCCAGCACGCCCAAGGGGTAGCTCACGCTCTTGAAGAACGGCACGATCAGGTCGGCGCGCGTCGGCAAGGACATCGTGAAACCGCTGCCCACCCAGGCCTTGAACAAGGGCCACAGTTCGGTATTGGCCGGCGCCGACACGGCAAACGCCAGATACCCCGCGGCCACCATGCCGATGGTGGCCTGCCAGAAGAATTTTTGCCGCGCAGGCATGCCTTCCGGATCGCGATAGACCACCTTGCGGTAGTCGTCCCGCCAGCCGATCCAGCCGAAGCCGAAGGTCACCAGCAACACCACCCACACGAAGCGGTTGGTCCAGTCCGCCCACAGCAAGGTGCTGATGGCGATGGAAATCAGGATCAGCACACCGCCCATGGTGGGGGTGCCGGTCTTGACCAGATGGGTTTCCGGACCGTAGGAGCGCACGGCCTGGCCGATCTTCATCTCGGTCAGTTTGCGGATCACGCGCGGGCCGGCCACCAGGCCGATCAACAGCGCGGTCGCGCATGCCAGAACAGCGCGCAGGGTGATGTATTCGAACACCCCCAGTGCGCGCACATCGTCAGACAGCATGCGGGCGATTTCAAGCAGCATTCTGCTCTCCCTGCCCCTTGGCCGCCGTACCTTCATTCATCGAAAAAGCCGTCACTACCCGCTCCATGCGCATAAAGCGCGATCCCTTTACCAATACGCAGGACGGGCGCAAGCCGCGCATTGCGGCAACCACTTCGTCTACCGATGCGCAGGCGTGCGCGCGCTCACCGAATGCGGCCGCGGCCGCCCGGCTGGCTTCGCCTAGCGTGATGAGCGCGTCGAGGCCTTGCTCGCGCGCGTAATTGCCCACCTCGACATGCATGGCGGGGCCGTTGTCCCCGACCTCGCCCATGTCGCCCAGCACCAGGACGCGCTTGCCGGCCATGCGGGCCAGGACGTCCACGGCTACGCGAACCGAGTCGGGGTTCGCATTGTAGGTGTCATCAATGAGCAACGTTCCGTCACTCATACTCTTGTGCTGCATGCGGCCCGCAACCGGGCTGAAACCGGCCAGGGCGCGCACCGCGCCGTCCAGCGGCGCCCCCGCGGCGATCGCGCTGGCGATGGCGGCCAGCGCGTTGCGCAGGTTGTGCAGGCCTGGCACCGGCAGCGCCAGGTCGGCGACGCCCACCGGCGTGACCACGCGGCAGCGCGTGGCGTTCACGTCCGCCAGGATCTGCTCCGCATACACGTCCAGGCCGGGCTGCAGGCCGAAGCGCAGCACGCGGCGCGGCTCGGCCAGGGCGTCCCAGATCGCCGAATACGGTTCGTCGCCGGGATAGACGGCGACGCCGTCCTCGGGCAAGGCCGCGATGGCGGCGCCATTCTCATGCGCCACCGCTTCCACGCTGTGCATGAATTCCTGGTGCTCGCGCTGGGCATTGGTGACCAGCGCCACCGTGGGCACGGCGATGGCGGCCAGTTGCGCAATCTCGCCGGGGTGGTTCATACCCAGCTCGAACACGGCCGCACGGTGCTCCGGCCGCAGGCGCAGCAGAGTCAGCGGCACGCCGATGTCGTTGTTCAGGTTGCCGGCCGTCGCCAGCCGGCCCGTCTCGCCCTGCCACTCGGCCAGCATGGCCGAGATCATTTCCTTGGTCGTGGTCTTGCCGTTGCTACCGGCCACCGCCACCACGGGCAGCGTGAACCGCGCGCGCCACGCGGCGCCGATGCGCATCAACGCGACGCGGGTATCGCCCAGCACCAGTTGCGGCAGCTTGGCGTCGGGCACGGCATGCGCCACCACGGCCGCGCACGCGCCGCGCGCCTCGGCCTGATCCAGATAGTTGTGGGCGTCGAAGTTCTCGCCCACCAGCGCGACGAACAGCTCACCGTCGCCGATGCGGCGGGTGTCGGTGGACACGCCCTTGACCTGCGGCAGCAGCAGCGCCAGCCGGGCCCATTCGCGGTCATCGAAGGGCAGCTTCTCGCCGCCGATGTCCTGATAGGTTTCATGCCCCTTGCCAGCCAGCAGCACCACGTCATCGGGCGCAGCCGCCCAGATGGTCTGCATGATGGCGCGCGCGCGGTCCACCTGTACGTCGGGACTGACGCTGTCGGGGATGCCCGCCAGGATCTGCTCGACGATGGCTTCAGGCGATTCGGTGCGCGGATTGTCGCTGGACACGACCACGTGGTCGGCCAGGTCGGCGGCGATGCGGCCCATCACGGGACGCTTGCCCGGATCGCGTTCGCCGCCGCAGCCGAACAGGCAGATCAATCGGCCCGCGCGCGCGGTCGCGACGGCGCGCAGGGCCGCCAGCGCCCGCGACAGCGCATCGGGGGTGTGGGCATAGTCCACCACCACCAGCGGGCCGCGGCCCGTGCTGGCCTGGGTGCTGTGAGCCACCGGCTCAACGGTTTGCAGGCGGCCATCGACGGGATCCGTGGCGGCCAGTTCGCGCGCGATCTGCGCAAACGGCAGGCCCAGCTGATACAGCACGCCCGCCACCAGCAGCAGGTTCGACACGTTGTGCGCGCCCAGCAGGCGGGTCACGATCTGGGCCTCGCCATGCGGCGACACCAGGGTGAAGATCTGACCCTGGGCGGTGGCCTGGAGATCCCGCGCGCGCATGCCGGCGGGAATATCCTGCGCTTCGCTCAGGCTGTAGCCCATCGCCATGCCGGCAGGCAGATCGGCGATCAGGCGGCGTCCGGCCTCGTCGTCGGCGTTGATCACGGCGGCGGTCAGGCCCGGCCAGCGGAACAGGCGCGCCTTGGCGGCTTCGTACCGTTCCATCGTGCCGTGGTAATCGAGGTGGTCGCGCGTCAGGTTGGTGAAGGCGGCCAGCGCAACGCGCACGCCGTCCATCCGGCCCTGCTCGATGCCGATGGAAGACGCTTCCATGGCCACGGCCTTGGCGCCGGCGTCGCGCATGGCGGCCAGCGTGCGGTGCACGGTCAACACGTCCGGCGTCGTCAGGTCGCCGCCCAGCGTCTGCCCGTCGGGCAGCACGGCGCCCAGGGTGCCAATGGTGCCGCAGGGCTTGTCATTGCGGCTCAGCGCATGGGCAATCCATTGCACCGATGAAGTCTTGCCGTTGGTGCCCGTTACCGCCACCACCGCCAGCTCGGCCGAGGGCCGGCCGTACCAGGTATCGGCCAACTCGCCCAGCAGGGCGCGCAGGCCGGTCACCGGCAGCATCGCGGCCTGGTCCGCCACGGCCGCGACGGCATCATTGGCGGGGGCTTCGAACAATACCGCGCTGGCGCCCAGCGCCAGCGCCTTCTCTATATAGAGACGTCCATCGCTGGACAGGCCCGGGCAGGCGACGAATACATCGCCCGGCTCGATATCGCGGGAGTCCAGCTTGAGGTGCGCGGTCAACGACACGCGCGAACGCAACCACGCCACGGTTTCGGCAACCGTGGCGACAGGGTTGGAGAGGAAGCCTTTGGCGCTCATCTGCCTGGCTCCTTAAGACCAGCAACAATTGTGGATTCGAAGGGTGCGTCCGGGCGCACCCCCATCAGCCGCAAGCTCCCCCCCACGATCTGGGAGAACACGGGCGCGGCGATAGCGCCGCCGTAGTAGCCGCCGACCGTCGGTTCGTCGATGGACACGGCCACGACAATCTTGGGGTCCGACACCGGAGCGAAGCCCACGTACGAGCTCCGATAACGCTGCATGCTGTACTTGCCGTCGACGATCTTGCGCGCGGTGCCGCTCTTGCCGGCCACGCGGTAACCCTGCACCTGGGCGGCCTTGGTGCCTTCGGGACCGGCCGCGGCCTCAAGCATGGCGCGCACCATCTGGGTGGTCTTCGGCGTATAGATCTTGACACTGGTGGGATCGCTGTCGCGCTTGACCAGGGTCAGCGACACCATGTCGCCGTTGCGGGCGAAAACGGTATAGGCGCGCGCCACCTGCAGCAGCGACACCGACAGGCCGTAGCCATAGGCCATGGTGGCCTTTTCGATCAGGCGCCAGCGGTCCCAGGGGCGCAGGCGACCGGGCGCCGCGCCGGGGAATCCCACTTGGGGCGCCTGGCCCAGGCCTAGTTCAGTGAAGCGATCCCACATCTCGCGGGATTCCAGCTTCTCGGAGATCATCGTCATGCCGATGTTGCTGGACTTGCGCAGCACGCCGGCCACGTCCAGCGTGCCGTTGCGACTCACGTCGCTGATCGTGCTGCCCTGATACTGGAAGCGGCCATTGCCGGTTTCGAACAGGGTCTTGGTGCTGATGCGGCCCAGGTCCAACGCCAGCGCGGCGGTGAACGGCTTCATGATCGAGCCGGGCTCGAAAGTGTCGGTGATCGCCTGATTGCGCAGCTTGGAGCCGTGGAAGGTTTCGCGCTTGTTCGGATCGAAGGTCGGCACATTGGCCAGGGCCAGGATTTCGCCCGTATGCACGTCCACGACCACGGCGGTCGCGCCCTTGGCCTGATGTTTGTCCATGGCGTCTTTCAAGGCCTTGAACACCAGGTACTGCAAGCGCGTGTCGATGGACAAACGCAGGTCGCGGCCGTCCACCGGCAGGGTCACGGCCTGCACGTCTTCAATTACGCGGCCCAGCCGGTCCTTGATGACGCGGCGGCTGCCCGGATGGCCGGACAACTGCTGGTTGAACGTCAGCTCGACGCCTTCCTGCCCCTGGTCCTCGACGCTGTTGAAACCCACCACGTGGGCCATCACATCGCCGTCCGGGTAGTAGCGGCGGGTCTCGGGCTGCTGGTGCACGCCGGGCATGCCCAGTTGCTTGATCTTGTCGGCCACGTCCATGGAGACCTGGCGCTTCAGGTAGACGAAGTTCTTGTCTTCGTCGACCAGGCGGTGCCGCAGGTCGGCCAAGGGCGTTTCAAGCAGCTTCGCCAGCGTGTCCATCTGTGCCGGGGTGGCCTGCTTGGCGTCTTCGGGAATCGCCCAGATCGCGCGCGCCGGCACGCTGGAAGCCAGCACCGCGCCGTTGCGGTCCATGATCTTGCCGCGCGTGGCGGCCAGGGTCAGCGTGCGCTCATAGCGCCGCTCGCCCTGCTGCTGCAGGAATTCGGTGGACAGCCCCTGCAGGAACAGGGCGCGGCCGGCCAGCACGGTGAACCCGCCAAACAGCAGGATCAACACCAGGCGGGCGCGCCAGGTGGGCAATTGCCCGCGCAGCACGGGGTTGTCGAAGAAGGGGACGCGTTTCATTGCGCGCCTCCATTGGCGGAGACGGGCGCCTGATTCATGTACAGCGTGCGGTCCGGAACGATGGAGATCATCTTCAGGCCCTCGCGCGCGATGGCGTCGACCCGCGCGTTGCGGGCCAGTTCGGCGCGGTCCAGCTGCAGGCGCCGCCAATTGGTTTCGAGGTCGCGCGCCTGCGCCTGATCTCGGCCCAGCTCGATAAAGAGCTGGCGCGACTGATACCGGCTGGTGACCAAAGAAATGGCCGACAGCATCAGCAAAGCCGCAACGATCAGGTTGACGCGACCCATTAGCGGCGCCCTCCCTTGCCGCGGCGCGGCGGGGGTGCCAGGTCGCTGCCCGGCAGCGAACCGATCTTCACGAACGCGAAACCGCCCTCGGCGGGCAGCGGCGTTTCGGTACGTTCGGCTACGCGCAGGACTGCGGAGCGGGCGCGGGCGTTGGCCGAGACCTCATCGTCTTCGGCCAGCACGCGCCCGAGGGAACGCAGGACCGGCTGGGGCATTTCGCTTTCCCGCAGGGGCAGGCGCGCATGCGCCGCGGCCGGACGAGCCGCCGCCGCGATGCACTGCTTGACCATGCGGTCTTCAAGCGAATGAAAGCTGATCACCGCCAACCTCCCTCCCGGGGCGAGCAGGTCTAGAGCTGCCGCGAGGGTGCGCGCGAGCTCTTCGAGTTCCCGATTGATGTAAATCCGTAGAGCTTGAAAGGTGCGTGTGGCCGGATGCTGCCCCTTTTCGCGCGTGCGGACGGCGCTGGCGACGCACTCGGCAAGTTCGAGCGTGGTGCGCAGCGGCCTTGTTGCGCGGCGAGCAGCAATCGCCTTTGCAACCTGAAAAGCAAACCGTTCTTCGCCATAATCCGCTATGACCTCCCGCATCTCATCCACACTGGCTTGCGCCAGCCAATCCGCCACCGTGGGACCACGAGTGGTGTCCATCCGCATATCGAGCGGGCCGTCTCGCATGAACGAGAAACCGCGCTCGGCATCGTCGATCTGAGGCGAGGAAACGCCCAGATCGAGCATCACGCCATCGACCTTGCCGATGCCGAGCTGCTCCAATTCTTCGGCCATGGTGGCAAAGCCCCCATGCACCACGGTGACCCTCGGGTCCGCTGCCGCCAGTTGCCTGGCTACGGCGATCGCCTCCGGATCCTTGTCGAACACCACCAGCCTGGCGCCCTTGCCCAGACGGCCGAGCAGCTCGCGGCTGTGCCCGCCACGCCCGAAGGTGCCGTCGACGAAGACGCCGTCCTCCGCTCGCGTAGCCGTAGCCGGCCCGGCCTGCTGATACGACCGTGCCGCGCCCTTGCCGCCGAAGTCAGGCAGCAATAACGCGTCCACCGTCGGCTCCAGCAGTACGGGCCGATGTTCGAATTCCATAACTTTTTCAGAACGAAAACTGATTCAACACATCCGGCATACCCTTGGCCAGGTCCTCAGCCTCGCGGCTGGCCAGGGTAGCGGCGTCCCACAGCTCGAAGTGCGCGCCCAGACCGAGCAGCATCACATCGCGCGTCATACCGGAAGCGTTGCGCAGTTCAGGAGCGATCAGGACCCGGCCGGAGCTGTCCAGTTCCACGTCCTGAGCGTTGCCCAGCAACAGCCGCTGCAACGCGCGCGCCGTCATGGGAAAGGCGGCAATCTGCTCGCGCTTCTTTTCCCACTCCGGCCGCGGGTAGACCAGCAAGCAGCCGTCAGGGTGGCGTGTCAGGGTCAGCCGGCCATCGGCCTGCGACATGAGCGCGTCACGGTGCCGGGTCGGAATCGAGATCCGTCCCTTGGCATCCAGCGTGAGTGCGCTGCTTCCCTGAAACACCACTTTTACCCCACTTAATTGCACAATTTCCTACTATTTCCCACTCTACGGTATGGGATCAGGGCGGTCAAGCGCGTGGTTGCAATTTTTTCAATCACAACAAGGACTTAGATCAACATGTAAATCCGCAAAAAGAAAAACCTCCCAATAAATCAGGAGGTTGCGGCACTATCTAAAAGTCCTTCTTCAGAAGTGGCGGCTAACAATGCCTTTGCATTGTTTTACGGTCGGTCGATTGCTCCGGTTGGCAAGGCTTTCAGCCGGGGCCACCGCTTTGAGCATGCAAAAAAATGGTCAGACCCCGCCAGCGCGACGCCAGGTTCCAGTCCGAACCTGGCTCGCGTTGAGAATGAGTTGCAAGACGGGCCTATAGGCCGGATTCTGTACACCAGGTTTCCCTGGCGGACGATCATTCCTCTGCGCGGATCATTGCTGAGCCGCTCTAGCCATCTACCCGCATGCTTGGACGGAGCCGCCCTTCACGATCCGAAGACCGCACGCATGCCTATTTGATGTTGCTCCGGATAGAGGTTGCCGCGTTTCACCCTGCGATGCCGCCGCCCGTTGCCGGACGGCGCGATACGGAGATGGCCGTATCTGTGCGCGCGATGCGCGCCCACCCCGCAGACTCGTCTCTGTGGCCCTATTCCTCAACCGCGCCCGAAGACGCGGCCGGACGGCCGTTAGCCGTTACCCTGCCCTGTGGAGTCCGGACCTTCCTCGATGGATTCGCACCCACCGCGATCGCCCGACCCGCCTTGCGGTCCGTATTCTATTACACCCGGCGGCACTGTCCCCGAAGGCGCCGCCGCACGGGCCGCCCAAACGGCGTTCCGGGGTTCCTGCGACAATACGCCTTGATTCGCTCAGACGCCGCAGACACGACCCACCACATGGCCCTTGCTACTCTCATCACCCTTACCGACATCCAGCTGGCCTATGGCCACCATCCGCTGCTGGATCACGCCGATTTCGCCATTCAGGCCGGCGAGCGCATCGGCCTCATCGGCCGCAACGGCGCCGGCAAGTCCTCCCTGCTGAGACTGCTGGACGGCAGGACCCAGCCCGACGATGGCGACATCGCCCGCAGCTCGGGACTGCGTGTGGCCACCGTCGAACAGGAACCCGAACTGGACGAAAACGCCACCGTCTTCGATGTCGTCTGCAATGTCGAGGGCGATCACGAAGACTGGCAGCGCCCGTCGCGCGTGCGCTCAGTCCTCGAAAAACTCGGCCTGCCCGCCGACGTGCAGATCGCCGGCCTGTCCGGCGGCACGCGCAAGCGGGTCGCGCTGGCGCGTGCGCTGGTCGATGAGCCCGATCTGCTGCTGCTGGACGAACCCACCAACCATCTGGACTTCGAAGGCATCGCCTGGCTGGAAGACATGCTGCGCGCCTGGAACGGCGCCGCCGTCATCATCACCCACGACCGCCGCTTCCTGGACGCCGTCGCCACGCGCATCGTCGAACTCGACCGCGGGCGCCTGCTGAGCTTCCCCGGCAACTTCTCGCAGTGGCAGGAGCGCAAGGCCCAGTGGCTGGAGTCCGAGCGTCTGGAGCAAGCCCGCTTCGACAAGCTGCTGGCGCAGGAAGAAGTCTGGATCCGCAAGGGCGTCGAAGCCCGCCGCACCCGCAATGAAGGCCGCGTGCGCCGTCTGGAACAACTGCGCGTCGAACGCGCCGAACGCCGCGAACGCGTCGGCGATGTCTCGCTGGCGCTCGCCGAAGGCCAGCGCTCCGGCAAGCTGGTTGCCGAACTCGACCACGTGCACAAGGCCTTCGGCGACAAGATCGTGGTGGACGACTACTCCACCACCCTCCTGCGCGGCGACCGCATCGGCATCATCGGCCCCAACGGCGCCGGCAAGACCACGCTGCTCAAGCTGATCCTGGGCGAAATGCAACCCGACAGCGGCACGACGCGGCTCGGCACCAACGTCGCGGTCGCGTATTTCGACCAGATGCGCGCGCAGCTGGACGAAAACGCCACGCTTGTCGACATCATCAGTCCGGGCAGCGAGTGGGTCGAAATCGGCGGCACGCGCAAACACGTCATGAGCTACCTGGGCGACTTCCTGTTCTCGCCCGCCCGCGCCGGCTCGCCGGTGCGCAGCCTGTCCGGCGGCGAACGCGCCCGCCTGCTGCTGGCTCGCCTGTTCGCCCGCCCCGCCAACGTGCTGGTGCTGGACGAACCCACCAATGACCTCGACATCGAAACGCTGGAACTGCTGGAAGAATTGCTGCAGGAATACCAGGGCACGGTGCTGTTGGTCAGCCATGACCGCGCCTTCCTGAACAACGTCGTCACACAAACCATCGCCTACGAAGGCAACGGCCGCTGGCGCGACTACGTGGGCGGCTATGACGAATGGGTCGCCCAGCGGCCCGCTCCGGTTGCTGCCGCCGAAGACGCCACCCCGGCCGCCCGCCCCGCCGACGATGCCGCCTCGCGCGCCAAGGCCGCAAAGCCCAAGCCGGCCAAGTCCGCCAAGATGAACTCCTGGGAACTGCGCGAACTGGAAGGCCTGCCCGACGCCATCGCCGCCCTGGAAGCGCAACAGGCCGAGCTTGCCGGCAAGCTCGCCGATGGCAGCCTGTACCGCGACGCGCCCGCCGAAGTCGAGCGTATCAACGGTGAACTGGCCAAGCTGGAAAGCGAACTCGAAGAGCGGTTTGCCCGCTGGGAACTGCTGGAAGCGCGCCGTGAAGGCACGCTGTAATCAGGCTGTCTCTATATACATATAGAGGCGCATGAAAAATGCCCCCGAATTTCGGGGGCATTTCTTTGTCTCGGACCTGCCGGGCAGCGCAGTTGCCTAGCCCCGCGCGCGCCATTCCAGCGCTTCGCCCGCAGCCAGCGGAACCAGCGTCGTGTTGCCGAACGCCACTTCCTCGGGCACCTGGTAGGTCTCGCGCACCAGCGTCAGCGTGCCGGTGTTGCGCGGCAGGCCGTAGAAGTCGGGACCGTGGAAGCTGGCGAAGCCTTCCAGCTTGTCCAGCTTGCCGACGGCGTCGAAGGCTGTCGCGTACAGCTCCATGGCGTGCAGTGCCGTGTAGCAGCCGGCGCAACCGCAAGCATGTTCCTTCAACCCGCGCGCGTGCGGTGCGCTGTCGGTCCCCAGGAAAAAGCGCGGGCTGCCGCTGGTGGCCGCCTCGACCAGCGCAAGGCGGTGCGTCTCGCGCTTGAGCACCGGCAGGCAGTAGAAGTGCGGCCGCACGCCGCCCTGGAAAATCGCGTTGCGGTTGTACAGCAGATGCTGCGGCGTGATCGTGGCGGCGATGGGGCCTTCGGCATCGCGCACGTATTCCGCGCCCTCTTTGGTCGTGATGTGTTCGAACACCACTTTCAACGCCGGGAAGGCGCGGCGCAGCGGCTTCATCACGCGTTCCACGAAGATCGCCTCGCGGTCGAACAAGTCGATCGACGGGTCCGTCACTTCGCCGTGCACCAGCAGCGGCATGCCGCATTTCTCCAGCGCCTCCAGTGCCTTGGCGCACTTGCCCAGCAGATCGGTCACGCCGGCATCGGAGTTGGTGGTGGCGCCCGCCGGATAGAGCTTCACGGCGTAGACCTGGCCCGACTCGTAGGCGCGGAAGATCTCTTCCGACGTGGTCTTGTCGGTCAGGTAAAGCGTCATCAGCGGCGTGAAGGCATCCGGATTGCCACCCGCCTTCTTCAAGGCCTCCAGAATGCGGCCGCGATAGGCCAGGGCCTGTTCGGTGGTGGTAACCGGCGGCTTCAGGTTGGGCATGATGATGGCGCGCGCAAACTGGCGCGCGGTATCCGCCACCACGGCCTCCAGGGCCGCGCCGTCGCGCAGGTGCAGATGCCAGTCGTCCGGCCGGGTGATGGTGAGCTGAGTCGTGTTTTGAGTAGACATGAGAGGCTTCTTAATCTGCCAGCGGCATGCCCCGTTCGGCCAGCGCGCTGAACATCGCGCTGCCCAAGGGGATGACGGCATCGTTGAAATCGAAATGCGAGTTGTGCAGCACGCAGCCGGAATCGGCTCCGCCCTGGCCCAGCCGGAAGTATGCGCCAGGCTTGCTCTGCAACATGAAGGAGAAATCCTCGGAGCCCATCGACGGCGTCAAATCGCGCACGACGTTCTCCTTGCCTATCATCTCGGTGGCGATGTCCGCCACCAGATTGGCGTGCTGCGGCGTGTTCAAGGTCGCAGGATAAATTCGTTCGTAGGTCACCTCAGCCGTGCCGCCAAAGGCGCCCGCGATCGCGGACACCAGCTCGCGCATGCGGGTCTCCACCATTTCCTGCACGGATTTGCGGAAGGTACGCACCGTGCCCACCATCCTGGCCTCACGTGGAATCACGCTCATGGCGCCTGGATGACCGGCCTGCAGCGAGCCGATGGACACCACGGCCGAATCCAGCGGATTGACGTTGCGCGACACGATGGTCTGCAACGCCGTGATGATCTGCCCCGCGATCGTGACGGGATCGATGGTCTGATAAGGATGCGCGCCGTGGCCGCCGCGTCCGGTGATCAGGATCTCGAAGCGGTCAGCCGCGGCCATCATCGGCCCGGGATTGATGCCTATCGTGCCCGGCTTCAGGCCCGGCCAGTTATGCAGCGCATAAATCGCGTCGCACGGAAAGGTATCGAACAGGCCGTCTTCCAGCATGGCGCGCGCGCCGCCGCGCCCTTCTTCCGCAGGTTGGAAGATCAGCACCGCAGTACCGTCGAAATTGCGTGTCTGCGACAAGTACTTGGCGGCACCGATCAGCACTGCGGTGTGGCCGTCGTGGCCGCAGCCATGCATCAGGCCAGGTTTGGTCGACTTGTGGCCAAAGTCGTTGTCTTCCGTCATGGGCAAGGCATCCATGTCGGCACGCAGACCTATCATGCGTCCGCTGTCGCAGCGTTTGCCGCGGATGACGCCCACCACGCCGGTCTTGCCGATGCCGCGATGCACCTCGACCCCCAGCGCCTCCAGCGCACCCGCCACGATCCCGGAAGTCCGGACCTCCTCGAAGCCCAGTTCGGGATGTGCGTGCAAATCGCGCCGCAGCGCCGTCAATTCGTCATGAAAGAGGCGAATTGATTCCAAAGGAGATCGTGCGTACATAGGAGGTTACAGAATGACGATGTAGGGAGGACAGTGTGTGCATTTTAGTTGCTACAGAGGATAAATGCCTTTGTCTTTACGGGAGAGACACGTTATGCTCCGGCCGCAGGACAATTTTTCCAACAGCCAGAGAAGGAGCGCCGCATTATGGCCACAACCTCCAAACCCGCGACCGCGCGCAAGCCGAACGCTGCATTCATGAAGCCCCTGACCCCCAGCGCCGACCTGGCTGCTGTCATCGGCTCGGAAGCCGTGCCGCGTACCGAGGTCACCAAAAAGATCTGGGAATACATCAAGAAGCACAACCTGCAAGATGCCAGCAACAAGCGCAACATCAACGCCGATGCCAAGCTGCGCCCGATCTTCGGCAAAGATCAGGTCACGATGTTCGAACTGACCAAGCTGGTCAACGCGCATCTGAAGTAAGCAGGCAAAGGGCGTACCCCGTACGTCCCTGCCTCTACATATCGTCGCGACGCCCCGGTTCATCCCTGGGCGAGCTCGCCTCCCCAGCGCAGCTTTCACGCATCGCGACAGCCACGCCGCCACCTCGCCGGCATGGCTCGATTCCCCACACCAGCATTCCCCGAAAGCCAAGCCTGGCGCGCCTCTTCAGGCAGTTGGCCGCGCTTCTTGCAAGCTCGCATCAAGCGGCTGAAAGCAACGCGAACAAAGCCAGGCCCGGCTGCTTCACGAGCATCCGCATGCAACCATGCACGGGCAAGCTCCTGCGCCTGCAGACTCACGCACGCTGCTGAACCACGCGTCCGCCCTTGTTCGCTGATGCACGCACGCGCACGATCAACGCGGCCTCTTGTTGTCGAGCCCAACAAAGCAAAAGGCCGGCTCATGCCGGCCTTTTGCTTGAACGCGCGCCTTCAGGCGTAGGTGGTCGGCGCGGAGCCTTCCAGCAGCGACAGCCAGCCCTTGATCAAGCGATACAACACCCATATCACGGTCGCGGCCAGGCCGATCCAGCCTATGAAGATCAGCGTCGCGATACCGCTGATGGCCAGCCACAGCAAGGCCCACCAGAAGGTACGCAGCAGCCAGTCGAAATGAGCGGCATAGACGGTGCCTGCGGCGTCCGAGCGCTTCAGATACATCAGCACCACGGCCGCCAGCGTGGCGATGCCCAGGAATCCACTCGTCAGGAAGCCCAAGGCATACAAGCCATAGGCCACGTGGGTCAGCGTGCGCAGGTCTAACGTCGTTCCGGGCACGGGGGTCTGGGGATCACTCACGATAACGCTCCAACGAATTGACTCGGTCAATCTTACCGCACAAAGCCACCCCGCCAACGGCCGTTGTTATTTGGGCACATTCAATGCTGGCGCGGCTTGCAGCCTGATTGACGGTCCGCAAGCGTCACGCAAAAACTCATGTCGCGGCCTCACGCGCCTACCATCGCAGACAGCGCGGAGACCTGACAACAGCACCCGCGCAAAAGAAAAAACCCCGCAGCGCGAGCTGCGGGGTTCCTGGAATCAAAGCCTGACAATGACCTACTTTCACGGACGTCCGTCCACTATCATCGGCGCAAAGGCGTTTCACTGTCCTGTTCGGGATGGGAAGGAGTGGGACCACCTTGCTATGGTTGTCAGGCGTAACTGCTTGAGTGCCTGCCCTGCCTGGGCAAACGCTCCAATCCTGTCGTGAGGGGGCTTATGAGTGCGTCTGGAGCAATGCTCGACAGGCGCCCGTCATGGGCTCTCACAAAGACAAAACCCCACAGCGGTTAGCTGTGGGGTTCTGCGGAATA
>NZ_MTLG01000110.1 GCF_002192695.1 Achromobacter xylosoxidans
CTGCACACCATCATGCGCTGGGCAGTCATGCAGACCAGCAAGATCCCGGCGTTTCCGCCCGAAATCGAGGCCTCGCTGCAGCCAGAGCCGGGCGACAAGTACGTGCGCGATGCGTCGATGAATCCCGAGGACCTGCGCTAGGAGATTGCAGACGGCGGGGCGGCCGCCCGGATTTGCGCTAGGATTACCCCGACCATTCCGCCCCTCCCCCTGGAGCCCCCGCATGACCGACCTCAGCGCCTTTCCCATCACCAAGAAGTGGCCCGCCCGGCACCCCGACCGCATCCAGCTGTATTCACTGCCCACGCCCAACGGCGTGAAGGTGTCTATCCTGCTGGAGGAATCCGGGCTGCCCTACGAGGTCCACCGGGTCAGCTTCGACGCCCGGGACCAGTTTTCGCCCGAATTCCTGTCGCTCAGCCCGAACAACAAGATTCCAGCCATCCTCGACCCCAACGGTCCCGAGGGCAAGCCGCTGGGCCTGTTCGAGTCTGGCGCCATCCTGATCTATCTGGCCAGCAAGGCGGGCAAGTTCCTGCCGGCGGATACGGCGGGGCGCTACGAGACGCTGCAATGGGTCATGTTCCAGATGGGCGGCATCGGCCCGATGTTCGGCCAGCTGGGCTTCTTCCACAAGTTCGCGGGCAAGGACTATGAAGACAAGCGTCCGCGCGACCGCTACGCGGACGAATCCAAGCGCCTGCTGGCCGTGCTGGACCAGCGCCTGGAGGGGCGTGACTGGGTGATGGGCGACGAGTACACCATCGCCGACATCGCCATCCTGCCCTGGGTGCGCAATCTGGTGGGTTTCTACGGCGCGGGTGAATTGGTGGAGTTCTCGCGCTTCAAGAACGTCGCCCGCGTGCTGGAAGCCTTCGTGGCGCGTCCGGCGGTGGCCAGGGGCCTGACGATCCCCGCGTAGGCGACGGATCGCGCGGCCGCCGCAAGAGCGGCCGCAGTCTTCCGTTTTCGGCAGGCCGGCAGCGGGCTTGCGGCAAATCAAACAAGCCCGCAAGTTATATGTTTTTCGGTCATTAACTTATTACTGAAAGGCGTAAGCTTCCTCCATAAGCTGGACAGGCCGTACGAACACCCCGACGTGCACGCTGCCCAGCGTGCAACGGAGGGCAGTAATGAAGAGGATCGGGATCAAGGCCGCAGTGGTTCTGCTGGCGGCCGCGGGCCTGGCCATCGGCGGCGCGCAGCTGCTGACGGCGAATCGCAAGGCCGACGCGGCGGCGTCCGTCGACGTCAACGACAGGCGGCTGGCCGAGGCCGGCGCCTACATTGCGCGCACGGGCGACTGCGTGGCCTGTCACAGCGTGCCCAATGGCAAGCCCTTTGCGGGCGGCCTGGCGATGCAGACGCCGGTGGGCACCATCTATTCGTCGAACATCACGCCCGACAAGCAGACGGGCATCGGCGGCTACAGCTACGCGGATTTCAAGAACGCGGTGCAGCACGGCATCCGCAAGGACGGCACGCCCCTGTATCCGGCCATGCCGTACCCCTCGTACGCCATCATGCCGGACGCGGACGTCCAGGCGCTGTACGCCTACTTCATGTCGCAGGTCGAACCCGTCAGCCAACCCAGCGCGGATTCCACCATTCCGTGGCCGCTGAACATGCGCTGGCCCATGGCCTGGTGGCAGCTGCTGTTCGCGGGCAAGCGCGAGTTCGCGGCTCCGGCCGGCGCCGATGAAAAGCTGGTGCGCGGCGCCTATCTGGTCGAAGGCCCCGGCCATTGCGGCGCCTGCCACACGCCGCGCGGCCTGGCCTACCAGGAGCAGGCCCTGTCCCTGGCGGACGGCGACGCCTTCCTTTCCGGCGCCGTGATCGACGGCTGGCGCGCCAAGAGCCTGCGCGGCGAGGCCCAGGGCCTGCAATCCTGGAGCGCGCAGGACATCGAGTTGTTCCTGAAGACCGGCCGCACCGACAAGGTGGCGGCATTTGGCGCCATGGCCGACGTGGTCGAGCACAGCACGCGGTATTTCACCGATGGCGACCTCGCCAGCATCGCGGCCTATCTGAAGCAATTGCCCGCGGCCGGCGGCAAGCTCGCCGCCTTCCCGCCCAAGGCCGACAGCACCACCGCGTCCTTGCGCGATGGCCGCTACGACTCGCGCGGCGCGGTCATCTACATGGAGCAATGCGTGGTGTGCCATCGCGCCGACGGGCAGGGCATGGCGCGCATCTTCCCGGCGCTGGCCGGCAATTCGGCGGTGTTTGCGCAGAACCCGCAATCCATTATCCAGATCACGCTGGAAGGCGGCAGGATGCCGGCGAATGACATGGACGCCATGACGTTCGCGATGCCGGGCTTCAAGCACCTGAGCGACCGCGATATCACGGACGTGATCAATTTCATCCGCACGGGATGGACCAACCAGGCGCCCGACATCGTCGAGAAAGACGTCGCGCATATCCGCGAGTTCCTGGCCAGCAAGAAGCCGAACATCGGCGGAGGCAAGCATGAGTAAGCACATCAGGATCGCCGCGCTGCTGGCGGCAGTCGTCGCGGTGGGCGGCTGGACGGTCGCCACGGCGGAGCCCGAGGCCGCGGCGCCAGGCGCGCGCAGTACCTTTCCGGTGCTCGACAAGGACGGCAAGCGGCTGCCGGACTACACCATTCCGTCGGACACGCAGATCGCCTCGCAGCCCAATGCCGAGCAGATCAACTACGGCAAACGCCTCCTGACCGAGACTCGTCGCCTGCTGCCGCAGAACACCGGCGCCAGCCTGAACTGCAACAGCTGCCACGTGCAGGGCGGCAAGAAGCCCATGGGCGCGCCCTACATCAACACGGTCAACACCTTCCCGCAGTTCAATCCGCGCGCCAACCGGGTCGTGACGCTGGAGGACCGCATCAACGGCTGCTTCATGCGTTCAATGAACGGCAAACCGCTGGAGAAGGACTCGGCCGAGATGAAGGCCATGATTGCCTACATGAAGTGGCTGGCCCAGGACGTGCCGCACGGCGCCCGCGTGCAGATCGAGAACGCCTGGCCGATAGACACCAAGCTGGTGCCCGACCCGGTGCGCGGCAAGAGCCTGTACGCGGCCCAATGCGCCTCCTGCCACGGCGCCAACGGCGAGGGCAAGCGCGACCGTTCCGGCGATATTGCGTTCCCGCCCTTGTGGGGCGAAGAGTCCTTCAACATCGGCGCGGGCCTGGCGCGCACCTACAAGGCGGCCGCCTTCATCCGCAACAGCATGCCGATGGGCGTGAACACGCATGGCAGCTGGGGCGAGGGCGGCGTGCTGTCCGACCAGGACGCGGTGGACGTGGCTGAATACTTCACCCACATGCCGCGCCCGGATTTCGCAGGCAAGGACAAGGACTGGCCGCAGGGCAAGAAGCCGAAGGACGCGCGCTACTGAGGCGCGGCGGCCCAGCCTCTACAATCGGCCCTGTCATCCCTTATGGAAAGCCGGGGCCGCCCATGGAACTGCGCCAACTGCGTTACTTCGTCCGCGTCGTGGAGGCGGGCAGCATCGGCCGCGCCGCGCAGTCCATCGGCATGGTGACCTCGGCGCTCAGCCAGCAGATCAGCAGGCTGGAGGGCGAGTTGTCCACCCGGCTGCTGCGGCGCAGCGCCAGCGGCGTGGAGCCCACCGACGCGGGGCTGGCGTTTTTCCGCCAGGCGCAGCTTGCGCTGCGCCACGCCGACGATGCGGTGCACGCGGCGCAGCAGGCCAGGCTGGCGGGCCACGTCAGCGTGGGCCTGCCTTCCACCACCGCCGCCATCCTCGGCGCGCCCTTCGTGCAGGCCATGAATGAGCGTTATCCCGACATCCGCCTGCATCTGGTGGAGGCGCTGTCGGGCCATTTGAGCGACATGCTCAACGGCCGCCTGCTGGACCTGGCCATCGTGTTCCAGGCCGAATCCGCGCGCCGCTGGAGCATTACGCCTTTGCTGGACGAGCCGCTGTTCCTGCTGGCCCATCCCGGCATGCCGGGTTTGCCGGCAGGCGACACCACCCGCATCGAAGCCATTGCGCATCTGCCGCTGGTCCTGCCCAGCGGACGCCACGGGTTGCGGGCGCTGGTCAACCACGCGTACCAGCAGTCGGGCCGCGCGCCGCTGGTGGCGGTGGAGGTGGATGGCCTGCCGGTGCTGATGGACGTGGTGCAGCTGGGTCATGTGGCCACCATCCAGCCCAGTTCCGCCATGGCCAGGATCGCGCCAGGCCAGTTGCACATGGCGCGCATCGACGACGCCCACCTGTACCGTCCCAATCTGCTGGCCAGCCTGTCCGAGGACGAGCTGTCGCCCGCGGCCCTGGCCGCCCGCCTGGTGCTGGCGGATGTCTCGCGCACGCTGGCGCGCGCGGGCAAATGGCCGGTGGTGACCCTTCACGATTCATGAAGACCTGTTGACGCCTGGCTGATATCGGCGGACGCTTGCGCTGGCTACAGTCCGTTCCTTGGAAGAGGAACAATGGCATGGTCGATGTCTTGGTGGTGGGAGGGGGCAACGCGGCGCTGTGCGCGGCCCTGATGGCGCGCGAGGCCGGCGCCAGCGTGCTGCTGCTGGAAGCGGCGCCGCGCGAGTGGCGCGGCGGCAACTCGCAGCACACGCGCAATCTGCGCTGCATGCACGATGCGCCGCAGGACGTGCTGATCGAGGCCTACCCCGAGGAAGAATACTGGCAGGACCTGCTCAAGGTGACGGGCGGGCTGACCAACGAGCATCTGGCGCGCCTGGTCATCCGTGAATCCTCCACCTGTAGGGACTGGATGCGCCGCCACGGCGTGAATTTCCAGCCGCCGCTGTCGGGCGCGCTGCACGTAGCGCGCACCAACGCTTTCTTCATGGGCGGCGGCAAGGCCCTGGTCAACGCCTACTACCGCAGCGCCGAGGCGCTGGGCGTGCAGATCCGCTACGACGCCCCGGTAGACTCGCTGGAGCTGGACGGCGGGCGCTTCGTGGCCGCGCGCATCGGCGATGAACGCATCGAGGCGCGCGCCTGTGTGCTCGCGGCCGGCGGCTTCGAGTCCAACCGCGAGTGGCTGCGCGAGGCCTGGGGCCAGAACGAACGCGGCGAATGGCCGGCCGACAATTTCCTGATCCGCGGCACCCGCTACAACATGGGCGTGCTGCTGAAGTTCATGCTGGATGCGGGCGCGGACCGCATCGGCGATCCGTCGCAGTCGCATTGCGTGGCCATCGACGCGCGCGCACCGCTGTACGACGGCGGCATCTGCACGCGCATCGACTGCGTGTCGTTGGGCGTGGTAGTCAACCGCGAGGCTCGCCGCTTCTATGACGAAGGCGAGGACTTCTGGCCCAAGCGCTACGCCATCTGGGGCCGCCTGACGGCCATGCAGCCGGGGCAGATCGCCTATTCCATCATCGACGCCAAGGCCGTCGGCCGCTTCATGCCGCCAGTGTTCCCCGGCGTGCAGGCCGACACCTTGCCGGGACTGGCCGTGAAGCTGGGGCTGGATCCGGCGGTGTTCGAGCAGACGCTGCGCGACTACAACGCGGCCTGCCGCGTCGGCAAGTTCGACCATACCGCGCTGGACGACTGCCATACCGAGGGCCTGGCGCCGGCCAAGACGCACTGGGCGCGGCCCATCGACACCGCGCCGTTCTATGGCTATGCCTTGCGGCCCGGCATCACCTTCACCTACCTGGGCCTGAAGGTGGACGACACCGCCGCAGTCCGGTTCAACGACATGCCCAGCGACAACCTGTTCGTCGCGGGCGAAATGATGGCTGGCAATGTGCTGGGCAAGGGCTATACGGCCGGGGTGGGCATGTCCATCGGCACGGCCTTCGGCCGCATCGCCGGCACCCGGGCCGCCGCCGCCGCGCGCGGCCGGCACCACGCGGAAGCACGATATGAAGCAGCTTGAAGCCCTGGCGCGCGAGGCGCAGTCCTTTTCCACGCCGCATGCCGAGGCGGCGCCCGTCATGGCCGAGCAGCCGGTGCGCTGGCTAGGCAAACAGGCCAAGCCCCAGGCGGAGCTTCTGACCGGCGATGAAACCGAGGTCGCCCGCGTCATGCAGATCTGCAACGCCTGCCGCTATTGCGAAGGATTCTGCGCGGTGTTTCCCGCCATGACCCGCCGCCTGGAATTCGGCAAAGCCGATCTGAACTACCTGGCCAACCTGTGCCACAACTGCGGCGCCTGTTTGCACGCTTGCCAGTACGCGCCGCCGCACGAGTTCGCGGTGAACGTGCCGCAGGCCATGGCCCGGGTCCGGATGCAGACCTACACCGATTACGCCTGGCCCGCGGCGCTGGGCGCGCTGTACAAGCGCAATGGCCTGGTGTTGTCGCTGGCGACCGCCGCCGGTCTGGCGCTGTTCCTGACGCTGGCCGTGCTGATGGCGGGCGGCCTGTTCCACGAGCCGATGGCCGGCAACTTCTATGCCGTGTTCCCACACAACACGCTGGCGCTGATGTTCGGCGTGGTGTTCGGATTCTCGATGCTGGCCTTGGGCGTGGGCGTGACACGCTTCTGGCGCAATGTCAGCCCGGGGGCGGCCACGGGCGCGGCGGTGGCGGAGGCGGCGCACGACGCGCTGCGGTTGCGCTATCTGGACGGGGGGCATGGCAAGGGCTGCAACAACGCGGACGACGCCTTCACCTTGTGGCGCCGGCGTTTCCATCACTTCACGTTCTATGGGTTCATGCTGTGCTTCGCCGCTACCTGTGTGGCGACGCTGTACCACTATCTGCTGGACCTGCAGGCGCCGTATCCGTTCTGGAGTGCGCCGGTGCTGCTGGGCACTACGGGCGGCATCGGCCTGCTGATCGGGCCGGCGGGATTGCTGTGGCTGAACCTAAAGCGTCATCCGCAGCAGGGCGACGCGGCGCAAAAACCCATGGACCGTGGCTTCATTGCGCTGTTGTTCCTGACCAGCGCCACCGGCCTGGCCTTGTTGGCCGGCCGCGACGGCGGCGCGATGGCGCTGCTGCTGGCGATTCATCTGGGCGTGGTGATGGCGCTGTTCCTGACCTTGCCCTACGGCAAGTTCGCCCATGGCATCTACCGTTCTGCCGCGCTGCTGAAGTGGGCCATCGAGAAGCGCCAGCCCAACAAGCTGCAGCTGGGCTCGGACTGAAGGGCCGCGCAGCCGCGCGGCCATGACGGCGTCCGTCGACGGCGCCGCAACCGATAACAAACCAGGAGACTTCAATGTTCCGCACTTCCTTGCTGGCGCGCGCCGCGCTGGCCGCCTGTCTGCTGCCGGCCTTGCCGGCGGCGCAAGCCCAGGCCTTCCCCTCGAAGCCGATCACGCTGGTGGTGCCGCATTCCGCCGGCGGCACCTCGGACATCCTGGCGCGCACGGTCGCGGCCGAAGCTGCCAAGACCTTGGGGCAGACCATCGTCATCGACAACAAGGGCGGCGCCAACGGCACCATTGCCGCCAAGCAGGTGGCGACGTCCGCGCCGGACGGCTACACGCTGCTGCTGGCCACCGCCAGCACGCATGGCATCAATCCGTCCTTGTACTCGCGGATTTCCTACGATGCGGTGAAGGACTTCACGCCCGTGACGCTGCTGGCCACCGTGCCCAATGTGCTGGTGGTGGGCAAGCAGGTGCAGGCCGCCAATGTGCAGGAGCTGGTGTCCTACATCCAGTCGCAGGGCGACAAGATCAACATGGGCTCGGCCGGCGCGGGCACGCCCGGCCATCTGGCCGGCGAAATGTTCAAGAGCGCAGCGAAACTGCAGTTCACGCACATCCCCTACAAGGGCGGCAGCCCCGCCATCACCGACCTGATCGGCGGGCAGATCGACTTCATGTTCACGACCATTCCCGGCGTGCTGCCGCACGTGAAGGCCGGCACGCTGCGCGCGCTGGCGGTCACCTCGCCGCAGCGCTCGCCCGCCATGCCGGATATTCCCACCATGGCGGAATCGGGCCTGCCGGGCTTTCAGGCGGTGTCGTGGCACGGCATTGTCGCGCCGGCCGGCACGCCGGACGCGGTGGTCGCCACGCTGAACCAGGCCTTGAGCGCGGCGCTGGCGGCGCCGGCCGTCAAGCAGCGCCTGATGGAGGAGGGCGCGCAGGCTTCCAGTCTGAACACCGCGGCATTCGGCGCCTTCATCCAGAGCGAGATCGCGGCCTGGGCCAAGGCGGTCAAGGATTCGGGCGCGACGGCGAACTAGAACTTGTACCGCAGTTGCGCCAGCACGTTGCGCGGCGCGCCGTAGTACACGGAGTTGTAGTTGCCGATGCCGGAGTAGTAGGTCTTGTCCAGCACGTTGTTCAGGTTCACCGTCACGCGCAGGTCCTTGCTGAAGTCATAGGCGGCCATCAAGCCGAGCACGCCATAGCTGTCTTGCGTGAAGCGGCGGTTGGCGCCGTTGACGGACTGCGAGAAATAGGTGCCTCCTTGCCAGTGCACGTTGCCGCCCACCGTCAGGCGGTGCCAGTCTCCCGGCAGGCGATAGGTGGTGGCAAGCTTGAACAACTGCTCGGGCTGGGTCGTGCTGACGCGTTCGCCGTCCCGGTCGCGTGACCGGCTATAGGTGTAGCCTGCATGCAATTGCCAGCCTGGCAGCAATTCACCGGATATCTCCAGTTCGATGCCCCGGGTCGTCACGCCGGGCACGGCAATGTAGGCGGTGCCGCCGGTGGGCGTCATGGCGCCGCTGGGATCCAGTTCGGCGACGTTGTCCTGCTTGAGCTGGAACAGCGCGACGCTGGCGTTCAGCCGGCCGTCCAGGTATTCGCCCTTGGCGCCCACTTCCACGCTTTTGCCCGTCATGGGATCCAGCTGGCGATTGGAGGCATCGAAGTTGAAGGCCTGCGGCTTGAACACGTCGGTGTAGCTGGCATAGACGGTGTGATGGGAGTCCACATCGAACGTGACGCCGGCATACGGGATGAATTTGTTCTTCACCTCGGTGCCGTAATTGCCGCGAAAGCCGCTGCTGAAAACGGAATTCTGTTCCCAACGGTAGTCGGTGAGCCGTCCGCCCAGGATGAGCGCGAACCGGTCGGTGGGGTGCAGGACGGTGGCGCCATAGAGGATCTTCTGCGACACCTCGATATCATGGTCCAGCAGGCGCTTGTAGACGGTGGGCTTGAAGCTGTTGTTGTTCCAGTTGAAGGCGTCCTTGATGATCGTGTCGCTCAGGCCGTCGTCGCGCCGCGAGGTTGAATGCGTGCGCGCGGCGTTGTAGCCGAACACCAGGTCGTGGCGGCGGCCCAGCAACGAGTACATGCCGGAGGCCTGCAGGTCCACGCTGTTCTCGCGGGAGTCCGTATCGAACAGGCTGGCCTGGCCCAGGCTGTGGCTGATGCTGTGCGTCTTCGCGTCGATGAATGAACTGCCCATCCCCGCGATCAACTCGTTGGAGGAATAATTCCGATGCCCCGCGGCCAGCTTCAGTTGCCAGTCGTTGTCGAAGGTATGCGTGACGTCGGCGAAATAGCGGGTGGTCTCGTGATTGCGCCAAGTCCATTTGTCGGCGGGATTGGTCGAACGCGAGAAGCTCGCTTGCCGGCCGTCCGAGTAGAACGCGGGCAGGTGGATGTTGGAAGAGGCGTCGTTCTTGTTCTTTTGGTACTCGATACCCAGCGTCGCGGTCGTGCGCGGGGTGATGTCGGCTTCGACAATGCCGTAGAGCACGTCTTCGCGGGTCTTTGTGTAGTCGATGAAGCTGGCGCTGTCGTCCACCGCGGCGATCATCCGACCGCGGATCCTGCCGTTCTCGGCCAGCGATCCGCTCAGGTCCAGTTCGCCCCGATATTGGTCCCAGGAGCCGGCGCCGGCGGTGACGCTGCCCTGGAATTCGCGGGTGGGCCGCTTGCGGATCAGGTTGATGACGCCCGAAGGATAGCCGGCGCCATTGACCAGGCCCGTGGCGCCCTTGAGGATCTCGACGCGGTCGTAGATGACCGAGCTGCTGATGCTGTAGTTGTCGCGCACGTTGCCGCCGTCGCTGGACAGGCTGGGCAGGCCGTCGAACTGGAAATTCTGCAGCTGGAAGCCGCGGGAATAAAAGGCGTAGCCTTCGGAGTTGCTGCGGCTGACGACCACGCCAGGCGCCTGCTCCAGCGCGCCGGCAACGGTGACGATGCCCTGGTCCTCCATCTGCTGGCGCGTGATGACCGTCACGGACTGCGGCGTTTCGCGCAAGGACAGGCGCATGCGCGTGGCGGAGTTGGATTCCGGCACGGTGTAGGAACCCGTGCCTTCGCTGGGCGGGATGATGCTGCTGGCGGTGACCATTACCGGTTCCAGCGATGTCACGGCGCCGGCCGAGGGTTGCAGGCGCACGCTCAGCACTCCTGCCGGGGTGACGACGAGTTCCAGGCCGGTGCCTGCCAGGGCCTGCCGCGCCGCGGCTTCGGCGCTCAGCGCGCCGCGCACCGGCGCGGCTTGCCTGCCCGCGACGAGTTCCGCATTGGCCGAGATGGTGCGGCCGCTATGCAGCGAAATCCGGCTCAGCGTGTCCGCCAAGGGGGCAGCGGGCAGGTCATAGGACTGCGCGGCCTGGTGCGTGGGGGCGGTGTCCTGTGCAAGCACGGAGGGCGTCAGCGCGCAGGCGCTGAGGGCGCCGGCGACAAGCGCCGCGCTGCGGCTCAAGGGGAAATTCATGATTCAAGATGTCCGGCAAAAATGGGGGGTTTCGGTTGCGTCACAGGTAATGACGGATGCCCGATCCCAATCCCCTCATCGCCGCGGGGGGTATGCGCTTTTTTTTGTTATGCGGCGTCCACCAGCGTCAGCCACGGACCGTAGCGGCGGACCTGTATCGGCAGGGTTTCGCCCAGGGCCAGCAGGGTCTGGCGCGGGTCGTCCAGCGGAAACACGCCAAATACGCGCAGTGCCGCGGCTTCTGGCGACAGGCGGATCACGCCGGGTTGATAGGCGCGCAACTGCTCTATGACTTCGGCCAGGCGGGCATCGCGCACGCTGAGGATGCCGCTGCGCCAGCTGGCTTGCGCGGCATCGTCCCGTTGCCACGCGCGGTTGCGGTCGAAGGCCGCCGTGCCGGCTTGCGGCAGGGCCAGGGGGTTGCCGTGGTCGGGCTGCAGGACCAGCGCGCTTTCCAGGGCGCTGGCCATGGCGTAGGCGTCGAACTGGATCACAGCCAGATGCGATTCGCCGCCGGTCACGGCGCCATAGCGCGTTTGCACCACGAAGGGCCGGCTGTCGGAGCGGGTCTCGGCGTAGAGTCCCCCTTGGCGCAGCACGACCGTGCGCCGCATGCCGTCATAGTGCACATCGGCGGCCGAACGCGCGTTCAGCGTCAGCATGGTGCCGTCTTCCAGCGTGTAGGTCCGGCGTTCGCCCGTGTGAGTGGAGTAGGTTGCGGACAGTCCGGCAAGCGGAATGTAGCGGTCGGCCATCAAGGCGCCGGCCGACACGCCGGAAAACAGCATCGCCAGCTTCAGCACGCGGCGCCGGTCCAGGCCGCTGCCTTGCAGCAGGGCGGCGCGCGCCGCGCGGGCGGGTCCGGGAGCCGCTTCGGCCGCGCCGCGCAATTGGGCCAGCGGCTGGCGCATGATGCCGTCCACCTCGGCCCAGGCGCGCGCATGCTCCGGATGGCTGGCGAGCCAGCGCTCGAAGCGCTGGTGGTCTTGGTCGGTGGCCTGGCCGGATGTCAGCAGCACGATCCAGTCGACCGCGCGTTCCATCAGCGCGTCGCGGGCGGCGCCGGCCATGGAGGCGCCGCTCATGCCGCGTCGCGTGCGCGGCGCGACGCAATGCAATGCAGGAAGGCGCGCTTCACATGGCGTTCCACGGTCGCCAGCGACAGGCCCAGGGTTTGCGCAATGGCGGGATGGGTCATGCCGTCCAGCCGGTTCAGCAGGAAGGCGTGCTTGACCGGCACGGGCAGGCCATCCAGCAGATGGTCGATTTCCATGACCGCCTGCTTCAGCATGATCAGGGTTTCGGGCGACGCGGCGACCGGTTCCGGCTCCAGCGCAAGCGCTTGCAGATAACGCGCCTCGACATCGCGCGCGCGCCACAGGTCGATGGTCAGCCGGCGCGCCAGGGTCAGCAGGTAGGCGCGCGGTTCGGACAGGGGGGCGGCGGCGGGAGAGGTGAGGACGCGGACAAACGTGTCCTGCGTGAGGTCGGCGGCGTCGGCGCGGTTGCTGACGCGCCGGTTCAGCCAGCCGAGCAGCCAGTCGTGGTGATCCGCGTAAAGCCGGTGGACGTTCGTGTACGCGGGGGAATCCATGGATGGCGGGACAGCGATGGGTGTTAATAAGAATAACACTCATTTATAACGTGAATCGCCGGCCAGGACAACGGGCTAGCCCGCGAGCAGCTTGCCCAGCGTCGCCATGCCTTGCTCCATCTCCGGGTTCCAGGGATGTCCGCCGTTCAGGCGCAGGAAGTTGCCGAAGCCGCCGGAGGCCGAGAACAGCGGGCCCGGCGCGATGCTGATGCCGTGGTCGAGCGCGGCGCGGTGGACCTTGAGCGTGTCGATGTGCGCAGGCAGCTCCACCCACACGAAGTAGCCGCCCAGTGGCCGCGTGGCGCGCGTGCCCTTGGGGAAGTAGCGGGCGATGGCCTGCAGCAGCTCGCCTTGCTGCGAGGCCAGGGCCTGGCGGAACTGGCGCAGGTGGCGGTCGAAGCCGCCTTTTTCCAGATAGGCGGCGATGGCGGCCTGGGTGGGCGCGGCGGTCGCCAGGCTGGTGGTGAGCTTGTTGCGCATGATGCGCCGCGTGTAGCGGCCGGCGGCCACCCAGCCCACGCGATAGCCCGGCGCCAGCGTCTTGGAGAACGACGAGCAGTGCATCACGATGCCGTCGCGGTCGAAGGCTTTGGCCGGGCGCGGCCGCTGCTCGCCGAAATACAGCTCGCCGTAGACGTCGTCCTCGATCAGGGCCACGTCGTGGCTGGCCAAGAGCCGCACCAGCGCTTCTTTCTTGTCGTCGGGCATCAGGCTGCCCAGCGGATTCTGGAAGGTGGTCATGAGCCAGCAGGCTTTGGGACGGTGGCGCAGGATGGCCTGTTCCAGCGCTTGCAGGTCCATGCCTGCGCGCGGATGCGTGGCGACTTCGATGGCGTGCAGGTGATTGCGCTCCAGCGATTGCAGCGCGGCGTAGAAGGTGGGGGACTCCACGATGACCGCGTCGCCGGGATTGGTGACCGCCGCCAGGCTCAGGTTCAGGGCGTCCAGCGCGCCGTTGGTGATGATGATGTCGTCCACCGGCACGGACATGCCGTCGGCCAGGTAGCGCAGCGCGATGGCGCGGCGCAGCGCGGCATCGCCCGGGCTGAGGTCGTCGATGGAACCCCAGGGATCCAGGCGCTGCACCGTGGCCGCCATGAACTTCGCCAAGCGTCCGTAGGGCAGCAGCGAGGGGCTGGGAAAGGCCGAGCCGAAGGGCAGCATGTCGCGGCGCAAGGTGGCGTTGAGCACTTGCAGCACGTTGTCGCTGACGTCCACCGGATGGCGTCCGGCGCTGGCGCTGGACAGGCCGTCCAGCTCCGGCAGCGTGGCATGCGGCGCGCGCAGCACGTAGTAGCCGGAGCGGTCGCGCGCGCGGATCAGGCCGCGCGCCTCCAGCAGGTAATAGGCCTTGAACACCGTCGACGGGCTGACCCCGCGGCTGGCGCTGGTCTGCCGCACCGAGGGCAGGCGGTCGCCCGCCTGCAGCAGGCCCGATCGGATCGAGGCGGTGATTTCTTCTGTCAGCCGTTCATAGCGCTTCATGGGGCGGGTCCGTTTGCGTGGGTCGTATCAGGTAGACATGCCGATCGATTTCATCACCAGGCGCAGCGCATAGGCCGCCACGCCCAGCGCCGCGACGCTGCATGCCCAGATCATCGCCAGCCAGAGCAGGCGGCTGCGCCACGAGGGCAGGGAGGGTTGGGATCCGTTCATCAGTGGAACTCCTCGCCAAGGCGCACCTTGCCCCGGAACACGTAGTACGACCAGGCGGTGTACATGAGAATAATCGGAATGATCGCCAGCGCTCCCACCAGCGCGAAGCCCAGGCTTTGCGGCGGGGCGGACGCGGTCCAGATGGACACGTCCGGCGGGATGATGGCGGGCCAGATGCTGATGCCCAGGCCGCTGTAGCCCAGGAACAGCAGCGCCAGCGACAGCACGAAGGGGCCGGCGTTCGGCATGCCCTTGACGCGGCGGATGAGATCGAAGCCGGCCACGGCGACCAGCAGCGGCACCGGCAGGAACCAGAACATATTGGGCAGGCTGAACCAGCGCTGTGCGATCTGCGGCTGCGCCAAGGGCGTCCAGAGGCTGAGCGCCGCGATCACGGCCAGCAGCAGCAGCGTGAGCGTACGGGCGATGTCGCACATGTGGCGGTGCAGGCGGCCCTCGGTCTTCATGATGAGCCAGGTGCAGCCCAGCAGCGCGTAGGCCACCACCAGCCCCACGCCGGTGAACAGCGAAAAGGGGCTGATCCATTCCCAGGCGCCGCCTTGATAGGCGCGGTCCACCACCGGGATGCCTTCGATGTAGGCGCCCAGCGTCACGCCCTGGAAGAAGGTGGCGCACACGGAACCGAGCACAAAGGCGCGGTCCCACAGCGGGCGGTGATGCTCGTCGGCCTTGAAGCGGAATTCGAACGCCACGCCGCGGAAGATCAGGCCCAGCAGCATGAATACCAGCGGCAGGTGCAGCGCGCTCAGGATCACCGAGTAAGCCAGCGGGAACGCGGCCATCAGGCCGGCGCCGCCCAGCACCAGCCAGGTCTCGTTGCCGTCCCACACGGGCGCCACGGTGTTGACCATGACGTCGCGTTCCTCGCGGTCGTTAATCAGCGGAAAGAGGATGCCGATGCCCAGATCGAAGCCATCCATGATTACGTACATCATCACGCCAAACAGGATGATGACGGCCCATACCAGTGCTAGATCGATGCCCATGGCCTCAGACTCCCGAATGCTTGCGTTGCGCGGGCTCGATGCCCGCCAGGGTGGAGGCGGCCGACAACGGCCGCGACGGCTGGCGCGGTTCGCCCGGGCCGCCCGACAGGGGCGCGTGGCCGGGGGCGGGGCTGGGACCCATGCGGATCAGGCGCAGCATGTACGAGACGCCGGCGCCGAACACCAGCAGGTACACCACCACGAACAGCGCTAGCGTCAGCGTCAGTTCGCCCAAGCCGTGCGGCGTGGCGGCGTCGGCCGTGCGCATGACGCCGTACACCACCCAGGGCTGGCGGCCGATTTCCGTCACGTACCAGCCGGCCAGGATGGCGATCAGCCCGGACGGTCCCATCCACAACGCGAAGCGGTGCAGCCAGCGCGATTCGTATAGCCGGCCGCGCCAGCGCGACCAGGCGGCCCAGAGGGCCAGGGCGATCATCAGCATGCCCAGGCCCGCCATCACGCGGAACGACCAGAACACGGCCGTGGCGTTGGGCCGGTCTTCGGGCGGATAGGACTTCAGGCCCGGGAACTGGCCGTCCCAGCTGTGCGTGAGGATCAGGCTGCCCAGGCGTGGGATATTGACCGCGTAGCGCGTTTCCTCGCGTTCCATGTCGGGGATGCCGAACAGCGTCAGCGGCACGCCGGCGCCGGGTTCATTTTCCCAATGGCCTTCGATGGCCGCAATCTTGGCGGGCTGGTGCTTCAGCGTGTTCAGGCCGTGGAAGTCGCCCACCACGGCTTGCAGCGGGGCCACCAGCAGCAGCATGCCCATGGCCATCGCGAACATCTTCTTCACGGCGGGGCTGCGGTCGCCGCGCAGCATGTGCCAGGCGCCGGAAGCGCCCACCATCAGCGCGGTCGCCAGGAAGGCGGCGATGCCCATGTGCGCCAGGCGGTAGGGGAAGGACGGATTGAAGATCACGGCCAGCCAGTCCGTGGGCACCACGCGCCCGTCCAGGATTTCGTAGCCGGCGGGCGTCTGCATCCAGCTGTTGGAGGCCAGGATCCAGGTGGCCGACACCAGCGTGCCCAGCGCCACCATGACAGTCGAAAAGAAGTGCAGGCCCGGCCCGACCCGCGACCAGCCGAACAGCATCACGCCCAGGAAGCCGGCCTCCAGGAAGAAGGCGGTCAGCACTTCATAGGCCAGCAGCGGTCCGGTCACGCTGCCGGCAAAGTCAGAGAAGAAGCTCCAGTTAGTGCCGAACTGATAGGCCATCACCAGGCCGGACACCACGCCCATGCCGAAGTTGACGGCGAAGATCTTGGTCCAGAAATGGTAGAGGTCGCGGTAGACGGTGTTGCGCGTGCGCAGCCACAGGCCTTCGAGCACGGCGAGATAGCTGGCCAGGCCGATGGTGATGGCGGGGAAGATGATGTGAAACGAGATGGTGAAGCCGAACTGTATTCGGGCAAGCAATAGCGCGTCGCTATCCATGGCGGTATTCCTGACTTCTTCGCCAGCGCGCCTCAACCGCCACAAGACGGCGTGCGCTGACGGGTGTTTGACCTACACCGTGAAGTTAGAGCCGCAGCCTGAATCAGTACAGATTCAGAACAAGAAGAAAAAAGCGGATCAGTTTTGGTGAATTACCAGGACGGAATCGACTTTTCATAGGGAAACTATCTGTGCTGCAACTCCTGGTCAGATCGTGGAGTTACAAAAAAAGCAGCACAGAAAAGGCGGCTGCGTCCCCTGATATGCTCGTTTGGAGACGCAGGCCGCCGGGCGCCGCCGTGGTCAAGACGCGGCGCGCGCCGCCTCGTCGATCAGGGCGGCCACCTCGCTGGCGCGGGACGCGAGCGATGCGTGGCTGGCGTCCAGGGTGATGGTCTTGCGCGTATTCATGCGCGCGGCCATCCGCGTCTGGTTCTCGGGAGCGATCATCCGGTCCTGGCTGGAGATCTGGTACCAGGACGGCTTGCTGCGCCATGCGGGGACGGACACCGTTTCGCCGAAGGCGCTGGCCAGGGGCGCCTTCTGCGTGACGGCCATGACCAGGCCCTCGTCGGCGGACAGGTCCTGGCAGAAACTCTCGTGGAACTTGTCAGGGCGCAGCCACAGGTAGCCGTCGCTGTCGGGCGCCAGATTCGGCGCGGCGGCCGGCAGGTGCTCCTGCGTGATGCCACCGGGACTCTCGCCCGCGTCCGGGGCGAAGGCGGCGATGTACACCAGGCCGGCCACGTTGGGCTGATTGCCGGCTTCGCTGATGACGGCGCCGCCGTACGAATGGCCCACCAACAGCACGGGGCCCTTTTGCTGCGCAATCATCTTGCGCGTGCGTTCGGCGTCATCGGCCAGGGACGTCAACGGCATTTCCACGGCGTGCAGGTCTTGGTAGCCCTTGCGCGCCAGCTCCAGGATGACCCGGGTCCAGTGGGCGGCGCCGCCCCAGAAACCGTGGACAAGAATGATGCTGGGTTTGCTGCTCATGGTGCGGCTCCTTCCTTGGGATGGAGCACCGATCATGCGCGAGCCGCGCCGGCGCCGCTATCTGTTTTGCGTGCCGGTGTGTTACAGCGGCCGCGGCGCTGACGCGGCGGCAGCAGGGCGTTGGGTGCGCTGGCTCAGCCACACGCTGGCGACCACGATCGCCATGCCGGCGATCTGCGCGGCGCTCAGTTGCTGGCCCAGGATGCCCCAGCCCAGCAGCACGGCGGTAATGGGACTGAGAAAGCCCAGCGAGGACACCACGGCCGGTTCCAGCCGCGCCACGCCCCGGAACCAGAGCACGTAGGTCAGCGCCGCGCCGATCAGGCCCAGGTAGGCGATGCCGGCCACGTTCAGCGCGGAGAGCGGCGGCAGGGCGGGTTCCGCCGCGAGCGCCAAGGGCACCAGCAGGATGCCGCCCGCCGTCAGCTGCCAGGAGGTGAAGGTGAGCGCCGATACCGGCGGCTGCCAGCGCCGGCTGAGCACCGTGCCCAGCGCCATCGAGGCGGCGCTGACCAATCCGGCCGCGATGCCCACGGGGTCCAGCGCGGCCTTGGGCGTCAGCACCAGCAGCGCCACCCCGCCCAGGCCGCCCAGCGCCGCCAGCACCGACAGGCCGCGCACGGGCGTGCCCAGCAGGCTGCGCGCCAGCAGGATCACCACCAGCGGCTGGATCGCGCCCAGCGTGGCGGCCACGCCGCCGGGCAGGCGATAGGCCGCCACGAACAGCAGGGCCCAGAAAACGGAGAAGTTCAGCGCGCCCAGGATGAAGGCGCGCAGCCACCAGATGCCCTGCGGCAGCTGGCGCACGGCCAGCAGCAGCAAGAGACCTGCGGGCAGGGCGCGCAGCATGGCGACCGTCAGCGGGTAATCCTGCGGCAGCATCAGGGTGGTGACGACATAGGTGCTGCCCCAGATGGCGGGCGCCAGGGCAGTCAACAGCAGATCGGAACCGCGATTCATGGTCATGCTCCGGCAGGGGCTCAGGCGAGTTCAAGCACGTCGTTGACGGGGCGGCGCGGCTTCTGCGGCCAGTTGCCTTCCTGGGCGTAGCCCATGGCGACCAGCATGACCGGCACTTCCTCCTGGCGCAAGCCGAAGGCCTGGGCCACGCCGGCGGCGTCAAAGCCGGTCATCGGGCTGGCGGCCAGGCCCTGGGCCTGGCCTGCCAGCATCAGGGTGGAGGCGCCGAAGGTGGCGCTGCGCACCGCTTCGTCGCGCCGGGTCTGCGGCGAATCGGCGTAGAGGCGGCTGGCCGCGGCTTCCCATGACGGGACCATGGCCGCCGGCATGAAGCCCGCGTCCACCGAGGGCTGTAGGCGGTCGGCCATCCAGGCGGCCTGGGGCAGCACGCCCAGCACGATGAAGGTCACCGCCGATTCGCTGACCTTGGGCTGGTTCCATGCCAGCTCCCGCAGCCGGCGCTTGCCCTCCTGGCTGCGCACGGCGATGAAGCGCCAGTTCTGCAGATTGAAGGCGGTGGGGGCGCGGGTGGCCCAGGAAATCAGGGTGTGGATATCGTCGTCGTCCACGCCGCGGGCGGGATCGAAGAAGTTGGCGGAAACGCGTTGCGCGATTGCGTCGGTCAGGGCGTGGTTCATGGCTGCCATCCTTGGGATTTGCTGAGATTGCCGGCTCGCGACAGGCGCGCCGTCTCCATGCCCACAGGCTAATTGAATCCTGATTTGGCGATAATATCCAATTCAATGGCAATATCATTCACCAAAAGTGAATAATCAATGGATCATCTGACGGCGCTGAGAGTGTTCAGGCAAGTGGTGGAGCGTGGCGGCTTCGCGGCCGCGTCGCGGCAGATGGGCCTGTCGCCCGCGGCGGTCAGCAAGAACATTGCCGAACTGGAAAGCCACCTCGCGGCGCGGCTGCTCAATCGCACCACGCGCCGCATGAGCCTGACCGAAGCCGGCGCGCGCTATTACGACCAAGTGGCCCGCATCCTGGACGACCTGAGCGAAGCCGAGCAATCGCTGGGGCCCTTGCAACAGGCGCCGTCGGGCACCTTGCGGGTCAGCGCGCCCATGTCGCTGAGCCTGGTCCGGCTGTCCGCCGTCATGCCGCGCTTCCTGGAACGCTATCCGCAGGTATCGCTGGACCTCAACCTGGAGGACCGGCGCATCGACATCGTCAAGGAAGGCTACGACCTTGCGATCCGCGGCACCGACAGGCTGGAGGATTCCAGCCTGGTGGCGCGCAAGCTGATGACGCTGGACCATGTGCTTTGCGGCGCGCCGGCCTATTTCGAGCGCCACGGCCTGCCGGCCTCGCCCCTGGCGCTGCGCGGCATGGAGTGCGTGCAGTTCACCTTGTCGGGCCATGCGGACGAATGGACCTTCAAGCGCGCCGGCGAGACCGAGCGCGTGCCGGTGCGCGGGCGCTACAAGGTGAGTTCCAGCCTGGCGGTGCGCGATGCCCTGCGCGCGGGCTTCGGCGTCAGCCTGGTGCCGCGCGTGTACGTGCAGCAGGACCTGGACAGCGGCGCGCTGCGGGCGGTGCTGCAGGACTGGCAGCCGGATGAAACCTACGTTTACGCGGTATATCCGTCGCGCCGCCACATGGTGGCCAAGGTGCGCGCCTTCGTCGACTTCCTGCTGGAAGAGCTGGGCGCGCCGCGGGAATGAGCCGCGGCGGCCCGCTGCCGCATCAATACATGTGCTGGCCGCCGTTCATGGCAACATTGCTGCCTGTCATGAATCCGGCGGCATCGCTGCAGATGAAGGCGACCAGCGCGCCGATCTCTTCGGGGCGGCCGAGCCGGCCCAGCGGGATCTGCGGCAGGATCTTCTCCTTCAATACCTCGTCGGGCACGGCCTCCACCATGCGCGTCGCCAGGTAGCCGGGCGACACGGTGTTCACCGTTACGCCTTTCCTGGCCAGCTCCAGCGCCAGGGATTTGGTGAAGCCGTGGATGCCGGCCTTGGAGGCCGCGTAGTTGGTCTGGCCGAACGCGCCCTTGCTGCCGTTGACGGACGAGATGTTGACGATGCGGCCCCAACCCCGGTCAGCCATGGCGCCGCACAGCGGCTGCGTCATGTTGAACATGGAATCCAGGTTGCCGCGCAACACGTCCGTCCAGTTCTCGTAGCTCATCTTGCGCAGGCTGGCGTCGCGGGTGAGGCCTGCGTTGTTGATCAGGATGTCGATCTGATGGCCGTCTTCCTCCAGGCGCCGCGCCAGCGCCTGGCATGAGTCGTAGTCGGCCACGTCCACCTTGTACATGGCATGGCGGCGGCCCTGGGCTGCCTCCGAGTCGATCCAGGCCCGCGCGGCGTCTTCGTTGGAGTGATAAGTGATGATGACCTGGTGGCCGGCATCGTGCAGGGCCCGCGCGATGGCCTGTCCGAGGCAGCCGGCCCCGCCGGTGACCAGCGCCTTGCGTTCAGCCGTCATGGTGGGCTCCCGGGTTGTTCGCGTCGCGCATGGCCGAGCACGCCGACGCCATCTGGCTCGACAGGGTCTTCCAGATCTGCGCCATGGGCGTGTCTTCGATGCCCATGGCGCCGCCCGTGGCCTGCTTCAGCCAGCCACGCATGGCATCGCTCATGCCGGCGGCGAGGGTGGCCTGCTCTTCGAGCAGCGCGTGGGTGATGGCCTGGCTGGCTTCAAGCTGGCTTTGCCATTGCTTGCGCGTCATTTCGCCCAGCGCGGGCGCGATCTCTTGCCAGTTGCCGGACTGTTGCAGGGGCGCCAGCGTGGCCTGGTACTGTTCGGCGCTGCCGCCGGCCAGGCGGCGGCCCAGTTCGATCCAGCGCTGCTGGCTTTCCTGCGCAAGCTGCGCCATGCGCTGGCAATAGGCGGCATTGGCGCCGGCGAGGCCCAGAGGCGTGGAGGCAGTGGTTTTCTTCATCATCCGTCCTTTTAAGAGAGTGGTAAGGGGTAACGAACACACAGGCCTCAAGCCATCTGGCTGAGGGTCTTGCGAAAGCGCGCCAGCGAAAACGCGAACAGCACCGAGCCGATCAGCGCCAGCGCCAGGAAGGGTTGCCACACGACGCTCAAGCCTGCGCCGCGGTAGAGAATGGCCTGGCCGAGTTCCACGAAATGGGTGGTGGGGGCGGCCAGCATGATGTCCTGCACGAACTGCGGCATGCTTTCGCGCGGCGTGGTGCCGCCCGACAGCATTTGCAGGGGCAGCAGCACTAGTACCAGCAACATGCCGAACTGCGGCATGCTGCGCGCAAGCGTGGCCATGAATATGCCCATAGAGGTCGTCGCGAACAGGTGCAGCGCCGCTCCGACCAGGAACAGCGCCACCGATCCTTCGATCGGTACTTGCAGCAAGCCGCGTACCACGAAAGTCAACGATAGCCCAGCAGACGCCAACACCACCAGCCCCATCGACCAGACCTTGGCAACCATGATTTCGGTCGGCGTCACCGGCATGACCAGCAGGTGCTCGATGGTGCCGTGCTCGCGTTCGCGGATCAGCGCGGCGCCGGTCAGGATGATGGACAGCATGGTGACGTTGTTGATGATCTCCATCAGCGCGCCGAACCAGGCCTGGGTCAAATTGGGGTTGAAGCGCATGCGCACCGCCAGCTCCACCGGCAGTTCGGTGGGCGCGCGGTAGCGCTTGACGAACTCGTTGATCTCGTCGTTGATGATCTGCTGGATGTAGCTGCTGCCCGTGAACGCCTGGCTCATGCGGGTCGCGTCCACGTTGAGCTGGATTTCGGCGGGCCGGCCGGCCAGCACGTCGCGCTGGAAATTGGGCGGGATGTTGACCGAAAAGGTGTAGCGCCCCGCGTCCATGCCGGCATCGGCCTCGGCCGAAGTCGTCACTTCCGGCGGCGTGAAATGAGGCGGATAGAAGGCTGAGGTGATGCGCGCGGACAGGGGTGAAACGTCCTCGTCCACCACCGCGATGGGGGCATTGTGCAGCGTTTCGGGCACGGCCGTGGCGGCGGTGTAGATCATCAGCGTGAAGGACACGAGGATCAGGATCAGCATCATCGGATCGCGCGCCAGGCTCCACAGCTCCTTCACGCCCAGGCGGTAGATATTGGCCAGGTGCCGCATCTCAGGTCTCCTGTTTCTTCAGCAGCAGCGCCGAGGCGCCCAGGATGACGGGAATGGCGATCAGCAGCGGCCAGAACGAGCCTTGCAGGTTGGAGAAGTCCAGGGCCTTGCTGAACACGCCGCGGCTGATGGTCAGCATATGCGTGGCGGGGTAGACCTGCCCGATCAGGCGGCCGGCGCCTTCCAGCGACGACACCGGGTTGAGCAGGCCGGCGAACTGCACCGCGGGCACCAGCGTGCCTATCATGGTGAAGAACAGCGCCGCGATCTGGCTGCGCGTGAAGGTGGAGGCCAGGAGGCCGATGGCGGTCGCCACCACGTTGTAGATCAGCGCGGCCACCAGCAGCGTGAGGAAGCTGCCGGTGATGGGTACGCCGAACAGCGTCACGGCCAGCAGCGTCATCAGCAGGAAATTCAGCATGGCCAGCGCCACATAGGGGGCCTGCTTGCCCAGCAGGAATTCCAGCCGCGTCACGGGCGTGACGTACAGGTTGATGATGGAGCCCAGCTCCTTTTCGCGCACGACGGCCAGCGCCGTCAGCATCGCCGGCATCATCAGGAGCAGCAGCGGAATCACGGCGGGCACCATGGCGGGCAGGCTGCGCACGTCCGGGTTGTAGCGAAAGCGCGTTTCCACGCTGACCGGCAGGGTCGCGTCCGCGCCCAGGCGCTCGCGCGCCTGCTGCATCAGCCAGCCCTGGTGCATGCCCAGGACGTAGCCGCGGATGGTTTCGGCGCGCTGCGGCATGGCGCCGTCGATCCAGACGCCGATCTGCGCGCCGTTGCCGCGCTCCGCGTCGCGCGCGAAACCTTGCGGGATCTCGATGGCCAGCGACAGTTCGCCGCTGCGCATGCGCGCATCCATTTCCTCGTAGCTGGAGATGGGAGGGTGCTCGATGAAGTAGCGCGAGCCGGCCAGGTTCAGGCTGTAGTTGTGGCTCAGGCCGGTCTGGTCGCGGTCCATGACCGCATAGCGCAGGTCTTCCACGTCCATGCTGATGCCAAAGCCCATCACGAACATCAGCAGCAGCGACCCGGCCAGGGCCAGCGTGGCGCGCACCGGGTCGCGGCGCAGTTCCAGCGATTCGCGCCACATGTAGCTCAGCATGCGCTGCAGGCTGAAGCCGCGATGCTCAGGCGCCTCGGCGGGAGCGGCCGCCAAGGCCGGAGCGGCTTGCCCGGCGGCGTCTTCCGCCTTGGTGCCGGCGCCCGCGTCGATCAGGTAGGCGATGAATGCTTCTTCCAGCGTCTTGGCGCCGCGCATCCGCGTGATCTCGTCAGGCGATGCGCTGACCAGCACCTTGCCCGCATGCATCAGCGACATGCGGTCGCAGCGCTGCGCCTCGTTCATGAAGTGGGTGGAAATGAAGATGGTGACCTGGTCGTGGCGGGCCAGCGCGATCAGCAGCCGCCAGAAATTGTCGCGCGCCACGGGGTCCACGCCCGAGGTCGGCTCGTCCAGGATCAGCAGCTCGGGCTTGTGCACCATGGCCACCGCCAGCGACAGCCGCTGGCGCACGCCCATGGGCAGGTTCTCGGGCAGGGTGTCCAGCACCTCGCCCAGGTCGAAGCGCTGCACCATCTCGTCCACGCGCGCCGGAATCTCGGATTCCGGCACATGGAAGAGACGCGCATGCAGCACCAGGTTCTGCTTCACGGTCAGCTCGCCATACAGCGAAAACGCCTGCGACATGTAGCCCACGCGGCGGCGCGTATCGATGTTGCGGGGATCGACCTCGGCGCCGAACAGCCAGGCCTGCCCCTCGCTGGCGGGCAGCAGACCCGTCAGCATTTTCATCGTGGTGGACTTGCCGCAGCCGTTGGATCCCAGGAAGCCGAAGATCTCGCCCTTGCGGATGCGGAAATTGACATGGTCCACCGCGACGAAATCGCCGAAGCGCATGGTCAGGTCGCGCGCCTCGATGGCGATCTCGGCGTCCTCGTCGATCGCCAGCGGAACGATCTCCACCGGTTTGTGGCCGCGGCGCTTTTCTTCCGGCAGCAGGGCGATGAAGGCGGCCTCCAGCGAATCCGCGCCGGTGCGCCGTTCCAGTTCGGCGGGCGTGCCGGTGGCCAGCACCCGGCCCTCGTCCATGGCGATCAGCCAGTCGAAGCGCTGCGCCTCGTCCATGTAGGCCGTGGCCACGATCACGCTCATGCCGCTGCGTTCGCGGCGGATCTCGTTGATCAGGTCCCAGAACTGCGCGCGCGCCAGCGGATCCACGCCGGTGGTGGGTTCGTCCAGGATCAGCAGGTCGGGGTCGTGGATCAGGGCGCAGCACAGCCCCAGCTTCTGCTTCATGCCGCCGGACAGCTTGCCGGCCGGGCGCGACAGGAAGGCCGACATGCCGGTGCTGCGCGTCAGGCTGTCGATGCGGCGGCGGCGCTCGGCTTCGTCATGGCCGAACAGGCGGCCGAAGAACTGCAGGTTCTCCTCGACCGACAGGGTGGGGTAGAGGTTCTTGCCCAGGCCCTGTGGCATGTAGGCGATGCGCGGGCAGACGTCGTCGCGGTGGCGGCGGTCGGCCATGTCGCCGTCCAGCACGTCCACCTTGCCTTCCTGGACCGCGCGCGAGCCGGCGATCAGGGCCAGCAGGCTGGACTTGCCCACGCCGTCCGGGCCGATCAGCCCGACCATGCGGCCGGCGGGAATGTCCAGGGTGATGCGGTCCAGCGCCACCGTCTTGCCGTAGCGCAGGCTGACGCCGGACAGCGTCACGACGGGCGCGGCGTCCGGGGCGGCCATCAGGGCACCTTGACTTCAAGATTGGCGGGCCATTGCGCGTCGGCATCGAGCTTCAGCCAGGCCACACCGGGCAGGCCGGTCTTGACCTGCTTGAGGTGCCGCTGCAGCAGCTCCGGGCTGATCTGGGCCTTGACGCGGAACATCAGTTTCTGCCGTTCGCTGGCGGTCTCCACTGTCTTGGGCGTGAACTGCGCGGTGCTGGCCACGAAGGACACCTTGGCAGGGATCACGTACTGCGGCGCGGCGTCGAGGATGATGCGCACGTCCTGGCCCAGCGCCACGCGGCCGGCCGCCTGCTCGGGCAGGAAGAACGTCATGTAGACGTCGGACAGGTCCACCATGTTCAGCACCTTGCCGCCCGCGCCCAGCACTTCGCCGGGCTGCGCCACGCGGTATTGCACGCGGCCGTCGCGCGGGGCGCGCAGCTCGCTGTCGGCGATGTCGGCCTCGATGCGGGCAATGGTGGCCAGTGCGGCGGTGACGGCGGATTGCGCGCCGATCTCGGCGGCGCGCGCGGCATCGATGGCGGCCTGCGCGGCCTTCACCTGTGCGCGCGCGGCGTGCACCGAGGCCTGCGCGCTGCGCACGCGGGCGCGGTCATCGTCCAGTTCCTGGATGGACGAGGCGCCTTCCTTGGACAGCGTCTCGGAGCGGGCCAGGCGGCGGCGCGCGGCGTCCAGCTCGCTTTCACGCTGCACCACCACGGCCTCGGCGGCCAGCTTGTCGCTCTCGCGCTGCGCGACCTGCGCGCTGGCGCTGGCGGCGCCGTTGACGGCCTGCTGGTGCTGGGCGCGGGCTTCCTCGCGCTGCGCCTGCAAGGTGTCGATCTGCATGCGCGCCAGCGGCTGGCCGGCGGCAACGAAGTCGCCTTCGACCGCCAGCACCTCCTGCACCCGGCCAGCCAGCTTGGCGGCCACGTCGATTTCGGTGGCTTCGATGCGGCCGTTGCCGCTGACGAATCCCTCGCCCGGGCCGGTATCGGACAGTAGCCGCCAGCCGTAGTAGCCGCCGGCGGCGACCGCCAGGGCGATCAGGACAGGGACCAGTTTTCGGGTGGGCAGGCGCATCGGGGATCCTTGGTTCTTGGTTTATCGGGGGCTGGCGTCTTGCGCGGGGGCAGAGGCGGTTTGCGCTGTGGCGGGCGCTTGCGTGCCGCCGCCCAGCGCCGCGTACAGCCGGACGCGGCTGGACAGCAGCGCGCGGCGCGTCTGCGCGAGCTTCTGCTGCGCAGCCAGCAGATCGCGCTGCGCGTCCAGCACTTCCAGGTAGGGCGAGGCGCCATGGTCATAGCGCAGTTGCGCGAGACGGGCGCGCTCGCTCTGGGCTGCCACGGTGGCGCGCAGCACGTCCACCTGCGCGGCCAGCCAGTAGCGCGCGGACAGCGCGTCGGATACGTCCTTGAAGGCGGTCTGTATGGTTTGTTCGTAGGCAGCCACGGCCTGGTCGCGGCGCGCTTCGGTCAGGTCCAGGTTGGCCGAGCGGCGGCCGGCGTCGAAGATCGGCAGGCTGATGCTGGGCGCGAAGTTCCAGGCGCGGCTGCCGCCGGAAAAAAGGCCGTCCAGTTCGTTGCTGGCCGTGCCGAACGCGCCGGTCAGGGTAATGGTCGGCAGGAACGCGGCGCGGGCCGCGCCGATATTGGCGTTGGCGGCCTGGAGCTGATGCTCGGCGGCGACGATGTCGGGGCGGTTGACCAGAAGGTCCGAGGGCAGCCCCGCCGGCAGCTCGCGCATGACGGCGTTGTCGTCCAGGCGCGTGGGCAGCTTGGGCAGGTTCAGCGGCGCACCCACCAGCAGTTCCAGCGCGTTGGCCTGGGCGGCGCGGGTCTGTTCCAGGTCCGCGCCCAGCGCCTTGGCCTGCTGCCACAGCGTTTCGACCTGGGTCAGGTCCAGCTTGGAGATCGCGCCTTCCTCGAAGCGGCGGCGGAAGATGCGCAGGGATTCTTCGCGCGAGGCGATGGTCTCGCGCGTCAGCTGCAGGCGTTCATCGAGTTCGCGCAGGGACAGGTAGCTGTCCGCCACTTCGGCGATCAGGCTCAGCGTGGCGGCGCGCGCGGCTGCATCGGAGGCCAGGTAGTTCTGCAGCGCGGCGTCTTTCAGGCTGCGTACGCGGCCCCAGAAGTCCAGTTCCCAGCTGGCCATGCCCAGGCCCACCTGATACTGGCTGGAGACCAGCGGCTGCCCCGTGAGGTTCAGGTCGCCCGGCACGCGGGAGCGGGAGCCGTCCGCCTGTACGCCCAGAGTGGGGAACTGGTCGGCGCGCTGGATGCCGTACAGCGCGCGCGCTTCCTCCACGCGCAGCAGGGCGCGGCGCAGGTCGCGGTTGTTGGCCAGGGCAGTGGAAATCAGCGTCTGCAACGCCGGGTCGGGAAAGTAGGTCCGCCAGCCGATTTCGGCCGCGGCGGCGGCGCTGGCCGCTGCCGCGCCGGGCGCAGGGGCCGTATAGGCGGCAGGGACGGGCAGGGCGGGGCGCTGATAGTCGGGCGCCATGGACACGCAGCCAGCCGCCAGCAGCGTCAGCAGGGCTGCGGGAACGAAGCGCGTGGCGATCATGGCCGGAAACGGGCGGCGTGTCATGCGGGGTTTCTCCAGCGCGGGGGCCGGGCGCGTCCCGAGGCAAGGCGGGCTTGTGGCGCCGCCTGCGGGGCGGACCCGATACCGGGTTCATGCTTGTAGGTATTGTGCAGTGCGGCGGCTGCGCATTCCTTGATCAGAATCAAAGTAGCGACTGACTGGTCGGTTTTTAATGGACCGCACATGCACAGGGAGCAGAGGGATGGTCATGCAGCGCCGTCGTCTTCCTCCGGCGGTGCGGGTCGGGCAGATTCTCGATGCCGCGCTCCAGGAGTTCTCGCAGGCGGGCTATGCCGGCGCCAGGATGGATGACATCGCGCTGCGGGCAGGCTTGTCCAAGGGCGGGCTCTACGCGCATTTCGACAGCAAGGAGGCGGTCTTCGAGGCCCTGCTGGCGCGCCACCTCAGTCCGTCGCGGCTCGACATCGAGGCCGTGGTGGACGGCGCCGAGTCACCGCGCCATCTGGCCGAACGCATCGTCAATCATCTCTACGTCAGCCTGAGCAATCCGGCGATGATCAGCACCATGCGGCTGCTGCTGGCTGAAAGCGGCCGCGTGCCGCATCTGGCCGCGCGCTGGCGCCAGGAGACCGCGCAGGCGCATCAGATCGATATCGCGCGGCTGCTGGAGCGCGCCCGGACCCGCGGCCTGTGCGCCGATTGCGTGGCGCTCAGGCATCCCTGGCTGCTGCTGTCGCCCATCGTTCATACCCTGGTCATGTCCGCGCTGATGGGGCCGGGCGAGCGCATCGATCTGCCCGAGCGGCGCCAGGCGCATGTGGCGCTGATCTGCGAACTGTTGCGCCAGGCCCCCGCATGATGGACGGGCGCGGAGTTTCTTGACGCTGTGCCCGCCTTGGTGTCCTATCCAGAGTGGTCGCGCGGCGGCCATGCACGACCTACGCGGCGAGGTGACATGGCGACATCGGGAGTGACCGGCGACACACCACCCTGGCGTTATCTGCCAGTGGCTTTGGCATTGATGCTTCCCATCGTGGCCTGCGTGGGCTGGACCTGGCTGCAGGCGCACGAAGCGCAGCGGCTTGAAGGCGAGACGGCGGCGCGCGTGGTGCGCGCCCAGGCAGAGAGCATCCTTGCGCAGTCTGAGGAAATGCTGGGGCGGGTGACGGAGCTTGCGGGCAAGCCTTGCGCCGAGGTACTGCCGGTGCTGCAGCGCTGGGGCACCTTGAATCCCTATTTCCGTTCCCTGGTCCTGGTCCGGGACAAGCGCGTGTACTGTTCGTCGGCTGTGGGCGAGGTGGACGCATCGCTCGACGATTTCAGCAAATGGAAGGTCGACGTGTCGGCGCCACAATGGCAGACGTCCGTGGCCGGCACGCCGCTGGCGCCTGACCGTCCGGCCATTCTGTTGGGCAAGTCCGGCGCGGACGCTGGCAGCAGCGGCATCGTGGTAGTGGATGGCCGCTATGCGCAGGACCTGGTGAACGCGGTCGCCACCATGGACGATCTGCAGCTGGAACTGGCCGTCGGCAGGCATGGCGCGCCCATCCGCAGCGATTCATGGGGCGGCGCGGCGGCGCGCGCGGTGCAGCTGCGCGAGGAAGACGCGCGCGAGGACAGCGTCGCCGGCCTGAGGGTCAGCGTGCTGGCGCCGCCTGAAACGCTGGTGCGCGCATGGTCGCGTTCAATGGCGACGTACCTGCCGGTAGCGCTGTTGCTCGGACTGGGGCTGGCGCTGGGCACGCATCGCCTGCAGGCCAGCAGGCGATCGTTCAAGGAGCAACTGCGCCGCGCCATGCGGGCCGGCGAGTTCCAGGTGCATTACCAGCCCGTATATGGCCAGGCCACGGGCCGCTGCGAGGGCGTGGAGGCGCTGATGCGCTGGGAGCGGCCAGGCATCGGACCGGTGCGCCCGGACCTCTTCATCGCCGAGGCCGAGGCGCAGGGTGCGATCATTGCGCTGACCCAGCACCTGCTCATGCTGATCGAGCGCGACATGCGGACCTGGCCCACGCCGCCGGATTTCCACATCGGCGTGAACATCGCGGCCGAGCACCTGTCCAGCGCGGAACTGCTTCCCGACGTGCAGTCCTTCGCGGCCAAGGTCGCGGCGCGGCATCCGCTGGTGGTGCTGGAGATCACCGAGCGCAGCCTGATCGCCGACGACGGCCAGGCCCGGCGCAACATCGACGCCCTGCGTGCGCAGGGCGTGCGCGTCGCCATCGACGACTTCGGCACTGGCCACTGTTCGCTGTCGTATCTGCAGAAGTTTCCGGTGGACTACCTGAAAGTCGACCAGGGCTTCGTGCAGGCCATTGGACCCGCGGGCGAAGAGGCGCCGGTGCTGGACGCCATCATCACGCTGGCGCATCGCCTGGGGCTGTCGGTGGTGGCGGAGGGCGTGGAAACGCCGCATCAGTTCGATTACCTGAAGGCGCGCGGCGTGGCGTTCATTCAAGGCTATCTGTTCGCGCGGCCGATGCCGTCGGCCGAGTTCGTGCGCTGGTATGCCGGGCATGAACAGCCCGGCGGCGCGGCGTAGCGCTCAGGCGGCTTTGCCGTTGGGGGCGGCCTTGGCGAAGAACAGATCGGTGATGCTCTGGCTGTCCATGGGTTCGCCATTGATGGCGCGGGCCAGCAGCTCCGCGCCCAGCAGTTGCACGGAGAACACCAGATCAGGATTCACCCGGCGGATCTTCTCCAGGTGCTTGCTGGTGTTGACGAGCGCGACTGTCTTGGCGCCGTTCTCGCCGCAAGCTTCCTTCGCGGCCAGCACGATAAAGGCGTTCTCGGCGTCGTCGTCGCGCAGCGCCAGCACGTAGCGGGCGCGCGAGACACCCGCGCTGTGCAGCACGTCGACGCTGGAAGGATCGCCTTCGATGAGGTCCGTGGCGGCAGGGTATTCCTGCGGCACGCCGGGAGGCACGATGACCGTGACTTCGTCGCCGCGGCGGCGCAGGCCGTCGTAGACGCTCATGGCCAGGGGCGTTGCGCCCGCGATGATGATGTGGTTTTTGCGCATGGCGGTGGAGAACCTGCCTTTGACCAGCCGTTTCAGATTGCCGCCGATCACCGGCCCGGCGATCGCGCTGATGGAGGTGGCGAAGATGGTGATGCCCAGGATGATAATCGACGCGGTGAACAGCCGCGCGGTCCCGCTGTGCGGCGTGATGTCGCCATAGCCCACCGTGGACATGGACACGATGGAGAAATAGAGCGCGGTGGTGGCGTCCGTGATGGGCGGGTTGAATTCGTTGCCCAGGTAGAGCGTGCCGAAGACCGCGTAGATCAGCAGCGACAGCATGCTGACCAGGGCAAACAGCGAACCGGCCGTGACGCTGGCGCGGTCGAAGCGGCGCCAATAGGCGATCAGCGCGATGACGAGGACCAGCGTGTAGATCCCCAGGCCGGCGCGGCCGCTGTCTCCCATGATGGCGAAGGTGCCGACGCCGATCAGCAGCACCAGCGAAAACGCCCAGGCGATGCGGGCCTTGAGGATCAGCCCCAGTGCAATGACCTGCAGCCCCACGCCCAGCACCAGGCGCGGTATTTCCAGCAGGCCCACCACGCGCATGACCTCATGCCAGTTGTCGATGGCGAGCCAGAATCCGTATTCGCGCGCCCGCACCTCGCGCAGCACCGGATGCATGAAGGCATAGCCGTCCAGCGCCACCAGGATGGCCAGGCACCAGTTGGGCGGAAACAGTGCAAGCAGCTTGCGCAGGCGGTGCTTGAGGGGAACGGGCAGTGTGGGCATGGGTTTGGCGGGAACGGATCCCAAGTCCTTTGCCGGCATTGTAGGGGGCATGCCGCCCTATATCAGATATGTATGGAAGGCTATCAACAAAGAATTACTGGAAAGCGGTCCGAGGTCCTAAACTTCGTGCATCAAGCGGCTATCCATGGGGAACGCCGCTGATAAGGGCGGGACGCCTGCTGTTTCTGCAAGCGGACGATTCGCCTGGCGTTGATCACGTTGCAGCTTGTGCAGGGACTAGAGACCCGGCCCAGGTTCACGGTCTGACCGTACGTGAGCAGTATGAGGCACGAATGTTGGAATCGCGTGATCCAGGTAGTAGGCATCAGTGCCGGCTGATGACTCCAGGTTCACGTGTTGTTTTAGCGCGGCGTCTTAACCTTTCGGGGCAGCGCCGCGTTTTTTTCGTCCCGGCCCGTTGCGGGCCAGGCTTCAAGTCGACGCGTTCGCGTCAGCCGTTTCGCGGCGCCAGTCGTCCTGGGCCTCCAGCCGGCTTTCTTCTCCCGCCACCCGAAAATCCAGGTCCAGCGCGATGTCCGCTGCGAACATGTAGCCCCAGCCGTGCACGGCGCGGATCGGCAGCGTCATCTGGTTGGCGCTCGCCTTGCGGCGCAAGCGGCTGATCATGACGTCGACGAAGCGGCGCCGTGTGATGCCGCTGTCGCCATCGTCCGCGCCGTCGGCGTAGAAGGCGTCGCGGCTGACCTTGCGGTCGGGGGCGTTCACCAGCCGCGACAGGAAATCGCGTTCTCCGGTGGTCAGCCCCAGGGTCCGTCCCGTAGGGCTAATCAGGGTCCAGCCCTTGTTGGCCAGGCGCCAGGTCTCGTGCATGGGGTCATCCGCCGCATGTCCGTCGGACGCCGCGTCCGCGCCGTCCAGGCCGACCGCGCGGCGTACCAGCGCTTGCAGGGCCGCCGCCAGTTCCAGGCCGGATACGTCCGGCGGCAGGCATGCGTCCGCGCCGCAGAGCAGCGTGCGGATGCGGCTTTCAGCGTCGGCGAAGGTGGCGATGGCGACGATGCCCAGGCCGCGGTCGACCGCGCGCAGCCGGACCGCGGCATTGTGGATGTCGGGCAGCGGCGCCTTCAACACCACCAGCGGGCTGGGGCGGCGCGAGTATCTGTCGTAGACGTCAGCCAGGTCGTGGCAGCGGCGGACGTTGAAACCCAGGTGCGAAAGGGCTTCGACGAGTCCGGCATGCCTGGCGTCGTCGTGGCCCAGAAATATGACATCCAGCGTGTTGTTCATTGATGCTTCCAATGAGGAGACAGGGCGTGGCTGCTGTGCCTGATGTCCAGGTGTGGCGCTGCGTGTCATACCCGTCTCCATGTGCTGCGCGCCGAGGCGCGGGAGCGCCGGGCGGTGTTGTTCGGATGGGCGCGAGGCCGGGGGGCTTGCCCCTGGTTTCGTGCTTTTGCCGATGGCCGCCCATGCTTCGATGCTGCTTGGAAGTCACGCCCGTGTTTCATTTAAACACGGGCGTGTTTTTTTGTGAAGATACGTTTCTGTAGTTTCTGACAGTAACAGAAAGCGGGGCTCCGGCGCTATGGAAACGCTTGAAATAGTGTTTGTTTCGAGATTCCCGGCGTTGCCGCATTATGTATCGCCGATACATTATTTTCGATTTTGAATACTCCAAACGCCATACACTTGCGCAGGATTTTTCTTCCTGCGCGGCGTGCCCGCATGCAAACGGCAAGCGTGGCGCAGCGTTGCCGGGGCGGCAGCGCAAGCGCATGATAGATATGGATTTTTTGATGGGCCGTCGGCGCTGCGCCAGACGCTGTGCGAGGGCGCAAACGGCCGGCTGACGCGATTTACGGATTAGCCCCGCAATTGGGGCGTAATCCGTTTATTTGGCGGCAGTATTGAGATGCTTAAATCAAATAAATAAATTCTTATTAATGTCTCGGGTTGATCGATTGGACACGTTTAGCCATCGTCTGCGCAACGCAAGAATGCTACAGGGATGGACTCAAAAGGACTTGGCGGTCGCGAGCAAACTGTCGCAAAGCGCTATCGGCAACTACGAGAGCGGGCAGCGCCGGCAGCCTTCGAGCGACGCCCTCATCAAGCTGACCCGCGCGCTGTGCGTCAGCCCCATGTGGCTGAGCGCCGGCGAAGGGCCGATGCTGAATCCGGATCCCGGCATGACCCAGGCGGCCGGGGAGCGCGATGCGCTCCCCGCCGCCTGGCCGTTCGAAACCATCTCCTATGCCACCTATGCGCGCTTGAGTTCCCAGGAAAAGCGGCAGATCGAACAGGTGCTGGCCGCCTACATCAAGGCACGCGGCGAATAGACCCGAGGGGCTGCGCGGGCGCGTTGGCGGGACGCCTGCGGGCGCCGGCCGCGGGTGCCGGTTCGCCGTCGTCGGTGCGCAGGCGGCTGCGCAGGCGTTCGATGGGATCCGCGATCACGCTGTTGAGCAGGGCCGAGAATGCAATGGTGCTGGTGATCACCAGGGCCGAGAACAGCAAGGGCTGATCCAGGTGCGCTTCTTCAAGCAGCCACTTGAAGAACATGATCACCAACGAATGGCAGATGTAGATCGGGTAGCTCAACTCGCCTATGGCCTTGTCCAACCTGTGGCGCGACTGGAACAGAAAGGCCAGCGGCAGCAGCGCCGCGAACAGCAGCACGGCCAGGCCGTCGCGCACGTTGTGGTTGATGGCGATTGAGAAATGCAGCACACAATAGACCGCCAGCACGGCCGTGCCGATTTCGGGCAGGCGCTTGATCCGCTGCGTCCATGCCTTGTAGCGCGGCAACAGCACTTGGTGCGACAGCGAACCGAGCAGGAACAGCGCTAGTTCCGTCGGGAAGAAGCGGTAGGTCCAGGGATCGCTCAAGCCTATGCCGGTGGCGATCAGCACGCCGCGCAGTGCCAGCGATGCGGCCAGCAATGCCAGCAGCCGCCGCGGCGAATGCAGCACGAAGGGCGCCACCAGGTAGAAGCTCATCTCCACGCCCAGCGTCCAGGCCTGCGGCACCAGCAGGCCTTCGTAGAGCGGCACTTCGCTATGCGCGAAGCTGCCGGTGAACTTCAGCGCGGAATGCTCTATGCCGAAGAACATCAACCAGTCCTGGCCCATGATGAAAATGTTGGAGAGCACCAGGAACAGTTCGGCGCTGAAGGGCAGGGCATCGTAGATGCGGAAGAATGCGCCGCCGCTCATCACGTGCGCCGCCAAGGTCAGCGCCGCAACCACCAGGTAGATCGGGAACAGGCGCAGGAAGCGGTTTGCATAGAACTTGCCCACCGCGCCTTGATAATGGTCCGTGGCGGTAAGCACATAGGAAATCAGGAAGCCTGAAATGACGTAGAACAGCTGCACCGCGAGGCGGCCGCCCACCAAATTGTCGGTGGCGCCCGCGCCCAGATGGTCCAGCACCACTGACAATGCCAATAAGGTTCTCAAAAAGCCCATCGCTGTGTCTCCCCCGGATTGATCTTATTCTTGGCTCCCGTGAGGAGCCGGACACCTGCGCCTGCGGTTGTTGCGATCGGCTTGCGGACCTTGCGTGCCGGCCTGGCCCGGATGGCGATCTGTACTGATTCTGCGCGTCGGCGTGCGCCGCCGCCATGGGGCGTTCGATGCAGCAAGGCCATGCTATTGGAGCGTGATGGCGGATTTTCCGTGCTGCTTTTGGATACCGCTTATGGGCTTAGGACATGCGTGCACGGCCGCAAGGCCGGTTACAGTCGGGGTATGTGAAATTGATGGAGTCCCGTACATGCCCAAGCTCTTGTCCACGCCCTGCCGCCTGATCGCTCCGGCCCTGCTGGCCGCGGCCCTGGCGGGTTGCGCCGGGTCCACCGGCGGCGCGCGTCCGCAAGGCGCCGCCGCGGCCAACGCCGCCAGCAGCGCGGATTCGCTGGCCCAGACCAGTTGGGAACTGGTGCGCTGGACGCAGGCCGGCGGCGCGTTGCGCGATATCCCCCATGGCGACAACGGCGAACCCGTGCGCCTGACGTTCCTGGCGCAAGGCAAGCAGTACCGCGTCAATGGCTTTTCCGGCTGCAACCGCTACATGGGCACCTACAAGCTCGAAGGCGGCAAGCTCTACATCGACGCGCCGGCCGCCACGCGCATGGCCTGCCCCGCGCCGGAACGCGCCCGCCTTGAAGCGGACTATCTGCGCGGCCTGGCGTCCATCGATACCTTCACGCTGGACAACGGCGGCGCGCCCCGGCACCTGACCTTCAACCTGCGCGGCGGCGACGTGCTGGAATTCGCACGCCGCCAGGATCCGCCCACGCCCTGAGGCGGCCCGCGGGGCGCGCATCAAAGAGTGTCAAGCCGCGCAAGGCGGCGCCGGGCCGGGCCTACAATGGCGTGCTCCGGCCCGCCGCCTTGCGCAGGCGCGGCATTCCTCGTTTTTCCGGGAGACTCTCATGCCCTTTTCCGCGTCCCTGCGTTGGCTGGCGCCTTGCCTGTTGTCCATCGGACTGGCCGCCTGCTCTGCGCCGCCCAAGCGCGCCGCGGATGGACAGGATCCCCGCTTCCAGCCGGCATCGGCTTCCGACATGCTGGCGCAGACCAGCTGGGATCTGGCGCGCTGGACCTTGCCCGGCGGCGGCCTGCGGCAGATTCCGCATCCGTCCTCCGGTTCGCGTCCGCTGACGGCCAGCTTCGTCCATGACCAAGGCTCGCCGCGCATCTCCGGTTTTGCCGGCTGCAATCAGTACAACGGTTCCTATACCGTCGCCAACGGCCTGCTGATCGTGCAGGGGCGCCCGGTGTCGACCAGAATGGCCTGCGCGCCGCAGAACATGACGCTGGAGCAGGATTTCCTGGCGGCGCTGACCAGCATCACCGCCACGTCGGTGGACAACGCCAACAATCCGCAGCGCATGACCTGGGTGCTCAGCTCGGGCGACAGGCTGGACTTCGGACGCCGCGCCGACCCCATCGCCGGCGGCCAGCAGGGACCCACCAAGCTGGTCTACGTGAATTCCGAGCGCGTGCCTTGCACCGCCGGTGCGGGCCGCGCCATGTGCTACCAGGTGCGCGACAGCGCGGGGCAGCCCTGGCAGCTCTGGTATGGCGAAATCACCGGCTTCAATTTCCAGCCCGGCGTACGCTACCGCTTGCGCGTGGTCGAGGTCCGCAACCCGAATCCGCCGGTCGACGCCTCGACGCTGAGCTGGGTGCTGGACGCGGTGGTCGAGCAGGAAATCGTCAATCGTTGAGCGGGATCAAGCGGGGAGGCGGGCGGGGAAAACCGCCCAGCGATTACTATTACGCCTTTCGCCGCCCGCTTTTTTCCGCTTTTCCATGACTTCCGTCGTCAATATCGCCGCTTACAAATTCGTTTCGCTGGATGCCCTGCCGGCGTTGCGCGCCCGCCTGCTGGAAGAGGCCGGCCTGGCCGCGCTCAAGGGCACCATCCTGTTGGCCGAAGAAGGCATCAACCTGTTCCTGGCGGGGACGGCGCAGGGCATCGACGCTTTCTTGCGCACGCTGCGCGCCGATCCGCGTTTCGCCGACCTGGAAGTGAAGTTCAGCCATAGCGCGACGGTGCCGTTCCGCAAGCTGCTGGTGAAGATCAAGCGCGAGATCATCCGCATGGATCATCCGGCGATCCGCCCGGAGGCGGGTCGCGCGCCCGGCGTGGACGCGCGCACCTTGGCGCGCTGGCTGGAAGCCGGCGTGGACGACGCCGGCCGGCCAGTGGTCATGCTGGACACGCGCAACGCCTTCGAAGTCGACGAGGGCACCTTCAGGAACGCCATCGACTGGCGCATCGAGCGCTTCACGCAGTTTCCCGCGGCGGTGCAGGCGCATCGGGCAGAACTTGAAGGCAAGACCGTGGTCAGCTTCTGCACCGGCGGCATCCGCTGCGAGAAGGCCGCCATCTACATGAACGAAGTTGGCCTGCAGAACGTCTATCAACTCGACGGCGGCATCCTCAAGTATTTCGAGGAAACCGGCGGACCGGGCTATGACGGCAAGTGCTTCGTCTTCGACGAGCGCATTTCGCTGGATCCGGCACTGGCGCCCAGCAAGGCCTAATGCTCCGCGCTCGGTAACAAAAAGCCCGCCGATTTGAACTGGCGGGCTTTTTGCATTCAGCGGGCGTCGCGCAATCAGCGCACGCGCATGCCGGGCTTGGCGCCGGGGAACGGTTCCAGCACGTAGATGCCGGCGTCCACGGACTCATCCGCATGGCTGGCTGCCAGCACCATGCCTTCGGACACGCCGAACTTCATCTTGCGCGGCGCCAGGTTGGCCACCAGTACCGTCAGCTTGCCGATCAGGTCTTCCGGCTTGTAGGCCGACTTGATGCCGGAAAACACGTTGCGGTGGCGGCCTTCGCCGGCGTCCAGGGTCAGGCGCAGCAGCTTGGTCGAACCTTCCACGTGTTCGCAGTTGACGATCTGCGCGATGCGCAGGTCGACGCGCGCGAAGTCGTCGATGGAGATGGTCTCGGCGATGGGCTCGCCGCCAGGCACCACCACGGGGGCGGCGGGCGGCTCGAACAGGTCTTCCAGCATTTGCGGTTCGACGCGCTGCATCAGGTGCTTGAACGGCGCCACGCGCTGCGGCAGTACGGCGGCATCGGCCCAGGTGTAGGGCGCCTGCGCGCCGAACAGTTCCAGGGCCACGCGCTCGGCCAGTTCGGGCAGCACCGGGGCCAGCATCACGGACAGGGCCTTGAAGCCCGCCAGCGAGCGCGAGCAGATGTCCTGCAGGGCGGCCTTCTGCGCGTCATCGGCGGTGGCGATGCCCTTGGCCAGCACCCAGGGCTGGGCCGTGTCGAACGCCTGGTTGATGCGATCGGCGTAGGCCATGATTTCGCGGATGGCGCGGTTGTACTCGCGGGCCTCGAACGCGGCGCGGATGGACTCCGCCTGTTCGGCGTACTCCGCGGCCAGCGCCGAGGTGTCGCCCGAATAGCCGAGGACTCCATCGAAATGCTTGGTGATGAAGCTGGCGGCGCGGCTGGCGATGTTGACGTACTTGCCGATCAGGTCGCTGTTGACGCGGGCGATGAAGTCCTCGGGGTTGAAGTCCATGTCTTCGACCCGGGCGTTCAGCTTGGCGGCGATGTAGTAGCGCATCCATTCGGCGTTCATGCCGAGTTCCAGGTAGCGCAGCGGCGAAATGCCCGTGCCGCGGCTCTTGGACATCTTTTCGCCGCTGACAGTGATGAAGCCGTGCACGTTCACGGCGTCAGGCGTCTTGCGGCCAGCGAACTTCAGCATCGCGGGCCAGAACAGCGCGTGGAAATACACGATGTCCTTGCCGATGAAGTGGACCTGTTCGGTGGGGCCGGCCGGGTCGAGCAGCTTGTCGAAGTCCAGGCCCTTGACCGCGCAATACGACTTCAGCGAGGCCAGGTAGCCCACGGGGGCGTCCAGCCAGACGTAGAAGTACTTGCCCGGCGCGTCCGGGATCTCGATGCCGAAGTAGGGGGCGTCGCGGGAAATGTCCCAGTCGCCCAGCTTGGCCTCGCCATCGTCCGACCCCAGCCACTCGCGCGTCTTGGCCAGCATTTCAGGTTGCAGGTGCTTGCCGCCGGCGGCGTTGGAGCCGGTGGTCCATTGCTGCAGGAATTCCACGCAGCGCGGATCGGACAGCTTGAAGAAGAAGTGGTCCGAGGACTTCAGCACCGGCGTGGCGCCGGTCAGGGCCGAATAGGGATTGATCAGCTCGGTGGGCGCGTAGACCGCGCCGCAGACCTCGCAGGAATCGCCGTACTGGTCCTTGGCGTGGCATTTGGGGCATTCGCCCTTGATGTAGCGGTCGGCCAGGAACATGCCCTTGACCGGATCGTAGAACTGCTCGATGGAGCGGGTTTCGATCAGGTCCTGGGCCTTGAGCGCGCGGTAGATGTCTTGCGACAGGGCGACGTTCTCGGCCGAATCGGTCGAATGCCAGTGGTCGAAGCGGATGTGAAAGCCGTTCAGGTACTGCGGGCGTTCGGCCGCGTAGCGGGCCACCAGGGCCTGCGGCGTGATGCCTTCCTTTTCCGCCTTCAGCATGATGGGCGCGCCGTGCGCGTCGTCCGCACCCACGAAGTGCACCGTGTGGCCCGCCATTCGCATCGAACGAACCCAGATATCGGCCTGGATGTACTCCATGATGTGGCCGATGTGGAACGATCCGTTGGCGTAGGGCAGCGCAGTGGTGACAAAAAGGGTGCGAGACATGGTTGTCTTGGTAGGTTGAGGGAAAAAAGGAGTAGGCCGGCCATTTTAGGGCAACGGCGGGGACTTGCCCGGCGGCGGCCTGGATATGGCTCAACCCGCCCTTCGCGGCAAACGAATCAGGCGGGTTGCGAAAGAATGGGGAAACCGGCGCGGATGCCGGGGGGGCGGCCGTCCGGGGGCAGGCCGTCCGGCAATTCAGCGCGTGGGCGCATGAACCCACGGCCCGCTTGCGCCGCGGGCGGCGCAAGCATGCTGGAAAGCCGCCGTCAGCGGATTTCGCGGGCTTCGACGTCGATCACGTCGCCGCGCGGCTGCGTGGCGAAGGGGGCGGTGGCGGACTGGAACGGTCCCGGACGGGCGCCCTGGCGCTGGCTCCAATAGGCGCGCACGCCGAAAGGTTTGCCGCGCACCTTGGCGACCACGTACAGGATCGCCACGGCGATCGCCGTGGAAAGCATGAACACCAGCGCCATCGCCATGCCGATCAAGGCCAGGGCGGCGAATAGGACGGCACGAAAGAAGCGGATAAGTGTGTTGGTCATGAAGATGGGATGCAAAACGCAGGGAAAGGTTCCCGGGTATCCGCTATCCTTTAGGGGATGGCGGGCCGCAGAAGCCGCGCTGCCTACGGAACCATAGTGACATGAGTATAACGATAGAACAAATTCGCGCCGCGCTGCGCGCCGCGCAGGACCCGAATACCGGTATGGATTTGGGTGTTTCTGTAAAAGATCGTGACATCAAGCTGGAAGGCGGACGCGTTTCGCTGGCGTTGGAGCTGGGTTATCCGGCCGAGGCCGCGCGCGCGCAGGTGCGCGAGATCGCCGTGGCGGCGCTGGCTGCGGCCGGCGTGGCCGACGCCCAGGTCGAGGTGACCTGGAAGGTCGCCGCCCATGCGGTGCAGAAAGGCCTGAAACCTTTGCCTAATGTGCGCAACATTATTGCGGTTGCCTCCGGCAAGGGCGGCGTGGGCAAGAGCACCACGGCCGTGAACCTGGCCCTGGCCCTGGCGGCCGAAGGGGCCAAGGTGGGCGTGCTGGATGCCGACATCTACGGCCCCAGCGTGCCAACCATGCTGGGCATCTCGGGCCGTCCCGAAAGCCTGGACAACAAGAGCATGGAGCCGCTCACGGGCCATGGCCTGCAGGCCAACTCCATCGGTTTCCTGATCGACGCCGACTCGCCCGCCATCTGGCGCGGCCCGATGGTGACGCAGGCGCTGGAGCAGCTGCTGCGCCAGACCAACTGGCGCGACCTCGACTACCTGATCGTCGACATGCCGCCGGGCACGGGCGACGTGGCCCTGACCCTGGCGCAGAAGGTGCCGGTCGTGGGCGCGGTCATCGTCACCACGCCGCAAGACGTGGCGCTGCTGGACGCGCGCAAGGGTTTGCGCATGTTCCAGAAGGTCGACGTGCCGATCCTGGGCGTGGTCGAGAACATGGCCATCCACATCTGCTCGCAATGCGGGCATGCCGAGCACATCTTCGGCGAAGGTGGCGGCCAGCGCATGGCCGAGCAATACCACACGCCCTGGCTGGGCAGCCTGCCGCTGACCCTGGCGATCCGCGAGCAGACCGACGCCGGCTCGCCGACCGTGGTGTCCGACCCGGGCAGCGAGGCCGCGTCCCTTTACCGCGGCATCGCCCGCAAGCTGGCGGCTGGCGTGGCAGCGCTACCCCGCGACATGGCCGGGAAATTCCCGTCCATCGTCGTGCAGCAACCGACCTGACGCATGCGGTGGGCAGCCCGCGCCTTCTTGGCAGGACTTGTAGTGATGACGGGCGAGGCATTGGCCAAGCGCCCGGAAATCATCGTGGACCCCGGCGGCGTGCCGCCGGCGGCCCTGCAGGCGATCACCGAGGCCGTCGACGCGATCGCGCGGCTGGCTGAGGACCAGGACGGCGGTGAAATCAACCGCCTGCGCCGCCGTGCGCGCGATGCGACACTGGCGGCCCTGGCCACCCAAGGCTATTTCTCGCCCACGGTGAAGCTCGAGGCCGGCACCGATATCGGTGGAGAAACCTGGGACATCAGCATCGTTTCCGGCAAGCGCACCACCGTCACGTCCGTGGACCTCAATTTCACTGGCCGCATTACCCGGCCCGAGTTCGCCTCGCGGGTGCAGAAGCTGCGCGACGACTGGCAGTTGAAGGCGGGCCAGCCCTTCATCAACAGCGACTGGAACAAGGCCAAGTCGACCCTGCTGGATGAAGTCTCCTCGCGCGATTTCATGCTGGCGCGCATGACCGCGTCGCAGGCCGAGATCGAGGCAGATACGGCGTCGGCCGCCTTGCGCGTCACGATAGACAGCGGCCCCCAGGTGCGCATGGGCGAACTGACCACCGAGGGCCTGAAGCGGGTGCCCGAGAAGCTGGTCGAGCGCTATGTGCGCTATTCCCCCGGCGCCGCCTACGACCAGAACAAGCTGGATACCTGGCAGCAGGATCTGCAATCCACCGCGTTCTTCCGCGGCGCGTTCGTGTCGCTGGAGCAGCCGGGCAAGGCGCAGCAGACTCCCGCGCCCAATGCCGATCGCGCGCGCGCGCCGGGTTCGACCGACCTGGCCGCCTCCACGCCCGCAGGCGATCCCTCCGTGTCCGGCGCCATGCCGCCGCCACCGCCCGTCTACGACTCGAACGGCGAGGTGACCTTGCCGGTGCAGGTGCGGGTGGTGGAAGCGCCGCCCAAGCGGTTCACCGGGTCGATCGGCCTGGACGACGAGGCCGGGGTGCGCGTGGAGTCGCTGTACCGGCAGAACGTGGTATTTGGCCAGCCGCTCACCCTGGAGACGGGCTTCAGCGTCGACCGTCTGCAGCAGCGCGCCTACGCCGACTTCCTGTTGCCGCCGAACCAGCGCGGCTACAAGGATTCCTTCGGCGTCCTGTATGACCACTCCGACATCCAGGGGCTGGACGTGACGCGTTACGCGCTGGGCGCGACGCGCCTGCAAGAGCGCAAGGGCGCCGGCGACAGCCGGGTCGAATACGAAACCCGCTGGGGCCTGCTGCTGGCAGAGGACCACGTGAAGATCGACGGCGGCGACCAGTACAAGCTGCCGACCCTGACCGCGACGGCCGAATGGCTGCGCCGCGACGTGGACAACAAGTACGACCCGCGCGAGGGCAACCTGATCGCGGTCGGCGGCGGCGTGGGCGTGACGCTCGATACCGGCGAACCCTATACCCGCGCCCGGCTGCGGGCCCAGAAATGGTGGCCCATCGGCAAGCTGGACGTGCTGACCGTGCGCGGCGAAGTCGGCCGGGTGTGGTCCAACAGCAAGGTGCGGGTGCCGGACGACTTTGGCTTTCGCACGGGCGGCGCGCGTTCGATCCGGGGCTACAAGTACCAAAGCATCGGCGTGCAGCAAGACGATGCCGTGGTAGGCGCGCCCACGCTGCTGGTCGGCAGCATCGAGTACGACCACTATTTCAATGAACGCTGGGGCATGGGCGTGTTCGTGGACGCCGGCGACGCCGCGGAATCGTTCGGCGACATGTCGATGGCGGTGGGCTACGGCGTAGGCGCCCGCGTGCGCACGCCGGCCGGGCCCCTGTTCCTGGACGTGGCCTACGGCCAGCGCGACCGTGACCTGCGCCTGCACTTTTCCTTGGGGATTGCGTTTTGAAGGCCTTGCGCAAATTCCTGCGCCATGTACTGGTGTGGTGGTTGCCGGGCCTGGCGATGCTGGCCGTGCTGGCGGGCGGCTTCCTGTTCTGGCTGGTCGGTTCGCAGAACGGCACGCGGCTGCTGCTGACCACGGCCGCCCAGCAACTGGATGGCCAGGCGCTGGACGTGAACGGTTCGCTGTTGCGCGGCGTGTCCGTGGGCAAGCTGGACCTGGACGTGGGCGGCACCCGCGTCGACATCACGGACCTGCATCTGGACGTGAACTGGCGCGCCTTGGGCGACCGCCTGCTGCACGTGCGCGACGTATCGGCGGGCTCGGTGTACATCGGCCTGGTTTCGTCGCCCGAGACTGCGCCGGCGGAAGATGACGGCGAGCCGTTCTCGCTGCCTGAACTGCCGGTGGACATTGCCGTGGACCGCGTGGCGCTCGGCGACTTCCAGCTGGAACAGGACGGCGCACCCTTGCCCGTGACGCTGGGCAATCTCGACGCCACCTTCGCCGCGGGCAAGCAGGGCGCGCAATTGCGCATCGCCAGCCTGCGCGTGGGCCACGAGGTCGGTCAGGCGGACGTCTCCGGCCAGGCCGAGCTGCAGGTCATGGCCGACCCCTGGCCATTCGCGGCGCGGCTGGACGTGACTGCGCGCGGAACCGGCCCCGATTCGCCGCTGTGCGAGGCCGACAAGCTGAGCGGGGTGTACGACCGTCCCGCGGGCGCGGCTAGAAAACCCGAGCCCAAGCATGGCGCCAAGCCCGATGCCAAGGCCGATCCCAAGCGCGACGCCAAGGCTGCGGATGCGGCGCCCGCCATGCCGCCCGAGCCGCCGCGCCCGGCCTGCCAGGTAGTGCTGCGCGCCGACGCCGCCGGTTCGCTGGATGGTATCCAGGCCAAGCTGGACGGCGAGGGCTCGGGCCTGCTGCTGGACCTGACCGCCGACTTGGCGCCACGTACCGCGCTGGTGCTGCGCAGCGCCCGGGCGCAGGCGCAATTGCCCGACAAATCTACCCTGGCCGCGCAGCTCGACCTGCAATCCGATACCGCGCAGGGCGCGGGCCGCGAACGCATCGCGGGCACGATCAGCGCCCAGCGCCTGGATCTGTCGCCCTGGCTGGGCAAGGACATACCGCCCGCCTTGCTGACGGTGCGCGGCGACGTGCAAGCCGATATCGAGAACCTGAGCCAGCTGCGCCATGCCGCGGTGGACCTGCGCTTCGAGGAGGGCACGCGCTGGAACAAGCAGCCCCTGACGGGCGCGCTCAAGGCCCAGGTGGATATCGCGGCGCCGGCGAATACCCCGGCCGATACGCCAGCCTCCGCCGCCGTGCCGACCGAGGCCGCCGCGCCCGACGCCGATCCCCTCGCCGGGCTGCGCATCCACGGCCTGGACGTGGACCTGAAACTGGGCCGCAACCGGATCCAGGCCAAGGGCGAGCTGGACGCCAGGGACGGCGCGCTATCGCTGGACGCCCAGGCGCCCCAGCTGGACGCGTTCTGGCCCGGCATCCCCGGCGGGGCGGAATTGAAGGGCAAGCTGGCGGGCACGCTGGCCGCGCACCGCGGCGAGCTGGCGGCCGGCTACACGCCGCCCAAGCCGCGTCCGGGCGTGCTGGGCGAGGCGCCCGCCAAGGCCAACATCGTCTTTGCCGGCTCCTGGGGCAAGGGGCCGGCCGGCACGCCCGACGCCGCCCTGCCGGGATGGCGCGGCACGTTTTCGCGGCTGACGGCAGAGACCGCCGGCTTCACCGTGGCCGTGGACCGGCCGGTCACGCTGGCTTTCGTGCCGTCCGCCGTGGAGCCGCAATGGCAGTGGCAGGTGGGTCAGACGGCGCTGAGCCTGACCCTGCCCGGCAAGGAGCGCGTGGTCCTGGCGCACCGGGGTTCGCGGGGCGGCGGCAAGCGCTGGGAAACCGCTGGCCAGGCCGACAATCTGGTGATCACGGCCGCGATGGCGCGCCAGGTGGTCGGCGCGCTCGATCCCGAGGCCGCGGCCAAGCTGGGCAAGCGGCCCAGCCGCGTGAACGCGATGGTGCCGGAAGGCCAGCGCCGCATCTCGCTGGACGTGCTGTGGGACCTGAAGTTCGATGGCCGGCTGGGCGGCAAGGCGCGCATTGCGCGCCGCGAGGGCGACCTGCTGATACCGGGCGATCCTCCCATCCCGCTGGGCCTGAGGGCGCTGGTGCTGGACCTGACCGCCACGCCGACCTCCGCCAATGCCAGCCGCCTGGACGCCAAGGTCAATCTGGCCACCGACAAGATGGGGGTCGTCAACGGCACCGGCACCGCCGTGCTGGTGGTGGATGCCAAGGGCGGCATGGCCTTGGATCCGCGCCAGCCGCTGCGCGCCAAGCTGGACGCCGACATCGCCGATCTGGCCTGGGTCAGCTTGTTCGTGGGCGACTCGATGGAGGTGGGCGGCTCGGTCAAGGCCAATCTGGAAGCCCAGGGCACCCTGGCGGGCAAATGGTCGGCCAGCGGCAACATCCGTGGCGACAAGCTGCGCGTGGTGCGCATCGACGACGGCGTGCGGCTGATCGACGGCACCCTGTCCGCGCGCCTGGACGGCGACCGGGTGGTGCTGGAGAGCCTGCGCTTCCCGGCTTCGCTGCGCGTGATGCCGGCCGAGTGGCGCACCAAGGAATGGATTACCACCAATCCCGAGGCCAAGGGCGGTTACGCCGAGGCCAAGGGGCAATGGAATTTCATCGACGGCGGCGGCGACATCCGGCTGACCCTGTACCGTTTCCCGGCGCTGCAGCGCTCGGACCGCTACGCCATGGTGTCCGGCGTCATCGACCTGAAGGCGGCCATGCCGCGCATCGACATCGTGGGCGACCTGAAGGCGGACGCGGGCTGGTTCAGCCTGGAAATCCTGCAGGGCGTGCCGTCGCTGGACGATGACGTCAAGGTGCGCCGCCCGGGCGACGACCCCGGAACGGTCTCCACGCCGCTGCAGACCAGCATGAACCTGAAGTTCGACATGGGGCCGCGCTTCTACATCACCGGCATGGGGCTGGACGCCGGTCTGCTGGGGTCCATCCAGATTCTGCTGCAGGACGGCCGCCTGACCGGCGTGGGCGCGCTGCGCACCCGCGGCGGGGGCATCGAGGCCTACGGCCAGAAGCTGCGCCTGAGCCGCGGCACGCTGACCTTCCAGGGCCGCCTGGACAATCCGCTGCTGGACATCGAGGCGTTGCGCACGGGCGAACAGGTCGAGGCCGGCGTCAAGGTGGTCGGCACCGCGCAGCGGCCGCGCATCGACCTGGTGTCCTACCCGGATGTCAGCGACGTGGAAAAGCTCTCCTGGCTGCTGCTGGGCCGCGGCCCCGACGAAAGCGGCGGCGACGCCGCCCTGCTGATGTCGGTGGGCACGGCGCTGCTGGGCGGCGGGCAGCCGTTCTACAAGCAGTTCGGCCTGGACGACGTCAGCATCAAGACCGGCAACATCGGCAGCTCGGGCAGCATCCTGCCGGACCGCACCGTGGCCGGCGACGTCAACCGGGACAGCGACAGCCAGCTGGCGACGCAATTCCTGGTGGCCAGCAAGACCTTCGCCAACGGCATCACCCTGAGCGTCGAGCAGGCGCTCTCGGGCACCGATACCGTGGGCCGTGCCAGCTACCGCCTGGCGCGCGGCCTGTCGGTGGACCTGAAGGGCGGGGCGGTCAACGGCATCGCGCTGGTCTACCGGACTTTCTGGGGGAACTGAGGCGAGCGGGCGGGGCGGCGTCGGCCCGCCCGGCCCCTCGCCGGCGGCGCATCCGCGCTCGGGATAAAATGGCGTCCATTCCATTCCCTAGCACCATTCCCACCATGAGCATCAAAAGCGACCGCTGGATCCGCCGCCAGGCCGAAGCCGGCATGATCGAACCCTTCGAAGCAGGGCAGGTCCGCACGGCCAATGGCGGGCGCATCGTCAGCTACGGCACCAGCAGCTACGGCTACGACGTGCGCTGCGCCGATGAGTTCAAGATCTTCACGAACATCAATTCCACCATCGTCGACCCCAAGAACTTCGACGAAGGCTCGTTCGTGGATTTCAAGGGCGACGTCTGCATCATCCCGCCCAACTCCTTCGCGCTGGCCCGCACGGTCGAGTACTTCCGCATTCCGCGCAGCGTCCTGACGGTCTGCCTGGGCAAGAGCACCTACGCGCGCTGCGGCATCATCGTCAACGTCACGCCGCTGGAACCCGAATGGGAAGGCCACGTCACGCTGGAGTTCTCGAACACCACGCCGCTGCCGGCCAAGATCTATGCCGGCGAAGGCTGCGCGCAGATGCTGTTCCTGGAAAGCGACGAAGTCTGCGAGACCTCCTACCGCGACCGCGGCGGCAAATATCAGGGCCAGCGCGGCGTGACGCTGCCGCGCACCTGAAGTCTCAGTCCGCGCGCCGCGGCGCCGGACGCAGGTAGTCGATGTCCCACTCGCTTTCGCCGGTCTGCACGAATCCGTGCCGGCGGTAGTAGCGGTTCGAGTCGCTGCCGCGCAGCGCGCTCAGGCTTACCGGCAGTCCAAGGCTGTCGGTCTCCCGCAGGATCTTGCGCATGACCTGTCCGCCCAGCCCCGCGCCCTGCGCGGCGGGGCGGATGTACAGATGGTCCAGGCGCAGGCCGTCGCCATCCGGGATCAGCGCGTAAAACCCTATCCGTTGGCCGTCCAGCTCGATGGACCAGGTATGTTCCGGCCGGAACGTGCTGCGCAGGCGCGAGCGTGCGCGCTGCGGATCGAAGCGCCCCAGGCGCTCCAGGCTCTCGCGCATGGCTTCGATGCGCAGCGCCAGCAGGTCCTCGAAATCGGCTTCCGAGACGGGTGAATATTGCAGCTGCGGCGTGGCGAACTCGTCGTAGCCCCGGCCCAGGAACTGCAGGATGCAGATGCCGTGCCCATAGGGATCGCTCAGGTGGGCGATGCGGCCCCAGTCGTGCGAGACGGCCGGGTCTTCCAGGCGCGCGCCGGCGGCCACCGCCTGTTCGACCGCGCGGTCGGCGTCCTCCACCACCACGTCCAGATGCACAGGCGTCCAGTGCCGCGCGTAGTCGCGGGGCTGGCGCGTGGCGCCGGCGGCGGGCGTGCCCGCGGCCTTTTCCAGCAGATAGATGGGCGCCTCGGCTCCCAGCATCTCGGCCGCTTTCGGTCCCAGCCGGCGTCGCAGTGTCAGGCCGAAAGCGCGTTGATAGAAGTCGATGGCGTGTTCGAGATCGGGCACGTCGATGTTGACCAGGATGCGCATTTGGAGTCCGTCCGCAGGTTGGAGGCGAAAAACATATCATGGCCGCCGCGCCCAGTGTTACCAGCGTATGCGCTAAAGAACGCTGCCGCCGCGTCCGTAAAAGACAGTACATGTGTTTGCCGATTTGGCGACGTCATTTCCGCAAGCGTAAAAAAGCCCCGATCCGTGCGTTACCCCCATATCCCCTGGCTGCCTCTGTTGTTCTATCCCGCGCTGCCGGTGGCCGCCGCGGTGGGGCTGCTGTTGTGGCGCGAATGGCCGCCGGCCCTGACGCAGATCGTGCCGTTCGTGCCCTGGGTGATGGCGCTGATCGGCGTCGCCGTGTGCCTGATGTACCAGCGCGCGCAGACCATGGTGCTGATGCTCAGCGTGCTGGCCGCCACGGCGGCCTGGCCGGCGCTGGCCACGGAAGCGCCCTGGGCCGTCGGGCCGGCGCTGGCGTGGTGGTCCCTGGCCTACACCATCAATGCCCTGTGGTCGGAGCGTTCCAGCATGCTGCTGGACCTGGCCGCCCGCATCGGCATGATCGCCGCCGGCGCGGCCGCGATCGCGCTGACCGGCAAGGATGGCGTGTCCGATCTGCTCGGCATGCTGTCCGTGCAAGGCAGGTTGGCGCACCTGAGCGTGCCGATCGAAGGACTGATTGCGCTGCTGGCCACGGGCCTGACGCTGACGCTGCTGCTGTTGCGCTATGGGCGTCCGCAGCAGGCGGGGCAGTGGTTGGGCTTCGTGTGCATGGCCTGGGCCTTGCCGCGCGGGGCCGAGCATCCCGTCGAATTGGCGCTGATGTCCACGGCCGCGCTGACGGCGCTGTGCATCTCGCTGGCGCACGAAGGTTTCCACATGGCGTTCCGCGATGAGCTGACCGGCCTGCCGGGCCGGCGCGCGCTGAACGAGCGGCTGCAGCGCATGGGCCGCGTCTATACGCTGGCGATGGCTGACGTCGACCACTTCAAGGCTTTCAACGACACCCACGGCCACGACGTGGGCGACCAGGTGCTGCGCATGGTGGCGGCCCAGTTGCGGCGCGTGCCTGGGGGCGGCCACGCCTACCGCTACGGCGGCGAGGAATTCACGCTGGTGTTCCCGGGCAAGACCGCGGCGGAAAGCATGCCGCACCTGGAAAGCGTCAGGCGCGCCATCGAGGCCTACCAGATGCGGCTGCGCGACAAGCCGGCGCGTCCCAAGGCCGACCAGATCGGCCTGCGCCGCCGCAGCGGGCGTGACGCGCGCAATGCGCGGCCGCTGCGCGTGACGGTCAGCATAGGCGTAGCCGAACGCAGCGACGCCTTGCGCGCGCCGGAGGCGGTGATCAAGGCGGCGGACCAGGCGCTCTACAAGGCCAAGGACGAGGGCCGCAATCTGGTGCGGGCCTACAGCACCCGGCGCCGGGCGGGCGCGGCCTGAGGCTGGCGGCTACTTGCCGGCCAGCGGCAGCGCCATCAGCGCCTCGTCGTAGAGTTCACCGTTCACGCATAGCGCCTCGCGCTCGCGTCCGTACTCGGTAAAGCCCAGGCTGAGATACAACGCGGTCGCGGCCAGGTTGTTGGCGGTCACGCTCAATTGCACCTGACGGATCCCGCGCATGCCCGCGGCATGGGCGATAGCCGCCTGCATCAACTGCCGGGCCAGCCCCTGGCCGCGCTGCGCCGGGGCCACGTACATGCTCCAGATATGCGCCTTGTGGCGCATCTTCAGTTTGCGCTGCCGGCCCACGCCGACCATGCCGGCCAGGGCCTCGCCCTGGAACACGCCGAACATCGCGCTGTCGTCCGAAGGCTGGATCCAGCCGCGGATGTCCTCCAATGTCAGCGTGTGTTCCTCTTCGTAACTCGATCCGAACGATTCGGGCGTTTCCACCAGCGCGTCCAGGCGCAATTGGCGCAGCGGCGCGGCGTCGGCGGGAACTAGGCGTCGGACGATGACAGGGAGCATGGCGGGCAAGTGTTGGGATTAGGGAACGTTAGGTTGCAGTTTGGGCAGTATAGGGGGACACGCTGCCTATAATGGTCCTAACGCCGCTTGCGGTTTTCACAAAGGAGCCAATGATGTTCGGTTTCCTCAAGACAAACCAGGACGCCAAGCGCGACGAAGTCCAGGAAGAGTTCGTGGCGCGCGTGGCGGGGGCCGCGCAGGACTTTGTCCAGGCTGCCGGCTCGACCGGGGCCGTGCTGGACTACACGCCGTCCAGCGTCCATGCGCTGGACGAAGCGCTGGAGGCCGCCCACCTCGGGACCTTGCCTCTCACCCCCATGCAGACCGTCGGCGCCGCCGCCTACCTCTACGAGGTGGGACGCCGCGCGCATGGCGGCCTCTACGAAGTGTGCGATGACGAGGATCCGGTCGTGCTGGTCTGCGGCGAACCCGGCGCCGAGGTCTGCTTTGGCGCCATTGCCAAGGTCGAAAGGCGCATCCGCTACGGGTCCGCCGAGGCCATCCCGCCCTATTTCGAACAGTTCCTGACGGCCGTGCAGGCGGGCGAGGCCCGCACCATCCGCTAGCGTCCCGGCGCTTCAGGCGCCAGGTTTGCTCCCCCGCGCGGCCCGGGTCTCTGTGCTGAAAATGTCCGCTTTTGGCACGATGACAACGGCCGTTCGGGCCATTCCGGGATTTCCCTTAGGACTGTAAGAAAAACAGCCCTACAATTCGGCCATTCCCGCCGCCCTGGCGGGTGCTCGCGCCGTCTGTCATCAGGCGGATTTTTACTAGAAGTACACTCGCGCCGCGTTACGCGTCCGAACCCGCCTTGCCCCCAGGAGCGCCTGCATGAAATTCCGCTTCCCCATTTTCATCATCGACGAAGACTACCGTTCCGAGAACGCGTCCGGTCTGGGTATCCGCGCCTTGTCCGCGGCGATCGAGGCCGAGGGCGTCGAGGTGATCGGGGTGACCAGTTACGGCGACCTGAGTTCGTTCGCCCAGCAGCAGAGCCGCGCCAGCGCCTTCATCCTGTCGATCGACGACGAAGAGTTCGACGTGGATTCGCCCGAGGACGTGGCCAGCGCCATCAAGAACCTGCGCGCCTTCATCGGCGAACTGCGTTTCCGCAATGCCGACATCCCCATCTACCTGTACGGCGAGACGCGCACCTCCGAGCACATCCCCAACGACATCCTGCGCGAACTGCACGGCTTCATCCACATGTTCGAGGACACCCCCGAATTCGTGGCGCGCCACATCATCCGCGAAGCCCGCAGCTACGTCGACAGCCTGCCGCCGCCGTTCTTCCGCGAGCTGGTCAAGTACGCGCAGGACGGTTCGTACTCCTGGCACTGCCCCGGCCACTCCGGCGGCGTGGCGTTCCTGAAGAGCCCGGTGGGCCAGATGTTCCACCAGTTCTTCGGCGAGAACATGCTGCGCGCCGACGTCTGCAACGCCGTGGACGAACTGGGCCAGCTACTGGACCATACCGGCCCCGTGGCCGAGTCCGAACTGAACGCCGCGCGCATCTTCCACGCCGATCACTGCTTCTTCGTGACCAACGGCACTTCCACCTCCAACAAGGTGGTGTGGCATGCCAACGTCGCCGCCGGCGACGTGGTGGTGGTGGACCGCAACTGCCACAAGTCGATCCTGCACGCCATCACGATGACGGGCGCGATCCCGGTGTTCCTGCGCCCCACGCGCAACCACCTGGGCATCATCGGCCCGATCCCGCTGGAAGAATTCCACCCGGACAACATCCGCAAGAAGATCGAGGCCAACCCCTTCGCGCGCGAAGCGGTGAACAAGAATCCGCGCATCCTGACGCTGACGCAGAGCACCTACGACGGCGTCATCTACAACGTCGAAATGATCAAGAAGCAGCTGGGCAGCTATGTCGACACGCTGCACTTCGACGAAGCCTGGCTGCCGCACGCCTCGTTCCACGAGTACTACCAGGACATGCACGCCATCGGCGTGGACCGCCCGCGCAGCCAGGACGCGATGGTGTTCGCCACCCACTCCACGCACAAGCTGCTGGCCGGTATCTCGCAGGCCTCGCAGATCATCGTGCAGGAGTCCGAGACCCGCAAGCTGGACCGCAACGTCTTCAACGAAGCCTACCTGATGCATACGTCCACCTCGCCCCAGTACGCGATCATCGCGTCCTGCGACGTGGCCGCCGCCATGATGGAGCCGCCGGGCGGCACCGCCCTGGTCGAGGAAAGCATCCGCGAAGCGCTGGACTTCCGCCGCGCCATGCGCAAGGTGGAGTCCGAGTTCGGCAAGAACGACTGGTGGTTCAAGGTCTGGGGCCCGAACCGCCTGGTTTCCGAAGGCATCGGCAACCGCGACGAATGGATCCTGGAATCCAACGACCACTGGCATGGCTTCGGTGAAATGGCCGAAGGCTTCAACATGCTGGACCCGATCAAGGCCACCATCATCACCCCGGGCCTGGACATGTCGGGCAGCTTCGGCGAAACCGGCATTCCGGCCGCGCTGGTGTCCAAGTACCTGACGGAACACGGCGTGGTGGTCGAGAAGACCGGCCTGTACTCGTTCTTCATCCTGTTCACCATCGGCATCACCAAGGGCCGCTGGAACACGCTGCTGACCGCGTTGCAGCAGTTCAAGGACGACTACGACCGCAACCAGCCGCTGTGGCGCATCCTGCCGGAATTCTGCCGCGACCATCGCCGCTACGAGCGCATGGGCCTGCGCGACCTGTGCCAGGAAATCCATGAGGCTTATCGCGCGCGCGACGTGGCCCGCCTGACCACCGAGATGTACCTGAGCGACATGGTGCCGGCGCTCAAGCCGTCGGACGCCTTTGCCCGCATGGCGCACCGCGAGGTCGAGCGCGTCGACATCGACAAGCTCGAAGGCCGCGTCACCGGCGTGCTGCTGACGCCGTATCCCCCGGGCATTCCGCTCTTGATCCCGGGCGAACGCTTCAACCGCACCATCGTCCAGTACCTGCAGTTCGCGCGCGAGTTCAACCAGCGCTTCCCGGGCTTCGAAACCTACATCCACGGCCTGGCCGACGAAGTGGGTCCGGACGGTGAAAAGCGCTACTACGTCGACTGCCTGATCGAAGACTGATGTTCGATGTAGCAGTACTCGGCGCCGGCGCCGCGGGCATGATGTGTGCCGCGGTCGCCGGCCAGCGCGGCTTGCGCGTGGTGCTGGTCGACCACGCCGAGCGCCTGGCGGAGAAGATCCGCATTTCCGGCGGCGGCCGCTGCAACTTCACCAATATCGGCGCCGGCCCCGCCAACTTCCTCTCCGACAACCCGCATTTCTGCCGTTCGGCCTTGGCGGGCTACACGCCGCAGGATTTCCTGGCGCTGATGAAGCGCCACCACATCGCCTGGCACGAGAAACATCGCGGCCAGCTGTTCTGCGACGATTCCAGCGAATCCATCATCGAGATGCTGCGCGCCGAATGCGACGCGGGCGGGGTGCAGTGGCGCATGGGCTGCTCGGTGTCCGAGATCGGACACGGCGAGCAGGGCTTCGAGCTGCGCACCAGCCAGGGGGCGATCCGCGCCGCCAAGCTGGTCGTGGCCACCGGCGGCATGGCCATTCCGCAACTGGGCGCCACCGACTTCGGCCTGAAGATCGCGCGGCAATTCGGCCTGAAGGTGGTGGAGCCGCGGCCCGCCCTGGTGCCGCTGACCTTCGATGCCGAACACTGGCGGTCTTTGTCCGAGTTGTCCGGCGTGGCGCTGGAGGTCAATCTGCAGACAGGGCAGGGCAAGGCGCGTGGCGAGTTCCTCGAGGATCTGCTGTTCACCCATCGCGGCCTGTCCGGCCCCGCCATCCTGCAGATCTCCAGCTACTGGCAACCCGGCGAGCCCATCGTGATCGATCTGGCGCCCGGCCGCGATCTGGCGGAAGAACTGCTGGCGTCGAAATCCGGCAACCGGCAGCAGCTGCATACCGTGCTGGCGGGCCTCTGGCCCAAGCGCCTGGCCGACCGCTGGCTGCACCTGGCGGAGCAGGGCGGCAAGCCCGGCCTGGCGGCGCTGCGCCTGGCCGACGCGCCCGACAAGACCCTGCGCGGGCTGGCGCAGGACATCCACCAGTGGACCCTGGTGCCCAGCGGCACCGCCGGCTACAAAAAGGCCGAAGTCATGCGCGGCGGCGTGGACACGCGCGGCCTGGACCAGAAGTCCATGCAGGCCAAGACCACCGCGGGCCTCTATTTCATCGGCGAAGCCGTGGACGTCACGGGCTGGCTGGGCGGCTACAACTTCCAATGGGCCTGGGCCTCGGGCGTCGCCTGCGGCAAGGCGCTGTAGTTTCCTCGCAGGGCCGCGGCGTCCATAGGCCGGGGCTATGGCAGGAATTGGAAGCTTCTCGTTGTGATATCAAATAAAAATACTTATCATTTATGTTTTCGATATTGATCCAGGCCCTGAATAGGGGCGGATCTCACGGAGACATGCATGGCCTACACCCTTCCGCCCCTGCCGTACGCCTACGACGCGCTGGAACCTCACATCGACGCAATGACGATGGAGATCCACTACAGCAAGCACCATCAGACCTACGTCAACAGCCTGAACGCCGCGCTGGAAGGCGCGGGCATCGTCACCAATGAACCGGTCGAGTCCCTGGTGGCGCGGTTGGAGCAGTTGCCTGAAGCCGTCCGCGGCGCCGTGCGCAACCATGGCGGCGGCCATGCGAACCACAGCCTGTTCTGGTCGGTCATGTCCCCGCAGGGCGGGGGCGAGCCGGACGGCGCGCTGGCTGCGGCCATCGACGCCGAACTGGGCGGGCAGGCCGCCTTCCGCGACGCCTTCACCAAGGCCGCGCTGACCCGCTTCGGCAGCGGCTGGGCCTGGCTTTCGGTCACGCCGGCCGGCAAGCTCACGGTGGAAAGCAGCGCCAACCAGGACAGCCCGTTGATGCATGGCAACACGCCCATCCTGGGGTTGGATGTGTGGGAACACGCCTACTACCTCAAGTACCAGAACCGCAGGCCGGAGTACATCGGCGCCTTTTACAATGTCGTGAACTGGCCTGAAGTGGCGCGCCGTTACGCGGCAACGCAGCGCTGAGCGCATCCCTGGCAAGGAGGGCAGCGGCACATGAATACCTTCAGCCGTCATCGCGTGCGGCCAGCGGCCACCAGCATCAGCGTGTGGACCCTGGCCGTCTTGGTGGCCTGCCTGGGCTTGCACCAGCTGTGGGCCTATCTGGACGTGCGCGCGCCACACGTGGCCGATGCCCTCTTGGGCGGGCTGGTGGCGGCCGCCGCCACGGCGCTGGGCACCCTGCCCATCCTGTTCGCCCGCAGCATTCCGCAAAAAATGCAAGACAGCATGTTCGGCTTCGGGGCCGGCGTCATGCTGGCGGCCAGCGCCTTTTCGCTGGTGGCGCCGGGTATCGCGGCGGGCCGCGACCTGGGCTACGGCCCCTGGGGCGCCGGCTTGACGGTGGGCGCCGCCGTGCTGTTGGGGGCGGCCGTGCTGCTGCTCATGGACCGCACCCTGCCGCACGAGCATTTCATCAAGGGCCGGGAAGGCATCGAGGCGCACCGCCTGCGCCGCACCTGGCTGTTCGTCTTCGCCATCACCCTGCATAACCTGCCCGAGGGCCTGGCCATCGGCGTGGGCTATGCGGGCAACGACGCCATGCGCGGCACCGCGCTGGCTACCGGCATCGCGATCCAGGACATTCCCGAGGGGCTGGTGGTGGCGGTGGCGCTGTTGGCGGCGGGCTACCAGCGCGCGTTCGCCGTGGCGCTGGGTATGCTGTCCGGGCTGGTCGAGCCGCTGGGCGCGGTGTTGGGCGCCGCCGTGGTGGGCTGGTCCGAGCCGCTCTTGCCCTGGGGCCTGGGTTTCGCCGCGGGCGCCATGCTGTTCGTGATCAGCCACGAGATCATTCCCGAATCGCACCGCAAGGGGCACGAGGTCTACGCGACCTGCGGCCTGATGCTGGGTTTCGTGCTGATGATGCTGCTGGACACGGCGCTGGGCTGAGACCGCAGCGGGCATTCCCTGGCCGCGGCTTTCGTTGTATGCTTGCGCCGCTGTCACGCATGTTGCGGGAGAGAGCGGCCTGTATCTCCGGCCGCCGCCGAAGGCGCAATTCGCCCGGAATCGCTCAGGTAACCCATACCGCCCATGCTTGCCCCGTCCCGGTTTTCTCACCGCGTGGACGCGGCAAAACAGTACTCTGGAGAGACCTGGCGCCGCCCCTGAACTAGGGACATAGCGAGCAGCCCAGGCGCCGAAGGTGCAAACCCGCCACGCGGGGCAACTCTCAGGCAAAAGGACAGAGGGGCGGAAGATTCAGCCGCAGTGCAGGCGCAAGCCGCCATGCACCGCCGGCATTCCGTAACCCTGGCAACACTGCCGTCCCGGAGTTTCCGCGCATGTCCGCAACCCTCAAACGCACCCCGCTGGCCGAAGAACACATCGCCTCTGGCGCCCGCATGGTCGACTTCGGCGGCTGGGACATGCCGCTGGCCTACGGTTCGCAGCTGGAAGAGCACCACGCCGTGCGCCAGGACGCCGGCATGTTCGACGTATCGCACATGCTGAACGTCGACCTCGTCGGTCCCGACGCGTTCGCCTTCCTGCAGCGCCTGGTCGCCAACGACGTGTCCAAGCTGACCGTGCCCGGCAAGGCGCTGTACAGCTGCATGCTGAATCCGCAAGGCGGCGTGATCGACGACCTGATCATCTATTTCTTCGCCGCCGACGAATGGCGCGTGGTGGTCAACGCCGGCACGGCCGACAAGGATGTCGCCTGGATGCAGCGCGTCAAGCAGGCCGGCCAGTTCGACGTCGCCATCACCCCGCGCCGCGACCTGGCCATGGTGGCCGTGCAAGGCCCCAACGCCCGCGCCAAGGTCTGGGCCGCGCGCCCGGCCTGGCAGGCCGCCAGCGAGCCGCTGACCCCCTTCGTGGCCGCCCGCGTGGGCGACGACACCCTGGTGGCCCGTACCGGCTACACCGGCGAAGACGGTTTTGAAATCGTGCTGCCCGCCGCCGACGTGGTGCAGCTGTGGCGCGACCTGGTCGCCCAGGGCGTGCGCCCCTGCGGCCTGGGCGCGCGCGACACGCTGCGCCTGGAAGCCGGCATGAATCTCTACGGACAGGACATGGACGAGCTGACCCAGCCCGACCAGGCCGGCCTGACCTGGACCGTGTCCCTGAAGAACGCCGAGCGCCGTTTCATCGGCCGCGACGCGCTGGAACAATTCGCCACCCCCGCCACCTTCATCGGCCTGAAGCTGCAAGAGCGCGGCGTGATGCGCGCACACATGGCCGTGCGCACCAAGGAAGGCATGGGCGAACTCACCAGCGGCACCATGTCGCCCACGCTGGGCGTGTCGATCGGCTTTGCCCGCCTGCCGCAAGGCGTCAAGCCGGGCGACACGGTCGAGGTCGACATCCGCGGTAAATGGGTGCCGGCCCTGGCCTGCAAATTGCCGTTCGTGCGTAACGGCAAAGCGGTCGAACACTCGTAAACTCGAAGCTTCGCGCGAGCCGCCGGCCCCTGGGGCGACGGCCGCCCGCGCGAGGCGCGCAACACCATTCATCTACCCGCATTCCCTCAGGAGTTCCCATGAGTCTGCCCACCGATCGCAAGTACACCGAGTCCCATGAATGGGTCAAAGCCGAAGGCGACGTGTTCGTCGTCGGCATCACCGATACCGCCCAGGACCAATTGGGCGACCTGGTTTTCGTTGGCGACGTGAAGGTCGGCGCCAAGTTGAACGCCGGTGAAACGGCTGGCGTGGTCGAATCGGTCAAGGCCGCTTCGGACATCTACGCTCCCGTGGCCGGCGAGATCGTCGCGTTCAACGAAGAGCTGGAAAACAACCCCAACCTGATCAACGAATCGGCCTTCACCGCCTGGATCTTCAAGATCAAGCCGGTCAACGCCGCCGACGCCGACAAGCTGCTCGACGCCGCCGGTTACGAGGCCGTCGCCAACGGCTAAGCCGCTGGTCCGGACCGGGCGCGCAAGCACAAGCTCCGCGCCCGGTCCGCAAGATGCAATACCGTCCGTTCTCCGACGACACCCGCTATCCCGAGATCTCTCCATGTCGCGCGCCCTAGACACCCATACCGACTTCATCCCCCGCCACATCGGCCCTTCCGACGCCGACCAGGCCGCCATGCTCGCCGTCATCGGCAGCGCCAGCCTGGACGCCTTGATCGAAGAAGTCGTGCCGCCCAAGATCCGCAGCCAGGCCCCGCTGGCGCTGCCCGCTTCGCGCAGCGAAACCGACGTGCTGGCCGAACTGAAGCAGATCGCCGGCCGCAACAAGGTCTATCGCAACTACATCGGCCAGGGGTACTACGGTACGCAGACGCCCAACGTGGTGTTGCGCAACATTCTTGAGAATCCCGCCTGGTACACGGCCTACACGCCTTACCAGCCCGAGATCTCCCAGGGCCGCCTCGAAGCGCTGCTGAACTACCAGACCATGGTCGCCGACCTGACCGGGCTGGACATCTCCAACGCCTCGCTGCTGGACGAAAGCACCGCCGCCGCCGAAGCGATGACGCTGGCGCGCCGCAGCGCCAAGTCGAAGAGCCCGGTGTTCTTCATTTCGCGCCACGTGCATCCCCAGACCATCGAAGTCGTGCGCACGCGCGCCGAAGGCCTGGACATTGAAATCACCATCGGCGACGAGGCCGAGGGCCTGCCCGAGTGCTTCGGCGTGCTGCTGCAATACCCGCACAGCACCGGCTCCGTCGCCGACTACCGCAAGCTGGCCGAGGCCGCGCACGCGCAAGGCGCCATCGTGGCCGTCGCGACCGACCTGCTGGCGCTGGCCCTGCTGGCCGCGCCGGGTGAATGGGGCGCGGACATCGCCATCGGTTCGGCCCAGCGCTTCGGCGTGCCGTTCGGCTTTGGCGGCCCGCATGCCGGCTTCATGGCCTGCAAGGACGCCTTCAAGCGCAACATGGCTGGCCGCCTGGTCGGCGTGTCCAAGGACGCGCAGGGCAACCCGGCCATGCGCCTGGCGCTGCAGACGCGCGAACAGCACATCCGCCGCGAAAAGGCCACCTCCAACATCTGCACCGCGCAAGTGCTGCTGGCCGTGATGGCCGGCATGTACGCCGTGTGGCACGGTCCGGCCGGCATCCGCCGCATCGCCGAGCGCGTGCAGCGCAGCACCGCCATCCTGCGCGCCGAACTGGTGAAGCTGGGCGTGAAGGTCGTCAACGACACCTTCTTCGATACGCTGCTGCTGGAAACCGGCGCGGCCACCCCGGCCATCCTGACCGCGGCCGATTGCGCGCAAGTCAACCTGCGCCGCGTCGACGGCGCCCGCCTGGCGGTTTCGCTGGACGAGACCGTCACCGTCGCCGACCTGCAGGCGCTGGTCAACGTCTTCGCCGCCGGCCTGGAGCGCGACGACGTCGAACTCGACATCGACGCCCTGGACGCGGCCGCCGCCAGCGGCATTCCCGCCGGCGTGGCGCGCGAAAGCGCGATCCTGACGCATCCGGTGTTCTCCAGCGTGCAGTCCGAAACCGACATGCTGCGCTATCTGCGCAAGCTGGCCGACAAGGACCTGGCGCTGGACCGCACCATGATTCCGCTGGGCTCGTGCACCATGAAGCTCAACGCCACCGCCGAGATGATCCCCATCACCTGGCCCGAGTTCGCGCTGATCCACCCGTTCGCGCCGGCTTCGCAAAGCCAGGGCTACAACGAATTGATCGACCGCCTGTCGGCCGCGCTGTGCGAGATCACCGGCTACGACAACATCAGCCTGCAGCCCAACTCGGGCGCGCAGGGCGAGTACGCGGGCCTGCTGGCCATCCGCGGCTACCATCAGGCCAACGGCCAGCATCAGCGCAACATCTGCCTGATCCCGTCTTCGGCGCACGGCACCAACCCGGCCTCGGCGCAACTGGCCGGCATGGACGTGGTGGTGGTGGCGTCGGACGCCAACGGCAACGTCGACCTGGCCGACCTGCGCGCCAAGATCGAACAAGTCGGCGACAAGCTGGCTGCCCTGATGATCACGTATCCGTCGACCCACGGCGTGTTCGAGGAAGCCGTCACCGAGATCTGCGATCTGGTGCATCAGGCCGGCGGCCAGGTCTACCTGGACGGCGCCAACATGAACGCAATGGTGGGCGTGGCCCAGCCGGGCAAGTTCGGTTCGGACGTGTCCCACCTGAACCTGCACAAGACCTTCTGCATCCCGCACGGCGGCGGCGGCCCGGGCGTGGGCCCGGTGGCGGTGCGCGCGCACCTGGCGCCGTACTTGCCTGGCGTGGTGAACGAGCAGGGCAAGCTGCCCGGCGACGCCAAGGTCGGCCCGGTGTCGGCCGCGCCGTTCGGCTCGGCCGGCATCCTGCCGATTCCGTTCGTGTACATCTCGCTGATGGGCGCCGACGGCCTGCGCCGCGCCACCGAAGTCGCCATCCTGAACGCCAACTACATCGCCACCCGTCTGCGCGACCACTATCCGGTCCTGTACGCGGGCCGCAATGGCCGCGTGGCGCACGAGTGCATCCTCGACGTGCGTCCGCTCAAGGAAACCAGCGGCATCAGCGCCGAGGACATCGCCAAGCGCCTGATGGACTACGGCTTCCATGCGCCCACCATGAGCTTCCCGGTGGCCGGCACGCTGATGGTCGAGCCGACCGAATCGGAAGGCGTCGCCGAACTGGACCGCTTCATCGACGCGATGATCTCGATCCGCGAGGAAATCGCCCAGGTCGAGCGCGGCGAGCGCGATGCCGAGGACAACGTCCTGAAGAACGCGCCGCATACCGCGCAGATGCTGCTGGCCGAGGAATGGCTGCACGCCTACCCGCGTCAGCAGGCCGCCTACCCGGTGGCTACGCTGCGCGAAGCCAAGTACTGGCCGCCGGTTGCCCGTGTGGACAACGCCTACGGCGACCGCAACCTGGTGTGCGCCTGCCTGCCGATCGAAGCCTACGCCTAAGCGCGGGCCAAGAGGCCCGGCGCAAGCCGGGTCCCAAGGCAAAAAAAATCCCCCATCCGAAAGATGGGGGATTTTTTTGTCCTGCGTCAGCCGCCGCTTACTTCGCCGGCGCGGCCTTGCTGGCCACCGAGAAGTCTTCCGCGATGCTGAAGAACGTGTTGAGCATGATCTGCAGGTTTTCCTTGCCGATGCCGCCCTCCGAGTTCATGTCCATCTGCAGCACGGCCCGGTTCTTGTCGTCCAGGTAGGCGCGGGTCCAGCGGTATTCCTGGTTCCAGGCGTTGATGGCCTTGAGCGAGACCGGCTTCTTGCTGCTGTAGGTCGCGGTCACGACGAGGTCATGGCACTTCTCGGTGAAGTCATTGCACAGGAAGTCGACACGCAGCTCGCTGGCGCCGGTGTTGCCCGGGTCCAGCGTCAGCACGGGACCTTCATCGCCGTCCTGCTTGCGGGGGCTGTAGGACATGTCGTCCAGCATGGCCGTCACGGTGTCCAGATCGAAGTCCTGCATGTAGCCGGCCGCGGACGCGGTGTCGGAGGGCGCGGCAAGTTCCGTGCCTTCGGCCGGTTCGCCTTCCTCTTCCATGCCGTCCATGTCGTCGTCCATGCCGGTCGCGCCCAGCAGGCCCGCGAACAGTTCGTCGGCGGGGATCTTCTGGCCGTTCAGGTCGCCCATGCCGTCGGCGAAGTGGAACTTGCCGATGATGTTGTCGCCGTCGTTCTTGCCGACGTTGAGCATTTCAGCCATGCCGGACATCGAGCGCATCTGGTCGTCGGCTTCCTCGCCGGCCTTCTCCGCGGTCAAGCCTTGCTTCTTGACGGCGTACTGCACGATCAGGTCGCGCACCATGGGCTTGGAGATGACCAGCGTCGCATCGATCTGCTTGATGGCCTTGACCATGATCTCCTGCGGCGTCAGGTCCTTGACGTTGGGCGGATTGGTCAGGTCCAGCGCGAAGGTCAGCTTGCTTTCGCCCTTGTCGGTCTTCCAGCTGATCGGGTCGATGCTGAACGTGGGGTTGCCGTTGAGCAGCTTGCCGGCGTTTTCCAGGACGGCGTCGAACTGCTCGTCCTTCAGGCCTTCGTCGCTGGCGCCCAGCATGTACTGGCGCACGATCTGGTTGTAGGTGTCCGACAGCTGCTTGATGGCGGCGCCGTCCAGCTTGGCGAGCTTGATCACGGCCTGGCCGTTGCCCAGCGCCACGTCGTTGAACGTGATGTTGCCGGTCTGGTAGGTGGCTTCGACGTTGACGTTCTTGTCGTCTTCGGCCAGCTTGACGCCATAGCCCAGGTTGTCCAGCGAGACCTTGACGTCGTCGCCGGGACGGGTCACGTCGATGCGCTTGAGCTTGACGCTGGAGTCGCCAATGGACAGGCCGAACTTGCCCATGCGGCTGTTGACGTCCATCGTCAGGCCAGACACCAGCATCTTGATGGGATCGTCCGATTTTTCGCCATCCACCGACAGCGTTTCCATCAGGGCGTGCGCCGTGACGGCTTGCTGCGCGCGGTCGAAGGTGCCGTTGATTGCCATGCCGCTGAAGTTGACGGCGTTGCCTTCGTGCGTGATCTGCACGGGAGCGATATTGGCCGTCGAGGTGGCGAAGCCGCCGAAATTGACCATCGTGTCCGCGCTCAGGGGCACCACGCCCTTGGTCAGCTCGAACAGTTCCTTGATGTTGTCGGTCTTGGCGAGCTCGGCGTGCGTGAATGCCAGCTTGGGCGCGATGGCGCCGCGCGCCAGGGCGCTCTTGGGGAAGGGGCCGTGTTCGATGGACGCGTCGAACTCGATCATGCCTTTGGGCAGGTCTTCGGCGACCTTGTCGCCCTTGACCAGCGACACGCCGTAACGCGCCTGCGTCGAGAAGAGGCCGCGCTCGTACTTCAGCTGATCGATGCGCAGACCGAACAGAGGCGTGATCTTGGCCAGCTTTTCGTTGGCTTCTGCCAGATGGCGCTGCGAGCTTTCCTCGATGCGCTTGCCGGTGTACCACGTGGCCCCGACCCAGCTTCCCGCTCCCACTATGACCACGCCCAGGGTGATCGCTACGCTCTTTTTCATCGTTCTGCTTGTATCGTTGATTATCGAGTCATATCCGGTGACACGCGGCTGCTTCTAGCCGCCGGACCCTGTTGTTGGCGTCCGCCATCGGAATACACGTATTCATCGGCTTGTAAGGCCCGCGGCGAGTATACCGAGGCCGATGGTCATGTGACCACGCCCAGGGTTACAGAAGATTTCAAAATGAAAGCCGGCGCGTTCGCGCCGGCTTTTCAGGACTAAATACCGTGATCGGAGATTACATCGGGTCCAGGGGATAGATCGGACGGCGCACGTGCTTGAACTCAAGCTGGCCATAGTCCGAGGTGGTAACCCCCACGCCGGTGCACTCGATGACCTGTGTCGCCATGTCGGAGAAGCCCGCGCGCCAGTGGACCCGGCTCTTGAGCACGACGTACCGCTTTTGCGGCGGATCGATGCCGGCCGACAGCAGGCAATTGATGTCGAAGGGCTCCTGGTGGCGGGACACCACCACGATTTCCACGCGGCCCGTGTCGATCACGACCGTCAGGCCGGTGTCGTTGCGCACGCCGCGGTACATGGGGCCGCGGTTCAGGTAGACGCCGTCGAACACCAGCTTGACACGTCCGGTGACTTCCAGCGGTTCGCTGGGCTCCTTGATGGCCGGCATGGCCATCTTGCCGCCGAGCTTGAGCGTGATGGTTTGCCCCACGCCCGCGGCGGCCGCCTGCTGCGCCGCCTCCGGGTCGCAGATGGCGTAGAAAACCACGTTCTCCAGTTCCTGGCGCAGCACCTCGGCCAGCACGGCGGTGGTGTCCATGGTGCCGCCGGAACCGGTATTGTCGTAGTGGTCCAGCAGCACGACCGGACCTTGTTCGATGGTCTTGGCGCGGGCAATGGTGGGCGCCAGCGGCTCCGGGTGGAACACCCAGTCGGCGCGGCCGTTCCAGGCCTGGTCCAGCAGCTCGTCGCGGTGGCGCTGCGCCTCGGCCAGGTTGCCGTCGGTACAGACCACGGCGCTCAGGCCGGCTTCGCGGATGTCGGCGTGCGGGAAGCCCACGAAGACCGAGGCGGCCAGCACGCCGGCGGCTTCCAGTTCCTTGCAGCGTTGCTGCAGCGGCTTGTTGGGCGCGGCGTGAGTGCCCTGGCACATGATGTGGGGCAGCATGGGCTTGTTGGCCCAGGACATGACGGGCTTGATCTCGCCCTTCAGGGTGCGCGCGATCACGTTCGCGGCGCGCAGGCCCGCGGCGCGGATGTCCACGTGCGGATAGGTATGGAAGCCGCTGATGACCGTGGCGTTCTTGACGATGTCGTCATAGACGTTGGCATGCATGTCCAGCGTCACCGCCACGGGCGTATGCGGATCGATCTCGCGCAGGCGGCGCAGCAGGTCGCCCTCGGCATCCTCCACGCCTTCGGCGACCATGGCGCCGTGCAGGTCGAGCAGGATGGCGTCGTAGCCGCCGCGCTGGACTTCGTCCAGGACCAGCTTGCACAGCCGTTCGTGGGTTTCGGCGCTGGCAGGGCCGCTGGGCCAGGACTCGGCCGCCACGGGCACGACGATTTCGGCGCCTTCGCGGCGCGCCACTTCGATATAGCCGCCCAGGCCGCTGTCGGTGTTTTCGTAGGCCTTGATGGCGCGTTCGCCGGCCAGGACTTCGGGATTGCCGCGGAAGAAGCGTTCAAGCGGAGTAGGCACGGGTGAAAACGTATTCGTCTCGTGCTTGATCATTGCCAAAAGCCAACGCATGGGAATTCCTGTGGGTTTGCTGTTGAGGATCGTTCAGGCCGCGCGGGGAGGCTGGGGCCAGGGGTGTTGCTCGGGCCGCATGGTTTCCCAGGCGCGCGCGATGCGCAGCACGCCCAGGTCGTCGAAGCGCGCGCCGGCGATCTGCAGGCCGATGGGCAGGCCCGCCTTGGTGTAGCCGCAATTGACGGACGCCGCCGGCTGCTCGCTCATGTTGTAGGGCAGCGTGAAGCCGATGTGGTGCATGGTGGTCGCGACTTCGTTGGTCGGAGACGGCCATTCGGCGTTGTAGGCGACCACCGGGGCCACGGGCGAGAGCACGTAATCGTAGGGCGCGCAGGCCGCGACCGTCTTGGCGCGCACGTTCATGGTCTCGTAGTAGCTGCGGAACACGTCTTCGCCGGACTGGCCGCCGCCACTTTCCGCCCAGGTGCGGATGAAGGGCAGGATCTTGTCGCGACGCTCTTGCGGCAGGGCCGCCAGGTCGATGGCCGAGCGGGTGCGCCAGAAGCGGTCCACGCCTTCCAGCATGGCGGGCGTCATCCAGGGCTGCATCGGCGTCACGATGGCGCCGGCGGCCTCGAAGGCGCGGGCAGCGGCCTCGATGGCGGCGCGGATTTCGGGATCCAGGGGCAGGCCGCAGCCCGCGTCCATCAGCAGGCCGATGCGCACGCCGCGCAGGTCGCGTTCCAGGTCCAGCCAGTCGAAATCCTGGTAGGGCAGGCTCATGTGGTCGCGCGCGTCGGGCTGCGACAGCACGCCCATCATGAGCGCCGAGTCGGCGACCGTGCGCGTCATGGGGCCGGCGCAGCGGCCCATGAACGGCGGATCGATGGGAATGCGGCCCAGGCTGGGCTTGAGCGTGGCGATGCCGCACCAGGCCGCGGGCAGGCGCACGGAGCCGCCGATGTCGGTGCCGATGTGCAGCGGGCCGTAGCCGGCCGCCGCCGCGGCGCCCGCGCCGGCGCTGGAGCCGCCGGGGTTCTTGGACAGGTCCCAGGGGTTGCGGGTCAGCTCATGGAAGCTGGACAGTCCCGAGGACAGCATGCCGAAGTCGGGCATGGTGGTCTTGCCCAGCAGCACCGCGCCGGCCTCGCGCATGCGCGCGGCCGGCGGCGCATCGGCGGCGGCAGGCTTCAATTCCGTCGCTGCCGTGCCCAGCGGCACCGGCACGCCGCGCGTGGCGATGTTTTCCTTGATGGTGGCGGGTACGCCGTCCAGCGTGTGCCCGCCGGTCGCCAGCGGTTCGCCCTTCATCCAGCGGGCCTCGGAGGCGCGGGCCTGCGCCAGCGCGCCGTCCGCATCCAGCGCGTAGGTGGCCTTGAGCTGCGGTTCCCAGCGGGCGATATGGTCCAGCACCGAGCGGGTGACCTCGACGGGCGAGAGCGTCTTGTCGCGGTAGGCCTGGAGCAGCTCCACGGCGGACAGTTCATGCGGTTGTGGCATTTCGGTTCCAGTGTGTGTACAGGCTGCGCGCGTCTCAGGGCGCGGCGGCGTGGCCCGGGCCGGCGGCGACCGGCCGGAAGTTGCGGAAGTCCCAGTCGCGTCCGGGGGCGGCGTCGATCAGGGCCCGGGTGTATTCGTGGCGCGGTTCGGTCAGCACGGTTTCGGCGGAGCCGGTCTCGACGACCTTGCCCCGCTGCATGACCATGATGGTGTCGCAGATCTGCGCGGCCACGCGCAGGTCGTGGGTGATGAACAGCACGCCCACGCCGGTGCGCTGGCGCACCTGCTCCAGCAGTTCCAGCACCTGCGCCTGCACCGACACGTCCAGGGCGGACACGGCTTCGTCGGCCACCAGGACCTCGGGGTCCATGACCAGGGCGCGCGCGATGCAGATGCGCTGGCGCTGGCCGCCGGAGAACTGGTGCGGGTAGCGGTTCATCGCGTCCGGGCTCAGGCCCACGACGCTCAGCGTTTCGCCGGCGCGCTTCAATGCCTGCTCGCGGGCCACGCCGAAGTTCAAGAGGCCCTCGATGATGGATTCGCCGACGGTGCGGCGCGGATTCAGCGAGCGGTACGGATCCTGGAACACGATCTGGATGCGGCGGCGCACCGGGCGCAGCGCCGAGCCGGACAGGGTGCTGAGGTCTTCGCCGCCCATCATCATGTGGCCCGCGGTGGGTTCGATCAGGCGCACGATGCAGCGCGCCACGGTCGACTTGCCGGAGCCGGACTCGCCCACGATGCCCAGGATCTCGCCCTTGCGCAGCGTCAGGTTGACGTCGGCGGCCGCGATCACGTTGCGCGCCGCCTGGCGCGAGAACAGCGAGCTCTTGGTGCCGTAGGTGCGGCCCAGGCCCTTGACGTGCAGCACCGGCATACCGGAGGGCGCCTCGCGGCGCGACGGCACCAGGCTGGGCACGGACGACACCAGGCGACGCGTATAGGACTGCTTGGGCTCGGCCAGGATCTCGTTGCGCGTGCCGCTTTCGATCAGGTCGCCGCGGTTCATCACCACGATGCGGTCGGAGATCTCGGCCACCACGCCGAAGTCGTGCGTGATGAACAGCACCGCGGTCTGATGCTTGACCTGCAGTTCCTTGATGAGCGCCAGGATCTGCTTCTGCGTGGTGACGTCCAGCGCCGTGGTCGGCTCGTCCGCGATCAGCAGCTTGGGCTCCAGGATCAGCGCCATGGCGATGACGATGCGCTGGCGCTGGCCGCCTGACAACTGGTGCGGATAGGCCTCGAAGATGCGTTCGACGTCGGGCAGGTGCACCGACTGGAACATGTCCAGCACCTTGGCGCGGCGTTCCGCTGCCGACATCTGCTTGCGGTGCAGGCGCAGCACTTCGTCGACCTGCTTGCCCACGGTATGCACGGGGTTCAGCGCGGTCATGGGCTCCTGGAACACCATGGCCATGCGGGTGGCGCGCATCTCGCGCAGGCGGCGCTGCGTGGCGCTGACCACGTCTTCGCCTTCCACGCGGATGGAGCCGGCGCTGACGCCCAGCACGCCGGGAGGCAGCAGGCCCATGACGGCCAGCGAGGTGACGGACTTGCCCGAGCCGGACTCGCCGACCACGCATACCGTTTCGCCGGCGTGCACGTCCAGGCTCAGGTTGCGCACGACGCGGTTGCCCGCGCCGGCAACTTCCACCGAGAGGTTGCGGATGGCCAGGATCGCGGTCGAGGTATCGCCCGCGGGGGGAGTGGGGGAATAGGTCATCGGCATCAGATCCTGCGCACCATTTTCGGGTCCAGCGCGTCGCGCAGGGCGTCGCCCAGGATGTTCACGCTGAGCACGGTCAGCGACAGGAACAGGCCGGGGAACAGGATCAGGCCGGGCAGCATGCGGAAGTACATGCGCCCTTCGGACATGATGTTGCCCCAGGAGGCGATCTCGGGCGGGATGCCCGCGCCCAGGAAACTCAGGATGGCTTCGGTGAGCATGGCGGACGCGAACACATACGTACCCTGCACCGTCAGCGGCGCGATGGTGCTGGGCACCATGTGACGCCACAGCAGCAGCGGCAGCGGCGTGCCCAGGGCCAGAGCGGCTTCGACGTAGGGTTCGCCGCGCACGGTCAGGATCTGGCCGCGCACCAGCCGTACCACGCGCGGGATTTCCGGGATGGTGATGGCGACCAGCACGGTGGTGATGCTGGCGCCGGTGACCGACACCAGGGCGATCGCCAGCAGGATGCCGGGAATCGCCATGATGGCGTCCATGGTGCGCATGATCAGCCCGTCCAGCGAGCGGAACCAGCCGGCGATCACGCCGATGACCAGCCCGATGGCGACACTGACGACCGCCGCGCCCAGGCCCGCGATCAGCGAGATGCGGGCGCCATAGGCCACGCGCGACCAGACGTCGCGGCCGAAGGCGTCGGTGCCCAGCAGGTAGTCGGAGAAGGGTGGTTTGAGGCGCGCGCCAGGGTTGATGGAAGTGGGATCGACCGTGCCCAGCAGCGGCGCGAACAGCGCGATGGCGACGACGGCCACCAGCACGATCAGCGCCAGCATCACGGGCCAGCTTTTGAGCCCCTGGCGGATCTGGCGCCAGGCGGTGGCCTGGGGCGTGCCGCCTCCGGGGAGATCGGCCGCTTGCGCGGCGTCGGTTGGCGTTTGCATGGTGTTAGTACCTGATCCGAGGGTCGAACACCGTGTAGGCGCAATCGACAACAAGATTGATGAACACGTAGACGAACGCGAAGAAGAGCGTCAGGCCCTGGATCACGGGATAATCGCGCGCCAGCACGGCTTCCACCACCAGCCGGCCCAGGCCGGGGATGTTGAACACCGATTCGGTCACGACCACGCCGCTGATCAGCAGCGCGATACCCAGGCCCACCACCGTGGCGATGGGCACGGCGGCGTTGCGCAGGGCGTGGCCCAGCAGCACGCCGGTTTCGCCCAGGCCCTTGGAGCGCGCCGTGCGGATGAAGTCCTCGCCCATGACCTCGATGACGCTGGTGCGCGTGATGCGCGCAATCAGCGCCACGTACACGGTGGACAGGGCCAGCGACGGCAGGATGAGGCGGTGCAGATAAGGCCAGAAGCCTTTGGCCAGCGGCGCGTAGCCCTGCACGTTGAACCAGCCCAGCTTGATGGCGAAGAGCCAGATCAGCAGGTAGCCCGTGACGAAGACCGGCACCGAGAACCCCAGCACCGAGAAGCCCATCACGGCGCGGTCCAGCAGCTTGCCTTGCCGCCATGCGGCCAGCACGCCCAGCGGAATGGCGACGAGCAGGGTGAAGACCAGGGTCAGCACCGCCAGGCTGAGCGACGGTTCCAGGCGCTGGCCGATCAGCTTGGTGACCGGCACGCCCGACATGAGCGAGGTGCCCAGGTCGCCTTGCAGGAGCTTGCCGCCCCAGATGAAGAACTGCTTGATGACCGGCTGGTCCAGGCCCATCGTCTGGCGTATCTGGACGATGCGCTCGGGCGTGGCGCCATCGCCCGCCATGATGATGGCCGGATCTCCCGGGCTGAAACGCAATATCGCGAAGACCACCACCGCGACCATCACCAGAACGGGGATGGTCGCGAGGAGCCGGCGTGAGACAAATGCCAGCATGTATTTCCCCCTGAACTACTTGCCCATCAAGGGGCTTTCTTGACGTTCCAGAACGCGAACACCGGCGCGTGCACCAGGCCCGAGAGCTTGGTCGAGTAGACGGTGGGCACGGACATCTGGCCCAGCGGCACGTACAGGCCTTCATCGATGCCGATGCGCTGCACTTCCTCGGCGATCTTCTTTTGCTCCGCGGGGTCGGAGGTCAGCGCCATTTTGGTGCGCAACTCTTCGATCTGCGGGAAGTCGGGCCAGCCGAACCAGGCGTTGTCGCCGTTGGCCGCGGCCGGGGCGGAACGGACCGGATCCATCACGTCCGTGGCGTACCAGTTGGTGTTGTGGATGTTCCAGCCGCCTTCCACGGGCGCAGCCTTCGAGGCGCGGCGCGTTGCGACGCTCTGCCAGTCCATCGCGGCCAGGTTGACGTTGAAGCCGGCCTTGCGCAGCGCCTGGGCCATCACCACCGGCTGGGCCGACAGGGTGCCGACGTCGGTCGCGTGCATGACCAGGATGGGCGTATTGTCGTAGCCCGCTTCCTTCAGCAGCGCCTTGGCTTTCTCGATGTTGGACGGCACCACCATGTCCTTGCCGATGTCGCTTTCCAGCGGCGTGCCGCAGCCCCACAGCGAGGCGCAGGTCTTCCAGTACTTGGGATTGCCGACCAGCGCCTTCATCACGTCTTCCTGGCCGATGGCGTACATCGCGGCCTGGCGCACCTTCTTATTGTTGAAGGGCGGGTACTTGAAGTTGAAGCGGTACATCGTGAAGTAGCCGACCGGGCTGAGTGACTCTTCCTTCAGGTCCTTGTTGCCTTCGATCATCGGCAGCAGGTCATAGGGGAACTGCTCGACGAAGTCGATCTCGCCGCCCAGCAGCGCGTTGGCGGTGGTCAGCGCATCCGGCATGACGTCCCACTCGACCTTGTCGACGTTGACGACCTTGCCGCCGGCCAGGCCGCTCGCGGGCTCCTTGCGCGGCACGTAGTCGGCGTTCTTGGCGTAGATGGTCTTCACGCCCGGCTTGAATTCGACGATCTTGAACGGACCCGAGCCGGTCATGTCGGTGATGGGCTGGCCGATGGCCTGTTCGGCGATGCGCTTGGGCATCATGAACGGCGCGGTGCCGGTGGGCTTGGACAGGGCGCGCAGCGCCAGGTCCGTGGGTTCCTTCATGACGATGCGGAAGTTCTTGTCGTCGATGACTTCGATCTTGTCGGTGAACTTCAGCAGCGTGCGGCCCATGCCGTCGCCGGCGGCCCAGCGCTTGATCGAGGCGACGCAGTCCTCCGACGTCACCGGCTTGCCGTCATGCCACTTCTGGCCGTCGCGCAAGGTCATGGTGTAGGTCTTGCCGTCGGGCGAGACTTCCCACTTTTCCAGCATCTGCGGCTGGATCTTGTTGTCGGCATCGGTGGCCAGCAGGGTGTCGTAAATCATGTAGCCGTGCCACGTCGTGATGTACGCGGTGGTGGCATGCGGGTCGGTCAGGCGCAGAGGCGAGTGCATCACCGACTTGATGACGGTCTCGGCGTAGGCGCCGTGAGCCATCATCATGGTGGCGCCGGCCAGCGCGGCCGCTCGGACGTACTTCAGCATGAATGTTCCCCTTGATGCGTAGTGAGCGGCGCCATTGCGCCGCTGCGTCGTTGGTCCGCCGCGCGGTGGCGGCGTGCGAGCTTCAGGCGGTAGCGGAGCTGCCCGAAAAGACAGGTCCGCAAGGCGCCATTCTGATGCCGGGACGCAGCCGTGTCCATGGTTGTTTTGCCGCATCCATCAGCATGGAGCCCGGGGCCGCGCACACCAGGATCTTGTGCGCAATGCCGGTGAAATCCGCGCGGAAGTGGGCGGAGCTCTTGACCACCAGGATCGCGGCGCGCTGCGGTTCCACGCCGGCGAAGCGGAACATCTCCTGGTCGGCCATCTGCACCTTGTTCGACGCGACGATGATGCGCACGCCGCCTATGCGCAGACAGGCGCTGGGGCCCAGGTCCATATGGAAGCCGCGATAGAAGGCGCCGTGCGTATCGAAGCGTCCATCCGACGTTTTTTCGACGAGGAACTCACTGTCCAGCGGTTCATCGTCGGGAATACCCGAGTGTCCACCCAATGCAATGCGTACCTTGTTTCCGGCGCCCGCGCGATGGGCCGCCAGCGCGGCCGCGGGGTCGACGATCAGGCCGATGGCGGTATCGCGCGCATCGTGCCGGATCAGGGCGCGCAAGACGCCGGTGGTGTCCGAGCTGCCGCCCGCGCCGGGGTTGTCCTGCGCGTCGGCGATGACCACGGGCTTATGCGCGTCGCGCGCCAGGCGCATGGCTTCCTGCACGGCTTCGTCGGGCGTGTAGAGCCTGCCGCCGAAGTCGCGTTCCGCGTTGAGCACGGCGCGCGCCATTTCGTCGGCGGCGGCGTCGGCTTCAGCTTGCGTTGCGCCGTAGGCCCACACCGTGGGGGCGCACTCGGGGAAGTCGGCCGCGGGAAAACCCGTGGCGAACGACAGGCTGAGCGCGCCGCGCGTTTCGATGTCGCCCACCATCTGGTACAGGCTGCGCGAGGGCTCGATATCGGTGGATTGCCAGCACAGCGAAATCAGATAGGGCAGCGCACGCAGGGCCACGCAGGGCCGCGGCGCGCCCGCCAGCCGCGCGGCCAGCAGTTCGGCTGCGCGTTGCCCGGTTTCGGCCATGTCGATATGGGGATAGGTGCGGTAGCAGACCAGCGCGTCGGCGTGGCGCACCATGGCGCGGGTGACGTTGGCGTGCAGGTCCAGGCTGGCCACGACGGGCACGTCCGGCCCCACCAGCTCGCGCACGCGACGCAGCAGTTCGCCTTCGCCGTCATCCAGGTGTTCCGTGACCATGGCGCCATGCAAATCCAGATAGACGCCGTCCAGCGGCAGCGCCAGCGACAGGCCCTGCAGGATCATTGCGCTGATGCGTTCGAACGCATCCTTGGTGACCGGCCCCGAGGGGCTGGCCGCCGCCCAGGTAGTGGGCAGCAAGGTATGTCTTCCCATGGCTTCAATAAAGCCCGCCACCGGTATGTTGGCGCCCGCCACCGCCTGGAACATCGCGGGCCCGCTGACCAGCTTGGGCCAGCCGCCGCCCTTCTCGGCAAAATCCTCCCACGCCGCGCGCGAAGGCGCGAACGTATTGGTTTCATGCTGAAAGCCGCCTATCCCGATGCGCATCAGGATTCCCCTTGTTGTTTTGATATGAGGAAGACGCGGCTACGCCGCGCCCGAGTCAGTTCTAAAGTGGCGCGTCCGCACCACCAGCCACACATAAAACAGGCACAACGAAAACAGACACAACGAAAACAGGCACGACGAAAACAGGCACAACGCCACAATCAGGCAAGGCCTTCCCCAAGCAGGGTCGCGCGGATCCGGCTCTGCCGGTCCGCAGCGACGCCCCCCTGGGGGGGAAGCGCGCAGCGCTTCGGGGGGGGACCCTCACTTAGCCACAGGCATCGTGAATTCCGCGCCCTTGGCGATGCTGTCGGGCCAGCGCTGCATCACGCTCTTGTAGCGCGAATAGAAGCGGATGCCTTCTTCGCCGTAGGCGTGGTGGTCGCCGAACAGCGAGCGCTTCCAGCCGCCGAAGGAGTGCCAGGCCATGGGCACCGGGATCGGCACGTTGATGCCGACCATGCCGACCTTGATCTGGCGCGCGAAGGCGCGCGCCACGCCGCCGTCGGACGTGAAGCAGGCCACGCCGTTGCCGAACTCATGGGCGTTGATCAGTTCCACCGCCGAGGCGAAGTCGGGCACGCGCACCACGCACAGCACAGGCCCGAAGATTTCCTCGCGGTAGATGTTCATGGCGGGCTTGACGTTGTCGAACAGCGTGCCGCCCAGGAAGAAGCCTTTTTCGTTGCCGGGCACTTTCAGGCCGCGGCCGTCGACCACCAGCGTGGCGCCCGCGGCGATGCCGTCCTCGATGTAGCCCACGACCTTGCCGCGATGCTGCGAGGTGACGAGCGGTCCCATTTCGGCGTCGCCCTGCATGCCGTCCTTGACCACCAGCGCCTTGACGCGTGGCGTCAGGCGTTCAACCACCTGGTCGGCGACGTCGCCCACCGCCACGGCCACCGAGATGGCCATGCAGCGTTCGCCGGCCGAGCCGTAGGCCGCGCCCATCAGCGCGTCGGTGACCTGGTCCAGGTCGGCGTCGGGCATGACCACCATGTGGTTCTTGGCGCCACCCAGCGCCTGCACGCGCTTGCCGCGGCGGGTGCCTTCGGCATAGATGTATTCGGCGATCGGCGTCGACCCGACGAAGGAGAGGGCCTCGACGTCCGGGTGCGCGATCAGCGCGTCGACCGCCTGCTTGTCGCCGTGCACGACGTTGAACACGCCTTCGGGCAGGCCGGCTTCGGCCAGCAGTTCGGCCAGGCGCAGCGAGGCCGAAGGGTCGCGCTCGGAAGGCTTGAGCACGAAGGTGTTGCCGCAGGCGATGGCCACCGGGAACATCCAGCACGGCACCATCATGGGGAAGTTGAACGGCGTGATGCCGGCCACCACGCCCAGGGCCTGGCGCATGCTCCAGTTGTCGATGCCGCCGCCGATCTGGTCGGAGTACTGGCCTTTCATCAGCTGCGGAATGCCGCAGGCGAATTCGACGATTTCGATGCCGCGCGTGACCTCGCCCTTGGCGTCGGAGAAGACCTTGCCGTGTTCGCGCGTGATCAGTTCGGCCAGTTCGTCCTGATGCTTGTCCAGCAGCGCCTTGAAGTTGAACAGGATGCGCGCGCGCTTGAGCGCAGGCGTTTCGGACCAGGCCGGAAAGGCAGCGCGGGCGGCGGCCACGGCCAGCGCCACTTCTTCATTCGATGCCAGCGGAATGGAGGAGGTGATTTCGCCGGTGGCGGGGTTGAAGCCGTCCGCGTAGCGGTTGCTGCGGCCGTCGTAGTGCTGGCCGTTGATGAAATGCGGGATCTTCTTCATGGGAACGCTCGAATCTGGGGCGTTGAAAAATGCCGGAGGGCGGCCAGCGGCCGCCCAGGCGAAAAACCGCCCCTCGCGGGGCGGTCGATGATCAGGCGACTTCCTTCAGGATGCGGCCGATCTGTTCGAAGATCTGGCCGATCTGAGCTTCTTCAATGATGAGCGGGGGCGAGATCGCGATGATGTCGCCGGTATAGCGCACCATCAGCCCGCTGTCGAAGCACTTCTGGAACACTTCGGCGGCGCGCGCGCCGGGAGCGCCCGCGCGTGGCGCCAGCTCGATGCCGCAGACCAGGCCCAGGTTGCGCACGTCGATGACGTGCGGCGCGCCCTTCAGGCCGTGGGCGGCTTCCTGGAAGGCGCCGGACAGCTTGCGGGCGCGGCCGAACAGGTCTTCGCGGCGGTAGATGTCCAGGGTGGCCAGGATGGCGGCGGCCGCCAGCGGGTGCGCCGAATAGGTGTAGCCGTGGAAGAACTCGATGCCGCCGGCGGGGCCGTTGACGATGGCGTCATGCACCTCGCGCTTGACCGCGACCGCGCCGGCCGGCACGGCGGCGTTGCTCACGCCCTTGGCCATGGCGATGATGTCCGGCGTGACGCCGAAGAACTCGGATGCCGTGGCGGCGCCCAGGCGGCCGTAGGCGGTAATGACTTCGTCGAAAATCAGCAGGATGCCGTGCTTGGAGGTGATTTCGCGCAGCTTTTCCAGATAGCCCTTGGGCGGGATCAGCACGCCGGTCGAGCCCGCCATGGGTTCGACGATGACCGCGGCGATGGTGGACGGATCGTGCAGGGCGACGATGCGCTCCAGTTCGTCGGCCAGGTGCGCGCCCCAGGCCGGCTGGCCCTTGGAATAGGCGTTCTGCTCGATGTTGTGGGTGTGCGGCAGATGGTCCACGGCGGGCAGCAGCGCGCCGGAGAAGGTCTTGCGGTTGGTCGAGATGCCGCCGACCGAGATGCCGCCGAAGCCCACGCCGTGGTAGCCGCGCTCGCGGCCGATCAGGCGGGTGCGCTGGCCTTCGCCGCGGGCCCGGTGATAGGCCAGGGCGATCTTCAGGCAGGTGTCGACGGATTCGGAACCGGAGTTCGTGAAGAAAACCCGGTCCAGGCCCTGGGGCATCATGCTGGCGACGGCGGTCGCGGCTTCAAAGGCCAGCGGGTGGCCCAGCTGGAAGCCCGGCGCGTAGTCCATCACGCCCGCCTGGCGGGAGATCGCGGCGACGATTTCCTCGCGGCCGTGGCCGGCGTTGACGCACCACAGGCCGGCGGTGCCGTCCAGGATCTGGCGGCCGTCGGTCGAGGTGTAGTACATGCCCTTGGCGGTCGCCAGCATGCGCGGATGGGCCTTGAACTGCTTGTTGGCAGTGAAGGGCATCCAGAGGTGGGACAGGTCGGGCAGTTTGTCGGGGGCGTTCATGGCGGCTCCAGGGGACGGACAAGCGCTGGACTTGGGCGACGGTTGTGCAGCCAGCGGGATTGAAATGATTCTGGTGCGTCCGCAGGGGAATGAAAATATACGATCCGCGCAAATGCGGCTAACTGTATAGTTATCAGCGACACAACTGTACAGCTAATGCCGTGATCGATTTTCAGCCCAACCGCGCCCGCGGCCGCGGACAGGCGCCGACCCTGGTCGAGCAACTGGTCGCCGCCATCCTGCGCGCCATCGAAGAACAGACCCTGCGTCCGGGTATGTCCCTACCCTCGGTGCGCGAGTTCGCGCGCCTGTACGAGGTCAGCACCTTCACGGTGGCCAGCGCGTACAGCCGGCTGGTATCGCTGGGCTGGCTGGCGGCGCGGCCGGGCGCGGGCTATCGGGTCGCGACGCCGGACGCTCCCGCGCGCCCAAGCCAGCCGCCGTCCTGGGAGCCGCCGCGCCTGAACGCCGGCTGGCTGCTGTCGGATATCTTCGCGGACCATTCCATCCCCATCAAATCGGGTTGCGGCTGGTTGCCGGGCGAATGGCTGAACGAAGAAGGGCTGCACATGGCCCTGCGCCACATGGGGCGGGTGCCGGCCATGCGTATCGCGAACTACGGGCATCCCTACGGCTATGCGCCGCTGCGCGAGACCATCGCGGCCAGCCTGAGCGCGCAGGGCATGGAGGTCGAGGCCTCGCAGGTCGTGCTGACCCAGGGCGTGACGCACGGGCTGGACATGGTGATACGAACCTTGCTGCGGCCGGGCGACACCGTGGTGGTGGAGCAGCCCGCCTATGCCAACCTGCTGCAGATGCTGCGCCTGGCAGGCCTGCGCGCGGTGCCCGTGCCCCGCACGCCGGACGGGCTGGACTGCGAGGCGCTGGAAGCGGTGGTGGCCCGCCATCGGCCGCGCGCCCTGGTCGTCAATACCGCCTTGCAGAATCCCTCGGGCGCCAGTATCAGCATGGCCAACGCCTTCCGCATCCTGCAGGCGGCCGAGCGGCACGGGTTGTGGGTGGTGGAAGACGACATCTCGCGCGAACTTGCGCCCGGCGTGACGCCCATGCTGGCCGCCCTGGACGGGGCGCGGCGCGTGGTCTACCTGGGCGGGTACTCCAAGGTCATCAGTCCGTCGGTGCGGGTGGGCTATGTGGTGGCGCACCGCGATCTGGCGCGCGACATCGCGCGCACCAAGATGGCGGTGGGCCTGACCTCGCCGGAGATCATGGAGCGCATCGTGCACCAGGTCATCCGCGAAGGCCGCTACCGTGCCCACATCGCCCGCACCCGCGAGCGCCTGGCAGAGGCCCATGCCGGCGTGGCCGAGCTGATGGCGCAGCATGGTTTCGAGATCTATGGAAGGCCGCAAGGCGGCCTGTTCCTGTGGGCCAAGGTGGCCGGCCAGTGGCGCGAGCGCGGCGCCAATGGCCTGGCGGAACTGGCCTTGAAGGATGGCATCTGGCTGGCGCCAGGATCCTACTTCGAGGCGGACGAGGCCGATACGCCCTGGGTGCGCTTCAACGTGGCCTATTCGGCGGCGCCCGCCCTCTGGCGCTTCATGCGCAATGCCGGGGCGGCAGCTTGAGTCATTGCCGCTCGTAGGTCACGAAATCGTATTCGTAGCCATTTTCGGCCGGCTGCGCTTCGCGCGCCGTTTCCTTCCATTGGAAGGCGGGCAGCAGGGGGAAGAAGGCGTCGCCTTCGACCTCGGCGCGGACTTCGGTGGCCAGCACGCGCCGGGCCAGCGGCAGGGCCTGCGCGTAGATTTGCGCGCCGCCGATCACATAGGCCGCGTCGATGTCGCCGCAGGCCTGGATTGCCGCTGCAAGCGACGGCACCACGATGGCGCCTTCGGCGCTGAAATCGGGGTTGCGGCTGATCACGATGTTGCTGCGGCCGGGCAGCGGCCGTCCCAGCGAGTCCCAGGTCTTGCGGCCCATGATGATGGGGTGGCCCAGGGTGCTGCGCTTGAAATGCGCCAGATCGCCCGGCAGTTTCCAGGGCAGGGCATTGTCGCGTCCGATGGCGCGATTGGTGGAATAGGCGACGATGAGGGTAAGGCTGGCGGGCATGCGGGGTCGGGACGGTAGGGGTTCGGCCGGTTGGCTACGGCAAGCGTAGCAAATTTGCGCGGCGGGCTGCGCCGCGCCGGCCGCTCAGTCGACCGCGTGTTCCAGGAATTCGGTGGCCGGCATGGGTTTGCCCAGCAGGAAGCCCTGCAGCGAATCGCAGCCCAGGCCGGTCAGGAACTTCTGCTGCGCAGGCGTTTCCACGCCCTCGGCGACGATGCGCAGGTTGAGCTGCTGGCCCAGCGCGACGATGGCCGACACGATGGCGGCATCCTCGTTGTCGTTTTCCAGCTGATTGACGAAACCGCGGTCGATCTTCAGTTCGGTGGCCGGCAGCCGCTTGAGATAAAGCAGGCTGGAATAGCCGGTGCCGAAGTCGTCGATCGAAATCGTCACGCCCAGGCTGGACAGGCGCTTGAGCACCGCCAGGCTGGCCTCGGCGTCGCGCATGGCGGTGGATTCGGTCACTTCCAGGGTCAGGCAGGCGGGCGGCACGCCATGGCGTTCGAGGGCCGAGCGTACCGTTTCCACCAGGCTGGCGTGGGCGAATTGCAGGGCCGAAATGTTGACCGCAACAGTCCAGTGGCCCTGGCCGGCGTTGATCCATTCCCGCATCTGGCGGCAGGCCTCGTTGATCACCCATTCGCCGATGGACAGGATCAGGCCGGTCTTTTCCGCCGTGGGGATGAACTGGTCCGGCCCGACCAGGCCGCGCGTCGGATGGTTCCAGCGCAGCAGGGCCTCGGCGCCAATGATGGGGCCGGCCGGCGCTTCGTACTTGGGTTGGTAATGCAGGACGAGCTGGTTGCGCTCCTGCGCCAGGCGCAGGTCGTGCAGCAGTTCGATCTGTTCGTGCGCGTCCGCGTTCATGGACGGCTCGAAGAAGCTGTAGCCGGTGCCGCCCAGGCGTTTGGCGTGGTACATCGCCGCGTCGGCGTTGGTCAGCAGGGCGTGGGTGTCCTGGCCGTCGTTGGGGTAGATGGCGATGCCCACGCTGGAGGTCACCATCACCTCATGCCCGTAGACCGTGACCGGTCGGGCGATGGCGTCGATCAGGCGGTCGGCCACGTTGGCGGCATCGGTGGGTTCGACCACTTCGCTCAAGACGATGAACTCGTCCCCGCCCAGGCGCGCCACGGTGTCCTGGGTGCGCAGGGTTTGGCGGATGCGCTGTGCGAGGTCGATCAGCAGGGCGTCGCCGGTGTGGTGTCCGTAGGCGTCGTTGACCGCCTTGAAACCGTCCAGATCGAAGAACAGCACGGCGAAGTAACCCTTGCGCCGGGTGGCGCTTTCGATCGCCTGCTCCAGCCGGTCTTCCAGCAGGATGCGGTTGGGAAGTTTGGTCAGGGTGTCGTGCAGCGCCAGCTGCACCAGTTCCTCATTGGCTTCGGCCAGCGAGGATGCCAGCGCCGAGGTGCGGGCCTCCAGCCGGTTGTCCAGCACCGCGACCAGCAGGGCGATGGCCAGCACGCTCAGGGTCACCGCGGTGACGGCGATGGCCAGCCAGCCCGCAGAGATGCCGCTGTTGGCCGCCATGCAGATGCTGCCGGCGGGGAACCCGGCGGCGGCCATGCCGGTGTAGTGCATGCCGACGATGGCGATGCCCATGATCACCGCTGCCAGCGGCCGCGACCAGGCCACGCGGGGCCCGCCATGGCGCAGGCGGTAGGTGATCCATAGCGCCGCGCCGGACGCGGCCACGGCAATCACGATGGATAGCGCGAACCACTTGGGGTCGTAGACGATGCCGGGTTCCATGAGCATGGCAGCCATGCCGAGGTAGTGCATCGCCGCGATGCCGGCGCCCATGAGCAGGGCGCCGATCAACAGCCGCCGCCGCGGCAGCTCGTCCTTGCTTACGGTCCACAGGGCGAAGGCGGAGCAGCCGATGGCGATGACCAGCGACAAGACGGTCAGGGGCAAGTCGTAGCCCATGGCGATGGGCAGGCTGAAGGCCAGCATGCCGACGAAATGCATGGACCAGATGCCCACGCCCATCGCGAAAGCGCCGCCCGCCAGCCAGTAGCGCGCGCTGGGCAACCCGTTCGAGGCCCTGACGCGGTTAGCCATGCCCAACGCCGTGTACGACGCCAGGATGGCGACTCCTAGGGATACGAGGACGAGCGAAGGGTTATAAGTTCCGACGAGCATTTGTGGGGTCCTGTCCTTGGCGCATGCTGCCGCCGCGCGGGCTTCATATCAAATCAATTGGTAGTCTATGGTTGCATGTCGGTCGCAAGACAGAATTCCGCGGTCGACGCTGGTGACGCTCGTGCTCTCTCTTGGGGAAGGGGGGCGGCTGAGCAACGCCGGCGGACGGCGCTGCCGGGCGGATTGCCCGGTTTCGCGGCGAGCGGCTGGCACGGCGCGGCAGGTGCCGGTTGGAAGCAATGGCGCGCACGCATTTCTGGACGCGCGTCCATGGCTAAGGGATGGGTTATACCGAAAACGCGCTTTCAGATGCTCACCAATCTTCACCTGCGGCCGTGGGAGCCCAGGCCGCGGCGGTCTATACCGCCATGGCGGCGGTGAGGGGGGCGTGATGGGTGTAGCCCGACAGCGAGAAGTCGCTCGGCTCCACCTTTTCCAGCCATTCGGGCTCGTAGCGCCCGGTGGCGGCGAAATCCGGAATGCGGTCCGACAGCACCAGCCTGGGCGCCTCGTAGGGTTCGCGCGTGAGCTGCTCGCGCAGCATCGGCAGGTGGTTTTCGTAGATGTGCGCGTCGCCGATGAAATACGTGAACCAGCGCGGCGTGTAGCCGGTCAGCCGGCCGACCAGATGCAGCAGGGCCGCGCCTTCGGTGAGGTTGAACGGCGTGCCCAGGCCGACATCGTTGGAGCGGATGTACAGGCAGAGCGATATTTCGCGGGTCGTCGCGTTCGGCAGGAATTGATAGAGCAGGTGGCAGGGCGGCAGCGCCATTTCCTCGATCTGCGCCCAGTTCCAGCCATGGAACAGGATGCGGCGGTCGCCGGGGCGCTCATGGATGGTGTCCAGGCATTGCCGCAACTGGTCCACCGCCTTGTAGAGCAGCACCTTCGGCACGCCGCCTTCCTCAAGCTCGCCCACCTGGGCGTAGCCGCGCGACAGGGCGTCGGCGATCTGCGCCGAGCGGCTGGCGTCCAGCATCTTGTAGGCCGGCCACTGGCGCCATTGCACGCCGTAGACCGGGCCCAGGTCATCGGGTCCTTCGCGGTACGGGTTGGCCAGCCATTGGCTGTTCTCGTTGGCGTTCTGGTCCCAGACCTTGCAGCCAAGCTCGCGGAATTCCGCCGCGTTGCGCGAGGCGCGCAGGAAACCCACCATTTCGCCGATGGCGGATTTGAACGCGAGCTTCTTCGTGGTCACCGCGGGAAAGCCCTTCTGAAGGTCGAAGCGCAAAGATGCGCCCGGCATGCTCAGGGTACGTATGCCCGTGCGGTTTTCCTGCCACGCGCCGGTGTCCAGGATGGATTGAACGAGGTCCAGGTATTGTTTCATGGCGGTCCTTGCGCACGCTCGCCCGGCGGGTGACGCAGACAGCCGCCGCGAACGGATCGCGGCGGCTCTTATAAGTTACGGATAGACGGATTACACCACGCGGGCGCGTTTCAGGCGGCCGCGGGCGTTTCCTGCGTATCGACGATCTCGACCGAGAAGGTGAGTGCCGCGGTCTTTTCCAACATGGCAGAGGCCGAGCAGTATTTCTCGTGCGACAACTGCACCGCGCGCTCGACAGCGGCGCGCGGCAGGTTGCGGCCGGTAACGGTGAAGGCGAAATGGATGCGGGTGAAGACCTTGGGGTCGGCATCGGCGCGGTCGGCCTGGAGCTTGACGCTGCAGCCGCTGACGGCGTGGCGTCCGCGCTTCAGGATCAGCACGACGTCGTAGGCGGTGCAGCCGCCGGTGCCGGCCAGCAGCATTTCCATGGGCCGGGGGGCGAGGTTGTGTCCGCCGCCGTCCACGGCGCCGTCCATGACGGCCACGTGTCCGCTGCCGGTGCTGGCGGTAAAGAGCATGCCGTTCGGGCCGCCCCAGTCGATCGTGCATTCCATGTTGTCGTGTCCTTGAGCTTGAGCGCTGTCAATGGCTGATGATACCTGTTGCGTACAATTCCGGGCATGAGAGCCCCGCCCCGCATCAGGGGTGTGCGCGCCAGCCTTGCCCGAGGAGTTGCCCCATGTCCACCGCTCTGTCCCGCCCCAGCCCTGTTTCCTTTCTGCGCCGCATCAGCCCCATCGATGCCCTGTTGGCCGAGGCCGATCGCGCGCTGCGGGTGCTGTCCGGCAGCGCCACGGCCGGCCGCCCCTATCCGGCCACGGCCGAAGAGGCGCCCCAAGCCCTCTCGGCCCAGGAAAAGCGCCACGCGGCTGGGTTGATGCGCGTGAATCACGTGGGCGAGGTCTGCGCCCAGGCCCTATACCGGGGGCAGGCATCGGTATGCCGCGAACCCGCACCCCGGGCACTGTTGCTGAATGCGGCCTCCGAGGAAGTGGATCACCTGGCCTGGTGCAATCAGCGGCTGACCGAACTGGGCAGCCGCCCCAGCCTGCTGAATCCGGTCTGGTATGCGGGCTCGTTTGCGCTTGGCGTGCTGGCCAGCTACGCCGGCGTGCCGCGCAACCTGGGTTTCATGGCGGAAACCGAGAAGCAGGTCGAAGCGCATCTGGAAGAACATCTGCGCACCTTGCCGGTGCAGGACGAGCGCTCGCGCCAGATCGTCCAGAAGATGAAAGAGGACGAGGCGCAGCATCGCGCCAGCGCGGAAGCGGCGGGCGGCGTGCCTTTGCCGGCGCCCGTGAAAGCGGCGATGCGAGCCATGTCCAAGGTCATGACGAGCACGGCCTACTGGGTCTGAAACGCCTGGCAAGCGAAATGTTGCAATGCGCAAAAATAGCTGCAGATTGGTGCTGAGCGCACCCTTTTGGTGCGAAATCCAGAGCGGGATTACCCGGTAAGGGCTAGGGTAAGCCCCGGTCGGGTTTACCCATTCGGCAAAAACCCGGTTTTTGAAACAGTCGTTGATTGACGCGGGTCTCCAGGGTGGGAGGCGGCGGTTTGCGGCAAAAACGCAACGCAAAAAATCTCTTGTGCGGCAGGCTAAAAAAATTCTTGCATCGCACAAAAAACCTCGGTACTATTCAGTCATCGGATGTTGAAACGCAGTCGGCGCGGTGCAAAACCCCGAAAGCGTAGCGAGCGGAAGGCCAGCTCCCAACATGCCACGGTTGTCTCCTCCACCCTCCTCCTTTGGTGGATTTAGCCCGAGATCTCACGATCTCGGGCTTTTTTTTCGATATTTTAAATGTGTCCCCATTTAAGCCCGGTGGGGCGCAATCGGCGGCCTTTCGCGGCCCTTGCGCCATAGGGCGTTCTTCGCGTTTTCCCTTGGATATTTCGCGTGCGCACGGGCGGAAAGTTCTACAATCGTTTCATGAAACCCCTATTTCCGCGCCCGCGCGGTTTTGCCGTGCCGGCCTCGCCAGATGGCCGTCCCAGCCATGGAATGGCGGTATCGCGCAAGGCGTTACGTTCTGTGCCGGTGAATTGCACTTCCTTATCCCTCCCATATATGGGCGTTACACCTGCCTCCGATAATGGCGGGCCTGTCTCGATAGACCAACCAGAGGTGACTCGGTGACCTGGCTGTACATTTGCGTGGTCGCATTCATGGTGGGGGGACTCATCGTGGCGTCGGAGCGTTGGCATGGCGCCTTCACCGGCGACAGCGACCTCAACAAGCCCCAAGCCAACCATTCCCGCGCCACGCCTCGCGTCGGCGGGCTGGCCGTGCTGGCGGGCACGCTGGCGGGACTCTTGGTCCTCGGACCCAGCAACATGACGCTGACCTGGCTGTGGCCCGCGCTGTTTGTCGCGGCGCTGCCCGTATTCGTGGCCGGCCTGCTCGAAGACATCACCAAGGACATCGGCGCCAGCAAGCGCCTGCTGGCAGCGTTTCTGTCGGCGGCGATCGCCTGGTGGCTGCTGGGCGGCGTCAGCCGCGTCGGCATGGCGCCTGTGGATTACGTGCTGTCTTTCTGGCCCGTGTCGCTGCTGTTCACCATGTTCGCGGTGGGTGGCTGTACGCATGCGCTGAATATCGTTGATGGCATGAACGGCCTGGCCGGCATGGTGGCCACGTTGATGGCGGTATCGATCAGCCTGGTGGCGCTGCAAGTGGGCGACGTGCCGATTTTCCTGGTGGCGGCAGCCCTGGCCTCGGCCACGCTGGGTTTCCTGGTCTGGAACTTTCCGTTCGGGCGCGTGTTCCTGGGCGATGGCGGCGCGTACTTCCTCGGCTTCATGCTGGCCGAGCTGGCCGTGCTGCTGGTGGTGCGCAATCCGTCGGTATCGCCGTTCTACGCCCTGGCGGTGCTGTTCTACCCCGTCTTCGAAACCGGGTTTTCGATCTGGCGCCGGCGCTTCAAGCGCGGCGTGCCGGTGGATCAGCCGGATGCCCTGCACTTGCACCAGCTGGTGTTCCGTCGCTTGGTCCGGGTTACGTTCAGCCGGGGCCGGCGGCATGCGGTGCCGGCGCTGTGCAACGCGCTGGCCTCGCCTTACATGTGGGTGCTGGCCCTGATCGGCCTGGTGCCCGCCACTATCTGGTGGGACAACGCCTGGGCGTTGTGCGCCAGCCTGGCGGTGTTCGCCGCCGTCTATATCTGGCTGTATTCGCGGCTCGTGTCCTGGCGCCGGCCGGGTTGGCTGCTGCTGCCTTCCGTTTTGCGGACTTCCGATTAGTTTAGGGCGCCCCGGCGATTGCCGCCGGGGGCTCGGTAATCTTCTTTTAATTACCCGACCATATTTTGAAATGCCGTAATCGTTCTACGGTGAAGGGAGAGTTATGTTGCGAATTCAGGATGTGAAACTCGCTGTTGTCGGCCTGGGCTATGTCGGCCTGCCCCTGGCGGTGGAGTTCGGCAAGAAGCGTTCGGTCATCGGCTTTGATATCAATACGCGCCGCATCGACGCGCTCAAGGCCGGCCACGACCACACGCTGGAAGTCAGCGACGAAGAGCTGAAGGAAGCAACCCAGCTGAGCTACACGGCCGATCGCGCCGTGCTGGGCCAGGCCAACGTGTTCATCGTGACGGTGCCGACCCCCATCGACGAGTACAAGCAGCCGGACCTGACTCCGCTGGTCAAGGCCAGCGAAACCATCGGCGCCGTGCTCAAGCGTGGCGACATCGTCATCTACGAATCCACCGTTTATCCTGGCGCCACGGAAGAAGACTGCGTGCCGGTGCTGGAGCGCGTGTCGGGCCTGAAGTTCAACGTGGACTTCTACGCCGGCTACAGCCCCGAGCGCATCAACCCGGGCGACAAGGATCACCGCGTCAGCACGATCAAGAAGGTCACGTCCGGCTCCACGCCTGAAGTGGCCGAGCTGGTTGACCAGCTGTACAAGCAGATCATCACCGCAGGCACGCACAAGGCGTCCAGCATCCGCGTGGCCGAAGCCGCCAAGGTGATCGAGAACACGCAGCGCGACGTGAACATCGCGCTGATCAATGAACTGGCCCTGATCTTCAACAAGATGGGCATCGACACCGAAGCCGTGTTGCAGGCAGCCGGCACCAAGTGGAACTTCCTGCCGTTCCGTCCGGGCCTGGTGGGCGGCCACTGCATCGGCGTGGATCCGTACTACCTGACCCACAAGGCGCAATCCATCGGCTACCACCCCGAGATCATCCTGGCGGGCCGCCGCCTGAACGACTCGATGGGCAGCTACGTGGTGTCGCAGCTGGTCAAGGCCATGACCAAGCGCCGCATCCACGTGCAGGGCGCCCGCGTGCTGGTCATGGGCCTGGCGTTCAAGGAAAACTGCCCCGACCTGCGCAACACGCGCATCGTGGACATCGTGAAGGAGCTGGGCGACTACAACGTCGACGTCGATGTGTACGACCCGTGGGTCGATCCCGAGGAGGCCATGCACGAATATGGCCTGACCCCGGTGGCCAAGCCCGAGGAAGGCAAGTACGACGCCGTGATCCTGGGCGTGGCGCACCATCAATTCAAGGCGATGGGCGCGGAAGGCATCCGCAAGCTCGGCAAGCCGCAGCACATCCTGTACGACCTGAAGTACGTGCTCTCGCCTTCCGAATCCGACCTGCGACTGTAAGGATTGCCCATGACCACACGCTTTGAGACCACCAAGAAGGAACTGTCGGCCGCGCCGCGCAAATGGCTGGTGACCGGCTGCGCCGGCTTCATCGGTTCAAACTTGCTGGAAACCCTGCTGAAGCTGGGCCAGACCGTGACCGGCCTGGACAACTTCGCGACGGGTTTTCAGCACAACCTGGACGAAGTGCGCAATTCCGTCACGCCCGAGCAGTGGGCCCGATTCACCTTCATCGAAGGCGATATCCGCGACCTGGAAGCCTGCCGCCGCGCGATGCAAGGCGTGGAGCTGGTGCTGCACCAGGCCGCGCTGGGCTCCGTGCCGCGCTCGCTGAAGGATCCGATCACCTCCAACGAGGTGAACATCGGCGGCTTCCTGAATATGCTGGTGGCGGCGCGCGACGCGGAGGTCAAATCCTTCGTCTACGCAGCCTCCAGTTCGACCTACGGCGACCATCCGGCGTTGCCCAAGGTCGAGGAGAACATCGGCAAGCCCCTGTCGCCCTACGCGGTCACCAAGTACGTCAACGAGCTTTATGCCGACGTGTTTGCGCGCTGCTATGGCTTCGAAACGGTGGGTCTGCGCTACTTCAACGTATTCGGCAAGCGTCAGAACCCCAATGGCGCTTACGCGGCCGTGATCCCCAAGTGGACGGCCGCGATGATCCAGAACGAGGACGTCACCATCAACGGCGACGGCGAGACCAGCCGCGATTTCTGCTTCGTGGAAAATGCCGTGCAGGCCAACATCCTCGCGGCCGTGGCCGCGCCGGAAGGCCGCAACCAGGTCTACAACGTTGCAGTCAGCGGCCGCAGCACCCTGAATCAGCTCTTCGGTTTCCTGGTGAAGACGCTGGGCACTCAGGGCGTGGACTATGGCAAGCAGCCGGTGTACGCCGATTTCCGCGCGGGCGACGTGCGCCACTCGCAGGCGGATGTCAGCAAGGCTGGCCGGCTGCTGGGCTACGAGCCGACGCACACCGTGCTGCAAGGCCTGGAAGTGGCCATGCCTTGGTACACGCAATTCCTGCGTTGATTTGAAAGCACTCGTCAGAAAACTCGGCAGCATCCACCCGGACCACCAGCGCATCTTCAAGGGCGCCTTCCGGGTGGCGGTGTTCCTGCTGCTGGGCAAGGCCGCCGGCGCCATCAAGGAGATGGCGGTGGCGTACCGCTACGGCGTCAGCGACGCCGTGGACGCCTACCAGTTCACGATGACCATGGCCACCTGGCTGCCGGTGACTATCGTGGGCGTGCTGTCGGTGGTCCTGATCCCGGTGCTGGTGCGGCTGCGCCGCGCCGATGCCGCCGAAAGGAATCTGTTCATCGGCGAGCTGCAGGGCTGGGTGGCCGCGGCGGGCATTGCGCTGGCGCTGCTGACCTGGTTCGCCTGGCCGCATGTGCTGGGCCTGCTGGGGCAGGGCTTGTCGGCCCGCGTGGGCGACATGACCGGCCAACTGCTTATCGCTTTTGCGCCGGTGTCGACGCTGCTGCTCATCGCCGGCATCAGCGCCGCGCGGCTGCGGGCGCAGGAACGGCACGTCAATACCTTGCTGGACAGCGTGCCCGCCGTGGCGACGCTGGCCTGGGTGATGCTGGCGGCCAGCGCCGACGGCGTGGGACCGCTGCTGTGGGGCACGCTGGTGGGCTACGCGATCCAGACCGTCTGGCTTGCCTGGTTGGCAGCGCGCGCCGATGGCGGCTTCTGGGGCGCGCCACGGTTGACCTTGCAATCGCCGCATTGGCCCGAGCTGCTGAGCGCGGCGGGGGTCATGCTGATCGGCCAGGTCGCCATGAGCTTCGTCGGCCCGCTGGACCAGTACGCCGCCGCCAACCTCGGCGCGAATGCCAACGCCACGCTGGGCTACGCCAGCCGGCTGCTGTCGCTGGTGCTGGGGATAGGCGCCGTGTCGGTGGGGCGCGCGGCCTTGCCGGTGCTGGCCGATGTGCAAGCGCGCGGCGATACCGCGCGCGCACGCGCCATGGCCCTTAAATGGTCGGTGCTGATGGTGGCCGCGGGCGCTGTCGCCGTCGCCATCGGTTGGATGCTGGCGCCGTGGGGCGTGTCGGTGCTTTTTCAGCGCGGCGCCTTCACCGCCGAGAATACCCAGGCCGTGGCGCACGTGTTTCGCTGGGGGCTGCTGCAATTGCCGTTCTACTTCGGCGTGCTGATTTTGGTGCAATTGCTGGCCAGCCAGAACCGCTACCGCGTGATGGCCGCCATCGCCGTCGCCAATTTCGCGCTGAAGGCGGTGCTGAATACCGCGCTGGCGCCCAGGATGGGCGCGGCCGGCATCATGCTGGCCACCAGCCTCATGTATCTGCTGTCCTATGCTTGCTACCTGGTGGTGGCGCTGCGTAAGGTCGAACCCAAAGAGGCCAATTGAATGCCCGTGACCGATACCGGCCCGGCGCCGCGCATATTGCTGTTCATCCATTCGCTGCATGGCGGCGGCGCGGAGCGCGTGGCCGCCGACCTGAGCGCGCATTGGGCCGACATGGGCCGCGAGGTCATGGTGGTGACGCAGGCGGGCGCCGAAGGCGACGTCTACGCGCTGCATCCCAGGGTGCGCCGCGAGGTGCTGGGCACAGCGGGCGAGGGCGGGGGGCTGCGCGGCATCTGGAGCAACGTGCAGCGCGTGCGCGCGCTGCGCCGGGTGGTCAAATCGTTTCGTCCCGACATTGTGCTCGGCATGATGACGACGGCCTCGGTACTGTCGGTCCTGGCCTGCGCGGGCCTGTCCTGCAAGGTGATTGCGACCGAACATGCGCATCCGCCGTCGCAGACCTTATCGGGCTTCTGGCAACGCCTGCGGCGCGTGACGTATCCGCGCGCGGCAAGCGTGGTCGCGCTGACTCGCGGCACCGCAGACTGGCTGGCGCAGCATGTCCCGGGTTGCCGGCTGGCCGTCATCCCCAATGCGGTCCGCTTCCCCCTGCCGCGCACCGAACCTGTCTTGACCCCCATGGCGGGCGATGACCGCAAGCGTCTGCTGGCAGTGGGCCGGTTGCATGCCGACAAGGGTTTCGACCTGCTGATCCAGGCCTACGCGCCCTTGGCGGCTTCGCATCCCGACTGGGATCTGGTTATCCTGGGCGAGGGCGACGAGAGGCGCTCCCTGGAGGCGCAAGTGCGCGAGGCCGGTCTGGAGTCGCGCATTTCCATGCCCGGGCGCGCGGGCAACGTCGGCGACTGGTACGAAAACGCCGATCTGTACGTGCTGACTTCGCGCTTCGAAGGGCTGTCCAACACCTTGCAGGAATCCATGGCAAGCGGGCTTGCCGCCGTATCGTTCGATTGCGACACGGGACCGCGCGAGATTGTGCGCGAAGGCGTGGACGGAGTGCTGGTGCGCCCCAACGGCGACGTGCCCGCGCTGAGCAAGGCGCTGGACGCCGTCATGAGCAATGACGCGTATCGCCAGCGCATGGCGCAGGCGGCGACCGACGTGCGCGACCGTTTCTCGGCCGCGCGCGTGCTGCAGAAATGGCAAGAACTTTTTGACGGCGTGCGCGTTACGGGCCGTTGAGGCCGCGCGTCGCGCTGTTGCTACAGTGACAACGAGAACTTCATCATGTGCGGAATAGTCGGGATTTGGGGCCCTGTCGGGAACAAGGCGCAGGTGTTGGCGGAAAGCTGCCGCCGCATCCGCCATCGTGGGCCGGACAGCAACGGTTTCTGGGAAGATCCCGAGGCCGAACTGGCGCTGGCGCACGTGCGCCTGGCGATCCTCGACCTGACCGAGGCGGGCCATCAGCCCATGACGTCGGCTTGCGGCCGCTATGTCATGGTGTTCAACGGCGAAATCTACAACCATCTGGACATCCGCAAGCAGCTCGAGCAATCGGCGCTGGCGCCGTCCTGGCGCGGCCATTCCGATACGGAAACGCTGTTGGCGGGCTTTACCGCCCTGGGCATCGAGGCCACCCTGCAGGCCGCGGTGGGCATGTTCGCCATCGCGCTGTGGGACCGCGCCTCGCGCAAGCTTGTGCTCGCGCGCGACCGCATGGGCGAAAAGCCGCTGTACTACGGCTACTCGGGGGCCGAGCTGGTGTTCGCCTCCGAACTCAAGGGCCTGATGCCGATTCCGGGCTTCGGCCGCGAGCTCAACCGCAACGCGCTGGCGTCGTTCATGCGGCACAACTACATTCCGGCGCCGCAGTCCATTTACCAGGGCATCGCCAAGCTGCCCCCGGGTACCTGGGTCGAATTCACGGCCGACGACACCCGCAGCCGCCGCATGCCCGAGCCGCGCGTGTACTGGTCGGCCCGCGAAGCCGCGGACAATTCGGCGCAATCGCTGTTGTCGTTCGAGTCCGACGCGCAGGCCGCCGACGCGTTGGAGGGCGTGCTGTCCAAGGCGGTGGGCGGCCAGATGCTGTCCGACGTGAGCCTGGGCGCCTTCCTGTCCGGCGGCATCGATTCGTCCACCATCGTGGCCCTGATGCAGGCGCAGAGTTCGCAGCCCGTGCGCACTTTCGCCATCGGTTTTCACGAGAAGGGCTACGACGAGGCGCAGCACGCCAAGGCCGTGGCCACGCACCTCGGCACCGACCATACCGAACTGTACGTGACAGCGGAGGACGCGCTGGCCGTGGTGCCCACGCTGGCCGACATGTACGACGAACCGTTCGCGGATTCGTCGCAGATTCCGACCTCGCTGGTCACGCGCATGGCGCGCCAGCACGTTACCGTGGCGCTGTCCGGCGACGGCGGCGACGAGCTTTTCGGCGGCTATTCGCGCTATTTCCGTGTGAACAACTGGTGGCAGCAATGTGAGCGCGTCCCCGCGTTGCTGCGCAAGCCCGCCGGAGCGCTGTTGAGCGCGTCCACCCATCTGCCCGGACGCGGCGCCTGGCGCGGCAAGGTCGGCAAGCTGGGCGAACTGCTGCGCACCGACACGAGCGGAGAGTTCTACCGCCATTTCGTTTCGTACTGGGCCGACCCTTCGCGCGTGGTGAAGGGCGGCGTGGAGCCTGTGTCTGAATTCGCCCGGGCGATGCAGGGCTCTACTTTCGAAGCCATGATGAAGCTGGATACGGTGACCTACCTGCCGGACGACATCCTGGTCAAGGTGGACCGCGCCGCCATGGCGGTCAGCCTGGAAACGCGCGTGCCGCTGATCGACCACCGCGTGTATGAGTTCGCGTGGAGCCTGCCGCATCAATACAAGGTGCGTGGCAATACCGGCAAGTGGCTGCTGCGCCAGGTGCTGCACCGCCATGTGCCGCAGGCGTTGGTGGACCGTCCCAAGCGCGGTTTCGCCGTGCCGCTGGCCGCATGGCTGCGCGGCCCGCTGCGCGAATGGGCCGATGCGCTGCTGGACCCGGCGCGCCTGCGCCAGGAGGGCTGGTTCGAACCCGAGCCCATTTTGCGCAAATGGCGCGAGCACACGTCGGGCCATCGCAATTGGGACAGCCATCTGTGGGGCGTGTTGATGATGCAGGCCTGGCTTGACCGCTATCGCGGCGGCAAGGAGCAGGGAGGATCGGTTGGGAGTCTTTGACGCATGAAAATCTTGATGCTGGTCAGTTCCATGCATGCAGGCGGCGCCGAACGGGTCGCCGCCACGCTGGTCAACGCGTGGGCCGAACGCGGGGATTCCGTCATCCTGACGCCCACCTACTCGTCCAAGGGCAGCTGCTTCTATCCGCTGTCGGACAAGGTCGAACTGGCATGGCTGGCGGATCTGGCGGGCACGCGCGCGTCGGGTGGCATGGCCGCATTCAAGCGTCTGCTCGCGTTGCGCAGGCACATCCGCGATTCGAAGCCGGACGTGGTGGTGTCTTTCCTGACCAACGTCAACGTGGCCGCCATCCTGGCTTCCCTGGGACTGGGCGTGCCGCTCATCGTCTGCGAGCGCACCAATCCGGTGGCGGAAACCACGACCGGAACGGTATGGCGCAAGCTGCGCCGTATTCTGTATCCCCGCGCCGACATGGTGACGGTGCAGGCGGAGGACACCGCCGGCCCGTTCGCGCGGCAGGTGCCTGGCATCAAGCGTCTGGCCGTGATTCCCAATCCTCTGCCCGCGCCCTTGCTGGATGCGCCGCTGGTGCCGCTGCGCGAAGATGGCGGCTCCCGCGAGCTGCTGGCGATGGGACGCCTGGTCACCGACAAGCAGTTCGACCTGCTGATCGACGTATTCGCGCAATTGGCGCCCGATTTTCCGGACTGGAACCTGCGCATCTGGGGCGAAGGCCCCGAGCGCGGCGCGCTGGAGCAGCAGGTCGCGCGCCTGGGTCTGCAGTCGCGCATCAGCCTGCCCGGCCGTACCGAGGCGCCCTGGGATGAGCTCGCACGCGGCCAGGCTTTCGTGCTGAGTTCGTTGGTGGAAGGTTTTCCCAATGTGTTGCTGGAAGCCATGTCGCTGGGCCTGCCCTGCGTGGCGTTCGATTGCCCGAGCGGGCCGCGCGAGATGACGCGCAACGGCGAGGACGCCCTGCTGGTGCCTGCGGGCGATCGCGATGCCTTGCGCGAGGCCTTGCGCCGCCTGCTGGGAGATGCCTCCCTGCGCCGGCAGTTGGGCTTGCGGGGCGCGGCCGCGGTGCGGCAGCGCTACGCGCTGGACAGCGTGCTGGCGGAATGGGATGAATTGTTCGATGCCGTGCGGGAGGGACGATGAACGCCCGGCGGCTGCGTGTCCTGCACGTCATCACCGGCCTGGGGCAGGGGGGCGCGGAGTCCGTGCTGTTCCGCCTGGCCACCTACCCGGGGGCGGATGTCGAGCATGTCGTCGTGTCGCTGACCGACGAGGGCATTTATGGCGAGCGCCTGCGCGCGACCGGCGTCGCCGTGCATGCGCTGGGCATGAAGCGCGGACGCGTCAGCCTGGGAGGCTTCATGGCGTTGCGCTCGCTGATCGCCGCGGCGCGTCCCGACGCGGTGCAGACCTGGATGTACCACGCCGATCTGATCGGCGGCCTGGCGGCGCGCCTGACGGGCGTGCGCTCCATTGCCTGGGGCATCCGCAATTCCGGCGAACACCTGGAGCGCAGCAGCCGTTCGGCGCGCCTGGTGTTGCGTGCGTGCGCGCTGCTGTCGGGCCGCGTACCCAAGGCCATCGTGTGCGCCGCCCAGAAGTCGGCCGAACGCCATGCCGACAAAGGCTATGACCGCGAACGCATGGTGGTGATCGCCAATGGCTATGATCTGTCGCGTTTTGCGCCGAACGACGAGGCCCGGCAGCGCGTGCGCGCGCAATGGGGGCTGCCGCAGGATGTTCCTGCCATCGGCTGCGTGGCCCGCTGGGATCCGCTGAAGGACCATGCCAACCTGTTGCGCGCCGTCGCCGCGCTGGTGCGCGATGGACGCGACGCTGGACTGCGTTGCGTGCTGATAGGCCGCGGCATGGATACGGCAAATGCGGAGCTGGCAGCGCTGATCGACCGGCTGGGCCTGCGTGACCGGCTGGTGCTGGCGGGTCCCAGCGACGATGTGCCCGCCGCGATGAACGGACTGGACCTGCACGTCCTGTCCAGCTGCGCGGAGGGCTTCCCCAATGTGGTGGCCGAGGCCATGGCCTGCGGCGTCTATTGCGTCGTGACGGATGTGGGCGACGCCGCCTATATCGTCGGCAATGCCGGCGTGGTGGTGCCGCCCGAGCAGTCCGAGGCGCTGGCGCGCGGCATTGAGATGGCCTTGCGCGAGGTCGCGTCGCGCGGCCGTGCGCGCGCGGGCGAGGCAGGCCGCGCCCGCGTGCTGGAAAATTTCGACCTTGCGCGCATGGTGCAAAGTTACATCGCGGTATGGCGCCGCATCTCTGGAGTGCAAGCATGAGCGCAGGGCGCCGTCTGCTGTTTGTCGTCAACAATCCGGCCTTCTTCATGTCGCACCGCGTGCCCGTGGCACTGGCCGCGCAACGGGCAGGCTACGAGGTGCATGTGGCGACGATGGACGGTCCGGCCGTGGCCGACATCGAGGCGCTGGGCATGACGCATCACGCCATACCCATGACGCGCAGCGGCAAGCATCCCTTGCAGGAGTTGGGCACGCTGCTGGCCCTGATACGGCTGTTCCGCCGGCTGCGTCCGCAAGTCGTGCATCTGGTCACGATCAAGCCCGTGCTATACGGCGGCATCGCGGCGCGCCTGACGCGCGTGCCCGGGATGGTCGCGGCGATTTCCGGACTGGGCTTCGTGTTCCTGTCCAATTCGTTGAAGATGAAACTGGTGCGCGCCGTGGTGGCGCGGCTATACCGGCTGGCGCTGGGCCATCCCAACAGCCGCGTGATCTTCCAGAACGCCAGCGACCGCGATCTGCTCAAGTCGCTGGGCGCGGTGCGCGACGCCCAGGTCGTCATGATCCGAGGCGCGGGCGTGGACCTGAACGAGTATCGGGCCGAGCCCGAACCGCCGGCGCCGCCAGTCGTGGCGACCATGGTGGCGCGGCTATTGCGAGACAAGGGCGTGCAGGAATTCGTGCAGGCGGCAAGGCTGCTGCGCGAGCGCGGCCTGCCCATCACGATGCAGCTGGTCGGGGGCGTGGACGATGGCAATCCCGCATCGGCGACGCAGGACGACGTGGATGCCTGGCAGCGGGAAGGATGCGTGCGCGCGCTGGGCGAACGCGGCGACGTGGCCGCGCTATATGCGGCGTCGCATATCGCGGTGCTGCCTTCCTACCGCGAAGGCCTGCCCAAGTCGCTGATCGAGGCCGCGGCGTGCGCGCGCGCGGTCGTGACCACCGATGTGCCTGGTTGCCGCGATGCGATCGAACCCGGCGAGACCGGGTTGCTGGTGCCGGTGCGCGATGCGCAGGCGCTGGCGGACGCCATCGCCCGTCTGGCCGAGGATCCGGCCTTGCGGCAGTCCATGGGCGCCGCGGGCAGGGTGTTGGCTGAGCGCGAGTTCAACATCGAGCGCGTGGCGCGGATCCAAGTGGAAATCTACGACGCGCTCGGCGCCTGAACCGACGTGCCGGCGCCGGACGGGCGCCGGCCAGACCTCAAGGACGGCGCGTGATCGCGTCGATCCAGTAGCGGGTAGAGGGGTCCTGCCGGCTGGCCTGCTGCGAATTCAGCTCGTGCATGATGCCCTTGGCCAGCGCCTTGCCGAATTCCACGCCCCATTGGTCAAAGGGGTTGATACCCCACACCACGCCCTGGGTGAACACCTTGTGCTCGTACAGCGCCAGCAGCGCGCCCAGGGTGTAGGCTTCCAGGTGCGGCAGCACGATGAGCGAGGACGGCCGGCCGCCGGGGTGGACGCGGTGCCGCGCCAACAGCCGCGCGCGGTCTGGATCGCTTTCGATGGCGGAGGTCTCGGCCAGCGCTTCCTCGAAGGACTTGCCGCGCAGCAGCGCGGAACGCTGCGCCAGGCAGTTGGCGATCAGCAGCTCGTGATGCCGCGCGTAGGCGTGATCGGGTTTTTCGCAGAGGATGAAATCGACGGGAGCGCCCCGGGTGTCCTGGTGCAGCCACTGGAAGAAGGTGTGCTGGCAGTCGGTGCCCGACATGCCCCAGACGGCCGGGCCGGTGGGCACGCCGGCCGGGCTGCCGTCGGCGGTCGCGACCTTGCCCAGCGATTCCATTTCCAGCTGCTGGGCCCAAGGCACGATGTGATAGAGCCGCGAATCATAGGGCGCGATCACCAGGGAGTCGTAGCCCAGCACGCTGCGGTTCACGACGCCGGCCAGCGCTAGCTGGACGGGCGCGTTTTCCTCGATCGGGGCGGTGCGGAAATGCTCGTCCATGGCGGCGGCGCCCGCCAGCAACTGGTCGAACGCGTCGGTGCCCAGCGCCAGCGCGACCGGCAGGCTGATCGCGGACCAGAGCGAATAGCGTCCGCCCACCCAGTCCCAGATCTGGAAGATGTGGTCGGGCAGGATGCCCAGATTCAGGGCCGCCTCGACGTTGGCGGTGACCGCCACGACCTGCTTGATCGGATCGGCCACGCCGGCATCGCGCAGCCAGTTCATGGCGACCTCGGCATTGGCCAGCGGCTCGGTCGTGGTGAACGACTTGGAGGCGACGATGACCAGGGTGTCGTGCGGATCCAGCCGGCTCATCGCGTCAGCAACCGAATGCGAATCCACGTTGGACGCGAAACGCACTTCGCGCCGCGCGCCGCCGTGGCGCAGGGCGCGCGTCACCAGCCGCGGGCCCCAGTCGCTGCCGCCTATGCCCAGGTGCAACACGCTGCCATAGCGTCCGGCCGCGTCGGCCTGGCGCACGAATTCGCGCATGCGTTCGCGTTCGGCGAGCACGGACTGGGCTACCCGGGCGGGTGGTTGGGGGGCGCGCAGGGCCGTATGCCAGGCGGCGCGCTGCTCGGTCCAGTTGGCGTTGCCGCCATCGAACAGGCAAGCCCGGGCAGCATCGAAGCCCTGCTGTTCGAGCAGCGCGGCCTCGGCTTTTTGCAGGTCCGGCGAATAGGCCTGCGCGCTCAGGTCCAGGCGCAGCCCGGGAGCATTGAGGACGCGCAATTGCTCGCCGCGCCGCGGAGCGGCGCGCGTGGCTGCGATGAACTGTTGCCAGGCAGGGCTGTTCGATAAGGACATAGGCAAAACTAGAAAGGCAGATCGGCTTGCGGCGCGAGCTTGCTCAGCTCGCGACGGAAGTCGGCTTGTATGCGTTGCAGCGCCGCCGGCGTCTGCGCCTCGAAGCGCAGCACGACGACGGGAGTGGTGTTCGAGGGGCGGGCCAGGCCGAAGCCGTCAGGGTATTCCGCGCGCACGCCATCGATCGTGATCACGCGGTCCGCGCCGGGGAACTGCCCCTGGTCTTGCAGGGCCTGGACCAGGGTGAAGGGCTGGCCTTCTTCCATTTCCAGCTTCAGTTCGGGGGTGGAAACGTCTTGCGGCAGGGCTTCCAGCACCGCGCAGGGGTCGGCGTCGCGCGACACGATCTCCAGCAAGCGGGCGCCCGTGTAGAGTCCATCGTCGAAGCCGTACCAGCGTTCCTTGAAGAAGATATGGCCGCTCATCTCGCCGGCCAGCGGCGCGCCGGTTTCGGCCAGCTTGGCCTTCACCAGCGAATGGCCGGTCTTCCACATCAGCGGCACGCCGCCGGCGGCTTCGACCGACAGGCCGACGTGGCGGCTGCACTTCACGTCATAGATGATGGTGGCGCCCGGGTTGCGGTCCAGCACGTCGCGGGCGAACAGCACCAGTTGGCGGTCCGGCCAGACGATCTGGCCCGATTTCGTCACCACGCCCAGGCGATCGCCGTCGCCGTCGAAGGCCAGGCCCAGTTCGCAGTCGGTCTCGGCCACGCACTTGATCAGGTCCTGCAGGTTCTTGGGTTCGGCGGGGTCGGGGTGATGGTTGGGGAAGGTGCCGTCGACTTCGCAGAACAGTTCGGTGACTTCGCAGCCCAGGGCGCGGAACAGCGCCGGGGCGACTGCGCCGGCCACGCCGTTGCCGCAATCGATGGCGATCTTCATGGGCCGGGCCAGCTTGACGCCCGATGCCACGCGCGCGATATAGGCGGCCACCAGATCCAGCTGGCGGCGCGCGCCGGGCCGCGCCGCCGGGGCGCTGGCGGGGCCGTTCATGCTGGCGGCCAGCGCCTGCACGTCCTCGCCGTAGAGCGCGCGGCCGCCCATCATCATCTTGAAGCCGTTGTACTTGGGCGGGTTGTGGCTGCCGGTGATGGCGACGCCAGAGCCCGTCTGCATGACGTTGGCGGCGAAATAGACCAGGGGCGTGGGCACCATGCCGATGTCCAGGGTGTCGACGCCGCCTTCCAACATGCCTTCCTGCAGCGCCACGGACAGCATTTCGCTGCTCAGGCGGCCGTCGCGGCCGACGACCAGGGTCTGTACGCCGTGTTCGCGCGCGCGGGCAGCCAGCGCCACGCCCAGGGCGCGGGCGAAGCGCGCGTCGATCAGGTCGGGCACGGTGCCGCGGATGTCATAGGCCTTGAAGACCGAGCCCGGGAATTGCGTGTTGTCGCCCACGGCGGTTCCTTGGATGTTGGGTTGCAGCTCGGGTCTTGGCGCGGATTCTGGTAAACCCGCGTATCAAAACGCGCCTGGCTGGGGTTAAACCGGAATTATCCCCCATTGGCGCTCCCCCTTCATCCGACAGACGGCGTAGGGCTTTTTCCGTCTTTGCACCGGGGCAGGCGATCCGCCCCGATCTGGTGCGCGCGCGGGCGCTGGCGCCTTGTTCCGGTGCGTCGCGCCGCCTTCCGCCGGGGGCTTGCCCAGGGGGCGGCGCATGGCATAAAACTTGCTCGTCGTCCGAAGGTGATACGCTTGCTATGCAAGCAGAAAGACCGGGAGGGGCCATGGGCGCCAAAGTTTCTACTGTCATGTCATCCAGGGGCGCCTCAAACCGGCGGGGTCCGCCCACGGATCACGCCGGACCGGCCGCAGGCCGTGAGCGCCGGCTCGACATCCACGTGTTCGTTTCCGAAGCGGGCGGCCTGGCCACGGGCCGGGCCTGGGAGCGCTGCGTATGGCGCGATGCCCGCGTCCTGATCGCCGAATCCCCGGCGCCGCATCTGCCGGTCTCCGTGGAAAGCGCGCTGCGCACCGTCGCCGCCGACGTGGCGCGGGATCGCGGCTGGCAGGGCATGGGCACCGTTGCTTTCGCGCTGGACGACCGCAGCGGCGTGTTCCGCGTGATCGACGCCCAGGCGCAGGCCCATTCGGGCGCGGCCGTGCATGACTGCGAGCCCGTCGCCGCCCATGCGCTGGAAGTGCGCATCGACGGCTGCGTGGACCGCCGCCTGCCATGCACGCGGTTGCTGGTGTGCGGCGCGACCCGGGGCGAGGTTCTGCGGCGTGCCTATCGCGCCCTGTCGGAAATGCCCGGACCCGCGGGCGTCGACCGCGCCTTCCTCATGAACCGCATTGCCTCGCGAGCCTATTGTTCGGGCCTGACGGGCACGCGGCTCGACCAGGCGGTGGGCTGAACCGCTTTGCCGGCGGGCTGCGCAAGCCCGCCGCGCCGCGACCAGGGGCGTTTCAACCCCTACAATAGACCGCACATCCCTAGCCTGGGCGCGCCCAGGCGCTACTTGTGCCGCGCTATGACCTTGCTGAGCGATCTACAGTCCCTTCTGGGCGCTTCCCACGTGCTGACGGGCACGGATGCCGACACCTACGTGCTGGATTGGCGCCGCCGCTATCGAGGGGCGGCGCTGGCGGTGATCCGTCCCGGCTCGACTGCGGAAGTGGCGGCGGCCGTGAGGCTGTGCGCCGGGCACGGCGTGCCGGTGGTGCCGCAGGGCGGCAATACCGGCCTGTGCGGCGGGGCCACGCCCGACCCGTCGGGCAGCGCCGTGATCCTGTCCACCACCCGGCTGACCGCGGTGCGCGCGCTGGATACCGACAACGACACGATCACCGTGGAGGCCGGCTGCGTGCTGCAAGCGGTGCAGGAGGCCGCGGCAGCCGCCGGCAGGCTGTTTCCGCTGAGCCTGGCCGCCGAAGGCAGCTGCACCATAGGCGGTAACCTAGCCACCAATGCCGGCGGCACGCAGGTGCTGCGCTACGGCAACACGCGCGACCTGACGCTGGGCCTGGAGGTCGTGACCGCCGAAGGCGAGATCTGGAACGGCCTGCGCGGCCTGCGCAAGGACAACACCGGTTACGACCTGCGCGACCTGTACATCGGCAGCGAAGGCACGCTGGGCATCATCACCGCCGCGACGCTGAAACTGTTTCCGAGGCCGGTGGCCTCGTGCACGGCGCTGCTGACGCTGGACGGCATCGACCAGGCCGTCGAGCTGCTGTCGCGCGCGAGAGCGGGCTTTGGCGCGGCGCTGACCGGCTTCGAACTGATGAGCGGCGCCTGCCTGCAGGCCGTTGTGCGCCTGTTCCCGCAGCAGCGCCTGCCTTTCGAGGGAGATTCCGCCGCATCGCCGTGGTTCGCCCTGCTGGAACTGTCCGACAGCGAAAGCGAGGCGCACGCGCGCGAACGATTCGAAACCGTGTTGGGTGAGGCCATCGAAAGCGGCCTGGTGAACGATGCCGCCATTGCCGCGAACGTGGCGCAAAGCAAGGCGCTGTGGCATCTGCGTGAGAGCATTCCGCTGGCGGAGGCGGAGTTGGGCAAATCGGTCAAGCATGACGTGTCGATTCCGATTTCCGCCATCGCCGGTTTCGTGCACAAGACCAACGCCTTGCTGCAGGCGCGCTTTCCCGGCGTGCGCCACGTGATCTTCGGCCACCTGGGCGACGGCAACCTGCATTACAACGTGGCCCATGCGCCGGGGCAGACCGAGGCCGAACTGCTGGCGCTGCAAGGCGATATCTACGGCGTGGTCCACGACAGCGTGCACGCGCACCATGGTTCGATCAGCGCGGAACATGGCGTGGGCCAGCTCAAGCTCGACGAGCTGCCGCGTTACAAGAGCGCGGTCGAACTGGATCTGATGCGCAGAATAAAGCGAGCGCTGGACCCGCAAGGGCTGATGAATCCGGGCAAGGTGCTGCGGGCCTGAGGCGCCGCGCACGACAGGAACCCCAATCATGACAACCAGTCCCGCAGCGGGCGCGAACTACCGGGTGCTGATCGTCGAGGATGATCCCGTCATCTCCGGCAATCTGTACACCTTCCTGGAGGCCCGAGGCTTCCTGCCCGATGCCGCCTACTCGGGTCCGGCCGCGCTGCAGCGGCTGAAGGAACAGCGCTTCGATGCCCTGATCCTGGACATCGGCCTGCCGGGCATGGACGGCAACGCGGTGCTGCACACGCTGCGCAACGACATGCGCGCGGACGTGCCGGTGCTGATGCTGACGGCGCGCGACAGCCTGGAAGACAAGCTGGCCGGGTTCTCGCATGGCGCGGACGACTACCTGACCAAGCCCTTCGCGCTGCTGGAGGTGGAAGCGCGCCTGATTGCGCTGATCCAGCGCGCCAAGGGCGCGACAGTGGACTCGGTGCGGGCCTTTGGCCCCCTGTCCTACGACACCCGCAACCGTGCGGTGTCGGTCAACGGCAACCCCGTGCATCTCACGCGCAAGGCCGGCCTCATCATCGAAGCGCTGTTGCGCGATCCGGGCAGGGTGGTGTCGCGCGAGGAGCTGGAGTCCACCTTGTGGGGCAACGAGCCGCCTTCGTCCGACGCCTTGCGCAGCCAGGTCCACCTGTTGCGGCGCGCATTGGCCGATGCCGGTTTCGACGGCATCGAAACCATCCACGGGACCGGCTGGCGCCTGACGCTGGAAGCCGGGGCGGCGAGATGAGCAGCGTTTCCGCGGCGTCTGCCGGGGGCACGCTGACCCAGCGCGTGGTATGGGCGCTGACCGGAACCGTGGCGCTGTTCGTGACGGCGCTGGCCCTGCTGGCCTACCTGACCTTCGACCAGATGGAAGACGATCTGGTCAATGACATCCTGAACACCGAAATGGACCGGCTGGTGCAGCATGCGCGCACCAGCGACGGCTTCCTGCCGCGCGATGGCGTGCGCGAACTGGGCGGCTCCATGCGCGCCTGGGTCAGTGTGGACGGCAAGCGGCCCGCTGGCATGCCCCAGGAAATCGAATCCCTGGATAGCGGCCTGCACCTGGTCGAGCCTGGCGCCTACACTTGGCACGTGATGGTGGCGGACACGGCGCGGGGCAAGGTGTACCTGCTGTACGACGCCACCGAGAACGAAGGGCGGGTGCATGACTTCGGCTTGATCGTGCTGGGCGTGGGCGCGATTTGCGTGGTGGGCGCCTATGCGCTGTCGCGGCGCGTGGCCGCCATCGCGGTCAGTCCGCTGCTGGACCTGACCGACCGGCTGGCGACCTGGGCGCCCGGATCGCCCGATATGGCGGTGACGCGCGATGACGAAGCCGGCCGGCTGATAGAGGCCTTCAACCGGGTGCAGAACCAGGTGGACAGATCGATTGCGCGCGAGCGCGAATTCGCGGGCAATCTCAGCCACGAGGTGCGCACGCCCTTGGCCGCGATCCGCTCGGATAGCGAATTGATGCTGTTGACCCAGGCGCTGACCCCGGACCAGCGCCAGCGCCTGACCCGCGTGGTGGACAACGTGGACGATGTGATCGTGTCGCTGGAGAGCGCGCGCTCCATGGCGCGCGATGAACTGCGCCCGGCAGAGTCCGTCAATCTCGCCGAATGCATGGACAACGCCTGGCGCGGCTACGAAGCCCAGGCGGGGTTGGCCGGGCTCGGTTTCGAAAACCGGATCGCCGCCAGCCAGGTTCGCACGCTGGATCGCTATGCCTTGCTGACCGTGTTGCGCAATCTGGTCCGCAACGCGGTGGAGCACGCCGCGCCGGCGACGCTGACGGCGAGCCTCGCCGCCGACGGCGGACTGGAGCTGCGCGACGACGGCAAGGGCATCGCCGCCGACGACCTGCCTTTCCTGTTTCGCCGCTATTACAGCGGCCGCATGCGGGATTCGGGCGCGGGAAGTCCCGACGAGACGGCGCGCGGCCTCGGGCTGGCGATCGCCAAGCGCGTCTGCGACATGCAAGGCTGGTCGCTGACGGTCGATTCCTCGCGGCAGGGCGAGCAACGCGGCACCCGCTTCACGCTGCGTTTCGAGGCCGACGCGGGCCAGGCGACGGAGGCGGCCCGCGGCGTGCAAGGTCAAATTTGACGAAAGTTCGACTGTCGGCGGCCTAAGCTGCCCGTTTGCCTGACGGACTCCTGTCGCCGACCATGCCGCCCTTATCGCCGCCCGCGCTGCGCAAGCCGACGCCGGCCTCGTATCTGTTCAGCCATGTCTTTGCGATCACGCTGGTGCTGGCCTGTCTGGCGTGGTGGGCCAAGGTCTCGGGCTTGGATTTGCGCATCGCCCGCGCGCTGTTCGATCCTGCGCTGGATGATTTTCCGCTGCGCCTGAACCGCTGGCTGGACCTGATTGGCCATCGCATGGTGCTGGCCTTGCCCATCGGGATAGGACTGGCCGCCGTGGGCGTGGCGGCGGCCAGCTATCGCATTCCGGCCTGGCGGCCGTGGCGCGGGCCCGCACTGGCGCTGGCGGCAACCTGCCTGACCGGGCAGGTGGTGGTGAACCAGCTGAAGCACTACACCACGCTGCCCCGTCCCTACGATCTGGACTCCTTGGGCGGCTATACGCCCTATCCCTTGCACTGGTGGACCTGGGTGCGGGCCGGGGCGGGCGGCGCCTTGCCCAGCGGTCATGCCGGCGCGGGCTATTCGATGCTGACCCTATATTTCTTGGGCTGGGCGCTGGGGCGTCCGGCCTGGCGCTGGTGGGGGCTGGCCGTGGGCGTTGCGGCCGGAGTGGGTTTTTCCGTGGTGCGCATCCTGCAGGGCGCCCATTTCCTCAGCCAGACGCTCTGGTCCGCGGCTCTGCTGTGGCTCCTGGCGACCCTGTTTTTCTATCCTCTCATCGTGGCCCGGCCCCCCGCGGAGAACCTGAACCGCTAGTCGCGGAATTTTCCGGCCCGCACCTGTGCCAATCCCGGGTGCGCGCATCGGCATGCCGCGCGTCGCTGGCGCCATGCTGATGCGCGGGCGCGCGGCCGGCCCAAAGTACAATGGGCGCCGATGCTCGGCCCAGGGCCGTGCTCAACTGCTTTCGGATAATTCCCAATGAACGTTCCCGCCGATACTCCCGTCGCGCCGCGACGCCGTCCCCGGAACCTGGCCCAGGGGCTGGTCGAGAACATCACGGAACGCATCCGCGCCGGGGACATCCGGCCCGGCGACAAGTTGCCGACGGAATCCGAGATCATGCGCCAGTTTGGCGTCAGCCGTACGGTGGTGCGCGAGGCCTTGTCCCGGCTGCAGGCATCGGGCCTGGTCGAGACGCATCATGGCGTGGGCACGTACGCGCTTGAACCCAGCGGCGGCGGGGATTTTCGCGTGGATCCGGCCGACATCGGCACGGTGCGCGACATACTGGTCCTGCTTGAACTGCGCATCTGCCTGGAAAGCGAGGCTGCCGGCCTGGCCGCGGCCCGGCGCAGCCCGGAGCAGCTGCTTGAGATGAGGCGCGCGCTGGATGCCTTCAAGGGCGCGCTGGACAGCGGCGGGGACACCGTCACGCCGGATTTCAAGTTCCATCTGCTGGTGGCGCAATCCACGGACAATCGCTACTTCGCGGACCTGATGTCGCATCTGGGTTCGGCCATCATTCCTCGCACCCGGATCAATTCAGCGAAGTTCGCGCACCAGGACCGCGCCGCCTATCTGGCGCGCGTGAATCTCGAACACGAGGACATCTACGGCGCGATTCAGCGCCAGGATGCGGAGGCCGCGCGCGCGGCCATGCGCACGCATCTGAGCAACAGCCGCGAGCGGCTGCGGCGCGCCCAGTAGGGGCGGCCGCGGGCTCGCGCAAAACCGCGTTAATCTTTGCGCGTTTTCAAATTTCGGACCACGAGGCGGCATGGCTCTGCTCGGCATACACGGCGGTATTTCATCATCTGAGCAGGCGTTCCTGCGCCAGCGGGGGGCCGTCGCATGCGCCGCCTGACGCTACGGTTCATCATCGCCATCCTGGCGCTATTGACGCTTTCGCGTCTGGGCCTGGCCTTCTGGATGTGGGATCGGGTCGAGGCCGCCGGCGGGCTGGGACCGTTGCTGCTGGGGGGGCTGCGCATCGACGTCTGCCTGATGTCGATGGTGATCGCGCTGCCGGCGGTGCTGTCGCCCTGGTTCGGGCACCGGCCGCTGGCGATCCGCATCACTGCCTGGTGGTTCCGCGTCTGGTGGATGCTGTATGTGCTGCTGGAAGTTTCCACGCCGCAGTTCATCGCGGAGTACGACACGCGGCCCAACCGTCTCTATTTCATCTACCTGCTGAATCCGAAGGAAGTCGGCTCGATGCTGTGGCAGGGCTACAAGGGCGTGCTGCTGGCGGCCTTCGTGGTGCTGGTGCTGGCCGCCTGGTTGTCGGTCCGCTTGTTTCCCACTCGGGTGCGCGATCCGTTCATGGCGTGGTGGAAGCGGCCGGTGGCTTCATTCGTGATTCTCGCCCTGGTGTTCCTGGGCGCGCGCGGCACGCTGGAGCATCGTCCGATCAATCCGGCCAAGGTCGCCTACAGTTCGGACGCAATGGTCAATGCGCTGGCGTTGAATTCGCTGTATAGCGTGTTTGACGCCGCCTACCGCATGCGCGATGAGCGATCGTCGGCCGCCATGTATCCCAAGATGGCAGTGGATGAGATGAACGCCATCGTGCGCGAGAAGGCCGGACTGACGGGCGCGCCGCTGGATGCGCGCTATCCCAGCCTGCACGAGCAGAAGGCGGCGGTGCGCCGGGACAAGCCGCTGAACCTGGTGATCATCCTGCAGGAGAGCCTGGGGGCGCAATATGTGGGCAGCCTGGGCGGACGGGATCTGACGCCCAACATCGACCGCTTGGGGCAGGAAGGCTGGATGTTCCATCGGGCCTATGCAACGGGCACGCGTTCGGTGCGGGGCATCGAGGCGGTCACGGCGGGCTTCCTGCCCAGCGTGGCCGATGCCGTGGTGAAGCTGCCGCGGTCGCAGACGGGCTTTTTCACGCTGGCGCAGGTGTTGGGCAAGCATGGCTACCATTCGCGCTTCGTGTACGGGGGCGAGTCGCACTTCGACAATATGCGGGCCTTTTTCCTGGGCAATGGTTTCGACGAGATCGTGGATCGTCCGAAGTTCGTGAATCCGGTGTTCGAGGGATCCTGGGGGGCCTCGGACGAGGACATGTTCAACCAGGTGGATCGCTTGCTGCGTGCGGATGGCGACAAGCCGGTGTTCACGCTGGCGTTCTCGGTGTCCAACCATTCGCCTTGGGAGTATCCGGAAGGTCGCATCAAGCCGGTGGGCGATCCGGCCACGGTGGACAACACGGTGCGCTATGCGGATTGGGCGCTGGGGCAGTTTTTCGATAAGGCGCGCAAGGCGCCATATTGGGACAACACGGTGTTCCTGGTGATCGCGGATCACGATTCGCGGGTTTACGGTTCCATTCCGGTGCCGGTGCGGCATTTCCAAATTCCTGCGCTGATTCTGGGGGCGGGGATTGCGCCTCGGCAGGATGAGCGGTTGGTCAGCCAGATCGACATGGCGCCTACCATGCTGTCCTTGATGGGCCTGGACAACGTGAATCCCATGCTGGGCGTGGATCTGACGCAGCGGGATCCGAATCGGGCGATGATGCAGTACGCGGATAATTTCGGGTATCTGCGGGGGGATCAGTTGCTGGTGCTGGAGCCTTCGAAGCCGCCGCGGCAGTTCCGATACGAGGCTGCGCCTGTGGGGCGGGATGAGGTTTATGCGCCAGTGGAGCCTTTGGATCCTCAGCTCTCGGAAGAGGCTTTGGCGCATGCTTTGTGGGCTAGTTGGGCTTATCGGGAAGAGCGGTATCGGTTGCCTTGAGTTCTTTTGTGGCGCTATTGGTTCTTAAGACGCTTGGGGCGTTGGGGGCCTGGGGCGCGCGGGGCAACGATTGCGGTCCGGAGCCTTCGCTCCGGACTGCCCTGTCGTCATCTTCGTCAAGGCCTTCGGCCTTTCCTTCAGATTCCCTCGGGCTTATCGACGCCCCGCGCGCCCCAGGCCCCCAACGCCCCAAGCTCCAATGATCAATTATCGGAGGCCGCTGGGGATAACATTGTTCTTGGGATTCTTGGCTGGGGCGTCTTGTGGCGAAAAAAAAAAGCCCGGGCGGCCTCATCGGGCATACGCGGTGTCTCGTGGTGGGTGCTGGCGCTGCGCGCTGGTGGTGGCTTGATTCTGCGCAAGTCGAGTTTTTGCTGAAGGTAGGAAACTGGCGCATGACTTTTCCTGAATCGTCTTCCGGGGCTGGCCGCGCTGCGGCTGCCCAATCAAACAAATCTAGTAATCGCGTGCCCGCGCGCCGTCGCGTGCTGCCGTTGCCGCGTGGGCGTTTCGCCTGGGTGACGGGTGTGATCAGTACCGTCTGGCTGGCGCTCAACACGGTGTTCTGGTGCCTGCTGCTGTTTCCACTGGCCTTGCTGAAGCTGCTGTTGCCGTTCGCAGCGGTCAGGCGAGGCGTCGATCCCGTGCTTAATGGCATCGCCACGGCTTGGGTGTCCTGCAATGCTGGGTGGCTGGCGCGGATCCAGGATGTGTCCTGGGATGTGCAGGGCCATGACGGGTTGCGCTACGCGGACTGGTATCTCGTGAACTGCAATCACCAGTCCTGGGTCGATATCTTCGTGTTGCAGCAGTCGCTGAATCGGCGCATTCCGCTGCTGAAGTTCTTCCTGAAGCAGCAGCTGATCTATGTGCCGGTGATCGGGCTGGCGTGGTGGGCGCTGGATTTTCCGTTCATGAAGCGCCACGGCAAGGCGGCGCTGCGCCGCAATCCGGATCTGGGGCGGCAGGATCAGGAGACCGCGCGGCGGGCCTGCGCGAAGTTTTCGCTGGTGCCGACCAGCGTGATGGTGTTTGCGGAGGGGACGCGTTTCAGCCCGGCCAAGCGCGATGCGCAGGGATCGCCGTACCGGCATCTGCTCAAACCCAAGGCGGGCGGGCTGGCGGTGGCGTTGAATGCGATGGGCAAGCGGTTTCGTTCGATGATAGACGTGACGATCGTCTATCCGCAGGGGGCGCCCAGCTTCTGGGATCTGGCCTGCGGCCGCGCGGGGCAGGTGCTGGTGCGCATGCGGCAGTTGCCGGTGCCGCCGGAGTTCTGCGAGGGCAACTACTCCGGCGACAAGGCTTTCCGCACGACCTTCCACCACTGGTTGGGCCAGCAGTGGCAGGCCAAGGACGATGAGATCGAGGCCTTGACGGCGCCCGCCAGGACGGGCGCCGGCTCGGATTAGGTGCGGATCAGGCGCGGGCGGGCAGCACCACGCCCGAGCACTCGCCAAAGCCGATGCGGGGATAGCCGGCTTTGACGCATTCGGCGCGGATGATGATCTGGTCGCCATCCTGCAGGAAGGTGCGCTTTTCGCCCCAGGGCAGGTCGATCGGGCTCTTGCCGCCGTTGCTCAGTTCGAGCAGGGAGCCTGCTTCCGAGGGCTGCGGACCGGACAGGGTGCCGGTGCCCAGCATGTCGCCCGCTTGCAGGTTGCAGCCGTTGACGGTGTGGTGGGTGATCAGCTGCGCCACGTTCCAGTAGGCATCGCGGAAGTTGCTGCGCGACAGGAAGGCGGGCGGCTGCTTGTCGGCGCGCGACTTTTCGGTGGTCAGCAGGACTTCCATCTGCACGTCGAAGGCGCCCTTGGCGCGGTTCGCGTCGGAGGCCAGGTAGGGCATGGGTTGCGGTTCGGACGGGCCGCGCAGCCACTGCGTGCGGAACGGCTCCAGCGCTTCCATGGTGACGATCCAGGGCGAGATCGTGGAGGCGAAGTTCTTGGACAGGAAGGGGCCCAGGGGCTGGTATTCCCAGGCCTGGATGTCGCGCGCCGACCAGTCGTTCAGGATGCACAGGCCGAACACGTGCGATTCGGCGTCGGCCAGGGGGATGCGCTCGCCCTGGGCGTTGCCGGTGCCGACGAAGATGCCCAGTTCCAGTTCGTAGTCCAGGCGGGCGCAGGGGCCGAATTGCGGCGCTTCGCCTTCATTGGCGGGGCGGGTCTGGCCGACGGGCCGGGGGAATTTCTGGTCCACGCCGATGCTGGAGGCGCGGCCGTGGTAGCCGATGGGCACCCATTTGTAGTTCGGCAGCAGGGGGTTGTCGGGACGGAACTGCTTGCCCACGGCGGTGGCGTGGTGCACCGAGATGTAGAAGTCGGTGTAGTCGCCGATGCGGGCGGGCGTGGTGTATTCGGCATTGGCCTGGGCGACCAGCAGGGGCTCGACCGTGCCGCGCAGGGCGGCGCCTTCGCGCAGCGCGCGGGACAGCGCCAGGCGCAGGGCGCTCCAGTGGGCCTGGCCCAGGGCCATCAGGGCGTTCAGGCTGTCCGTGGCGCAGGCGGCCAGGGCTTCGGCCGCCAGGCCTTCGAAGGGCTGTTTGGCGGCCAGCGCGGCCAGGTCCAGGATCTGGTCGCCGATGGCCACGCCTGGGCGGAACGATTCCGTCGTGCCCTGGCGGCGGAAGGCGGCGTAGGGCAGGTTCTGCACCGGGAAGTCGGACTTGCCGGTGTTGGCGCTGGCGATCCAGCTCTTCAGGGACGGGTCGTGGGTTTCGTTGATGGTGGTCATGGCTGCGTGTCTCTTTCAGTGTGGTTGTGCGGTGGCCGGGCGCCAGGCGCCGGAAAATACAAATGCCAAACGGCGATGAGCTTGCGCTCATCGCCGCGGGCGTGGAAAGCAGGAGGCCTGCGCGTCACGCCTTGCTGGGGTCGAAATGCTTGGCGATGCCCTGCCAGCACCGGTAGTAGTCGCCCTGCAATTCTACCGAGGCCAGCGCCTGTTCCGTGGGGCGGATGACGCGCCGCGTCTCGAACATGAACGCCATCGTGTCGCGGATGTAGTGGGCCTTGCTGGTGTCGGCGTGGGAGGCCTTTTCGAAGGTCTCGGCGTCGGGGCCGTGGCCGCTCATGCAGTTGTGCAGGCTGGCGCCGCCCGGCGCGAAGCCGTCGGCCTTGGCATCGTAGACGCCCTGGATCAGGCCCATGAACTCGCTGGCGATGTTGCGGTGGAACCAGGGCGGACGGAAGGTGTTCTCCATGGCCAGGATGCGCGGCGGGAAGATCGCGAAGTCCATGTTGGCCGTTCCCGGAGTATCCGACGGCGCGGTCAGCACGGTGAAGATCGAGGGGTCCGGATGGTCGTAGCTGATGGAGCCGACGGTGTTGAAGTTGCGCAGGTCGTACTTGTACGGCGCGTGCGTGCCATGCCAGGCCACCACGTTCAGCGGCGAATGGTCGATCGAGGCGCGCCAGAAGCCGCCCGTGAACTTGGCGATGAGTTCGAAGTCGCCTTCGAGGTCTTCGTACCAGGCCACCGGCGTCTTGAAGTCGCGGGCGTTGGCCAGGCAGTTCGAGCCGATGGGGCCCAGTTCGGGCAGGCGCATGGCCGCGCCGAAGTTCTCCAGCATGTAGCCGCGCGCGCTGCCGTCCAGCAGTTCGACGCGAAAGCGCACGCCGCGCGGGATGACGGCAATTTCCAGCGGCTCCAGGTCGATCAGGCCCAGTTCCGTGGCCAGGCGCAGGCGGCCTTCCTGCGGTACCAGCAGCAGTTCGCCGTCGGCGTTGTAGAAATAGCGCCCTTGCATCGAACGGTTGGCCGCGTACAGGTGGATGCCCACGCCGCTCAGTTCGTCGGGGCCGCCATTGCCGCCCCAGGTCTTCACGCCTTCCAGGAAGTCGGTGGGGGCGGCGGGAATGGGCAGCGGGCTCCAGCGCAGCTGATTGGGCGTGACAGGACCTTGGCCGAAGGTGCTTTGCCAGCCGGCGGCGCCGTCAAAGGCTTCGAACGGCTTGTGCTGCGCGCCGGGACGGATGCGGTAGAGCCAGGAGCGGCGGTTTTCGCTGCGCGGCGCGGTGAAGGCGGTGCCGGACAGCTGTTCGGCGTACAGGCCGTAGGGGCATTGCTGCGGCGAATTGCGGCCCAGCGGCAGCGCGCCGGGCAGGGCCTCGGTGGCACAACTGTTGCCGAAGCCGGTCTGGTATTGCAGTTCCATGGAATCCTCCTGAGTGGCGGCGCGGTGCTTGGCCGCGCGGCCTGCTGCGGTTGGCCGGTACGGAAGGTGTCCGGGAGGCCGATATGCCATTGTCGGAAAAAACTCCCGCTGCGGCTACGGGAATGCAAAAATAGAGACTATAAATTTTGTGAATAGTAGGGGGGTGCGCATGGCCGAGTTGCGCGATGTCGATCTGAATCTGCTGCTGCTGTTCCAGCACCTGCTGGAGGACCGCAATCTGTCGGCCGTGGCGCGGCGCATGGACTTGTCGCAACCCGCGGTCAGCAACGCGCTGCGGCGCTTGCGGGAAGCATTTGGCGACGACCTGTTCGTGCGCACGGCGCAGGGCATGCTGCCCACGCCGCGCGCGCAGCGCCTGGCGGGCCCGGTCAGCGAGGCGCTGACCATGCTGTCGCAGGCCCTGAAGGACCAGGATGTGTTCGACGCCGCGACCAGCACGCGCCGCTTCCGGGTGGCGATGACGGACGTGGGCGAGATCCACTTCATGCCGCGGCTGATGGAAGTGTGCGTGCAGGTGGCGCCGCTGGTGCGCATCGATTCGGTGCGGGTGCAAGGGCCGGATCTGCCGCGGGAAATGGAAACCGGGCGGGTGGATCTGGCGATCGGCGCATTCGATGAAATGGGGGCGGGCTCGCTGCAGCGCATGCTGTTCCGCCAGGGCTACGCGACCCTGTTCCGGCAGGCGCATCCGACGGCGCACGCCGGCATGGGCCTGAAGGCGTTCCGGGCCGAGCGTCATCTCATCGTGTCGCGCGCCGCGCCCTACGGGCAGGTGAATCAGTCCATGGAGCGCGCGGGCGTGGATCTGGCCGAGCATTTCAGCGTGCCGCACTTTTCGGCCGTGCCGTACATCGTCAGCGCGACCGATCTGCTGGCCACTGTGCCCGAGAAACTCGCCGCCAGCGCCGCGCCGCCGTTCGGCCTGCGCTACATGACGCCGCCGATACGAGTGCCGGCGCTGCAGACCAATATGTACTGGCAGCGCCGGGTGGACCGGGATAGCGGCAACCAATGGCTGCGCGCGTTGATCGTGAATACGTTCGCGGTGGGGGCGTGAACAGGTTTACGGCGCCACGGAAGCGCGCGCCTGGAGCAGGGCCTCGCGCAGCACCTCCATGTCGCCCAGGTGGTTGGCCAGCAGCAGGATCAGCGCCGCGTTGAGTTCCTGGCTTTGTTCGTTGGTGAGGTCGCGGTGGGTCTCGATCAGGGCTTCGTAGAAGTCGTCCGGCGAGACCAGGTTGGTTTCGGTAATCAGCATGATGGAGTGATCTCGAAGTTCAGGCGCGGCCCGTGGCGCGGCCGACTGCTGCGGCGACGGCGGCGGCGTTGAAGGCGCGCCAGCGGCCGCAGACGTGCTGGTCGGGGCGGATGAGGTAGGCGGTGCCGGCCTGCGCGTCGTAGCGCTTGCCCAGGCAGCCTTCGCGGTCCGTGACAGAAGCGAGCTCCTTGGGCAGCGCGGACAGATCGCACTGCAGGCTGGCCACCAGTACGGCCTTGACCGGCACCGGCGCCGTGCGCAGGGCCTGCAGGGCAAGCAGCGTGTCGCGGTCGGGCAGGGCGTCGCCGCAGAACAGGGCCAGCACGAATTCGCCGTCCAGCTGCGCCAGCCACCAATCCTGCGCGTTCACGGGAGCATCCAGCGCTACCGCGCCCGGCACCATGCGGCCGCTGAAGGCGTCCGTGTCCGGCGTGTTCAGCGGCGAGCCGGCGTAGGTCGCGGGCAGCGACAGGCGGCCGCTGTTGACCAGCGAGCGCGCAAAGGGATGGGTCTTGGCCAGGTTCAGCACCGCGTTGCGGAAGCTGCGGCTGATGTCGCTCTTGGGCGTGATGAAGTCGGTCGCGCGCGACGAATTCAGGATGTTCTCGTCGGCGGCGTACTCGCGTTCGGCGGCGTAGCTGTCGATCAGCGTCTCGGGCGCGTGGCCGGCCAGCACCAGTTTCAGCTTCCAGGCCAGGTTTTCCGCGTCCTGCACGCCGCTGTTGGCGCCGCGGGCGCCGAACGGCGACACGCGGTGGGCGGAGTCTCCCGCGAACACGACGCGGCCATGGCGGAACTTGTCCATGCGTTCGCACGCAAAGGTGTAGACGCTGACCCATTCCAGCTCGAAGCGCGCGTCGGGGCCCAGCAGGGCGCGGATGCGCGGCAGCACGTTTTCGGGCTTGACGGCCTCGACCGGGTCGGCGTTCCAGCCCAATTGGAAATCGATGCGCCAGACGTTGTCGGGCTGGCGGTGCAGCAGCACGGACTGGTTGGGATGGAAGGGCGGGTCGAACCAGAACCAGCGCTCCGTCGGGAAGTCCGCCTGCATCTTGACGTCGGCGATCAGGAAGCGGTCGCGGAAGATGCGGCCATGGCTTTCCTGGCCGATCAGCTTGCGTACCGGCGAACGCGCGCCGTCGCAGGCGATGAGCCAGTCGGCATGCAGCGCATAGGCGCCGTCGGGCGTTTCCACGTTCAGGACCACGCCGTCGTCGCGCTGTTCCACGCCCGCGACTTTGTTCTTCCAGCGCAGGTCGATATTGGGTTCCTGGCGCGCCTGCTCGTACAGATAGCCTTCGGCGTAGTACTGCTGCAGGTTGATGAAGGCCGGGCGGCGATGGCCGGGCTCGGGCAGCAGATCAAAGCGCCAGACTTCCTGCTCGCGGAAGAAGACCTTGCCCACGTTCCACGACACGCCCTTGTCTATCATGCGCTGGCCCACGCCCAGGCGGTCCCAGATTTCCAGCGTGCGCTTGGAGAAACAGATGGCGCGGGAGCCGGTCGACAGGCGGAAGTCGTCGTCCAGCACCACCACGCGCACGCCCTGGCGGGCCAGATCCAGCGCGGTGGTCAGGCCGACCGGGCCCGCGCCCACCACCACCACCTGATGGCGCGCCAGCTCGCTGGCGGCCTGGTCGGCGTGCTTTTCATAGGCGAACTCCATCGCCTGAAAGTCGATGTCTCCCACGGTTGTCTCCTGTGTGGGTCATATTGTTTTTATGTCACGAAGCCGCGCGCCGCCTGGCGGCGCGCGATTCCGGTTGGTGCTTGGATGGGCCGTTGGCGGCCCGCCGGGGATCAGCCTTCCAGCTGCGCCCACATCTCCAGGTCGCGCTTGTCGGTCCAGATGCGCGGGTGGGTGTAGCCGGTGGCCTCGTCATAGGCGCGCGACACGTCGAACGGCATGCAGTGGTCGAAGATCACCCAGTCGCTGTAGCGCGGCTTCATGAAGTCGTAGACCTCGCGGTAGATGGTCTTCAGGTCCTTGCCTTCGGCCACGCCCCGGTTCACCGCGCCGTACAGGTCGGTCAGGAAAGCGCGCGTGCCGGCCAGGCCTTGGCGGACTTCGGTGGCGTTCTTCAGCGCGGGGCCGCGGCCCGGGACCATTTTTTCCGCTTCGAAGCTGGACAGCGCGTCCAGCGTGCTGGGCCAGTCGCGGAAATAGGCGTCGCCGCAATAGGGGGTGGACTGGTATTCGACCAGGTCGCCGGCGAACAGGATCTTCTGCTCGGGCAGCCAGGCGATGGTGTCGCCCTTGGTGTGGCCGCGGCCCACTTGCAGCAGCTTGACTTCCAGGTTGCCCAGGTTGACGGTCATTTCGCCCTTGAACGTCATCGTCGGCCAGACCAGGCCAGGCGGAATCGATTCGGCGTTGCGGAACAAGCGGGGGAAGCGGCCGATTTCGCTGGCCTTGTCCTGTTCGCCGCGTTCGGCGATCAGGTCGTAGGTATCCCGGCTGGCCAGGATTTCCTGGGCGTCGTAGGCGGACGCGCCGAACACGCGCACGGCGTGGTAGTGCGACAGCAGGATGTACTTGATGGGCTTGTCCGTGACTTCGCGGATGCGGCGGATCACGTCTTGCGCCATGACCGGGGTGGCCTGGGTGTCGACCACCATGACGGCCTCGTCGCCGATGATCACGCCCGTATTGGGATCGCCCTCGGCCGTGTAGGCATAGGCGTTGTCGGACAGTTTTTCGAACGAGACGACCTTGTCGTCCAGATCGGCGTGCGAGGCGAATTGCTTGCTCATGGAGGCTCCTTCCACTTTTATAGGAATAGGGTGTGTGGAAGAAATATAGCCCGGCGTTAGTTTTCGTGCAATACGTTTGCTATAAACAAATGGCCTTGTTTTTACAGGGATTTCCCGCGGATTTTCGGGGCGGCAGCGGTCAATTCCTTTGGCATTTCGGGCAGTAGTAGGTGGCGCGCTGCCCCTGGACGAGGCGCCGTATCGGGGTGGCGCAGACCCGGCAGGGCTGGCCCTCGCGTTCGTAGACGGCGGCATGGATCTCGAAGTAGGCGCCCGGTTCGCCGGTGGCCCCGACGTAGTCGCGCAGGGTGCTGCCGCCCGAGGTCAGGGCGTCGGCCAGGGTGGCGCGCACCATGTCGGCCAGGCGCTCGCAGCGGGCGGGCGACAGCTTGTTGGCCGGCGTCTTGGGATTGATGCGGGCGCGGAACAGGCTTTCCGACGCATAGATATTGCCCACGCCCACCACCGCCATGCCCGCCAGCAGCACCTGCTTGACGGCGGCGCTGTGATTCTTGAAGTGGCGGTGCAGCCAGGCGCCGTCGAAACGCGGGTCGAAGGGTTCGATGCCCAGCTTGGCCAGCAGGGGATGGGTATCCACGGGACCATCGGATCCGGGGTGCCACAGCACCGCACCGAAGCGCCGCGGGTCATGCAGGCGCAGCACCGCTTCCTCGAAGATCCATTCGACATGGTCGTGCTTGCGCAGGAATTCGCCGGGGGCGACGCTGCGCAGCGACCCCGACATGCCCAGATGCACGATCTGGGTGCCGTGCTCGAACCGCAGCAGCAGGTACTTGCCCCGCCGCGCGCATTCCAGCACGGCGCGGCCGGCGATCAGCGACGGCAGATCCGGCGGGATGGGCCAGCGCATGCGGGATTCATGGACGACCAGCCGCGTCAGCGTCCGGCCGGTGATGACGGCGTCGATTCCCCGACGCGTGGTTTCGACTTCAGGCAGTTCCGGCATGAGCCAGTGTAAGATCGTTAATTGCGTGTACGAAGATTGTGCCATCAACCGGACGGGCCGCGTGAAGTCGTCTTTCAAACCTATAAATATCGGGATCGCCGCGCTAGCGCTTGCGCTGGCAGCAATACTGACCCCACCGGCCCAGGCCGCCGACAGCCGGACGCGCGACGCGACCGGGCCTCGGATGGCGCCCCAGAGCCGCCACCCTGAAACCGAAGTCATCCGGCTGCGCCCCGGGCAGTTGCCCTACGTCTCGCTGACCGCCGATATCTTTTATCGCGTGCTCGCCTCCGAGATCGCCGCGCAGCGCGGCATGTACGGCTCGGCGGCTACCACCATGCTGGGCCTGGCGCGGGATACCGGCGATCCACGCCTGGCCCGCCGCGCCCTCGAGTTCCAACTGGCTGGCGGCAACCTGCCCGGCGCCCTGGACGCCGCCCGGGTCTGGGCGCGCCTGTCTCCCAACGACGTCGAGGCCAGTTCCACCGAGCTGGCGCTGGCCGCCGCCAACGGCCAGACCAAGGGCCTGTCGCAGGCCTTGCGCAACCGCATCGATTCCTCGCGCGACAAGCCGGCCGCCATCGGCCAGGCCCTGGCCGTGCTGAGCCGCCTGAACGACCGCCGCCTGGCCCTGCGCATCCTCGACGAATCGCTGAGCGACAGCGTGCGCAAGCTGCCGGCCGCGCACTTGGCGCTGGCGGACGTGGCTTCCGCCTCGGGCGACTACACCCGCGCCGCGCAGGAGTCGCGCGCGGCGCTGGCCGCGGATCCCAAGTCGGAACCCGCCGCCTTGCGCGTGCTGGAGTACGGCTACAAGGTGGACCCGCAGCGCGCGCAGACCGAGGCGCGCGCCTACATCGCCCGCAATCCCAACGCCCGCAAGGTGCGCCTGATGCTGGCAGGCCAGTTGGCCGACAGCGGCGACTACAACGGCGCGCTGGCTGAATTGCAGGCCATGTCGCGCCGCTCGCCGGAAGATTTCGACCTCTTGTTCATGCAGGCGCAGCTGGCCTACAAGGCTGGACAGCTCCCTCAGGCCAAGAGCCTGTTGCAGCAGTATCTGGACGTGCAGCAGCAACGCCAGCGCGCGACCGTCCCGGGCGCAACCGACGCCGGCGCCGCCGCGGCCGACGCCCATGTGCTGCTGGCCCGCATTGCCGAAGACCAGGGCCACTACGACGACGCCATCGCCGAGCTGGGCCGCATCGACGATCCCACGCTGCGCTACTCGGTGCGCATGCGCCAGGCCGCCTTGCGCGCCAAGAGCGGCCGCATCGACGACGCGCTGGCCATGATCGACGCCGCCGGTCCCCAGGACGAGGAAGAGCGCACGCTGGGCGTGCTGACCAAGGCCCAGATCCTGCGCGACGCCGACCGCGTGCAGCAGGCGGTGTCGGTGCTGGAAGCGGCCGATCAGGCGCTGCCCGACACGGTCGAGATCAAGTACGAACTGGCCATGCTGTACGAGCGCCAGAACCGTCTGGCCGACCTGGAACGCATGCTGCGGCAGGTCATCGCGCTGGACCCGGATCATGCGCATGCCTACAACGCGCTGGGCTATACGCTGGCCGATCACAACCAGCGCCTGCCCGAGGCCCTGGATCTGATCACGCAGGCGCTGGAGCTCGCGCCCAACGATCCGTTCATCCTCGACAGCATGGGCTGGGTCAAGTACCGCATGGGCGATTCCGCGGCCGCCGCCGACTATCTGCGCCGCGCTTACAGCGTGCGTCCGGAGGCCGACATCGCAGCCCACCTGGCTGAAGTTCTCTGGACCCAGGGCAAGCGCGACCAGGCCATCGAGCTGCTGCGCGCGGCCGTGGCCAAGGATCCCAAGAACAAGACCGTTCAGGACGTGGCCAAGCGCCTGGGGATCAGCCTGTGACGGCAGTATTCCAACGTGTGTCCGGCGCTGCCGCGCCGCTGCGCTGGTTCCTGATGGCATTGCTGGCGGCGACGCTGGCGGCCTGCACCACGCCCAAGCCGATCGAAGGCGCCAGCGCCGACGCGTTCTCGCGCATCGGCCGCTTCGCCATCACCGTCAACGAGGAAAGCGGCAAGCAGAATGCCGTGCAGGGCGGCTTCTCGTGGTCGGACGACGGCCGCCACTACGTGCTGGACCTGACCAATCCCCTGGGCTCGACCGAGGCGCGCGTGGAAGGCCGGCCCGGCGCGGCTAGCCTGACCAAGGCCGACGGCACCCGCCTGGTCGCCGACAACCCCGATGCGCTGGCAGCGGAGGCGCTGGGCAGCAGCATGCCGGTGTCCGGACTGCGCGATTGGCTGCGCGGCAAGCTGGCCGCCACGCCTGAAGCCACCGAAGTGTCGCGCGACGAACTGGGTCGCCCGGCGGCATTCGAACAGGGCGGCTGGCGCGCGCGGCTGTCGCGCTACGACACGCTGGGTCCCCAATTGCTGGTGCTGGAGCGGCAGGAGCCGGGCCGCCGCATCATGTTGCGCCTGGTCGTCAACCAGCCTTGAACAATGGGCCGCCTCGGCCCGGAACTGGCGGTCGCCCGGTAAAATCGGGCGACCGCTTTTTTTTCGCCCAGCCGTGACTCTCTACGACGTACCCGCTCCCGCCAAGCTGAATCTGTTCCTGCACGTCGTGGGCCGCCGCGCCGACGGCTACCATCTGCTGCAGACCGTTTTCCGCTTCATCGACCTGTGCGACACGCTGCACTTCGACGTGCGCGCCGATGGCGTCATCAGCCGCGCCACGGAGCTGCCGGGCGTGCCCGAAGAGCAGGATCTGACCTTGCGCGCGGCGCATGCGCTGCAGCGGGCCACGGGCACGAAGCAGGGCGTGCAGATCGGCCTGGAAAAGCGCATTCCGCAGGGCGGCGGCCTGGGCGGCGGCTCGAGCGACGCCGCCACGGTGCTGATCGCTCTGAACCGGCTGTGGGGCACGGGGCTGTCGCGGCGCGAACTCATGGAGCTGGCCTTGCCGCTGGGCGCCGATGTGCCCGTATTCGTCTTCGGCCAGTCCGCATTCGCCCAGGGTATAGGCGAAGATCTGACGGCGGTGGCGCTGCCGGATCGCGCGTATCTGGTGGCGCAGCCGGATGCCAGCGTGCCCACGCCACAAATATTTTCCGCACCCGATTTGACAAGAGATTCTTCTTCCACCACAATAGCGGTCTTTCTTGCTTCGCCTACTTCCCGCTTCGGCAGGAATGATTTGGAGCCGGTGGTCTACCGTCTTTACCCAGAAGTGCTTGGGGCATCGCGGTGGCTTGCTGAACAGGGAATCCTTCGTGGAACCCCGGTTCGCATGTCGGGATCTGGTGCGTGTTTATTCGCCGAATTTTCCGAACTCTCCGAAGCCGTTTTGGCAGAAGCAGAAATATCCGCTACAATGCGCGGCGCTGATAAAACATTCAGCCAAACGCATCCACGGTTTCGGTTAGTGCAGGCATGTACTGGGTTAGCTGAACATCCGTTGCGGAATTGGATTGCAAGATAGTTGGGGAGTCGCCAAGCTGGTTAAGGCACCGGATTTTGATTCCGGCATGCGAAGGTTCGAATCCTTCCTCCCCAGCCAACCGAATACATAAAAAAGCTGTTGAACACGCCTGTAAGACACTGGCCCGGGTTCAGCAGCTTTTTTATTTTCCGGGTCCGCTGGTGCATCACCTCGCATCACCTCGTTAGTGTCTTAAAACGACCATCGCATCATCCATCATGGCAAACGATAGCTTCATGATTTTCACGGGCACCGCCAACACTCGGCTGGCCGTGGACGTAGTCAACCACCTCGATATGTCCCTGGGCAAGATGACCGTCGGTCGCTTCTCGGACGGCGAAGTGATGGTCGAGATCAACGAGAATGTGCGCGGCAAGGACGTCTTCGTCCTGCAGCCCACCTGTGCCCCCACCAACGACAACCTGATGGAAATCATGGTGATGGTCGATGCCCTGCGCCGCGCTTCCGCTGGCCGCATCACCGCCGCCATTCCCTATTTCGGCTATGCCCGCCAGGACCGCCGCCCGCGCTCGGCGCGCGTGGCCATCTCGGCCAAGGTCGTGGCCAACATGCTGCAAGTGGCTGGCGTCGACCGCGTCCTGACGATGGACCTGCACGCTGACCAGATCCAGGGTTTCTTCGATATCCCCGTGGACAACATCTACGCGGGTCCGATCCTGCTGGGCGACATCTGGCGCCGCAATTTCTCGAACCTGGTCGTCGTGTCCCCGGACATCGGCGGCGTGGTGCGGGCCCGCGCGCTGGCCAAGCAGCTGGAAGCCGATCTGGCCATCATCGACAAGCGCCGTCCGCGCGCCAACGTGTCGGAAGTGATGAACATCATCGGTGAAGTCGACGGCCGCACCTGCATCATCATGGACGACATGGTCGACACCGCCGGCACGCTGTGCAAGGCGGCCCAGGCCCTGAAGGACCGCGGCGCCGGCGCCGTTTACGCCTATTGCACGCACCCCGTGCTGTCGGGCGGCGCCATCGACCGCATCGAAGCGTCGGAACTGGACGAACTGGTCGTCACCGACACCATTCCGCTCTCCGAGCAAGGCCAGGCCAGCGGCAAGATCCGCCAGCTGTCGTGCGCCGCGCTGCTGGGCGAGACCATCCTGCGTATCTCGAACGCGGAATCGGTCAGCTCGCTGTTCGTCGATTAAGACGCGGCATCCCTCGGACGGGTAGTCCGGATACAGAGTTTTGCGCCTTGCTGGTCGCGGCAAGGCGCAACAAACACGGCGCGCATTTCGCGTGCCGTGCACTAATCGGCGAAGCCTCTTCGCCATTTATTGTTTTTGGAGTTTTCCATGAAATTCAATGCCACTGCGCGTAGCGTCCAGGGTTCGAGTGCGAGCCGCCGCCTGCGCCGCGCGGGCCGCGTTCCCGCCATCGTTTATGGCGGTACGGCTGCCCCCCTGAACATCGAACTCGACCACAACGAGATCTACCACGCCCTGCGCAAGGAAGAATTCCACGCGTCGATCCTGCAAATGGCGCTGGAAGGCGCAGCCAAGGAAGAGCAAGTCCTGCTGCGTTCGGTTCAATGGCACGCCTACAAGCCGCAAGTCCTGCACGTGGACTTCCAGCGCGTGGACGCCAACCAGGCCCTGCACACCAAGGTCCCGTTCCACTTCATCAACGCTGAAGTCTCGCCGGCCGTGAAGCTGGGCGGCGCCATCATCAGCCACGTCCTGACCGAACTGGAAGTCACCTGCCTGCCGGCAGCGCTGCCCCAGTTCATCGAAGTGGACCTGAAGGACCTGCTGCCTGGCGCATCGGTCCACCTGGCCGACATCAAGCTGCCCAAGGGCGTGACCTACGTCCCCCACGGCGGCGACGCCAACCCGCTGCTGGCCGCCACGGCCGTGGTCAAGGGCGGCGCTGCCGCCGACGAAGGCACTGCCGAAGCTCCGGCCGCCTAAGTCCTGCCGGAAAGCCCTCGGGCTTTCCACGGCTGGTACCCGAAACCCTGCGTGTGCATTTGCATGCGCAGGGTTTTTTGGTTTAAACACCCCCATCATGTCTACTCCTATACGCCTCATCGTGGGACTGGGTAATCCCGGCCCCGACTACGAAACCACCCGGCACAACGCCGGCTTCTGGCTGGCCGACCACCTGGCGGACGATTTGCGCGCTTCTTTTGCGCTGGAGAAGTCCTTTTTCGGCATGGTGGCCAAGTCCCGCCTGGGCGCGGACAACGTGCTGCTGCTGAAGCCCAACACCTACATGAACCGTTCCGGCCAGGCGGTCGGCGCGCTGGCCCGCTTCTATAAGCTGGTGCCGGAGCAGGTGCTGGTGCTGCACGACGAACTGGACCTGATGCCCGGCCAGGTGAAACTGAAGCAGGGCGGCGGCCATGCCGGCCACAACGGCTTGAAGGACATCCAGGCGGCTTTGGGCAGCCCGAACTTCTGGCGCCTGCGCATCGGCATCGGCCATCCCCGCACGCTGGGCCTGGCCCAGCAGGTGGCGGACTTCGTGCTGCATCCGCCGCGCCGCGAAGAGCAGAAGGAGATCGAAGCGGTGATCGACCGTTGCCGCGCCGTGGTGCCGGCGATGCTGGCCGGCGATTTTCCGTTGGCGACGCGTCAACTCCATAGCGGCAACGAGGCCTGATGACAGACCTGCGGCAATCGGCATCGGTATCCGGCGGAAAACTGCGCTTTCGCAGCGAGATTGCAGACTTCTGGCGCTTCATCCGCCATCCGCATCCCGTTTCGCGCCTGCCGGGCCGCGCGTGCGCCAGCGGGCTGGTTGCCGACTGGTGGCCGGGCCTGGGACCGGGGCGCCTGCTGGCCTGGGCCGCGCTGCTGTGGGTGGTGAACCTGTTCGCGCTGGGACCCGTGGCGGTGGCTGCCGCAGGCTTGGGCGGCGTTACGCACCGGCTCGATCCCGCCAACATCCCCTGGCTGACCGCCGTCATCTGGGCGCCGCTGGTGGAAGAGACACTATTCCGCTACGGTCTGCGCCGCCCCAAGCAGGCGCTGTGGCTGATTCCGGCAATGGTGCCCGTGGTGCTGTGGGGGCCCAAGGTCTGGACAGGCTTGCTGCTGGCCGCATTCGTGATCCTGGCCTGCTGGGGCGCGCGTCAGCGCGCCGAGCCGCTGCAGGGTTGGGACACGACCTGGCGGCGCTATTACCTGAAGCACTTCGGCCTGGTGTTCCACCTGGTCGCGCTGACCTTCGCCGCAGTGCACCTGACCAACTTCGTCTACAGCAAGACGCCGTACTGGCTGCTGCCCCTGCTGGTGCTGCCGCAATGGCTCACGGGCCTGGTGCTGGGCTGGATGCGCGTGCGCCGCGGAATCGGCGCGGCGATACTGCTGCACGCTATTTTCAACGCCGGCCCCATTTTGATGATCTGGATCATCATGCGCTGGGTTCCCGCCGCCGCAGCCTAACCGGGGCCGCAACGGCGGCCCGGCCGGCGGGGCTTGAGCGCCCGGCCGGGGTAAACTAGAACGTTAACGATCAATACCGTACTTACACAGGATTCCCATGGCTCTGCAATGCGGCATCGTCGGCCTGCCCAACGTAGGCAAATCGACCCTCTTCAACGCTCTGACCCGCGCCGGCATCGCCGCCGAGAACTACCCGTTCTGCACCATCGAACCCAACGTCGGTGTGGTCGAAGTGCCGGATCCGCGCCTGCAGAAGCTGGCTGAAATCGTCAAGCCCGAACGCATCCTGTCCGCCACCGTCGAATTCGTCGACATCGCGGGCCTGGTCGCCGGCGCGAGCAAGGGCGAAGGCCTGGGCAACCAGTTCCTCTCGCACATCCGCGAAACCGACGCCATCGTCAACGTGGTGCGTTGCTTCGAGGATCCCAACGTGATCCACGTGGCCGGCAAGGTCGATCCCATCGCCGACATCGAAGTCATCGAAACCGAACTGGCCCTGGCCGATCTGCAGACCGCCGAAAAGGCCCTGCAGCGCCACCAGAAGACGGCACGCTCGGGCGACAAGGAATCGCAGCGCATCGTGGCCGTGCTGGAAAAGTGCATCGCCCAACTGAACGAAGCCAAGCCGATCCGCGCGCTGGACCTGACGACCGAAGAGAAGGCCGACATCGCCCAGCTCTGCTTCATCACCGCCAAGCGCGCGATGTACGTGGGCAACGTGGCCGATGACGGCTTCACCAACAATCCGCTGCTCGACCGCCTGACCGAATTCGCCGCCGCGCGCAATGCGCCCGTGGTCGCGATCTGCGCCGCCATTGAATCCGAAATCGTTGACCTCGACGACGCCGACCGCCAGGCCTTCCTGTCCGACATGGGCATGGAAGAACCCGGCCTGAACCGCCTGATCCGCGCCGCCTTCAAGCTGCTGGGCCTGCAGACCTACTTCACCGCAGGCGTGAAGGAAGTGCGCGCCTGGACCGTGCCGATCGGCGCCACCGCGCCCCAGGCCGCCGGCGTCATTCACACCGACTTCGAGCGCGGTTTCATCCGCGCCCAGACCATCGCCTACGAAGACTTCATCACCTACAAGGGTGAGCAGGGCGCCAAGGAAGCCGGCAAGATGCGCGCGGAAGGCAAGGAATACATCGTGCAGGATGGGGACGTGATGAACTTCCTGTTCAACGTCTAAGCGAAGCTGAACGTTTTTCCATGCACCCCAAAGATCGGACCTTGGTCCGATCTTTGGGGTGTTTTTCATGGTGAAGCATCCCGAGCAATACGCGCCGCTCGCGTTCCGGAAGGACTTTGCGAGAAAGGCATGAAGGGCGAGAACATGACGGGTTGCGGCGAATGGGCTGGTTATTCGCCGCAAATAACGCGGTGAATAGCGGGATGACCGGTCGCGGCCGAGTTGGACTGCATCAGCAGATGGCTTGATCGCACAGACGTAAGTTTTCAAGCGGCACCCAGCCCGCCTCGCCGTCTATGAGCCTGACCGCCCAAACCCAGCCATTCAATTCGCGTTCGCCGCGCAGCAATTCACCCGGCGCGACATCCAGTTCCTTGTTGGTGAAATCCTCCAGCAGCGTGGCGCTGCCGTCGGCGTGGCGGTCCAGGAATTGCGCCGGCACGAAACCGGCTTCCTGGCCCGCAGGCGTGCAGAGATACCAGTCGGGCCAGCCCTCGGGGCCATCGTATCGTTCGCCGACGGCGACGCGATCTCCCTTGCGCACCCGCATGGGTTTGGGGAATTCGCTGGTATGGGCCTGGATGACCTGGTAGTGGCGGTCGGGATGCATGGGCATAGCCTGTCTGTGTCGTTGCTACGGACGGGACTATGCCACGCGTTCAAGCAGCCGCGGCACTGCCGATGCCAGCAAGGCAACGCCGGACGCAGTCAGCAGCCCCAACACGATCTGCCGGAAGCGCGCCTCGCTGATGCCTATGTAGAGCTTCGCGCCCAGCAGCACAGGCACCAGCATGGCGGCGGCGACGATGGCGAACATGGGCAGCATGGCGCGCGTGACGATGCCGCTTGCCAGATACGTGCCCATGGTCACCAGCAGCATGGACAGGTTGAAGTTCTGGATGATGGCGCGTTGCGCGTCCTTGTCGAAGCCGCGCAGCGTGCACCACAAGGTGGGCAGCGTGCCCGTGAAACCGCCGATACCGCCCAGCACGCCGCCGGCCATGCCGACGGCCGCGTCGGCCGCGCGGCCGCCCGTGGAGATCTTCGGCAGGTTCCTGGCGTACAGCATGGCGGGGCACCAGATCACCAGCAAGGCGCCGAGTATGGTCTTGAACCAGTCCATGTCCAGGCGCGGCAGCAGCGCCACGCCCAGCGGAATGCCGAACAGGCCGCCGATCACGAAAGGCAGCAATCGCCGCAGGTCGAAGCCGCGGCGCACGGTGATGGCGGCGAGGATCTGCCCGACCAGGGCGCCGAAGACCGCGAGCGTCGCGGCCAGGCGCGGGTCCAGCACCCAGGCCCAGAACGACATCGCCACCAGGCCGAACGCAAAGCCCGACAGGCCTTGTACGAAGCCTGCGACGACCGCGCCCAGGGTGACCACCAGATATACAGAATCCATTGCCGTCTCTTTGTTCTTGCTTCGGGGAACGGCTTGTATTCTGGATGATCGCGACTCCTCGCGAATCGCGTTTTTCTATGGGCTGATATCGCTCTTCTTATGGCGGCGCAGTCGATTCTAGTTCGGCGTCTTGCCCACTGCCGCCCGCAGGAAATTCGTTTCCAGCACGCTCAGCACCCGATTCAAGGTATCGATATCCGCGGCGGACAATCCCTTGAGCGACTCCTCGAAGAAGGCGGCCCGTTTGGGCAGGGCCTCGTCCACCACGGCCTGGCCGGCCGGCGTGAGGCTGGCGTTGGTCAGGCGGTTGTCCTGTGGATCCACTGCGCGGGCGATCCAGCCCATTTTTTCCATGGCCTGCAGCTGCCGCGTGAGTGATGCGGGATCGAGCCGGCAGCGTTCGGCCAGATGCTTCTGCGAGCATTGGCCGCATTCATGCAGCGCCAGCAGGATGCGCCAGCGGGGCAGGGCGTGGCCGACCGTGCTGCTGAATGCGCTCTGCATGCCGCGGTAGGCTTGTCCCATGTGCTGGATGACCTGCAAGCCTTGTTGTTGTTTGGGCAAAAGCTATTCTCCGACGCCGGCCGGCTCTGGTTTGGAGGGGCGGATCAACTGGACCGGCGGCACGCGCCGCACGCACCAGAGCGCGAACACCGCAACCACCAGGGCGATGAGCTGTCCTTCGTGGATGGCGCCGACGAGCGCGACGCGCGCGATCTCGATCAGCGAGGTTCCGTCCTGACCTTGATGCGCCAATTGTGCCAGGAACTGCGTCTGGGCCTCGGGATTGACCAGCATCTGGGGATCGTTGAGCTCGGGCAGCCAGCGGGCGGAAGCGCCGCGCAGAGTGGACTCGACGCCGCTGAAGTAGCTATGGCTGACCATGGTGCCGACGATCGCCGTGCCCAGCATGCCGCCTATCATGCGCAGCGATTGCAGCAGCGCGGTGGCGATGCCCAGGTGGCTGCGGCCGGCAGTCTGCTGCGCGAAGACCGTCAGGTTGGGCATGATGAAGCCCATGCCCAGGCCGGCCATCAGCATGTATGCGGCGATGAGCGCATGTGACGTATAGCTATGGGTGGTAACAATGCCCAGGCACGAGAACGCCATCAGGATGAAGCCCGCGTACAGCATGCGGTTGGGATTGCGGATGCGGGTGATGACGCGGCCGTTGATGATGCTGCCCACGGTGATGAAGACCACCATGGGGGTGATGAGCAGGCCGGCATCCTGGGGCGACAGCCCGAAGCCGCCCTGCAGCAGCAGCGGCGCGTAGAACAGCAGCGAGTACATGGTCACGCCCACCAGCAGGGCCAGCGTGAAGAGCATGGCCAGGCCGCGGTTGCGGAACATGTCCAGCGGCAGCAGCGGGTGCGGACAGCGCCGTTCCCACCAGAGCAGGACGGCGAAGGCGACCGCGCTGCCCACGCCCAGCAACATGATGGGCCCGCTCAGCCCTTCCTTGGGCAGCAATTCGACCAGCAGTTGCAGGCTGCCCAGCGCCAGCGCGATGAGCAACGCGCCCTGCCAGTCCAGCCGCACGCGGCCGGTCGTGTGATTGCGCAGGTGCGGCAGATAGCGTCCGACGAACCAGAGGCCGAGGATGCCGATGGGCAGGTTGACGTAGAACACCGAGCGCCAGCCATAGTGCTCCGTCAGCGCGCCGCCCAGGGTCGGCCCCACCGCGTTGGCGATGCCGAAGGCGGAGCTGAGCATGACTTGCCAGCGCAGCCGTACATGGGGATCGGGAAACAGGTCGGGGATGGAGGCGAACGCCGTGCCCACCAGCATGCCGCCGCCTATGCCTTGCAGCGCGCGCGCCAGGACCAGCGTGAACATGCTGTCGGCGGCGCCGCACAGCACCGAGGCGAGGGTGAACAGCACGATGGCCGCCACCACGAACGGTTTGCGCCCGTAGTAGTCGCCCAGGCGGCCGAAGATGGGCACTGTGATGACGGAGGTCAGCAGGTAAGACGTGGCTACCCATGCATACAGTTCGAAGCCCTTGAGTTCGGCCACAATGGTCGGAAGCGCGGTGCCGACCACGGTCTGATCGATGGCGACCATCATCATGACGAAGCACATGCCCAGCATGGCGAGCAGGGTCTGGCGAAAGGGAAGCACCTGGCCGGGCGAGTGCGGGGTGCCTGTAGTGGGGGCGGACATTGCTGGATCTATCAATGATTGATGTATCAATCATTCTAGCCCTACAATCCCCGAGACAGAAAGTTGTCAGGTCCGAGGCCGGATTTCGAGGCACGGAGCCCGGGGGCAAGAGTGCTGAATTTGCGCGGTTTTGCCTGGCTTTCCGCGCGAAGCCGGCTTGATTTGTTACGATAGCGCTATCTGTACGCTGGTCTAGCTGGCGTCTTCATCAGGCTTTCCTTGGCAGATCCCCATTTTTGGCGCCGTAGCCCCAGGCTCGGCAGGAGAACGGGCACGCCCTGAAAGGCCGTGGCTACATAGGCCGGGCGGTTTTCCGCCGCTAAAGCACCTTCCGCGCGCCTGGCGCCGCGGACGGCATTCAAGGATTTCCAGTCGAGGTACCGACGGGGCAGCAATGAAAACGTGGTTCAAGCGCATTTTGATAGGCCTGGTAGTGTTGGTTGTCGTGGCCGTCGTTGGCCTGGCCATCTTCTTGCTGACATTCGACCCCAACGCGTACAAGTACAAGCTGGAAGAGCTTGTCCAGCAACGCTATCAACGCACGTTGACGATCGACGGCGAGATCGAGCTGTCGCTCTTTCCGCGCATCGGGCTGTCGGTCCAGGGCGTGTCGCTGTCCGAGCCGAATAGCTCCGAAACCTTCGCCTCCATCGACAGCACCAGGCTGGCGGTTGCCGTATGGCCGCTGCTGTCCAACAGCTTCGTCGTCGACCACGTCGCCATCACCGGTTTCAAGGCCCGCGTGGTGCGGGACAAGCAAGGCCATTTCAATTTCAGCAACCTCGTGGGCGGCATCGCGCCGGTCACGGCGGCGCCGGCCAATCCCGCCGAAGCCTTGGCGGGCGCGGCGCAGAGCGCAGTGCAGGCCATCGCCAACGGCAATCTGCCGCAGCCGCGCAACAACATGCAGATCGACATCGCCGGGCTGGACCTGAAGGACGGCCAGGTGCAACTGCAGGACGCCATCACGGGCATGGCGGTGGCGGTCACCAAGATCAACGCCAACACCGGCCGCGTCACTTTCAATCAGCCGTTCGATGTGCGCATGACCGCGCGCGTCGAGGGTGGCAATCCGCGCGTGGACGCCAATCTGACCGGCCAGGCGCTACTGACGCTGGACCCGTCGGCCAAGCGTTACGCCGCGCAGAAGCTGGACCTGCGCATGGACGGCAAGCTGCCGGGCGCCGAGGCCAAGAGCCTGGCGATGCGCGGCAATCTGGCCTTCAATGGCCAGAAGTCGGCGCTGGACATCGCTGGCCTGGAAGTCGTGTTCCAGGGCGACGTCACCGATCCCGCTGCACGCGCGACCAATGTGGATGCCAGCGTGGCCATCCCCAAGCTGGCGATCGACCCGCACAAGAGCCAGCTGCAGATCGAGAAACTGGCGATACGAGCCAAGGGCGGCGTGGCGGACGGTCCCTTCGAATTCGCCGTGGACGCACCGGCGCTCAACATCTCGCCGGCGTCGGCCACGGGTGAAGCGTTGACGGGCCGCGTGCGCATCAGCGGCCTGGACGCGAGCTTTGGCCTGAACGGCATCAGCGGCAACGCCGGTGAACTGGACATCAAGGAAGCCAAGCTGGACAGCACGTCCAAGAATGGCGAACGGATCGTCAAACTGAACTTCGCCTCGCCGCTGTCCCTGAACCTGCTGCAGCGCAGCGGAGGCCTGTCCGGCCTGCGCGGCGACGTCAACATCACCGATCCCGGGCTGCCCAAGGGCAGCCTGCAGATCCCCGTGATCGGCAGCGTGACCGCGGACCTGCTGAAAGATCAGGCCACCAGCAAGATCAACGCGGTGCTGGAAGGCGGCAAGTTCGACCTGAGCGCGGACATCACCAAGCTGAGCGATTCGCCGAAGGTGAGTTTCGCGCTGCTGGTGGATACGCTGGACCTGGACAAGCTGGTGCCGCCCGCCGCGGCAACGCCCGCGCAGCCCGCTCCCAAGCAGCCTGCCGAAGCCAAGAAGGAAGACGGCAAGCCGGCGCAACCGGCCGCTGCTCCGGCTCCGGCTCCCGCTCCCGCTCCCGCCAAGCCCGCCGACGATACGATCGACCTATCGGCGCTGATCGGCCCCAGCGTCAACGGCACGATCAAGGTCGGCAAGCTGGTCGTGCGCGGCCTGAAGGCCGACGACGTCGGCGCCGCGGTCAAGCTGGACAAGGGCAAGCTGGACATCTCCAGCCTGACGGCTGGGCTTTACGGCGGCAAGCTGGCGGGCACCTTGTCGGTGGACGCCGCTCAGGGCAACCAGCTGGCCACCAAGATGTCGCTGGCCGGCATCGCCATTGAACCGTTCCTGATGGACCTGGCGCGCCAGAACGTGCTGAGCGGCACGGGCAGCCTTGCGCTGGACCTGAAGACGGCCGGCGCCAATGCCTACGCCATGAAGAGCGGCCTGGGCGGCACCCTGCAACTGCGCCTGCGCGACGGCGCGGTCAAGGGCATCAACCTGACGCAGACGCTGCGCGAGCTGAAGGCCGCCTTCAAGCCGGAATCGCAGAACGAGACCGTGGCCTCCGACACCAGCAAGCAGACGGCATTCTCCGAGATGGACGCCGACCTGGCCTTCACCAAGGGCGTGGCCGCGGTCAAGCGCCTGAACGTGGTGTCGCCCCTGCTGCGCGTGACGCAGGGCGAACCGGCCACCATCGACTTCGTCAAGAGCGAGCTGGACTTGGTGGCGCGCGCCCGCGTCGTCAATCCGGCTGCCGATCCGGAAGGCAAGGAACTGATCGACCTCAAGGACGTGACCATTCCCGTGCACGTCAAGGGGCCGTTCGACAAGCCCACCTACACCGTGCTCTGGAAGGACGCCATCGGCGGCATTCTCCAGCGCAGCCTGGAAAACAAGCTGCGCGAAGCGGTGACGGGCAAGGGCAAGGGCGGCGCGGCCGTCGACAAGGCTTTGAAGGGACTGCTGGGCAAATGAACGCCGAGAACTTCCAACCCGTGGCCGAGTGCGGCGCCACCATGCAGGCCGAGGCCGCTGGCTATCACCGGCAATGGCTGGTCGCCAACGATTCCGGGCAGTGGCTGAACCGCGCCCTGTGTCCGAAGTTGGCCGAGGTCGCGGTCGAGCTGCGGCTGGGTTATCTGGTGCTGAAGGCGCCCGGCATGCTGCGCATGGATATTCCGCTGGACGTCATCGAAGACGACGACAGCGTGCGCTACAGCATGAAGGTGGGCGAGCAGGTGATCGACGTGATCGACGAAGGGGAACTGGCCGCGGCCTGGATTTCCAATTTCGTGCAGGTGCCTTGCCGCATCATGAAGGTGCATCCCGACACGCCCGTGGCCGCCTGGCCGGCCTGAACGGGCAGGGCGCGCGAGGGCCGCTCAGGCCTGCGCGCCAGAGCGCTTGAATTCGAAGGCCGCGTGGGCCAGCAGGCCCGCCATCAGGCCCCAGAAGGCCGATCCGATACCCCAGAAACTGAAGCCCGATGCCGTGGCCAGCAGCGTGATGAGCGCGGCTTCGCGGCGTTGCGGGTTGGCCATGGCCGCGGCCATGCCGCCCATGATGGTGCCCAGCAGCGCCAGCCCGGCCAGCGCGGCCAGCAAGGCGGCGGGCAGGGCCTGGAAGAACACCGCCACGGCGCCGGCAACCACGCTCAGCACGACATAGCCCAGGCCGTAGGTGGCGGCGGCGATGTAGCGCTTGGACGGGTCCGCATGCGCTTCGGGGCCGGTGCAGATGGCCGCGCTGATGGCGCCCATCGTGACGCTGTGCGCGCCGAAGGGCGCGGCCAGCAGGCCCAGCAGGCCGGTGGCCGCCACCAGGCGCGAGGCGGGCGGCTGGTAGCCGGCGGCCTGCAGGATGGCCAGGCCGGGCAGGTTCTGCGAGGCCATCGCGACGACGAATAGCGGAATGCCCAGGCTGACCGCGGCCTGCGCGCTGAAGGCGGGCGTGGTCCAGACGAATTCGGTGAGGCGCCAGTCCAGCAGGTCCAGCTGGATCAGGTTCAGGCCGAAGGCGATGGCGATGGCCACCAGCATGACGACCAGCACCGCGTAGCGCGGCGCCCAGCGCCGGCACAGCAGATAGGCGGCGCACATCGCCAGCACCAGCGCGGGCTGCTGCTTGATGTTGCTGAAGACGCCCATGCCGAAATTGAGCAACACGCCCGCCAGCATGGCCGCGGCGATTTCGCCGGGGATGCGGCGCAGGATGGGATCGATCCAGCCGAACAGGCCGCAGGCCAGCGTCAGCGCGGCGGCCAGGATGAAGGCGCCGATGGCTTCGTTGAAGGGAACCCCGGCCAGCGCGGTAACCAGCAGGGCCGCGCCGGGGGTGGACCAGGCCATGACGATGGGCAGGCCCGTGCGCAGGCTGTAAACGGCGCCGCCCAGGCCGAACGCCAGGCTGAGCGAGCCGATCCAGGAGCCGATGTGGGCGGAGTCCAGGCCCGCGGTATGGCCTGCCTGCACCATCAGCACGGCGGTGCCGCCAAAGCTGACCAGCACGGCGACCAGGCCGGCGGCGATGGCCGATGCGGACAGGTCGCGGCGGGCGTGGTGGCGGGCAGGAGGGAGGTCGATGCTGGACTGCGCGGCGTCGCTCATGCGGCACCGGTCAGGCGACGGTACTTGGCCATGAGCTGTTCCTGGCCTTCATTCCATTGCGGATGAAGCTCGATGCATTCCACGGGGCACACCACTTTGCATTGCGGCTCGTCGTGGTGGCCGACGCATTCGGTGCACCGGTCAGGGTCGATGACGTAATAGTCCTCGCCCATGGAGATTGCTTCGTTCGGGCACTGGGGCTCGCAAACGTCGCAATTGATGCATTCTTCGGTGATGGTCAGGGCCATGGCGGGCTACGGTATGGGGCGGGTAGGGCTACACGCATTGTACTGCCGCTGCGCGCCCGGGCCGCGCAGCGCAAGAAGGGCGCTCTGCGCGCCCTTCGAGGGTGGAGCAATACCTGCGGCGGGGCTCAGCCCGGCCAGGACTGTTCGCGGCGTTCCTTGGCCTTTTCCTGGAGCCAGCGCTCGACGGACGGGAAGACGAACTTGCTCACGTCGCCGCCCAGCTGCGCGATTTCGCGCACGATGGTGCCGGAGATGAACTGGTACTGGTCCGAGGGCGTCATGAACAGCGTTTCGACGTCGGGCAGCAGATGGCGGTTCATGCCGGCCATCTGGAATTCGTACTCGAAGTCGGACACGGCGCGCAGGCCGCGCACGATCACGCGGCCGCCCTGGTCGCGCACGAAGTCCTTGAGCAGGCCGCCGAAGCTTTGCACTTCCACGTTGGGATAGTGGCCCAGCACTTCGCGCGCGATTTCCACGCGCTCGTCGATGCTGAAGAAAGGCTTCTTGTTGCGGCTAATGGCGATCCCAACCACGACTTTGTCGAAAAGCGTGGCGGCACGGCGGACCAGGTCCTCGTGGCCTCTGGTCAGCGGGTCGAAAGTGCCGGGATATACAGCGGTGATCATACGAGCTCCGTACCGTTATAAGTGGTGTACACCATCCTCCGAAGCTCGGATTATTGACCTATTTGCGCAATGCAGCAAATTCCAGCAGGTGGTAGTGGACCGCGCCTGCCTTGTCCTGCCGCAAGATCGTGAATCCTTCGGGGGCTTCGATGGGATTTTCCGCCTCTACGTAGACTAGCCCATGCTCGGTCAGAATGCCCGGCAGAATCGGCCACAGGCGCGGCAGCCAGCCCTGGCCGAAGGGCGGATCCAGCAGGATCAGGTCAAATCGGGACGCATCCATGCGTTCAGCGACCTGCATGGCGTCGCCCACGTGGATGCGTATCATGTCGGCTTTGAGCTTGTCGCGCAGTGTCCGCAGCGCGGACGCGGCGGTCTTGTCCCGCTCGACCATCTGCACATGCGCCACGCCGCGCGAGGCCGCCTCGAACCCCAGGGCGCCGCTGCCGGCGAACAGATCCAGCACCTGCTTGTCGGCGAACTCGCCGCCCCACAGGTGATTGAGCCAGTTGAACAGCGTCTCGCGCACCCGGTCGGGCGTGGGGCGCAGCGTCTCCACGTCGGGCACGGCAATGGGGGTGCGTCTGTATTGGCCCCCGACGATACGAATATACTTGTTACCCATGTTTAGCCGCTTCTTCAAGAAAAAATCCCCTCCGCCCGCCGCGCCGGTCCAACCCGCGCCGCCGCCGGAGGCCGCAGACGCCGTAGCCGCGCCTGCCGAGCCCGCCGCCGTCCCGGTCACGCCCGCGCCGCCAGCGCCAGTGGCCGCCGAACCGCGCCGCGAACCGAGCATCGAGCCGGCCGCTGCCGCACCGGCTGCAACGCCGGTTGTGGCGCCAGTTGCTGCGCCGCATGAGGCGCCGGCCGTGACGCCTGCGCCGGTTGCGCCCGCAGCGTTTGCGCCGGCACCTGCCACCGTATCGGCACCAGCGCCTGTTCCGGCACCAGCGCCGGCCCCGGCCCCGGCCCCGGCATTGGCTCCCGCTTCTGTCGCGGCGACAGCGCCGGTGGTGGCAACGCCTGCTCCGATCGCCGCTCCCGCGCCGGTTGCGGCGCCCGCGCCCGCCGTCGAACCCGCCGCCGAAGCCCCCAAGAAGGCTTCCTGGCTGTCGCGCTTGAAGCAAGGCCTGTCGCGCACGGGCCAGAGCATAGGCGGCATCTTCGTCGGCGTGAAGGTCGACGAGAACCTGTTCGAGGAACTCGAATCGGCGCTCATTATGGCCGATGCGGGCCTGGAGGCCACCGAAAAGCTCCTGACCGCGCTGCGCGCCCGGGTCAAGAAGGAACGCATCGAGGATCCGGCCAAGGTGAAGGCGGCCTTGCGCCAACTGCTGGCCGACCACCTGCGCCCGCTGGAGCGCGCCTTCGACCCGAAGCGCACGCAACCCCTGGTCGTCATGATCGCGGGCGTCAACGGCGCCGGCAAGACCACGTCCATCGGCAAGCTGGCCCACACCTTCCAGCGCCAGGGCGCCAGCGTGCTGCTGGCCGCCGGCGACACGTTCCGCGCCGCCGCGCGCGAGCAGCTCATCGAATGGGGCAGCCGCAACAACGTGACGGTGATCTCGCAGGACGGCGGCGATCCGGCGGCTGTCGCGTTCGATGCCGTCAACGCCGGCCGCGCGCGCGGCATGGGCGTGGTGATGGTGGATACCGCGGGCCGCCTGCCCACGCAGCTGCACCTGATGGAAGAGCTGAAGAAGATCCGCCGCGTCATCGGCAAGGCGGATGCCGCCGCGCCGCACGAGGTGCTGCTGGTGGTGGACGGCAATACCGGCCAGAACGCCCTGGCGCAGATCCGCGCCTTCGACGCGGCCATCAATCTGACCGGCCTGGTCGTGACCAAGCTGGACGGCACCGCCAAGGGTGGCACGCTGGCCGCCGTGGCCGCGGGCAGCCAGGGCGTGCGCCCGATCCCCGTGTACTGGATCGGCGTGGGCGAAAGCCTGGAAGACCTGCAGCCCTTCGTGGCCGACGAGTTCGCCGGGGCCTTGCTGGCGGATTGAGGTCCATGGATCCGGCGCGCATGCGCCGGAAAAAACAAAGGGACGGCGCATGCCGTCCCTTTTGTATTCAAGCCTGTGTCACTTCCAGAACGGCTTGCTGGCGGCCAGGTCGTCGAACGCCTTCTGTGCGTCGTCCGCCAGTTCTTCCAGGCGCGCGCTGATCCAGCCCAGGGCGAACCAGGCTTGCGGATGGGTGGCGGTACAAGACTCGTAGTAGTCCTTGGCCACCGCCAGGTCGTTGATTTCGCCCAGCACGTCCTGCACGCGCGACAAGAGCTTGCGATAGCCGCGCAGCTTGCCGGCGGGCAGCAGCGATTCGGCGAACGCCAGGCTGTAGCGCAGGCGCTTGCCGCGCTTGCGCAATTCGTGGCGCGTGGGGATGTCCAGCGTCGCGAATTGCGTGCCCTGGTCGGCCACCTTGCTATGCCAGCGATGCAGGCGCCGCGCCAGCTGCTTGTGCAGGCGCTGCGGATCGGGTTCGGGCGCCAGCATCGGAATGATGGTGGGTTTGACGCTGGGCGCCGCCACGCCGCCTTCTAGCCGGATGGCGGGCTCGGGCGCGGCGTCGCTGGGCGTGCCATTGGCTATGGTCTGGCCTTCCGTGGACGGCAGGGCCGGCGGCACGTCCAGGCTCCATTCCAACAACTCCAGCAGCCAGGCCTGGAAGGCCTTGCCGCCGGCGATGCTGCGCGCGTCCTGTTCCGGGGGCGCGGCTTCCATGGGGATGACCGGCATGCCCGCGCGCATCAGCGCGGGCGCCACGGTTTCGTTCAGCACGTCCTGGTCGCGATTGGCGCCGAAGGCGGCGAAGTGCGTGCGCACGCCTTGCAGCAGGGCGTCGGGAATCGGCGCGATCCAGCCGTCGAACAGCTTCCAGGCTGAACGCAGGCGGCGCACCCCAACGCGCAGCTGGTGCACGTGTTCGGAGTTGCCGGCGCGGTAAACGCCTTCGGTGTCGACCTCGGCCAGCACCGAGGCGTTGCGCGCGATCTGGTCCAGGCATTCGGCGGCGATGCGCGCCATGGCCTGGGGCGCCGTCATGTCTACACGCAGCTTGACCGACGCTGCGCCGCGCGGCGCCCAGAACTGGGCGATGGCTTGCGCGCGGCGCGCTTCGAGGTCATCGCCGGGAATGGCGTCGGCATCGGCCAGGCGCTGCGCCAACTGGGCCAGCGCGTCGCCGCGTTCAGACTTGCTGCGCGGGTCCAGCACCAGGCTGTGGCGCTGTTGCCAGCCGCGGGCCGCGGCGAAGATGGCGGCGGGGCGGCCCGACACCAGTTCGAATTCCAGTTCGGAGATGGGCAGCTCCAGCGCGCCGGCACGCAGGATACCGGTGTCGTAGGCCAGCTCCACCGTGCCGTAGCGCGTGCGGACCTTGCGCAGCAGGCGCTGCACATCGGTTTCGTAGCGCAGGCCCAGTTCGCCTTTGATGGCGGCCAGCGCGGCTTCGACCTCGGTGCCGGCATACACCGACAGGTCCAGCACCGGACCGGGCCGCGGGTGATTGAGTTCGATGCGCGTGATGGCGTTGATGCCGGGCATCTTCAGCGTCTGCACCCAGTCGCGGCCTTCCTGGCGCAGCCGGATGGCGATGCGCGCCCGCGCAAGTTCGCGTTCGGGCGTATCGAAATACATGGCGTGCAGGCGGATGCGGGTCGCCTCGCGCTGCTTGATCTCTCGCTGCACCGCCTGGCGCGAAGCCGCGGGCACGTGCAGTTTCAATTCCTGTTCCGACATGGCGACGAGCGTCCAACGGCAAAAGCCGAGATCTTAATCAAACGAGGGGGGCGATTTGATGACCGGTCATATTTATTTCACATGGAGCATAGACGTGTTTGCGGCGCATCAACAACCGGGGGTGCGCAGCCTTGCCCGCAAGCCAGGGGGAGACGCTGGCAGCCGAATGCCGAAGCGTTGGCCGGGTTCGTTCAATTACCAAGTTTCAGTGATATGCAATGTTACGAATCGCTTTTCTAATTGTAATTGGCGGGTAACGCGCTTCGCGGCCCTGGCTTCCATCCGCGTCTGCCCAGCAACTGTTCCTGCGGGCCCCGATTACATAAGAGCCCAATGAATCATACGTATCGCATCGTCTTCAACCGCAGCGCAGGCTTGTGGAAAGTGGTAAGTGAACATGCCCGCGGGCAGGGCAAGGGCGGTTGCCGCAGGGGGCGATCCGCGCGCGGGCGCCTGCCGTTGATGGCGATGTTGCTGGTCGCCCTGGGTACGGCCAGCGGAACACAAGCGGGGCCGCTGGTCACTATCACCGGCGATACCACGGTCGGATCCTTGTCAAGCCCGAGGATTACGGTCCTCGTCCCGCTCTCCGTGGGTATATCCGGCGTGGGAACAGTGACCATCGCCGATGGCGGCGAGCTGTGGATGTCGCTCGGCGACACAGTGTCTCTGGCCGACTCGGCCTCGGCTGACGGCACGATCAACATCGGCGCGGCTCCCGGCGCCGCGCCCGTGGGCGCGGGTTTCCTGTTGACGTCGCTACTCGAGTTCGGCGCGGGCACGGGCACGCTGAATTTCAACACCAACAGCACCCACGACTTCGGCGCGGCGCTGGTCAGCAGCGCGGCGGGCACGCATCAGCTCAATCACTATGCCGGCGAGACGCTGCTGCGCGGTGATAGTTCGGGCTTCGCGGGCGCGGTCAAGGTCATGGGCGGAAGGCTGGCCATTCTCAACAAACTGGGAGCCTCCGAAGGACGCATCGATGCTGGAACTGCGGCGGGCGCCAGGGCCAAGGTCGACGTGGGCAGCGGCGGGGCCTGGAACATTGCGGGCAACTTGTTTGTCGGTGAAAACGGCCCCGGTGAACTCAGCATTTACAGCGGGGGAACGGTATCGAACCAGTTCGGCACTGTTAACGCCAAACAGGGCGGCACGGCGCAAGTAAAGGTTCTCAACGCGAATTCCCGCTGGGTGAACAGTGCTGCCCTGTCGATCGGCTCGGACGGTGCGCGGGGGGCGTTGACGGTCGAGCAGGGCGGCTACGTGAGCAGCAACGACGCCTATGTCGGCCGCATGCAGGACGGCTATGGGACCGTCTTGGTGACAGGGAGCGGATCGGCCTGGGTCAATGGCGGCAAACTCCTGGTGGGCGACATGTCTGCCCAGGGCTTGTTGAGCATCGAGAGGGGCGCTGTCGTCACGACGGTCGACAGCATGGTGGGCAGCATGGGCGGCAGCGGCAGTGTGGTCGTCAGCGGAGCCGGCGCCTCCTGGAACAATACCGGTGCGCTCAATGTGGGCTTCGGCCAGGCTCTCCTCTTTGGCACCGGCAGCGTGACGATCGCGAATGCGGGCGCCGTTACTGTCGGTGCGAACGGAACAGGGGTGGTTGCCTTGGCCAAGGATGGCCTGTTCCCCGGATTCGGCACGACCGGCACGATCAATATCGGCGCGCAGGCCAACCAGGCCGCCGTCGCGGCCGGCACGCTCAATGCATCGGCGATCGAATTCGGCAAGGGCAATGCCACGCTCAATTTCAACCATGCCGATACGGGCTATCGATTCCTGGTACCGCTCAAAAGCACGGGCAATGGCATGCACCAGCTGAACCAGATTGCCGGCTCCACCATCATGGAGGGAGACAGCTCCGGCTTCAGGGGCGCGACGAAGGTGTCGGGCGGCAAGTTGATCGTGACGGGAAAACTGGGCGGATCCGCCGAGGTGACGGGCGGCGTGCTGCAGTATGGCGATGGCGCCACGGGCGCGGCCAACAGCCTGAGCGGCAACCTGAAAGTCTCCGGCGCCGGCAGCATGCTGGCGCTGCGAGGGGGCGCCACGCTCGGGGTCGCAGGCGATGTCGATCTGGCCGACGCCACCGTGTTGGACATCGCGGCCGGCGCGGGCAGTCCGTCATTGCAGGCAAACAAGGTCAAGCTGGGCGACGGCGTGGTGTTCAAGCTGAGCGGAATTTCCGACAGGAGCCAGCTTGACAAGGTACTGATCCAGAGCACGAACGGCATCGATGGTGATTTCAGCGGCGTGAGCGTGGGCGGTTTCACGGGCGCCGTCGATTACCTTACCGTCCACACGCGCAAATCCGCGGACGGCCTGCAGTACCGCGCCACCTACGATTTGAGCTGGACCGCCAACAACAATCTGGGCCATGGCACCTTCACGCTGGCCAACCCTGCGGACCGTTTCGACGTGGGCGTGGTGCTGTCGGACCAGGCCGCCAATACCGGGACCGGCTGGAATGGCAACACGCTGACGAAGGCAGGAGCGGGCACGCTGGTGCTGAGCGGCAACAACACCTACAGCGGCGGCACGGTGATCGCCGGCGGCACGCTGCAGGTCGCAAACAATGCGAATCTGGGCTCCGGCGCGTTGACCTTCAGCGGCGGGACATTGGCGGCCACGCACTCCTTCGATACCTCGCGCGCCGTCGCGCTGGCGCAGCATGGCAGGTTCGACGTGGCTGACGGCGCCGTGCTGGGCCTGACCGGCAGCGTGGCGGGGAGCAGCGACCTGATCAAGAGCGGCGCGGGCACGCTGCGCCTGGACAAGGCGGGCAATGCCTACGGCAATACCTGGATCCAGTCGGGGACGCTGATCGGCAATGCCGCTTCGATCTCCGGCGACGTCAGCAACGGTGGGAGGCTGGTGTTCGAACAGTCGATCAATGGCAACTTCTCGGGCAGCATCTCCGGAGCTGGCACGCTCGTCAAGCAGGGTGCAGGTACGCTGGCGCTCTCCGGCGACCACGCCGCCTTCACTGGCAAGACCACGGTGTCGGCGGGCACGCTGGCCGTGCAGGGCGTGTTGGGCGGCTCGGCGGAGGTCACGGGCGGCACCTTGCAGTATGGCAATGGCGTTGCCGGCGCGGCCAACCGCTTGAGCGGCGACCTGAAGGTGAGCGCTGCGGGTAGCAGGCTGTCGGTGCAGGGCGCCGCCACTTTGTCGGTGGCGGGCGATGTCGGCCTGGCTGATGGCACCGTGCTGGACTTTGACGGCAGTGCGAACGGGCCGGTCCTGCAGGCGGGCAGCGTCACGCTTGGCGACGGTGTTGCTTTCCGGATCAATGGCATCACCGGCGCGGGGATGGCGGAAAAGGTCCTGATCGATACCCAGGCCGGCATCAGCGGGGACTTCGGATCCGTGAGCGTTGGCGGCTATTCGGGCGGGGTGGACTACCTTGCCGTCAACACGCGCAAATCGGCGGATCAACGGCAGTATCTGGCCAGCTATGGTCTGAGCTGGATGGCCAATAACGATCAGGCAGGCGGCACGTTCACGCTGACTGGCGCCACGGACCGGTTCGAGGCCGGCGCGGCGCTGAGCGACCAGGCGCCCAATGCCGCGAAAGGCTGGAACGGCCGCAGCCTGACCAAGGCCGGCGCGGGCACGCTGGTGCTGAGCGGAAACAACCGCTACACGGGCGGCACCGAGATCCTGGGCGGCACGCTGCAAGTGGCGCGCGACGAGAATCTGGGCGCGGCCTCGGGTGGGCTGGCCTTCAACGGCGGCACACTGGCCGCCACGGGCTCCTTCGACACCGCGCGCGCCGTCACGCTGGCGAACTCAGGAACCTTCGACGTGGCAGACGGTGCCAGGCTCGGGGTCAATGGGCCAATCTCGGGCGGCGGTTCCCTCGTCAAGACCGGCGCGGGCACGCTGGACCTGGCCGGCAATCACGCCTCGTACACAGGCAAGACGACCGTGTCGCAGGGGCGGCTGATCGTGCAAGGCGTGCTGGGCGGCTCGGCCGCGGTGACGGGCGGATCATTGCAATACGGCAACGGCGTCGCGGGCGCGGCAAACCGCCTGAGCGGCGATCTGAAGGTTGCCGGCGGCACGCTGTCGGTGCAGGGGCCGGCCGTGCTGTCGGTGGCGGGTGATACCGATCTGGCCGACGGCACGGCCCTGGAGATCGCGGCGGCGACTGGCCGCCCCGCCTTGCAGTCGGATCGCGTCTTGCTGGGCGATGGCGTGACGTTCCGGCTGGCAGGCATCTCCGACACGAGCCGGCTCGACCAGGTGTTGATCGATACCCGCCACGGCATCAGCGGAGACTTCGCGTCGGTGAGCGTAGGCGGCTTCACGGGCGCCGTGGACTACATGACCGTCAATACGCGCAAGTCGGCGGACAATATGCAGTACCTGGCGACTTATGGCTTGTCCTGGAGCGCCGGCAACAACCTGGCGCACGGCACGTTCACGCTGACCAACGCCACGGACAGTTTCCAGGTGGGAGCGGCGTTGACGGATCAAGCCGGCAATGCCGCCAGCGGTTGGGACGGCAGGACCCTGACCAAGGCAGGCGCGGGCACGCTCGTGTTGAGCGGCGACAACAGCTATGGCGGCGGTACGACCATCTCGGGCGGCGTGCTGCAGGTTGGCCGCGACGCGAACCTGGGGGCGGCCACGGGCGGGCTGAGCTTCAATGGGGGCACGCTGGCGACTACCGGGACTTTCGACACCGCGCGCGCGATCACGCTGGCGCAGGCGGGCGGCTTCGACGTGGCGGCCGGTACTACCTTGGGCCTGGCCGGCACGGTATCGGGTGGGGGCATGCTCATCAAGGCGGGGGGCGGCACGCTGGTGCTCAGCGGCAACAACACCTATGCCGGCGGCACGCGCATCGTTGGCGGCAGCGTGCGGGTCGCGCAGGACGCGAGCCTGGGCGCGGCCTCGGGCGCGCTGACGTTCGACGGCGGCGCGCTGGCGACCACGGCGTCGTTCGACACCTCGCGCGCCGTCCTGCTGGCGCAGTCGGGCAGCTTCGACGTCGCCGCAGGCACGGTCTTGGGGTTGAACGGCACGGTGTCGGGAGGCGGCATGTTCGCCAAAACCGGGGCCGGCACGCTGGTGCTGGGCGGCAGCAATACCCACGCCGGTGGCACGCGGGTCGATGGCGGCATCTTGCAGGTCGCGCGGGACGCGAACCTGGGCGCAGCGGCCGGCGCGGTAACGTTCGGCGACGGCACGCTGGCGACCACCGCGTCATTTGATACCACGCGCGCGATCTCGCTGATGCAGTCGGGTCGCTTCGACGTGGCTGCGGGCACGGCGCTGGGCCTGAGCGGCACGGTTTCGGGCGCTGGCGGGTTTGCCAAGCTTGGCGCCGGCACGCTGATCCTGAGCGCCAGCAACAGCCATGCCGGCGGCACCGAGATCGCCGGCGGCGTCTTGCAGGTCGCGCAGGACGCGAACCTGGGCGCGGCCGCCGGCGCGTTGACGTTCAATGGCGGCACGCTGGCGACCACGGGCAGCTTCGATACCGCGCGCACGGTCGCGCTGGCGCAGACAGGGACCTTCGATGTCGCCGCCAACACGACGCTGGGCCTGACCGGCATGGTCACGGGTAGCGGCAATCTGATCAAGACCGGGGCCGGCACGCTGCGCCTGGACAACTCGGCCAATGCCTACGGCAATACGCTGATCCAGGACGGCATCCTGGTTGGCAATGCCGCTTCGATCCAGGGCAACGTCGACAATAACGGCACGTTGGTGTTCGACCAGGGCGCGAATGCGTCGTTCGGCGGCGCCATTTCCGGCAACGGCTCACTGGTCAAGAGCGGCGCCGGCACGTTGGGACTGACCGGCGACAGCTCGGGCTTTACCGGCAGCACCACGGTCCAGGGCGGCAGGCTGGCCCTGAACGGCAAGCTGGGCGGTGGCTTGAACATCGGCGCGGGCGGTGTGCTCGCAGGCGCGGGGACCGTGGGCTCGGGAGCTGGCTCGACGGTGACCGTGGCGGCGGGCGCCACGCTGGCGCCGGGCAATTCCATCGGCACGCTGACCGTCGATGGCGATCTCGTCATCGAGAGCGGCGCACGCTACGCCGTGGAAACCAATCCGCAGGGCGCCGAGGCCGACCTCATCCATGTCACGGGCAATGCCACGATCAATGGCGGCTCCGTCGCGCATATCGGCATCGACGGCGACTACGGACTGCGTTCCGTCTACACGCTACTGACCGTCGACGGCGCCCTGTCCGGCCGATTCGACACGGTGACGTCCGACTATGCCTTCCTGACGCCGAAACTGGGCTACGACTACGGCGCGGGCCGCGTGTCGCTGGAATTGGCGCGCAACGGCACCGCGATGGCCTCGGTCGCCGCCTCGCGCAACCAGCGTGCTGCAGCGGGCGCGATCGACAGCATCGGCATGGCGGCGGGCAACGGGCTTTACGACGCGATCGCCGTGCTGCCTGACGACAAGGGCTTGCTGCGTTCCAGTTTCGACCAGCTGTCCGGCGAAATCCACGCGTCGGCCAAGACCGTGCTGTTCGAGGACAGCCGCTACGTGCGCGACGCCGCCAGCGAACGCCTGCGCTCGGCCGCGGGCGCGGTCGGCGCATCGGCGGCGCCGGTGCTGGCTTCCTCCGGGGGCGGCGCCCGCCTGGCTCCGGCCACGGCCATGGGGCCCGCCAGCTGGATACAGGGCCTGGGCTCCTGGCGCCAGACCGATGGCGACGGCAACGCCGCCCAGGTCAAGAGCTCGACCGGCGGCTTTCTGCTGGGCGCGGACGCGACCGTGTCCGACGCCTGGCGGCTGGGCCTGATGGCGGGCTACACCCGCTCGGATTTCGACGTGCGCGACCGCGCGTCATCGGGCGACAGCGACAACTACCATCTTGGCGCCTACGGCGGCGGTCAATGGGGCGCGCTGGGCCTGCGCGGCGGGTTGGCCTACAGCTGGCACGACATCGCTACCCGGCGCTCGGTTTCGATGCCCGGCTACTCCGATCGCCTCAAGGCCAATTACGATGGCCGCACGGTCCAGGCTTTTGCCGACCTCAGCTATCGCATCGACACGCGCATCGCCGCGCTTGAGCCGTTCGCCAACCTGGCTTACGTCAACCTCAAGACCGACGGCTACAGCGAGAGCGGCGGCGCCGCGGCGCTGCGCGCAAACAGCCAGACCACCGAGACCACCTACACGACGCTCGGCTCGCGGGTCATGTCCAGTTTCGAACTGGGCAGCGCGCAAGCCACCGCCCGGGGATCGCTGGGCTGGCGCTACGCCTTCGGCGACTTGAAGCCCACAGCCACCCAGGCGTTCTCCGCTGGCGATGCCTTTACCGTGGCCGGCGTGCCCATCGCGAAGAACAGCGCGGTGCTGGAAGCGGGGCTGGATGTGCAGGTGTCACGCAAGGTGTCGTTCGATCTGTCATACCAAGGGCAGCTCGCAAGCGGGGCGCAGGACCACGGCGTCAGGGCCGGGGTGAGCATGCGGTTCTGATTCGTCGGCGCAAAAAAAACCGCCCGTTTCCGGGCGGAGCAAAGGAACGCTGTAGGGATCCGCGGACGCGTCAGAGGATGCGTTTGCGAACCTGCGTAATGATGATTTCGGCCACGACGACCACCGCGAAGATGGCAGCCAGCACCAGCGCCACGCGGTCCCACTGGAACAGGTTCAGCGCCGTGTCCAGCGCCATGCCGATGCCGCCGGCGCCCACCAGCCCGAGTACCGCCGATTCGCGCACGTTGATGTCCCAGCGCAGCAGCACGATGGACCAGAAGGCCGGGCGGATCTGCGGCCAGTAGGCGTACCAGATCACGGAAGCCTTGCTGGCGCCAGTAGCGGTGACGGCCTCGATCGGGCCGCGCTGCGCTTCCTCGATGGCTTCGCCCACCAGCTTGCCGACGAAGCCGATGGAGCGGAACGCAATGGCCAGCGTGCCGGCCAGCGCGCCCGGGCCGAAGATGGCGATGAACAGCAACGCCCACACCAGCGAATTGACCGAACGGCTGGATACCAGGATCAGCCTGGCCAGCATGTTGACGGTCTTGCTGGGCGTGAGATTGTTGGCCGCCAGCAGCCCGACCGGCACCGCCATCACCACGGACAGGATGGTGCCCAGCGTGGCGATGTGCAGCGTTTCGATCAGCGCGCCGTGCACGCCTTCCGGGTAGTAGGCCCAGTCTATCGGCCACATGCGCCGGAACAGATCGGCCATCTGTTCGGGCGCGTCGTACAGGAACTCCGGAATGATCTCGACACCGCGGATCGCCTGCACGATGGCCGCGACCACCAGCAGATAGAGCGCGAAGCGCAGCAGGCGCTGGCCCATGCTGTAGCGCTGCCAGACGCGTGGCGAACCCGGGGGATTGAAGGTGGAGGCGTGGGCGTTCATTCGTCCACCTCCGCCCGGCGCTTGGCTGGCGTTGCGCTGCCGCCGATGCCGCGCGCACCCGCGAAGCGGCCTTGCAGGATGCGATCGAAGCCCAGGTTGTCCAGGAACACGGCGCGCACGAAGCCCGCGAGGATTTCGCCCAGCATGATGATGGCGATCAGGGTCAGCAGGATGGCGCTGACGAAGTCGTAGTCAAAGCGCTGGAACGCCGAGAACAGCGTGCCGCCCACGCCGCCCGCGCCCACGATCCCCACCATGGTGGAGTTGCGCAAGTTAGAGTCGAACTGGTAAGTCGCAAAGCCGATGAAACGGGCGAACACCTGCGGCAGCACGCCGAAGATGATCACATTGGCGAACGAGGCGCCGGTGGCGCGCACGGCTTCGACCTGCTTCAACGAAATCTCTTCGATGGCTTCGGTGAAGAGTTTGCCAATGAAGCCGACCGAGGCGACCGTCAGCGCCAGGATGCCGGCCAGCGCGCCAAAGCCCACGGCCTTGACGAACAGGATGGCGACGATGACGGGATGCAGCGCGCGGCACAGGGCCACGATGGCGCGGGCGGGCCAGGATACCCAGGTGGGCATCATGTTGCGCGCGCCCAGCAAGCCGATGGGCAGCGCGATGAGGATGCCCAGCACCGAGGCCAGCACCGCGATTTCCAGGCTTTCCGCGATGCCCTTCCACAAGGTGGCGGGTTTTTCGAAGTTGGGCGGAAACATGCGCGCCAGGAACGTGGACGCGTGGCCCATGCCGGTTTCAAAGCGCGCCCAGCTGAAGTCCAGCTGCGCGCCGGCGTACAGCGTGTAGGCCAGCAGCAACAGCAGGCCGGCCTTGGCGCGCCCGGACATGGCGAAGGGGCGGGCGCCTTTGGGTGGGATCATTCCAGCCAAGACTCGCCTCCGTAGATGGTCTTGAGCATGGCGGCGTCCAGCCCCTGGCCATCGCCGTCATAGACCACGTGTCCGCCGGACATGCCGACGATGCGGGTGGCGTAGCGGCGGGCGAGTTCGACGTCGTGGATGTTGACGATGACGGGAATGCCCGTGGCGCTGCCTTGTTCGGACAGCAGCTCCATGATCTCGACGGAGGTCTTGGGATCGAGCGACGAGGTGGGCTCGTCGGCCAGCAGCAGCTGCGGGCGCTGCATCAGCGCGCGGGCGATGCCCACGCGCTGGCGCTGGCCGCCCGACAGCGCATCGGCGCGCTGGTCGGCGAAGCCCGCCAGGCCCACGGTGTCCAGCAGCTTGTAGGCATGCTGGATGTCCTCGGGCTCGAAACGGCGCATCCACGCCTTCACGGCGGAGGTGTAGCCCAGCCGTCCGGTCAGGAGGTTTTCCATGACCGTCAGGCGTTCGACCAGGTTGTATTCCTGGAACACCATGCCGATGCGGCGGCGCGCGCGGCGCAGCGACGCGCCGCGCACGCGGGCCAGGTCCACGGTGCCATCCTGGGACTGCAGCACGATCTCGCCCTTGGTGGGTTCGATCAGCCGGTTGATGCAACGCAGGAGCGTGCTTTTACCGGTGCCCGAGGGGCCGATGATGGCGGTCAGCCCCTGTCCCGCGATCTGCAGGTCGATGCCGTTGAGTACCGGCCGGCCGGCCCGGTATTCCTTCACCAGGCCGGAAATGCGTAGCGACGTCGTCATACGGAATTACTTCTTGCTCTTGGCGGATTCGCGGTCGTAGGCGGCGCGGTTGAAGCTTTCGCCGCCGGATTCGGCGACCTGGCGCACGATGGCCCAGTCCTTCTCGTAGGTCACCGGGTAGAAGCGGTCGGCGCCGTCGAAGGCCTTGGACATTTCCGCGGGGAAGCGGTAGTCGTAGAAGCACTTGAGCATCTGGTCGCGGAACTTGGGCTCAAGGTCGTGCGCATAGGCGAACGACGAGGTCGGGAACTTCTCGCTCTTGTAGATCACGCGGAAGTCGGCTTCCTTGACCTGGCCGCGCTCGACCATGCGTTTGAACACGTCCGAGGCCACGGCCGCGGCGTCGTAGTCGCCGGAGTTCACGCCCATGACGGACTGGTCATGCTTGCCAGAGAAGATGACCTTGTAGTCCTTGTCGGGCGTCAGGCCTTCCTTGGGGAACAAGGCGACCGGCGCCATGTGGCCCGAGTTCGACGAGGGCGCGGTGTGCGCGAGCTTCTTGCCCTTCAGGTCGGTCAGCTTCTGGTACGGGCTGTCCTTCTTGACGATGACGATCAGGTTGTAGCCCTGGAAGCCGTCGGCATAGCCCTTGACTGCGAACGGCACGGCGCCCGCGATGTTCACGGCGAAGGCGGTGGGGCCGGTCGAGAAGCCGCCGACGTGCAGGCGGCCCGAGCGCATGGCCTCGATTTCCGCCGCATTGCTCTGCACCTGGTAGAACACCACGCGCTTGCCGGTGCACTCGGACAGGTGCTTGGTGAAGGGCTTGAAGATGTCTTCGTAGACCGCCGGGTCTTCCACCGGGGTGTAGGTGAACACCAGGGTGGACGGGGTCTTCAGCTTGGCCGGATCGGTGGGCGTGTCGGCCACCAGGTCCTTGTTGGCGTCGCAGTACATCTGGTCCAGGTCGCCCCGGTTGGTGCAGGCGTCGGCGGCTTGCGCGGCGGACGTACCCAGGGCAAAGGCGGCCAGCGTGGCCGCTTGAAGCAGGCGCAGAGCTTGCATCTTGTGTCTCCTCTTTCTTGGTCTGTGTGACGTGTCACTGAATTCAACCTGAATTCAAACATGGAAGAGGAGGGGACGCACTCGGGAAAGTCCCTGCCTTTCTTTTCGCCTTTTGTTCGCTTTGTTCGGTTTATGTTCGTTTTTGCGCGAAACTCGCCGATTAACTCAGCTCCGGTAACCGAGCTTGCGCGAGATTTCCTGCGCGCAGGCCAGCAGCGGCCGGGCAATGGCGCCGTCCCAGGCCACGTCGAACAGACCGGTGGGACCCAGGCTGGTCAGGGCCAGGACGATATTGCCGGTGTTGTCGAAGACCGGCACCGACAGCGCGTCCACGCCCGGCAGCGGATTGCCCAGGGCGCGCGCCATGCCGTGCACGCGGATGTCGGCCAGTTGCGCCTCGATGTTGGCGCGGGACGCCTTGCGCGGAGGCGGCATGCTGGCGATGACGGCCGTGTCGCCTTCCTCGCGCGCGATGTAATGTTCGCTGACCTTGGGCGGCAGCCAGGCCGCGAACACCAGGCCAGTGGCCGTGTGCAGCATGGACATCACCGTGCCCTTGCGCATGTTCACGTGGACCGGGTAGCTGGCCTCGGTCATGTGGATCATGGTGGGGCCGTGCGAGCCGAGCACGGCGATGCCCAGCGTGTGGCCGATTTCCGATTGCAGCTTGGCGATTTCCGGCATGGCGACGCGCACCGGGTCCAGGCGCTGCAGGCTGACCAGGCCCATCTGCAGGGCGAAGGGGCCCAGCTCGTACTGGCCGGTGATGGCGTCCTGCTGCACCAGGCCGACGCGGATGAAGCTGACCAGGTACGGGTGTGCCTTGGCCGAGGTCATGCCGGCGCCCGCAGCCAGGTCGCGCAGGGTCAGGGGCTTGCCGGCGTCGACCAGGGCGGCCAGCAGCGGCACGCCCACCTCGATCGACTGAATGCTGCGGCGGCCGTCGTTGGCGGCCGGAGAGGAAGCGGAAGGGGATGTCGCCACGGTGTGCGGACCTCAGGCCGGCTGTGCTTGGGTGGACCGCGCGGCCAGCAGCCGGTCGGCCATTTCCACGAAGCCCGCGCCGCCGTGGAAGGCGGCGACGAAGGCGGGGCGGTGGGTCAGGCGGTGCAGCTGGGCCTGGATGTTGGCCACGCCGACCGAAATCGGGAAGTAGGCGAACATGGGCTCGTCGTTGGGGGAGTCGCCGATGAACAGGGTGCGGTCCAGGGCGCCGGCCACGTCCGCGCCGAACTCGCGCTGGAACATGGTTCGCGTCATGGTGAGCTTGTCGTAGTCGCCGAACCAGCCGTTGACGTGGATGGAGCTGACCTTGGCCTGGGCGCCGGCCTCCTCGAAGATCTGGACGATGCGGCTGATGGCGGAATCGGGCAGCGCGGGCACGTCCTCGCAGAAATCGATGGCCAGGTCGGCCACGCGGTAGTCCTGGTCGCTGGCCACGGCGGCGCCGGGCACTTCGGCCAGGACGCGGTCGCGGATGGCGTCCAGCTTCCTGCGGCTGGCCTGGCGCGAGGCGGCGTCGGTCCAGTAGTGGGTGGTCATGCGGCGGGCCTGGCGGTCGTAGGCGTAGTAGAAGGCGCCGTTTTCGCCGACCACGGCGCGCACCGGCCACATGCGGGCGATGTGGTCGCACCAGCCGGCCGGGCGGCCGGTAATGGGCACGACCTGGATGCCGGCCTGTTCCAGGCGCTCCAGCGCCGCATAGGCGTCCGCCGGCAGGCGGCCCTCGGTGGTCAGCGTGTCGTCGATGTCGGTCAGCACGACGCGGACGGCCGCCGCGACGGTCAAAGGCATGGCCGCAAGGGCTTGCATGTGGGGTTTCCTTGGCTCGATTTTCAGGGGATGGTCTCCGGGCGAAAGTTTACCGGACACCCCCGGCGGACGGGGCCCGGAAGGCCGGATAGGGGTTCCGCCTCCAGGGGCGGTAAAATCCGGGCTTTCCCGCCTGGTTTACGTGCCCGCCATGTCCGTCCAGTTGTCCCCTTTGCCCGGCTCCGAGCCGGAATCCTTCGGCATCGCTTCGGTTGCCGAGATCATCGCCGAGCTGCGCGCCGGCCGCATCGTCATCCTGGTTGACGAGGAAGACCGTGAAAACGAGGGCGACCTGGTCATGGCCGCCGAATTCGTCACGCCCGAAGCCATCAACTTCATGGTGACGCACGGCCGCGGCCTGGTGTGCCTGACCCTGACCGAAGAGCGCTGCCGCCAGCTGGACCTGCCCCTGATGGCGGCCCGCAACGGCACGCGCTACGGCACCAACTTCACCCAGTCGATCGAGGCCGCAGAAGGCGTCGAAACCGGCATTTCGGCCGCCGACCGCGCCCGCACCATCCAGGTGGCGGTGGCGCGCGACGCCAAGCCCGCTGATCTGGTCCAGCCCGGCCACATCTTCCCGGTGCGCGCGGTGCCCGGCGGAGTGCTGGTGCGCGCCGGCCATACCGAGGCCGGCTGCGACCTGACCGCCATGGCAGGCCTGACGCCCGCCGCCGTGATCTGTGAAATCCTCAAGCCGGACGGCACCATGGCCCGCCTGCCGGACCTGGTGCAGTTCGCCCGCGAGCACGGCCTGAAGATCGGCACCATCGCCGACCTGATCCAGTACCGCAGCGAACACGAATCCATCGTCAAGCGCGTGGGCAAGCGCACCATGCAGACGGCCTGGGGCGAATTCGAGGCCGTGGCCTATGAGGACGCCGCCACCGGCTCCGCCCATTTGGCGCTGGTGCATGGTAACGTGACTCCCGACGCCGAGACGCTGGTGCGCGTGCACGAGCCGGCCTCCGTGCTGGACGTGCTGGACACCGGAGCCAGCCCGCACAGCTGGGGCGTGGCGCAGGCCCTGCAGGCCATCGCGGCCGCACCCGCCGGCGTGCTGGTGCTGATGAACTGCCAGTCGTCCACGGAACACCTGTTTGGCCAGATCGCTGGTTGGAATGACCCGAAGGCCCAGGCCAATCCCGCCAACGCCGACCGTTACGGCCTGCGCACCTACGGGATTGGCGCCCAGATTCTGCGTGACCTGCACGTGGGCCAGATGAAGCTGCTGGCCCGGCCGCGCAAGATGCCCAGCATGGCGGGCTTCTCGCTCACCATTACGGGTTACGATTGCGACCCTCCGAATACTCCCGCAACACACTGAAGGCCGACATATGAACCCTTACATCCTTACCCCCGACCTGAACGGCGAAGGGCTGCACATCGGCATCGTACGCGCCCGCTTCAACGAGGAAGTCGGCCAGGCCGAACTCGAAGCGTGCCTGAAGGAACTGGCCGAACTGGGCGTGGACGAGCGCGACGTGATGGTCGCCACCGTTCCGGGCGCCCTGGAACTGGGCGTGGCCCTGTCCCACATGGCCGAAACGTTTGAATTCGACGCCCTGATCGCGCTGGGCGCGGTCATCCGCGGCGAGACCTATCACTTTGAAGTGGTCAGCAATGAAATGGCCACGGCAATCACCCGTATTTCCCTGGAAACCGGCATCCCCGTCGCCAATGGCGTGCTGACCGTCGACACCGACGAGCAGGCGCAGGCGCGCGCCGCCGGCAAGGGTCGCGATTGCGCCCAGGTGGCCGTTGAAATGGCCAACCTGGTGGCGGCCCTGGAACCCGAGGAAGAAGACGAAGACGACGAAGACGAGGACGAAGATTTTGACGACGAAGAAGACGACGACCAGCGCTGATAGCGCGGCGCAGGCCCGCGCCAACGCGCGCAGCGCGCGCCGCCGCGCCCGCGAATTCGCCCTGCAAGGCGTGTACGCGTGGCTGCTGCGCGGCGGCGAAGGCACGCAGGACGCCGGCGAGATCGACGCCCATCTGCGCGACACCGAGGACTTTTCCGAGGCCGATGCGCAGTGGTTCAAGACCTTGCTGCATGGCGTGCTGCGCGAAGCGCCCGCGTTGCGCCAGCGTTTCACGCCCTACGTCGACCGTCCGCTGGCCGAGCTGTCGCCCGTTGAGCATGGCATCCTGCTGATCGGCAGCTTCGAACTGATCCATCATGTCGAAGTGCCGTACAAGGTCGCCATCAATGAAGCCGTCGAACTGGCCAAGTCGTTCGGCGGCACCGACGGTTTCAAGTTCGTCAACGGCGTGCTGGACAAGCTGGCGGCCGACGTGCGCGCGAACGAAGTCCAGGCTGCTGCTAGACGGTAGGGCTCCCCCGAAGCGCTGCGCGCTTCCCCCCAGGGGGGCGCCGCTGCGGACCGGCGGAGCCGGATCCGCGCGGCCCGGATTGTGGGGCACCTGTTTCTTGCGCGGTTGTGCGGCGGCGCGACCCATGATTTGTGTGGGGGCTGTAAGTCCCCCGCGGGATTCAACGCCGGCCGGCTGCGCCGGACTGCGGAGTTGCCTTGGCGTCCGAATTTGATTTGATCGCGCGCTATTTCACCCGCGCGGCCCCTGCCGGCCTGCTGGGCGTGGGCGATGATTGCGCCCTGTTCCCGGTCCCGCCCGGCGAACAGGTGGCCACCAGCACGGACTTGCTGCTGGAAGGCCGCCATTTCTTTCCCGATGTGGATCCGAAGTCGCTGGGGCACAAGGCCCTGGCGGTGAATCTGTCCGATCTGGCCGCCATGGGCGCGCGCCCTGTCGGCTGCGTGCTGGGCCTGGCCTTGCCGCGGCTGGACGAACCCTGGCTGGCGGCTTTCGCTGAGGGCTTCCACGCGCTGGCCGCCGCCCACGGCTGCCCGCTCATCGGCGGCGACACCACGCGCAGCGCGCACGACCTTGCCATCAGCGTCACCGTGTTCGGCGCCGTGCCGGCAGCGCAGGCCCTGAGACGGGACGGCGCCCAGGCTGGCGACGACATCTGGGTATCGGGCGAATTGGGGGCGGCCGACGTCGCCTACCGTCTGCTGGACGGGCAGTACCCTGCCGATGCGGCGCTGCTGGCGGCGACGCGCGGCGCGCTGGAATGGCCCGAGCCGCAGGTGGCACTGGGTCTGGCGCTGCGCGGCATCGCCCATGCCGCCATCGATATTTCCGACGGCCTGCTGCAGGACCTGGGCCACATCCTGGCCGCCAGCCGCGTCGGCGCCACGCTGCAGTACGAGCAGATGCCCGTGGCCGCCGCCCTGGCGCCGCTGGACGAAGCGCCGCTGCGCCGAGCCGTGCTGGGCGGGGGCGACGTCTACCAGCTGTGCTTCACCGCGCCTGCTTCCGGGCGCGAGGCCGTGGTCGCTGCGGCGGCCGCATCCGGCGCGCGCATCACCCGCGTCGGACAGGTCCAGGCGCGGCCCGGCCTGTCCGTGCTGGACAGCCAGGGCCAGCCCCTGGCCGAGCTGCCTGCCGGTTTCGATCATTTTCCCGCGGCCTGATCCGCCGCGTCCCAACCCGCACACCCATGCCGTCGACCGACAATCGTCCCACCTCCATGCGCGACCGCGCCCGGACCGCATACCCGCCCTTGTCCTGGGTCTGTCGCGATCCGGGCAGGCTCATCGCCTTTGGCTTCGGCAGCGGCCTGATCCGGCCTGCCTCGGGCACCTGGGGCACGCTGCTGGCCTGGGCGATCTGGGTCGCCGCCGCGCCCGCCGCGTCGGACTGGGCGATCGGCGCATTCCTGGCGCTGGCTTTTTTATACGGATGCTGGGCCTGCCATCGCGTCGGCCGTGAACTCCAGCAGTCGGATCATGTCGGAATGGTCTGGGACGAGATGGTGGCGTTCTGGCTGGTGCTCTGGCTGACGCCCGCGGGCTGGTTGCCGCAGGCGCTGGCGTTCGTGCTGTTCCGCACGTTCGACATCGTCAAGCCGCCTCCCATCAAGTTCTTCGACGCCCACATCAAGGGCGGTTTCGGCGTGATGTGGGACGATATCGTGGCGGCCGGATACGCCTTGCTGGTCATGGCGCTGGTCGTGCGCACAGGAGTCTTGGGATGAGCGGACAACAAGAAGGCACCCGGCAAAATCTGTCGGCCGAACAGTTGGCGCAGGCCACCTCGCTGGCCCTGGCCGAAAGGCTGGGCGAAACGCTGCGGCGCAAGGGCTGGATGCTGGGCACGGCCGAATCCTGCACCGGCGGCCTGTTGGCCGGGGCCATGACGGCGGTGGCTGGATCCAGCGACTGGTTCGAGCGCGGCTTCGTGACCTACAGCAACGAGGCCAAGGTTTCTGAACTGGACGTGTCGCCCGACGCCTTGCACCACTTCGGCGCCGTCAGCGAACCGGTGGCGCTGGAGATGGCCAACGGCGTGCTGCTGGCCTCGCCCGCCGCGCATGTGGCGGTGTCCACGACAGGCATCGCCGGTCCCGGCGGCGCGACGCCCGGCAAGCCGGTGGGCATGGTGTGCTTCGGTTTCGCGCTGCGCGCGGGCGAAGGCATCAGCAGCCGCGCCGTCACGCACGTGTTCCCCGGCGACCGCGCGCAAGTGCGCAACGCGGCGGTGGATTACGCGCTGCGCGGGGTGCTGGAATTGTTGGGAGCGCCGGTCAACCGACGCTGAAGGACGAGGCTTGCGCAGCTGGGGGCGCGAAGCCCCCGTGCCGGAGATCAGCGCACCGCGTTGATCGCGTCGCGCAAGCCCTTGGCCGCCGTGCCGGCGGCCTCGCGCCAGTCGTCGCCGCCGCTGGCGTAGATGATGGCGCGCGACGAGTTGATCATCATGCCGCTGCGGGCCGTGTTGGCGCCGGCGTTCACCGTGGCGGTGATGTCGCCGCCCTGGGCGCCGATGCCTGGCACCAGCAGCGGCACCGCGTCGCCGATGCGTTCGCGCACCGCGGCCAGCTCATTCGGGAAGGTCGCGCCCACCACCAGGCCGCACTGGCCATTGGCGTTCCATTTGTCGGCGACCAGGCCCGCGACGTGCAGGTAGAGCGGCTCGCCATTGTCCATCTTCAGGAATTGCAGATCCGAGCCGCCGGGGTTGGAGGTGCGGCACAGCACGATCACGCCGCGGTCGCGCCACGCCAGATAGGGTTCCACCGAGTCCAGGCCCATGTAGGGGCTGACCGTCAGCGCGTGCGCCTGGTAGCGTTCGTAGGCTTCGCGGGCATAGTTCTCGGCGGTGGAGCCGATGTCGCCGCGCTTGGCGTCCAGCACGATGGGCAGGTCGGGATGCTTTTCGCGGATGTGCTGGCACAGCGCTTCCAGCTGGTCTTCGGCGCGGTGCGCGGCAAAGTAGGCGATCTGCGGCTTGAAGCTGCAGGCGTAGGGCGCGGTGGCGTCCACGATGTCGCGGCAGAACTGGAAGATGGCGTCCGGCTTGTCCTGCAGTTCGCGGGGGAAGCGCTGCGGATCGGGATCCAGCCCGACTTGCAGGAGCGAGTTGCTGGTGGTCCAGGCGTGTTCGAGTTTTTGCAGGAAATTCATGGGAGTTCAGTGCAGTTTGACCCGCGGGCGCGTGCGCCGCATGAGCAGGCGGGCCAGGGCAAGGGAGGCGGTACGAGAGACGCCGAGCACCGCTTTGTGGTGCATCAGGTGCAGGCTCATGTACATCAGGCGTGCCAGTGTACCGCTTACGAACAGTCCCCGTCCGGCGAGCTTGCCCATCAGGCTGCCGACGCCGGCGTCCTGGCCCAGCGACACCAGCGAGCCGTGGTCCTCGTAGACGTAGGGCGCGGTGGATTCGGGCGCATGGCGCAGGCGCGCGGTGAGCTTCTTGGCCAGGTAGTCGGCCTGCTGGTGGGCCGCCTGGGCGCGGGCCGGCACGCTGCGGCCGTCGCGCCACGGCGCCGCGCAGCAGTCGCCCAGCGCCAGGATGTGCGGATCGGCGGTTTCCAGCCGTTCGTTGACTTCCAGTTGGCCCACCTTGTTCAGCGGCAGGTCCAGGTCGGCCAGCAGGGCCGGGCCCTGGATGCCCGCCGCCCACATGCAGAGCTGGGCGGGGAATTCACGGCCGTCCGCTGTCCTGACGCTGTCGGCCGTGACTTCCGAGACCCGGCAGGACGTTTCCACCCGTATGCCCATCTCGGTCAGCCGCTTGGTGGCCGCTATCGAGATCTTCTCGGGCAGGGCGGACAGGATGCGCGGCGCGCCCTCGACCAGGGTGATGGCCAGGTCGCGTTCGGCGCGGAAATTGGGCAGGCCGTAGGCGCTGACCACGTGGCTGGCCTCGACCAGTTCCACGGCCAGCTCGACGCCGGTGGCGCCGCCGCCCACGATCACCAGATCCAGGCGGGCCGAGGGGTTGCGCACCTTGGCCTGGTCGACCAGGGCCATGGCCTTGAGCATGGTCAGCCGGAATTGCTCGGCGTTCTCGGTGGAGTCCAGCGTGACCGCGTGTTCGGCCGCGCCCGGCGTATTGAAGAAATTGGAGGTGCTGCCCAGGGCCAGCACCAGGGTGTCGTAGGCCAGTTCGCGGCGCGGCAGGACTTCCTGGCCCTGCGCGTCGCTCACCGCGCCCACCGTGATCCGGCGCTGCTCGCGGTCGACCTGTTCCAGACGGCCCTGCGCGAACGAAAACCCGTTCATGTGGGCCAGCATCAGGTAGGACAGGCCTTCCTGGTGGATGTCCAGCGTGCCCGCGGCCGCTTCATGCAGCGAGGGTTTCCAGATATGGAAGGGGCGGCTGTCGACCAGCGTGATGTGCTGCCGGCCATGCACGCGGCCGAGCTTGGCCGCCAATTCCAGGCCGCCGGCGCCGCCGCCGACGATGACAATGCGCTCGGAGGAGTCGGGTGTCGATCTAGGCATCATGGCTCCCAGTATAAGTAGCGGCGCATCTCCCCGGAGATGATTAGCCGCGTCAATGCATGACGAATCGGCTGATGGCCACGCCGATCCAGACCGCCCCGGCGAAGATCAGCAGCAGCATCACGGCGGCGCTGCCCAGGTCCTTCGCGCGTCCCAGCAGCGGGTGCGATTCGACGGAAAGCGCGTCGGCCAGCGCCTCGATGGCGGAATTCAGCAACTCCGCCGCCAGCACCATGATCACCGTGCCCACCAGGAAAAACACTTCGACCGTGGTCCGGCCGAGGAAGAACGCGGCCGGGATCATCAACACGGCCAGCGCCAGTTCCTGGCGGAATGCCGCCTCGTACTTGATCGCGGCCTGCAGGCCCTGCAGCGAGTAGCGCAGCGCATTCAGGATGCGGCGCAGGCCGCCTGTGCTCTTGTAGGGCGAATGATGCGGATTGTGTGACATGGGTACGGAAAGTGGGCTGGGTGTGGCGGCTTTTTAACAGATAAGCATTGCCCGCGAGGCCATCGCGTGCATCTTTGGGCAAACCCTAATTGTGACGCATCCAGGGCCGGCGCAAGATTTGGTCAATTGGTAAGGCCACTTTACCTTTTGGCCTGAATTTCCTACCCGAGTTTCCGCAGTCCATGCCCATCCAGACCATCGAACCCCGCCGCCTGTATCGCCAGATCGCCGACCAGCTTCGCCTGCTGATCGAGTCGGGCGAGTTCCCGGTCGGCGCGCGCCTGCCGCCCGAGCGCGATCTGGCGCTCAAGCTGGGCGTGTCGCGTCCGTCGGTGCGCGAAGCGCTGATCGCGCTGGAGGTCGAAGGCTGGGTGGAGGTCCGCATGGGCTCGGGCGTCTATGTGCAAAGCCTGGCCGGGGGACCGCGCGCCAGCCTGACGGCAGAGAGTCCGCTGGAAACCATACGCGCCCGCCAGGTGATCGAAGGCGAGCTGGCCGCGCAGGCCGCCTTGCGCAACACACCGGCGCTGGTGGACGGGCTGGCCGAAGCCGTCGGCACCATGGAAGACGAGGCGCAAGCCGGCAACGTGCCGATCCGCGGAGACCGCTTGTTCCACCTACGCGTCGCCGAGATGGCGAACAACGCCGTGCTGGTGCGCGTGGTGAGCGAACTGTTCGACGAGCGCCACAATCCGTTGTCCGTAAAGCTGGGCGACTACTTCGAGAATCCATCCAGCTGGGCGGCAGCCATCGCTGAACACCGCAAGGTGATCGAGGCCATCCGCGCCGGCGACGATCGCGGCGCGCGCGCCGCCATGCACCACCATCTGGCCTGCTCGCACGATCGCCTCACGGCAAGCTGGCCTGGCGCGGACGCGTCCGGCCTGCAGTTGGACAGCCGGGAGCAGACGGAACCATGACCATCGCACGCAGGTGTCCCCCGTTCGGAACGCCAAGGAGCAAGTCGCCATGACGCTGGCCTGTCGCATCCACGGGGCGCGCGACCTGCGCCTGGAACCGGACGAAGTCGCGCCGCTGGCGCCGCACGAGGTGGAACTGAGGCTGGGGGCGGCGGGCATCTGCGGATCCGACCTGCACTATTTCCTGCATGGCCGCGTGGGCGCCTTCGTCATCCGCGAGCCCCTCATCCCCGGCCACGAGGCTTCGGGCGTGGTGCTGCGGACGGGCGATGCCGTGCGGTCGGTGGCTCCGGGCATGAAGGTCGCCATCAATCCCTCCCACCCTTGCGGTGGCTGCGACTACTGCCGCGCCGGCCGCGACAATCTCTGCCGCAACATGCGCTTTCTCGGCAGCGCCAGCATCTATCCGCACGTGCAAGGCATGTTCCGCGAACGCTTCGTGATGGGCGAACGCCAGCTCACGCCGGTGCCGGAAGCAGACGTCTCTTTGGGTGAGATCGCCTGTGCGGAGCCGCTGTCCATCGGCCTGCATGGCGTCAACCGGGCGGGTCCCATGATGGGCAAGCGCGTGCTGGTCACGGGCGGGGGCACCATAGGCTGCATGACCGTGCTGGCCGCCAGGCTGGCGGGCGCGGCCCACGTGACCGTGGCGGACGTGGCCGACCGGCCGCTGGACATGGCGCGCCAGGTCGGCGCCGACGAGGCCGTGCGCAGCGACCGGCTCGCGCCTGCCGACCTGGCCGATATCGCCGACATCAGCATCGAAGCGGCCGGCAGTCCGGCGGCGCTGGCGACCTGCCTGACGGCGACGCGGCGCGGCGGCCGCATCGTGCAAGTGGGAACGCTGCCCGCCGAGGGCATCGCGTTTCCGGCCAACAACATCATGGCGCGGGAGCTCGACTATGTCGGCGCGTTCCGAGCCGGCGTGGAGTTCGATTGGGCCGTCTCCTACCTGCGTGCGCGCAAGGTCGACGTGCGGCCCCTGATGAGCGCGCAGTTGCCGTTGTCGCAGGCGTTCGAGGCCTTCGAGCTGGCGGCGGATCGCAGTCGCAGTACCAAGGTGCAACTTGTAGTTGAAGCGTGACCCGCTGGCGGCTCTTCACGGGCTGCCACGCCGGGCATTCAAAAAACAACGAGGAGACGACATGAACCTAGGCAACGCCGTCAAGGCGCTGGTTGCCGCCATTGCGCTCGCCGCCAGCGGCAGCGCAATGGCGCAGACCAAGCTCAAGTGGGCCCACGTATACGAGACATCCGAACCCTTCCATACCGCGTCCGTCTGGGCGGCGCAGGAAATCGGCAAGCGTACCAACGGCCGCTACCAGATCGACGTATACCCGGCCTCGCAGCTGGGCAAGGAAAACGACATCAACCAGGGCCTGACCCTGGGCACGGTGGACATGATCATCTCGGGCTCCAGCTTCGCGGCCAAGAGCTTTCCCCGCATCGGCGTCACCTACTACCCCTACATCTTCCGCAATCCCGAGCACCTGATCGCCTACACCAAGAGCGACATCTACAAGGAGCTCACGCGCGGCTACGACGAGAAAAGCGGCAACCACATCGTCGCCACCACCTACTACGGCACGCGCCAGACCACGTCCAACCGGGCCTTCACCAAGTGTTCCGAAATGAAGGGCCTGAAGATCCGCGTGCCCGACGTGGCTGCCTACCTGGCCATGCCGCGCGCCTGCGGCGCCAACACCGCGCCGATCGCCTTCGCCGAGGTCTACCTGGCTTTGCAGAACGGCACCGTGGAGGCGCAGGAGAACCCGCTCACCACCATCGAGGCCAAGAAGTTCTACGAGGTGCAGAAGAACATCATCCTCACCGGCCATATCGTCGATCACCTGAATACGGTGATCTCCGGCAAGCTGTGGAAGAGCCTGTCCGACGAGGACAAGAAGATCTTCGCCGAAGTGGCGCAGCAGGCGGCCGAGAAGGCCTCTGCCGAGGTCGCTGAAAGCGAGAAGAAGATGGTCGAGGTATTCCGCAAGCGCGGCCTGAACGTGGCGGAGGTGAACGTCCAGGACTTCCGCGACACCGTGCTGGAGAAAGTGCCGTTCAAGCAGTACGGCTACGAGAAATCGGATTGGGAACGGATCCAGGCCGTGAAGTAAACGCATGCGGAGCCGCTGCGGCGGCTCCGCGCCGACCTGTCCGATTCCGTACAAGGGGAACGCCATGCATTCCGATGCCAAGGCCGCCGTCATGGCGGCCGCCAGCAACAACCCTGTCCATCCCGCAGGGCACCAGCCGCCCGCCACGGCGCAGGAGATCGTCCACAGTTTCGAGGAAGCCGACCATCACGAGGTCAGCCTGGCCGGTTACCAGCCCGAAGACTGGATCTGCCTGGGCATATTCTGGGTCATGGCGCTGCTGGTCTTCCTGCAGTTCTTCTCGCGCTATGTACTGAACGACTCCTACGCCTGGACCGAGGAACTGGCTGTCTACTGCCTGATCGGCGTGGTGTTCATCGGTTCGGCCATGTGCGTGCGCGCCTGCCGCCACATCCAGGTGGACTTCCTGTACCGCTATCTGCCGCCTCCCGTCGGCCGCGTGTTGGCCACCGTCATCGACCTGCTGCGCACGGCGTTCTTCGGCTACGCGGTATGGCTCACCTACCGCTACATCACCCTGGTCGGCGACGAACCCATGACCACGCTGTTCTGGAACAAGGCCTATGTCTACTGGATGGCGCTGGCGGGCTTCGCGCTGATGTTCCTGCGCTCGGTGCAGGTGTCGATCAGCAACTGGCGCCAGGGCTACTCCATCCTGGAAAACCCCGCGGCCTACGAGTCGCAGGACTAGCCGGGGCGGCCCCGGAATCCGACAACGACAACCGGAAGCGAGACATGGGCATACTGATCGGAACCTTTCTGCTGTTGATGATCTTCGGCCTGCCGGTGGCGGTAGCCATGGCGGGCGCGTCGCTGCTGTTCGTGCTGATTTCGGGCAGCGTGCCCGACGTGGTAGTGGCGCAGCGCATGATCGCGGGCGTGGAGTCCTTCCCGCTGCTGGCCGTGCCGTTCTTCATCCTGGCCGGCAACCTGATGAACATCGCCGGCATCACCGGCCGCATCTACAACTTCGCCGTGGCGCTGGTGGGCTGGATGCGCGGCGGGCTGGGGCAGGTGAACATCATCGGCTCGGTGGTGTTCGCCGGCATGTCGGGCACCGCCATCGCCGACGCCGCGGGCCTGGGCACCATCGAGATCAAGGCCATGAAGGACCACGGCTACGAGACCGAGTTCGCGGTGGGCGTGACGGCCGCTTCGGCCACGCTGGGTCCCATCATTCCGCCGTCGCTGCCCTTCGTCATCTACGGCATGATGGCCAACGTGTCTATCGGTTCGCTGTTCCTTGCCGGCCTGATCCCAGGCGCGGTCCTGACCGTGCTGATGATGCTGACCGTCGCCTATTACGCGCGCCGCAACAACTGGGGCGGCGACGTGTCCTTCGACTGGAAGCGGTTGGGCGCCGCCGGGCTGGAAGTCGGCATCGTGCTGGCGTTCCCGCTGGCCATCTGGCTCATGACCGAGGCCGGCATGTCGGCCAACCTGGCCGCCGGCGTCGCCTTTGCCGTGTTGCTGGCGCTGGACTGGCGCTACAACTTCTCGGCGGTGATGGCGCTGATGGCGCCGGTCATCCTGATCGGAGGCATGACGCTGGGCTGGTTCACGCCCACGGAGGCCGCCGTGGCCGCGGTGATATGGGCATTGTTCCTGGGGCTGGTGCGCTATCGCTCCATGACCTTGCGGACCCTGGCCAAGGCAACTTTCGACACCATCGAGACCACGGCCTCGGTGCTGTTCATCGTCACCGCTGCGTCGGTGTTCGCGTGGCTGCTGACCACCACCCAGGCGGCCCAGGCGCTGACCGACGGCATTCTCAGCGTGACGCAGAACAAGTGGGTGTTCCTGCTGATGGCCAACGTGCTGATCCTGATCGTGGGCTGCTTCATCGACACCATCGCCGCCATCACCATCCTGGTGCCCATCCTGCTGCCCATCGTGCTCAAGCTGGGCATCGACCCGATCCATTTCGGCCTGATCATGACGCTGAACCTGATGATAGGCCTGCTGCATCCGCCCATGGGCATGGTGCTGTTCGTGCTGGCGCGGGTATCCAAGCTGTCGGTGGAACGGACCACGGTCGCCATCCTGCCCTGGCTGGTACCGCTGTTCCTGGCGCTGATCGCCATTACCTACATCCCCCAGATCACCCTCTGGCTGCCCACCGCCATGGGCATGGCCAAGTAAAAAGGAAGACGTCATGACTGGAAGGCTGCAAGGCAAGACCGCCATCGTCACCGCCGCAGGGCAAGGCATCGGCCGCGCCGTGGCCGAGGCCTACGTCCGCGAAGGCGCCGACGTGCTGGCGCTGGACATCAACGGCGGGGCGCTGGAAACGCTGGCGGGATGTCGGCGCCGCGTGCTGGACGTGACCGACGCCGCCGCGATCGGCGCGCTGGCCGCCGAGGCCGGACCGGTGGACGTGCTGTTCAACGGCGCCGGCTTCGTGCACGCCGGGACCATCCTGGACTGCGACGAAAAAGCCTGGGACTTTTCGTTCGAATTGAACGTGAAGTCCATGTACCGCATGATCCGCGCCTGCCTGCCCGGCATGCTGGCGCGCGGCGGCGGCTCCATCGTCAACATGGCCTCGGTGGCGTCCAGCATCAAGGGCGCGCCCAACCGCTGCGTCTACGGCGCCACCAAGGCGGCGGTGATCGGGCTGACCAAGTCCGTGGCCGCGGATTACGTGGGCCAGGGCATACGCTGCAACGCCATCTGCCCAGGCACGGTGGAATCGCCTTCGCTGCGTCAACGCATCGAAGCGCAGGCCAGCGCCGGCGGCCAGACGCTGGCCGCCGTGGAAGCCGCCTTCGTCGCCCGCCAGCCCATGGGCCGCATCGGCAGCGCCGAGGAAATCGCCCTGCTGGCGGTGTACCTGGCCAGCGACGAGTCCGCCTTCACCACCGGCACCGCTCAGGTCATCGACGGCGGCTGGTCGAACTGAACATTCACTACACACATGAGGAACATGCGATGAAACTGTTGCGCTATGGTGCGAAAGGCGCGGAGAAGCCCGGAATGCTGGACGCCCGCGGGCAGGTGCGGGACCTGTCGGCCGTCCTGCCGGACATAGCCGCCGCCACGCTCACGCCCGCGGGCCTGGCGCGGCTGCGCGCGCTGGACCCGGCCAGCCTGCCGCTGGTGGACCGCCCGGGCCGCCTGGCCCCGCCCTGGAGCGGCATGGGCAAGTTCATCTGCATCGGGCTGAACTACGCCGACCATGCGGCGGAATCGGGCCTGCCGGTGCCGGCCGAGCCGGTGATCTTCATGAAGCCCACTTCGGCCGTGGTCGGCGGCAACGATCCCGTGGTGTTGCCGCAAGACTCCGTCAAGACCGACTGGGAAGTGGAGCTGGGCGTGGTGATCGGCGAGCGGGCCCGCTACGTCAGCGAGGCAGACGCCATGAACCACGTGGCCGGCTATTGCGTGGTCAACGACGTGTCCGAACGCGAATACCAGATCGAGCGCGGCGGCACCTGGGACAAGGGCAAGGGCTGCGACACCTTCGGCCCGGTCGGCCCGTGGCTGGTCACCGCCGACGAGATCGCCGACCCGCAGGCGCTGGACATGTGGCTGGACGTCAACGGCAAGCGCTATCAGAACGGCAGCACCCGCACCATGGTGTTCGGCGTGGCGCAGCTGGTGTCCTACGTCAGCCGTTTCATGACCCTGTATCCAGGCGACCTGATCAGCACCGGCACGCCGCCGGGCGTGGGCATGGGCCAGAAGCCGGCGCCCGTGTACCTGAAGGCCGGCGACGAGGTGCGGTTGGGCATTGCCGGCCTGGGCGAACAGCAGCAGCGCGTCCACGCCTGGGACCCCGCATTGATCGACGGTTAGCGGCGCGCGCGCGCCAGGAGCCACCTCATGTCAGAAATCGATACCGCGGTCATACGCATCCACCCGGCGGACAACGTGGTGATCGCCAGGCGGCAGTTGGCCGGAGGCACGAGCCTGGCCGGCGAAAACGTCGTCGTGCGCGGGCTGGTGCCGCCGGGGCACAAGGTGGCGACGCGCGCCATCGCCGCAGGCGAATCCGTGCGGCGCTACAACCAGGTCATCGGCGTGGCGCGCTGCGACATCGCGCCGGGCTCGCACGTCCATACGCAGAACCTGGAATTTTCCGACTTCGAGCGCGACTACGCCGTGGGCGCCGACGCGCGCGCCACCGACTACGTCGACGCGCCCGCGCAATTCGAAGGCATCGTGCGGGCCGACGGCCGCGTCGCCACGCGCAACTACATCGGCATCCTCACCAGCGTAAACTGTTCCGCCACGGCCGCGCGCGCCATTGCCGACCATTTCCGCCGCGACATCCATCCGGAGGCGCTGGCCGGCTATCCCAACGTGGACGGCGTGGTGGCGCTGACGCATGGCGCGGGCTGCGCCACGGGCAGCGAAGGCGAGCCGCTGCGCCTCTTGCGCCGCACGCTGGGCGGCTACGCGCGCCATCCCAATTTCGCGGGCCTGCTGGTGCTGGGCCTGGGCTGCGAGACCAATCAGATCGGTGGCCTGATGGAACAGGAGGGGCTGCGCGAAAGCGGCTTGCTGCACACCTTCAACATCCAGGAAACTGGCGGCACGCGCAAGACGGTGGCGCATGGCATCGAACTGGTGCGTGCCATGCTGGCGCAGGCCGACCGCGTCCGCCGCCAACCCGTGCCCGCAAGCCAGCTGACCGTGGGCCTCCAATGCGGCGGGTCCGACGGCTACTCGGGCATCAGCGCCAACCCGGCGCTGGGCGCCGCGGTGGACCTGCTGGTGCGCCATGGCGGCAGCGCCATCCTGTCGGAGACGCCGGAGATCTACGGCGGCGAGCACCTGCTGACCCGGCGCGCGGCCACGCCCGAGGTCGCGGCCAAGCTGCTGGCCCGGTTGCGCTGGTGGGAGGACTACTGCGCCCGCAACGACGCCGAAATGGACAACAACCCATCGGCCGGCAACAAGGCGGGGGGGCTGACCACCATCCTGGAGAAATCCCTGGGCGCCATCGCCAAGAGCGGCACGACTCGCCTGGCCGACGTGTACGAATACGCCGAGACGGTCCGCGCGCGCGGGCTGGTGTTCATGGATACGCCGGGCTATGACCCGGTGTCGGCCACCGGCCAGGTCGCCGGCGGCGCCAACCTGATCTGCTTCACCACCGGCCGCGGCTCGGCCTACGGCTGTGCGCCCGCGCCGTCCTTGAAGCTTTCGACCAACACGGCGCTGTGGCAGCGGCAGTCCGACGACATCGACATCAATTGCGGCGAAGTGGTTGACGGCGCGCAAAGCGTGGCGCAGATGGGTGAGCGCATATTCCGTCTGATGCTGGAAACGGCTTCGGGCCGGCGCACGCGCAGCGAGGAACACGGCTACGGCCAGAACGAGTTCGTGCCCTGGCAGTTGGGCGCGGTGATGTAGGCGCCCGGCGTAGGTAGGCCAGGGGTTTCCAGCATTCCACAGGACCATACATGAAGATCACCCAAGCGCGCGTCATCGTCTGCAGCCCCGGCCGCAACTTCGTCACCTTGAAGATCGAAACCGATGAGGGCCTGTACGGCATCGGCGACGCCACGCTCAACGGCCGCGAGCTGGCCGTGGCGGCCTATCTGACCGAGCACGTGATTCCTTGCCTCATCGGGCGCGACCCGCAGCAGATCGAGGACATCTGGCAGTACCTGTATCGCGGCGCATACTGGCGGCGCGGCCCGGTCACGATGTCCGCGATCGCGGCCGTGGACACCGCCTTGTGGGACATCAAGGCCAAGGCCGCGGGTATGCCGCTATACCAGCTGCTGGGCGGCAAGAGCCGTTCTGGCGTCATGGTCTACGGCCACGCCAATGGCCGCGACATCGACGAAACCGTGGACGAGGTGCTGCGCTACCGCGAAATGGGCTACCTGGCCATCCGCGCGCAAAGCGGAGTGCCGGGGCTGAACTCGGTCTATGGCGTGGGACGCGGCCGCATGTTCTACGAGCCGGCCGACGGCTCGCTGCCGTCCGAGCACGACTGGTCCACGGAAAAATACCTGGACCACGCGCCGCGTCTGTTCCAGCGGGTGCGCGACGCAGTGGGCTGGGACACCCATCTGCTGCACGATGTGCATCACCGGCTCACGCCCATCGAGGCCGGCCGCCTGGGCAAGTCGCTGGAACCCTACCGCCTGTTCTGGATGGAGGACGCCACGCCCGCCGAAAACCAGGAAGCCTTTCGGCTGATCCGCCAGCACACGGTCACGCCGCTGGCCGTGGGCGAAGTGTTCAACACCATCTGGGATTGCAAGGACCTGATCGAAAACCAGCTGATCGACTACATCCGCGCCACGGTGGTGCATGCGGGCGGGATCACGCATCTGCGCCGCATTGCCGATCTGGCCGCGCTCTATCAGGTGCGGACCGGCTGCCACGGCGCCACCGACCTGTCGCCCGCTTGCATGGGAGCGGCCCTGCATTTCGACCTGTGGGTGCCGAATTTCGGCATCCAGGAGTACATGCGGCATACCGACGAAACGGACGCGGTGTTTCCCCATGCTTACAGCTTCAACCAAGGCATGCTATACCCTGGCGACGCGCCGGGCCATGGGGTCGACATCGACGAAAAGCTCGCCGCCAGATATCCCTACCAACGCGCCTACCTGCCGGTCAACCGGCAGGCGCATGACGGCGCACTATGGCACTGGTAATCCATGCTCGAACGCTTGAACTCGGAGTCCCTGGCGCATCTGCCCGAGGATGTGGAATCTCCCGCTTATGACCGCAGCCGGGTCACGCCCGGCATCGTGCATCTGGGCATCGGCGCCTTCCATCGCGCCCATCAGGCGGCCGTGACCGACCTGGCCATGGCCGCCAGCGGGGACCTGAGCTGGGGCATCGTGGGCGTGTCGCTGCGCAGCCCGGCGACGCGCGACGCGCTGACGCCGCAGGATGGCCTGTACACGCTGGCGCTGCGCGATGCCGGTCCGGACGGCCAACTGCGGGAACAACTGCGGGTGATCGGATCGGTGCTGCGCATCGTGGTCGCCGAGGAAGACCCCCAAGCGGTGCTCGAGCGCATCGCTTCCGCCCAGACCCGCATCGTCAGCCTGACCGTCACCGAGAAGGGCTACAGCCACGAACCGGCCACCGGCCATCTGCGCTGGGACGATCCCGACATCGAGCACGACCTCGCGAATCCGGTCAGGCCGCGCAGCGCCATCGGCATGCTGGTGTACGGCCTGGCGCTGCGGCGCGAACGCAGCCTGCCTCCCGTCACGCTGCTGTCCTGCGACAACCTGCACGCCAACGGCGACACGCTGCGCAGCCTGGTGCTGGCCTTCGCCTTGCGGGTCGACGTGGGCCTGACCGCGTGGATCGATAACCATTGCACCTTTCCGAACTCCATGGTGGACCGCATCGTGCCGGCCACGCAGGACGAAGACCGCGCGCGCGTGGTGCAGCGCCTGGGATTCGAGGACGCCTGGCCGGTGGTGGGCGAGCCCTTCCTGAACTGGGTCATCGAAGACAAGTTCGCGGCCGGCAGGCCCGCCTGGGACGCCGCCGGCGCGAGCTTCGTGCGCAACGCCGCGCCGTACGAACGCCTCAAGCTGCGCATGGTCAACGCGCCGCATTCCGCATTCGCGTACCTGGGTTCGATGCTGGGCTTGCGCACCAATAGCGAGGCCGCGGCCACGCCGGCGCTGCGCCGCTACGTCGACGACATGATGCGGCTGGAGCTTGGGCCTACGCTGCGCGGCGTTCCGGAGTCGGGGCTGGATGAGTATCGCCTGCGCTTCCTTGCGCGCGTGGCCAATCCGGCGCTGCCGCACCTCACGAGGCAGGTCGCGATGGACGGTTCGCAGAAAGTGCCGCAGCGCCTGCTCGCCGCCATCCGCGACCGCAAGCAGCGGGGCGACGATTTCAGCCGGCTGGCCATGTCGGTAGCCGCCTGGCTGCATTACCTGCGCGGCTACGACGAGCAGGGCAACGCCTATGCCATCCAGGATCCGCTGGCCGGGGCGCTGGCCAAACTGCTGGCGCGCGCCGAGGTGGCCGCCACGGCTTCGGCCCCGTCGCAGGCGGCGCATCGGCGCGCCATGGTGATGGCGGGATTCCGGCCTGTTTTCGGCGACCTGGGCAGCAAGCCCGCCTTTGTCGAGGCGCTGGCCTTGCACCTGGAACGCCTGCGGACGCTTGGCGTGCTGGGCGCGCTGGAGGCCCTGGAGCAGGACGCGGCCCGGCAAGGCTCGGCGCAGCCCGTGCCGGCCGCTTGACCGCTGGCGGCACGCCGCCGGCATCCACAAGGAGCGCAGCATGGCAAGGCCGGAAAGCGTGGACGCGGCGCAGTGGCGGCATTGGGGCGAGGCATGCCTGGAGGCCCTGGACTTCAACCAGGACGACGCCCGCTGCCTGGCCGCCAGCCTGGCGCAGACCAGCTTGTGGGGCATCGATTCGCATGGCATCGCGCGGCTGCCGCACTATCTGAACCGGGTCGCCCATGGTTCCATCCTGGCGCGGCCCGACATCCGCATCCAGCAGAGCGGACCGGCCACCGCGCAGGTGCATGGCGGCAGGGGCCACGGCATCGTGGTGGCGCACCGCGCCAACGAAACGGCCATGGCGCTGGCGCGCGAGGCGGGCGTGGGCGCCGTCGGCGTCAGCGACTCTTCGCACTGCGGGGCCATCGGCCTGTACACGAGCACAGCAGCCCGGCAAGGACTGATCGGCATCGCTTTCACGCATTCCGACGCCATCGCTGCGCCATTCGGCGGCCGGCTGCCGTACTTCGGCACCAATCCCGTTTCCTGTGCTTTCCCCAGGCAGGGTGGCGAGCCGTTGTGTCTGGACATGGCGACGACGTCGATCCCGTGGAATCGCGTCATGAACGCGCGTCGCGACGGTATGGCGCTACCTGCGGGCGTGGCGCTGGATGGCGAGGGGCTGGGCGTGACCGACGCGGCGCATGCCCGCGCCCTGACGCCGCTGGGCGGCGAGTACGGCCACAAGGGCTACGGCCTGGCGATGATGGTCGAATTGCTGTGCGGGCCGCTCAACGGCAATCCTTACGGGCCGCACATCGGTCCCATGTACGAACAGCTGGAACGCCCGCGGGAGCTGGGGGCGTTCTTCATCGTCATCGATCCTGCCCGGTTCGCCGGCGGCGCGGCGTTGGCCGCGGTGGCGGCGGGCATGGCGGCCGAACTGGCGGCACAGCCCGGATCGCCACGCATGCCGGGCGATCCCGAACTGGCCTCGCAGGCACAGCGCCAAGCCACGGGGATTCCGGTGCCGCCGGCGCTGAAGGCTGAAATGGCCGAATGGAGCGGCAGGCTGGGCCTATCCTTGCCGCCATTGGCACCGCCGCGCGCCGAGGCGTGAGCGCGGCCGTACGGGTCAGACGGGACGCCGTTCCAGGCCGAAGAACTCCATCGTGTTGCGGCACAGGATCTTCTGCTGCACTTCCGGCGGCAGGCCGGCGTGCGTCACCAGCTTGCCCACTTCCTGCTCGCCCAGCGGATACGGGTAGTCCGAGCCCAGCAGCACGCGGTCTTCGCCCATCACGTCGATCAGCAGGCGCAGCGCGCGCGGGTCGAACACCGCGCTGTCGGTGTAGAAGCGGTCGGTGTAGGAAGAGGGCAGTTGCGGACAGTCCTGGCGGATGATGTCGCGGTGGCGCCAGGCATTGTCCACCCGGCCCAGCAGGAAGGCGAAGCTGCCGCCGCCGTGCGCGAAGCAGAGCTTCAGGCTGCGCGGAATGCGTTCGAACGCGCCGGACAGGATCAGCGACAGGATGCCCAGCTGGGTTTCGGCGGGCATGGCGACCAGCCAGGGCAGCATCCATTTCTTCATGCGGCCGTCGGTCATCATGTCCCAGGGGTGCACCAGCACCGGGATGTCGTTGTTGGCGCAGTGGATCAGGAACTGCACCAGGGTCTCGTCGTCCAGGTCGCGCGGGCCGACGTGGTTGCCGATCTGCACGCCCAGGTGGCCGGCGGCGCGGGCGCGCGACGCTTCCTCGCAGGCCAGCTCCAGATCCTGCAGCGGCACCTGCGCCAGCGCCTTCAGGCGCGCCGGCGCATGGGCGCAATGCTCCAGCGCCAGGTCGTTCATGCGAGCAGCCCAGTCGGCCGCGGCCTGCGCGGGATAGGAGTAGCCGAACATGATGGGCGTCGCGCACAGGATCTGCAGGTCCACGCCGTTGCGGTCCATTTGCTCCAGGCGCAGGGCGGGGTCCCACAGGGTGGCGTCCACCGGGCGGAAGGGGCGCTCGCCCGCCATGATCTGGCCGCTCGAGCCGTCGCCATCCAGCCGCAGCCAGGGCGCGTTGACGGGGTCCAGCGCCGCTGCTTCCTGCCGGGTGATCGGCGGGAAGAAGTGCGCGTGCATGTCGATTTTCTGGGTCATGTGCAGAACAGGATGAGTCGGTCGGACGCCTGGCCGATCGCGGCGAGGCAAGGCTGGAGGAGAGCGGTCCTAGGCCGGCGCCGCTTGCGCGGAAGGCGCATGCCCCTTGCCGGGATGGATCTCGCCGCAACCGGGACAGGTGCGTTTCTCGGTGCTGGAATAAAAGGCCTGGAACAGCGGCGGCAGGTCGGTCACGATGCTCTTGAGCTGCACCTCCACGCGATGCACCAGGCTGCCGCATTGCGGGCAATACCACTCGAAGCCGTCCAGCAGGCCCGGCGGGCGCTGGCGTTCTATGACCAGGCAGGCGCTGTCGGTTTCGGGCCGTTGCGGCGAATGCCGCACGTGCGGCGGCAGCAGGAAGATGTCGCCTTCCTTGAGATCCACGCGTTCGGGCTTGCCGTCCACCCACAGCGACAGCCAGGCGTTGCCGCGCAGCTGGTAGAAGAACTCTTCCAACGGATCGTCGTGGTAGTCGGTGCGATGGTTCGGGCCGCCGACCACGGTGACGATGAAGTCGGCGTCCTGCCAGATCTGCTGGTTGCCGACCGGTGGCTTGAGCAGGTGCGCGTGGTCGTCTATCCAGCGCTGGAAATTCAACGGCGGGCCATAGGCAGGCATGAGGATCTCCGGAAGTCTGGGGGCGGACCGGGGCTGCCCCATAGCCCGCAGTCTAGGCGGGACCTTGCGGGCCTGCACAATAGAAATTACGCCGCCGGGTATGCTTGTTGTCTATGGCGGGATAACCCTGAGTAAATCTTCAAGCGCCGCTTTCAGCGCGCTGCGCCGCGATCTGCTTCAGATAGTCCACCAGACGCTGGCAGGCCGGCGTCAGCGGACGGTCCGCGCGCACGGAGTAGCCGACGTCGCCAAATGGGCCGAAGGCATGGGTGGGCAGGCGGGCCAGCATGCCCGTGGCCAGGAACGGCGCTGCCGCGTCGTAGGGCAGCAGGGCCAGCGCGTCGCTATGCATGAGCACGCCGATGTTGGTCAAGAGGGAGAGCGATTCGACATGCCGGGCTGGCAGTCGCAGCCCGGCGTCCAGGAAGCTGCGCTCGATCGAGGCGCGCAGCGGCGAGCTGGGGGCGGGCAGGATCCAGATATGGCCGGCCAGGTCGGCCAGCGCCGCGGCCGGCGCGCCGGCCAGCGGATGGCCGGCGCGGGCCACCAGGCACAGCTCTTCCCGGTACAGCTTGTGATGGTCCACCGCCACGCCGGAGATCGATGCCATGTCGGCGCCGGGCAGGCGGCCGACCACGATGTCCAGATCGCCCGTGGCCAGCGCCGGCAGCAACTGGGAGGTCGGCCCTTCGCGCACGCTGACCTGGATGCCGGGGTGCGCGGTCATCAGCCGCGCAATCGCCTCGGGCAGCAGCTTGGCCGACGCGGCGATGAGCGTGCCCACCACCACGTGGCCGCTGGCCCCGCCCAGCACCGCGTCGATGTCGTCGGCCATGTAGCGGATCTCGGCCATCATGGCGTGGACCCGGCGGCCCAGCACCACAGCCAGTTCCGTCGGCGTGACCCCGCGGTTGGACCGGTCGAACAGCGGGGCGCCGAAGAAGGTCTCCAGCTCGTGGATGGCCTTGGTGACCGTCGGCTGGGTCAGGTGCAGTTCGCTGGCGGCGCGCGACAGCGAACGGCATGCCAGCACGCGTTCGAAGACCTGCAGCTGGTGCAGCTTGAGCTTGCGGCTGAGCGCGTTGGGCGTGATGCGGAAGTCCGACATGCGCCGCTAGCGCGCCTGCGGCTTGTAGGCGACTGCCTTGATCTCGATCAGCAGCTGCGGGTGCGGCAGCTGATGCACGGCGACGGTGGTGCGGGCCGGGCCATCGGAGTCGAAGTATTCGCCATACACCTGGTTGTAGCCGCCGAAATCGTTCATGTTGACGAGGAAGGTACTGATTTCCACCACGTCGGCCAGCGTGGCGCCGGCCGTGGCCAGGATGTCGCGGATGTTCTCGATGACGGCGCGGGTCTGCACCCGGATGTCCAGCGTGGCGGTGCCCATCGCGTCGACCTCGGCGCCCGCAATGCGGTTGTCGGGCAGGCGCGAGCTGGTGCCGGAGACATACAGGAAATCGCCAGCGCGCTTGATGTGCGGATACTTGCCGCGCGGCGTGGCCTTGCCGGCGACGACGGTGGCGCTGACGCCGGGCTGGCCGGGTTGGCTTGTCTGGGACTGGTTCATCGCGTCCTCCTTTGCGTGGGGTGGGTCAGAGCTTAATGCAGACGTTGGTGGGTTCGGTATAGAAATGCAGCGAATGGCGTCCGCCTTCGCGGCCTATACCCGACAGGCCGCTGCCGCCGAACGGCGTGCGCAGGTCGCGCAGGAACCAGCAATTGACCCAGGCCAGGCCGACCTTCATGGCTTGCGCCACCCGGTGGCCGCGCGTGAGATTCTGGGTCCAGACGGCCGCGGCCAGGCCGTAGCGCGTGTCGTTGGCCAGGCGGATGGCTTCTTCTTCGGTATCGAAGGGCGCCACGTGGCAGACCGGGCCGAAGACTTCCTCCTTGATGCAGCGGGCGGTCTCGGGCAGGCCGGTCCAGATCGTGGGCTGCACGTAGGCGCCTTCGTCGCGCGCGTCGCCGAACACCGGCACGCCGCCGCCGGCCACCACCGTCGCGCCTTCCTCGCGCGCCAGGGCGAAGTACGACAGCACCTTTTCGCGATGCTCGCGCGACACCAGCGGTCCCATCTCGGTGGCGGGATCCATGGGCCAGCCGATGCGCAAGGCGTCGGCGCGAGCGGCCAGCGCCGCGACGAAGCGTTCGTAAATCGGGCGCTCGACATAGACGCGCTCGGTGCACAGGCAGACCTGCCCGCAATTGGCGAACACCGATTGCGTCACGCCATCCACGGCCGCATCGAAGTCGGCGTCGGCGAACACCAGCGCGGCGTTCTTGCCGCCCAGTTCGAAGGACACTGGTTTCACGCCCGGCGCCACGGCCCGCATGATGGCGGCGCCCGTGGCGGATTCGCCGGTGAAGGTGATGCCGTCGATGTCCGGGTGCGTGGTCATGAATTCGCCCGCCGAGTTCGGCCCGAAGCCATGCGCCAGGTTCAGCACGCCGGCAGGCAGTCCGGCCTCATGCGCGACCTCGGCCAGCAGCGTGGCCGTGGAGGGCGTGACTTCCGACGGCTTCATGATCACCGTATTGCCGAACGCCAGCGCTGGCGCCACCTTCCAGGTCAGCAACAGCAGCGGCAGGTTCCAGGGGGAGATCACGCCCACCACGCCCAGCGGCTTGCGGTAGGCGTAGTTCAGCGCCTGCCTGCCGTCCGGGGTGTCCGTCATATAGCTTTCCATGTCCAGCGTGCGCGCCAGTTCCGCGAAGGCGCGGAAATTGGCAGCCCCACGCGGAATGTCGATCTTGCCGGCCCAGCCCACGGGCTTGCCGGTATCGCCGATCTCGGCCTGCAGGAAATCGTCGAAGCGCCGCGTGATGCCGTCGGCCAGCGCCAGCAGATGGTCGGTGCGCGCGGCCACCGGCAGCCCCGCCCAGGCGGGCAGGGCGCGATGTGCTGCCGCTACCGCGCGGTTGACCTGGTCGCGGCCGGCTTCGTGGACCTGGGCGATCAGGCGCCCGTCCACCGGGCTGTGCTTGTCGAAGGTGGACGCGCCGTCTTCGAAACGGCCGTCGATGTAGTTGCGCAATTGTCGGATCGTCATGTGCAGGGCTCGGTCGGGATGCAAAATAAATACGTATACGTACTATATTTTGGATCATAGACAGCGCCCCGCCTCAAGTCAATGCGATTTCGAAGCCGCCAGCGTCTGCCATTCCTCCTTGCCGATGCGGCTGACATGCTCCGTCCGGTAGTCGTTCATGAACGGGTTGAATTTGTTTTCCTCGGTGTGATGGTGCTTGAAACCGCACTTTTCCTGGGCCTTGCGCGACTTCTCGTTGTCGGCGAAGTAGCCGCACCATAGCGCGTTGAAGTTCAACGTTTCAAATGCGTGGCGCATCAGTTCCTTGACGGCTTCAGGAATCAGTCCCTGACCCCAGAACGGCACGCCGATCCAGTAGGCGATTTCGGCTTCATCATCGGCAATGTCGAAATTGCTGTCCTTCCCCATGAGCAACGCCACCAGGCCTATGGCGGCGTTGTCTTCCTTCAGTGTCAAGGCATAGGCCAGCGGCCGCGAGAAAATCGTCTGGATGATTTCCTGGCTATGTTCGACGCTTGTATGCGGAGGCCAGCCCGCCGCGGGGCCGATCCGTTCGTCGCTCGCATACTCAAATAGGCTCGGCGCGTCGTCGGTGTGCCAGGGCCGCAAGACGAGGCGTTCAGTGCGCAGCATGATTTTCCTTCCTTTCAGCAATGAAAACAGCAGCTGAAATTCTAGGATCCGAGGGCGCAACTGATAATAGACAGGCTTGAGTAGATTAGGTAATTCTGAAAACAAAACTACGTAATTGACGGGAGACTAATTTAAAATTTCCGCATAAATGAAAACTCTCTCGCAGATCTCGGATACAGGCATCGAAGACCTCGCCATCGGCCTCAACAGGTTCGACGCACAGGTGGGGCACCCCTTGGCGTTGGCGTATGTGGTGGTATTGATCTGCCGCGAGGGCAGCGCCGAGTGGGAAGTGAACTTCAAGCCGCACCGGATGAAGAAAAACGATCTCCTGGTCCTGGCGGAAGACTCCATCGCGCTCATCAAACGCAAGTCGGACGACTATTCATGCGCCTGCTATTTGATGAACCGGTCCATCGCCGCGGAGGTTGCGCAGGCCCTGCCCAACAGCCTGTTCTCCTTCTTGAGCCGTTCGCCGTTCTTCGCAGCCGAACAGCTGTCGCCGCAGTATTCAAGGGCCTGGGAAGGCCAGGCCGCGCTGATCCATGAGCAGTGCGCCACCTACCAGCGGACCATGATCGTCAACCACGTCCAGAACCTGTTCTTGTGGATCTGCGAAAAGACAGACGGCCTTGGAGCCGGCATGAGGAATGACTTCAGCAGATCGGAAGCGGTCTGCTGGAAATTCTGGGAACTGATCTCGGTGCACTGCGTGCAACAGCGCGGGGTGGCATTCTATGCAGGGCTGCTGCATATCACGCCGTACTATCTGTCGCAGCTCAGCAGGAGGTTCTTCAACGACGCGCCCAAGACCCTGATCGACAGGCAGGTCGTGCTGGAGATAAAAAAGCGCCTTACCCAGCCCAGGAAATCCGTGCAGCAGATTGCGGAGGAACTGCATTTCGCCGACGCCTCCTATTTGGGCAAGTTCTTCAAGCGCCATACCGGCATGGGCTTGACCGACTACCGGAAAGGCAGGGCGTGATGAAGTCTGAAAGGGGCGTGCGCTATCTTATGGATCTGCGCAGCAATGCCATGACCGCCGACATCCATCACTTGGAAGCCCGATGACCGCTACATCCCGACGTGTCCCCGCCGACTCGGCCGCTCCCCAGGCCTTGCAGGCGTTCGACCTGACCCTGGTCGCGTCCCATCTGCTGCGCCGGGCCCATTTCCGGGCCGAAGCCCTGTTCGCCCAGGCCTTTCCCGACGAAGACCTGACCCCGCGCCAGAAGGCGTTGCTGATCACCGTCTACCAGAATCCCGGCGCGACCCAGAACCGCATCGCCGAACTGATCGCGTTGGACCGCAATTCCTTCGCCGAAATGATCGCGCGCATGACCAAGAAGGGCTATGTGCGCCGCAAGCGCTCAACCCAGGACGGACGCGCCTATGCGCTGGAGATCACGGAAGAGGGCATCGCCCTGCTGGCCCGCATCCTGCCGCAGGACGCCGCCGTGGAGGCGCAGGTGCTGGAGCCCATACCCGAGGACTTGCGACCCGTGTTCCTGAAATGCCTGCGCCTGATGGCGGGGCTGGAGCAACAGGACGATGCCGCAGCCTGACGGCGCCGGGTTCAGGCGTCCGCTGCGGGCGTCGAGTCCGCCGCGACCGGCGTGGGCGGCTTTTGCCTGCCGAAGCGCAGCGCGAACTGGCGCGTGAACACGGCGCCAAAGAAGAAGATCTGCGCCGAATAGTAGATCCACAGTAGTAGCGCGATCAGCGATCCCGCCGCGCCGTAGGCGGACACCGCCGCGCCCCGGCTGAGATAGACGCCGATGCCCCACTTGCCGACCAGGAACAGCGCCGCGGTCACGATCGCGCCGGGTATCACGTCCGGCCATGAAATCTTGGCGCTGGGCAGCAGCTTGTAGATGACCGCGAACAGCGCCACCACGATGGAGAAGGAAAACAGGCTGGAGATCCACTCCGCCACCAGGGCGAAGGACGAAGCCGTCCACAAGTCGCCGTAATAGCCGCGCGCGGCCCCCAGTGCGGCGTTCACCGTCAGCGATATCAAGAGGAACAGCGCCAGCACCAGCACCAGGCCGAACGACAGCATGCGGCTGCGGACCATGCCGTGCAGCCCGCCTTTCTGGTTCGCGGAGACTTCCCACAATTCGTCCAGGCTGGCCTTCAGTTCCGCGAAGGCCGTGGTGGCGCTGAAGATAAGCACGAAAATCGAGATCAATGCCGCGATCCAGCCCTTGCCCGATTCATGGGCGCTGGCCAGCACCGTCTGGATGACTTCAGCGCCGCGCTCGCCGGTCAGCTCGCGCAGCTGCGAGAACAATTCCGAGCGCACCGCGTCCTCGCCGAAAAAGGCACCCGCCACGGCGATCACCAGGATCAGCATGGGCGCCAGCGAAAACACCATGTACAGCGCCAGCGCCGCGCCCTTGCTCGACGCGCGATGGGTGGACCACTGCTTGGCGGAGTCCATCAGCAGCCCGCCGATTTCGGAGGGACGCAGGGCACGCAACAGGGTCGGGGGCAAACGCATGGGACTCGGCTCGTTCTAAGGGAGCCTTCATTGTAGGGACGCATGCTCTGCCGCGAAACCCGCAGATTGTGCGCAAACGTGTTCTTTGGCGAGACCGCGTTGCCTGAAAAAAGAAAAACCCCCGGGGCGAAGGACCGGGGGTTTTTCGGATACTGCATTCCCCGGCCGAAGCCGGGGAGGCCTTGCAAGGGTGGCGGGACTTAGAAGTCCATGCCGCCCATGCCGCCCATGCCGCCGGGCATGGCCGGAGCAGCGGGCTTGTCTTCGGCCAGTTCGACCACGGCAGCTTCGGCGGTCAGCAGCAGGCTGGCGACGGAAGCGGCGTTCTGCAGGGCGGTGCGGGTCACCTTGGTGGGATCCAGCACGCCTTGCTCGACCAGGTCGGTGTACTCGCCGGTCGCGGCGTTGTAGCCGTAGTTGCCCTTGCCGTTCAGCACGTTGCTGACCACGACGCTGGCTTCTTCGCCGGCGTTGGTGACGATGGTGCGCAGGGGCTCTTCCACAGCGCGCAGGATCAGCTTGATGCCGGCGTTCTGGTCAGGCGTGTCGCCCTTCAGGTCGGTGATGGCTTGCTTGGCGCGCAGCAGAGCAACGCCGCCGCCAGCCACAACGCCTTCTTCCACTGCGGCGCGGGTAGCGTGCAGGGCGTCTTCGACGCGAGCCTTCTTTTCCTTCATTTCGACTTCGGTGGCAGCGCCAACGCGAATCACGGCAACGCCGCCGGCCAGCTTGGCCACGCGTTCTTGCAGCTTTTCACGGTCGTAGTCGGACGTGGCTTCTTCGATCTGGATGCGGACTTGCTTGACGCGAGCTTCGATCGACTTGCTGTCGCCAGCGCCGTCGATGATGGTCGTGTTTTCCTTGCCCACTTCGATGCGCTTGGCTTGGCCCAGTTCAGCCAGGCCGGCCTTTTCCAGCGACATGCCGGTTTCTTCGGAGATCACCGTGCCGCCCGTCAGGATGGCGATGTCTTCCAGCATGGCCTTGCGGCGGTCGCCGAAGCCAGGAGCCTTGACGGCGGTCGTCTTCAGGATGCCGCGGATGTTGTTCACAACCAGGGTGGCCAGGGCTTCGCCTTCGACGTCTTCAGCGATGATCAGCAGCGGACGGCTCGACTTGGCAACTTGTTCCAGCACGGGCAGCAGGTCACGGATGTTGCTGATCTTCTTGTCGAAAATCAGGACAAACGGATCTTCCAGAGCGGCAACTTGCTTGTCCGGGTTGTTGATGAAGTAGGGCGACAGGTAGCCGCGGTCGAATTGCATGCCTTCGACGACGTCCAGCTCGTTTTCCAGCGACTTGCCGTCTTCGACGGTGATGACGCCTTCCTTGCCGACCTTGTCCATCGCGTCAGCGATGATCTGGCCGATGGAGGTGTCGCTGTTGGCCGAGATGGAACCGACCTGGGCGATTTCCTTGCTGGTCGTGACCGGCTTGGATTGCTTCTTCAGTTCAGCGACGGCGGCGGCGACAGCCTTGTCGATGCCGCGCTTCAGGTCGATCGGGTTGAAACCGGCGGCAACGTACTTCAGGCCTTCCTGAACGATGGCCTGGGCCAGCACGGTGGCGGTGGTGGTGCCGTCGCCGGCGTTGTCGGAGGTCTTGGAGGCAACGTCCTTGACCAGCTGAGCGCCGATGTTCTCGAACTTGTCCTTCAGTTCGATTTCCTTGGCGACGGACACGCCGTCCTTGGTCACGGTCGGGGCGCCGAACGAGCGCTCCAGCACGACGTTGCGACCCTTGGGGCCCAGGGTGGTCTTGACAGCGTTGGCGAGAACATTCACGCCGCGGACGATGCGCACGCGGGCGTCGTCACCGAACAATACTTGCTTGGCAGCCATTTCTTAGCTTCCTTCGAAAATTCGTTTGAGGCGGGGTTTACTGGACCACGGCGAGGATTTCGTCCTCGCGGATGACGAGCAGCTCTTCGCCGTCAACCTTCACGGACTGGCCGGCGTACTTGCCGAACAGCACCTTGTCGCCAGCCTTCAGGTCGACCGGCAGGATCTTGCCGTCTTCGGTCTTCTTGCCGGGGCCGACGGCCACGACTTCACCCTGATCGGGCTTTTCAGCGGCGCTGTCGGGGATAACGATGCCCGATGCAGTCTTGCGCTCGTTTTCGAGGCGTTTGACGATCACGCGATCGCCCAGGGGACGCAAGGCCATGAGGAACTCCTGTTGCAAAAAAGAGAAGGAAATGATCGGTTAGGCCCGGGAACGCTTGTTAGCACTCACCGGTGTCGAGTGCTAATTATAGGGATGATGTTCTAGGGTTCAAGGGGGAGGGGGCGGGTTGTTACATATTGGGGGGCTGGCGAGCGTCGAACCACACTGATGCCGATGTTCATGTGGAATTTCATTGAGTTGGGAATTTCTGTTGTCGAAGTTCATTCAACTTGAGATTTGGTTCACTGAAGTTGGCGTGTAACAAGTGTGTAGACTGAGGCGGCGTGCGGGTTTGCGACCGAGGAAGGCCAATTTCAGGCCAAAAGGGGCTCGGTGAGTGCTTCGCGCCTGACGAGCTTCCGGATGGACTTTTGGTTCATTGAAGCTGGGAAAATGCCGAAACGGTTCATTCAACTTGGAAACTGAACAAAAAAGTTCATCGAAGATGGGGAAGATGAGTGCCCGCGGAATTGGCGGAACTGCCTGAGCCGACACACGGTCTTCGCAAGTATGCGTCTTTGAGGCCGAAGAGGATAAATCGAGCCATACGGCGGATGGCTCACGTGCCAGTGACGATGATCGGGAAGGTAAGCCTGGATACGCCTTCCATTAAGCCATGCGATGGTCGGAGACTGACGGTCCTCTACTTGGTGCCCCTACCCTGGGGCACTGGCGGCGTTATCGTCTGACTGCTTGCGACCCAAAGCAGAAGTTCGCAGCTTTTTCGATAGTGACCGGAAAAGGCTGATTGCAGTCTTTCAAATCAGAACGACCAATGACTGCTAATTTTCAAAACAGCCAGTGAACTGGCTTCTGCAAAAGTCCGCTGTCGCCTAAAATGGACTACCCAAATTTTCGGCCTATTTACTCTTTAGCATAGAGGCCGTCCAAAAACTAAGCGCTACTAAAAGACGGGGAGACGTCGGATCAGTAATGCTTATCTCGGCAGGTATCAATCAGAGTCGTTGGGCCCGTACCTTTGTTTAAAAGCCTCAAACTGTTGTTCGTCATTGACGTTTTCTTTATGCACGGTTTTATGCGTTTGAGGATTTAGGTTGCGGCCCTTGCTAGGGTCAACGACATCTTCAGGGTTGGTATGCAACTCTTTAGGATTGACATGATGAAAAGCAAAACCAGGCTTTTTCTCTTGCCCAGTGACTTCATCGACATTGACGCCACGCTGATCGCGCAACAATGGCAGAACCTTGGAAGTCAAAGTATCAACTTTGCGCCTCATGTCCTGAGCTTGTGGCGAGTCAGCAATCACAATGAGAGTGTCACGGGAATATTGTAGTAGTGCTTGTTTGTCCGCATCCCGCACTTCTTGCGCTTTGCGATCAGCCAAGCCTACAACGGCAGAACTGTGCGCATACGCTTGTCCGTCTATGTTTCTCTTGTCATCATCAGAGATCTGATGTTCGAAGATGTACGCTGCTTTGGGCTTTGTAGTTTGAAACATTGTAGCAAAGGCATCTTCAGACACATATACAACACCATTGGTGCCGAGTTTGACAGTATCGCTCACGCACGTGTCAATTTTTTCGTATTTATCAGAATTGGTCAGCTCGTTTCTTCTTTCCGGCTTAGCGTAATTAGAGTTAATTGGCTTGAGAGTAACAGGGAGATTACTTGTGTTCTTCGGCGCGCTATTGTCGGAACTTGGTGCTGATTCGACACAGCCATCATCAGGATTGACAGCGTCGTCGATGCCATCATCATTTGGCATGCTTTTTCATCCTTGCATACATCTCATTGACTTTCGCCGTGGCTTCATCAGAAGGCAAATCCTTAAAGCGATCTGAGTGCAGCAGCTTGACCATTTGGCCACGCCATTTCTTTGCCTCAGATAATTTCTCGTACATTTCTTCTGTAATGCCGAGAAATTCAGCACGCTTTTCTTTGTCCACATAGAGCAAAACAAATATCAAATAAGCTTCTTTTGATAAGAAGAATTTTTCAAAAGAAAAATCAGCTTTTATATAGCTATTTTCATCATCAGAAATTTTCGAACTTGACTCTTCCATTAGCACCTCCAAAATTCAGCGCAAAATCCTAAAAACAATCAATCGTAATTGAAAATAGAAATAATTGTTTTTACTTATCAATACTAGTGAAAAAACGCGTTGTTGTAGCGACAGCTGGGTCACAGACTGAGCAGCCGCGAATTAATCGACCAGTAACTTCTTAAAAGGTTAAGGCTTCGCGCAACTTTCGTGAAAGACTGCTGTTTAGCCAACATCAGTCTTTCATGCAGCAAGATCCACAGGCAGCAACCGACCCAAAGTGGTCGCTTATGTGCTGCCACATAGGGAGCCATACGCGGAGGCACGCCCCTCTGAACTGGATCGTCTGGCGCGCGCAGGGCCATCGCAGATGGATGTGCCCTGGCCGACAAGGGTACCGCCCGATTGGCAAATTGAATTTTTGTATCCAAAGCAAACCGCTACTGAAAGCGAGTGGGAAGTCGGACGCTTCACGTATGGAAGCAAAACTGATGCGTTCTTAGCGCGACAACACGCTCGGCCGAGCCAGATTGCCCTGGATAACTAGCACGCAGATCGACAGGGCTCCTTGGGCCTGGGTGCGGATGTCCAGCAATGACTCGGGCGGTACGGCTGCCGTCTTCTTTTCGCTGCTGTCGAGCACGCACAAGATTGCGGTGCGCTTGGATTTGGCGACTGCATAGCTGGCGGTTTGCGCTAGGAAGGAGTCGCACTGGTCCACTGAATTGATCAGAGTGTCGATGGCTTTGAGCTCGATCGGCATACCGCGCAATGACAGATCGGTGATGCCGCCAGCAGCATGGGCGTGCTCGTCCAGATCCGCGCCGATCAATGGATAACGACGCAACTCTGCACGCACGTACCGTTGAAACGTCGCCTCGTCCCAGCGTCCCTTGAACTCAGCGTCCTGAACCGCGCGGCCGGCCAGACTACACAGCGCGGCTAGCACGAGCAGCGCATCGGCGGTTTCCGATTGCGGTACGCCCGGACGGCGACGCAGCGTGTCACGCAATTTGTACAGCGCTTGATCCAACCCTGGATAACCGCAGACCTGCAGCTTAGAGGCGTCGGCACCATCCACGATCAGCGTGCGGTGGCCGACGACTGCCACCGGTTGATCCCCGCGCTCGGGAATGAACTCGGCGGTGTATTTGAACTCGAATGGGCGTGCGAGCATGCCCTGAGGCAGCAGCAACGCGGCGCGGCCGCTCTGCCGCATGGTGTAGGGCGCGTCGCCGTCAGGCCTTTGGAATTGGAAGCAGGGGAAATCATAGGTCGATTTCGGCTCAACGGAGATCGGCGTCAGTCGTAATTCGCGCTTGTCTTGTGGCCAACGCGACACGCGAACTTCGATCTCCAGGTCGTGCACTTCCCGGGCTGCCAGCTGATGCACTTCTGCGGCTGGCAGCCCATCGAACTGGAACTTCAAGAACGCGACGGTCAGGTCGACCAACGGTTCTTCTTTCGGGCGCGTCTGTTCCGCCTGGGCAGTCCAGTCCGGTTTCACTGGCTGCACAAAGATCCCGATGGGGAGCGGCACCGCAGTGAGCGCGCGAGCGATATCGGCGATCTGTTCGGTCGATTCCAGTGTCGCCAGGCCCGAGAGGGCTTCACGCAGTTGCGCTGCGGCCTCACTTTGGTCGTAGTCGTTCAACCAAAGCCGGTAACGCTCGCGGGCGCTGCGCAAATACCGATCGGCGTCCGCCTCGGCCTCGAGCACAGCTCGGCGCCAATGCGCCAGCATGTCGACGATACGCAGAATGCCGCCGAAGGCGTTGTATGCCGTGGCTGCCGCCGCACTGGAAACGGCCGTGGATACCGCGTCTACGGCCACGGCCAGTGCTTTGAGATCGTGGGACGGCCACTGACCATGCGCGATCGTCGCCAAGGCCTCCACGGCCTGCAGTCGCGGTTGCAACGAATCAGAAGAAAGGGACTTTTTCATCGTTCTTTAACAGTTTCTCCAGTTCGTCTTCGGCTTGGATCCAGGCCCGGCCCAGCGCTAGGCCCTCGTCCAGCTGTTGCTCGCTGATCAGATATTCGAAGCGGACGCGGCGCTCGAGCTGTTGCGCCTGCAGTCGCCGAGCGCGTTGGCGCACGGTGTCGGGAAAAGCGGCCACGTGCAATGCGGCTACCTGCGTCGCGCCCTTCCATGCCTGATCGCGCGTGAGCAGTTCCACGAACGTACTGCACAGCTGGAGATTGGTAGAGTCGGTCGCCACTACCCGAAGAATCACCGAAGTATGGGGCGCACACATGCCCGGGGGAAGATCCGCCACCAACTCCAGTGCGTGCGTGAGTTCGTAGTCTTGACGGCACTGGCCAACCCAGCCCAGAACCAACGCCGCCCAACCATTGAGGTGCTGGAACTGCCTGAGGAAGTAGCGGTGTCCGCTGCGCAAGAGTACCGAGGGCCCCAGTTCCGATATGAGCGCCAACAGAACCTGACCTTGCGCCTCGGACAAGAGGCCTTCGCCACGGTAGGTAGTCATTTTCGCCTTGATGCACTCGAGCAGAAACTCCGGATCCTTCCCCCCGCGGTAGGCAACAATGAGGTTGTCCAGGGCCGCGGCCACCATACGGTAGAAGTGGGTTGGAAGCCGAAGTTGGCCCAGCGCGCGAACCCCCGCCTTGTGCACGATGACGTAGGGATCGAAGAGCATCAGGACCAGGTTATCGAGGACCAGGTCGGGCAGATCGGCGAATCGCTGGCTGCCGATGCCCTTGAGCGCGTCGGCGGCTGCCGCGCGACCTGCGGCCGAGGCGCCGACCATCGCACCGTACAGGTAGGGCAGCATGGCCTTTAGCCCGGCACTGGTCGCGAGCAATGGCGCGATCTCCTGCACGATCGCCGCCTCGAACGTATCGCCAAGCAAGCCACGTTGACTGAGAAAGGCCTCGAAGTGCGCTAAGCCCTCGGCATCGGCGAGCGCACCTAGGATGGCCAGCTCGAGCAACGCCGCACGCAGATACCACAGGTTCGAGCGGCGGTTGGACATCTCCATTTCTGCCAACGGATCGGGCGGCGTCAGGACGCCGGTCTTCGGCTGCAGGGCCTTCTGCTTAGAATCCAGGATCGCAGCGGTGCCCAGGAGTAGGTCCATCGCAGCCTTCGCAGCGGGTACGAGTGCCTCACTCGGATGTCGAAACGCGCTAAGAACCTGCTGCGCGACAGCGTCGTTGTCTGAGGTGACTGACAGCGAGGCTAGTCGTCGAATTGCCACGCCGAACGCTTGGGTGTGGTTGGGGGCGCTCTCCGGTTTGACGTCACGATCGCGATGCGCGTGACGCAACACGTGCTCATATACCTCAGCTACGCGGCCTTCGCCATCGGCCGAAGCGCTTTCGAATTGGCGCATTAACTCAGCATCGACTAAGTCAGGGGCGATCAGGAACGCACGGGCCAACGCCTCCTGTAGGTCATGGGCAATCCGTTGCAGCTCAGACTCGTGCTCGATCTCTACAAGTACGTCCAACCGGGACAGGTGGGCCGCCAGCGTACGCAGAAACGGGCGAACCCAACGCTCGTTTCGAGTAATCAGCAAACCCATGGCCCGGATGGTCACGCCCACCTGGAGCCGATCGCGACGGGTGAGCAAGGCGAGCAAGCCTCGCTCGACTGGCTCGGGAAAGCGATCCGCCAGTTGGGTCAGCGGATTCGGATCGCCGCCGTCGTAATGCGAGTGATCAAACTCCGAGCGCGGTGGCGTGGCGACGTACGCCAGACCGATAACTGCTTTAGGGATGTCGGCGGCATCGATGTGGTCCAGTCGCTGCGTCACTGTCGCAGCGGCGAGGTCAAGCGCATACCCTTGGCGCAGGCATTTCATCGCGCAGCAGACCAGGCGCCGCTGGTCCGGGGTGTCGGCTAGGATGGACAGCGCCGCCGCTTCGAGCCAGTGGTCGTCTTCTTCCAGGACCGAAAACAGATACTCGGTGAGCGCCGGCACGAGAATTTCCGGCGCTAGGCGAGCGCTCTCGATCAAGCGGGTCGCGGCTTGCTCGTTGCGTTCGGCGTCGAGACGATCCAGATCGTCCATGAAGGTTTTCGCAAGCACCGGCAAGGTCGCTCGCAACTCGGCGCGGACGACCGCACGCGCCTGCAGAGCAGCCTCCTTGCTGCGTCGCGCTTCTTGCGCACGTTTCTCCGCGTCCTGACGGTTAGCGTCGCGCTGCGCCACCAGCATGGCGAGGTTCGGCAGCGCCACAGGTGTTCGATGCGGACAGCCCACGCAATTCGCGTCATGAAAACGCACCGCAGATTCTTCCAGAAGCCAAGTCGCCATGCCCGAGGCCGGCGCGAAATCGCACACCATGGCGTGGTGTCCGATGGGAAGGCCGGTCTGTATCTCGATCAGGCCTGTGCCGCCGAACTTCTCGACGCGGGCATGACGGCACCAGTTGTGGATCAAGCGTTTGGCGTCCTGGTTGCGCTCGCCGTCTCGGATCGCGCGCTCAATATCCCGATCTCGACTCACCTCATCGCTCCTGTTACGTTTGCCCGTCTCGAAAGTGGCCATTGACGAATGATCGCTTACGGACAAAAAAGTCCGCGCGATGAAGCGGCTTGAATGACCTACTAGGGCCAAACCTAGCGCATTTTCACCGCGCGAATAGACTTTAGAAGGTTCTCGGCAAACCCCGGCATTGCTCCACACTCGACAGCCAGCTTGAAGAACTCATCTGCCGCGCGATGCGGCTCCAGGCGATTCTGACGTACACTTGACCGGCAGTACGGAGTGAGATTAATAATGTCGCTTCCGCTAAGGTGGCCGCCGGAAGCTGCACACTTAAACTTCTCAATAACTTCGGCAGGTAAGTCAGGACCACAAACAAAATACTCTAGATGTTTGAGAAAGTGCGGGTGTCTCAGTATCTCGTCACCCGATGTTCCGTTCTTCTCGAAAATTTCTTGACGCGACTTTCCCCGCCCGCTTGAGTTGAGTTTCGGATTAGTAAAATAGGCAATTCTTACCTCAGGAACCACACCGCGTTCCAGAATGCTTGACGCGAGACCCTCCATAGGCGCCAGCGAGCCCCGCAACTCCTCGTGGTTCCGCCAGTCAAAACGAATCTTTAGGAATAGAGCTTGCTCGTCGGACGTAAGTGCGATGTCCGGATTTCTCATATTTAGCCTCATAGACCTAGTCGCCGAATCCTTGGATCCGGTGAACCGTTTGCTGTGGCCGGCCAGTTACGCGGCCGGGTTGAATGAACGGACTTCTGCGAACGCTTCCATGAATAGTTCTTGCAGGTGCTTAGGGGGCACAGACAAAAAGGCACAAGCCACGGCAGCAAAACCTTCGATCACCTCAATCTGTGATTCGAATTTTACGTTAGGTCTGGCATGCCTCAAGACCTCATAGATTGCGCTCAGATTGTGATTCTCGACTGAGTGATCAATCTTGTGGCCGAATTTATTTCGAATCGTATTCAACTGAATGATTCCAGGCCTTACAAATGCCGCACTGGAGCGTCTCGATGGAAGCAGCTTCGCCTTCTGCGCGAATGTAAGTCGCAGATCATCGAATTCCTCTATTTGGTAGAAACTCGTCAGGAACTGGTCGAGGAAATTTTCGATCACCAGGTGCGCACGAAGAATCCGTCCGATGGGTTCATGATCGATGGCCAGCAACTTAAGGAATCGTTCGTTATGGGAGTTGAAATCAGCCTCAATTTCCCGCCAATATGGTTGAAGTGTGGCAACAGCTTTTTCGATTCCTTCAATGTCATTCATAACGCATGCCTCATGCCATCCATGTTCACTTAGAGCTCACAACCGAAAATGTTTTAGATGGGGCCAGAGGCTCACTCCTTTAGCCAGGTCTTCTTAATTCCGGAGAAATCAAGACTCTTCCATTCCTCTTTCCAAAGCTGATAATAAGGAATGTCGGTAGACGACGGGGCAGGGCTGCAGCGAGCAACCTTGACAAGCGACGGCATAACCACGGCTTCACCAATGAGTAAAGCCTCTCCTGCTCCCAGGGTAGGAAGCTTGTCGCAAAGATTGCCGAGAGTGTCGGGAAGCAGGCGCGAAACGTAACTCTGGTCGCTGGGATTGGTAAGCCGCATCGCTAAAAAGTTACTACATTGAGAAAAGATAGTCTCGGATATCTCGGACGGCCGCTGACTTGAAAGCAGCAAAGTAACTCCGTATTTTCGACCCTCTTTGGCGATGCGCTCAATCGAGAATTTCGCGGAGCGGAACCGCGCAAGGTCGCTATTGGGCACGTACTTGTGAGCTTCCTCGTAGACGAGGAGGAGCGGCACATCAGTGTTGATCGTCTCCTTCGCCCGGGTTCTCATCACCTTATAGTGATACGCGTACTCGAACAGGATGCGCGAGATCAGCGACACGGTAATGCTGAGCACTTCGAACGGCACGCCACTTAGGTCCACGATGGTGACGTTCGACTGCTTGTCGCCGTAACCGATAAGGCTTTTGAGGGTGCTCTCGAGTGTGGCCGTGTCCGCGGCCGGGCCGAAGAGGAATTCGAGCCTGTCCTGCCCTACCTTCGATTCGAATCGCGTGAAGAACTTGTCAAGCGACTTGTCGGCGTAGCTGCCGGCGGTGATGTTCTGGTTTTTTGTAGGATGGAATTCGAGTCGACCTGCAAAGTACTTGTCGAGCCTCTGGTCCGCACTTAATTGCAGCCCGTGGGATGGTTCCGTCTTGCCATCGGAGGGCAGGACGTAACTGGGGTCCACCACCATATACCGCGACTCGTTCTTCGAATTTACCGTCTCGTTCTTGACGTTGTATAGCGCGTTCAGGACCTCATGGATATCGAATTTCAACGGACTGTCATAGAAAACGAATTTTGAAGTGGGATTGTGCCGCTTCTTGTTCTCCGTGACGAGTTGGCGAAAAACGGCCGATTGATTGTAGTTGTCGCGCTCACCCGTATCCAGCAGCACTTCCTCCAACTCCTCGCTGTTGAGCAGCCAGTAGGGTAGGGTTAGTGTGCTCGCGTCCAGAAAGTTCGCATCGGGAAACGCGGTCCTGTACTCGGAATGGATATCAAAGATGACGACGTGAGAATTGTTCAGGGAATACTCGGCATTCTTCGAGCCAATCGCTGTTTGAATAATCTTCGCGATTGTGTGGGACTTGCCGGCGCCCGTGGATCCAACTACGGCGATGTGCTTGTTGAAGAAGCGGTCTCCGTCAACCGGCACGTTGATCTCTTCATTGGACACCAGCGCGCTGAAGACAAACTTTTGGGACGGTACGACGGAGTCTTCAAATATCTTCTTAATATCGTCTTCCGTCGCCGGCATCACGCCGGTTGGAGGAATAGTCAGCGTGTCGCCGCCTCGGATAAATTTGCCGTCCGCGATGATCCCCAACGGCATCGCTTCGATGACGTGGCGACGCTCGGCCTTGTCGTTCACCTCGATACAGAAGTTCTCAATGATTGCAATGAGCGCGCAATCCTCGCTGTCGGTAATGCGCAGATAGGAACCCACCTTGAGACTCTTCTCATTGGAGAACGAGGCGATATTGCCTACGGAGACTTTCACCTTGTCTGGAAAGACCGCAATAACTTCTGCCTTGATGTCGTTGGAGTCGCTCATGCCTGCATAACCTCCTGAAGCATATAGGAATTACTACACTTGATCGCATGGGCGATCTTGTTTTTGGGGATGTTCGCGCTGTCCAGCGGCGTCGTCTTGTAGAAATCGTATATCTCGACGACAGAACAGCCGACAGCCGCTATGGTGAATGCCAACTGATCTTCACTGGGCACAAATTTGATCCGCCAGAGTTGTTCCCTAGTGGGATCCAACGCAAGTGTTGTAGCCGAGAAATCCGCGCCAAGGAACTTATACCCGTCGTTAAAGTCGACTCCTTGGCCCGAAAGGCTCCTTTTGAGTTCCGCTAGTTCGGCAGTCGTTACCCCCCGTAGCAACACGTAGGGGCAGAACCGGTCCGTCGATGGGGTCCTCACGAGTTCCTTGTGGGAGAAGAAGTTGCCCATTCGAACCAGCATCTCCGTGGCCTTGTTGACGTCGTATTCGTCAAACAGATCAATAATGAAGAATCTGGAAGCCTTCGGAATTTTCGTTCGACCGAAATGGAAGTGCTTTCGCCGTATCGATCGTGCATAGTGTACGGAGCCAAACTTTTGCAGCAGCCAGGCGTTGAACACAACATCCTTGCGATTGACCTCCCGGAGGAACCGTTCCTTATCGATCTTTCGCTTCGACTCGTCGGCCTGAATCGCGAGACCTTGGATCACATTGATCGCGCTCGGATAGTAGAAGACCAGTGCATCGACGTCGCTGCATCCAGGGATGGCCGATTTCAGCAACTCAAGCAGCTTTGTTTGCTGGTCATCGTATGAGAGCGCATTTACATCAATATCAAGCAGTGTTAGAAAGGCTGCGAGCTGTGGCCCAGTGACCCCGAGTTCGTCGTGGACCTTGTATTCCACCTTGCCCCGATCGTCCTTGCCGTCCTTCTTGTACGTTAAGAAATTCGCCTTTAGAAAGTCTTCAGTGAAGGGGAGCGTAAGCTTGTTTTGACCGCTCTTATAGTGCCCGTAGAGCCGATATTTGAAGGCCTGACCACTAGGACATCCAGCTGCGTGGTAATGCCGCAGCATGTGAATTACCGCCTCCTTGATCAGGGAGTGGTTGTATTCCGATCCTTCGTAATACTTGCACTGGACGTAGGCACTATCATTCCCATCGTCAAGATCGATATCTTCGATCCCCTCCACTGTCACACTCGCGTGCTTCGAGCCTTCCAACAATCGCGTGATCGTCTGGTCGAACTGGTAGAAATAACCCTTGATGGTCGCTGTGGCGCTGCGGTCGATCATGGTGAATCCTTGACACTTATTGAAGCGGTGAGCACGGCAGGGTCCATTGGGTCGGGTTGCTTATGACGGCCCTACGGCTTGGCAAAACCTGCGCATGGCGACTGACGATGGGAATTCGTTGCCGCATCGTGGCGTCTTAGGGTAAGCGCCTCGTCGGATCGCGACACTTCATTTCGTGGCGTGGTCCGGGCCGAAAAACGTGAGCTTCCGACCTCCTTAAGTGCCTTGCCATATGGCCTGCCGTCGCGGCCCAGTGGAGATTGACGTGAGTATACTTGTAACATTTTGAATTATTGAGGTTGCTCACGCCGTCTGGGAAAGCATCGGTTCAAGAACCAGGTCGATAGCGACATTTAGGTTCCCACCTAACGATCGATCCTATGTGAACCCGCTGAGGGAGCGACCAGCGCGCGATGAGAACACGATCTCAGCCTCTGGGACTTCATCGTAATCCGAGAGAAAATCCGTTCTTGGCCGAAAGATGCGGCGGCTCATCGCTCGGCTTGTGGATGACCGAAAGGTCAGTAGTCTTGGGGCGCTTTGGATGTGAAGAAACAATGTGGCGTCTAAGTTCAATGAACTTTCTGGGGAAAACAACTAAGTTCAATGAACCAGGAACACCATAGCGAATGAACCAAATCCTGCTAAGTCTTTGATTTGGTAGGCCATCAGTGTTTGCCTTTCAATGAACTTCGACATCTGTCATTGAGTTTGGAACTCAATGTGCCTCAAGAGCCAACACAGGTGTGCGTTTGGACATATAAGCATCGCACTCATATGTGGCACTCCGAGTTCAGCTAAGGGGGGCTCGACGTGGGGCACGGTCTTCGAAGACCTGGCGAATTTGAAGCTGGAGAGGTTGAGTCTGGCGAGCGGCCGTGACCGTCCTTAGAAAGAGGGCATGGGTACACCGTGGAGTAAGCGCTCCGGCGCTTGCCGGAAGATGGCCGGAGACTGATGGTCTTCCACACCCCACCCCTCGGATGACGGCGCTTACGTCTGGCCGCTTGCGACCCAAAGCGGCCATTTACCTTGCGCGCGAAAATCTCCTTCAGAGCTGAAGCTACCTGCTGCGGGGATAGAGCTGATGCCTAACGTGCTGCCCCAGCGAGCCGCGCGTCGGACGCTCGGTGCCCGCGAGGGCATGGAGGCGGCGAATGCGGCTAAGCCGCGCGCGACAAGCGGCAGTACGTCCATCCACAGGGCCGACGGCGCCAGCGGTAGCAGGGAAGTTGGCGGCGCAGGATTGCGTCGGTCTCAGCAGCCGGACGTGGCAAGGGCCGTTCAAGTCGACCAAGCTGACGGTCACTGAGATTACGCTGCTGCAGGCGAGTACGTGGGAATTGAACACCACTTTTAGCTCGACTGGCGCGCCGCTCTGAGCCTGGCTGATGGAAAGCTCAGGGCGGGCCAGATGAAGCGGAGCTGAGCGAGCTGAGAGGTCAGCTTGGCGCACAAATCTTGTGCAGTTAGCATCGGTCTACCGTAGCGCGAACGGCCGTCGGTCGCCTGCACGGAACTGCCTCGGTTGCTCGCCGCTGTAGCGCTTGAACGCGATCGAGAACGCCGCTTCAGATTGGTAGCCCACCTGCCAGGCAATCCGGCCCACCGACATCGAAGTGTCCACAAGCAGGCGCGCGGCTTCCTGCATTCGGATGCGAGTCATGTAATTGAAAATGCCCGCGCCCAGCTCCCGTTGCGCCGCGGCGATCAGCCGCGAGCGCGAGGTTCCGGCAGCGCTGGCCAGCATTTCCAACGTCCAAGGCCGGGAAATGTCGCGGTGGAACTCGCGCAGCGCAAGCGCCACCCTTGAATCGTCGGGCAGCGCTATCCATGCCGGCAGTAACGCCGTGTGCGCAGCGATGTAGTGCCGGATCAAGTGGATCACGACCAACTCGGCCTGGCGCAACGCCACGGCGCGAAAACCTGGGCGCTGCGAAGTCAGTTCGTCGCGGATGGATTCGGTCGCGCGGCACAGCCACAGCGGCAGTTCGTCGAAGTCCAGTTGCAGCACGTCGGGCAACGCGTCGAACAGCGCCGTGCTCGTGCCCTTGGCCGGCGCCATGCCGGCGTAGAACGTCGACGTGACGCCCGTATCAGGCGACTCGCCGAACGTGAGCGTACGGAAGCGGTCGGCATTGGCGGGATTGCGCAGATCAACGGGTTGGTTGGGAGAGGTGTGCAACGCATCCTGGACGATATGTTCCTGGGCGCGCAGGATCAGGCACACGGTCTTGTCGCGCACCGCGTTCTTCTGCCCCGAACGGGTCATGAGCAGGTTGCAGCCCGCGCCGGTGAACACATATAGCGACACCGGCCAGACGCCGCCGGGCATGTGCACGGCCCATGGGCTGCTTGATTCAGCCTGGCCCGCCTCGATCTCGGCGAGGCGGCAAGCGTCAAGCGCGGCGCTTATCGGGTCCATCTGTGTCTTCCATCCATTTCGACCCTCCGGGGAGGGGCATGTGGCACCAATTTTTGCTCGAGGGGCCATGCCGGAAGGTAAACACTGTCGGACGGCCGCGCAATCCGTGAATCCCCGAGCATCCGGACAGCCCCCGCCGGTGGCGCTTTTGCAAAAGGAAACGGGTCCCTTGCACGGCGGCGCGAAACCATACTCCCACCAGACCAACGCGCAGACGTTCCGAGCACAGGAGACACTAGGCTGGACTCAAGACGCGCGGCGGATCGTTCACCCATTTCAAGAAGAATGCGATGCGCTCTACCGACCTCCCCGATCTCAAGTCCGCGGCTTTCCTCGCCGACCGATATCCGACCTATCGCCGCCTGCAAAGCGACTTTCCTCATTTCGAGATGGACATCAATGGCGAAGAGTGCATCGTCCTGACGCGTTACAGCGATGTGGACGAAGTGCTGCGCAATCCGCTGGCGACCGTGCAGCAGGCACCCGGCGTGTTTCCCGAGCGCATCGGCCAGGGCGCGGGGGCACGCTTCTATCGGGAGTCGCTACCGAACATCGATGCGCCCGACCACACCCGCATCCGCCGCATCGTCACCCCTGCGTTCAATCCCAAGACCGTCGCCAACATGCGCGGCTGGGTGGAAAAGGTCATCGTCGAGCATTTGGACAGGCTCGAGGGCCAGGATGAAATCGACTTCGTGTCTTCGTTTGCCGACCCGGTGCCCGCGGAAATTGCCTGTCGGTTACTGCACGTGCCAGTGTCCGACGCCCCAGAGTTGTTCGCGCGCCAGCATGGCCTGAATGCGGTATTGAGCGTATCGGACATCACGCCGGAACGTCTGGCCGAGGCTGATGCCTCGGCAGCCTTCTACTACGAGTACATGGATGACGTGCTGGACACGCTCAAGGGCAAACTGCCCGAGGACGACTTCGTCGGCGCACTGATGGCAGCCGAGGGCGGGGACAACGGCCTGACGCGCTCCGAGCTGGTGACCACGCTGATCGGTTTCCTGGTGGCCAGCTACCACACCACCAAGGTGGCGATGACCAACACGGTACTGACCCTGCTGAACCACGATGGCGAACGGGCGCGGCTGGTGGCTCAGCCCGACCTGGCTCGCAACGCCTGGGAAGAGTCGCTGCGCTATGACTCGCCGGTGCATTTCGTGCACCGCTACGCGTCCGAGCCGCTCACGATCGGCGGCCAGCCCGTCGCGCAGGGCAAGCGGCTATTGCTGGGGCTGCATGCGGCGAGCCGGGACGAGAACCGCTTCGCGCAGGCCGATCACTACCTTATCGACCGTCCCGACAACCGCCATCTGGCGTTCGCGGGCGGCGGCCATTTCTGCCTGGGGTCTCAGCTGTCCCGGCTGGAAGGCGACGTGCTGCTGCGCACGATCTTCCAGCGATTTCCCGCCATGCGGCTGACGGAAACGCGCTTCGAGCGCGTGCCGGACCTGACCTTCCCGATGCTCCTGCGCATGACGGTCTCGCTCCGCGCCGGGCAAGGTTGAACGGCCATGAGTCAAATCACTGTCCAGATCCTGAACGGCATGTGTTGCGGCTTCGGCAACTGCGCGGCGCTGTGCCCCCAGGTCTTCGCGCTCGACTACGACACGAACCGGACGCGAATCGTGCCTGACGCGCCGCTGGCCGACTATGCGGCGGCGATCTCGCAGGCCGCCAGCGAGTGTCCGACACAGGCCATTTTCTTCAGCGCGTCCGACGATCCAGCGCGGGCTTCGCATGGTTGAGCACGCTCCGGGCCGCGAGACCGCGGATTGGCGGCCAATGCTGCTGGCGGGGCGCCAGCGGATCGCCGAAAACATCTATGCGGTGACGCTGGCCTGCGCACAGGGCGCGCCGCTGCCCGACATCGCGCCGGGCGACCACATCGAAGTGCAGGTGCCGGGCGGCACGCGCGCCTACTCACTGTGCAATCCACCCGACGCGCGGGATGGCTACCACTTGGCCATCCATTGCGCGTCCGCGCACGGCGTAGCGCATTATCTGTGCGAGACGCATGCCATCGGCGCGCCCCTGCTGGTGCGAGGGCCGCGCAATCTTTTCGCGCTGTCGCCCCGACATCGTCGGGTTGTGCTGGTCGCGGGGGGCATCGGCATCACTCCCATCATCGCGATGGCGGAATACCTGGCGCGGCGCGGCCTGGACTTCGCGATGCACTACTGCGCGCGCCGCCGCGCCGCCGCCGCGTTCCTGGACCGGCTCGATGCCGGCGCCTGCCGGCACCAGGTGCGATACCACTTCGATGACGAGCCCGAGGACGGGCGGTTGGACCTGGACAGCCTGTTTGCCGACCTGGACGCGGACCAGCACGTGTATCTATGCGGTCCGAACGCGATGCTGGCCGACGCCGTGGCTTCGGCCGAGCGGCATGGCCTGGCCGGCCGCCTGCATTACGAGCGCTTCGGCGCGAGCCGGCCGCCAGCGGCACAGGCGGCGGCAGAGGGAGCATTCGAAGTGGTGGCGGCGCGCAGTGGCCGGCGCGTCGACGTGCCGCCGGACTGCTCGATCGCCACCGCGCTGGCCCGCGCCGGCGTGGAGGTACCGCTGTCCTGCGAGCAGGGCGTGTGCGGCATGTGCATGACGCGGGTCCTCGACGGCATCCCCGACCATCGCGATGACGTGCTGTCGGAGGCCGAGCGCGCGTCGAACAACCTCATCTTGCCCTGCGTTTCGCGCGCAAAGTCGGCGTCGCTCACGCTGGACCTTTGAGTCGGCGCGCGGGGGCAATCGAACATCACTTGCACCCGTCATCCGGTTCGCTGGCGGTCGGGCGCCACAACATGCCTAGGAGATAGGATGAAACTTGCCATGTTCCACGAGGGCGGCCGAGACCGCCTGGGCGTCGTCGAGGCGGACGCGATCATCGACGTGACCGCGGACCTACCGGCGTTGTCGCCCGATCTTGCCGACTGGCTGCCAGGGCAGGGCACGTCGTGGCGGCTGCTTGCGCTGCTGGCGCGCGAGTCCAGAGCGCGCCTGCCGCTGTCCGCCGTGCGGCTGCTGCCGCCGCTGCGGCGGCCGTCAGCGTTTCTGGCCATCGGCGGCAACTATGCCTCGCATCTGCGGGAGATCGCCCGTTTGAACGTCAGCGTGGGAGAGCACCAGATCTGGTTCAACAAGCAGGCCTCCTGCATCACCGGGCCGTTCGATGACCTGATCATTCCCCCGGGCATGTCGACGCTGGACTACGAAGTGGAACTGGCGGTGGTTATCGGCCGGCGTTGCCGCAACGTGCGAGCCCGCGACGCCATCCACTACATCGCCGGATACACCGTCTGCAACGACGCCAGCATCCGCGAACGCCATCACCGCAGTCCGACCATCACGCTGGCCAAGTCATTCGATTCGCTGGGCCCGCTGGGACCGTGGCTGGTCACGGCCGACGAGATCGCCGACCCGCACGCGCTCCAGGTCCGCACCTGGGTCAATGGCGAACTGCGGCAAGACGGCAACACGGCGGAGATGCGCTTCAACATCTTCGATCAGATCGAGGAGCTGAGCAGCGCCATGACACTGGAGCCCGGCGATGTGTTGGCCACGGGCACGCCGGCGGGCATCGGCGCCGCGCGCCAACCGCCGTTGTTCCTCGCGCCGGGCGACGTCGTTCGCATGCATATCGAAGGCATCGGCGACATCAGGAACCGCGTCGTGGCCGCACCGTCCGCGCAGGCCTGAACGGCGGCGTCACATCCGGCACCACCGTCTTGATGGTGGCGCCCGCACCTTCCAACCAGGACTTCCGATCATGCTATGCATCACGTTTGACAACTTCGGTAGCGCGGCCGGCGACGCGCTGCCCTGGCCTTGCCCCGCCAGCATTCCCGCCGCCGAATGGGCGGCCTACAACCAAATCGGCCTGGAGTTGGGCCATCCGCGCATCCTCCAGCTGTTGGATGAATTACAGATCCGCTGCACCTACTTCGCCGAGGGCTATGCAGCCCTGCGGTATCCGGATGAGTTGCTGGCCTGGCATGCGGCGGGGCATGAGATTGCCATGCACGGCTGGAAACATGAAATGTGGACGGGCATCGCCTCGCGCGAAGAAGAAGACCGCCTGATCCAGCTCGCCGTATCGAGCATCCGCGGGTTGACAGGGCTGGCGCCGGTGGGTTTCCGGCCGCCGGGGCTGGCCATCAATCCCTGGACGGACGAGGTGCTGGCGACGCACGGCATCCGCTATGTGTCGCTGGCGCTGCCTGGCGGGACCGACGCGACGACGATGCCGACGCGGGTGGCGGTGCTGCCTACCGATCCTGCGCTGATCGACGGCGCGGTCATCCATCCACGATTCGGCGGCATTTTCGGCACGCTGGACGCGACGGCAGCCTATGAGCAGTTGTATCGGTCCGCGCTGGCCCACGAGACGACGCCTCCCGACGACCCCTGGGTGCTGGTCGTGCATCCGTTCACCTCGGGCAACCGGGCCTGGTTCGGCTTCGAGGATTTCATGCGGCGCCTGGCCTTGGCATTCGGCCCCGCGCGTTTTGCGCTGGCGAAGGACGCGGTGCCATCAACGACGCACGCCCGCGCGCCCCTGGATTGATATCAGACCGTCCGTCTGTGCATCGGCGTGGGCCGGCAGGCCGTGCGGGCCCGCACCATTTAAGCAGCAGTCACACACAAAAGACATATAAGGGAGACAAATCATGAGGCATTTCGTTTTCATCGGCATCCTGCTCTGGGCCTGTGCGGGCAACGCGCTGGCGGCGCAAGGTGTGACCTATGGTGGTCCGGTCGGGGGCACCGACATACAGAGCGCCTACTTGCCGCCGTATCCGGGCTTATATGGTTCGGCCATTGCCGTGGGCGCGTTGGGGGAAAAGTTCTATGACAACGCCGGGCAGAGTTCCACGACTTCCGGAAGGCTGCCGGGCGGAATCGCACAATTCGGCCTTCTCTATGTCTATCCGCACAAGTTTTTCGGCGGCACGCTGGGCAGCTCGATCTCGACCGGCTACGGCTGGGGCAGTATCACCGTCAACGGCAAGCACCAGAACTTCAAGGGCATGAACGACATCTATACCGACGTGCTCATGTGGAGCAAGCACCTGGGCTCCGTCGAGGGAGGACGGTCGCGCGGCTTGACGATGAAGCTGGGATACTCGATGGTGTTGCCCACGGGGAAGTACAACGCGAAAGATTTGTACACGACGGGGCGCAATACGCTCTATTACATCCCGAACGGTGCATTCACCTATCTGACCGGGCCGAACTTCTTGGGCGACGGTACCGAGTTCAGCATGAGCTATTTCCTGGACATTGCCCGCAAGAATTCTGCGACCGGCTACCAGAACGGGATGGTGGTGGATGTGGACATGGCGATCAGTGAGGTCATCGGTCGATGGCAGTTGGGCGTAGCGGGGTACTACGCGCGCCAAATCGCCGACGACAGGCTGAACGGGCAACGTGTGTCGGGTAACCGCTTCGCCAGCGCGGCGGTCGGGCCGGTCATCGCGTACAACATGCCGGACTGCAAATGCAGCGTCAAGTTCAAGGCACAGTTCTCCGTGTTCACGCGAAATTCACTGGCGCCCAACGCCGCCTATCTATTCTTCAACAAAGCATTCAACTAGAGCGAATTATGAATATGACGCGGTCTTTCGGCGATAAAACCACCGCTTGCTGCGTTGGGCAGTAGCTGGAATGGTGGGCGAGGCTCCCAGCGTGTACGGTATAGCCATCGGATTAGGTGGCCGCGTGGCTTTTGGAGGTACGCCAGGAATAACTCGAAACTGGGAGATCGCGGTGTTCAACTTAGGTGAATTTTCTTGGGAAGATACGTAAGTTGAGTGAATCGTCGATTGCAAATTGAATGGACCGATTGGTTTTAAGTCAATGATTTAAAATGAATTAGTTTTCAACTTGACTAATCTCCAACATCGGGAAATAGATTCTCGGCCATGAAATCCACAAATGCCCGGACCCGGGGGGATAGCTGCCGATTGGACGGCCATAGGACCCAAAACGTGCTGGAACTACCCGCCCACCGTTCCAGCACACTCTGAAGCGCGCCACTTTCCAATGCCGGTTGAACGGCAAAGTCCGGCAGGCAGGCAATGCCGTGGCCCTGCACCGCCATATGCAGTAGCGTCTCGACGTGGTTGCTGGTCATGCTGGTCGTCAGACGAATCGCCGTTTCCGATGGGGGGTGGATCAATGGCCATTTCTCCAGCGTGCCGGTAGTCGGAAATCGGTGCATCAGGCAGGCGTGTTGCGTCAGTTCTTCCGGATGCAGCGGCGTACCTCGTTGTGCGAAGTAACCAGGCGCGCCGACATACACGAAGCGGCTGCTGCCCAGGCGCTTGCTCAACAAACGGGAGTCGCTGAGTTCGCCCGTACGCACCACGGCATCGAAGCCTTCGGCTATGACATCCACTAGCCGGTCGCTGAAGTCCAGGTCCAGCTCAATCTGGGGGTAGCGATGTGCAAAGGCCGATAGCGCCGGCAGCATCAGACCGCTGACCAATGGCAGGCTCACCCGCAGGCGGCCTTTGGGACTGGCGGTTGTGCTGGCCAATTCATTCTCCGCCGCGGCGATTTCAGCCAGGATCCGTCGACAGCGGTCAAGGAACAGTGTGCCTTCTGGTGTCAAGCTGACGCTGCGGGTACTGCGCTGAAACAGGCGCACGCCGAGCTTTTCCTCGAGCCGGGCTACCCCTTTGCTGATTGCCGACGCGGAGATGCCCAACTGGCGCCCGGCAGTCGCGAAGCTACGCACCTCAGCGACCAGAACAAAAATTGTCATACCGCTCAGGCTATCCATTTCGCCTCCAATAAGTGACAAATTAGTCATGTCAGCGATGAATTTACCCGTATTTTTGTCTGATTGATTCCTATGTAGCATTAATTGGGAGTGCCACAGCAGAACTCCGTCCACGCCTTAGCCAGCGGCGGCGTGAGGATTCTGCGTGGCTTTAGCCTATTACCTGGATACCCGATGACAGCCATCACTTCAGCTGCAGGCTCGACAGCCTGCAAAGCGCCACTAATCTTGACTGGCTGCCTGACGGCAGCGGTCATCCCGTTGAGCATCGCCGGCCCCGCTGTGGTTGTGCCCTCAATCAATCAGGCTCTTGGGGGGAGCGCCGCTGAACTTACTTGGATTATCAACGCCTACATCCTTACCTACGGCAGCGCGACTCTAGCTGCGGGGAGTCTGGCGGACACCTATGGGCGCAAGCGGCTTTGGTTGGCTGGCATGGTGCTGTTCGCGCTGGTAACGGCTGCAATTCCTTTCATGCCATCCGTTCTGTGGATCGACATTTTGAGGTTGATCCAGGGGCTGGGGGCAGCTGCCGCGTTCGCGGGCGCAATGGCCGCCTTGACACAGGAGTTCGACGGCCACGGGCGCACTCGTGTTTTCAGTTTGATCGGGACGACCTTTGGTGCGGGAGCTGCATTTGGTCCGTTCCTAGCCGGACTCTTGATCGATACCGTGGGTTGGCATTGGGTGTTTCTACTGCCGGCATGGGTTGCATTGCTTGCTGCCGTCCTGATCTCGCTATTCGCACGTGAAACACGTGATCCCGAAGCCACAGGGTTGGATTGGCCCGGAGCTATCACCTTCACTATCGGGCTCGCTGTGCTCACCTATGGCCTCATCCTTGCCCCCGAGAAGGGCTGGGGCCACACGTCGGTACTGACTTCTTTGGCGAGTGCCGTCGGACTGTTGATGGTCTTCGTCTTCATTGAACTGCGGCAAGCCAAGCCTATGCTCGACCTCTCCCTATTCGCTAACGCGCGCTTTGTAGGAGTGCAGGTGTTGGCGGTTGCGCCGGCCTATGCGTATATCGTGCTGCTCATCATCTTGCCCGCCCGATTCATCGGGATGGAAGGCTACAGCGCGTTGGCGGCGGGGCAGATGATGATTGCGTTGTCTGCGCCATTACTGGTGGTTCCTTTCATCGCAGGCCAACTGGCGCGCTGGATCAACGTTGGAGTGTTGTCAAGCATTGGCCTTGTCATCGCTGCGGCCGGTCTGTCCTGGTTGGGTTACGGTATCGCTGGCGATGTCCAAAGCAACCGCTTGGGCGCGATGCTGCTGATCGGCGCGGGTATCGGTTTGCCATGGGGCCTGATGGACGGTCTGGCGGTCAGCGTGGTACCCAAAGAGCGGGCCGGCATGGCGGCGGGGATCTTCAACGCCATTCGTCTGGCTGGGGACGGCATCGCTATCGCAGCGGTCGGGGCCATCCTGTCTGCTCGGATTCTATCGGGCTTGGCAGCTGCGGTGGAGGATGGCGCGTCAGGTCACATGAAAACGAGCGAGTTGGTGCAGGCTTCGAATCGGCTAGCGATGAGCGATCTGCAAAACGCCATGGCCCACCTACCAATGGTGGAACAGATTTCTTTGCTGCAGGTGTATGAGAGCGCCTTTCGGTTCCAGCTCCTTGTCCTGGCGGCTGCTGCGGCAGCGACAGCAGTATTGGTGTTTCTACTGTTGGGAAAATCGAAGATGCACAACTGAGTCGGAGCAAAATATGGTGTCATTTCCACTCATGTTGAACGCCGAGACTTGCCGACTTCGGCCGCCCCGGTGCGCTGCGATATCAGCCATAATCAATTCAGCCCTGGCCCCGAGTGACGGCAGGAGTTCAGTTTTGGCTCCCACATAGACCGGTAGCGGGTGGGCCGTAGCGTACTCAGTGCGGAGTATCTCCATGACGACACCGGAAACGCCAGACGACGACTTGGTGCGGACCCGCAGCCATAGGCCACGCGACCTGCCCCAGGGCTATCGGGCTGGATTGATTACGGCCATCACGGTATTGCTGGGCTTTTCGCTGGGTTTCCTGCGCTACTGGGGCTTCGACGCGCCAGGCGATTGGAGCGTGTTGTCCGTGCTGCCGGGCGTGTCCTTGTTCCTCGCCAGCCTGCTGCAGATCATTGCTCTCTACCGCTCCTTGCGTTTGGAGGATGAAGCCGAGGATGAATACCGGAAAACCGTGCGATGGTTCATCGCGTCGGCGGTGCTGTTGTTGCTGGGGCTGACAGCGGCGTTGTGGGAGGTGGCGTAGTAAGAGAGGGATTGGAGCGGGGCGCGACCAGTGCTGCCAATACGCTAGGCGGCAAACCTTGTAGTAAGAACGGGAGGCTCGAATTGGAGCCATCCCGTTTTTTTTTTCCGGATTGAAGTTGTTCCGAGACGCCGCCCTTGCCGCCGGAGAATTAGGGTTATCCGGGATTCTTTAAGCCTAAACTTTTGTGAAGAATGAGCGGCAGAGACGGACCGCCGCCGCATGAGGCATCGAGGCGGTTCTCCGTGGTGCGGCATGTGACGCACCGTGAGCGGAATCGCGGGGTGACCCCCCATAAGGAGAATCGCATGCTGTTGCGTAGACGTTGTCTGGCCATGATGATGCTGGCGCTGACTGGCTGGGCGACCGGCAGCCATGCGCAAACGCCGTCTCAGGCCTGGCCCGTCAAGCCCGTGCGCCTGGTGGTGGGGCTGGCGCCCGGAGGGCTGGTCGACGTGCTGGCGCGCACAGTGCAGCCGCACTTGGCCGAGGCCTTGAAGCAGACCGTCATCGTGGAGAATCGGGGCGGTGCGGGCGGCAACGTGGCGGGAGCCGAGGTTGTGCGCAACGGTGGGGACAACCATACCTTCCTGCTCAATCCATCGACGACCGAATCGGTCAACCCGCTGATGTTCGCCAGCATGCCGTTCGATCCGCAGCGGGACCTGCGGCCGGTGGCCTTGCTGGCCAATAGCCAGTTGTTCCTGTTTGTCCGGTCCTCGCTTGGCGTCAATACGCTCGAAGAGTTCGTGGCATACGCGCGCAAGCAGCCCGCTCCTCTCAATTACGGTTCGGCCGGAAACGGCACGACGCCGCATCTGGCCGGCGAGCTGCTCAAGCAGGCCACTGGCATGCAGGCCACCCATGCGCCGTATCGCGGCGTGGCGCCGGCGATACAAGACCTGGCAGCAGGCCAGATCGACTTCGCGTTTGGACCCGCCACGGTCTTTCCCATGGTGCAAGCGGGCAAACTGAAGGTACTGGCGGTGGCAAGCCGGCAACGCGCCGCCGTGGCGCCCGACATACGAACCTTTTCCGAGGTCGGCATCGACGGTGTTTTCGCTGACAGCCTGTTCGGCGTGTATGCCGCCGCTGGCACCCGCGATGACGTGGTCGATCGCATGAACGCCGAAATCAACAAGGTGCTTGCGCGGCCGGAGATCCAGGCGCGCTTTCTGGATGCGGGCGCCGAGGCGCTACCGCTGAGCGTGGCCGACTATGCCTCGCGTGTGCAGGACGAAAAGAAATTGTTCGCCCCGTTGATGAAGTCGTTGGGGCTGAAGGAACAGTAGATAGAACAACGATAAAAGCGCCGCCTGCGTAGCTCATTCAACGCGACGGCGTCATCCTTCCTCGCGCGCCGCAATCCCCGCGGCTAGCTCGGCAAGCGATACCGCGCCCAGGCGTTGCAGCAAGGCATGTTCGCCGTCGCGCAGGGAATCCGCCACCAATTGGTTCGCGGCCCGTTCGACGGGGCAAGCAGGATTGTCGTCGGCTGGTGCGATGGCAAAGACCGTGCCATGGGCGATGGCTTCATGGACATCGCGCGCGGTGATGGTTTCCAGTCCCCTGGCCAGTACCCAGCCGCCCTTGCGCCCGCCCGTGGAGGTCACCATGCCGGCGGAGCGCAGCGCCGCCATGGATCGGCGCACCACCACCTCATTCGTATGCAGCATCTGGGCCAGCGTTCCAGAAGTGGTGGTGCCGCCGCGCAAATGCATGTGGATCAAGACGTGCAGCAGACGGGCAAGGCGGGTGTCATTGGCCATGGGATCGAATTACCGTAACTACAAGTGTTACGATATTATAGCTGCACTGGATACTTCCTGTGAGCTTCCCCGATGATCGACCTTGAAACACGCGATGTGACCGTCAACGGCATCACGCTCAATGTCACGGCCCAGGGCGTAGGCCCCCTCGTCGTGCTGTGCCACGGTTTCCCCGAGACCGCTTATGCCTGGCGCCACCAGCTTCCCGCCCTAGCCCGGGCGGGATTCCGCGCCGTGGCCCCGGATTTGCGCGGTTATGGCGCCAGCGACAGTCCGACGGATGTGGCGGCGTTCACGACGCTGGATGTCATAGGCGACCTGGTCGCGCTTATTGAAAGCGAGGGAGCCGACGAAGCGGTGATCGTGGGGGGCGATTGGGGTGCCAGCATTGCATGGCAGGCAGCCCAATTGCGTCCGGACCGCTTTCGGGCCGTCGTCGCCCTGGGCGTTCCCATGATGCGCAGAGCGCCGGTTGCGCCCAGCCGCCTCTTCCCCAAGAACGAGTCCGCCGCGTTTTACACGCATTACTTCAACGAGCCGGGAATTGCTGAAGCGGAATTCGAGCGTGACATCAGCGCAACCCTGCGCGCCGTCTACTTCGCGGCATCGGGCGACGCCGGGCCGCGTGACGACCCCGGCACGCCCAATCCGTTTGGCATGGTAGCTGCTGGCCGGGGCCTGCTCGATTCGCTGCCTGTCCCTCAGACGTTGCCGGCCTGGCTCACTCCGTCGGATCTGGCTACCTTTGTCCAAAGCTATACCACCAGCGGCTTTCGTGGCGGCCTCAACTACTACCGGAATCTGGACCGCAATTGGGCGCTGCAGGGGGCCTTGGAGGGAAAGACGGTGGATGTGCCTGCGCTCTATCTGGCAGGGGAAAGGGATACTGGCCTGGCGCTTCCCGGCATGGATCAGATCATCGCCGCCATGCCGGCCCTCGTTCCCCAACTGCGCGCCACTGAAGTCATTCCCGGCGCGGGGCATTGGTTGCAACAGGAAGCCCCCGAGGCGGTCAACAAGGCGCTCGTCGATTTCCTGAGGGGCCTTTGACGGTGCGAAGGAGTCATATTGCAATGCCGCTGCCAGCTAAAATCCCGCATGCGCACTGACGGCCGTCACGGAAGGACAACCTCGACGCCTTGCGTTTTTGCCGTCGCCTCGCGCGACCACCACGCCTCACCTTCGAAGCACAGATGAAAAATACATTGATGGCCACGCACCTGCGCCTGGTCGGCATGGCCGCGCTCTGGGGCGCGTCGTGGTCCTGGGGCAAGGTCGTCGCCCAGGCCATGGCGCCATTGGCCGCGGCCAGCCTGCGGTTCCTGTTTGCCAGTGTGGTGTTGGTTCTGTGGATGCATCGCGCCTCGGCGTTGCGGGGCCTGAAGTCTCTGACGCGCAATCAATGGCTCGGCCTGGCCGCCGCCGCGCTGGCGGGCGTCTTCGGCTACTCCAGCTTCTTCATGTTGAGCCTGCAGCTGGTGCCGGCCGGCAAGGCCGCGATCGTGGTGACGCTGAACCCCGGCGCGACGCTGTTGCTGGCGGCGATCCTGTTCCGCGAACACCTCAACCCCGCCATCCTGGCCGGCATGATCCTGTCGGCCATCGGTGCGTACATCGCCATCGGCGGCGGGGTTTCGCAAGCCGCGGCCGGCTCTGGCGTCGGCATCGGCGAACTGCTGCTGCTCGGTTGCGTGGCCTGCTGGGTGGCCTACACCCTGATCGGCCGGCTGGTGCTCAAGGGCGTGGACGCCCTGACCACCACCACGGTGGCCACCGTGATCGGCGCGCTGATGCTGCTGCTCACCAGCCTGATCGTGGAAGGCACTCCCGCCTGGGCGAAATTGGGACAGGCCCCTGCCAGCGCCTGGGGCAGCCTGCTGGCCCTGGCGTTCGGGGCGACAGCGATCGCCTACGCCTGGTATTTCGAAGGCGTGAAGGCGCTGGGCGCCGGCGCGGCCTCGGGCTACATCACGCTGGTGCCCGTCTTCGGCGTGCTGTTCTCCAGCCTCTGGCTGGGCGAAGCCACGCCCGCGAATCTGTTCATCGGCGCCGCGCTTGCGATCTCGGGCATGGCGATCATGCACTTCGGCCGGCGTCGCGCCGAGGCGCGGCAGCGTCGATAGCCGGTCTTCCCCATGCAGCCCTACATCCACGACAACCTGCCGGCTCAGGAGACTTGGCTGGACTGCGCGACCGCCGACGGCGGCCGGCTGCGCGTGGTGCTGCTAGCAGCCGATCCGCTGGCGGCGGCGCCGCTGCTGGCGCGGGCCCGCTCGATCGCTCAAGCGCTGGCCAGGCGCCGCGATGCAGCGTTGCATTTTCTCTGGCAGGCGGGACGCGACAGCGGCGACCCCGAAGATCCCCCCACGACGTTCCTGGAACACTTCACGCCATCGGACCTGATCGTCGCAGCCGATGCGGGCTACGTGCTGCACCTGGCGCCGCGCGACGCGACCTGGTTCATGGATGGCTATTGGCCGGCCGTGCGCTTTGCGGCCGACGACCGGCCTACGGACTGGTTCTGCGAATCTTGACCTCAGGCGCATGATTACACTCTGATGGTGACACGTGCGTCATTCCCGGAGAAGTCGACATGCAATTACCTCAAACATGACCAGCAACGAAGGGATCCAGGCCTCGGTCTATACCCGATGGCATCAGTTGTCGGTGCCCTTGGCCTTCGCCTTGGCAGTGGGCAGCTTCATGCTGGTGGTGTTCAACCGTGGGCCGATTGCTCTGGCGGCCGCGCTGGCGGTGCTGGGGTTGCTTTTGCCGCCTCTGGTGGCGTTCAAGGGCTTTCCCACACGCAATACCGTCAAGGTGACGTCCGAAGGGCTGGAGTTTTCGCGCCGCTCTCCCGTCGCCTTCGCTCAATTGTCCCGCTGGGGCACTGACGATTATCTCAAGCTGGTTCGTCCCGGTCTGCCGACATTGCTGGTCAGCGCAGTGGACCTGCCCAGGCGCGAACGTCTGTTGCGCGAGTTCGAGCAGGCCTTGGCGGCGTGGCAAAAGCGCCAGCCCGCCGGTACGCAGGCGGCGCGCCGCACACATTTCTATGGTTCCACGGCAGGGCGCCTGGTGGGCTTGCTGATTATCGTACTGGGGGCGGGCGCGGCGGTCATGGCGCTGAGCTTGCGCGAGCCGTCGATGTCGCTGGCTATCGTTGGCGGGCTGGGAGCGCTGTTCGGATTGACGATGCTGTTCGGCCGGCAAGGCTGAACGGTCATGGCGGCCAAGCAGGCCGAGGCGTGCGCGCAGGCCGTGGAAGCGCTTGCTGCCGCAATCAAAGATATAGTGGTGCGCTCTCAAGGTTCCCGCCTTTGCGGCGAACCAGGACTTCTCTTAGCTTCAGGATGCTCGCATGACCATGACCGCCGAACAGTTTCATCAACGCATGTGGGAAATCCTGGATCCCGTGGACACCGAATATTTCGAGGTTGTGGCCGCGCCCGCGCCCGACGCGGAGGCGATTGCCGGTCTGGAGGCCGCTGCAGGCTTCCCGCTGCCGGCGGCGTTTGCGGCCTTCTGCCAGCGTACCAATGGCCTGTGCGTGATGGCGCGCGAGGAAGTCTGGCCGCAGGCGAAGGAGTTCGAAGTCGGCCCCGCCTGGACTTTCTGGCGCGGCCTGGTGCTGCTGGGCGTCGATGCGCCGGAGTTGCCCGAATGGGCCAGCATCTCGGTGCAGCAGCGCCAGCTCGCCGAGGCCGGTTTGCCCGGCATCCTGCCCGTGCTGAAGATCGTGGGCGACGGCAGCCGGATCTGGGGCGTGGATCAGGCGGGGACGGTTGTGGCGATCGATGACCTGACTGATGTTGAGCCGCTGGCTGGCGACCTTACCGACCTCTACGCCGGGCAGATCGCCGACCTGATGCAGCGCCAGCAGGATATGGCGCAGCGGCTGGCCGAACGCGCGGCGCGCAAGCAGGGCAAGCTGCCGGGCTAGCATGAGCGCAATGCTGCAAGTCACGGAAGAACCCCTGGCCGATGAGGACATCCTGCTGCTGCGCCGTGGCCGCCGGGGCAGGTCGCTGACGGCGGTGTTCGCGGGGCTGATGTTCCTGCTGCTGACTAGCGGCGTTGTCCTGTTCGTCATCCTGTTCGCATTCGATCGCAGCCTGCGCCGCAGCGCCGACGGCGTGGTGATGCTGGTGTGCACGGTGGCGATGGCCGCCTTCGCGGTCTTTCTTGGGCGCAGGTTGCTGCGCCTGCCGCAAGCCTGGCGCCGCTTCAATCGGGTGTTGAAGGGGCGGGTACCCAAGCAGATCGTGTCCGGACACCTGACCGGTTTCGGTCCGGCCGGGAGTCCCGGCATCCGCTACGTCTTTGGCGAACAGCGCGTGGACGTGGCCCTGCCGTTTTGGAACGAGATCGCCAGGGACACTCGAGAAGGCTTCCGGCCTGTGACGGCCGCGGCGCTGACGGATCTACCCGTGCGCCTGCATCTGCTGACGCTGGACCCCGACGCGCCACCCGTGCTGTTGCGGGCCGAGTACCCGATGAGCGCGCAGGCCTGGAATTCGGTCGAGGAAGTCAGCGATGCCGACCGCGAGGCCGTGCGCAAGGAAGAACTGAGCCTGCGCAAGTTCTTCTACGCGGTGGCGCTGGCGCCGCTGGTCGGCAGCCTGTTCCTGGGGCCGTTGATCCTGCTGGCAGCATTTTTCGTTCTCACGGGACTCGTGCTGGGCATGCGCAGCCCTAGGCTGAAGCGCGCCCGCTACAAGCACGGGGTGCGCGGAGTGGTCGAGGAAATCGTGACCTATCGCGTGCGCGCATCCAACTCGAACGTTTCCACGCTGGTCCACAACTATCGCATCGGGGGCGCGATGTACCGGGTCGAGCATTTCGGGCAGGCGGCCGCGCCGGGCCAGCGCGTCGCCTTCGAGTATCTGGACGGGACGGGCATCATGGGGCCGAGCGCCTTGTTCTTTCGGATCGAAGACGAGCCGGTCATGACGCTATGAGCGCCAGCGGCTTCATGCCTGTGCGCAAGACTCCTGAGTGCTTGCGTTGTCGCCAGGCGCGCGGCGGCCATGCCTGGCGTCGGCCGGCGCCACGCCCGCAACCGTGCAGTTCCGTCCTTGTCGCTTCGCCTCGTAAAGCAGGTCGTCTGTCCGCTTCAACGCGCTGGCGAAAGACTCTCCTGCCTGTACGAGGGTCACCCCCATGCTGGCAGTGAAGCGGGAATCTGGAACCTGCGGCGCCCAGCGCTGCGTCACGAAATCGGCACGGATCTCTTCGGCGATTGCGGTGGCGCTTTCCAGACTTGCCTCAGGCAGCAGCAGCAGGAATTCTTCTCCTCCCAGCCGGGCCGCATGGATGCGGGCGTCTGCTTGTGGCTTGAGCAGGGCGCCGAATCGGGCAAGCACCATGTCGCCAAACGCGTGGCCGAAGACATCGTTGATGCGCTTGAAGTTGTCGATGTCGGCCATGATCAGCGCGGCCGGCGCCGCCGCATCCGAGAACAGGCGCCCGGAGGCAAGCAGGCTATCGAGTCCCTGGCGGTTCAGCAGGCCCGTCAAGGCGTCGGTATGGGCATGGCGACGGTACTTCTCTATGGCGTCGTAGCTCGTCGCGATGAAGACCGCGAAGGTCAGGACTATGCTTCCGAGTAGCCCGGTGTATTGGATCAGGATGCCCCAGACCGACGTTCTCCATTCGCCCATTGCGAGCGGCGGTATCGGGGCGGCAACGTACAGGATGCACTGGCCCGTCAACACAAGCGCGATGAAGAGGAACGCGGCGGTGAGCACTCTGTCCGACGTGGTCACGGCCTGCCTGGCGAAGGACAGCGTGGCGCGCCAGGTCACGAGCGCGCAACAGGCCTGCACGAAGAACGACTCCAGTTTTGCGCTGGCAAAAAGCACTACCGAGGCGACTACCATCGCCGTCGAGGCGAGCAGCACCGCGACATCGAAGTAGGGGGGGATCTGGCTGCTGCGGCGGCTTTGGAGAGCGCGACAGGCCAGGATGACGCCGCCCAGAATGAAGGCATCCTCGACGACCTGTTTATATGGAGAAAGCTCGCTGGCCTGCACCAGCATGATGGCGTAGCCCGTGCCCAGGCATGCCAGGGCGCAGCCCCACCGGAGCGTATTGAAGCCAATGTAGCGGGCGGCGCAGAGTCCGATGGCGCAGATCAGGATCGCCGCGGGTACGGACCATTCAAGGAGGGTTGCGGGCATGGACAGGCGAATACATGGAACAGCACCCAGTCGAGCGCATGCTCGGCCGACACAATTGGTGTGGAAAAAGATTACAGTGTGTTGCAATGTATCGCCAGGGTTCAACAGTCAAGGATTGTCAAGCGATGCGGCGGTCTTCGCCGGGAAGCGAAAGCCGGTGTCTGCCGGACGCTGAACAGCGGACGGGGGATGCGGCAGCTGTCAGCTGGCCGACAGGCGGGCGTGGGAGGCTCCAGCTACACTTTCGGCATCCCACGCCGATGGCCGCCGGACCGGTCCCGTGCCCTGCGGCAAGGCGGCGGACAGGCGGCCGATCTCCCAGTCTCCCGCCATGTCGCAACCCGATTCGTTCAATCTGAAGCAGATCGCCGTGCCGGCGTTCGGCCCGTCGCTGCTCTACGGCATCAGCAATGGCGCCATCCTTCCCGTGATCGCGCTCACCGCGCGCGATCAGGGGGCGTCGATAGCCACCGCCGGACTGATCGCCGCCCTCATCGGGGTCGGCTCGCTGCTTTCCAATATCCCGTCCGCGCTGATCACCCATCGCTTCGGCGAGAAGCGCGCCATGGCCGGCGCGGCGGTGTTGAGCGTGGTCGGCCTGCTGCTCGTGATCTGCGTGCCCAATCTCTGGGTGCTGGCGCTGGCCATGCTGATGCAGGGGTGCGCGCAGTCTGTGTTTCAGCTGGCGCGCCAGAGCTACATGATCGAGGTCGTGCCGCTGGCGTACAGGGCGCGCGCCTTGTCCACGCTTGGCGGCACGACACGGATCGGCACCTTCTTCGGCCCGTTCGCGGGCGCGGCGCTGATTCATTTCCTGGGGCTCGACGGCGCCTATTGGATTGCCGTTTGCGCCATGCTCGGCGCGGGACTCATCGCCATCAAGGCGCCCGACATCGAGCCCTCGGGTGGAGCGGGCGCGGGAGCGCCGCGCGCGCGCATGGGCGAGGTCGCGCGCGACCATCGCGGCGTGTACGCCACGCTAGGCGTGGGCGTGATGCTGATCAGCGCGCTGCGCGCGTCGCGCCAGGTGGTGATACCCCTGTGGGCAGATCATCTGGGTCTCGACGCCGCCACCACCTCGCTCATCTATGGGCTGGTCGCCGCAGTCGACATGTCGGTGTTTTATCCCGCAGGCAAGGTGATGGACCAGCGCGGCCGCTTGTGGGTGGCATTGCCTTGCACCTTGCTGATGGGGCTGAGCCTGATGGCGATCCCGCTGACCAGCGGGGTGGCGAGCTTCATCCTGGTATCGGCGCTGCTGGGTTTCGGCAACGGCATCGGATCGGGCATCGTGATGACGCTGGGCGCCGATGCCGCGCCGGCGGGCGCGCGCACGCAGTTCCTCGGCATCTGGCGTTTCATGGCCGACTTGGGCGCAAGCGGCGGACCCGTGGCGCTGTCGATGCTGACCGCCCTGGTGTCGCTCGGCGGCGCATCGTTCGGTGTCGGCACGTTGGGCTTGGTGGCGGCCGGGGTATTCTGGCGCTGGCTGCCGCGCCGCGCGCAGGCTTGAGCGCCTGGCTCCAGGGCCCGCACTTGCTGTGGGAGCCATCCGCGTCTCGGTAGGAAAGCGGAAGATTGGGTGTCGGATTGAGCTTTCGCGCCGTAGTTTGTAGTCTGACATCATATTTTCTGCGGAATGGCCGCCTGCGGAGACACTGATGCCGACTCTCTCCTATGCAATCCTCGAAGCTCCTTCCACGTTGGGGCTGGCGACCGACGGCGTGGAGCGCCTGCCTGATCAGCTCCTGGCCCACGGCCTTGCAGAGCGTATCCATGCGCGCCACGGTGGGCGACTGGCTGTGCCTCCCAAGGATCCGGCGCCCGATCCTGACACCGGCACCCTGAACGCCAAGGCCATTGCAGCGTGGTCGCCCAAACTCGCCGACGCGGTGGAAGCAGTGCTGGACGCGGGCGAATTTCCGGTTCTGTTAGGCGGTGATTGCACAATCCTGCTGGGTTCGATGCTCGCGTTTCGCAGGCGCGGCCGCTACGGCCTGCTCTTCATCGACGGCAATGCCGATTTTTTCCAGCCCGAGGCGGAGCCCAATGGGGAAGGCGCCTCGATGGACCTGGCCTTCGCCACCGGCTACGGTCCGCCGCTATTGGCGGACATCGAAGGGCGCGGCCCTTTGGTCCGCCCTGAAGACGTTGTTGCGTTCGGGTATCGCGATCATGAGGACCAGGAAGAGTACGGCAGCCAGCCGCTCCCTGAAGCGCTCAAGACGCTTGATCTCCCCGCAGTACGTTCGATGGGCATTGAGGCTGCTGCGCGGCAGGCAGTCGATCATCTGACGCGAGCAGAGCTGGACGGTTTCTTTATCCACGTCGACGCAGACTGTCTTGACGACGCCATCATGCCAGCCGTCGATTTTCGCGTGCCCGGCGGCTTGTCGTGGGAAGAGCTGACGGTCGCGCTGCGGATTGTGCTGTCGAGTGGCAAGGCCGTCGGCCTTGAGATCACTATCTACAATCCGCATCTCGATGAAGATGGCAGCGCCGGGCGCGGCCTGGCCGATTTGCTGGCCTCGGCCCTCGGAACGGCAGTGTCGTCGGTGTAAACATGGTTACAGAAGGAGGCGCTGAGCGGAGAGACCATCGGCCGCAAGAACCCTCTGCGCTTCGGCTCGGGTCGCGAGGCCCAAGCGTGGCATGCTGATTGACCTTGAAGCTGCTAGAGGCCCTATCGTGGCCGACAGATCAACTGAAAGGAAGAACAGTGTCTAGCGCGTTGGAGTTGCCCCGTTTCGTTCTGGTCATCGGTGGCGGGCAGGCGGGATTGGCCGCAGGCTACTGGCTCAAGCAACAGAATATCCCGTTCCTGATTGTCGAGACCAGCGCCAGGATTGGCGATAGCTGGCGACAGCGGTATGCATCGCTTTCGTTGTTCACTACGAGAGCGTTCAGCGCATTGCCTGGTATGGCCTTGGAGGGAGACGCCGACGGTTATGCCGGCCGTGATGAGTTCGCGGCTTATCTCGAAGCCTATGCGCACCAATTTGCGTTGCCCTTGAAGCTGGCGACGTCGGTCGAGCGCCTGCGCGCAGGCTTGGATGGGAGCTTTCTGGCTGACCTGTCGGACGGCGGCACTGTTGCCGCCACGCATGTCATCGTCGCGACCGGGGGTTTTCAGGTACCGCTGAAGCCGTCGATTGCGCGCGGCTTCGGCGCGCAGGTCGTGCAGTTGACGCCGGAGAGTTTCGGCGCCGGCGAGTCGCTGCCCGACGGGCCTGTGCTGGTGGTAGGAGACGGGGCCAGCGGCCGCGATCTGGCCGTGTTGGCCTCGACCACGCATCCGGTGATGCTGGCGACGGGCAAGCCCAGGAAGCTGGTTCCCGAACGCGTACTGGGGAAATCGATCTGGTGGTGGCTGCGCACCCTGGGGCTGATGCGGGCGCCGACTGCGTCCTTCATCGGACAGGCATTGCGCCGCAGGGATCCTTTCCCCGACCGCGATCGCGGCTTGGCGAGCCTCGCGCGGCGCGGCGTCGAACTAAGGCCCAGGCTGACTGGAGCCAATGGCGACACAGCGCTCTTCGCCGATGGCGCGCACCGCAAGGTGGCGTCGGTGGTGTGGGCGGTCGGCTATCGAGACCACACCGACTGGATCGAGATTCCGGACGCCGTCGACGAGCACAGACGCTTCCGCCACAGCGAGGGCGCCTCTCCCGTGCCGGGACTGAGCTATGTCGGCCGTCCGTGGCAACGCAACCGTGCGTCAGCGCTGATCATGGGGGTGGGCGAAGACGCACGGCGCGTCGTCGAAGCGATCAAGCGCGAGGTTGCGGGCGTCGCATCAGTGCGGCAATTGCCGCGACCATCAGAATGGAAACCGCGACCAGCATCGTCGCCACCGCGGTAATGGTGGGATCTATGCGTTCGAGAAGCTGAGTGAACATGCGCTTGGGTATCGTGTCGTGCGTCCCGGCCAGAAAAACCGTGACAGTGATTTCGTCAAAGCTGATCATGAAAGCGAATAGCCATGCCGCGAACAGATGGGGAGCCATGTTTGGCGCGACCACCCGCCAAAGTACAGTTGTGCGCGATGCGCCAAGCGTGTGCGCGACCTGCTCGACACGGACATCGAGCGTGGCCAGGCCGGTTGATATCACTAGTACAACATAAGGCGCGGCCAGGACTGCGTGCGCGAGTATGAGCCCGCCTATGGTTCCGAGCAGACCTATGTTGGCAAAGAAGATATAGAGCGCAACGCCTGTGATGACGTGCGGAACCACCATGGGCGCGGCGAAATTCAACTCGAGCAGAGACCGGCCACGGAACCTGCCGCGAACCAGTCCGTATGCGGCGACGCTGCCGAGGCAAAGAGCGATAAGGCTAGAAAGCAGCGCAATGAATACGGAGTTCCGGAGTGCTTCGATCCATCGCGGATCGCTGAAGAATGCTTCGTACCATCGCAACGAGTAGCCAGGCGGAGGGAACTCCAGGGTGCTGGAACTCGAGAAGGACATCGGCACCACGATGACGACGGGAATGCAAATGAAGAACAGGACAAGAGATGCATATACGGCCAGTACGGCGTGGCCTGGCTTGCGGACTTTCTTGATGTCCGGCATAGCCTGGGATTGTTCCACTAGAAGCCTTGACGACATGGGAGACCTTATGACGAACGTGGATTGAGCCGCCCAAGCCTTCTGCTTGTGGCGTACAAAGCCAGGCAGGCAAGCAGCAGGGCGATGGAAATGGCGGATGCCAGGTTCCAGTCGGGCATGCGGTTGATCAGCAAATCAAGCATGTTGACCAACATCGGCACGCGTCCGCCGCCGAGAATCATGGGCGTTACATAGAAGCCGAGAGCCATCAGGAACACCAACAGCCCTCCCGCTGCGAGCGCGGGTAGAGTCAGCGGCAAGAAGATTCGCCAAAATGCCGTCCGTTCCGTCGCTCCCAGGGAGCGCGCGGCATGCAGGAGTCTCGGATCGACTTTGCGCATTGCCGCGTATAGGGGCAATACCAGAAAGGGCAGCAGGGCATTGACCACGCCGAGGGTGACGCCGCCGCGGTTGTACAAGAAGGCGATCGGACCGTCGACCAGTCCCCCGGACTGCAACAGGCCGTTGACGATGCCGGCATTGCCCAACAGGATGATCCACGCGTAGGTACGGATGAGCACGCTAACCCAGAATGGGATGACCACGAGCGCAAGGGCGAAGAGTTGCGCTCTGGGACTCAGGCCGTTGATCCAATATGCCAACGGATAGCCTAGCGCCATGCAGGCCAGCGTGGCGAGCGCGGAGATGATGAAGGTATTGGCAATGACCTTCATATACAGCGGCGAGCCGAGTAGCTCGCCATAGTGCGCCAGCGTCGGATGCGGCCAGCCAAAACTGCGGATCAGTGTGTCGAGTAGCGGCAGGTTGAAAGCCAATACCATCAGCATGAGTAGCGGTGCGACCAGCTTTAGCTCCGCCCGGCTGTTGCGCTGCCGTGCCGCGCTTTTCTTCGTCGGGTGCATTTTCAAAGTCCCAGCTTGAAGAGTTGCCACCGCTTTTCGACCACGGAGGCATGGGCGGCCCAGAATGCTTCATTGGGCAGGACCTGTACCTCCCGATTGGCGCGGCTTGTCGGGAACTGCGCCAGCTTGTCCTGCGGGAGCAGCTTGTCCAGGTAGGGACTATTGCCGGTATAGGGGATGATCTTCGCCGCCTCCGCCTGGGAAGCTGGCAGCGTCATCTGATGGAGCAGGCCAAAGGCGGCGCTGGCTTGGGCTGGTGCAGCGCCTCGCGGCATGACGAAGTAACCGATATTGAGCAGCCCCTGATTGAATTCCAGCCGCAGCTTTGGGTTCCCCGCAACGCGGCCCGAATAGGAGGCGGCGTAGCGGACTTCGTTATCCAACAGCAATTGCGCGGGCTGGGCGCCACTGGACCACCATACCGGTACGTGCGATTTGATCCTCTCCAGGCTGGCGAAGGCTCGATCGAAGTCGATGGGATAGAGGTTCTCGGGCGCCACGCCATCGGCAAGCAGTGCGATGGGCAGGGAGTAGTACGGGATATCGGGCAATGAGCGCCAGCCCGGAAACTTCGTTGTATCCCAGAAATCCTTCCAGTTAGCCAACGGAGCGGCATCGGCCCGTCCGGATAGCGCGACCGAGAAATACTGATATCCCATGCCATGTGTGTGCCGGGCTTCGGGGAACATCGCGGCGGGATCGATCTGTGCCCAGTCCAAGGGCGCAAGCAGGTTGAGCGCCATGGCTTGGGCCAGGGCGGGGCCACCGATTTCGTGCAGCACGGCGTCGATGCGCCCGGATTCGACCATCGCCCGCAGTTTGCCCAGGGGCGTTCCGGTCGTGTCTTCCCGTTGCACTGTGATGCCGGTGCGCGCGGTGTAGGCATCGATGTAACCTCTTTGGAGAGCCTCGCCGGACTGGCCCCCGGCCGCGATGATGCGTATGGACTTGACCGTTGCCGACGCTGATGCTGCGGCACGCACCAGGGTGGGGGTGGCGCATGCGCCCATGGTAGCCAGCGACGACTTGATGAAAGTACGACGTTCCATGAAGGACTCCGTTAGTGCAGGTGGGTGACAGTGGCGGGGGGATGCGCCAATTCGGCGGGGTGTTTCTCCGGAAGCAGCCAGACGGCGTCTTCAGGCCATGAGAGAACCACATGGTCTCCAATAGCGAACCGGACTTTTTCGTCGCTGGCGGCGACTATGAACGGACGCGCCTGGCTGGTTTGGACGTGATAGCGTATGGACTGCCCCAGATAGACAATGTCCAGGACGCGCCCTCTGAGGCCTGCGTGCCCGGCAGATGGGGCGGATAGTGTGGCCCGTTCGGGCCGGACGATCGCCTGCACGAGATCGCCGTCCGTTGGTGGCTGTGATACGCCCGAGGGATGGACTACCAGCCTCTCGCCTTCTCCAAGGTCAAGAATGAGCTTGGAGTCTGCCGTCGCCAGACGGCCGCGCAGGAAATTGGCGGTACCCAGAAAACCGGCCACAAACGAATTGCTTGGCCGCGAGTAGATTTCCTGCGGCGACCCGACCTGCTGCATCATGCCATCGGCCAGGAGCATCACCCGGTCAGACATGGACAATGCCTCTTCCTGGTCGTGGGTAACAAGGATGGTCGTCGTACCCAGAGAACGCTGCAGGCGCCGCAATTCGACCTGAACCTCTTCGCGCAGTTGTTTGTCCAACGCTCCCATGGGTTCGTCCAGCAACAGGATGTCGGGCTGGAAGACCAAGGCTCGTGCGAGCGCCACGCGCTGTTGTTGGCCGCCGGATAGCTGCGCAGGGCGACGGTTGTGCAGACCATCCAGGCGCAGCAATGCGAGCACTTCCTTCACTTTTTTGTCTATTGCGCCGGCATCGTTGCGCCGGATTCGCAAAGGAAACGCGATGTTCTCGCGCACCGACAAATGGGGAAAGAGTGCATAGCTTTGGAAGACAAGGCCGATGTTGCGCTGTGCTGGGGGGAGTCGGGTGACGTCGCGCGGGCCGAGGAGGATCGCTCCTTCGCTGGGCAGCGTAAGCCCGGCGATCAAGGCCAGGGTAGTGCTCTTGCCGGAGCCGCTTGGGCCGAGGATGGTCAGGAACTCTCCTTGTTCCACGTGCAGGTTCAGATCGCGCAAGGCTGCCGTGCCATCGTAGTGCTTGGACAGTTTGGCAATGGTGATTGCTGTCATATCGACTCCCCTATTCTTGTGGGCGCTACCGTGCTTGGGTGCTCAGTAGGTATGGGCGTTGGTTTGCGCCGTCAGCTTGTTGTCGCGTACGTTCTTGACGGCTGCGCGCAGGTCGTCGAGGTACCTTTCCATGATGGATTGGTGCACCGGATTCACCATGAAGTGGATCGCCACGGGATCCACGCCGACGCCGACAAACCATCCCTTTTTGTCCAGTTCCTGGGCGACAGCGTTGATGTCGACCGAGGGATCTCGCGATCGATAAAGCACGAAAGAGAGCTCGCTATGAGGACGGAGCACTTCCAGGCCCTCGATGTCCTCTATCCCTTGGATCATGCGATTGCGCGTATCGGCCACGATCTTGGCGATACCCCGATATCCCTCGGTGCCCAAGTAGTTCAAGACCGCCCAGGCCGAGGCGACGGGGCTGGCCGGGCGTGTACCCAGAAAGGTGTCCGTCTCGTAGTGGCCACGCGGCCAATCGTCGAATTCGAAGCGTTGGTGTTGCTTGAAGATTTCGTTGCGGTACAGAATCAGCGAGGCGCCTTTCGCGGCGAATCCGTACTTATGGATGTCGGCCGAAATGCTCGTGACGCCAGGCAGCGAGAAATCAAAGTCAGGAATGGGTTCGCCATTGAGCTTCATGAACGGGCCGAGAAAGCCGCCCACGCACGCGTCCACATGCAGTGGAACTTGGTGCTTCAACGCGACCTCTGAAAGTGCGGCGATCGGATCGTAGACGCCATGCGGATATGCAGGAGCGGAACCCACGATCAGTGCCGTGCGCTCGTCAACGGCAGCATTCAGCGCCTGGACGTCGACCCGGAAATCGTCGCCGATGGCAATGCGCTGTACGTCCATATCCAGGTAATACGCGGCCTTGTTGAACGCCGGGTGCGCTGAACGCGGGACCACGATCTTGAGCCGTTCATGGCCGGCGGCGGCCCCAGTCGCCCTTTTCAGGCTACGCGCCGATTTCACCGCCTGGAAAATGCTCTCGGTACCGCCCGAGGTGAAGCTGCCTGCGGCGCCAGCCGGAGCATTGAACAGGGAAAGCGCCATGTCGATGACTTCCGATTCAAGGCGCTGGACACTGGGGAACGCCTTGCGGCCAAGGCCGTTTTCCATGAAGTACTTGGCCGAGGCGTTCTTCGATACGGCGCCGAGCGCGTCATCCAGCCAGTAGACATAGAGCGCCATCCTGCCTTCGTCCCAGCGGTAGTCCCCATTTTTGGCGTCATCCAGGCGCTTCTCCAGCGCGGGCCAGGGCGTGCCGGTGGCTGGAAATTCGATTCGCGGGGATAGAGGGGAATGAGGCGTGGTCATGGCAGGTGCTTTATGTGAAAGTGAATGAGAAATTAAGATATCACGAATGATTAAATTTGTGATCACAAAAATGGATCGGGAATTCCCGTATGAGGCCAGGACGATCCAGGTTGATCCGCTAAATTTCTGTGAGCACGCCCAGTTCCATGGGCGCGCGTAGGCCCGCCGGAAGGTCGACGTCCAATGTGATCGGGTCTTTTGCGAGAAGGCCTATCGGCGAGGCATGAAAGATGCCGCGTTCCGACAGCGCGGGGCGGCAAGACGGACTACCGTGGCGAGCGCTTGCGTCGATGCGGCGGGCCGCAGCGACAGCAGCCGGCCCGATACGGGCGCGCCATGCGCCGCGATATGCCGCGCCGGCTTAGGCGAAACGATCGATCGAGTACCACGGCCCTAGGAGGGGTGCCGCCGTCACGTCGTGCTCGGGCCAAATCCGACTGTCACTCCAGGCGAAATGGCGGGGAGCGTAAATGCTGAGGCCTGGGGTGGCGACAGCGAGCGCTGTCCCGATGCCCGCAAAATTCAGCTTGAAGTGGTAGCCCGACTTGATGCCGACAAAATCGAATTCGCCCGGTTCGACGCCATGGCTGCGGAACCCCTGCGGATCGTGAATCAGTCCAGGCTGGCTGGTGGCGATGACGACGGAACCGTCGGGCAGGCGCAAGGTCGCTGTCAGGCCAAGTTGAATCAAGGTCCCGTGCTTGTATGGCCCGCTCACAACGTAGCTGCCCGGTCCCAAGGCGATGACCTCGACCTCGGTTTCCAGTGACGACAGGCCAGGCGTATCAAGGCCCCCGAGTCTGGCGATGAAGCGAGCGCCGACGCCACGCGCATGCGCATCCTGGACCGCTATTGCATCGCTCACTGTGACGGCGCCGCGCAGCGGCCGCTGGCGATGCTGGGCATGGCGCAGAATTTCAATGCTGTCGCCAGGCGCTCCAGCAAGCACGCGATCTCCCATATCCGCCAAAAGAAACGGGCGTTCATTGGGACTTTCCTGGACCTTGTCGAGAGCTGCTTCCGTGGTCGGCAGCGTATCTGGAAATTCATCACGCCGAAGCCAGAAATCGCCCGCCAGCTTTGCGGACAGCTTGGCGGCGAGCACGGCATCGCCATCGGCGATGACCAGCGCGCCTTGGCCCATGGCCTGGCCGTTGGCGTAGGGAAAAACGTTGAGTAGGGAAATATCCAGTACCGCTGGGTGTTGGTGCAGCATCTGGCGGGCTTGCTCGTGCAGCGCCTGGAGCGGGCCCGAATTGGTGTCGGCATTCCCTGGCAGAATCATGCGAGCCTTGGTGAGCACCGAAACCGGCCTGATCTTCTTCTGGATTGCAGCCTCCAGCAGTTGGACGCAGCGGCGCCCGCAGTCCATGACGTCGCGATGCGGGTTTTCCTTGCAGGCGCTGACAATGTCTGCCGCCGTCAGCATGTCGGCCGTTATGTGGCAATGGAGATCCAGACCGACGGCAATTGGCACGTCCTCGCCCACCCAGGCGCGCAAGAGTTTGAGGAAGTGGCCTTCGACATCGCTAATCGATGCGGTGGCCATGGCGCCATGCAGCTCCAGCGCGATGCCGTCGATTCGTCCAAAATGGTCCAGAGCGCTTGCTATGCTTGTCTTGAACCGCGTTACGAGGTTCTCGTACACGTCTTCATCGACGGGGCCGCCAGGCGCCGCTTCGGCGAAGAGGGCCGGTATGGCCGTGTGTCCCCGCTGTGTCAGTTCCGAAACAATGCCTCCCAAGGTCGTGCCCGCGCCTTGCATCTCGGATATGAGCTCGGGGCCTTCGAGCCATGCAAATGCAGTTGCCGTGGTTCGGCGAGGACTGAACGCATGTGTCTCGTGGAAAAAGCCGCCAACAACAATTTTCAAGGATTCGGTTTTCATGCCAGTTCAGACGCTCAGTTGACTCGCGGCATTTGCGTGTCGCGGATCATCTGCCCCATTTCCTGGAGACCCTTTTTTAACTGTGCGGCATATTCGGCGCCGTTCAGCGGCATTGCGTCCATGCCCAACTTGTCGAATGACTCGAGCGTCGCGGCATCACGGACTGCTGCGATGACTGCATCCTGCAAAATGGCAAGCACCTCGGGCGGAGTGCCAAGCGGCGCTGCAAGCCCGATCGAGGCGTCGATCTGTACCGGCCAGCCGCTCTCCCGAAGCGTAGGTACGTCTGGGTACTCGGGCCAGCGCATCGGACCCACTGACGCAATCATTCGCAGTTTGCCGGCTTGCATGTGCGCTAGAACGTCGGAGGGGTTCGCGACGGTGACGTCTATTTGCTTGCCCAGGAGGGCGTTAACCGTCTCGGTGCCGGACTTGTACATGACTTGTTCGAACTTGCCTCCGGTCTGGCGACTGAGCTCGAGCACCGCGAGGTTGACTGCAGCGCTGGCTGAACCGAGAAAAACGCCATCTCCCTTCTTTGCGTTGTTCAGCAGGTCTTGCAGGGTGAGATAGGGGGAATCGGCCCGCACCACGATGCCGTAACGGTACCGTCCGACGCCAGCCACAAAGGCGAAATCCTGATCTGCATAGGGGAGCTTCATCAGGTGCGGCAGGATCGCCTGTGTGGAATAAGTGACCACGCCGACGGTGTAGCCATCTGGCGCCTGGCGTGCGACGTAGCTTGGGCCGAGCGTGCCGAGCGCACCAGGCTTGTTTTCGACCACCACGGGTCGGCCCAGTCTCGCTTCCATGCCCTTGGCCAGAACGCGCGCAGCCACATCGGTGCTACCGCCAGGGCCGTAATTTACGACGAGGTGAATTTCGTTCTTGGGAAAGTCTGCCGCCGCGGCGGCTGTCCCCAGGCTGGAGAAGGCAAGGAAGGCGGCGAGGGCTATGCGCGCGCATGGGCTGGCATCGATGCTGCAATTCTGGGACGTGGTGTTGGCCATGTCGAATCCCCGGAGTGTCGGTGTTGTTCTGTTAATGTATCACCAATTAAATAAAATGTGATCACAAAATAGCGCTAGGGAATTCCCTTGCCACCTGGCCAAGCAATGACGCCGGGGTGCGCCGCGCGAAATTCTGGGAGAATTGGCCCTGTTTTATGTCACATTCAACTCCGCCATGCAGCGTGCCATGTCCGAAGCAACCCCAGAAACCGCTATGCGCGATAGCGTCTATCAAGGCATTCGTGGGTCTCTGATCTGCGGGCGTTTCGCGCCTGGAGAAAAACTGCTGCTGCGGCAACTCGCGTCGGAATTCGAGGTCAGCCTGACCCCGGTTCGAGAGGCGCTGCACCGTCTCATTGCGGAAGGCGTGCTGACGCAGGAGCACAGCCGCTCAGTGCGTGTGCCCATATTGTCGAAAGCACGGGTGCTGGAGTTACGGGACATCCGCCTTTCGTTGGAAGGCCTGGCTGCCGAACGCGCCGCCGCGAACGCGACGGCGGCGGATATCAAGGTACTGGAGCGGTTGGCGGGCGAGGTTGAGGCAGCCCGTCGTGCAGGTGATATCGCAAAGGACACACAAAAGGTGGCCGAGTTTCAGGTCGCTCTTTACCGGGCAAGCGAAATGCCTGTACTCGTGCGGCACATCGAAATGCTATGGCTGCAGACCGGGCCCTACATCCGGCTGCTGCATCCGGATTTCATCCGCATGGTGCAACAAGTGCGCGCAGGATGGCGCTATGAGCTATGCGACGCTTTGCGTGAACGCGACGGCGGCAAGGCGCGGCAATTGATAGAGACCGACATTTCCGAAGCCCTCACTTATTTGGCAAATCTCTTCGACGCGGCCGCATTGATCAACCACGCTTGAGGGCTTCGGTTGCTGAGCGTGGAGTGATGGGGCCGCGTCGCTCTCTAACGTGCGGAGCGGCTCAGCGCAGCGCGAACCAGGCCCCCTCCAGGCTGCCATTCATGCCGCAGAACGGCGGACCAAAGCCGTCGTTTTCCACCCCGGCGGGCCGCGTTTCGCGCACCGCCAGCACCGCGCCGCGGCGCGTCAGGTCCAGGGTCCAGGGCGGCCCGTCCTGGTAGGTGACGATCAGGCTGTCGCCGACGGCGACCGCCTTGCCGCTCAGATCGCAGACCCAGCGGCCGTTGTAGGGCTGCGCCGAGTTGGCGGCCACGAACAACTGGCCGTCGGCGGCCCGGGTGATTTCGATTTCGCCTTCGAGGTTCTTCCACTTGCCGACAAAGCCGGCAGGCGGCTGCGGGTTGATGGCCTTCAGGAATTCCAGGCGGTAGCGCATGCTGGCGCCGATCTCCTTGACCGGCGTGCTGCCCGAAAAGGGCTCTGCATAGATATTGTCCCGCACGCCCAGGAAATAACGTTGGTCGGCGGTCAGCGATTTGACCGCCTCGGCGTCGAGCTTGCCGCGCACCGCCTTGTACTGCTGCGCGATGGCCGCGTCCTGGTCGGCCAGGGCTGGGTGGGCGCAAATGGCTTTTTCGACCGGAGTCGCGGCCTTGGCGCAGTTGAAGGAGGGGGCAGCCGCGGCGCTGCCCGCCATGGCCAACGATGCTGCAAGGACCAGATGACGGATCATCGTGTGTAGTGCTCCAGGTTGTGTACGCGTTCGGCTTGTCGGCCGGCGTCGAGGTGACGGACATGCGCGGATAACGGCGCAGTTTACCGGCGGCGCCGTTGTCGGCGGCGTGGCGATAGCGTTGCGTTCGCTGCCGTACGCGCCGCTGGTTCTCATTTTTTCTTCTGGCTGGTCTTGGCCTGCTTCCAGAACGCCGCTGCCGCGGGAGACAGCCGGTTCTCGTTCAGGCATGCCAGTCCGACGCGCCGTGCCGTCTTGGGCAGCAAAGGCCGATAGACCACGCCGGGATAGGCGTCTGGCAATGCCATCGATGCCACCACCGATATGCCTTCGCCCTTCTGCACGAACGCCAGAATCGACAGCATCTGGGTCAGTTCATGCGAGATTTTGGGCGCGGTGTCGGCTCGCGCGAACATCTTGGCGACCAGGCTCTGTGAGCCGGCATGGGTCAGGATCAAGGGGTAGCGGCCCAGATCGCGGATGTCGATGGATGCCGCCGCGGCCAGCGCATGCCCTTCCGGCAGGACAGCAACCAATTCATCCTCGGCCAATTGCAGGGTATCGAAATTGCTTTTGGGCAGGGTGACGACGCCGATCTCCAGCCGGCGCTCGATCAAGTCCTGTTCGATCTCGGCATCGGCTTTCTCGAAGACGCGTACATCGATGCCGGGATAGAGCTGCCGGAAGCGCTGCAGCAGCGGCGGCAGAAGCTGCAGCGAGGAACTCAGGCCGAACGACCCCAACCGCAGCATCCCGCTGTCGAGGCCGGCGCTTGCGCCCGCCGTTGCCTGGATGAGATGCATCGCGGCAAACAGGTCGCGCACGTGGGGCAGTATCTGCTGCCCGGCATGGGTGAGTTCCAGCTGCGGCGCATTGCGATCGATCAAGTCAGTGCCCAGCGTGGTTTCAAGCGCGCGCAGCACGTGGCTGGTGGTGGACGGCGTCATGCCTATCTTGGAGCCGCCGCTGGCGATGCCATCCGACGCCGCAAGCGACAGGAACAGCTCCAGTTGACGCAAGGTTGGCGCGTTGGGTCCAAGCGGAGATGTCATATTGAATTCAAATTCAATTGTTGTTGAATCCTTTGAATTCTAGACTTATTTCCGTCGTCACCGGAAAAAGTCCATGCTCTCGCCACTCATTGCCACTCTGCGTTCCTCTCCCATCCAAGTCATGGCGGAGCAGACGCGCCAGGCCATTCAGCAGGGCCGCAGCGTCATCGACATGACGCTGGGCGAACCCGATTTCCCGACGCCTGCCCATATCTGCGAGGCCGCGGCGCGCGCCATCGCCGGCGGCCAGACGCGCTACACGCCGATCAACGGCACCCCATTGTTGCGCGAGGCGATCGTCGAGAAGTTCCGCAGCGACAACGGCATCGAATGCACGCCGGCGCAGATCAATGTGGCGTGTGGCGGCAAGCAGGTGATCTATCAGGCTTTCCTGGCCACCTTGTCGCCTGGCGACGAGGTGATGATCCCGGCGCCGTATTGGGCGTCCTACAGCGATATCGTGTCGATGAATGGCGGCGTGCTGCGCCCCTTGGCGACGACGCCGGACGAGGCCTATGCGCTGCATCCGCAGGCGCTCGAGGCTGCCATCACGACGAAGACCAAATGGCTGGTCCTGAACTCGCCCAGCAACCCCAGCGGCACCGCCTATGCGCAATCGCAGCTGGAGCAGTTCGCCGCCGTCATCCGGGCGAGCCGCAATCAGGACTTCCTGATCATGGTCGACGACATCTATGAACACATACTCTTTGACGGCAGGACTTTCGTCACGTTCGCACAGGTCGCGCCGGATCTGGCGCACCGGATACTGACCGTCAACGGCGTGTCCAAGGCTTACTCGATGACGGGCTGGCGCGTGGGTTATGCCTGCGGTCCCAGGTTCTTGATCGATGCGATGACGAAAGTGCAGATGCAGATCAACTCCCACACGTCCTCGGTGTCGCAGGCGGCCGCAGCCGCCGCGCTCGCGGGGCCGCAGGACGAGGTGCGCCGCCGCTGCGCCATCTTCCAGCAACGCCGCGATTACCTGCTGGCGCAGTTTGCGCAAATCGACGGGCTGGCGACGCCCCGGCCGGAAGGCGCGTTCTACCTGTTTCCCGACATGCGCAGTTTCATCGGCCGCAAGACGCCTGCAGGCCTGCGCCTGGAGGACGACGTTGCGCTGGCGTCGTACCTGCTGGGCGCGGGCGTGGCGGTCGTGCCGGGTTCGGGATTCGGCATGCCGGGATTCATGCGCCTTTCGTACGCGACCTCCGACGAAAACCTGCACATCGCCGCCGCCCGCATGGCCGCCGCGCTGGGCAATCTTCAATAGCCGCGGCGCTTGCCGCCGCCATTTTTCAAGCACTCGTATCAGAGCTTTCCTAAAGGGGAATGTTGCATGTCCACGGTTTCGCAGATCATCGGTAAACGCCTGTACGAGGCGGGGTGCCGCCACGCATTCGGCATTCCTGGCGGAGAGGTCCTGTCCGTCATGCGCGGACTGGACGATGCAGGGGTCAGGTTCACGCTGGTCAAGCATGAGAACTCCGGCGGCTTCATGGCGGAGGGCGTGTTCCACCGCACGGGCGCGCCGGGCGTGCTGGTCGCCACCCTGGGGCCCGGCGTGGCCAATGCGGTGAACGTGGTGGCCAATGCGCTGCAGGACCGCGTGCCCATGATCTTCCTGACCGGCTGCGTCGACGAGGACGAAGCCGCCACCTATACCCATCAGGTGTTCGATCATGCCGCGCTGATGCGGCCGATCACCAAGGCCTCGCTGCGCATGACGGCGGGCAATGCCGAGGCCGTCATGGACAAGGCGCTGGCCATGGCGATGGACGATCCTCCCGGGCCAGTCCATGTCGACGTGCCGATCAGCGTTGCCATCGCCGAGGCCGCGGTGGCCAGGGGCGCGCGGCGCGTGCAGCCCGCCCCGGCCGTCCCCGCGCATACCGGGCAGCTCGAGCTGGCACGGTCGTGGCTGAGCAAGGCCAAGCGGCCCGTCATCATCGCGGGCGTGGAGGCCCTGCACCATCGCGCGGAGGAACAGATCCGCGCGTTGGTGCAGAAGCACCGGATCCCGCTGATCACCACCTACAAGGCCAAGGGCATCGTCGACGAGCGCGACGTGATGGCCGTGGGCGGCATGGGCCTTTCGCCGAAGGCCGACCATATCGTGCTGCCGCTGATCAAGGAAGCCGACGTGGTGCTGCTGCTGGGCTATGACCCGATCGAAATGCGGGTGGGCTGGCGCAACATCTGGGAAGACGGCGCGCACGTGATCGAGCTGTCCTCGAACCGCAACACGCACTACATGCACCAGTCGGCGATCAGCTTCGTGGGTGACATCAAATACGGAACGGAGGTGTTGGCCGACGGCTTGCGCACGGCGTCGGAATGGAAGGACGACGAGGTCCGGGCCATCAAGCATGCGCTGGCGGGCATCTACCGCATCGACGAAGAATGGGGCCCCGGCGCCATCGTGGATGTCGCGCGCGCGGAAATGCCGGCCGATACCGTGGCGTCGGTCGACAGCGGCGCGCACCGGATCCTGTTGTCCCAGACCTGGCAGTGCTACGAGCCCCGCACCCTGATGCAGTCGTCGGGCCTTTGCACCATGGGTTGCTCCTTGCCCCTGGGCATAGGCGCCAAGCTGGCCGAGCCCGGACGCCCCGTGGCGGTATTCACGGGCGATGCCTGCCTGGAAATGACCCTGGGCGAATTGGCGACGGCCCGCGATGCCCAGACCCCGGTCATCGTCTTCGTGTTCGCCGACGAATCCCTGTCGCTCATCGAGATCAAGCAGCGCGGCACCGGACAGCCGAACCTGGGGGTGGATTTCCCCGGGACGGACTTTGCGGCCGTGGCCAGGAGCATGGGTGGCCTGGGCTTCGACGTGCAGGACCGCGCGGGCCTGGCGCAGGCGATACGCGCGGCCCTGGCGGCAAAAACGTATTCGATCATTTCCTGCCGCATCCCGCGCAAGGCGTACGACAACCGGATCTGAGGCACGCGCGGGACGGATTGCGGCAACCAGGCAGGAAAGTGCTTCCAGCTTCAAAAAACCAAGGGGAATGCCCAATGAAGCGACGCTGTTTTCTCAAGGTATGTGCTGTATCGATGGCCGCGGCGCCCGTGGTGGCGCGGTCCCAGGACCGCATCATCAGGATCGTGGTCCCGTTCGCGCCAGGAGGCTCCGGCGATCTGATTCCACGCATTGTTGCGCCGGCCATGTCGGAACGGCTGGGCATGACGGTGATCGTGGAGAACCGGGCCGGCGCCGGCGGCGTGATCGGCGCGACCTATGTGGCGCGCGCGCCCGCCGACGGGCTCACGCTGGGGGTGGCGACCGTCAGCACGCATGCGATACAGCCTGCGGTGCTGGCAAAGCCGCCGTACGACCCGCTGAAGGATTTCGCGCCCATCTCCAACCTGGCCCGGGTGCCCAACGTGATCTCCATCAATCCGGGCTTGCCGGCGCGGGACATGGCCGAGTTCATCAAACTGGCCAAGCAGCGCGGTGGCGATATCACCTACGGGTCGCCAGGCGTGGGATCGCTGGGGCACATGATGGGCGAACTGTTCGCCCAGGCCACGGGCGCACCCATGCGGCATATTCCATACCGCGGGGCCGGCCCGGCGTTGCAGGACGCCATCGCGGGCCACGTGGACGTGCTGTGCGACAACCTGCCTGCGTCATTGCCGCATATCCAGGGCAAGCGCCTGCGTGCGCTGGGGGTGGCCTGGCCTGGCAGGGTAGAGCAGTTGCCGGACGTTCCCACCTTTGCGCAGGTCGGTGTACAGGCGCTCAATGATCCTGCCTGGTTCGGGCTGGTTGCGCCCGCGGGAACGCCCGCGGAATTCGTGCAACGTGTCAGCGCGGCGGCCGCGGCGGCGCTGAAGCAGCCGGAGGTGGCAGGCCGGATCAGGCAATTGGGCGCGGTGCCTCAAGGTGGCCAACCGGAGGCATATGCGGCCGATATCCAATCCGAACTGGACAAATGGCGCCGTGTCGCCAGCGCCGGCAACATTTCCCTGGAGGCCAATTGACTGATCAATTTCCTGATTGCTCCAGCGAAACGCTAGCCTGGCTGGAATCGCTGATCGCCTGCCCCACCGTATCCGGCAGCCACTCCAACCTTGAACTGCTGGCGCAGGCGGAATCGTTCCTGCGCAAGATCGGCTTCGCGGTGCGCTACACCTACAGCGAGGACCGCAAGCGCGCCAACCTGTACGCCAGCCTCGGAGGCAGCGTGGGTGGAATCCTGCTGTCCGGCCATACGGATGTCGTGCCGGTGGCGGGGCAGGACTGGACCCGGGATCCATTCCGCCTGACCGACGAAGGCGAGCGGCTCTATGGCCGCGGCGCGTGCGACATGAAGGGCTTTCTGGCATGCGTGCTGGCGACAGTGGGCCGCCTGGGCAGCGGCAGGCTGACCCAGCCCGTGCATATTGCGTTGACCTACGACGAAGAGATCGGCTGTGTCGGCGTGCGAGGGCTGCTGGCTGACCTGCGCCAGCACGGCATCCGGCCGTCCGCGTGCATCGTCGGCGAGCCGACCCGCATGGAGGTGGTGCGTGCGCACAAGGGCCGTCATGCCTGGCGCTGCAATATCCGGGGCAGGGCTGAGCACTCGTCGCTGAGCGGCATGGGCGTGAATGCCGCGGAGACGGCGTGCGTCCTTGCGGCGGAAGTCGCGGCGCAGGCCCAGGCATTGCAGTCCGCCACGCGCGACGAAGGCTTCTACGTGCCTTTCTCGACGATGGCGGTCTGCCGCGTGCATTCCGGGCATGCATCGAATGTGATCCCGGAGGAGGCGGAGTTCGACTTTGATCTGCGCTTCCTGCCTGGCGTCGATCCCGACGCCGTCTTGGCGCCCATCCATCAGCGCGCCCGGGAACTTGAGCAGACGATGCGGCAAAGGGTCTCCGAATCGCAGGTGCTGTTGATGCAGCGGACCTCGGTGCCCGCATTGGTGCCCAAGGCAGATACCGACATACTGGTGGAAGCCCTGTTCCGGGCGGGGGCTCTGGCCGGCGGGCACGTGGCCTACACGACGGAAGGCGGGCTCTACCAGCAAGCGGGCATCCCGGCCTTGGTCTGCGGGCCAGGCGACATCGCCCAGGCCCACACGGCGGATGAATACATCCTGCGCAGCCAGCTCGGGATGTGCGAATCCGTGCTGGAACGGCTGCTGGCAGGCGGGCCGTGATACGCACGGGACCAGCCTCCAAGGCGGCGGGGAGGCAACAACGGCATCGAGGCCACGGAAGCTTGTCTGGGGATGTCAATCAAAAAAACATAAACCTTTGATTCTTATTGAATTGCCTTGCCAATTTGAGCGAATTGCGGCGGCGGATTCCCGATTTCTTGATCAACTGTGCTTTCCTAAATATATAATTCATCTGATAAGCATTCGCATTTAGATATCGGAACGATGAATTGTGTCCAAGAAAACTCGGTTGACAATCTCGCTGTGCGTCCAGTGCTTCAGCCCGGCAGTTGCGCTATCTTTGATTCTTCCCGCTAGCGCTAGCGCCCAGACAGCGACGCAAACCACGACGCTGCAGCCCGTCACCGTGACCGCGGGTTCGGTCTCGGAGGAAGACCTGCCCGCGCCCTATGCCGGCGGGCAGGTCGCGCAGGGTGCGCGCCTGGGCCTGATGGGCAATCAGGACGTGATGGACACGCCGTTCAACGTCACCAGCTATACCTCCGAGCTGATCCAGAACCAGCAGGCGCGTACCCTGGCGGACGTCATGGCCAACGATCCTTCCGTGCGGTTCACGACATCGAGCGGACATGCCTACGAGAACTTCCGGATCCGGGGCTTCGACGTCAACCAGAACGATGTGGCGATCAATGGCATGTATGGCCTGGCGCCCATGGGCCGCACGCCGCTGGAGTTCGTCGAGCGGGTGGAGGTGCTGAAAGGTCCGAACGCCTTGTTCAGCGGCATGGCGCCCAGCGGTGCGGTGGGCGGCACGATCAACCTGGTGCCCAAGCGGGCGGAAGACAAGCCCAATGCCACCTTCGGCGTGAATTGGCAGGCCGACGGCCAGCTGGGTACGACCGTCGACGCTGGCCGCCGCTTCGGCTCCGCCAATGAATGGGGGGCGCGCGTCAACGGTTCCTTCAGCGACGGCGCCACTACGCTGGACGGCCAATCCAGAAAACGCGAGTTCCTGTCCGCCGGGCTGGACTATCGCGGCAGTGCCTTGAGCGCGTCGATAGACGCTTACCACAGCCAGGAGTCGTTCTCGGGCGGCACGCCGGCCATGTTCTGGTTCGGCGGCTCCGTCGTGCCCGACGCGCCCGATCCCCGCATCAACCAGTTCAGCACCGGCTATGGCAGCATCCAGAGCAATGCCGTCATGGCGCGGGCTGAATACCGCTTCAATGACAGCGTATCGGCCTTCGCCGGCGTGGGCAGGCGCGACAGCCATCAATCGGGCCTGATCAATGGCACCCACGCGCGGCAGATTGACGCCAACGGCAATTTCACCGGTTCCATCATCGGCCAGCGCGCCTACACGGACGCCACCTCGGTCGAAGGCGGGCTGCGTACGCGTTTCAGCACGGGCAGCGTGCGGCACGAACTGGTGCTCCAGGCTTCCCTGCTGAAGCTGGAGGACGGATCGGCCACCGGCCCGGCATCGACCTTCAGATCCAATATCTACGACCCGATCACGCCGGTGATGCCGGCCGTGCCCGGCAGCGCGCCCAAGACGGCGGAGAACACGCTGTCCAGCCTGGCGCTGGTGGACACCATGTCCTTCTTCGACGACAGGCTGCTCCTGACCGGCGGCCTGCGCAACCAGCGCGTGAAGACCACCAACTTCGACAAGACCGGCAAGACGACGGCGCGCTATGACGAGGACGCCGTGACGCCCGCCGTTGCCATCGTCGTCAAGCCCTGGGGACCGGACGTTTCGCTGTATGCCAATTACGTGCAGGGCCTGAGCAAGGGCGATAGCGTCACGGACACCACCGCCAGCAACTATGGCCAGGTGTTCGCGCCCTACAAGACCAAGCAGCAGGAGCTGGGCGTCAAGTGGAACGCCGGCACCTTCACCAATACCCTGGCGTTCTTCCAGATCGACAAACCCATGCTGGTCACGGAGGGTTCCACGGCCAAGCCTACGTATGCGGACGGCGGCGAGAAGCGGGTACGCGGCGTGGAATGGAACACGTTCGGTGAGCTGGCCCCGGGCGTGCGCGTGCTGGGCGGCGTCACTTACACGCAAGGCACGCAGGTCAAGACCTCGTATGGCCGCTATGACGGCAATACCGCGGTGGGCGCGCCGCGTTGGCAGGCCAATACCGGGCTGGAATGGGATACGCCCTGGGTACCCGGCCTGACGTTGAGCGGGCGCGTTCAGGCGACTTCGAGCCAGTACGCCGATGCGGCCAACAAACTGCAGATTCCGGGCTGGGGCCAACTGGACCTGGGCGCCCGCTACGCCACGCAGATCAACGGCCGGGACGTCGTGTACCGGCTGAATATCAACAACGTGTTCGACAAGCACTATTACGCCGGCAGTTTCAGCGACACGACGCCCATCGTGACGCTGGGTCCGGCGCGCACCGTTACCGCCTCCGCCAGCATCAGTTTCTGACCATGGGAGTTCTGATTCTCTTCAGCCTGGCAAGCCTGTTCCTGGGCTGCTTCTGTATCTATCGCGCTTCGCCCAACCAGCGATGGGGCGCCGCGTCCTGGCCGGCCCCGTACGCCCGCGTCGCAGGGGGGCTGCTGCTGGCGCTGGGAGGCTGGGGCTGCCTGGGCGCATTCTCCGCCGTTGCCGCCGTGTTCGTGTTCTGCACGGCCCTGATGCTGTTCTTCAGCCTGATGCCATATCTGGGTGTGCTGGCGGGCCTGCGCGGAAGCGATACGCATGAAACCCGCTAAGCCCGCGCCGATACGGCGCGATTGGATCTCCAAGAGCCTGGCGGGCGTGCTGCTGGGCTTCGCGCTTGCCATGGGCGCCAGCGCGGCGCTTGCCGCGCTGACTGCCGATGTTCCTCTGGCGACACGCTCGCAGTTGGCCATGTGGCTGGTGCCGCCGGTCTGGCTGGGCATCGCGAGCGCCGTCTATTTCTTCGCCAGCGGCCTGCGCGCCTGGATCTGGCTGGGCGGCGCATGCGCGCTGCTATATGGCGGGCTGTTTTTCGCCAAGGCGATCTGAGGGGAGTCCGCGACCATGAGAGCCGACTACATACGCATCTACAAATCCGTCCACACCTGGACGGGCATCCTGAGCGGCATGGCGCTGTTCATCGCTTTCTACGCTGGCGCGCTGACCGTATTCAAGGAACCGGTCACCCGTTGGGCGACGCCGCCTGCGGCGGTCTCGCCTGTGCCGCTGGAAGAGGCGCCCGCGCTCATCGCCAGGACCCTGCAAGCGCGGCCGGATGTGGCCAAGGGGTTCAGCATCCATTTGCAGGATGCCGAAAACGTGCCGGCCCGCATGGGCTGGGAAGTCCGTGACGGGCAGGCCGACGACCACGACGAATCGTCGATCCGCCACTATGTTGCCTACCTGGATGGGGGAGGCGAGTTGCGGCTGGAGCAGTCCGACCCCAGCGGGCTGATGCCGTTCATCGACGTGCTGCACCGCGTGGTGGGCCTGCCCGCGGACAGCGATCCCAACCGCTGGTTCATGGGCATCGTCGCATCGCTCTATGCAATCGCCCTGGTGTCGGGCGTGATCGTGCTGTTGCCGTCGTTGGTCAAGGACTTCTTCGCCTTGCGGGTTGGCAAGAACCTGAAGCGGATGTGGCTGGATGCGCACAACGTGGTGGGCATCGTGTCGCTGCCATTTCACATCGTCATGGCGTTGAGCTCCGTGGTGTTCGCGTTTCACGACGGAATCTACGACCTGCAGGACAAGCTGATGTACGAAGGCCAGCTGGAATCCGTTTTCCAGCGCGCCGGCGGCAGCGCGGCGGCTGGAGAGACCAGAAATCCCGCAGACATGCTGACGCCCGTGCAACTGGCAGCCCAGGCGCGCGGCCTGGCGCCAGGCTTCGAGCCAAGCGCGCTGCAGTATCAGCAGGTCACCAGCTCCCGCGCCATCGTGCGCGTCTGGGGCAAGGACGACAGCGCGGTGTCGCCGCGGGCGCGGGGCGGCTTCGTGGCGCTCGATCCCTACACCGGCAAGGTGCTCAACCGCGACTATCTGCCGGGCGGTCAGGATGCGCCCAACCTCTGGGTCAGCAGCTTCTTCGCGCTGCACATGGCTTCCTTCGGCGGCGCGGCGGTGCAGTGGCTCTATTTCCTGCTGGGGCTGGCGGGCGCATGGCTCTTCTACAGCGGCAACCTGCTATGGATAGAAACCCGCCGCAAGCGCGCCAACCGGCAGACCGGCGAGATTCCGGTGCAGCGCTTGGATACGCGGCTGATGGCGTCGGCGACCGTGGGCGTCTGCCTGGGAAGCGTGTGTGGCATTTCGTTGATGATGGTCGCGTCCAAATGGTTGAGCGGGCACGTAGGCGATCTGAATGCCTGGCTGCGGGGGCTGTACTACATGGCGTTCTTCGCCAGCCTGGCCTGGGCATTCCTGCGCGGGGGCGCGGCTGCAGGGGTGCATCTGCTATGGGTGGCGGCAGTCTTGACGCTGGCGATACCGGCGGCCTCGCTCGTGGGCGGGCTGTTTCCCGCCTCCGGGCTTTGGGCGCACACGTCGGCCGCGGCGCTGGCAGTGGATGCGACGGCCCTGGCGGCAGGGCTGGGATTTGCCTGGATCGCGAAGGCCAGCGCGCGCAGGATCGGACGGGGCGACGCTGACAGCGCATGGGCGCCCAGAAAGCTCGCCGCGCGCGAAGGATAGCGGACCGCTGCGAACGGGCCGTGAACAAACGAACGGATGAATATGCGTAAAAAGAACAGATTGGAATGGCGGGATTGGATGTCGTCGGCCGTGCTGGCGGTTTCGATGATAGGCGTGGCGCCGGGCATGGCCGCGGCGCAGTCCAGGCAGGGCGCCGTCACACCCGGGGCCCATGTGGACGAACGAATTTCGCTACAGAAGGGAGAGTTTCTTGCGGGCACCTGGGCCGCTGAATCCGGCGTGATCCTGGAGCTGCTGGACAGCGCCGGGCGGCACGTACGCCGGTTGAGCGACGGCGAGAAGCCGGCCGGGGCTTTGATGCTGGTGGCGCCCAAGGACGATATCTACACCGTGCGCGCGCAGGGCCAGGGAGTGTTCCGCTGGGCAGTGACGGAACGCCTACCCCTTGCGGAACAACGTGCGCCCGCGCCGGCGTTCGACAGCCCGAGGCTGGCCGCGCTGGCGGCGACGCTGGCTGGGGGCGGCACGACGGATGCTTTTTGGGATGAGGTGGCGCAGCGAGGCACGCCGCTGGTCGAGGCCGTGGACGCCAAGCATGACCGCGTCACGTTTCTGTGGCGTGGCGCCGAACGCAATGTGCGCCTGTTCGGCGGGCCATCGTCGGACCATGCTCAGTTGGCGCGCCTGGGCAATTCCGATGTATGGCAGGCCAGCTTCGTCGTTCCCCGGTCCACGCGCCTGTCATATCGCCTGGCGCCCGATGTGCCGGAGCTTCCGGGCTCCGGCATGGCGCGGCGCCGCGCGATTCTGGCCACGGCGCAGGCCGATCCGCACAATCGCAAGGCATACCCCGTGCGCGGCGTCGACGCGTACCAGACCTATTCCATGCTGGAGCTGGCGGACGCGCCGCCGCAGCCATGGGTCGAATCCCGCGCGGACGTGCGGCAGGGAACCGTCGAGACCCTGGAGCTGCGCAGCGATCTCATGCGCAACACGCGCAAGATCCACCTGTATCGTCCTGCCGGTTGGCAGTCTGGCGCGGCGGACAATCACGTGCTGGTGCTGTTCGATGCCGGGGCCTATCTGGGCCGCGTGCCCACGCCCACCATTCTGGACAACATGATAGCCGCTGGCGTCATTCCCCCCACGGCGGCGCTGCTCATCGACAACCCCACGGCGGAGTCGCGCAGCCAGGAGTTGCCGCCCAATCCGGACTTTGCGGACTTCCTGGCGAAAGAGTTGATGCCATGGGCACGCAAACAAGGCATCAGCGCGCCTGCCGCGCGCACGGTCATCGGCGGTTCCAGCTACGGCGGGTTGGCGTCGGCCTATGCGGCGTTGCGCCACCCCGAAGTGTTCGGCAACGTGCTTAGCCAGTCAGGTTCCTATTGGTGGTCGCCTGCGGGCGAGGAGGACCAGTGGCTGACGCGGCAGTTCGTCGCGGTGCGCAAGCTGCCGGTGCGCTTCTTCCTCGGCGCCGGCCTGTTCGAGTCCGGACGCGGCGGTCAGCCGGGCATCCTGGAGACCAACCGGCATCTGCGGGACGTGCTGCGCGCTAAGGGCTATCTGGTGACCCACCGCGAGGTGGCGGGCGGGCATGACTACCTGGTCTGGCGCGGGACCCTGTCGGACGGCTTGCTGGATTTGATCGGCACCGGCAAGCAGGGCGGCGGATAAGCCCGGCTTGAAAGCCGGCAAGACTGCTCAGTCGGCGTCTTCGGACGCCTTGTCATGCTCATCCCACCAGTCGCCCAGCGCATCCAGCAGCGGCACAAGCATCCTTCCCGAAGGCGTGAGCTCGTATTCCACGCGCCGCGGATAACCGTCGTAATCGGTGCGCTGGACGATGCCGGCCAGCTCCAGCTTGCACAGCTCCAGCGTCAGCATCCGATGCGAGATGGTCGGATTGTCGCGGCGTAGATCGCTGAAGCGCTTGGTGCCTTCCTTGAGGTAGTAGATCAGCAGCGTCGGCCATCTGCCGCTCAGTATCTGCATGACTTCTTCGATGGGGCAGTGCGAAACCAGGTCTTTCATGGGCGGGGCATGGTGACAAAAATGTGCGTAATTTACTTAGGCTATCAGATCCGTAGAATTCAATCCGCTGCGCAGCGTGACCCTCATCTACGGAGAAAAAAATCTTGGAACCCATTCTTGTCTATGGCTTTCCGCTGGGAAGTTCCATGGGGCTCGTCGCTGCGCTGGAGTGGCTGGGCCAACCCTATCGTCTGTGCCGCGTGGACATGCTTGGCGAAATGCGGCTGCCGTCCTATGCGCGGATAAACCCGCGCCATGAGACCCCTGCATTCGTCAGCGAACAGGGCGCGGTTTTCACGGAAACCATGGCGATTGCACGCTGGATCGAAAACCGTGATGACGAGCGCAGGATCAGCTTCGATCCTCTGTCGCCGGAATCCGACCGCATGAACCAGTTCATGGCTTTTCTGAACACTGGATTCACCGCCGCCTTCACCCCGCATTGGGTCGCTCTGGAAATGGATCCGCCTGATCCGGCCTTGCAGAAAACGCTGCGGGAATGGGGCGCGCAACGCGTCATCGAACGGCATGACAAGCTCGAGGCGATGCTGGGCGACACGCCGTTCCTGGTGGGCGGTCGCCCGACGCTGGCGGATGCCGTGCTGGTCGGCGTGGCGCGCTGGCTCGATTTCCATGAGGTCGCCGCAAAATCCCGCTGGCCGAAGCTGGCGGCGCTGCGGCAGCGCCTGGAGAGCGACCCGGCGGTCAAATATGCGATCTCGTTGGAAGATGGCGCAAGCCCTGCCTATTCGGGGCTTTGCAAGGGCCATGTGCCGCTGGAAACGCTGATCGCCACATACGGGAAGTAGGCGGCGGGCACGCCGAAGCGTGCCGCCTGCCGCTGCGCGCGTCTGCGCGTCTGCTACGCGCGTCCGTTACACGCGTCTGCTACGCGCGTCCGTTACACGCGTGACGCTTCGCCTTCCTCGCGTGCCTCGAGTTCGTTGCCCAGCACTTCGGCCGAATCTTCGCCGCGCGGCGCGGGTTCCAGCGGACGCCGGGTGTGCCCGGCGGCGCGCGCGTCCTCGCCTTCGTCGGGGCGCTCGGATTGCACGAAGACGTTCGCGGGCGGCGCGTAACCCCGCTTGTCCTGGCCGAAGTACACCACGGTGTGCGGGTAGGGCAGCTCGATGCCGGCGGCGTCGAAGTGTTTCTTCAGCAGGCGGTTATAGCCGCGCTGCACGGCCCACTGCATGCCGGGCGTGGTCTTGATCAGGATCCGGATGGTCACGCCCTTCTCGTTGACCGCCGTGACGCCCGCCACCGTGATGTCTTCCAGGATCTCAGGCCCCAGCACGGTGTCGGTCATCAGCTCGGCGAAGGCGGCGCGCAGGTGCACGATGGCGTCGTCCACGCTTTCGCGATGCGCGATGGTGTATTCGCCCAGGTGGTACGAGAAGTCGCGCATGTGGTTGGCGACGACGTCCACCGACGAGAACGGCACCAGATGGTAGCCGCCGTCCAGGGTGCGGATGCCGACCGAGCGTATGGTCATCTTTTCGACGGTGCCGAACACGCCTGCGACCTGCACCACGTCGTTCTCGTTCATGCCGTTCTCAAGCTGGATGAAGATGCCCGTGATGATGTCCTGGACCAGCTTCTGCGCGCCGAAGCCGATGGCCAGGCCGACCACGCCGGCGCCGGCGATCAACGGTCCGACGTCGATGCCGATCTGCGACAGCAGCACCATCAGCGTCATCGTCACGATGACGATCAGCGCCGCGTTGCGGAACAGCGCCAGCAGCGTGCGCTCGCGCGCGCTGGGCATGCCGCGTCCTTCGCTCTGGCTGAGGCGGTGCTCGATGATGCTGGCGATCACGGTCCAGGCCAGGGCGGCTATCAGCAGCACGATGACGATGTTCACCGTCATCCTGATGGCCGCGCCGCCGGCATCCGAGGCCAGCCACCGCGACAGGTCGAAGGCGCGCCACGCGTCGAGCACCAACAGCACCAGGACGATGCGGATGATCAGGCCGATCAGTTTCAAGGTGGCGGGCACATAGGCGTTGACGCGCGCCTCCAGTAGCGGCAGGCGTTTGCGCAGGTCGTCCGGCAGCCTGATGGGCTTGGCCAGCACGGTGTTCAGGAACAGGATCAACAGGCTGCCCACGCCGATGACCAGCAGGGTCTGCGCGGTGGCGCGAGCCATGAACGGCAGCGCGTTGGTCGGGTCCACCTGGCTGACCACCAACAGGATGGTGAAATAGCCTATGCCCAGCACATGCCACACGCGCGCCAGGATGTGCAGCCGCGAGCCCATGAAGGTCGTCGCGCTGGCGGCGCGCCGGTCCAGGTGCCCGCGCACCGTCTGGCGGTTGCGCCAGATGACGCGCACCGCATACACGTACACGGCCAGCATGATCAGCAGGTTGGCCAGCCGGCCCAGCGCGGGCGACAGCGAGGCCGACACCACGGGATCGATCAGCAGCGTGCCGTAGCCTGCGGCGCTGGCGATGCGCAGCAGCCACGTATTCCAATACCTGGCGTTTTCGTCTGTCATGGGCAAGAGGCGCAGGTGCGGATGCTTGACGGAGAACACCGTGCGGATCAGTACCTTGACGAGTTCGACCGACACGAAGGCTCGCAGGAACACGGCCGCCAGAGCGTCCAGCGTGCCGCGCCCGGGCGTGCCCCATAGCGCCGCGGCGCCGCCCGCCATGGCGGCAAGCAGCACCACGCCCGCATCGATGGCCAGCGCGCCCACGATGGCACCCGCGCGGCGCGACAGCACGCGCATGGAGGCGGGCGCGCCGCGCCTGGGCGGCGCTTCTGGCGCGTGGCGCAGTTCTGCCACCCAGCGGTCGATGCGGCCGTAGACGTACATGGCAATCATCCGCAGCAGAATGAAGGCCAGGATGGTGGCGGCCGCTGCCAACGCGAGAGGCTTCAAGACATGGCCTGCGGCGTCGCTGTCCATGCGCAGGCTGTCGCCCGAGGCCAGTGCGCGCATGTCTTCCACGCCCTGGCCCATGTCGGTCGCGAGGCCCGTCAGGAAGCGCTGGACGTTGTCGGCCAGGCGTTCCTGCAGGCCGGGTTCGGCGGGCTGCGCGGGAGCCGAGGCCGTGCCTGCGGGTCGGGCTGAGGCGGGTTTTGCGCCGGACGCCTGCGCGCGCAGCTCGTCCACCAGCGCCTTGCGCGCTTCGGGATTCTCCAGCAAGTCCGCCAGGGCCGCCGGAGTCAGCGCGGAGGACGGCGCCGCCGCCGCTTGCGGCTGCAGCAGCCCCGCAGCCTGGGTTTGCCAGGAAAGGGCAAGGCAACACAGCATTGCCGCCAGCAGCAGGGCCGCCAGCCAGGGCCTGGGCCGTCGGCGCCGCCGCGAAGGGGCGGCCTGGACGGAAGGCGGGAAAGGACGCGATGCTGTCGTTGCGGATCTAACCACTAGTGAATCTCCTGTGCGATCTGGGCAAAAAATGGGGGCGAAACCGTGGCGCGCTTAAGAAATCCGGCGCGTCGCCGTTAGTGCAGATGGCTCAACTCTGGTCTGGAGCTTTTTTCATGGCCTCCAAATTTGTCTTCCCGGCATTGGGACTCTTGCTGGCGGGCGGCATCGGGCTGGCGGCCCACCAGGCACAATCCGCGCCGCTTGCGCCGATGCTCGTGCGCTTCACGGTTCCCAGCCTCTGCACGGTCAGCCAGGGACCGGCTCGTCCGGCGGTGCGATGTTCCCAGGGAACGCCCTGGCACGCGCAGCGCGCGGTGGACGAGCAATACTGGACGGTAGTGTTCTGACCCTCAGAATTCGATGGTCGCGGTCACCACGTCGCTGTATTGCCCGGGGGGCGGCGCCGTCTGCGCAGGCACCCGCCCATAGACCTGCACCTGCTGGATATTGCCGGTTCCCGTGCCGGTGACGAAGGCGGTGCCCGCGGTGCCGTCGCCCCAGGGGATCGTGCGGTCCGCCGACGTGTGCAAGTCATACCTTACCAGCCGCGTGCCGGTGGCGTCTCGCAGGTAGCGCTGGCTCACGGTGCCGTTCTGGCCGCCGTTCAGGCGTATCCGGTAGGCGTCGTTGTTGGTGCAGCGCACCGCCAGCGTCGTATTGGCCAGGCGCGCCGAGCGAAAGTCAGCCATCGACCCGAAGTTCAACGGGGAGGCGGAAATGGTGCAGTTGTTGGTCACGTTGGCGCGCACCGTGAAGTTGTAGCTGCCACGGGAGGTCAGCGACGAGCACGCGGGCCGGACCAGGATGGAGAAGCCGTAGTCGAAGGTTGCCACGCCAGGGAAAGTTTCCGAGTACGCGGTCGTGGCGTTATTGGCCGTGGGCACCGTGTATTGGCCTGACAGGACCTGCCCGGTAATGGGCTGGTTGACGGTGGCCTGGCTGCCCAGCAAGGGCTGGGTGAGATCGATGATGACTGGCGTCGATCCGTTGGCGGCCGAGCCCCACAGCGGGCTCATGGAGGCGTTCGGCGATAGCCGGTACTGCAGACGGTTGGCGCCATTGGCCATCTGCCGCGGATCTTGCACGGTCGATCCGCCGCCGATGCCCAGGTTCACGCATACGCGGGCATACCCCGGGGTGAGCAGGCCCCAGGTGCAGGTCGCCGTCAGCGTGCCGGTCTGCGTTACCGATGCGCCGAGCACTGGATTGAAGTTCGGAAACGTGATGGGTGTCATGGACACGGTGCAAGTTTGCGCATGCGCGCCGTTCCCGCCCAGCCACAGGGCCGCCAGCAGCAATGCGGCCAGCAGTGTTTTCACGGCCGGACCTCCACGCATGCCACCGGCCCCAGGCGCGGCAGGCTGCCGTCGATGGGGGCCTGGAAGTCGAAACGCGCCGTGCAGGCCAGATCCGGTCCTTGCACGTCCAGATGATTGCGCTTGCCCAGGTTGCGCACGAAGGTCTGGCTGCCGTAGCCCACCACGCTCTCGGATCCGCTCTCCCTGTGCACGACCCGCGCGCCCACCGGTAGAGGCTTGCCGCGGCCGTCCACCAGATCGACGGTGGCCGCGGCCTCATGGGTGATGCCGAACTCCGCCAGCACGCCGGATCGGGACTGCGGCACCACATCGAGTGAGTAGGCCGACACTTGCGCGTTGGGCGGCAGGTCCAGGCCGTCGAGTTCCAGCGTGTTGGTCTGGTAGCTGTTCAGGTCCGGCACCACCAGGCGGCCGTTCGAGCCTGTAAGGCCGATGACCCGGTTCTGATGCAGGATGGGCAGGCCGGGTTCGCCGGTGGAGACCAGCGCGAAGCCGTCGTCGATGCGCCGGGATGCTTGCGCCGCGCCATCCATGAAGACGAAGGCGCCATTGACGTCGAGCTCTCCCGTGGTGCGTCCGTCATAGCGCTGCGCGCCCAGCGTGATCTCGCCATAGCGTCCCAGGTACCGGCCCCAGCCTTGCTCATAGTGGCCCGCCTCGTAGGTGCCGGCCTGCACGCCCCAGCCGAACCCGCCGCCATAATCGGGGCTGCGGATCACGCTGGCGTTGGTATACGTGCCGCCGTCCTGGCGGCCGGCCATGGCATTGAACGAGGTTTCGCCCAGGGTGATGCCTAGGCTGAGGAACGCGCCACGGCTGTCGCTGTCGTTGAAGTCCTGGTAGGCGCTCACGCTCAGCGTGGCGCGGCTGCCCAGCCGGGTGGTGTAGGCCACCGAACCGATGTGGGCGGCTTCGACGCCCGGATAGCGTTGGCCGATGTAGCTCAGCGATACGGTCTGCCCGCCGCCCAAGGGCACGGCCAGCGTCGCCCTGTCGCTGGCGCGGGATACGGGGATGCCGTCGTTGGCCGCCAGATCGGCGTAATCGGAGATCGCGCGCAGGCTCTGTATGTCGATGGAGTAGCGCTCGTCCACATACTGATAGCCCAGGCCGGCCTGCAGGCCGGTGTTCCTGCCCAGGCTGCCGGCCAGCGACGCGTTGACGACGCCCGCCATGCCCAGCTTGGCGAGCATGCCGGCCCCCGCGTTGTACAACCCGGCGCTGGCTTCGCCATGGGCTTCCACGGTCAGGGCGTTCGAGACGCCGTATTGCCAGGTGCCGCTGAGGGCGGGATCGTCCTTGTAGTCGAATGATCGCCAGCCATAGGCGCGGCGCAGAAAGCCTGCTTCGACCGAATAGCTGGACATGCCTTGCGCCAGCAGCCGCGTGTCGATGTAGATGGGCACCGACTGCGACACGGGCCGGCCCAGGGCGTCGCGCGTGATGACGTTTGCCTGCCCGAAACCCGTGATGCCCGCGACGTTGTCGACCACGAAAGGGCCGCTGGGAACGTCGCCCGAATAGCGGCGGATGTTGTTGATGTAGACATCGACGGCGGACGGCACCACGGCGCTGCCGGCGAAGTCCGGCATGGGGAATGTGACCAGGTCGGGCCGCAACGAGAAATTGCGCCGCCATTGCAGGCCGCCCATGCGTATCGAGCGCGACCAGGCCAGCGATCCGGAAATCGTGTCGCCCACCTGGGTGGCGGTCAATGTGGCGGGGTCGGAGTGGGTCCAGCTGGAGTCGAAGCGGACATAGCGCCGCAGGTCGCGGTACAGATAAGCGGTGCCCGTATTGCTGAAGACCCCATATTGGTCGAAATAGCGTTGTTCGCTCCAGATCGCCAGCGGATTTTCGCGGTCGGTGCGCGCATATAGATCGTAGTTGATGAGCAGGCCGCGATCCGCCGTGGCGGCGGCCACGGGGCTCAAGCCTCGCGCATCGATGCGGTTCGGAACGCGGTACCGGTCCGGCAGGTCGAGATCGACGTCTTGCGCGGCCGCGTCGTAGCGGTACTTCAGGCCGAGGATCTGCTCCAGGGGTACCTGTGCCTCGTCCGCTATTCCCAAGGCATGGGTATCGATCCCCAGGCTGCGCAAGTCCGCGCCGCGTGCAGACAGGCGGCCATGCTCATCTGCGAATCGCGCGATCCGATGGCTGGGCTGGCCGCCGATGCTGACGTTCAGATAGACGTCGATGGCCGCCAGTCCCACGGCCGTTTCAGGCGCGGATTGCGCGCGCGCGCCGGCATGGACTGCTGCGGCGGCGAGCATCAGAGTCAGCTGCATGGCGCATGTGCAATGTTTCACTTCCCTGTATCGGTTTGCACGTCGGCCTGGACGGGAACGCTGTTCACCCGCGCGTTGACCGTGACCGCCCCGTGCATGGAAGGTTGAAAGGGCAGGGGCCACTGGCGCGCGCTGCCGCCCAGGACATAGCCGAGCAGGCCATCCCGCAAGCTGCGGCGCTGGCCGTTGAAGACCAGCGCCACGTCGCTGAGTTGCGCGCGGTGCGTGCCGCTGTTGACGACGCGCAAGGCCCAGTCGGGGCCATCGCGCACCAGGGACCATGTCAGCTCCCGTTGCGCGGGAGCTTGCGGCGCGGCGCCCACGAACACCGGCACCGAATAGCGCAGCCGCACTTGCACGCCCGTCGCGCGCAAGGGATCGGGCGGCGCGATCTCGTCGATGATCAGGCGGTACGACGTCTCGCCAGGGCGCTTGGCGGGATCGGGCTGCAAGAGGCGCACGACCTGCGTGCCGCCCGGCGCGATCTGGATCATCGGGGGACTGGCCACCAGGGCCGATGTCTCCCGCAGCACGTCTTCGGTCGCGGTCTGGCTCCATGCGTACACGCGGACCTGGCCGTAGATGGGTTCGGCGCCTTCGTTGCGCAAGGTCATGCTGGCGGCGCGTTCCGCGCCGTCCAGGTTCAGGATTACCGGCGAGATCTGCAGGCTGGCGGCATGCGCTTGCAGCGCCATGCCGAATAAACAGGCCCCCGCCGCCTGGCGAATGATCCCAAGCGTCGTCATGTCGATTCGCGCTCAGAAGTAGACGGTGGCCGTGACCGTCGATTGGTACGTATCCGGCTTGGGGGCGGCCTGGGGCGGCACCCGGCCGTAGACGGTCAGCGTCTGGGCCGTACCCGTGCCGGTGCCGCCTACGGTGTCCGTGCCTTGCGTGTTGCCCCAGATCGTCGTGCGGCCTGCATTCTGGTAGAGCTGGTAGCCCACGCTGGTGGTGGTGTTGCCCGGCGCGGTGCCCACGAGCAGGCGATTCGCAATCGTCGAGCCCGCCGCCGTGCCGGCGTCCAGGCCTACGTTGTAGGGCGTGGTGTTGGTGCAGGTAACCCGGACCGTTGTTTCCTGATTCACCGCGGCGCTCAAGAGTCCGGTAGAGGGAAACACCAGCGGATCGGCCGCAATCGTGCAGTTTGCCTGCACCGTCAGGGAAACATTGAAAGTCGCCGTCGCGGTCCCGTTCTGGTAGACCTGAGCCAGGGCCGCGGCGGGCAGGGACAAGCCGATAGTCGCGGACAGAATCGCAGCAGAACCGATGGCCTTCATGCTCGCTCTCCTCCAAGTCAATGGCTGAATCGACCTTAGCGGAGGGGGCAGTGCAATTTATTTCGCATTATTTCAATTTCCTTCGGTTGCTGTCCCGCACGCGAATTTGCGTGCTGGCGCGATCCTGCTTGCGTCCTTCATGAAACTTATGAGGTCTTTGTTCCATTCCTGGTGCAAAGCGGAAAGGAAAGGACACAACTTCCCGGCTGCGGCGGACAGGTCGCGGATGTAGCCAATTTGGACGAATCCCCAAGCCAAAATCAATGGAAATCCAAGGAGTACGCGAAGCGTTCCCGCAGGGGGCTGAGCATACTGGGCTCGTCGGTTGCCCCGACGAAATCCGTTGCCCACCTACTAGGAACTGCCGTGATGTTGACACCGATACGTTCGTCACTGTGGCGTTGCGCCAGCGCGGCGTTGTGTGCCGCGATGCTGGCGGGTTGCGCGGTGGGACCCGACTTCGCCAGTCCCGACAATGGTCTGAACGAGACCGAACTGGCGCCCAGGCAGGACCCCGCTGGCCACTCCCAACTCACCGCCGCCGACGTCCCCGCGGAATGGTGGCGGCTGTTTGAAGATCCTCTGCTTGCGACCCTGCAGGCCCGGGCCGCGACGGGCAACCTGGATCTGCAGCAGGCTGCCGAACGCATCGAGCAGAGCCGGGCGCAACTGGGCATCGCATCCTCGGAGCTGTATCCCAGCCTGGACGCCGGCGGCAGCTTCTCGCGCGAAGCGCTCAGCGAAAACGGCAAGCTGGCCGCGCTGGGCGCGCCTTCCAGCGCCACCGATTTCTGGCGGCTGGGTTTCAACGCCAGATGGGAGATCGACCTGTTGGGGCGTGCGCGCCGCCTGCAGGAGGGCGCCAAGGCGTCCCTGCAAGCTTCCGTCTACGACCGGGAGGCGGCCCGCGTGGCATTGTCCGCGGAGGTCGCTCGCGCCTATCTGCAGTTGCGCGGCACGCAGGCCCAGCTCGACATCGCCAGGCAGAACCAGACGGTGGCCGAGCGCGTGCTCGGCCTGACCGAAAGCCGGGAGCGCAATGGCGTATCGACCCGTTTCGATACCGCCACGGCCCGGGCGCAACTGGCGACGGTCAAGGCCTTGGTGCCTGAATTGACCAAGCGCCGCAACACGCTGCTGAATGCCCTTGCTCTGCTGCTGGGGGAAAGGCCGCGCGCGCTGGATGCACAGCTGCGTGACGCGATGCCGCTGCCTGCGCTGCCCACCAAGGTGCCGGTCGGCGTGTCGTCCCAATTGGCGCACAGGCGGCCCGACATCCAGCGGGCCGAGGCCCAGCTCCACGCCGCCACCGCGGCAATCGGGGTGGCCAAGGCCGACTTCTACCCGCGTATTTCCCTGGTGGGACAACTGGGCGTGGAAGCCTTCCAGGGCAGCGACCTCGCCAGCTGGGACTCCCGATTTTTCTCGATCGGGCCGACGGTCTACCTGCCCATCTTTCAGGGCGGACGCCTTGTCCAGCGCTTGGAATTGAGCGAATCGCGGCAGCGGTCCGCCGCTCTGGCCTACAGGCAGACGGTGCTGCAGGCCTGGCATGAGGTGGACAACGCCCTGGATGCCTGGGCCGAGCAGCAACGCGAACACAGCGAGCTGCAGGTCTCGTACGAACAGAACCAGGAAGCCTTGCGCGCCGCCGAGCGGGGCTACCAGCAGGGCGCGTCCGACTACCTCACCGTGCTGACGGCGCAGCGCAACCTGCTTGTCAGCCAGACCAGCCTGAATGCCAGCGCGACCAACGGCACGCTGACGGTGGTGAATCTGTACAAGTCGCTGGGCGGCGGCTGGGATCCGGAAATGGGAGCCACGCCATGAGCGCCAACGTAGAAGCGCAAGCGGGCGATGGCACCGCCGCCCATGGGCACGCGGCCAAGTCGTCGAAGCGCCCGATGGTGGGGCTTCTGGGAATTTTCATCGCCGCCATGATGGCCGGCTTGAACAACCGCATCGGCGCCTTGGCGCTGGCGGACCTGCGCGGCTCGATGGGCGCCGGCTTTGACGAGGGCTCCTGGCTTACGACGGCCTACGGCGCCGGAGAACTGATTGCCATGCCGTTCGCGGCGTGGTTTGCCATCACCCTTTCGGTGCGGCGCTTCGAGCTGTGGATGCTGGGCGCCTGCGCGCTGCTGGCCCTGGCCCTGCCTTTCGTCCACGACCTGAACCTGCTGCTGGTCCTGCGCTTTCTGCAAGGCGTGGCCAGCGGCACCACGATCCCCTTGCTGATGATGGCGGCCCTCAAGTTTCTGCCGCCGCCGATCCGGCTGTATGGCCTCGCGCTCTATGCGATGACCGCCACATTCGCGCCCAATCTGTCGATATGGCTGGCCGGCCAATGGACCGACGCGCTGTTCGACTGGCGCTGGGTGTACTGGCAGATCGTTCCCCTGGCCCTGGTTTCCGGGTTGCTCGTGGGCTGGGGGCTGCCGCGGGAACCCATCGAGACCGGGCGCTTCCGCCAGGCCAATTGGCTGGGCATGGCCTATGGGGTGCCGGGCTTCGGCCTGGTCGCGGTCGCGCTGGATCAAGGTGTGAGGCTGGACTGGTTCAATTCGCCTCTCGTCACGTTTTCGCTGGCGGCGGGCGTGATCCTGCTGGCGCTGTACCTGCTGACGGAGTGGCATCACCCGGCGCCCTTCATCAAGCTGCAGGTCCTGGGGCGCCGCAACCTGGTGCTGGGCTTCACGCTGTTCGTCTTCCTGCTGGTGGTGCTGCTGTCCGGCTCGATGCTGCCGGCCGGTTACCTCGGCCCGATCCAGGATTACCGGCCCATGCAAATGGCGTCCATCGGTCTGATCGTCGCCTTGCCGCAGCTGGTCCTGGGGTTCGCGGTCGCGCTGCTGCTGTACCAAAAGTGGGTGGATGCCCGGATGGTGTTCGCGGCGGGCCTGGTGCTGATCGCGCTTGCCTGCCTGGCCGGCGCGCAATTGACCTCGACCTGGAACCGCGACCAGTTCGTGCTGGCGCAGACGCTGCAAGCCTTCGGGCAACCGATGGCCGTGGTGTCGATGCTGTTCCTGATCACCAGCGTGGTGCAGCCTCACGAAGGCCCTTATGTGTCGGGCGCCATCAATACGCTGCGCGCCCTCGGGTCGATGATCGGCGGCGCCGCGGTGGGGCAGCTCTTGACCGCGCGCGGCCGCTTCCATGCGGAGATGCTGCTGGATCAGGCGGCGCTCGTGGCCAACTACGTCCCGGACAGCCTCGAACCCCTGCAGCTCATGCGCATCGTCAGCCAACAATCGCTGGTGCTGTCGATTGCCGACGCCTACCGCGTGCTGGGCGTCCTGGCGCTCCTGCTGATTCCGATCGTGTTGAGGCTGGCCTACATCCCCGCTCCCGACTTGGGACACGTCTCGCGCCCTTCCGCAGTTCCATCTTCCACTCAGGGATGATCCATCATGGCATTACCGAAGAAAGCAAAGGTCACGACCAAGGTGCTGCTGCTCATGCTGCTGATCGGCGGCGGCCTGTATCTCAACCGTCCCGAATCCCGGGCATCGACGCAGTCCACTGACGATGCCTATGTGCATGCGGATTTCACGATGGTGGCGCCGCAGGTGTCGGGACGGATCGACAAGGTGCTTGTCGAGGACAACCAGCCCGTCAAGCAGGGGCAGTTGCTTGCTACCATTGACGACCGCGATTTCGTGGCGGCGGTGAACGCCGCCCGGGCCCAGGCGGCCAGCGCTCAGGCCAGTATCGGCGGCCTGCAGGCGCGCCTGGTCCAGCAGGAGTCCGCCATACGCCAGGCGCAGGCGGCGGTGGCGGTGGACGAGGCGGCGCTGAAGCTGGCCCGCGCGAACCAGACGCGCTATCGGAACCTGGCCACGGACGGCTCAGGGACGATCCAGGCGCGGCAGCAAGCCGAAATGCAGGCCAGCGTTCAACTGGCCAGCCTGGAAAAGGCCCAGGCCAGCCTGCTTGCCGCTCGCCAACAGGTGGATGTCCTGGCGGCAGACCTCGAAAAGGCCCGCGCCGCATTTGCCCAGGCGCAGGCGGTGCAGGCCGCGGAGGAACTCAAGTTGTCGTACACCCGCATCACCGCGCCGGTGGACGGCACCGTGGGGCAGAAATCGGTACGCGTCGGCGCATTCGTCAACGTCGGCAAGCCTTTGCTCGCGGTGGTCCCGCTGGACGCCGTCTATGTCTCGGCCAACTTCCGGGAAACGCAGCTGGCGCGCGTGCGGCCGGGGCAGACGGTGGATATCGCGGTGGACGCCTTGGCGGGCGAAACCCTGACTGGAAAAGTGGAGAGCCTGGGGCCGGCCAGCGGGGTCAGCTATTCCGCGGTCGCGCCGCATAATGCCACCGGCAATTTCACCAAGATCGTCCAGCGGCTGCCGGTACGGATCCGCATCAACGCGGATCAGCCCGCGGCCGCGAAACTGAAGGTGGGCATGTCGGTCACGCCCGAAATCCGCGTCGATGACTGATGAGGTCGGGGCGGGCGCCCGCCGCTACTGCGGCAGGCCCGCCGCGCGCAGGCCTTCCGTCAACGTCGCCAGATGCTGCGGCGCGCAGATGGGCACCCATTCCGCAAGCGTGGAAAGACGCAGGCTGGGATTGAGCTGGCGCAGGTTCTGCAGCCCGCGTTGCGCGTCCGTCGTCCGTCCGGCCAACGCGTGGCTGGCCGCACCGATCGCAACCGCCATCTGGAAGCTCGGCAGGTTCTGGTAGGCCTTCTCCGCCCATGACGCCGCTGCGTCGAAGTCCTTCAGGAAGAGATGCGCGGTGGCCATGCCTGCTTGCATGCGGTACAGCTCCGGGTCACGGGGACTGAGCCGCATTGCATGCTTCAAGAATTCCACGGCGTCCTCGAGTTCTCCCCGCCAAAGTCTGAGAAACGCACCCAGGAACCATGCCGCGGCCAGATTCGGATTGAGCCCGAGCGCCTTGTCGAGCAGCGCGATGGCGCCTGAGGTGTCCCCGCCCAACTGGCCCAGCGCGTGGCCGCCCCGAGTCAGCGCAACCGCGTCGTCCGACCCCAGATCGACGGCCTTGCGACCCAGGCGTATACCCTCCGCGGTCTCCTTCCCGACGTCCGTCATCCAGTTGTTGACCCTGCGCCAGCAGTGGCACCATGCCGCCATGGCATACGCCGACGCGTAATCCGGATCGGTCGCGATAGCGGTATGGAAGAGTTGCAGCGCCTGGTCTACGGATTCGCGGGTGCCCTGGTGCAGCTTGGTCATGCCGCGCAGGTAGTAGTCGTAGGCATCCAGGTTGCCGGTAGGCTTGCGCTGGGCGCGGTCGATCTCGGCCCGCTCCAGCTGGGGCGCGATGGCGCCCACTACGCTCTCGGTGATCTGGTCCTGCAATTCGAAGATGTCTCCCAGCACGCCTTCGAAGCGGCCTGCCCAATGCAGTATTCCCGTTGTCGCGTCGATCAGTTGCGCCGAGGTGCGCACGCGGTTTGCCGACTTGCGCCAGCTGCCTTCCAGCACATAGCGCACGCCCAGTTCGCGGCCCACCTGTTTGGCGTCCACGCTGTGGCCCTTGTAGGCGAAGCTCGAGTTCCTGGCGACGACGAAAAGCCAGCGGTATTGGGACAAGGCCGAGATGATGTCCTCGATCACGCCATCCGACAGATAGTCTTGTTCCGGGTCGCCGCTGAGATTGACGAACGGCAGCACGGCGATGGAGGGCTTGGCGAGAACCGCCGGCGCGGAAGCTTCCGCAGGCGCGGCGTGCATTACCGATGGACTCGCGGAGGCAGATGCCGTCGTAAGGCTTGCGGTCTGCGGCGCTTGTGCGCTTGTCACTGTGGCGACGAAGCGGAAGCCCTTGCGGGCGACGGTTCGAATCACGCGCTGTTGTTGCCCGTCGTCGCCCACTGCCTTGCGCACCGCGTTGATGTGGGTGGCCAAGGTCGACTCCGACACGATCCGGCCCTGCCAAACGGCGTTGACCAGGTCGTCGCGGCTGACGACGCGGTCGCGGTGCTCCATCAGATACGCGAGCACGTCGAAAACCTTGGGCGCCGTGGCAACGGCGCTGGACGCGCGCAGCAGTTCCCGCCGGTCCAGGTCCAGCACGCAGTTGTCAAAAGAGAATTGCATTCCGTACTCCTTGTGCCGTTCTTGTGCGCCTGGCCTCAGGGCGGTCGGCTGGACGAATGCGCAAGCCAAATCCAAGGGAAAAACAAGGCGGCCGCAAAGCCTTCCGCCCGGGTGCCAAGCATACTGCAAGCACCCGGTCGAGATACGCGGCGGGACGGCAATCAAGCAAGGAGCGGAACATGAAAATCGTGGTTATCGGCGGTACCGGCCTGATCGGGTCGAATGTGGTCCAGCGGCTGCGCGCTAACGGTCATGAAACCATCGCGGCATCGCCCAGGACGGGCGTGGACACCTTGACCGGCGCGGGATTGGCCGAGGCCCTGGTCGGGGCGCAAGCAGTGCTGGACGTGTCCAATTCCCCGTCGTTCGAGGATCAGGCGGTCATGGCGTTCTTCGAGACCGCGGGGCGCAATCTGTTGGCGGCGGCAACCCGGGCTGGCGTGGAGCATTACCTGGCGCTATCCGTGGTCGGCGCCGAGCGATTGCCGGACAGCGGCTACATGCGCGCCAAGGTGGCCCAGGAAAAGCTGATCCGGGAGTCGAAAATTCCCTACACCATTCTGCGCGCAACCCAGTTCTTCCAGTTCGTCGAGGGCATCGTGAGCGCGGGCGCGCAAGGCGGCATGGTCCGGCTATCTCCCGCCCTGATCCAGCCCATCGCGGCCGACGATGTCTCGGCGGTGCTGGCCGACTTGGTCGTCGCGACCCCGGTGAACGGTATGGTCGAGGTGGGAGGGCCGGACCGCTTTCCTCTCGACGAGCTGGGGCGCAAGTTCCTGGCCGCGCGCGGCGACGCCCGCACCGTGGTCGCCGACGTGCACGCGCGCTACTACGGCAGCGAGTTGGACGACCGTTCGCTGGTCGCAGGCGCCCACGCGCACATCGGACCGACGCGCTTCCATAATTGGCTTATCCGGCCTGCAGCGTGACAGCGGGCGCAAATAGCTGCGGCATAAGGCAAGCGGGATCGGCCAAGGGAAGCGCGTCGGGGTGTTCGAATCAGGAGCTGCCGAGGACGCTCATGGAAAATCGCGGAATATCCCTGCAGGACATTCTCATCTTCGTGGAAGTGGTCAAGCACGGCGGATTCACATCCGCCGCTGCGATGCTGGACATGCCCGTTTCCACGGTGTCGAGGCGGCTGTCGATATTGGAAAGCCAGCTTGGCGCTCAGCTATTGGTACGCACGACGCGCAAGGTGTCCACCACGACGGCCGGCGTCCGCTATTTCGAGGAATGCGTCGGCCACGTCGAGGCCGCGCTCAATGCGCACGAGGTAATTCAATCGTATGTCGGCCGGCCCGAAGGAACGCTGCGCGTGTCCATTCCTTCCAGCCTCACGGCGTTGCTGCCGGCCCTGGTTGCGGCCATGCGCCGGGACTATCCGAAGGTCAGGCTCGACATCGTGGTGGGGGGAGGGGAGACGGGCCACAATCCGACGCCTTTTGAACTGTTGATCCGAGGCGGTCCTCAGCGTGATTCCTTGCTCATCCAGCGTCCGGTGCTGGAGCTCAGGCGCGTCCTGATCGCGTCGCGCGCCTACCTGAACGGCGCTGGGCGACCGAGGGTCCCGGCGGATTTGCATAACCATGAATTGCTTGCCGTCGCGACCGAGACAGACTGGGAATTACGCCGAAACAGCGAGACTTGCCGCATTCCGGTTTCCTCGACGGTGGTGACCGAGAGCGCCTTGCTAAACGTGCAGTTGGCGATGGCCGGCGGGGGCATCGCGTGGATGCCTTGCGACTTGCTGCTGGACCATGGCGCCACGCGGCGCACGCTGGAGCGCGTGCTGCCGGAGTGGGAGCTGCCTCCCACGACTCTGTATGCGCTCTCTCAGACGCGCGTGGTCTCCGCGCGCGCCCAGGCATTCCTGGACACGTTCAAAGAGTTGCTGCCGGTCATTCCAAAGCAGCCCCAGATCGCCATCAGCCGAAAGTAAAGGCATAGGCTTGCGCGCCCGGCTCCAGGAACTCGATCTGGAAGACCCGGTCCCGGTCCGGCGACTGTTGCCGCACCAGCTGATAGAGCTTGTGCCCATCGATGACCCCCTCTCCCTGCTCATCGATGTCGGCTCCGTGGTCGGCCAGCGGCGGCTGGCCGTCCAGCGTGACGCGGAATCGCACCGGCCGGCCGCCCGCCGCAGTCCCCAGCACCATGTGCAGGTCGCGCGCGTGAAAGCGTTGGATGACGCGGCCGTTGGCGCCTGTGGCCACCGCAAGTTCCGGCTCCAGCCGCCATGATCCGGCCAGCGTCCATTGGTTGGCGCCCAGTCCGGTTGCGGGGACGTAGTCCGCGTCCCGGTCCTGCCTGATCCGGGTCCCGCCCGGCGCGTAGCTCGTGGCCTTGCCGTAGCCCAGGTAGCTTTCGCCCGAACGCAGCGTCGACCATTGCGGGGGCGCCTCCACGCCGCGCGCCGCAGGCCGGGCGATAGCGGGGTCGGGCAGCGTCTGGCCCGCTTCCGCAAGCAGGCGCTGGATCATGCGCTCGGTCTGCTCGTAATCGTGCTCGCCCGCGACCGTGTACCGCACGCGGCCCTGGCCATCGAGCAGATAGAAGGCGGGCCAGGACTGATTGCGGAACGCGCGCCAAATCCGGAAGCCGTTGTCCAGGGCGACGGGGTACTGGATGCCCTGATCCGCGACTGCCCGGCGCACATTGGAGGCGCTCTTCTCGAAAGCGAATTCGGGCGAGTGCACGCCTATCACTTCCAGTCCGGCAACCTTGTACTTGTCGTGCCAGGCCTTCAGATAGGGGAGCGTGCGCAGGCAGTTGATGCAGGAATAGGTCCAGAAGTCGACCAGCACGACCTTGCCATCAAGATCGGCGGCGCCCAACGGTTCCGAATTCAGCCAGTCGTTGGCATCCTGCAGCGATGCCAGCGGACCGTTCGCGGCTGCGGACGTCTTGGCCGGATTACTCGGGCGTACCTGTTCGACCAATTGTTGCTCCAGCCGCGCGGCGCCCGAAGCGGAGGCGCTGGAGAGGAGCGCCGGGTTCCATCCGAGCGCGGACACGGCAACCGCGGCCATGACCGCGGCGCCGGCCACCCTGCGCAGGCCCTGGGCCGCAGGCAGGAAGCGGCGCAACGCCGCGGCCATGCCGCGTCCGAGCCAGAGCGCCGCGGCCAGCGCCACTGCTGCGCCGCAGGCGAATGACAGTAGCAGCAAGGAAGTCTGGATGTTCGCGCCGTTGAGCGCCGCGCTGGTGAGCAGCAATCCCAGGACGGGGCCGGCGCACGGCGCCCACAGCAGGCCGGTGCCCAAGCCCAGCCCGATGGACAGCAGCCCGGCCGTGCGCGGCGAGCCGGGAGCCGCGCCGGCCAGGCGGTTGCCCAGGGCAACCAGCGGCCGGCTCATCCGGTCGCCCACGGCGGGCAGCAGCAGCGCGAGTCCGAAAAGCGCCAGCAGTCCCATCGCGGCGTAGCGCGCGCCCTCGTTGAGCGTTACGACCCAGGCTCCGCCGAAGGCCGCCAGGCTGGCGACCGCCGCGAAAGCAATGGCCATGCTCGCGAGCATCGGCAAGGCATGGGTGCGGAATGAACCTGATCCGCGTGCGAAAACGAAGGGCAGGATGGGCAGGATGCAGGGGCTCACGATGGTGAGCACGCCGCCAAGAAAGGCCACAAGAATGATCAGCATGGGTATGCACCGCTATGCAAGGGAAAGAGGGCGCGAGAGTCAGGGCTCTCGCTTTTGCCGGCGCGCGCCGCTGTCGTTGCGCGCCGTGATGGTCTGGCAGCTCAGCGGGTTGCGCAGCTCGTGCGCCAGCCCGCCGGCAAAAAGGATGAGCACGAGCAGGAGCTTGCGCACGTCGGTTCCCCTTCAGGCCGCATGGACGTTCAGGGTCACGTCGATGTTGCCGCGCGTGGCCTTCGAGTAAGGGCAGATCTCGTCGGCCGCATGGGCGATCTGTTCGGCCAGCGCCTGGTCCAGTCCGGGCAGGAACACGTTGAAGCGGGCTTGGAGCAGGTAGGCGTTGCCGGACATGCCCAGATCCACTTCCACGTCCACCGCGCGATCGTTCGGCAGTTGCACCTTCATCTGTTTGGCGATGACGTCCAGCGCGCTGGTGTAGCAGGCGGACCAGGCGCCGGCGAAAAGCTGTTCGGCGGTCGGATGCGGCTGGATGTCCTCGAACGCCTGGACCAGCCCCGGGTCGTTGGGGGTCGAAAGGCGGATATCGAGCCGCTCTTCGCCGCCCTGGGAGGCGTAGTTGCGGGAGAGGGTCGTATGGGTCTTGCCGGTCAAGAGGACTTTCTGGATTCGGGCGGGCATGGTGTGCTCCTTGAAGGGTGGAATTTAAATCGCATTCGATTAAATCGAATACGATTGAAGCGCATGGTAAGGAGCGCGCATGCCGGCGTCAATAGCTCGCGGGCGGAAAATCGTATCAAATCGTTTGCGACTGCATCGCATGCGATGTAAAGTGGCGCCATCAGGCAGACCAGATATTGAGGTAACGATGAAGCCCAAGACCCCAAACGATCCGTCCCAGAGAAAGCTGGCGGAATTCCTCTGCTTCGCGGTTTATTCAACCAACCTGGCGTTCGGCCGCGTGTACCGCCCCATCCTCGACGCGCTCGGACTCACCTACACGCAGTACGTGACCATGATTGCCCTCTTCGAAGAGGACGATCAGACGGTCAGCAGCCTGGGCGAGAAGCTCTTTCTCGAGTCCAACACCCTTACGCCGATCCTCAAGAAGCTAGAGGGCATGGGCTATCTGGAACGCGTGCGCGACTCGGTGGATGAGCGGCTGGTGCGGGTGCGCGTGACCGACGAAGGGCGGCGCTTGCGCGAGAAGACCGCCAGCATCAACCTGAGCGATGCTTGCGGGCTTACGGGCGATCAGTTCGCATCGTTGAGGGAGCAGGTGGTCGCGCTGCGCGACAACCTGGTCGAGGCGGCCCGGCCGAACGGCGGTTAAGCGCAGGTGGATACCTTCAACTACATGCGCGCCTTCCGGCGCATCGTGGAACTCGGCAGCCTGGCCAAGGCGGCGGAGGACCTGGATATGTCGTCCGCCGGCCTCAGCAAGCAGCTGCGCGCCCTGGAGGCCCACCTGGGCGCGGTGCTGATCCAGCGCACCACGCGCAAGATGAGCCTGACCGACACGGGCGCGGCCTACTACGCCGAATGCTGCCGGCTGCTCGACGAACTGGACGCCCTGGAAAAATCGGTCAAGCGCGAATCCCGCCTGGTGTCGGGAAGGCTGCGCGTGAACGCGCCGGTCTCATTCGCCCTGAGCGTGCTGTCGCCGCTGCTGGCGCGCTTTGTGCGCCAGTATCCCGAACTGCGGCTGGACCTGGCGATGGAAGACCGGATGGTCGATGCGGTAGGGCAAGGGTTTGACGTGTCGATACGGCTGCGCGCGCAGCTCGACGATTCTTCACTGATTGCGCGCCGGCTGGCGTCGCTGACGCAGGTGCTGTGCGCGGCGCCTTCCTACCTCGACAGCCGCGGCCGTCCGGAAAGCGTCGACGCGCTGCGGGGGCATGACATCCTCAGCTATACCTTGGCCGAAAGCCCTGGCGCCGTTGCGCACGAGGATGCCGGCCAGCAGGCGGATCCGCTGGCCGGACCCGCGCTGGTGCAGGTCAACAACAGCCTGATGCTGCGGGACCTGCTGGAAGAGGGGCTGGGCATAGGCGCCTTGCCGTCGTTCCTGGCCGCGCCCGCCATCGCCAGCGGCAGGCTCGCGCGCGTGCTGCCGCAGCTGCCAGCGCCACCGCGCCACGTCTACGCGGTCTATCCGACCAGCCGCCACCTGCAGCCCAAGGTCAAGGCCTTCGTGGATTTCATGGCGGAACATCTGCCGGCGGCCATGCGCGGCGATTGTTGACGCGCAGCTAATAAAGTCCTGCCGGCGGACACCTTACTCCCGTGCCGGCCCGTCATTAATCTGGCGTCCATTGAAACGAGATGGACGCCATCATGACTTCTGTACCCGATCACGCACCCGCCGCGCCGTTCACCGTGGATTTCTTCCATGACGTGGTTTGCGGCTGGTGCTATGTCATGTCTCCCCGCCTGCGCCAGGTGGCTGCCGAGCTGGGCATTGCCGTGCGCCAGCGCAGCTTCGTGCTGCAGGAATCGCCTGAACAGATGTGCCAGGTGTTCGGCTCGATGCCGCGCGCCAAGCAGGTGATCCTGGGCCATTGGGAAGCCTGCGCCCGCCATGAGGACCAGCCGCGCATCGACGTCGAGGGCATGCGCGCCGAATCATTCGACTATCCCAGCGGGATGGCCGGAGCGCTGGCTTGCCAGGCCGCGCATCTGCTGGCCGGCGACGCGGGCCATTGGGATATGTTCGACGCGATACAGCATGCCCATTTGAGCGAGCACCGCAACGTCGGCGATCGCGCCGTGCTGTTGGATATCGCCGCCGGGCTGGGCCATGACCGGAGCGAATTCGCCGCTCTCATGCAGGGCGAAGAGGCCTTGCAGCGCGTGCAGGCCGACCGTGCCGCCGCCGCGCGGCTGGCCATCGACTCCATTCCCACGCTGATCGCCGGGCCGCACCGTGCGCGTCTGCGCACCATGTCCACGGCCGATCTGCGGGACAGCCTGCTGGCGCTGATGCCGGCGCCGGCTGGGGCTTGACCGCCGTGCATCGGCGGCGCCCGCCACGCTTTTCCTTCTTTCCAATTTTTCCGTCCGCAAGACGGAAGCCATACGCACAAGGTGCATCATGACTATCCGCTACACCCAAAAATTGCTCGGCCTGGCGCTGGGCGCAGCTCTCAGCTTCAATGCGCTCGCGCACGGCGCGCCGGCCCAGGCGCCTGCTTCCGGACAGGAGGTGGGCGTGAGCCCCTGGGGCCCCGACGATGAGATCGGCCGCCTCAACCTGATCACGCCCGAATCGCGCGCCGCGGTCATGTCGCGGGTGGCCGGCGGCAAGGTCTACGACCTGGCCACGGAATACTACGTGGGCATGCCCAGCTGGCAGGACGCGGGCGATCCCCACTACCAGTTCTGGATGACGCACACGCCGCGCGGCACCGAGGTCGACGACCCCATGGGCGTGGGCAAGGATATGAACGCCATGCGCAGCTACACCGGCACGGCGTTCTCGATGTACAGCCACACCGGCACGCACATCGACGCGCTCAACCATTTCGGCATCCACGGCAAGATCTGGAACGGCTTCCGTGCCGATGAGCATCTGGGCGACCGCGGCTGGAAACGCACGGGCATCGAGAAATTCCCGCCCTTGGTGGCGCGCGGGGTCTTGATCGACGTCGCCGCGCTCAAGGGCGTGGACATGCTGCCTGACCAGTACCGCATTACCCGGCAGGATCTGAAAGCGGCGCTGGCGCGCCAGAAGACCGAACTGCGCGAGGGCGATATCGTCCTGATCCGCACCGGCCGCATGAAGCTGTACAACGATCCGGCGGCCTACATGGCCAAGCCGCCGGGCATGGGCCTGGACGCGGCGCGTTATCTGGTCGAGGAGGGCGGCGCCATGATCCTGGGGGCGGACAACCTCAGTTTCGAGACCTTCCCGTCGGAGGTGTCCGACGACTATGTGCCGCTGCACACCTATCTGCTGGCGCAAAAGGGCGTGCCCATCATCGAGCTGGCGGCGCTGGACGAACTGTCGCGCGACCAGGTCTATGAATTCGCCTTCATCGGCGGGCCGTTGAAGATCCGCGGCGGTGACGCGGCGCCGCTGCGTCCGGTGGCGATGCCGCTGCGCTGAATTACTTGCTGCGCTTGACCATCGCCAAGATGGTATCCATCAGCTCGTCGCGGGCCTGATCCACGCTGATGTCCTGGGCCACGGCCGCGTGCGCCAGGCCATCAGCCGCGCCCAGCATCGCCCACATGCCGGCCGGCGCAATGCCCGCGGGCCCGGCATAGGGCGCAAGTATGGCCTGGCATTTCTTGATGAAGGCCAGCTGGTACTGATGCTTGACCGCAGCCAGTTCCGGCGAGCCGCCCAGCGCGGCCAGCAAGCCGGGAATCTCGCGTCCCTGGGTCATGACGCATTCGACATAGCCCGCCGCGATGACCAGGGCTTTTTCCTTCAAGACCGGCTTGCTGGCGGCGATCGCGGCGTCGATGAGCGCGGTCTGGCGGACGTCGAAGTCCTGGTACAGCGCCACCAGCAGGCCGTTGCGCGTGCCGAAGTGGTCGTAGGCCACGGGTTTGGTGATGCCGGCCTCCGCGGCCAGCCGTCCCAGCGTCAGGGCGTCCGTGCCTTCGTCGCTGATCAGCTTCCAGGCGACGTCCAGCAGTTGGCGCTGGCGTTCGTCGCGCGACAGGCGGCGCTGCGGGATGGTTTTGGCGGGGTTTGGCATCTTGGCGGTCATGATGGTTGGGCTTCCTCCTCGCGGATTACAGCACGCGAGGAGAAAATCTTCTGGCCTATGGTCCGGGCGGCGTCGAGATGCGCGGCGGGAAAGCCCGCGTCGGAGGGCAGCAGCAATTCCGAGGTGACGACGTTGGCGCCGCAGTAGCCGAAGATGCCGTGGTCGATTTGCGTCTTCATGGCGCCGAAATAGCCGTGCCGCGCATAGGTGCGCTGGTTGGCGCCGCCTAGCGCGACCAGATGCACGTCCAGGTGCTGCAGCTTCTTGACCAGCTTGCCGTCGGCGTCTTCGTAGGCCCAGCCTTGCGTGAACACGCGGTCGATCCAGCCCTTGAGCAGGCCCGGGAAGGACCACCAGTACACCGGGTAGACCAGCACCAGCGCATCCGCGCGTTCAAGCCGCGCATGTTCCGCGGCGACTTCCGGGAGCGGTTCTCCCTTGCCCATGGCCAGCGCGGTGTCTGGCTGGGTGAACCTCGGGTCGAAGCCTTCCGCGGCCAGGTCGGCGACTTCAAACGTGTGTCCGCCGTCGGCAGCGGAAATGCCTTGCGCGACCTGTCGCGCCACCGCGTGGGTCAGCGACGCAGGATCGGGATGTGCAACAACGATTAGCGCGTGCATGGCGTCTACACTCCATCAAAATTATTAACCTACCGATAGTAACTTACTTTTGGTAGGTTGTGATTTTGACGTGCGCATCGGGGCTGCTCACTGGGAGATCGGCGGCCCGGCGCAAGGCGGGGCGCTTGCTAATGGCTGGGAATTTGCGCCAGCACCAGCTGCGTGGTCTGGCGCAGGTGCTGGGCCAGCAGTTCGGCGGCGGTATCAGCGTCGCGGGCGAGCGCGGCTTCCAGCAGCTTGCGGTGTTCGTCGGCGACGTTGCGTTCCTTGCCCTTTTTCGAGGCGGGGGCGCCTTTGGTTCCGGAATTCAGCTGCACCGACAGGTAGCGGTAACGCGCAGTTTGGTCGCGCAGCAACTCGGCAATGGCGATGAGCGACTTTGAATCGCTGCCGCTGATCAACGCCGAATGGAAAGCGGAATGCGCTTGTTCCCATTCCGCCGACAGCCCGGAGCCGTCAGCAGCGTGCAGCGGCAGGCGGCTCAGGCGGTAGTGCGCGCCGGCCAGCCGCTCTTCCCAGTCCAGGCTGCCGCGCGCGATGGCGCGGCGCAGCGCTTCGCATTCGATATGGATGCGGGTTTCGGTGATGTCCAGCAGTTCTTCCGCCGACACGTCGGCCACGCGGAAACCGCGCTGGTCTTCCGCGACCACGAATCCGCTGGTGGCCAGGCGCGAAAGCGCCTCCCGCAGCGGGATCGCCCCGCTGTCGTAGCGTTCGCAGAGATCCTTGATGCGCAGGCGCGCCCCGGGCGGCAGGCTGCCCGTGATGATGTCTGCGCGGATGTCATTGGCCAGGGCCGATGCCGCGGTCCGGAATGGGGTGGAAACGGAAGTCATGCGAAACGATAAGGTTTTTATCTATGAAGCTCAAGTTATCCAGGGAAAACCAGAATATATATATTTTTATGGATTACATATTCTTCGTTCAACCCTCACCCATCAGGAGATCACGTGAAACTGGCCACCCTACAAATCGACGGCGCGCCGCGCGCAGCCGCCCTCGTGCAAGGCCGCCTGGCGCTGCTGTCCGCGCCCGGCGTCGACCTGGGCACGCTGCTGCGCCAGGGCAAGACGCTGGCCGACCTGGAGCGTCTGGCCGCCGCGGCCACGCAGTTCATCGATCCGGCCACCGCGACCTTTCTGTCGCCGTCGATCGAACCTCCCAAGATCCTGTGCGTCGGCCTGAACTACGCCGACCACACCAAGGAAAGCCCGTACGACCAGCCCGATTACCCGACGCTGTTCCTGCGCGTGTCGACCAGCCTGGGCGCGCATGACGCCGTGGTGGAGCGTCCGGCCATCAGCGATACGCTGGACTACGAGGGCGAAATGGTCGTGGTGCTGGGCAAGGGCGGGCGCAGGATCGCCAAGGAACAGGCGCTGGACCACGTGTTCGGCTACGCCGTGGGCAATGAGATCTCGGTGCGCGAATACCAGTTCAAGTCGCCGCAGTGGACCGTGGGCAAGAACTTCGACGGCACGGGCACCTGGGGGCCCTATGTGGTCACGGCCGACGAGCTGCCGGCAGGCGGCAGCGGGCTGCGGATCGAGACCCGCCTCAATGGCGAGACCATGCAGTCGTCCAATACCCGCGACATGCTGTTCGACGTGGCCACCGTGATCTCGACCGTCAGCGAGGCCATCACCTTGCAGGCCGGGGACATCATTTTCTCCGGCACGCCCGCGGGCGTGGGCTTCGGCCGCACGCCCAAGCTCTACATGAAGGACGGCGATACGGTCGAGGTGGACATCGAACGCATCGGCACGCTGCGCAATCGCATCCGCGACGAGGCGCCGTCCGCCTAGGTCTTTCATCACGCATTCAGCGGCCCCGGCGCCATCCGCGCGCCGGGGCGCACGGCCACGATTACCTCTTGGAATTCCAGACATGCGAATCGCAACTGCTTTTGTGAAGTCATCCGTGAGCAACCCCGCCCGGCGCCGTTGGGCCAGACTGTTGTTGGCCGCGGGCCTGGCGTCCGGCCTGGGGGTGGCCAGCGCGGCGGATTGGCCGACGAGGCCGGTGAAGATCGTGGTGCCGTTTGCCGCCGGAGGAACCACCGACCTGATCGCGCGGCTGATCGCGACGCCCATGTCGCAGGAGCTGGGGCAGCCGGTGGTGGTCGAGAATCGCCCGGGCGTGGGCGGGCTGCTGGGCGCGGATGCCGTCGCCAAGGCGGCGCCCGACGGCTATACCGTGCTGATGGCCAACATCTCCTATCCGCTGGCCGCGCTGGTGGCGCAGGGCGCCAAGCGCCTCAACTTCGATCCCTTGGCCGACCTGCGCAGCGTGAGCGTGGTGGCCAACGTGCCGCTGGTCATCACGTCCACGCCTTCGGTGCCGGCCCGCAATCTGAAGGAATTCGCGGATCTGCTCAAAAAGAATCCTTCCACCCATTACGCCTACGGCTCCACGGGACCCGGTTCGTACATCCATGTGTTCGGCATGTGGTTCCAGGAACAGACGGGCGCATCCATGACGCATGTGCCTTTCAAAGGCGCGGCGCCCTTGAAGGGCGAAATGCTGGCGGGACGCATCCAGATGGGCGGCGACCAGTTGTCTTCGTCGCTGAGCGACATCCGGGCCGGCTCCTTGACCGCGCTGGCGGTCACCTCGCCGCAACGCTCGCCGTCCCTGCCGGACACGCCCACCGCCAGCGAATTGGGTTTCACCGGCATCGATACCGAGGGATGGAACGGCCTGCTCGCGCCGGCGCAGACGCCCGACGCCGTCGTGGCGCGCATCGGCCAGGCCGTGTCCAAGGCCGTTCAGCAGCCCGCCATCCGCCAGCGCCTTGCCGAGCTGGGCGCAGAAGCCAGCGGCTCCAGTCCCGAGCAGATGAGCGCGTTGCTGAAAAGCCAGTTCGCCCAGTTCGGCCCCATGGTGTCGCGCCTTCAGCTTGAGTGAGGCCGTGGCGGGGATCCCTGATCCCCGGCGGCTTCGGCTTTCCAACGAGTCCAACCAGAAAGGCCAGCAATGAAAGCACTGCGTAGCGGCGTGGCCGCGAGTCTGCAGTTCCTGATCGGCATCCTGGCGTGCGCGAACGCGCAAGCCCAGGCCGACGCGCCGCCCGTCTCCATCGTCGTTCCGCAGCCGGTGGGCAATCCCACGGACGGCGTCGCACGCAAGCTGCAGCCGCTGCTGCAGGCCGCGCTGGGCAGGACCATCATCGTCGAGAACCAACCCGGGGCGGGGGGCTCCATCGGCACGCAACGGGTGCTGAACGCGCCGGCGGACGGGCGCATGCTGTTGATCGCCTCGCAGACCGAACCCATCCTGACTCCGGCCACGATGCAGCACGTGAAGTACCGGGCGGAGAACCTGCGCGCGGTGGCGGTGGTGGCGCGGCTGCCTTACATCCTGACGGGCGGCAACGCGCTTGCCGCCAAGAACCTGGGCGAACTGACCCAGCTGGCGCAGGCCCAGGGGGACAAGGGACTGAACTTCGGACATATCGGTCCGGGATCGATGATCCATCTATTGGGCGAACAATGGGCGCGGCAAAGCCAGTTCAAGCTCAACCACGTCGTCTACCGAGGCGTTCCGCCCGTCACGCAGGACCTGATGGGCGGACAGATAGAACTGAGCTTCCTGCCGCTGGGCGGATCGACGCTGGACCTGATCGAGTCCGGCCGCATACGGGCCTACGCCACGACGGGCGCCACGCCCAGTTCCAAACTGCCGCAGGTGCCGCCCCTGTCCGCGTCCAGTGAAAAGCTGCGCGACTTCGTGTACGGCACGTGGATCGCCTTCCTGGTGCCGGCCAAGACGCCGGACGCGACCGTTGCCAGCCTGAACCGCGCGATCGTCCAGGCCATGGAAGACGCCGCGTTTCGCGAGTATGTTGTTTCCACCGGCATGGAGCTGGTGGCGCAGAACACGGTGGCGGACATGCGGGACTTCTACCAGACGGAGACGGCGCTGTACCAGGGCCTGGCGCAGAAGGTCGCCGTCGAGCAGTGAGAGCAGGGCAGCCTGCCAGAACCAGAACAAGATTCTTGGAGACAGACATGCAATCGAATACGCAGACAGCGCCGCTCGCCGTGCACTCGGTGGACGAGTTCGTGTTCAGCGTTCCCGATCTCGAAGAGGCCAGGCGCTTTTATTCGAGCTTCGGCCTGGACGTGCGGGATGAGGACGGCTGCCTGGCCTTGTACACCCATGATCATCCGCATCGCTGGGCGCGCATCTTGCAGGGGGCGCGCAAGCGCCTGCTGTGGGTAAGCATGGGGATCCACGCGGACGACCTGGAACGGTTCGCCGTGCATCTGGACCGCCTGGGTATCGCCCGCCGCGACGCGCCTCGGGGCGCCGACCCCGCAGGGCTCTGGATTGAGGCGCCCGACGGGCTGGCTCTGCAATTGCGGATTGCAGCCAAGTCTTCACCGTCGGCCCCCGCGCCGCAAGAGCCGCCCCAGGCCAGCAGCGGCGCCGGCCGCGCGCCCGCGCGCAGCCAGGTGCGGCAGGTGCGGCCGCTGTACCTGTCGCACATCCTGCTGTTCAGCGCCGACGTGGTTCGGGCCACGCGGTTCTACGTCGATGCGCTTGGCCTGCGCGTGTCGGATACCTCGGGCGATGCCATCGCCTTTATCCACAGTCCGCACGGCAGCGACCACCACCTGATCGCGCTGGCCAAGTCGCATGGACTGGGCCTGCATCACAGCAGTTGGTGCGTGCCGTCCATCGATGCGGTGGGGCAAGGCATGGAGCAGATGGGCGCGGCGGGGTATGCGGACGGTTGGGGCGTGGGACGGCACGTGCTGGGTTCGAACTACTTCCGCTATGTGCGCGATCCCTGGGGCAGCTACGCCGAGTATTCCTACGATATCGACTTCATCGCCGAAGGGCAGAAGTGGCCGTCGGGGGATTATCCGCCGGAGGATTCGCTGTATGTGTGGGGCCCGGCGTTGCCGCCGGACTTCATCACCAATCATGAACGGAGCGCCTGAGCAGGCTTCGGATCAAGAGCTCATCTTGACTGTATCGAGCAGGAAGGACTCTATGGCGGCGACCAGCGCGAGCGGCGTCTCGTTCATTGGGTAGTGGCCCGCGTTTTTCAGCACCTCGACGGTTGCGAGCGGATAGTGACGCAGGTAGGTGTCAGCCATCAGCCCGGCGTTGAATGTGGGGTCGTGCTCACCCACGAGCACCTTCACAGGATGCTGTCCAGAGATGTCTGCGCGGAAATCCGTATCGGCCCAAGCGTGGAAGTAGGCCGCGAAAGCCTCTGTGGAGGAGTGTGATGCCGAGTAGGCCGCCTTCCATTCGACCCAGGATGCGGGGACCCTGCCGCCAGTGCTTCTGTCTATGATCGCCCTGCGGCTATCGATGTTCTTGCCTGCATCCTGGAATAGACGCCGAGTTTCCGGGGCGTATCGTATGCCGCCGCAGGGAACCGGGGCGATGGCAACCAATGCGCATACTCGGCTGGGCGCGCGGATGGCGATGCGCTCCATCGCCATGCCGCCCATCGAGTGGCCGATCAGGCTGAAGGTTTGGAAGCCCAACGTGTCGGCAAGCGCCAACGCGTCGGAGGCGATTTCGTCCATGGTGTATGTGCCGCGCGCTGACAGCCTGTTTCCGTAGCCGCGATAGTCCATGAACACGTAACTGAAATCTTTCCCGGATAGCCACGGTTCCATGGGCTCGAACGAGCGGGCATCTCCGAACCAGCCATGAAGGACCAGGACAGCGCGAGGGCCAGTTCCCACGCGGTGGAACGTATTGGTCATATCGATTCCTATGTGAATCAAGGTGTTGGGGGGGGCATGTCCGGCCTGGCTGGACATGTACGCATCGCCCCCTGCTTGCGGACTATCGTAGAGTCGGCTGCGCTGGCCCGCCGCCTGTTCCGGGTCAAAGAATATAGAATTTGGGCCATGCGAAACACCTTGGTCGACCCCTACGAGGACATTCCGAGAAACGTGGTCGCGACCGCGAATGAGTTCGCGGCCGGTTCTACGTTTCCGGTGCACGCGCATCGGCGCGGCCAGTTCGCGTTCGCCGCCCGTGGCGCGATCAGCGTAGCCACGTCCGCGGGGCGCTGGCTGGTACCGCCGCAGCGAGCATGCTGGATCCCCGCCGGTATCGCGCATGAAATGACCATGAGCGGACAGGTGACGATGCTCAATGTTTTCCTCTCCATGAACGATGTGAATGCCGGACAGATGCCGGACTATTGCAGCGTTTATGGTGTTTCGGTTCTGCTCAGGCAATTGCTCGAGGAGTCGGTTGATTTGCCCGCCATGTACGACGTCGAGGGGCGCGCCGGAATGCTGATGGACCTGCTCGTTGCCGAAATCGCGTCGATGCCGCAGCTGTCGCTGCATGCGCCATTGCCGAGCGATCCCCGCCTTGCCCGGGTGTGCCGAAAGCTGTTTGATGCGCCATCGACGGCAATAGGGTTGGATGTGATGGCAGCTGATGCCGGAATGAGCCGGCGATCTTTCACCCGGAACTTTCGCGTGCAGACGGGCGTCAGCTTTGGGCAGTGGCGACAGCAGGTTTGCTTGCTGGCGGCCATCGAGCGCTTGAGCAGAGGGCAGCCGGTGACCCGGGTTGCGTTGGATCTGGGCTACGAAAGCGCCAGCGCGTTCGTCGCCGCATTCCGTAGGGTGCTGGGCACGACTCCGAGCCAGTACCTCGAGGTTCGCCGCTAGGCGCGAGATGATGGCCGGGTTGGCGACCGGCCGTCAGTCTCGCTTGCACAGCCTAGGCTATCGCGTTCATCCCCAGGATTTCCCGCCCCGCGATCAGCGTCTGGATCTCCGTCGTGCCTTCGGGAATCATGCCGCCGCGCGTATCGCGGAAGATGCGCTCGATCGGATACTCCTCCGAATAGCCCAGCCCGCCATGCACTTGCAGCGCCATGTTGGCCACTTCGTGGGCGGCCTCGGTGGCGTAGAGCTTGGCGATGGAGCAGGCTTGGCGCACGTCCTTGCCCGCTTCCAGCGCGTGGGCCGCGCGCATGCCCAGGGCGCGCGCCGCTTCGACGCGGACCGTCATGTCGACGATGTGCTTCTGCACCAGCTGGAAGCTGCCGATGGGGCGGCCGAACTGCTCGCGCTGCTTGGCATAGTCGATGGACATGTCCAAGGCCGCCTGCGCGGCGCCGACGGCGCCCATGGCGATGTTCAGGCGCGCGGCGTCCAGGCCCTTGAGCGTGCCGGCGAGCGCCGCGCCTTCCACGCCGACCAGGTTTTCCCTTGGGATGCGCACGTCGGCAAAGCCCAGTTCGGCCGTGCCGGTGCAGCGCAGGACCATGGTGTCGAGCTTGCGCACGTCGTAGTTGGCCAGGGCGCGTTCGACGATGAAGGTCGACAACTTGCCCTCGCAGGTGGGGCTGTAGGTGCGCGCGACCACCATGGCGAAGTCCGCGTCGCAGCCGTTGGTGATCCACAGCTTGCGGCCGTTCAGCACCCACTCGTCGCCGACCAGGTCGGCCCGCGTCTGGATGCCGGCGATGTTGGAACCGGTGTTCGGCTCCGTCAGGCCGGTGCAGGCCTTGAGGCGGCCGGCCATGAGCGGCTTGAGGTACTGCTCTTTCTGCGCCGGCGAACCGTGGGCGGCCAGGCGCTTGATGGAGCCGTTGGTGATGTTGACGATGGTGCGCAGCGATAGCCAGTGGTAGCCCAGCTCTTCCATCATCATGGCCCAGGTGGGCATGTCGATGCCGTGCCCGCCCTGGTCTTCCGGCAGGTTGCCGCCCAGGTAGCCGAGTTCCGCCAGCTTGGGCATCAGTTCAAACGGAAAGGTCCGCGACTTTTCGTGCTGCGCGACGATGGGCGCCACTTCCGCCAGCATGAAGCGGCGGATGCTGTGCTGCAGTTCCTGCTGCTCGGGCGTCAGGTCGATGTTGCTCATGCGTTCACTCCAGCTTCAGGTTGGCGCGTTCCACCAGGTCGCGGGTGGCCTCGCGGTGCTCCGCCCAGAATTTGGCGAACGCCTCGGGCGAACTGCTGACCAGCGGGGTGGCGATGCGTTCGAAGCGTTCCTGCACGATGGGCATGGCGGCGGTCTCTTCCAGCGCCCGGGCCAGCTTGTCGATGATGGGCTTGGGGGTGCCGGCGGGGACGACCACGGCCTGCCAGGTGGTGACCTTGAAGCCCGGAACGCCGGATTCGGCGATGGTGGGCAGGTCCGGCAGATCCTTGACGCGGGTGGCGCCGCTGACCGCCAGGGGGCGCAGCATGCCGTCCTTGATGTAGGGCAGGGAACTGGAACGGCTGTCGATCATGAAGGTCAGCCGTCCGGCGATCAGGTCCTGCAGCGCGGGCGCGCTGCCCTTGTACGGCACGTGCGTGAGCTTGGTGTCCAAGGCCAGCGCGAGCGAGGACGCCGCGGTGTGCGCCGAACTGCCGTAGCCCGGCGATCCGTAGGTGATCGTCGCCTGCTTGTCCGCCTTGATCGCCTTGATCAGGTCCGCCATGGTCTGGTAGGGCGAATCCTTGGGCACCACTACCACCAGCGGCGAATCGGTCAGTTGCGCGACGGGCGCGAAGGCCTGGGCCGGGTCGATCTTCAGGTCCTTGTACAGGTACTGGTTGACGGCGATGGTGGCCGCGTTGGTCCAGAGGATGGTGTAGCCGTCGGCGGGCGCGCTGGCTGCGGCCAGCAGCGAGAGATTGCCGTTTGCGCCGGGCTTGTATTCCGGGATGACGGGCTGACCGAGCTTCTTGCTCAGCTCGTCCTGCATCATCTTGAACGCGATGTCGGAAGGTCCCCCCGGCGCAAATCCGATCACCGCGCGTATCGGCTTGTCCGGCCATTCCGCGGCCGAGGCCGCCGCCGCGAAGCCCGCGGCCAGCAGGGCTGCCGCCACCATCTTGCTGAACTTCATTCCTGTCTCCTGTTTTTCTGGGTTGAGCGCGCTTGCGTTGCGCTGGCGGATTCTTGGGTGACCCGCTTCATTATTCGCATTGCGAATTAATAATTCGTTTAATGAATTGATGATACTGCGGCCGCCGGGGCGCCGCAATAACGGTTGTTTGGTCGGTGGCTAGATCCGGCCGCGCAGGCGCATGAAAAATCCCTGCCGCGCGCAGGGCGGGGCAGGGATGCGAGGGATGTGGAACGGCCCGTTGGCGCGGGCGGGAAGTCAGGCGGAATCGACCATGCGCATGAAGCGCGCGCTGGCCTGCACGCATTCCTGCTGCAGCCGCCGGACGATGCTTTCGACGGGTTCGATGTTGCGGGCAAAGCCCACCGCCGGTCCCATGGACAGCATGCCTTCTTCGTGCTGTCCCGCCTGGTAGGCCAGGGCCTGAGTGCGCTCGCCGCTGATCAGTTCGCCGAAGTCCGTGTAGCTGTTTGCGCCGGCCTGTTCCAAGGCGGCGACCTTGCGGGCATTTTCGTTGTCGAGAATGCGCCAGGTATCGCCCAGGCTGCCGAGCACGGCGCGGGTGCCGTGCTCGCTGGTTTCGATTACGCGCTGCTTGTATGCCGCGTGCGCCGGGGTTTCCTGCGCCGGCGTGAAGACGCTGCCCATCACCACCGCGTCGGCGCCCAGGGCCAGCGCCGCGGCGATCTGCCGGCCGTGGCCGATGCCGCCGCCCAGCGCCAGCGGAATGCGCAGCTGTTCCAGGGCATAGGCGCCATTGAGGAAAGTGGGCAGCTGGTTGCTGCCGGGGTGGCCGCCTTCTTCCATGCCGACCAGCGTCACCGCGTCCACGCCCATGTTCTGCGCGGCGACGGCATGGCGCACGTGCGCGCACTTGTGGATGACGATGGCGCCGGCCTCGCGCAGCGCGGGCAGCAGCGGCGTGGGCGGCAGGCCCGCCGTTTCGAAGAGGCGCACGCCTTCGTCGAGCGCGATGCGCAACCGCGTCAGCATGGACTCATTGTTGGCCGCGCGGCGCGACAGCGTGAGGTTGACGCCGAACGGCAGGCCGCCCGTCAGTTCGCCGCAATCGCGCAGCGCCTGCCGGAAGTCCTGGTCCGTGCGCGAGCTGCGCGCGGTGATGAAGCCCATGCCGCCGGCGCGCACCATGGCCGCCACCAGCCGCGCATCCGACAGCCACATCATGCCGCCCAGCAGCAGCGGCCAGCGTATGCCCATCAGTTCGGTGATGCGGGTGGGCCAGCGTTGCGGAATGGCCGGAGGGCGAGGCTGGTTCACACGTGCCTCCCCATCAGCAGGATGGGCTGCAGTTCGTGCGCCAGCTGCCGCAGCGTGGGGCCGGCTTCGTCCAGCATCAGTTGACGGGGCAGCAGCGCCGCCGGGCCGCCGCAACTGACCACGTAGCGTTCGCCCGCAGGCAGTTCGATGGCGGCGGCCACCGTGTTGATCTGGTAGGCGGGGCGCTCGTGATAAACGAAGCCGCGCTCCGGATATTGGGCGATGGCGTCGGCGATGGCTTGCTGCTCCGCGGCGTCGCCGGCCTTGCCGGACGCGCGGGCTTCTTGCAGCAGGGCCTCGCGTTCCTCGGGCGAGCAGCAGGCCAGGTAGGCCCAGCCGATCGCGCTGTGGAACAGCGGGATGCGCGAACCCACGCGCAGATTCATCAGCAGAGGCGAATTCCCCTGGCAGCGCAGCAGGTAGACGATGCTGTCGCCGTCGCGCCGTCCCAGCGCCACCGCCACCTGATAGCGGTCGGCCAGCGCCTGCAGCATCGGCCGGATGACGTCCAGCGCTTCCTGTCCCGCCAGCGCCGCGCCGCCCAGCGCGATGGCGGCGATGCCCAGCTGCAGCTTGTCCTTGCCCGGCACTGCGGCGAGGAACCCGGTCTTCTGCAGGGTATGGCACAGCCGCCAGACCGTGGGCTGTGCCAGGCCGGTCAGATGGGCCAGCTCCGTCGTGCCCAGCATGCGCCGTTCGGCGCTGAAGCAGCGCAGGATGTCCAGCCCGCGGGCCAGCGCGGTGACGAACTGGCGGTCGGGTTCCGCGGAGTCTTCGGTGACGTCGTTCTTGGACGCGCGAGTCGAGGCTCTTGACATGGGCAAGCTCCTTTTTTATGATCAATTCACTAAATGAATTATAAATTCGCATAGCAAATTATGCAAGATCAGGAGGACGAATGAGCGGTCAGCAGGATTGTGCGCCACAGGCCCAGGGCGTGATGGCCTGGCCTGGCGTTTGCCATTGGGGCGGGGACGCCCTGGCCAGAACCTTGGCGGCCGCGGGCGCACGCCTGCGCCTGCCGCTGGTGGTGACCGATGCCGGCACCTGGGGCGCGGCGGGATCCGCCGTCGAAGCGGCGCTTGCCGCCGTGCCGGGACTGCAATGGCATGTCCATGACGGCGTGGTGCCCAATCCCGCCCTGGATCAGGTGCGGGCGGCGCTGCGCGTGGCGCGCGAACGGGGCTGCGCGAGCGTGCTGGCCGTGGGCGGGGGCAGCGCCATCGACGTGGCCAAGGCGGTCTACGCCTGCCTCGCGGGTGGCTTCGACGCCGACGAACTGCAGGCGCCGCGAGGACAGGCCTGGCTGAACTCTGCCGCCGAGGGCGCCGACCCGCTCTTCATCGCCGTGCCCACGACTTCGGGCACAGGCAGCGAAAGCAGCTCGGCCGCGCTGATCCAGGGCGACGACGGGCGCAAGCGCCTGTACCGCTCCCTGCGCGCGCGTCCGTCCCTGGTGGCGCTGCAACCCGAACTCACGCTCAGCCTGCCGTCGCGCCCCACCGCGCAGGGCGGCTTCGACGCCGTGCTGCATGCGCTGGGCGCCTGGATCAACACCGATCCTTCTCCCGTCGGCAAGGCCATGGCCTTGCAGGCCCTGCGCCTGTGCATGCGGGCGCTGCCCGACGTGCTGCGCGCGCCGGACAGCCTGCGTGCGCGCGCCGACATGCAGATGGGCGCCTATATGGCGGGGCTTGCCATCGGCATGAGCAAGGTCGATGCCGTGCACGCCATGTGCACGCCGCTGGAGTCGCGCGTCCACATGGCGCATGCGGAAGTGCTGGGTCCGATCTTCAGCGTGGTGGCGCGCCATACGGCGCAGACCGCGGCCGCGCCATACGCCGACGCCGCGCGCGCGCTGGGCATTGCCGCAACGGGCGATGAACAGCAGGACGCCCTGGCCCTGATCGAGGCGGTCGAGTCGCTGGCGAGGCTGGCGGGCATCCCTCTGCGCTTTGCCGGCTTGGCGCTGTCGGAGCAGGATGCCGCGCAGTTGGCCAGCCAAGCCATGCTGAGCGCGTCCATGCCCATCAATCCGCGCGTGCTCGCGCCTGAAGAAATCCAATCCCTATACCTGCAAATGGCCGCGTAAGGAGCGCCCGCATGGATGTCATTGATTCCCGCCCCTATGATCTGCTGATCGGGGAAAACTGGCGCGCCGGCGCCGAAGGCCGCACGTTCGATACCTGCAATCCGGCCACGGCGCAGGTGCTGGCGAGCGTGCATGAGGCGTCGGCCGCCGACGTCGATGCCGCAGTGCAGGCCGCGCACAGCGCCTTTGAAACGCACTGGCGCAAGACCACCCCGGCCCAGCGCGGCAAGCTGCTGCGGCGCCTGGCCGAGTTGTTCGAGCGCGACCGCGAAAAGCTCGCTTGGATCGAAACGCTGAACGTGGGCAAGCCCATCACGCATTCGCTGGATTCGCTCAAGGGCATGCCGGCGTCGCTGGAGTACTTCGCGGGCATCATCCCGGCCCTGCGCGGCGAGACCATACCGGTGGGCAATGCCGACGTGCTCAATTTCACGATACGCGAGCCGCTGGGCGTGTGCGCGCTCATCATGCCGTGGAATTACCCGATGACCCTGACCGTGAACAAGCTCGGTCCGGCGCTGGCCGCGGGCAACACGGTCATTCTCAAGCCCTCGGAAGTGACGCCGCTGTCCACCATGGCGCTGGCGCGATTGTTCGAGGAGGCCGGCTTTCCGCCTGGCGTGATCAACGTGGTCAACGGCCCGGGCGGCACGGTGGGCCAGCAGTTGGTTACGCATCCGCTGGTGTCGCGCGTGTCGTTCACGGGCGGCACGGTGACCGGCGCGCGCATCCAGGCGGCCGCGGCCGCGGACGTGAAGCGAGTCACGCTGGAATTGGGCGGCAAATCGCCGTTGATCGTGTTCGAAGATGCGCCGCTGGACAAGGCCGCGGCCGTGGCCGCGGGCGACATCATCAAGAATTCCGGCCAGGTCTGCATCGCCTGCACGCGCCTGCTGGTGCAGGATTCCGTGCGCGAGGAATTCCTCGGCCTGCTGCAGCAGCGCCTGGACGCCGTGCGCATCGGCTCGCCCGCGGACCCCGCCACCGAGATGGGGCCCTTGGTCAGCGCGGCCCAGAAGCAGCGCGTCGAAAAGTACGTGACGCTGGCGCAGGAAGAGGGCGCGCAACCGGTGCGCCACGGCAAGATGCAGCTCGAAGGCGACACCGCCAATGGCTACTTCGTGCCGCCCACGCTGCTGCTGAACTCGCATGCGCGCATGCAGAGCGCGCAGGACGAGATCTTTGGCCCGGTGCAATCCGTGATCGGCTTTCGCGACGAGGCCGACGCCCTGCGCATCGCCAACGACACGCGCTACGGCCTGGCAGCGGTGCTGTACACGCGCGATGGCGGCCGCGCCCTGCGCATGGCCCGCAGCCTGCAGTCGGGCAGCGTGGCCATCAACACCGGCCTGCGGACGTCGTTCGACGCGCCGTTCGGCGGCTACAAGCAGTCCGGCATCGGCAAGGAACGCGGGCTGGAAGCCATCTACGAAAACACCCAGCTCAAGAACGTCAAGTACGACACCACGATCTAGCGTGGCGCCCACAGGAGACAACATGAAGTTCATCGTCAAGCTGGCCTCGGGCCTGGCCGCCTGCATGCTGGCGGCCGGCGCGCACGCGGAATGGCCCGACCGGCCCATCCGCATGGTTATCGGTTTCGCGCCCGGGGGCGCTTCGGACATCGCTTTCAAGATGGTGCAGGACGAGCTGTCGAAAAAGCTCGGGCAGCCCGTGGTGCCGATCTACAAGCCCGGCGCCAACGGCAACATCGCCAACCAGGCGGTCGCCACGGCCGAACCCGACGGCTACACGGCGCTGTGGGCCAACGTCGGACCGCTGGCCATCAACACCTATCTCTACAAGGGTGTGCAGGTCGATCCGGGCAAGGCCTTCGTGCCGGTCACGCAATTGACCGATTCGCCGTTGGTGGTGGTGGTGCCGAAGTCTTCGCCGTTCCAGACCATGCAGGACTTGGTGCAGGCGGCGAAGAAGCCCGACGCGGGTTTGTCGTATGGATCCGCCGGACATGGCAGTTCCATGCACGTGGCGGGCGCAGCGTTGTCGCTGGCCCTGAACGCACCCATGACGCACGTGCCCTACAAGGGCAGCGCGCCTGCCTTGCAGGACCTGATCGCCGGGCGTTTGTCCTTCATGGTGGACAGCCGCTCGACCACCGCGCCCTTCATCAAGGAAGGCACGCTGCGCGCGCTTGCCGTCAGCGGCGACCAGCGCGTGGCCGACATGCCCGACGTGCCCACGGTGGCCGAGTCCGGCGTGCCCGGCTTCAAGGTGACGACCTGGCAGGCCGTGGTCATGCCGGCAGGCACGCCGCAGCTCATCGTCGACAAGTTCTCCAAGGCCTTGCGCGACACCCTGCAGATGCCCGAAGTGCAGGAGCGCTTCGCGCGCATCTACACGCCGCTGGTGGGCAGCACGCCCGAAGCCTTCGCGGCCTTCTGGGCCAAGGAGCGGGCCGGCGCCCAGGCTCTGGTGGAACAGGCGCGGCTGCAGGTCGATTGAACGCCGGGCCCGGGCGGGCCCGGCGCGGCAGGAACATTGAAACTCGAATGGAATGGCATCATGGATCTGGAACTGAATGGTTGCACCGCTTTCATCACGGGCGGCGCGGGCACGCTGGGCATGGCAATGGCCAGGCGCTTCGTGCAGGAAGGCTGCAACGTGGTGGTGTGCGACGCCAATGAAGCGGCGATCGAATCCGCCTGCGCCGAATTGTCTGCCTTGGGCGGAAACGTCCTGGGCGTGCGCGCCGACGTGACGAACAAGGACGAGGTCGGCCGCGCCGTGCAGCAGGCGGTCGAGCGCTGGAACAAGGTGGACATCCTGGTCAACAACGCGGGCTTCGCGCGCGACCGCTACCTGACCAAGATGTCGGAAGAAGACTGGCACGCGGTGCTGGACGTGACGTTGCAGGGGGCATTCCATTGCTCCCGCGCCGTGTTGCCGCTGATGATGGAGCAGCGCTTCGGCCGCGTCGTCAACATTGCCTCGCGCGCCCACCTGGGAAATCCGGGGCAGACCAATTACTCGGCCGCCAAGGCGGGACTGATCGGTTTCACCCGTTCGCTGGCGCTGGAGTCCGGCAAGTTCGGCATCACCGCCAACGCGGTCGCCCCTGGCGTCATTTCGACCCCGCGCATGCAGCAGCGCCCCGACTACCAAGAGCTGACCGAACGCGCCAAGACCAACACGCCGGTCGGCCGCCTGGGCGACCCGGCCGACGTGGCCGCGACAGTAGCCTTCCTGGCGTCGCGCCTGGCCGGCTTCACCACGGGCGAGACCGTGCACGTGACGGGAGGGCGTTACGCATGAGCACGCCATTCGATCTGGACGAACACCTGGGCCGCCGCCTGTACTTCGAGGACCTGGCGTCCGGGCAGTCCTGGGAAAGTCCGCGCCGCACGGTCACCGAAGCGGATGTAGTGCAGTTCGCCGGGCTATCGGGCGACTACAACGCGCTGCACACGGATGCCGTGTTCGCCGCCAGCCATCCCTTCGGTCAGCGCGCCGCGCACGGCATGCTGACCCTGGCGATTGCCTCGGGCCTGACCACCCGCATGCCTGTGTACCGTCTGATGGACGGCACCCGGCTGGCGCTGACCGAGCTGCGCTGCGTGTGGCGCAAGCCGGTGCTCATCGGCGACACCATCCATGTCGAATTGAGCATAGGCGAGAAGACGCTGTCGCAGAAGCGCCCCGGCACGGGTCGCGTGACCATGCTGCGCACGGTGAAGAACCAGAACGGCGAGGTCGTGGTGGAGTCGGAATGGACCACCCTGATGAAATGCCGACCGGAGGCCGCATGAGCGCCAGTCCTTCCCAGTTCGATCCCAACGTCCGCTTCGATGATCTGGTGGAGCTGACGCGGCCGCGCTCGGTCATGATCGTGGGCGCTTCCAGCAAGCCGGGCACGCTGGGCCACACCACCGTGGTCAATGTGCTGGAGCACTCGGATTTCGACGGCGAGGTGCACCTGGTCAACCCCAAGGGCGGCGAGCTGTTCGGCAAGCCCTTGCACGCCAGCGTGGATGCGGTGCCGGCGCAAGGCATCGACGTGGCGCTACTGCTGGTGCCGGCCGAATCCGCCGTCGCCACGCTGCGCGCCTGCGCCGACAAGGGCGTGCGCTACGTCATCGTGTTCACCGGCGGCTTCGCTGAACTGGGCGAGGCGGGGCGCACGGTCGAGGCCGAGATGCTGGCGCTGGCGCAGCGCAGCGGCATGCGGCTGTACGGTCCCAACTGCGCGGGCATGACCATGCTGGCGCCGCGCCTGGGCCTGACTTTTTCCACCGAATTCCGCAACGACGGCAGGACCGGCAAGCTCTCGCGCATCGGTCTGGTGACGCAGGGCGGCGGCCTGGGCCGTTCGCTCATGCAGGGCAACGAGCGCGGCGTGTGTTTTTCGCGCTGGTTCTCCACCGGTAACGAACTGGACCTGGACAGCGCGGACTTCATCAACTGGCTGGCGCGTGACCCAGGCACCGACTTGATCTGCACCGTGATGGAGGGCATACGCAGCGGCCCGCGTTTCATCGCGGCCGCCGCCGCCGCGCGCCGCGCGGGCAAGCCGTTGATCGCGCTGAAGATCGGCCGTTCGGATTTCGGCAAGAAGGCGGCGCAGTCGCATACCGCGTCGCTGGCCGGCGAGGACGCCGTCAACGACGCGGTGTTCTCGCAGTACGGCGTCATCCGCGTGGAAGACCTGGACGAGCTGCTGGACGTCGCCAGCCTGATATCGCGCGTGGGCGTGCGCCGCCTGCGCAATATCTGCGTGTACTCGTCGTCGGGCGGCGCGGGCGTGCTGTCGGCCGACAAGGTGGGCGAAGCCGGGTTGGCCATGGCCGTGCTGGCGGATGAAACCGTGGTCGAGATGGCGCGGCACGCGCCCGCCTACGCGGCCCTGACCAATCCCGTGGACCTGACCACCAAGGCGCTCACCGATCCGGATCTGGCGCGGCGCTGCCTGGCGCCGCTGTTCGCGGACCCGGGCGTGGACGCCGTGCTCTATCCCATCACCTCCAATTATTCGGCCAGCACCGAAGGACTGGTGCGCAACATGCTGGCGGTCGCACAGGGCGGCGCCAAGGCCTTCGTGCCAGTCTGGATGAGCAGCCGCCGCGGGCCGGCGCACGACCTGCTTATCCAGGAAGGATTCGCGCCGGTCTACAGCCTGCGCAACGCCATGCAGGCGCTCAAGCGCGTTAGCGCGTACGCGGACCAGACGGTAGACGAGGTCCAGGACGCCCCGCCCGCGGGCTTGCCGGCTGCCACGCCTGCCGTGCCGCTACCGTGCAACGAAGCGCAGGCCAAGGCGCTGCTGGCGCAGTACGGCGTGCGCGCACCCCGCGAATCCCAGGCAGCCACGGCGCAAGAGGCGGCCGCGGCGGCGCGCGCCATCGGCTTCCCGGTGGCGCTCAAACTGGTGGCCGACGGCGTGCTGCACAAGAGCGAGGTCGGCGGCGTGCAGCTGGGGCTGCGCGATGAAGCCGAAGTGCGCCAGGCCTTTGAGAACATTCTCGCGAACGCCGCTCGGCATCAGGTGCCCGCCGCGGCCATCCGCGGCGTGCTGGTGTCGGAGATGGTGGTCGACGGCGTGGAAATGCTGGTGGGCCTGCATCGCGACGAGGTCTTCGGCCCGGTGCTGAGCGTGGGCGCGGGCGGCGTGTGGGTGGAGGTCGAGGCCGACGTGGCGCGCTGCCATCTGCCGGCCAGCCGCAAGCAGATCGAGCGCGCGCTGGACCAGACGCGCATCGCGCGCCGCCTGGCCAGCCATCGCGGCCTGCCGGCGCGCGACAGGGCGGCCCTGGTGGATGCCGTGCAGCGCATCGCGGCCTTGTTCAGCACCCTGGGCGATAACGTGCAATCGCTGGAAGTCAACCCGCTGGTGGTGTTGGACGAGGGCCGGGGCGTGGTGGCCCTGGACGCGGTCATCGAATAGCAAGCAGGTCCAGGGGCTGTTCGCCATCAGGGCGGCCCCTGCACAAAAAAATACGGAGATTCAAGATGTTCGACAGCAAGATCGGAGGCGGCGACGCCCATACCATCCTGGTGCGAGGCCATGATCTGGTGCAGGACCTGTTCCAGCGCGATTTCATCGACGTGCTGGCCCTGGAGCTGTTGGGCGAGTTCCCCACGCCCCAGCTCAAGACCATGCTCAACCTGTTCCTGGTGAGCGCGACCGACCACGGCCTTACGCCCAGCGCCTTGTCGGCGCGACTGACCCTGCACGGCGCGCCCGAGGCCATGCAAGGCGCCCTGGCGGCGGGATTGCTGGGCGCCGGCAGCCGCTTCCTGGGTGTGATCGAATACGCCGCGCGCTTTCTGCGCGACGCCCTGCCCAAGCAGGATAGCTACACGGACGAGGAACTGCGCCGCTATGCCGAGGAATGCGTCGCGGCCAACAAGGCGGCCAAGCGCAAGATTCCCGGCGTGGGGCACCCGATACACGTGGACGGCGATCCCCGTTGCGAAAAGATGTTCGAGATCGCCAGGGACTGCGGCTATTACGGCAATTATTCGCGCTTTGCGGTGGAGCTGGCCGCGGCGGCCGCCCGCCAGTCCGGCCGCAAGATTCCGCTGAACGCCACCGGGGCCAAGGGCGCCATCGTGCTCGACATGGGCCTGACGCCCGAGCTGGGCAAGGCCCTGACGATGATCGGCCGTTCGGTGGGCCTGATGGCGCACATCATCGAGGAACAGAAAAATCCCATCGCCCAGAAGGTATGGGACATGGCGGCCGGCAACGAGTGATGCCCAGCCGGGCCGGATTCAGTCCCGGTCCGGCGCGCCCAGCGGGAACAGCGGCCGGTACGGCCGCGCTTCTTCCACTGCCCGCGCGAACGAAGGACGCGCCAGCAGGCGAGCCCGATAGGCGCGCAACGTTGGATAGGCGTCGGCGATACGGTGCGTCCAGTCGCCATAGAAGAGCGAGGGCGCGGCGGCGCAGTCCGCCAGGGTGAAGTCCTCGCCAGCCGCCCAGGTCTTGCCGGCCAGATGCGTTTCGAGCCATGCATAGGCGACTTCCAGCTTTTCCACCGCCAGGGCCAGCGCTTCCCGCCGCTTGTTCTCGTCGCCCGAGAGCGCGCCGCCTACCGCATGCTGCGTCCAGTTCATGACGTGCAGGTCGAAGAACCGGTCCAGGAAGCGCACCTGCAGCGCCGCCCTGGGATCGGCGGGCAGCAGGCGCTGCGGTCCGGGATGCTCCAGCTGCAGATGTTCGATGATGATGCTGGTCTCGGCGACGTTGCGGCCGCCGTCTTCCAGCAGCGGGAACTTGTGCAAGGGCCAGCGCCGCAGCCATTCGGCCGCGTGCTCTGGCGTGTCGGGACCGATGCAGCGGAACTCGAACGGAGTGCCGTTTTCGTACAGCGCGATCAGCACCTTCTGCGTGTAGGAGGAGAAGGGATGGCCGTAAAGTGCGAGCGACATGGTGGGCGTCTCCGGGCGGAATAGCGATGGACGACGCCTAGCGTCGCCGAGACGAGAAACAATCGCAACAAATAATTTCAAACCTTTTGTGTCAGCGATCGGAGCGCCCATGCGAGGCGGCGCGGCAGTACGGGGGGCCGCGGCCCCCGCCGTTACTGGCCTGGCGGCTGCGATGCATGGCCGGGCGCTTGCGCGGGTCCGCATGAGCGCCGGATCGGAGCCGGCCGGCGCGTGTTTCAGCCGCTATGCAAGGATTGCGATCTGGCCCCGAGCCAGTAGTATGCGCGCTCAACCGACCAATCCCGCTCATACCAAGGACTGATCCATGACCCTGACGCGTCCGCGACTTGCCCTGTCCGCCCTGGCGCTCGCGCTGGCCCTGTCGGGCTGCGCGCCTCATCCGTTCCTAAGCGCCGAAGGCACCAGAAACGATCCGCGCTATGCGCAGCTGCTGGACCTGATCGACGCGGCGCTGAAGGACGATATGGCCGTGGTGCTGGTGGCCGACATCATGCCGCATCGTTCGCTGAGCGACGCGTTGGAAATGACCAAATGGACCTCGCGCGTCATCTGGATGTACGAAAAGGACCCGCGGATAACTTTCAGCCGCGGCTTTCAGACCAACTCGCTGCAACGGGACAAGAAGACGACCTATCTGTTCCAGGCGTTCGAGGTGCATATCCTGCCGCCGGGCAAATATCTGCTGACCGGTGGCGACGACTACAAGCTGAATGCCTTGCTTGACCAGGTCGGCGCTGCGAGCGGCAAGGAGGGTTCGGGCCGCGGCGCCAACGGCACCGCCTATCTGTCGCCCGAGCTCTATCGCGAGTTCTACCGGGAAACCAACTGGCGCGACGCTACCTATGGCACCGAGACCAAGACGCGCACGGTCTGCACCGCCGTGCACATGGCTTCGGGCGCCTGCGTGAGCTGGGGCGAGCAGCAATACAGCGAGACCACGCAGCTCGGTGCGGCCGGCTACCGCGAAGAAACCGATTCCCGCGATATCCCTGCGATCAAGGTGCAGGCCCGCATCCCGCCGCAGCAGGCGCTGGCAAGTTTCACGCTCAAGGGCGGCCAACTGGTGCTGAGCCAGCGCATGCACCTGAAGACGCCGAGCTACAAGTACCGGCAGTCCGCCTGCCGCGCGGTCGATCCGAAGATGATCGAATGCCCGCTTGAAGATCTGACCGTCTACACGCGTCCAGCGCCCATGGAATTCACGCAGAAGTACATCGAGCGGCTTGAGAACGTAAGCGCGGAACACCGTCAGCTTCTGGCCAAGATGACACCGATGCAGATCACGCCCTTGGGCAAGCAAGGCATGGAAGACCCGATCTGGGGTGTGCCGCTGTCGCTGCGCAAGGGCAAGTAGGCGACGAGCCTGGGGGGCGCTGGAAGTCGTGACTGTGTTCCAGTCGCGGCCAGATTAGTCTATGGCCCCTTTGGGGGGCGACGACAGGCCCCTGAGGATCTCGAGCAATTCCTTGACAGGATGACGCATGGCTTCCGGGTCGCTGCGCGTAATCAACGCCAATGGCGGCATGGTGGCGCCGGGCCTTACGTCAAGAATGACCATTTCCTTGTTCAGTCTGGTTTCCTCCAATGCATGGTGCTCCCGCATTGGTCCGATGCTGCCTGGATCCAAACGAAGAAACGTCAACACCGTCAGCGTGGAAAGACATTCGATGCTGGGGTGAGGGGGCGTGACTCCCTCGGTCAGGCAGGCCGCTATGACCGCGCGTCGCAGCAGCGATCCGCGCGGCGGCAGGATCCAGTCCTGGTTGGCAAGCTGGGCCCAGGATACTTTCTTGCGGCGTGCAAGCGGGTGGGTCCGGGTCGCCACCACGCTGAGGCGGTCGCTGGCCAGCAGGTGGATCTGCAGCCTGTCCAGCCGTTCATTGTTGAACTCGTCCGGCGCTAGCGCGCCGACGATGCAATCGAGTTCTCCTCGCAGCAGTTCCGCGATCAAAAGATCGATCTGGAACTCGCGGATCTGCACCGCCAGCCTGGGCAGGCGTCGGCGCAGTTCCACGATGCCGGAGGGCAGCATGTTGGATCCCGAGAACGTTCCGATCCGGATCAGGCCTGACCCGCCGGATCTCATGATGGCAGCTTCTTCCTGTGCCGCGCCCAACCCCGCCATCAAGACATCCGAACGGCGCATCAGTTCAGCGCCGATGTGATTCGCGGCGATGCCGCGCGCCATGCGGTCAAAGAGCGGGCCGCCGAAGACCTCCTCAATCTCCTTGATCATGCGCGTTACGGCTGGCTGGGAGAGATGCATGCGCTCGGCGGCGGCGTGCACCGTGGAAACTTCCCGCAAATGGCCGAGCAGCTCCAGGTGACGGATCCTAAGGCGTTTGAGCAGGTTGGAATCAGCGTTTTCCATTATTTTCTCGATCCGTTTTTCGTATCGATAAATCAATTTATATGAATGGTGAATTATTGATCAGATTCCTAGAATTTGGATCACTGCGTAAATGAGACGACACCGTGACCGCCATGCCAGCCTCCATACCCGCCACCGCCATCGTCGAACGGCTCGACGCGCGCGGCTTTCACAAAATCGTGACCGTGCCGGACTTCGTCCAGCTCTCGGTCCATGACCTCATCGACAGGACGCCGCGCTTTCAGGTCGTCCGGTGCTCGGACGAGAACCAGGCCATCCACGTCGCGGGGGGGCTGCATATCGGCGGACACAAAGTCGCCGTGCTGATCCAGAACCAGGGTTTGCTCAATTGCCTGAACAGCCTGCGGGCCTTGGGCCTGGACGCGGGCCTGCCCATGCTGCTGATGATCGGCCAATTCGGCAGGGAGTTTTCCAATGTGGGGAATGACCCTGCCCAGTCGCGTCGCCGCGTGGTCAATCTGGTGGAACCCGTCCTGGACGTCATGGGCATCGACCATTGGCGCCTGGACGGTCCGCAAGATTTACCGAACATCGACACGGCAATCGACTCCTGCGCCGCTCGGCCGGGGCCTGTCGCAGTATTGATCGGCCACTACACAGCCTGGAACTAGCCATGAGCATTTCGACGCAAGACGCTTGCAAGATCATTCAAGAAGCCAGGGCTGACGCCATCGTGATCAGCACGATGTCCGCCATGCACAGCATGGACCAGATTGCCCCCGACCATGTCTTCGGCCTTTCATCGGTTCCGTTGATGGGGGGCGCGGCCGGACTCGGGCTGGGCTTGGCGCTCTCCTTTCCGGAGCGCAAAGTCATCATTCTGGACGGTGATGCCAGCCTGCTGATGGAACTGGGCGTACTTGCCACAGTGGCAGGCATGCGCCCGTCGAATTTCTACCATTTCGTGTTCGCCAATGGCGTGCAGTTCAATGGCGGCGCGAACCTGGCGGTGGCGGGAGACGGACGGATCGATTTCAGCGCAGCGGCGCTGGCCTCTGGCTACGCGGGCGCAGTCCGGTTCACGCTGGCCGAGGAGTTCCGTGCCGGCATAGGCACATGGCTTGCCGCGCCGGCGCCCGCGCTGATCGAGCTTGAAATTGAACCGACCCCGGCTCGATTCGGTCCGCAAATTGCGCAGCCGGAACAAGGCGATGCACGTTTCGCGCGTATGGGAATGGAAGCGCAGCGATTGATGCGCGCGCTGGGAACGGCGCAATGAACTCGCCCGAAATCGTGGATTATGTGGTGATCGGCGGCGGGTCGGCGGGTTGCGCCGTCGCGGCTGGACTGGCCAGGTCGGGCAAACACAGCGTCGTGTTGCTGGAGGCCGGCCGGGCCGACCGGAGCATCTGGACCAGGGTGCCCGCGGGGGTCGCTTATCTGATCCGCGACGAACGTGTCGTGAGGAAGTTCTACACGCAACCTGAAGCCCGTCTCAAGCATCGTCCGATCTATTGGCCGCGAGGACGCGTGCTGGGCGGCTCGTCCACCGTCAACGGCATGATCTGGGTGCATGGCGATCCCCTGGAATACGACCGCTGGCGCGATGAGTATGGCCTGTCTGGCTGGGACAACCAGTCCTTCAAGACCTACTTGCGGCGAGTCGAGAGTTTTCCGGCGGGAGATTCCGCCAGCCGCGGCCGACAAGGGCCGGTTGTCGTGAGTGAATATGGTCCGCGCCAGCCGCTCATGGATGCATTCGTGGCCGCCTGCGTGCAGGCTGGCATTCCGGCCAACGCCGACTACAACGGCTCGCACTACGAGGGCGTCGGCTACCTGCAGATGAACACCCGGCGGGGACTCCGGGTCAGCGCCCGCGACGCGTATCTCGCTTCGCTGCCGCGCGGGAGGGTATTGCACGTGATTACGGGCGCGTCGGCGGAGAAGATTCTGTTCGAAGGCAGTCGCGCATGCGGCGTCGAGTACAGCAAGGGCGGAGCGCGCGGCCGTCTCATGGCCGCCAAGGAAGTCATCCTGTCGGCGGGCGCGCTGCAATCGCCGCAGTTGCTGGAGCTTTCCGGCGTAGGTGACTCGCAGCGTCTGGCGGGATTGGGGATTCCCGTCCAGCATCATGCGCCGAGCGTGGGAGAGGGCCTGCGCGATCATCTTCATGTGCGCCTGACCTATGAATGCCGCAACGCGCGTACTCTCAATCAGATCGTGCCCAGCACGTGGCGTAAAGCGCTGATGGCCCTGCGCCTGGCCGCCTGCGGAGACGGGCTGATGAGCAGCGCGAGCGCCGTCGCTCACGCCTTGGTCCGTACCGATCCAAGTCTCCTGCAGCCCGACGCCAAGCTGCAGTTGCACTATCTTTCCAGCGTGGATGCCAGAACCGCAGGCACGCTGGTGCTCGACGACTTTCCCGGATTCTCCATCGGCACCTTCGCATTGCGGCCGCAGTCGCGAGGCTCGGTGCACATTGCTTCGAAAGATCCCGACGCGTCTCCCGTCATCCATGGCAACTATCTCGACCATCCCGACGATGTGCGCGCGACGCTCGGCGCGTTGAGGCTCGCGCGCCAGGTGGCCGCTCAGCCGGCGCTGTCGGAATTCGTCGTGCGGGAGACGAGGCCGGGGCCTGACTGCACTTCGGACGAAGCCTGGCTGGACTATGTCGGCTCGCTGGGCCAGACCTCGTATCACCCCATAGGCTCTTGCCGCATGGGAACCGATGCCGGATCTGTCGTGGATGAGCGTTTGCGCGTGCGGGGCGTTTCCTGCCTGCGCGTGGCGGATGCCTCGGTCATGCCGACCATGCCATCGGCAAACACCAATGCTCCCTCGATCGCCATCGGGGAGAAAGCGGCGGACATGATTCTGGAAGATGCAGTACACCCATAACAATCTTTGAGACAAACCATGAAAAAGCACATCAGAGGACTGATAGTTCTTGCGTCACTTTGCGGCGTCACGTTACCCGCATGGGCGCAGGGCAATGCGGCCTATCCCACGAAACCGATCAGGTTGATCGTCCCATCGCCCGCCGGCGGGGAGCCTGACACCCTGGCAAGACTGGTCGCCCAGCAGATGAGCGCCGATCTGCGACAGCCCGTCATCGTGGAGAACAAGGCGGGAGCGGGAGGATTGATAGGCATCGCCGCCCTGGCGAATTCCAAGCCGGATGGCTACACGATAGGCGTTTCGTATCAGGCGGCCTTGTCGTTGTCGCCGCACCTGCTGGTGAAGAAGCTTTTCGACCCCTTGAAGGACATTGCAGGGATCGGGCTGATTTCGGTTTCCGGCAACGCGCTGATGGTTCCCGCGAAGTCTCCCATATCTTCCTATGCGGAGCTGGTGCAGCGCGCCCGGGCCAACCCGGGAACGATGAATTTCGGTTCCTGGGGGGATGGCAGCGCCGGACACATCAGCGGCGAGATCATGAAGCGGCATGCCGACATCAGCATGCAGCACGTCGCCTACAAGGGATCAAGCGAAGCGCTGATGGGCATGTTGGGCGGCGATCTGGACGCGACGTTTGGGGGCTGGGCGCTGGCCTCCGCGCAGGCGAAGGCGGGGGCTGTCCGGATCCTGGCCGTGACATCTCCCGAGCGGGCCAGCATGTTTCCCGATGCGCCGACGTTCCGGGAACTCGGCATACCATTTGGCCTTAACTCCTGGTATGGCGTGGTTGCGCCCGCAGGCGTACCCGCGCCGATCATTCAGCGCCTGCAGGCTTCGGTGGAACGAGCGGTTGGCCAGGAATCAGTCGCGGCGAGCCTGAAGTCGATGGGGATGCAGCCACAGTCGTCCACTGCGGCTGAGCTGCAGCAGCGCATCAAAAACGACTATGAGGTATGGGGCAAGGAGATTTCCGCGGCGGGTATCAAGCCTCGCTAGCTTGCAAGCCCGCTTCCTGATCAGGAAAGGAACTGGAATTAGCGTTATCCTGCCGCCAGACTAGATCGTCGGCTGCCATGCCTACCGGGATGGCGCCGATGCCGCAACCGGCGAGGACTGCGCACTTGAAGCAAATCCGGCACTACCTGTTTGGCATCATCGTCTCCCTCCTGCTGGCGGGATTGCTGGCATTCCTGGGCATCGTGTTCGTGTCCACCCCGAACCTTGGCTGGGGTGCGCAGGCTTTGCTGAGCTATGGCGTGTTGTTCGGCGGGCCTCTGGCCCTGGTGCTGGCACTGTGCTGGATCGTCTACATGGTGCGCGATAAAGGCCAGGTGCCCGGGCGCGTCCATGCGTTGATGTTCCTGCCCACCGTGCTCGCGCTGGCCATCGTGCCCGTCAGCGACTCCATCGAACAGGGCAGGGGGGACCGCTTCCGGGCGTCGCACCCCGCGATCGAGGAAGCGCACGTCAATCTGAGCGGGCGCACCATCTGGACGGACAGGCGCGGCGGAAGCGTGTCTTCGGGCGCGTCGCCGTACCTGGAGCCCGGGTCGGTGGAGCAATACATGTTTTCGCGTTTCAGCCGCTATCCGAACCAGGGGCCGGCGGCCAGCGAGGCCTTTCCCTACGAAGGTGCGCGCCTGAAGGACGGCGTGGAGCGCTACGTGTATTCCAGCCAGGACGGAACGCCAGGCGCGTCGGTGCCGCTGAACCGTTTGCCCTATCCCGACCTGGGCAAGCTGCCTTCAGCGTCCTCGATGGACGAGGCGGCGCTGGTGGTTTATCACTATTACCACTATGCCGATCACGTCGAGGTCGCGCCGGGCATTGCGCGTTTCGCCGGCACGACCAACGACCGGATGGAGGCGGCCGGGATGCCCGGGTTGGCGATATTCGGCCTGCAGAACCTGACGCCACAGACCATCGCCCGGGTGGAGATCAACGGCCAGGCCTACGACATGGGCTCGTACGCGACGCGCAGCGTGTTGCGGCAGCCTTGCGATCCGGCGCGCGGCGGCAGCCCGGTGCTGCTCGATCTGGAGCAGCCCTTGCGGGTGCGTTGGCAGACGCTGGAAGAGCCTGGGTCCTGGCGCGAAGCGACGGTGAACGTCCCGGCCTTCAGCGCGGCGAGCAAGACTGATCCAGCCAAGGGCCTGTTGCGCGTGCGCCTGTACTTCCTGCCCGATGAGACGGTGGCAGCCGAGCGCTACCGGGAGATCCGTGTGCGCGGAGAACTCTCCGTTCGCGCCACCGGCTTGCCCGCCGCCGCACAAGCCCATACGGGCTGCGGCGGCGCGTATTTCGGCTACAACCCGCAGACCGTGAAATTGCTGGGCAACTGAAGCCAACGCGCGCGCTACACGTCTTCGATGCGCTGCGACGGCGCAAAGGGCGTACCCAGATTCAGCATGGCGTAGATCCGCTGCGTGAAACGCTGCCGCCGCGTGGGCCTGCCCATGCGCCAGCGCGTGTCCAGCCATAGCAGGGGCAGGGCGAAGCCCAGCCACACGATGAAGAAGACCGCCAGCAGGAAGATCGCCAGTTCGGGCAAGTCCTGCAGCGAGCCATCGTCCGATCCGGCTAAAAACTGCAGGCCGACCACCAACAACCAGGCCGTCAGCATCAACCAGCCTATCAGCTTGAGCAGGCGCGCGCGCTGGCTCATGCCCACGCGGATGGGCGTGTCCCTGCCTTGCTCGCCGCCGTAGTAGCGGTGGCACATGTAGCAGCGGCCGTCTTCCAGATTGCGCAGCGCGTAGACGGCGCGCCGGCCATCTTCGTGCGCGGGGGCCGTGCGCACCGCCAATTCGACGCGGTCGTCCTCGGCCAGGAAGGGCAGCGCGTCGCCGAATGCCTCCTGGGCGATCATCGCGTAGTCCACGCCGTTGACCGTGTAGCGGTAGATGCCATAGTTCGGCCCTTTGTGGACCTGGCGCATTTCATGCGTGAGGCTCGCAAGGTGGCCTCGGATATGTCCGATGGGCGGCTCGCCCTCGTCCTGCGTCGATAGCGGCTCCAGGCGCGGCGGCGTGGGCGGCGGCGCAGGCGTGCCGGCAGCCGGCCTGTGCTTGGGATCGAACAGCGCCTCGCACGCCAGGATCAGCGGGCGGTGGCGGCGGTTGTGCCAGAGGCCATGCAAGGCCGAGCCCGCCACCACCAGCGCCACCAGGGCGACGACCAGCGAGAAGACCATCAGGAACACGCGCGTGAGGCTGGCGATGCCGAGCAGCCACGCCAGCCACACGAATGCCGCGCAGACCGCGCCGCCGATGGCGGCCTCGCGCCAGCCGCGCCGCTTCAGGGTCCGGTAGTAGCGCGGCGGGATGGGCTCTCCGCGCGCTGGAACGGCCCAGGAGTAGACCGCCAGTCCTTCTTCGCCGTCCATCACGCCCACGCGCACGGGGATGCCCTGCTGATGCAGGCGCTGCAGCTGGTTGATCTGCGGCGCCTCCAGCCCGGCGGCGATCACGCTTTCTGTTCCAATGCGCAGGAAAGCATCGTGTCGCAGGAGCGGCACGGCGAGGCGAATCTGGGCAATGGTTCCTTCGAGTATGCGGGCGGAGGGCTGCGCCATGACGGGATGCGGGATGAAAACGGTCAAGCATAGCGCAGCGGCTTGCGTGAGCTACCAAGCGTCCGGCATGTTGGCCGGGCCTTGATGCGTGGGAAAATGCGGCAGCACTTCTTCCGTCAGTTCCTGCAGTACTTCCGCGGCGGGCCGTTGCGAGAACTGGATCCCGATCGCGGCGTGATTGACGCCGACCGCCTGCCATTCCTCCAGCAACGCGATCAAGCCTTTCCTGCCCGTGCGCAGCACGAAGCCATTGTGCAAGGGCGTGCGGGGATGGTCGGGATCTTCGGCCAGGTCCAGCCATTCATTGGTCATGTGCGGCCGGAAGCCGCCGTCGGGTATCTGGGCGCGCCAGGCGCGGATTTTTGCTCCCAGGCGTGTTGGTCCTATCGACGTATCCGTGGCGTCGGGATAGGTCAGCCAGCCATCGGCGTGTTCGGCAATCCACGGCAGAGACTGCCCCGACGAACCGGTGACGATGAGCGGAATGACGCCCGCGGCGGGCTTGGGCAGGAATTCCGCGTTGCTGAAGCGTCCCAGCGGCGAATCGATCTCCAGGCGTCCTGGGCGCATCAACTGTCGGAAGTACGAAACCGCCTCGGCGAAACGCGTTCCGCGCTCGTCATGCCGCAGCCCATAGGCGGGAAACTCGACAGGCCGGTCTCCCGACGCTACCCCCAGCACCAGCCGGCCGCCCGACAATTGGTCGATGGTGCTCGCCGCCTTGGCCAGGTCGATGGGGTGGCGCAGGGAAAAAATGGCGCTGCCCGTGGCCAAGGCGATTTTCTTTGTTTGCGCCGCCAGAAAAGCCAGGTAGGTGAACGGATCGAAGACCTGGCCGGCATCGCCGAAGGACGGGGAATACAGGGGAACGTCGCGCACCCAGATGGCGGCAAAGTCCTGCCGGTCGATCTGCCGCACCAGTTCCGCCTGTCCCGCAAGAACCGCCATGCTGCCTTCATAAAAGCGCAGCGGCAGGAAGATGCCCAGGGTCAGGCGGTCTGGCGCGAACATCCGCCGATAGCCGGGGTGCGCGGAAAAGGCGAGGTAGGACGCTCCCGTCGCGCCGTGGAGAGTGTGGGTGGTATCCATTTCGACTGTCCTTGTTTCGTTCAAGCGCCCGTTGCCGGCGCGGGCAGGGTGATGCCTTTGGCGACCGCGGGCCGGGCCGCCACGCGTTCGTGCCATGCGCTCAGATGCCGGTGATGGCTGAAATCGAAATCGATGATCCGCGCGATGTGGCTCCAGCCGAAATGCGCGATGTCCGCGATGGAATACGTGTCGCCGGCAAGGTAGGGATGCTCGGCCAGCCTGCGGTCCAGCACCGCGAGCGCATCCTCGGTCAGGCGCTGGTAGCGTTCCAGCGCGGCAGGGTTGCGCGCCTTGTCGAAGACCTCGAAGTTCACGCGCTGCCCGATGATGGGGCCGACGCTGCTGGAATGGAATTGCAGCCACTTGATCGCTTCCCACCGGCCCTGGATGTCAGCGGGTAGTAGCTTTCCGGTTTTTTCCGCGAGATAAAGCAGTATGGCCGCCGACTCGAACAGCGTGACGCCGGTGTCTTCGTCGGTCAGGGCGGGGATGCGGCCATGCGGGTTCAGCGCCAGGAAGTCCGGCAGGCGATGTTCGCCCTGCGCGATGCGCACGTGATGCAGGCGGTACGGCAGTTCCAGTTCCTCGAGGGCGATCGTGGCCTTGTAGCCGTTCGGAGAACTGTCGGTGTATAGGTTCAGCATGCGCTTGCTCATTTGAGGTTGGCTAAATTTTCAGGATCCGCTGCGATCCTGAAATTCTCCATTCCTCGCCAGAGCGAGTACAGCGATCATTTCTCGATGTTGAGTTTAGGAAATCTAAAATGACGGCGGCGCTTCTCCTGCAAATGCGCCGCGCCTTTTCCTATGCCGCGACAGATCCCTCTATCCCGAAGCGCTGCGCTGCCTGCAACAGCAGGCGCTCGCTGTCCGCGCGGCCCAGCAGTTCCAGGCCGACGGGTATGCCGCTCTCCGTGAAACCGATGGGCACGCTCAAGGCCGGCAATCCGGTCACCGCGGCAAGCAGGCCATTGCCGCCGCGTTGCGCTTGGCCCAGCAGTACCGGCGCGCCGCGCACGCTGGGATAGGCCAGCAGGTCCAGCTGGCCATGCTCCATGGCCGCCAACACCTCGTCGCGCAGCGTCTGGGCCCGTGCCAGAACCGCCAAGCGGCCGCTACCGTCGGGATCGCGCAGCGCATCGCGCTCGCGCAGCAAGGGCGCGACTTCGGGGTGGGGATAGCCGCCGTCCAGGATGTCCGCCAGGTTGCGCACGGGCAGCCCGGCGTCGCACAGGCAGCGCGCCAATGCATCGCGGAATTCATGGCCGGTGACGTTGGCGGCCGTCAGGCGCGCGTCTTCCAGAGCCAGTGCGACGGGCTGGACATGCGCGCCGTCGGCTTTCCAGCGGGCGAGAACCGCCCGGGCATGCCGGGAGACTTCCAGTTCCGCGGGGGCGGAACCGAAGAACGCGTCCAGCGTGCCTACGCGCCAGCCCGGGCTTGCGCCGCGGCTGCCGCCGTGCCGGCCATCCCAGGCTGCCATCACCGACCACAGGATTGCGAGATCCGCATGGCTGCGGGTCATGGGGCCGACCGTGTCCAGCGTCGGCGACAGCGGCACCACGCCGGCGTTGCTGTAGCGTCCGGCCGTGGGGCGCAGGCCCCATACCTGGTTGAAGGCTGCGGGGATGCGGATCGAACCGCTGGTGTCGGTGCCTATTGCGGCCGCCGCGAAGCTGGACGCCACGGCGACGGCGCTGCCGCCGCTGGATCCGCCAGGCACGCGCGCGGCGTCGTAGGCGTTGCGCGTGCGGCCGGATAGTGAAGAAACGTTGGTGATGCCGCAGGCCAGTTCGTGCAGCGTGGTCTTGCCCAGCACGACGGCGCCGGCTTCGCGCAGCCGACGCACGACCTCGGCATCGCGCCGCGGCCGGCGTGCGGCCAGCGCGAGCGAGCCCGCGGTGGCGGGCATGCCCGCGGCATCGATGTTGTCCTTGAGCAGAAGGGGAACGCCATGCAACGGTCCCAGCGCCGCCCCGAGCTGCCTTTCCCTATCCCGATCGGCGGCCTCGGCCAGCGCCTGGCTGTTCAGCGCGATGACCGCGTTGAGCGCAGGCCCGGCCTGGTCGTGCGCCGCGATGCGCGCCAGGTAGGCGCGCACCAGGTCCATGGCGCTGAGCGAGCCTGCCGCCATGGCCGCCCGCAGCTCGGCAATGCCGCGGCCAAAGACCGGGTCGAGGCCAGGCAGGGGACCCGCCAGCAGGCGCGGCGCGCTCATCGGAAGTGGCACGCCATCCAGTGCTGCCCGGCGTCCGAGCCGTCAGGCCGCTGGGTCAGGGCAGGCTGCTTCTCTTTGCACAGGGGCTGCGCCAGCGGGCAGCGCGTGTGGAAGCGGCAGCCGCTGGGCGGATTTGCCGGGCTGGGCGGATCGCCTTGCAGCAGCTTGCGCTGCGCGGGCTTGTGCGGATCCGGAACCGGCACCGCGGACAGCAGGATCTCGGTGTAGGGATGCAGCGGACGCGAGAACAGCGTGTCGCGGTCGGCGACCTCGACGATGCGGCCCAGGTACATCACCGCGACCCGATGGCTGATGTGGCGCACTACCGCCAGGTCATGCGCCACGAACAGGTAGGCGATGCCCATTTCTTCCTGCAGGTCCATCAGCAGGTTGATCACCTGCGCCTGCACCGACACGTCCAGCGCGGACACGGGCTCGTCGCACACGATCAGCTTGGGCCGCAGGGCCAGCGCGCGCGCGATGCCCAGGCGCTGCCGCTGGCCGCCGGAGAACTCATGGGGGAACTTCTTCATCGCCTCCGGACGCAGGCCCACCTTGGAGAACAGCCAGGCGATCTCGTCGGCGCGGGCGCGGCCGCCCGAGGCCGGGAAGTTCTGCAGCGGTTCGCCGACGATGTCGCCTGCCGTCAGCCGGGGATTCAGCGACGCGTACGGGTCCTGGAAGATGATCTGCATGTCGCGCCGGCGGCTGCGCATCTGCTCGGCCGACAGCGCCAGGATTTCCTCGCCTTCCAGCCGCACGGATCCCGAGGTCGGCTGGATCAGGCGCAGCACGGATTTTCCGGTGGTGGTCTTGCCGCAGCCGGATTCGCCCACCAAGGCCAGGGTCTCGCCCTTGGCCACGGAAAAGGACACGCCGTCCACGGCCTGGATGACCTTGCGGCGCGGCTTGAACCAGCCGCCCGCGCCGGGGTAGTGCATTTTCAGGTCGCGCACTTCCAGCAAGGGCGTGGCCGGGGCGGCGGGCTGGTTGCGGGCGCTCATGCTTGGACTCCAGTGAGGGCGGCGCCAGGCGTCGCGGAAGCGGCCGCCTGCGGGGCAGGTTGCGCGGCGACGCGCACCGCTTCGTGACAGGCCACCACGTGGTCGCTGCCATGTTCCATCAGTTGCGGCGCTTCGGTGCGGCAACGTTCGGTGGCGTAGGCGCAGCGCGGCGCGAAGCTGCAGCCCTTGCCCAGCTCGCTGGGCGCGGGCACCATGCCAGGGATCTCGGCCAGCCGCTGCGTCGAGGTGTTCATCGAGGGCATCGATGCCATCAGCGCTCGCGTGTACGGGTGCAAGGGGCGGTCGAACAGCTCGGTGACGGGCGCTTCTTCCACCTTGCGGCCGGCGTACATCACCGCCACGCGATCACAGCATTCGGCCACCACGCCCAGGTCGTGGGTGATCAGCACGATGCCCATGCCCAGGCTTTGCTGCAGGCTGCGCAGCAGGTCCACGATCTGCGCCTGGATGGTCACGTCCAGCGCCGTGGTCGGCTCGTCGGCGATCAGCACCTCGGGATTACAGGCCAGGGCCAGCGCGATCATCACGCGCTGCCGCATGCCGCCGGACAGCTGGTACGGATACTCGTGCACGCGCCGTTCGGGTTCGGCGATCTGCACCAGGCGCAGCATTTCCTCGGCGCGGCGGTAGGCCTCGCGGCGGCCGAGCTTCTGGTGCAGCATGACCGTTTCCGCGATCTGCCGGCCCACCGTCAGCACGGGGTTCAACGAGGTCATCGGCTCCTGGAAGATCATCGAGATCCGGTTGCCGCGGATCTGGCGCATCTGTTTTTCGGTCAGGCCCAGCAGGTCGGTGCCGCGATAGCGGATCTGGCCGCCGGCATAGCGCCCGGGCGGCGTCGGGATCAGCCGCAGGATGGACAGCGCGGTGACGCTCTTGCCGCAGCCGGACTCGCCGACCACGCCCAGCGTGCGGCCAGCCCGCACCTGGTAGGACACGCCGTCCACCGAACGCACGGTGCCGGACACGGTATCGAAGTAGGTGCGCAGGTTGTCGACTTCGAGCAGCACGTCGCCCGGGGCGACGGCGGCGGGGGATATAGCCATGGCGTGCTCCCAGGTCTTAGCGTTGATTGGCCAGGCGGGGGTCGAGCGCGTCGCGCAGGCCGTCGCCCATCAGGTTGATCGCCAGCACGGTGATGGCCAGCAGGATGCCTGGGTACAGGATGGTGTAGAACGCCACCGCCACGTAGTTGCGGGCGTCGGCCATCATGTTGCCCCAGCTGGGCACCTGGGCCGGCACGCCTACGCCCAGGAACGACAGCACCGCCTCGGTCAGCACCGCGGTGGCGGCGATGAACGTGGCCTGCACCACCAGCGGCGTCACCATGTTGGGCAGCACGTGGCGGCGCAGGATCACCGGCAGGCGCGTGCCTATGGCGTGGGCGGCCTCGACGTAGAGCTGTTCGCGCAGCGTCAACGCCAGGGACCGCACCAGGCGCACCACGCGCGGCACCTGCGGGATCGCGATGGCGATGATCACCGTGGTCAGGCTGGCGCGGATCACTGCCATCAAGGCGATGGCCAGCAGGATGTCGGGGATGGCCATCATGCCGTCCATGATGCGCATGATGATGGCGTCGGCCCAGCGCACGAAGCCCGCCAGCAGGCCCAGCACCACGCCGACCGCCGTGGCGATCAGCGCCACCACGATGGCGACGACGAGCGACACGCGGCCGCCCCAGACCACGCGGCTGAATACGTCTCGGCCCAGCGCGTCGGTGCCGAAGTAATGCTCGGCCGACGGCGGCTTCATGCGTTGCAGCGGATTGATGTTGATGGGGTTGTGCGTGGCGATCCAGGGCGCGGCGGCTGCCAGCGTCGCCACGATCAGCAACAGCGCCAGGCCCAGGATCAAGGTGGGGTGCTTGCGTATCCAGCGCCAGCGGCGGCCGCTGGCGCTCAGCGCCTCGTGCAGCACCACGGGCGGGCTGGTGGAAATAGAGCTTTCTGACATGATTCTTCCCTGCGGCGGCTCAGTAACGGATGCGAGGATCGAACAGCCGGTAGCTGAGGTCGATCAGCAGATTGATCAGCACGTAGGTGCCCGCCGATAGCAGCAGCACGCTCTGGATCACCGGATAGTCGTGGTGCTGGACGGCGTCGATGACCAGGCGGCCGATGCCGGGAATGGCGAACACCGTCTCGGTCACGACCACGCCGCCGATCAGCAGCGCGATGCCCACGCCCACCGTGGTGGCGATGGGGATGGCGGCATTGCGCAGTGCGTGCTCCAGCACCGGCAGCACCGCCAGGCCCTTGGCGCGCGCCGTGCGGATGTAGTCCTCGTGCAGCACCTCCACCACGGTTGCACGGGTCATGCGGGTGATCAGCGCGATGTACACCAGCGCCAGGTTGATACAGGGCAGGGTCAGGTTGCGCAGCCAGGGCCCCACGCCCTCGGACAGGCTGACATAGCCCTGCACCGGCAGCCATTGCAGCTTGATGGCGAAGCCGTAGATCAGCAGGTAGCCGACCAGGAACACCGGCACTGAAAACGCCAGCACGGCGAACAGCATCACCAGGCGGTCGACCCAGGTGCCGGCGCGGTAGGCGGCCAGCACGCCCAGCGGCACGGCCACGACGATGGAAACCAGCATCGTGAGCGCGGCAATGGACAAGGTGGGTTCCACCCGCTGCGCCAGCAGCTGCGTCACGGGCACGTGGGTGAAGATGGACGTGCCCAGGTCGCCTTGCAGCAGTTTGCCCGCCCACAGCCCGAACTGCCGCCACAGCGGCTCGTCCAGGCCCAGCGCCACGCGCAGCTTGGCGATGTCGTCGGCGGAGGCGAAATCTCCGGCGATGAGCGCCGCCGGATCTCCCGGCGACAGGTGGATCAGCAGGAAGACGATCACCGCCACCACTGCCATGACAGGCACGATGGCTAGCACTCGCCGGATGATGTAACCCATGGTTGTCTCGCGTATCGATTAGGCTGGTTGCGGACTACTTGTCCAGCACCCACAGGTTCGGCAGGCTCCAGATCTTCTCCGCGTTCTTCAGGCTGTTGTGCGAAGCGAATGCCCGCGAATACTGGCCCACCGAGATTGCGGGGAAAGCCTCATAGGCGCGCTCCTGGAACAGGTCGAGGACGCGCTTGCGCTCATCCGAACTGGTGGCCGCGATCCACTGGGCGCGCAGTTCGTCCAGCTTCTTGTCGCAGGGCCAGCCGGGCAGGCTGTTGCCGCACACCGCGCCCAGGTAGGTGTTGCTGATGGGCGAGTCGACGTTGAATTCGGAGGCGGCCGACAGGAAGATGTTCCAGCCGCCCTTGTCGATGGATTCCTTGCGGGCGCGGCGGGCGGTCAGCGTGGCCCAGTCCATGGACTGGATGTCGAGGTTGACGCCGATGTCCTGCAGCGCCTGGATGGCGACCAGCGTGGCGGAGTTCAGGTAGGCCAGGTCGGTGGGAAGCAGGATCGCAATCTTCTCGCCCTTGTATCCGGCTTCGGCCAGCAGCTTCTTGGCCAGCGCGGGATCGGGCTTGGCATAGGGCGCCGCGCCGGCGGTGGTGTCGTTGGGGCCGCCGCAGATGAAGACCGTGGCGCAATACTTCATGCGCAGGTCGTCCGGGTAGCCCATGGCGGCGGTGAACTTGTCCTGGTCCACCAGGTGGGCCACGGCCTGGCGCGCCTTCTCGTTGTTGAACGGCGGCATGGACTGGTTCAGGATGATGTAGCCCTGGGCGCGCTCCATCACGCCGATCTTGACGTTCTTGTTGCCGCGCAAGGCGTCGATGTAGTCCGCCGGCGCTTGTTCGATCATATCGACTTCGCCGTTGGTCAGCGCGGCGGTGGCGCTATTGGAATCGGGAAGCACGCGCCATTCCACGCGCGGGATGTGCGGGGTCTTGTTGCCGGCCAGGCCGTCGGCCTGGGCCTTGGGGCCGACGTAGTTCGGGTTCTGCTCGAACACGATCTTGCTGCCGGGCACCCATTCTGCGCGCTTGAAGAGGTAGGGGCCGGAGCCTACGACCTCGGTCAGCGGGCGGTCGGCCGGCTGCGAGGCCAGGCGCTGGGGCAGGATGAACGCGGGATAGCTGGACACCTTCGCCAGGCCTTCGAGCACCAGGTCGAACGGCTGGTCCAGCGTCAGCTTGAAGGTGCTGGCGTCCACCGCTTCCCACTTGCCGCCGGCGCGCGTGATGGCCTGGCCGATGTTGTCGCGCGCGGACCAGCGCTGCAGGGACGCGATCACGTCGGCGGTGGTCAGCGCCTGGCCGTCGCTGAACTTCAGGCCGGGCAGCAGCGTGAAGGTCCAGGTCTTCTTGTCGTCGCTGGCCGAGTATTTCTCTACCATCTGCGGCTGCGGCTTGCTGTGCGAGTCCATCGCGAACAGCGTGTCGTACACCATGTAGCCGAAGTTGCGCGTGATGTAGGCGGTGGTGAAGGTCGGGTCCAGCACCTTCAGGTCGGCGTGCGGCACGATGCGCAGGGTCTTGGCCTGCTGCGCGTGCGCCGGCGCGGCGCCAAGGGTGAAGGCCAGGCCGAGCGTGGCCGTCGAGAACAGGCAAAGCAGGCGTTTTTTCATCGCGCTAGGCTCCCATCTTGTTGGTGGATGCGCCGGCGTCCACGCGCCGGCAGGGTCTTACAGCGGCCACTTGGGCAGCCGGATATTGCGGTACGTGAGCGTCTTCCAGTCGGGCGTGGCGACGCCTTTGCCGCCGACATAGATGATGTGGCGCGCGACCTTGGAGAACGAGGCATGGAAATGCTGGGCCGACTTGACCACCACGATCTTCCTGGAAGAAAGATCGCAGCCCAGCTGCGTGAACAGGTCCATGTTGATGGCCTGGTTGCGCAGCGAGGTCAGCACGATCTCGATGCCCTGGGTCTCGACCAGGGCGCAGTCGCCCATGGCCGCCGGCGCGCCGGACAGGCCCGTCATGATCAGGTCGGCCTGGATGGCCTTGACCGTGCAGCGCAGGTCCAGCGGATCGCCGGACAGCGGGCCGACCTTGCCGCCGATGCGCAGGTCCAGCTCCGCGCCGGGGCCGGCGTCGAAGGCGATGCGCGCCGACACCGGATCCCACATGGGGCCTAGCGCCGCGTTCGTCACGCCTCGTTCCAGCATGCGGCTCAGGACAAATGTGGCGTCGCCGGGCGCGCCGCTGCCGGGATTGTCGGGCCGGTCGGCCAGCACCACCGGACCGTCGCCGAAGGCCAAGGCTTCATCCAGCGCCTGGTCCACGCTGCGGTAGGGCACCATGAGCTGTTCGCGCATGCCGATGAGCTCATCGGCCAGGCGGCGCGCCAGCGTTTGCGCAAGCGCGGCATCGCCATCGGCGTAGACCAGCACCTTGGTGCCCATTTCCGGCACGTCGCCGGTGGCGAAGCCCTGCGCCGCCGAGATCGACAGGATGCCGTCGCGGCCTTCCAGCGCCTTGATGCGGCTGACGAAGCCCTGCGCCGGTTCGCGCGTGGTGTGCATGGGCACGATCATTTCGCAGTCGATCAATGCCGCGACGGGCCGCGTGCGGCCGGCCTGCGCGTCCAGGCACAAGGCCAGCAGGTCTTCCGCGCGTTCGCGGATGTCGGTGTGGGGATATTCCTTGAACAGCACCAGCACCGTGGCCTGTTCCACCATCAGCGGCGTCAGGTGCGCGTGCGGGTCCAGTTCTGCGCCCACCACCACATCGGGTCCGACGATCTCGCGCACGCGGCGCAGGATGTCGCCCTCGCAGTCGTCGTAGCCGTCGGCCACCATGGCGCCGTGCAGGCCCAGCAAGACCATGTCCACCGGCATGGCCGCGCGCAGGTCGGCCAGGATCTGGTCGCGCAGCGTCTCATAGGCGGCGCGGGTGGTCGTGCCGCCCGGCTGCGCGGACGTCACCAGGCCTTCGGCCAGCGTCCAGCCGGCTTCGCGGCCGCGCTGGCGCGCCACGAATAGCGGCGCGCCGGCGAAGGTCACCGTGTCCGGATGCGTACCCGCCGGGTAGTAGTCGCGGTCCTGGAAGGAGGCGAGGCTGGTGGGCATGGGCGCGAAGGTGTTGGTTTCGGTGCCCAGGCCGGCGCTGAAGATCTTCATGGCCGGGCCCCCGGACAGGCTGCTGCATGCGCCGCGGCGCGTGCGGCGTTCCAGGTCGACGACATAGCTTTCCCCTTGTATGGATCGGATTTCCGTCACTGCCGCCACATGAAAGGGGGCCTTGCGTTCCGTACCGCGGATCATCGGCGGCACACAAGCGAGGCACAAATAGCTAACGAGCGCCCATGGATAACCCAAGGTTATGGTGTGCGGTTTTTCGGGGAAAATCGCGGCAAAAAGCGCGCAGATCGGCTGCATTTAAGGGAAAACGATAGGGCAGCCCAAAGCGCTTGCGCGCACATATGAAAGGTTATGGACAGTTCACGATTTGGAATTTGTAGGCTTGCGCAGGCCGGACCAGAATCAAGCCCTGATCCGGGCCGCATGCCTAGCGCGGTCCGTTGCCTTTCCATCCCCTAGCGGCGCGCCGCGCCCTGGAGCCACTCCCATGCGCATATTCACCGGCGCCCTTGCCACGGAAACCAATACCTTTTCGCCCTTGCCGACCGGGCTCGCCGCGTTCAAGTCGCGCGAGTACCTGCCCGGCGGCACCCATCCCGATCACATGACGTTCTACGCGGGGCCGCTGTGGGCCGCGCGCCAGCGCGCCCGGGACGGCGGGTGGACATTGATCGAAGGACTGGTGGCGTCCGCGCAGCCGGGCGGCACGACCACGCGCGCCGCCTATGAAACGCTGCGCGACGAGCTGCTTGCCGACCTGCGCGCGGCGCTGCCGGTGGACATGGTGCTGCTGGGCTTGCATGGCGCCATGGTGGCCGACGGCTACGACGATTGTGAAGGCGATCTCCTGCGCCGCGTGCGCGAGATCGTCGGCCCCGGCGTGGTGGTGGGCGCGGAGCTGGACCCGCACGCGCACCTGACGCCGCTGATGGTGGAACAGGCCACGGTGCTGGTGCTGTTCAAGGAGTATCCCCACATCGACGTGCTGGAACGCGCCGAAGACCTGCTGGCCCTGTGCCTGGACGCACAGGCCGGCCGCACGCGGCCCGTGGCCGCGCTGGTCGACTGCGACATGATCGTGCCGATGCACACCACCCGCGAGCCCGCGCAGGGCTTCGTCAGCCGCATGAAGGCGCTGGAAGGCCGCGACGGCATTCTGTCGGTGTCGGCGGCGCAAGGCTTCGCCACCGGCGACGTGCCGGAAATGGGCACCAAGGTGCTGGTCTACGCCGATGGCGACGCGGCCTGCGCGCAAACGCTGGCGCGCCAATTGGCCGACGAACTCATCGCGATGCGCGAACAGTTGATGGTGCCGTACCGCGGCGTGGACCAGGCGCTGGACGAAGCCCTGGCCTATGGCGACGGCCCCATCGTGCTGGCTGACCGTTCGGACAACCCCGGCAGCGGCGCGGCCGGCGACTCTACCTATCTGCTGGCCAGGATGCGCGAGCGCGGCATACGCAATGCCGCCATCGGCCCCCTGTGGGATCCGGTGGCCGCTCGCATCGCGTTTGACGCCGGCCCCGGCGCGGAGCTGGACCTGCGCATCGGCGGCAAGGTAGGTCCGTTGTCAGGCAGTCCCGTGGATGCGCGCTGCGTGGTGGTGTCCACGCATGCGGACATGTTCATGACAGGCAACTCCAACACCCGCATCGCCCTGGGCGACTGCGCGCTGGTCGACGTGGACGGCATCCTGGTCGCGCTGGTCTCGCTGCGCACCCAGGCCTATCACACCGACCTCTTCACGCAGCTGGGTTGCGACCTGACGGCGCAGCGCCTGATCGTGGTGAAGTCCGCGCATCACTTCCATGCCAAGTACGCGCCCTTGGCCAAGGCGGTGCTGTATGTGGCCGCGCCCGGTTCCGCCAGCCCGGATTGGCGCCGCCTGCCGTATCGCAAGGCCAGGCTGCCGAAGTGGCCGATCGCGTAGCGGCGGGTCCGGCCGCGGCCGTTTGACTCGAGCGACTCGCGTCACCACCGGTGCTGGTAGGTCAGCGTCAGCACGGCTCCCGCGGCGGGGAGCCGGCTGGTGTTGGTATTGCTGCGCATGAGCTGGCTGTATAGCGGGTAGTAGTCGCGGTTGAAAAGGTTCTCGACGCCCAGGATGAAGGTGTTGCGCGGGTCGGGCTGGTAGCGGCCCATGAGGTCCACGGTGAAGTAGCTGTTGACGTCCCGGCGGCCGAAGCTCTCCTTGCCATCCAGGCGGTAGTCCTTGGCGCCGAAGTAATTGGCCTGCAGCCGACCGCTCCAGCGCTCGTTCGGCCGGTATTGCAGATAGGCCGTCAGCTTGAGCGGCGGAATGCGGTAGCCGGTCATGCCTTGCCAGCTGCCGCCATCCGGCTGCTCGCGGCCCTTCATCCAGGTGAAGGTGCCGCCGGCGCCCCATTTCTCGTCGTCGGTGGTGGTGTCGATGGTGCCTTCGACGCCGTAGATGCGCTCTTCGGTGCGCGTGAGGATCAGGCCGTTGTTGAAGCTCTGCACGTCCCCGAGTTTCGAGGTGGTGTAGAACACGGCCAGCGACGCCGAGGTGTTGCCCGCGCCGCCGCGCCAGCCCAACTCATAGTTGTTGGTCTTGACCGGCTGCAGGTCCGACGAGCCGATGTCGAAGCCCGGCCGCGCATTGCGCATCTGGACCCCGATGTCGGGCAGCTGGAAGCCCTGGCTGAAGTTGGCGTAGAGCTCCTGGCCGCGCACCGGGGCGTACGCGACGCCGAAGTTCCACAGCAAGGCGTCGTAGTTGACGGAGCCGCCCTGGACCGAGGCCGGGGACGGCACGCGCAGCTGCGACAGCGGCACGAAATCGCCGAACCGGGCGGAAGCGTACTCGTAGCGCGCGCCGCCCTGTACCGACCATTGCTCGTTGAAGCGGTGTTCAAGCTGCGCGAAGAGGCCGGTGCTGCGGGTCGTCAGTTCGGGCATGTAGGTGAGGCTGCCGATCCTGTTGAACACCCGTCCGCCGCTGCGGTCGTAGGCCGCCGGATCGAAGATGTCGATCGGCATGTCGCTGCGTTCCTGGTTGAAGTCGGCGCCCCAGAGCACCTTGGATTGCTCGCCCAGCGGCGTATCCACGGTCAGCCGGCTGCCGAACACCTTGGTGTTCTGCGTGACCTGGTCCACGTTGTTGCCGCGCGTGACGACGGCGCGCGCATCGAAGGGCGTGAAGCGGGTGAAGTAGTCGCGGTAGTACATCTGGGCCGTGACCTTGCTGCCCAGCACGTCCAGGTGTTCGTATTCCAGATTCAACAGCGTGTTGCGGATCTGGTTCTGGTCGGCCAGTTGCAGGCCGCCCATGGGCAGGGCGCGGGCCGAACCCGGCGGCAGGCGGCCGACGGACGGATCCGAGGTGTAGTCGGAGTCCTGGTCCGCGTTGTAGTAGCTGGCGGACAGTTGCAGGCGCTGCTTGTCGTCGATGTGCAACCCGAGCTTGCCGCCCAGGCTGTAGATATTGGAGTCGAACAGGTCGCCCTGGCTGGGCTCGGGCGCGATGCGCCTGCCTTGCGCGTCATACGAGGCGCCGTTGTGGCGCGCGCCCAGGTCCAGGGCGTAGTCCAGCTTGCCCTGGCTGCCCGCGAAGTGCTGTTGCAGCTGCCCGCCCAGCCCGTCGGCGCGCAGGCGGCTCAACGGGCTGACTGCCGTCACGGTGGTTTCGGATACCGCTTCGCCGCCGGCAGGCCGGGTGGTGATCGAAACGATGCCGCCCGTCGCGCCGGCGCCGTAGATCGAGCTGCTGCCGCGCAGCACTTCGACCCGCTCGATGGTGGCGGGGTTGATGTTCGCCAGATTGCGCGACGAGTCCCGGTTGGTGTTCAGCGGGATCCCATCCACCAGCACCAGCACGCCCCGGCCGCGCAGCGTCTGGCCATAGTCCGTCATGGTGCGGCTGGAATCGGCCATGCCGGGCACGGTCTTGGAGAGCACGGTGGCCAGGCTGTCGGAACCCGTGCGCAATTCCTGCAACGCGTCGCGTTCCAGCACGATGGTCTGCTGCACCGGGCTGACCAGATTGCTGGATGTGCGCGAGGCGGAAACTTCGATGGGCGCCATTACCTGGGCCTGGCCCGCGTTTTCCGGTTCGATGATGGTCGCGGCGCCATCCTGGCGCACGCGCAGGGCCCGGTCCTTCAGCAGCGCGGATAGCGCCTGCTGCGGCGTCATGGTTCCGGAGACGGCCGGCGCCTGCATGCCCGCGACGGTCTGCGGCGCATAGAAGATCTGCAATCCGTGGGTCTGGGCCAGGGTGCGCAAGGCCTGGTCCAGCGATTGCGCGGGCATGTCGATCGCCACCGGCGCGGCTTGCGCCCGCGCGCCTGCCGATCCCGCCATCAACACCGCTGCAAGCGCTGTCGTCGCCAGGCCGCGCATCCGCGCGCGGCTTCCCCATTTTTTGCGATCCACTTCCTGTGCTCCTGAATCCTGTTGGCGGGCACCATGCCTGCCTGGTTATCAGGAAGAAGACGCAATACGCGGGAAATACCTGAATGCGGCTACGGCTTTTTTTGTAACAGCGCGGGATGTCGGCGTCAGCGGGCGACGATTTCGGCCTGGCCGTCGGACAAGCGCCTGACGGCGACAGGCAGGATGTGCGGCAGCGCCGTCAGGAAGGCGTCCGTGTCCGCGGTCTGGAACACGCTGGTCAGGCGCAGCGTTTCCAGTCCCTGGCGCGGCGCGAGGATGATGGGCTGCAGCCGGTAGCGCGAGACTTCGCGCACGGCGCTGGCCAGGTCGGTATCGGCGAACACGATCTGGCCCTGGCGCCAGGCCAGCGCGGCGGCTACGGGATAGTCCTGGACCTGGCCGGCATGGCCGCTGGCATCGATGCGAACCGCGCTGCCGGCCCGGACGGACACTGCCGTCTGGTCCGCGCGGCCGGCCACCTCGACCGAGCCCGACTCCACCACGATGCGCAACTGGTCCGTGTCGCGGCTTACGTCGAAGCGGGTGCCGGTCACTCTGGCGCTACCCAGTCCCGCATCCACGATGAAGGGCCTGGCCGCATCCTTTGCCACCGCGAACAGGGCTTCGCCTTCTTGCAGGAGGACCAGGCGCCGGGCGCCGTCGTAACGGACTTCGATCCGGCTGCGGCTGTTCAGTTCAGCGGTGGAGCCGTCGGGCAATGTGACGCTGCGTCGTTCTCCGGCAGCCGTGCGGTATTCGGCCACGGGATCGGCGTGTTGCCAGATACCTAGCGCAATGGCTCCCATCAGCGCGCACAGCCCCAGTCCCAGCGCCCGCCGCCGCGCCGGGCGTTGCGCGCGCCGGGGCTCTTCCGCCAGCGCGCGCAGCCGGTCTTCGGGCAGGGCGGCGGCAGCCTGCCAGATCGATTCCAGCATCCGGTATTCGGCGGCGTGGCGCGGATCCGCGGCAAGCCAGGCATCGCGCTCGGCCTGGGCGGCGGCCGTCCATTCGCCGGAGTGCGCGCGCGCGAACCAGCGCGCCGCTTCATGGCGGACGGGGTCGGCGCCGACGTCGGGCGCCTGAAGCGGACTGTCAGTTCGGGGCATAGGCTCCCAGCCGTTCGCGCAGATGCAACGCGGTGCGGATCATGTACTTCTCGACCATGTTCTTGCTCAGGCCCATGCGTTCCGCGATCTCGGCTTGCGTCAGGCCTTCCAGGCGCTGCCAGACGAACACCTGGCGGCACTTGAGCGGCAGCTCGGCCAGCGCCGCTTCCAAGGCCAGGCTCAGTTGTTCGGTGCGGACCTGGGCCAGGGGATCGCCCCAGGTGCTGGGATGGCCGGCTATGGTATCAAGCGGCACCCATTCCTGCCCGTCCGTCCGCCGGAAGTTGTCCACGGCCATGTTGCGCGCGGCCTGATGCAGATAGGCGCGGGGCTGCGTCACGCGGTCGGGGTCGGTTTCCAGGCATTTGACCAGGGCGTCATGCGCGAGATCGCGCGCGGCATCGCGGCAGCCCAACTTCCGGGTCCAGACCGCAAGCAGCTCTTCGTAGTAGGCCAGGAAGCCTTGCGAACGGGGGGGGCGTGATGACATGGCGCGGGGTCGGCAGGGCTTTCATGATAATGCTTTTTATTTGCATTGGAAAGCCGGCCGATGGCGGCGTCCTGGTCTTGCGGCAGCAGGCAGGTCTTCTACGCCGGGGCCCGCGGCGTGTCCTCAAGCTCCAGCATGGCCAGCAGGCCGATGATCAGCGCCTGCATGCCCTGGTCCAGTTCCAGTTCCATCTCGGATTCCTCGGCCGCGCGTTCCGCGTCCACCACAGGCTCCAGCCCGGCGACCGAGTACACCGTGTCGGCGACCGCCATGCCGTGGAAGGCCACGGTCGCCAGCAGGATGCGGGACTGTTCCCTGGAAATGCCGTAGGCGGTGGCGATATGGCGTTGTTGCTCGTCGATTCTCGCCAGCATGGACGGCGTCGCGGCCAGCCTGCGGATCACATAGGGCGTCACCCCCGGGTGCGCCTTGACGAACTCCCGCACGGAGGCGGCGAACAAGGTCAGGTACTGCTTCAGTTCGCCGCGGTCGTTGCTACAGGCTTGCGGGATCTGCCAACGCTTGAAGATCTCTTCGGCGACCAGGCGCTTGAGGTCCTCCAGGCTGGGCACGTGCTTGTACAGCGCCATGTGGCTGACGCCCAGCGCAGCCGCGAGTCCGACGAAGGTGATGTTCGGCAGGCCCATCGCGATGCCCGCGTCGGCAATCCGCTCCCGGGTGATGGTGGGAGGGCGTCCCCGCGCCGGGCGGCGCTCTGGCGGTGTCATGGCTGCTCCTGGTTCCTTGGCGTCATTCATCCCTCACTTTAACCCGGCCCGATTTATTTAGTTTATGGTGATGAAACTAATTCAAGAATTTAGTTTATAGTGATGCAAATAATTATCACCAACATCTGGGTAGTTAGATTTCATGAGCAGTTCTGCAGCCGCCGCGGCCAAGCCTGGGAAACCCGGACCGCTAGGCCTGGTGCTGGCCCCCATACGCGGACAATTGACCGCCGCCGCAGCGCTGGCCGCGGTGGGCACCATGCTCACCCTGGTACCGCTGGCAGGAATCGCGCACATCGCCCGTATCGTCCTCGCCGGCGCAGAGCCTTCCGCGGCGACTCAAGCCTGGCCTGGAATCTGGTGGACTGTCATTGCCAGCCTGGCGTGCATGTTCGCCGGCATGGCGCTGATCTCGGCCGGCGAATTGACGGCCCATCTGGCCGACAACCGTCTTACGCACCGTCTGCGCCTGGCCGCCGCGCAGCGGCTGTCGCAGGTGCCGCTGGGCTGGTTCACCGGCAGGGCGTCGGGCGAGGTCAAGCAGGCGATGCAGGACGACATCGGCACGCTGCACAGCCTGACCGCGCATTTCTACACGGCGGTGGGGCGCGCCGCGGGCGGCATCGCGATTTCGGTCATCTACCTGTTCGCGCAGGACTGGCGCCTGGCGTTGGCGGCGTTGCTGCCGTTCCCCGGCTTCTTCCTGTTCCTGCGCCGCGCCATGAAGGCCGGCGGGGCGAACATGCAGGAATTCGTGGAGCGGCTTGGGCGCCTCAATGGCGCAACGGTCGAGTTCGTGGGCGGCATGCCCGTGGTCAAGACGTTCGGCGATGCAGGCAAGGCGCATCGCGGCTATCGCGAGGCCGTCGATGCCTTCGCCGAGGCCTTCGCCAGCTTTACCCGGCCGCTGGTGGCGGCGATGGCGCATGCCCATGCAATGGTCGCGCCGGTCACGGTGCTGGGCGTGGTGCTGGGTTTTGGCGCCTTGTTCGTCGGGCTGGGCTGGATGGCGCCGGTGGACGTGCTGCCGTTCGCGCTGGTGGCGCCGGGAATATGCGCGCCGGTGCTGTTGCTGCATACGCTGCTGCACGATCTGGGCAGTGCCGTGGGCGCCGCGCAGCGGGTGCGGACCATGCTGGAGACGCCCGTGCTGGAGCCGCTGGCGCCCGGGCAGGCGCAGGTCCCCGAGGGCCATGAAGTCCGCTTCGAGAACGTGGGCTATTCCTATGGCGGGGAGCGCCGGACGCTGTCCGGCATCAGCTTCACGCTGGAACCCGGCACGGTCACCGCCATCGTCGGTCCTTCGGGCGCGGGCAAGTCCACGCTAGCGCGGCTGCTGTTGCGATTCTTCGACCCCGACGAAGGGCGCATCACGCTGGGCGGCGCCGATCTCAGGCGGATCGAGAGCGCGCAGCTTTACCGGCGCGTTGGCTTCGTATTGCAGGAAGTGCGCCTGATCCATGCCAGCGTGCGCGACAACATCGCGCTGGGCCGGCCCTCTGCCACTCGGCAAGAGATCGAGGAAGCCGCGCGCACCGCCAATATCCATGAACGCATCCTGGCGCTGCCGCGCGGCTACGATTCGGTGGTCGGCGAGGACGCACAACTTTCCGGCGGCGAACTCCAGCGCGCCAGCATTGCGCGCGCCGTGCTGCTGGATCCTCCCGTGCTGGTGCTGGACGAAGCCACGGCAGCGGCCGACGCCGGCAACGAGGCCGCGGTCCAGGGCGCGCTGTCGCGCTTCGCCCGGGGGCGCACGGTGATGGTGATCGCGCACCGGCTGGATACGGTGATGCACGCCGACCGCATCCTCGTTGTCGAGGACGGCGCCATCGTCGAACAAGGCCGGCACGAACAGTTGCTGGCGCAAGGCGGCTGCTATGCCCGGCTATGGGCGCAGGGCGGCTATGAAGCCTCCGAGGACAAAGAGGTGGCCGCATGCTGAAGACCTTCATGCTGCTGCTGGGCCAGGACGCGCCGGTCCTGCGCCGCTACGGATGGCTGGCCGTGGCCTATGGCGCGCTTTGCGGGCTGACCATTGCCGCGCTGGCGCCGCTGCTCACGCATCTGCTTGAAGCGGACGCGAAGGCTGCCGCTCCGTGGCTGGCCGCGCTGCTGGCCGGGGTCGCGGTCTGCTGGGGCTTGCGGCGGCATGTGGAGCGGGCCGGCGTGCGCGTGGGCGTCGCCATCCTGCAAGACGCCCGCCACCGTCTGGGCGACCATGTGGCGAGTTTGCCCGTGGGTTGGTTCACGCCGCAGAATACGGCCCGTCTTGGGCACGTCGTCACGCAGGGCATGATGTCCGTGGCCCAGCTCCCCGCGCATGTCTTCACGCCCGTCATCGCCGGCGTGGTGACGCCCGTGGTGCTCGTCGTAGCCCTGTTTGCGCAGCACTGGCTGCTGGGCCTGATCGCGTTGGCGGCACTGCCGCTCCTGGCCGGCGTCCTGGCGCTCACGGCAAGATTGGCGCGGCGCGCGGATGAGGCTTTCCAGCAGCGCTTCGCCGACGCCAGCCAGCGCATGGTCGAGTTCGCCCAGGCCCAGTCGGTGCTGCGCGCCTTCAACGGGGAAGGCGGGGGCACGCGCCTGCTCGAACAGGCGGTGGAGCAGCAGCGCGAGTCCGGGGCGCGGCTGATCTGGCTGTCGGCGGGGGCGGCCGTACTCAACGTCTGGGCCGTGCAGGCCGTCTTCGCCGTCTTGCTGGCCGCCGCGGCCTGGTGGATCGACGGCATCCTGGGCAACCCGCTCGCAACTGGACAGATCGTGGCCGCGATCGTCTCGCTGCTGCTGGCGGTCCGCTACATCGATGCGTTGCTGGAGGTGGCCGGCTATGGCGAGGTGCTGCGCGGCGCGCGCGGGCAACTCGACGCCATCGAAGCGCTGTACGCCGTCCAGCCGCTGCCCGAGCCCGACGCGCCGCAGGAACCGCGCGATGCGTCGATCGAATTGCGCGATGTGCATTTCCGCTACGCGGATGGTGGGCCCGAGGTGCTGCGAGGCGTGAACCTGCGCATCGAACCGGGCAGCATGATTGCCCTGGTCGGCGCGTCAGGCTCCGGCAAGACCACGCTGGCGCGGCTGATCGCGCGCTTCTTCGACGTGAACCAGGGCGGCGTGCTGGTCGGCGGCGTGGACGTGCGGCAGATCGCCAGTTTGCAGCTGGCCCGCCAGATCAGTCAGGTCTTCCAGGACAACTACCTGTTCACGGGATCCATTGCCGACAACATCCGCGCCGGCAGGCCGGGCTGCAGCGATGCCGAGTTGATGGAGGCCGCAAGCCAGGCGGGCGTGGACGGTATCGCCGCGCGTCTGCCGCAAGGGTTGGACACGCCGGTAGGCGAGGGCGGCGCGCGCCTGTCCGGCGGCGAGCGCCAGCGCATCGCCGTCGCCCGCGCGCTGCTCAACAATGCCCCCATCATGCTGGTGGACGAGGCGACCGCGGCGCTGGACGCGGAGAATCAGGCCATCATCACCGGGACGCTGACGCGCCTGCGCGGGGCGCGCACGCTGGTGGTGATCGCGCACCAGCTCTCCACGGTGGCGATGGCCGACCAGATCGTGGTGCTGGAGGATGGACGGATCGTCGAGCAAGGCGCGCCCGCGGCGTTGCGTGAGAGCCAGGGGCGGTACGCGCAATTCCTGGATCAGCGCAAGGCCGCCAAGGGCTGGCGCATCGCCGGGGCGCGGGCCTGATGCGTGCCAGCCTGGTCGGCCTGTTCATCGTGCTTTGCGGCGCGTCGCTGCTGGTGGGCGCGCGCCAGATCGCCTGGCCGCAGCTGTTCTCGTTGTCGGGCGACGCATGGCTCACCTTGACCGCAAGCCGGCTGCCGCGCCTGGCGGCCCTGGTGCTGACGGGCATCGGCCTGGCCGTCTGCGGCGTGATTCTGCAACACATCGTGCGCAACAAGTTCGTCGAACCCGCCACGTCGGGCGGACTCGACGCGGCCAAGCTCGGCATCCTGGTGTCGATGCTGTCGATGCCTGGCGCCGGGGCAGCGGCACGGATGCTGTTCGCGCTGGGTTTCTGCTTCGCGGCCAGCCTGGTCTTCGTCGCTGTCGTGCGCCGCGTCAAATTCAAGAATACGGTGCTGGTGCCCGTGATCGGTCTGATGTATGGCGGCGTGCTGAGCGCCCTGGCGGAGTTCTACGCGTATCGCAACAACATCATGCAGAGCATGCAGGGCTGGCTGCTGGGCGACTTCTCCAAGATCGTGCAGGGCAACTACGAGATCATTTACCTGATCCTGCCCATCGTTGCGCTGACCTATCTGTACGCGCACCGCTTCACCGTCCTGGGCATGGGCGAAGGCATGGCAGCCAGCCTGGGCCTGAACTATCCGGCCACCGTGGCGCTGGGGCTGATCCTGGTGGCCGTTACCGTATCCGCCACTGTCATTACCGTCGGGGCCATTCCTTTCGTGGGGCTGGTCATTCCCAATCTGGTCGCGCTGCGTTACGGCGACAACCTGGGCCGCACCTTGCCCGTCGTCGCGCTGGGGGGCGCTACGCTGCTGCTGGCCTGCGACATCCTGGGCCGCCTTCTGATCCATCCGTTTGAGGTGCCCATCGGCCTGACCGCGGGCGGCGTGGGCGGCATCCTGTTCCTCGCGCTGATCTTCTGGAGGCACCGGTGATGCGCGCGGTTCCCCGGCAGGCGGCATGGGCGACGGTCATCGCATTGGCCCTGGCTTTTCTGCTGTTCCGTTCCAACCTGGACTTCGACTACATCATTCCCAAGCGGCTTGCCCGGCTTGCGGCCATGCTCATCGGCGGGGTCTGCATCGCGTGGTCGTCCATCGTGTTCCAGACCATCACCGGCAACCGGATCCTGACGCCGGCCATCATGGGCTACGAGGCCGTCTACCTGCTGTTGCAATCCCTGATGATCCTGGCCATGGGGGCGCAGAGCCTGGTCCTGCTGGGCGCGAACGGCAATTTCCTCCTGTCCGTGCTGCTGATGCTGGGCTATTCATGGATCATCCATCGCTGGTTGTTCCGCGACGGCAGACAGAATGTGTACTTCCTGCTGCTGGTGGGGCTGGTGCTGACGATGGTGATCGGTACCTTTACGCAGTTCGTGCAGTTGAAGACCAGCCCGGGCGAATTCTCCATTCTGCTTGGTTTCACCCAGGCGTCCTTCAACAAGGCGGAGCCTGGCCAGTTGCTCGTTTCCGCGATCGTCGTCGCGGGCGTGTGCCTGGCCGGCATCAGGACTCTGCCGGTGCTGGACGTGATCTCGCTGGGGCGCGACCAGGCCATCTCCCTGGGCGTGGATTATCAGCGCGTCTTGCGGCTGCATCTGGCGCTGATTGCGGTGCTGGTCGCCGTGTCGACCAGCCTGCTGGGGCCCACCGCCTTCATGGGCATCTTCGTCGCCAACACCGCCTATGCCCTGACGCGCACGCGCCGGCACCGGGCCACGCTATCCGCCGGCTGCGCGATCGCGATCGGCATTTTCATCCTGGCGCAGCTTGCGGTCGAACATCTCTTCAACTACCGGACCAGCGTCGGCATCCTGGTCAACCTGGTTTGCGGCGCCTGGTTCCTGGCGCTGATGGCGCGCTCGCGGGGCACCGCATGATCACGATCAAGAATCTCTCGAAGAACTATGGCCCGAAGACGGTGCTGCGCGATGTCAGCCTGCAGTTCCCTGCCAGGCGGCTGACCTCGCTCATCGGCCCCAACGGCGCGGGCAAGACCACCTTGCTGATGATGGCCGCAAGGCTGCTGGAACCCAGCCAGGGCGAGATCCTGATCGATGGCGCCAGGGCATCGGATATCCGTATCGGCGATTACGCCAAGCGCGTGGCGACATTGCGTCAATCGCCCGATTTCAACCTGCGCCTGACGGTGGAGGAACTCGTCGCCTTCGGGCGGTTCCCGTACAGCCGCGGCGCGTTGACGCAGGAAGACCGCCGCGTGATCGACGAGGCGATTGCGTTCCTCTCGCTGGAACCGCTGCGCGCGGCCTATCTCGACGAGCTCAGCGGCGGGCAGCGCCAGATGGCATTCCTGGCCATGACGATCGCGCAGCAGACGGACTGCCTGCTGCTGGATGAGCCGCTCAACAACCTCGACATCAAGCATGCGGTCCAGATCATGCGCGCTTTGCGCCGCCTGTGCGACGAGCACGGCCGCACCGTGATCCTGGTGGTGCATGACATCAACTTCGCGGCCAGCTATTCCGACCACATCGTCGCCATGAAGGGCGGAGCGGTGCATTGCGCCGGCAGCGTGCCCGACGTCGTGACCGAGGACCGGCTGCGGGAGCTGTATGGGCTGGACTTCGAGATCACGCAAGGCGCGCGCGGACGCCTGTGCAACTACTTCAATCCATCAGGTGAACTGAAATGATCCTCAAGCACGGGCGCCGCGCATGGGCGCTTGCCCTGCTGGCCGCCACCATGGCCGTGGCGCAGGGTTGCGGGCAGGAAGTGGCCGAAACGCCGAAGGCGTCGCAGCCGGCCGCCGCCAGCCCAACGGCGCAGCGGGCCTACGAAACCGTCACGGTGCAGCACAAGTTGGGAACCACCGTGATCGACAAGCTGCCGCAACGCGTGGTCGCTCTGGACATGAACGAGGTGGATTTCCTTGACCAACTGGGCGTTCCGGTCGCTGGCATGCCGAAAGACTTCGTGCCGCAATTTCTGGCCAAGTACAAGGACGCCGCGGATGTGCAAGATACGGGCGCGATCGTCCAGCCAAATCTGGAACGGGTGCACGCCGCCAAGCCCGACCTGATCCTGATCACCTCGCTGCAGGCGAACCACTACAAGGAGCTGAGCGAGATCGCCCCGACTATCCACTTCGACGTGGACTACCGCGATAGCGAGGCCAATCACGTCGAGATCATCAAGGACCACCTCATCACGCTGGGGCGGATCTTCGAGAAGGAAAACCTGGCTCGCGACAGGGCCGCCAAGCTGGACGCCAAGGTGCAGGAGGCGCAGCGCCTCATTCAGGGCCGTCCCGAAAGAGCGCTCATCGTGCTGCACAACAACGGCGCCTTCAGTTCCTTCGGCACGCAGTCGCGCTACGGCTTCATTTTCAAGGCCCTGGGCGTGAAGCCCGCGAGCCCCGAGGCGGAAGCCGGCCTGCATGGCCAGCCGATCTCCAGCGAATTCATCCAGCAGGCCAACCCCGACATCATCTACGTGGTGGATCGCACCGCGGTGATGGAGCGCCGGCCAACGCTGAACGCCGAGACCTTGAGCAATCCGCTCTTGCGCCAAACCGCTGCCTGGCAGCACGGCCGCGTGGTCTTCGCCGACGCGCAAGCCTGGTATGTCATGGCGGCCAGTGCGACGTCGCTGGAACTCATGATCGACGACGTTCTCAAGGCTTATCGGAACTAGTCCACCCCGGGCGCCGCGCCCCATTGCCTGCAAATTTGTAAATGATTCCCAGTCGCCTCGTGCACGCAGGCGGCTCAAAGCTCAACCGAACGGAGCATTCCATGAGCAAACGTCGCCCTACCGGCCGCGTCGTACGTCCTGCAACGCGCGCCGCGCACGCCAACCCCGGCTTTTCCTTCAACACGCTCACCGTGGCACTGCTTGGACTGACGATGGGCGCGGCCCTGACAGCCCCGGCCGCCTGGGCCCAGGACGCGGCCGAGGCCGGCGTCAAGACCCTGCCCGCAGTCACCGTCACGGGCCAGGCCGAGGCGCCTGCCACACCTTATGCTGGCGGACAGGTGACGTACGGCGGCCGCGTGGGCTTTCTGGGCGACAAGGATTCCATGGAGACGCCGTTTTCCGTCATCAGCTACACGGAAAAGTACATCGAGGACCTGCAGGCGCAGGACATCACGGACGTGATCGCCCGGACCGATCCTTCGGTATTCAGCAACGGCGTGACCGGGGCCTGGAGCGAGAACTACTCGATCCGCGGCTTCAGCTCCAGCACCACCGACATATCCTTCGGCGGGCTGTTCGGCATGGCGCCGTACTACCGGACCACGCCGGAAATGTTCGAGCGCATCGAAGTGCTCAAAGGTCCGTCGGCCTTGCTCAACGGCATGCCGCCAGGCGGTTCCGTCGGCGGCACCGTCAACCTGGTGCCCAAGCGCGCGGGCGCGGAGCCGCTGACGCGCTTGACCGCGACCTACATGTCCGATTCGCAGTTCGGCGGGCACATAGACCTGGGACGGCGCTTCGGCGAGAGCCAGCAGTTCGGCCTGCGCTTCAATGGCGTCTACAGGGATGGCGACGGCCCGGTCGATAACCAGAAGAAAAAGGCGCAGCTGGCGGCGCTGGGCCTGGACTGGCGCGGCGACCGCGCGCGCATTTCCATTGACATGTACGACAGCGATGAGCGCGTGGACGGCGTGACCCGCGGCATCAACCTGGCGCCCGGCATCGGCGTGCCCAAGCCGCCCAAGCCTGAAACGCTGCTGAATCCGGATTGGGCCTATGTGAAGAACCAGGACAGGGCCGCCATGATCCGCGGCGAGTTCGACGTCAGCGACAACTTGATGGCCTACGCCGCCGTAGGCACGAGCCGGTCCGAGTACACCTACAACGGCGCCATGGTGGCGCAGGTCTTCAACGAGGCGGGCGACTATCGCACCTCGATGGGCCAACTGAACATGAACGTGAAGAAAACGTCGGGCGAGGCCGGCTTGCGCGGCAAGCTGAAAACCGGCGGCATCAAGCATCAATGGGTGCTGAACGCCACATACTATTCGGACAATCAGCGGGACTACGGCCGCAGAACGGTGCCTGGGGCGGACTGGGTCACCAACATCTACAACCCGGTCTGGGGGCCGGCTCCGGCCACCAGCTGGCCGCCGATACTGCATAGCAAGACGCGCCTGGTCAGCTTCGGCCTGGCGGACACCTTGTCCTTCGCCGAGGACCGGGTGCAGCTGACGCTGGGCGCGCGGCGGCAGGAAGTCCGCACGGATAGCTACAGCGTCACGACCGGGGCGCGCACCAGCCGCTACGACGCCAGCGCCACGACGCCCGCCGCCGCCCTGCTGATCAAGGCGACCGACAATATTTCGGTGTACGCCAACTACATCGAAGGCTTGAGCAAGGGCCAGACCGCGCCGGTCACCGCCGCCAACGCGGGGCAGGTGTTCCCACCCTACAAGACCAAGCAGACGGAAGTTGGCGTCAAGGTCGATCTGGGGGATTTCACCCATACGGTCAGCCTGTTCGAGATAAAGCGGCCCAGCAGCTATACGGACCCCGTTACCAACGTCTTCTCGTTCGGCGGCGAGCAGCGCAACCAGGGCGTGGAATGGGGCTTCTTCGGCGAGCCGATGCGCGGCGTGCGCCTGATGGGCGGCGTGGCGTACATCGATCCCAAGGTCACGAAGACCGCCATCGCCGCCAACGAGGGCAAGCAGGCGACCGGCGTTCCCAAGCTCCAGGGCAAGCTGGGCGTGGAATGGGATGTGCCGGCGGTGCAGGGCCTGACGTTGACGGCCAACGCGACCGCCGTGTCCAAGCAGTACATCAGCGCCGACAATTCGCTATCGGTGGCGGGACGGACGACCTACGACGTGGGCGCGCGCTACGCCACCAAGGTGGCCGACCGCCCGATCGTGCTGCGGGCCGCCATCAACAATCTGACGAACAAGGCCTATTGGGGGATGCCACAGTTGTCGAGCCTGGCCTTGGGCGCGCCGCGCACCTTCATGCTTTCCGCCTCGATGGATTTCTAGGCGTAGCGCCGCATGGCGGACGGCGCCGCCGCCCGCCTCAGGCTTCTATCGTCACGATATCCCCGGCGTGCCGCGCATACTCCAGCGCGTACGCCATTTCGCTGCGGGTCTGCGCGTGCAGAAAGAGCCAGGGCTGCCCGCGCGCGACTTCATCGCCCAGCCGCGCGTGCAGCGACACGCCGGCGGCGGGCCGTTCCGGCGCGCCGGCCAGCTTGGCCAGGCGCGACAGCTTGCGGTTGTCGATGTGGGTGACGCGGCCGGCTTGCGGCGCGACCAGGGGTTCGACGTGGGCGGCCTGCGGGGGTTCGCGCAGCCCGCCCTGGGCGGCGCAGATGCGGACGAATTTTTCCCAGGCGCGGCCGTTGTCCAGGGTTTGCAGCGCCAGCGCGATGCCTTGTCCGGGCGGCGCCGCGCCGCCGATTTCGAGCACGGCGCCCGCGACCAGCGCGGCGCGTTCGCGCAGGTCCTGCGGCTGATCGGCGTCGTTGCGCAGCACGGCCAGCACGTCGCGGGCCTCCAGCGCGGGGCCGATGCCGCGGCCGACGGGCTGGCTGCCGTCGGTATACAGGCAGCGCAGGGTCAGGCCGAAATGCGCGGCGGTCTCTATCAGGTGGCCGGCAAGGCGCTCGGCGGCCTCGCGGCTGCGGACCTTGGCCGTGGGGCCGACGGGAATGTCGATCACCACATGCGTCGCCCCGGCCGCGATCTTCTTGGACAGCACCGAGGCGATCAGCTGGCCCTCGGTGTCGATGTCCAGTTCGCGTTCCACCCGCACGAAGATGTCGTCGGCCGGGCTCAGGTGCATGGCGCCGCCCCAGGCGATGCAGCCGCCCTCGGTCTGGACGACCCGTTGCAGCTGCTCGATGCCCAGGTCCACCGGCGCCAGCATCTCCATGGTGTCGGCGGTGCCGGCGGGCGAGGTGATGGCGCGCGATGAGGTCTTGGGCATGACCAGGCCGTTGGCCGCGGCGATGGCGACCACCAGCGGGGTGGTGCGGTTGCCGGGCAGGCCGCCCACGCAATGCTTGTCCACCACGATGGGCGCCTGCCAGCTCAGGCGGTCGCCGACCTCGACCATGGCTTGGGTCAGGAAGATGGTTTCGTCTATGCTCAGCGGCAACGTGGCCGTGGCGGTCAGGAAGGCCGACAGGTGCACGTCGGTATAGCGGCCGCGCACCACATCGCGCACGATGGCGGCGAGGTCTTCCTGCCCCAGGCGGCGGCCGTGGATGCGCTGGCGTACGCCGGCCAGGGATTCCAGCACGGGCGGGTGCCTGACGTGGACGCTGTCGCCGTCGCGGATGCCCAGGGCGTCCCAGGCTTCCTCGGACAAGGCCACTTCGTCGAGCGCCAGCAGGTCGCTGTCGATCTGGTACAGCTGGGCCTGCACCTCGTGGCCGTTCGAGACGATCAGCACCTGGGAGCGCGACGCCAGCCCTTCGGCGCGGCAGACGTGGCAGTCGGCGCGCATCAGCGCGATGGGCTGGTGCTGCGCGTGCAAGCGCATGCGCGTGGCGCGCAGCGCGGGCGGCTTCAGTTCGGGAACGCTGCTCACAGCTCGTACCTCTGGTCCTGCAGCGGCACGGTGACATGCCAGCTGAGCTCGCGTTCGATGCGTTCGCGCAGCGCTTCGGCGGCTTCGGGTTCGCCATGGACGATGAAAACGCGCCGCGGCGCTTCATGAAAGCCCGATAGCCAGCGCATCAGCTCGTCGCTGTCGGCGTGGGCCGACAGCATGGGCAGTTCGGCCACTTCGGCGTTGATGGGCGTCCACTGGCCGTAGATCTTGGTCTCGGTCGCGCCATTGAGCAGCTTGCGGCCGCGCGTGCCGGCGGCCTGGAAGCCGGAAAAGAGCAGGGTGTTGCGGTGGTCGCTGCCGAAGGCCGCAATGTGGTGCAGCACCCGGCCGCCGGTGGCCATGCCGCTGGCCGAGATGATGACCTTGGGGTAGCGGTTGGCCGACAGCGCCTTGGATTCCTCGACGTCGCGCACATAGGTCACGGCGGAGCAGGCGGCCTCGTATTCGCGCGGGGATAGCTTGTGATCGTCGGCATGGCGGTCCAGCAGCTCGGTGGCGCTGGTCGCCATGGGGCTGTCCAGGTAGACCGGGACATTCTGCAGGCGGCCGGCCTGGCGCAGTTGCCAGAGCGCATGGATCAAGGTCTGTGCCCGCCCCACGGCAAAGGCGGGGATGACGACCGTGCCGCCGCGCTGCACCGTGCGCTCGATCACGGCGCCCAGGGCTTCGACGGGATCGGCGGGGTCGTGGCGCCGGTTGCCATAGGTGGACTCGATGACGATGTAGTCGGCCCGTGGCACGGGCTCGGGATCGTGCATCACCGGATCGTTGTAGCGGCCCAGGTCGCCCGAGAACACCACGCGCATGCCGCCGATATCGATCTGCGCGGTCGTTGCGCCCAGGATGTGGCCGGCGCGGCGCAAGGTCAGCTTCGCGCCGCCGGGCAATGCGGTTTCCTGGTGCAGCGTTACGTCGGAAAAATGCGTCAGCGCGCGTTCGGCGTCGACCACGCGGTAGAGCGGCAGTGCGGGTTTGTGCTTGGAAAAGCCCTTGCGGTTGGCGAAGTCGGCGTCCTTTTCCTGCAGGTTGGCGCTGTCCAGCAGGATCAGCTCGGCGACGTCGCGGGTCGCGGGCGTGGCGTGGATCTTGCCCTTGAAGCCCTCGGCCACCAGCCGCGGCAGGTAGCCGCAATGGTCGAGGTGGGCGTGGGTCAAGACCACCGCGTCGATATCGGCGGGCGACAGGGGCAGCCGCTGCCAGTTGAGTTCCCGCAGGTTCTTCAGGCCCTGGAACAGGCCGCAGTCGATCAGCAGGTGCGTGTCCGCGTGGCTCAGGAGGTGCTTGGATCCGGTAACGGTGCCGGCTCCGCCCAGGCAGGTCAGTGTGAGCATGGTTTCCTTGTGCGGTATCAGGATGAATAGGCGAGGTCGGCGGGGTTGCCCTTGCCGTCCAAGGCTTGCAGGCGCGGCGCGTCCAGCACGTCCACGCGGCGCCAGCCCGCCAAGGCAGCGGCCGCGTCGACTGCGTGTGCCCAGGTGCAGCGGTTGGCGTACAGCATGCCCGGCACGTCCAGCGTGCCGCCGCGGCTGATGTAGCCCAGTGCCCGGGTGCGGGCCGGGCCGCCGTCCAGCCGGCGCAGCACGCCCAGCATGGGTTCCGGCCGCGTATGGCAGAGCAGCACGCGCGGCAGGCCGGGCGGGAAAAGCGCGTGGACGGCTTCGTCGGACAGCACAAAAACGGATTCGAGCTCGTCGCGCGGCGTGCGCAGTCGGCCAGGTTCCAGCACCACGGACACGCAGCACTCGTGGCCCAGCCGCGCCAGATGGGCGCGGGCCTTCAACGCCTCTTCGAGCTGGTAGGCGCCGATGGCGACGAACTGCAGCACGCTGGTCTTCGGGTCGCCGGCGACATGCGCGGCGCCCTGTTCGACCAGCGCCTGCGCGGCCTGGGCGTCGAAGCGCTGCGCGCCGTCGCGCTTGGAAACAACCATGCAGGCCACCTGGGCGCGCTGGGCGTAGACCGCGCGCAGCGCCGCCGCGGCGCTGTTGCCGTCCACCGGGAAGAGCACCCGGGAGGTGTCGGACATTTCGCCCAGCAGGGCTTCGCCTATGGTGGGATCCTGGTGCGATTGCTCGTTCTTGGCGTTCTCCCAGGTGTGGGAGGTGACCACCAGCGGCACTGACAGCCAGCCCGGGGATTGTCCCAGTTCCTTCTGGCGGCGGGCGAAGATGATTTCCTGGCGCAGCAGGCCCAGCATCTTCACCGCGAAGGCCTCGTAGCTGACGATGAGGTTCAGGCCGCCCTTGTTCGCCAGCGCGGCGGCGGCCACCGCTTCCTCGTTCAGGGCGGTGATGACGGCGCCGTGCTGGTCTTCGGCCACGCCGGCCTCCGGATGGTCGACGCGGTGCTTCAGCAAGGCCAGCGTGCCGCCCATCTTGTTGCTGGCCAGTTCATCCGGATTGCCGATGCGCACGCGCAGGCGCGGATTGGCCCGCACCAGTTCGACGAACCAGCGGTCCAGCGCCGCCATGGCGCTGCCCTGGCTGCCGGTGGCTTCCCAGGCCGGCTCGGGCAGCGCAGGCGCGTCGGGATGCCGGTGCGCCATGGGATGCCCGCTTTCCAGGGGACGCTGCTGGGCGCGGTGCTTGGCCAGCGCGGCGAGCGCCGCGTCCAGTTCCGCTTGCGGCACGAACAGCCGCGCGGCGCTGGCGTTGAAAGCGTCGCGGGCCGCACTGTCGGTGTGCGGGTTGCCGCCCAGCGGCAGGTTGTGCGCGGCGTTGGTGCCGGCGCCGGGAAAGCCGAATCCCTTTTCGGTTTCGGCGATGACGTAGGGCAGGCGGGCCGGGTACTGGAAGTCCGGCGCCGCCAGGCTTGCGGCCAGCGCTTCCTCGGCCTCGATAATGGCCCAGGCGATGGCCGCGGGGTCGCGGCCGTCGACAATGAGCGGATCGAAGCCGTTGTGGCGCAGATCTTCGGCCAGCCAATGCGCGCCGCCTTCCTGCACGATCTGCGTGCGCTGCTCGATGCGGCGGCCGTTGAGGATCATGACCGGCACGGCCTGGCCGCAATCCTCGGCGCGCCACCAGCGCGTGGCCCAGTCGGAGCCGCGCTGTTCCTCGAACGCGCCGTCGCTCAGGAAGGCCACCAGGCTTTCGCCCGGCAGAGGCATGTGCACGTATTGCAGGCCGGCGAAGCCCAGGTAGCCGCCCTCCGATACCGCGCCCGCCGTGTTGGGGCCGGCGTGGCTGCCCAGCGGCACGGCAGGCAAGCCCCGGGCGTCGATGGCGTAGGAATAGAAGTCCGTGATCAGGCGTCCCAGCCCGGCCGCGCTGCGGTCGTAGCGGCCGCGCTGCGCCGGCGAGACGTCGCCGGTCAGGGCGTTGACGGCTTCGATGGCGGCCACGCAATGGCCCTGGCCCATCAGCCAGCCGCGGGTCTTGCCGCTCAATGCATTGGCCAGCAGATAGGCGACGAAGGCCGGCACCATGTTCAGCGAGCCGCCCGTATGGCCTTCGGGGTTGGGCTTGAAGTCCGCGGCGGCCAGCGGCGCGCCGTTCAGGTCGATGCGGCGGGCATAGGTCATGTGCGCCACCACGTTCATGGCGGCGCAGCTCAGGCGGTCGGCCGCGGCCAGCATGGCGTAGGCATCGTCCGCGCGGGCGTTGCGGCCGCTCGCCGCCAGGCGCTGCACCAGCGCGTCGACGCGCGCGACGGTTTCAGCGCGGTGTTGGATGGGGCCGTGGCCGGATAGCCAATGCTCGCGTAGCGTCATCGCGGTTCCTTTCAAATCGGGTGATCAATCGCGCAGATCGCGCAGAAGTGCGTTGGCCAGCAAGGGCGCGAGTTCGATGCGGTTGCTGGGATGGGGCACCGCGTCGGTGGAAACGACGCGTTCGAAACAGGCGGATACCTGCGCCCAGGCGTCCTCGGCGAAGAGCGCATGCACCACCACGCATTGCGGCGGCCGCATGCCGGCGAGCTTGCCGGCAGCCACCACCAGCGTGCGGCCGGACGAGGCGATGTCGTCCACCAGCACCGGCGTGCACTCGCGCCAGGCAGAGAGGTCGGGCGCCTCGATGTCGACCTGGCGGTCGCCGTGGCGGGTCTTGCGCAGCACCACGTGCGGCGCGCCGATGCGCGCGGCGATGGAGCCGGCCCATTGCTCGCTTTCCTCGTCCGGGCCGACGATCAGCGGCGACTGCACGTTGCCGGCGATCCAGCTGGCCAGACGCGGCGCCGCGTGCAGCGTGGTGGTCGGGATGGTGTACAGCGCCGACAGCGACGGATGCCGGTGCAGATGGGGATCGACCGTCAGCAGGCGGTCGAAGGTCGAGGACACCAGGCGCGCGAACGACAGGGAACTCACGCTTTCGCCGTCCTGGAAACGCTTGTCCTGGCGCATATAGGCCAGATAGGGCGCAATCAGGTTGACCTCGGCCGCGCCCAGGTCGCGCGCGGTGTCGGCCGCGAAGATCAGGCCGAGGAAGCAGGGGTCGGGCCGGGCCAGCGTGCAGACGATGTCGACCGCGCGTCCTTGCGGGTCGCCATGCAGCCGCACATAGCTTTCGCCGTCAGGAAAGCGGCGGGTTTCGACGGCGCCGAGTTCGCCTTGGCACAGGGCGGCAAGACGCTTGGCGAATCCTTCGTTGCCGGGTAGCGGGAGGATAAGTCTTTGCATGAATGCCGGGTCCGCCTGATCGAGGTAAGGGAAACCGAAGAGGCCGGGTGGGCCTCGCGCGGCCCAGATGGGACCGCGGCATTTTGATTATGGCGCAGGGGCGGCGCCTTACGGCGCCATTCACCGGTCAAACCTTGATGTAACTCAAAGGTTTTGTGCGTGGCGCCGCGTCAGCCAGATGTTCGCGCCGCCGCAGGTCCTGTCGGCTTGCACGTGGCGTACCACTTCGAAGCCGGACTGGCGCAACAGCTCGCGGTACTCCGCGCTGTCCAGGCTGCCGTGATAGAGCGGCTGGCCCTCGAACTGGCCTATGGCTTCGCCCAGATGGGTGCCGCTGGTGAACATCAGCGCCGCGCCCGGCGCGGCAAGGCGTTCGAAGGTCTGGAACATGGGCCGCTGGTCTTCAGGCCGCAGGTGAAAAAAGCTGTGCCAGGCGATCAGCCCCTGGAACGGGCGCAAGGGCGGCATGCTGCGCATGTCCGCTTCAATCCAGCGGTGTCCAGGAAACGAGGCCCTTGCCCGCGCCAGCATCGCGTCCGAGGTATCCACGCCGGTCAGCCTGCAGCCGCGTTCGATCAGATGGCGGGCGATGGGGCTGCCGGTGCCGCAGCCCAGGTCCAGCACCTCGGGAGCGGAGCCGGGCAGCAGCTCCAGGAATGCTTCCAGCCAATCGCGTTCGACCAGCTGTGTGCCGCGCAGCTTCTCGAAGGCGTCGGCATGCTCGCGATACAGCGCAATTACGTTGTCGGCGGGGGAGGTGGACATCGTGGCGTTCCCTAGTAGAGTTGCAAATCCCGAGACACGAGCAACGCCCGCGTTGCAGAAGGACTTCCATGAGCAAGATCGAGCGTTTGCGCCTTCCCGATGATGATCCCGTCTTTGGCGGCAACCGCATCTTCGACCTGTTCCAGTACTCGCCCGCGGTCACGGCCAACGGGCTGGCGTTCATCGCCGGGCAGATCGGATTGCGCGCTGACGGTTCCCTGCCCGAATCGGCCGCGGAGCAGGCGGACCTGGCGTTCCAGCGCATTGCCGCGGTGCTCGGCCATCTGGGCCTGGATTTTACCGACGTGGTCGAACTGGTTTCGTATCACGTGGACGTCGGCGCCGACCTTGCCGGGTTCCGCGCGGTGAAGGAAAGGTACATGCGTTCCGACTTTCCGGCGTGGACCATACTGGGCGTCGCGGCGCTGGCGCGGCCTGGGCTGGCGGTGGAGGTCAAGGTGATCGCGGCGGTGCGGGATTCGAAATAGGGCGGGCGGGGAGCGGCGACTCGTCAGCCGGGATGGTTGATTCGTCATCTTGGACTTGTACGGCGGGTGGCGAACGGCGAATTTCTCAATTTGCCCATTTCCGCCGCTGCCATGACTCCCCTGCAAGATTTTTCCAAGCCTGGCCGCCATGGCTTGCGGCTCACCTGGTTGGCGCTGCTGCTGCAGGCGGGGATTTCCACCCTCTATGTATTCGGACGCCCCGCATCGGCGCAAACGGCGCCGCTGTCCTATCAGCTGCGCGGCGCCGACGGCACCTGCTGTTCCAGCGGCAGCAACCCCGACAACGGCCATGACGGCCAGTGGGGGCAGCGCGACTTCGTGCAGACGGACAGCAATCAACGCATCAGCGCCAATGCGCCGGGCCAGACCGGCATCCTGATCGACGTCAGCGGCGGCAAGGGCGGCAACGGCAGGGACGCGGACCCCAACCATTGGGGCGGCAATGGCGGCGGCGGGCGGATCATTGACTACACCTTGTCGGCCAGCACGGTCAATGCCGCGGGCCGCGGGATCGACCTGTACTCCGCGGGAGGCAACGGCGGCCTGTGGGGCAATGCCGACGGGGCCAATGGCGGCTACGGGATAGGCGGCGACGGACACCAGGCGCGAGCCACGCTGAACAACGCCAACGTGGTCGGCACCGGTTTCGGCGTTGCCGCCCAATCCTGGGGCGGATCGGGGACTGACAGCGCCATCGCCAAGGGCTTCAGCAGCGCGTACACGTCCGGCCACGGCGGCAATGGCGGCGTCGCGTCCGTGATCCTGCAAGGCGCCACATCGGTGACCGCGCGCGGGCCGGGGCCGGACAACGTCAGCGCGGCGGTGGGCTTGATCTCGTCGGGCGGCAACGGCGGCGCCGCCGAACATACGGGCGACTTTGGCGGGCATAGCGATTCAGGCTGGGGCGGGGATGCTTCCGCCATTGTCTTTGCAGCGTCGGCAGGGTCTTCCGTCACCGGGCTGGGCGATGGCGTGTATGGCGTGATCGCCCGCTCCATCGGCGGGAATGCGTCGACCGCCAACGGCACCGACACCAAAGCCGCCGCGGGAGGCAACTCGGGCTCGGTCACTATCGCCAATGGCGGGACCCTCGAAACCAACGGCAATCGCGGAATCGGCGTCTACGTCCTGACCCAGGGCGGCAACGGCGGCAATGGCGGCCACGGCTCATGGGTCGAGGGACACAATGGCGGCGCGGGCGGATCGCCTGGCGCGGTCACGATCACCAATACCGGCACGATCGCGACCGGAACCAACAGCACCGTCGGCGCGAAGGGTATCGTGGCCAGCGTGTTGGGCGGGGAAGGCGGTCCCGCCGGCGCCAGCGGCGCGTTCGGGCAAGGCGGCAACGGTGGCGCGGGCGCGCTTGCGGGCCAGGCGATCACCATCACGAACGCAGGCGTCATCAGTACCTTCGGCAACGACGCGGCCGCCGTCATTGCCAACAGCGCGGGCGGGGGCGGCGGGCTGGCTTCGTCCAGCAACGGGATCATCGCCGTGGGGGGCGGACACGGTGGCAGCGGCGGCTCGGGCGGCGGCATCGCCATGGCCAACAGCGGCGGCATCGACACCTCGGGCGACAACAGCGCGGCGGTGCTGCTGCAGAGCATCGGCGGCGGCGGCGGGGTGGGCGGCGACGCCAACAGCACCGGCGTGATCGCGTCGGTCGCCATCGGCGGCACGGGCGGCGCGGCGGGCAACGGCGGCCTGATCCAGTTTTCCTCGCAAGGCAAGGTCCAGACCCGGGACGGCAATGCATCGGGCGTGATTCTTCAGAGCATAGGCGGCGGAGGCGGCAGCGGCGGGTCGGCGAACGCGGTCGGTGTGGGCGTGGGGCTCAACGTGACGGTAGCGACCGGCGGCAAGGGCGGTAGCGGGGGCTCGGGCAGCACGGTGTCGTTCACGCAGGCCAGCCAGGGCACGATCACGACGCTGGGCGCGCACAGCAATGGCGTGCTGGCGCAAAGCATAGGCGGTGGCGGCGGCAGCGGCGGGCTCGCAAACTCGCGCGCCATCACGATCGCGCCGCAACTGGGCGACAACCCGAGCGGCACGGTCACGCTGACGGTGTCCAACGGCGGCGCGGGACAAGGAGCCGGCGACGGCGGGACGGCCATGTTCACGAATGCCGGAGGCATCCATACTGCCGCCGCGCAAAGCAATGGGGCGGTGGTCCAGAGCATAGGGGGAGGGGGCGGCAACGGCGGTGGAGTGCTGGCGCCGGTCAAGATCCCGACCATAGGCAGCTCGCTGGTCGATCTGCAACTGAGCGTGCGACATGGCGGGCAGGGCGGCCAGGGCGGCAGCGGCGGCCGGGTGCAGGCGGACAATGCCGCCACCGGCATCGTCGCCACCCAGGGCACCGGGTCGGCCGGCATCGTGGCGCAAAGCATAGGCGGCGGCGGAGGCAATGGCGGCATCGTCCAGGCGCACGACGCCAAGTCGTTCAACGATATCCTGGGTTCGCCCGCCGATCTGTCCGGCTTGCTGGACAAGGCGGCCAATTGGCTGGAGCAGGCGCCGCAGCTGAAGTTCAGCAAGGCCGTCAACCTGTCTGTCGGCGTCACGACCGGCGGCAACGGCGGCGCCGGAAACGGCGCCAGTACCTTCGATGTGCGCAATGACGGCGCCATTTCAACGGCGGGCGATCACGCGCCCGGCATTCTGGCGCAGAGCATCGGCGGTGGCGGCGGCAACGCCGGGACCATAGATTCGGCCGGGGCGTCGACCTTGCTGTCCAGCATCGACGCGCTGATCAAGGCTGCCGAGTCCGGCGCGCAGAACCTTTTCACCGTCGCGCTGCCGCAGACCAGCATTACCCACCAGACGGGAGGCAACGGCGGCGCGGCGGGCGCGGGCGGCGGCTCCGCTTCCGACCCTGCGATCGTCACGAACACGGGCACGATCGCGACGCAAGGCAGCGGTTCGGCGGGCATCGTCGCCCAGAGCATCGGCGGCGGTGGCGGCCGTAGCGCGGCCAGCGGCCAGGACCTGCAGGCGGTGGTCTCGGCTGGCGCCGGCGGCCAGGCGCCCGAGATCATCGACAAGATCACCCGCATCATCGGCATCCTGGGAACCAAGGGCGGATCGCTGCTGGGATCCCTCATCAATGTGCGCAATGGCGGCGTGGGCGGGGCCAGCGGCGCGGGCGGCGCGGTCACGGTGGACGCCAGCGCCGCGACCAGCCGGATCGCCACGCAGGGCTATCAGGCGCCCGGCATTCTTGCCCAGAGCGTGGGTGGAGGCGGCGGCATGTCGATGGTCGACCAGCCGCTGTTCCTGTGGAGCCAGACCGCCGCGACCGTCGCGTTGGGCGCCACGGGCGAATCGTGGCAGAGCATGACGACGAGTACGGGCGGCGCGGTCAACGTCATCCATGGCGGGACGCTTGCGACGGGCGCGGGCGGCTCCGCCGGGATCATGGCGCAGAGCGTGGGGGGCGGGGGCGGCATCAGCACGCTCGCCTTGCGCAATGCCAGCCTTGCCGCCATCCAGCAGAACGCGTCCCTGTCGATCACCTTGGGCGGCGACTATCCGTCGAACAACAGCAGCGGATTCGGCCTGGCGCAAGTTGCCAGCGGCGCGGTCAACGTCGCCAACAAGGTCGGCCGCATCGATACGCAGGGGTGGTTTGCGCCGGGGATCCTGGCGCAAAGCGTGGGGGGCGGGGGCGGCATGGCGGCAGTGTCGTCCAGCGCGGCGCTCGGCGGCATCGATATTCGGCTGGGAAGCGCGGCGACCGATGCGGGCGGCCCCTTTTTGAGCAGCGTGAACGGCGCGGGCGGGACGGTTGCCGTGTCGAACCTGGGCGGCAGCATCACGACCCGCGGCGCGCTTTCCTTCGGCGTGCTGGCGCAGAGCGTGGGCGGCGGCGGCGGCCTGGTGACGATGGACAACGGCTCGGGACCCGCCTCGAACGCGGCGAACATCAGTTTCGGTTCCAGCGCGCCGATGGCCGGGCCTGGAGGGACCGTCGCCGTGACGCAGGACGTGGGCGGCCGCATAGTCACGGCCGGCGCCAATTCGCATGGCATCGTCGCGCAGAGCATAGGCGGCGGAGGCGGCATCGCCGGCTTGGCGATCCAGCCCGGCCTGGTGACCCTGAAGCCGGTCGCGTCGCCCGCGCAAGGCGGCGACGGCAATGCCGTCGACCTGTCCATTTCGGGCCTGGTGGCCACCTCGGGCAATGGCGCGGCCGGCATACTCGCCCAGAGCGTGGGCGGCGGTGGAGGGCTGGCGGGCGATCAATCCTCCGCGCGCTACACGACCGGCCTCATACAGAACGCCGGGCTCACCGGCGGCCAGGGCAATGGCGGCGCCGTCAATGTGGCTATCGGCACGGGCGGCACGGTCCAGACCTCGGGCGCGAACGCGCCTGCGATCCTGGCGATGAGCGTGGGCGGGGGCGGCGTGTTCAAGGACGGCAGCCTCTACCAGTACAGCACTCCCGGCAATGATCCGGCCTATGGCGGAACGGTCAGCGTGGACATCGGCCAGGCGGCACAAGTGGTCGCCACGGGGCCCAACTCGCCGGCCGTGGTCGCCATCAGCAATGGCGCCTATGGCGGCGGCCGCGCCATCTCGGTCAACCTGGGGCAGAACGCCCTGGTCAGCGCAAACAGCGTGTCCGGCACCGGCATCCTGGCTGTCACGCCACTTGCCGGCACCACCATCACCAACGCCGGCGTCATCCAGGCGAAGACGGCGATCGACGTGGCCGGCCAGACGGTTGTCAACAACAATGGAACCGTGGCGGGCGAGGTGCTGATGGGCGGCGGCAGCGTTTTCCACAACAACGCCGGCGGCTCGCTGTACAGCGGCGCCCGCTTCCTGGGCGATCTGGACAGCGCCGGCATCCTGAACCCGGGCGGGCCGGGCGTGTACGCGTCCACGCGCATCACGGGCGGGCTGAACCATACGGGAACCTACCGGCCGGACCTGGATTTCGGCGGCGACAACAGCGACTTCATTTCGGTGTCGGGCGCGTCGACCTTCGCGGGCACCGTCAAACCGGTGCTGCGCAATCCGGTGAAGAATGTATGGCTGGGGATAGGCCATTTCGCTGCCGCGCAGAACAACGTGCCCGCGACCGCAAGCGACAGCCCGCTGTTCCGCTACACGCTGAAGAACAATGGCACAGGCGGCCTGCGCGATCCGCTGATTGCCGTCGATGCGGACTTCACGCCGCCGGCGTTCCCGCTCAGCGCGGATCGCGCGAGGGTCGCGGCTTCCCTGCAGACGCTATGGGACCAGGGCAAAACGAGCGATGCCGCCACCTTCGACAAGTTCACCGGCGTGCAGACCGCCGGGCAGTACCGCGACGCCTTGAACCGCATCGCCCACGACGGCCAATTCGCCCGCGCCGCCAACCAGATGCATGCCTCCTACGCGGCGATGAACCGGATGATGAGCTGCCCCGCATTCGTGGGTGAAAGCACGATCCTGCGCGAAGGCGATTGCGTCTGGTCGCGCCTGGACACGAACTGGACCCAGCGCAAGGCCACGTCCGACGACGAAGGCTACCGCGTGCGCCAGAGCACGCTCACGCTGGGCGCGCAACGAGAAATCGCCGCCAACTGGTTCCTGGGCGGCTCGCTCAGCTATGCCTACGGCAAGACCACGTCGGCCGCCGACCTTTCGGGCAATAGCGATACCTACGCAGGCGGCCTGGCGCTGAAGTACAACAACGCGCCGTGGCAGGTTGCGCTGGCCGTGCATGGCGGCGTGGAGAAGAGCAGGATGTCGCGCGGCACGCTGGACGGCACGGCCAAGAGCAAGCCCGAGTCTTCCTTTCTTGGGGCCAGGCTGCGCACCGCCTACGAGTTCAGCCAGCCGTCCTGGTACCTGCGGCCCTACGTGGATCTGGACGTGAACTACATCCGGCAGGACGGCTACGGCGAACAGGGGGCGGGGGCTCTCAACCTGAAAGTGCGCGGCAACCACACGACCTCGTTCATGGCTTCGCCCATGGTGGAACTGGGCGGGCGCAAGGACCTGGCCAACGGCGCGATCTTGCGTTCATACGTGGCGGGCGGGATGAGCTTTCTGAGCGGCGGCGACGTGGTCACCACCATGCAGCTCAATGGACCGGGCGCGACGCCGTTCACGCTGCGGTCCGGCATGCCCAGGACCTACGGCAACCTGTCGGCCGGCCTGGAATACGTCACGCCCAAGGGCGTGGAGCTGAAGACGGAGTACGCCTTGCGCGGCAACGGCGAATACCGCGACCAGTCCCTGACCCTGCGCGCCGCCTACCGCTTCTGAGGCGGCGGCGCGGCAGGGCGATTACTTGCGGACCCAGCGGCCCAGGCCGTTGTCGTCGTAGAACTTGATGTCGAAACCCTGGGCCCGCCCCTGGTCCATCTTGAAGACGATGGACGCCAGCGAGGCGACCAGTTCGGCTTCGCCGGCGGGTGAAAAAGCGTAGGTGTCGCCGTCCCAGTGCCGCAAGGGGAAGCGCATGCCCTTGGGCCCCAGCACCAGCGTCAGGGCGCCGTCGGTCTGCTGGATTTCGGCGGGACCATAGTAGGGATTGTCGAAGGTGCCGGTGTATTGCGACAGTGCTTTAGGCGCCGCGGGCTTGGCGGGATCGGCCTGCCCGGACAGATCGGCCTGGGGTTCGAAGAACGCCTTCATGGCGCCGTTGTAGGCCGCGAACCAGTCGCGCGTGGGCTTGCCGTACAGCGCCGTGTCCATGAACGATGCCGCGACGGATTCGGCCGCGCCTACCGGCGCGCCGTTGGTCAGCACCACGATGCCGATGCCGGCGGAAGGCACGATGCGAAAGGTCGTTCCCGTGCCCATCAGGAAGGCGCCGGAATGTCCCATCGAGGGGCGTCCGCCCAATTCCGTGTTGACGTTGAAGCCATAGCCGTAGAAGCCGGAGCGCGAGTCCAGGTCATGCGCGCGGGCGCTGAATGCCTGGGGCGACAGCGCGGGCAGCAAGGCGTTTGGGGCGATCAGGGCCTTGCCCTGGTACTGCCCGTCGGCGAGCAGCAGCTTCAGCCATTCCGCCAGGTCGACGACGGTGGAGGACACGCCGCCCGCGGGCGCCTGCTGGTCCGCATCGCGCTGTCCCGAGGGCACGAACCGGCCCTTCTGGTAAGCGTGCAGCACGGCGCGATTGCCGCGCGCCTCGAAGTCGCCGTAGCGGTAGCTGGTCGATGCCATGCCCAGCGGCTTGAACAGCTGTTCGTCGGCCAACTGCTCCCAGGGGCGTCCGGCGGCCCGGGCCACCGCTTGCGCGCCTATGGTGGTGCTGAAGTTGGCGTAGTGGTAGGACGTGCGGAACGCGTCCAGCGGCAGCAGGCGCAGGCGGGCGATCACGTCGGCGCGGCTGAATCCCAGGTCTTCGAGATCGTCGCCCGCCGTGCCCGGCAAGCCGGAGCGGTGCGCGAAGAAATCGCCGATCGTGGCGCGTTCGGACACGTAGGCGTTGCCCAGTTTGAAGTCCGGCAGATAGCGCGAAACCGGATCGTCCCAGGCAACCTTGCCCTTGGCAATTTCGATGGCCGCCACCGTCGCCGACAACGACTTGGAGATCGATGCGATCTGGAACACGGTCTGCGCATCCACCGGCGCCTGCTTGCCCGCCTCGCGCGTGCCGTAGCCCTGTGCCAGCACGGTCTTGCCGTCGATGACCACGGCCACGGCCATGCCCGGCACCTGGCTGCGCCGCATGATGTCCGCCACGACTTGCGGCAGTTCCTGTACGGCGCGTTCCTTGCTGCCGGCGGGAATGGCCACCGCGTCGGCGGGCGGATTCGGCGCGCTGGCGATGGGCACGGGTTGCGGCCAGACTGCCGTGGCGCAGCCCAGCGTAAGAACGGTTGCCGCGGTGATGAGCGTGTGTTTGCGGTTCATGATGACCTCAGAATCCTGCTTGGTAAGCGATGCGGAAAACGCCCTGGTTGATGCGCAGGGCCTGGTCGCGCTGATGCGTGAGCCCGGCCTGCACGATGAAGCCGATGGGCGTGACGTAGGTGACCGCGCCTGAAATGCCCCAATCCGTGTCGTCTTGCAGACCGTGCTGCGCCAGCTTCTGGCCGCTGCCGGACAGCTTGCGCACCGCCGCCGTCGCGGTCAGCTGCCAGCGGTCGCGGGACAAGGACACCGAGGTCACGCCGTTGCCATTGGACACGGGAGCGCCGCGAAAGGCGCTGGAATACGTGGCTTCGTTGAACCAGCTCAGGTTCCATGAATTGGCTAGCGGCGCGTCGTAGCGCAAGCGGGCCGACACCGTGTTGGCGCTTTTCCCTTGCCCCGGATCCAGATGCAGCCGGCCCGCGTCCAGCCCGCCCGACAGTCCTTCCAGCCCGGGCAGGTCGCGGAAATCGTAGGAGAGGATGAAGGACTTCAGCTGATCGCTGAACATCGGCGGCTGGTCGGGCCCGATGAGGCCGCCGTCCAGGCTGAAGCGGCGGTTCATCGCGGTGTTGTCGCGCTTGAACAGGATGGCGGCCACGGAGTGCGTTCCCCGGCCCGCGGTATCGAGCGTGTAGCGTCCGCCCAGTCCGATCGAGCCGCGGAACTCCGAGTTCTCGTTGAACCCTGTGTACAAGCCATCGACCACGTGCCAGGCGTCGCCGAAGCCCAGGTCCATCTTGCCGCCGTACAGGGCGTAGTTGTCCGCGGTATAGGCGGCGAACAGGTTGTCCAGGTCCACGCCCAGATCGGAGAACGCGTTGTCCTTGGTGTCGTTGGTGGACGAGTTGAACGTTGCCTTGGTGCGGATCGAAAACTCGCGCGTCAGCTGCAACACCAGGGCGGCTTCCGCGGTGGGCTGCATGCTGCTCCAGTGCGAGCGAGGAAGCTGGCCGTTGTCGTCCTGCACGCCGAAGAAGCCGGTGTAGCCTGTCATCAGCAGGAACCGGCCGTTCAGCCGCGGATAGGACTCGCCGCCATCGCCCAGTTCGCTGTAGGGCGTGAGGAAAATCTCCGTCTTGAAGATATCCCTGGCTTCCTGCGCGCATGCGCCTTGCGCGGCCACGGCCAGCAGCGCGGCCGCCGCGGCCTGGCGCAGCGCAGGGCCGGCACCGTTCACCGCGCCAACTCGGCCGCCAGTTCACGCACCTGGGAATGGATGTTGTTGAACATGGCGAAGTTCACGCGGCTGGCGACGACGAATACGCCCAGTCCCCGGTTGGGCGACAGCACGGCATACGACATGAAACCGCCCAGGCCGCCGCTCTTGCCCAGCAGCAAGGGCGCGCCGTTGCGCGGCAGGGTCACCACCCAGCCCAGGCCCATGCCGTCGGCGTCTGTGACCTCCGTGCCCACCACGGACTTCAAGCCGTCGTAGGGCAGCCACATGGTGTGCGCCAACAGGGACGCCTGTTTCGATTGCCTGGCGCCGTCCAGGTGCCAGCGCATCCAGCGCGCCATGTCGTCGGCGGTGGAGTAGATCCCGGCGCTGGCGTACATCACGTCGGGCACCGGGGCATTCGGGTCGGGTTTGTCGAAGGGATCCAGGCCCGTCATCAGGCGCTTTTTCTGGGCGTCGGTCAGCGCATTGGTGGTGTCGGTCATGCCGGCGGGCTTCAGGACCTCGTCGGCCAGCACGGTGGAATAGTCCGCGCCGCCGGCCTTGGCCAGCGCATCGCCCAGCAGGCCGAAGCCCAGGTTGGAGTACAGCGTGGTGGTGCCGGGCAGATAGGCCGGCTTGTGGCTGCCGATCCACTTCCAGTAGTAGGCGCGGTCGAACGCGGCGAACGGATTGTCGGAAGGCTTGGCGTCGGGGTCGGGCAGTTCACGCGGCAGTCCGGCCGAGTGCGTGGCCAGGTCCAGCAGCGTCAGCGGGCGGCCGTTGGCTTCGACCTTGGCGTTTTGCGGCGCGTACTTCGCCAGGGGATCGGTCAGCTGGAGCTTGTTCTTGGCCGCCAGCGCCGCCAGCACGTCGCCCGCGAACACCTTGGATACTGAAGCGATCCTGAAAATGGAGCGGCCGTCCGGCTCCACGCCGCTGCCGGGCGCGGTTTCGCCATAGCCCTGGATCACGACCTCATCGCCGCGCACCGCCGCGATGATCAGTCCGGGCGCGCCCGAATTCAGGTACAGCTGCATGCCGGCCATGGAGACGGCATCCTGCAGCGCCAGGTCGGCCGCGCGGACCTGGCTTGCGCCCAGTGCGCAGGCGGCGCTCAAGGCTAGGGTAGTGATGCGCGGCAGGAGGCGGGACGTCAGCATGCGGTTCTCTCTGGGTGGCTCGAGGAACGGGTGTTCCTCCGCATGCGCGATGATCCCAAAAACTCGATGCGCGGCCACTTCCGCCAGGACGAAACAACATGCCGGCGTGACGAACTGCATATTGCGGGGCGCGGCCGGCTTCAGATTCCCATGCGTTCGCGCAGCGGCTTGCGGTAGGAGCGGGACACCGGCCAGGTCTCGTCCACGGCCCGCATCCTGATCAGCCACTTGTCCACGCTTCTGCGGTCCACGTCCATGACATGCAACGCGTTCGCAATGGCGGTGCGGTGCACCCGGAAGAAGGTCTGTTCCGGCAACAGGGTCGACCAGATGCCGAGCGCCCGCGAGTCCAGCACCATCGACCCGTCCTCCAGCCAGATTTCGCTGTAGTTGCCCGCTGAGCGCACGCCCACGATGGCCTCGGGCTGCACGCCGCGGACCACGCCGCGCATGCTGAGATAGATCACCGACGTGACGCCCTCGTAGCGCGCCGCGCGGCCTCGGTCGCGGCTGTTGCCGTACTTGGCCTGACCGATGAGATTGGCGCATTGGTACAGGGCGCCGACCTCGGCGGCGGACCAGCTGCGGTGCCGCACGGTAGTATCGAAGCCGATGATGCCGTAGAGCTTCTTGTCGTGGAAAACCGGCACGCTCAGCACGCTCTTGTTGCCCTGGCGCTGGAATTCGACCTGGATGGCGCGAGCGGTGCGGGGCAGGTCGTTGACGTCGTGGATGGCGACCGCCTGGCCTTTGACCATGAACTTGTGCAGCCAGGCGATCAGCGTGGTCGGCACGTCCTGGAGTTCCGCCACGAAGGGCTCGGTCTTCCCGCGGCACCATTCATGGGTATTGCGCAGGCGCAGCATGTCCGGGCGGTACTCGATCATCCATGACCGGTCCACGTCGGAGGTCTCGCCCATGTAGGCCAGCTGTTCGGAGATCGCGTCGTCGGCCGGGAGCTTGAGCAGGCTCATCGCGCAGTGGTAGAGCCAGTCCGATGAGGGATCGGGTTCAAGCAGGGTGGCGGTGTGCGTCTGGTACTGGCCTGCATCCTTCACTTGCGGTTCCCCCGGCGGCTTCATTGTGCTTCAGGCGCGCGCTGGCTGGACCGCGCGGCTTGGCGGCATTTTCTCTCTGGTAACGAGGGATGACAAGAACTGGAAGGGGAATGCGAGCGTGCTTCGTGCTTGCGATAGCGGGCAATGGCCTAAAGAACCAAGGGTTTTTACTGATCATGATCAGCGGGTTCGGAGGGGGCGCGGCCCCGGCACGGATGCCGGGGGCAAGCGCCCTTCACCGGGCCGGTTCCAAACCGTTCCTGGACAGCACCTGATGCACCTCGGGCGAGCGGGCAAGAAACCATATCAAGGCACGCGCGCCTTCTGGATTCTTTGCGGACGTGGCGACCCCGGCCGAGAACACGGTGTACTGCTGCAGCGATTCAGGCAGCTTGCCGACAAAGACGATGCCCGGCACCGCCATCAGTTCGCTGACCTGCTGCATCCCTATCTCGGCCTCTCCGCGTGCCACGACGGCTCCCACTTTTTCCCCGGAGATCTTGCGGCTCTTGGGCAGCACCTGATCCTCGATCCGCATTTTCTTGAGCATCTCCGTTTCGTAGTAGGTGCCGCTCAGGCTGGACGAATAGGCGATGGAACCGGCTTGCAGCAGCGCCGCAGCCGTTTGGGCTTCCGTGCCGATTTCCGGTACCGGACTGCCGCTGCGCACGGCCAGGCCCAGGGCGGATTTCATGAGATCGACCTGGCTGCCAGGGACGACCAGCCCCTTGGCGGCGAGCTGTGCCAGCGTGTCCTTGGACGTCAGCACCACATCCGCGGCGTCTCCGCGTTCCAGGCGCCGCGGCACGGAGGTGGGCACCGAATACAAGGCGGAGCCGAAGCTGGCGTTGATCTCCAGTCCCAACTCCTGCCGGTAGATCGGTTCAAGTTGGCTGTTGACCGCGGAAAAGGCGCCCGACGCCAGCATGTCGATGGAGCCGTTGCGCGTCCGTGTTGCCGGTTCCGGCGCCTGGGCGGCTGCGGCGGACAAGGCCAGGGGGCAGAAAATTGCCAGCCAGCATGCAAGTGCTTTTTTGCTCATGTCGTTTCCTCTTGCTGTGCCGCTGTCTTGCCTACTGCAGGCTGATGTTTGTTTTGCTGATGAGCTCTTCATAGCCGCGCCGTTCTGTCTCCACCAACTTGGCGAGATCTTCCGGCGTGCCGGGAGCAGGGCGGTTGCCGGAGGCCTGCAGCTGCTGGCGCACGGCCTCGTCCTCCAGCGTGGCCGTGAACGCCGCGTTCAACTTGCGCACCACGGGATCGGGTGTATTCGGCGGAGCGAAGATGCCGAACCAGTTGTTTGCGGAAAACGCCGGCCAGCCGCTATCCGCGACCGTGGGAACCTCGGGAAACGAGGCTTCCCGGCTAGAGCCGGTGACGGCCAGTATCCTGATCTTCCCGCTTTGGATCTGGGGCAGCACCACGGGCACTGAATCGAACAGCACATCGATGTTGCCGGCGATCAGGTCGGTCATCGCGGGCGCCGTTCCCTTGTAGGGAATGTGCCGCAATTGCGCGCCGGTGCCGACAACGAAGGACATGGCCACCAGATGCGTATTGGAGCCTATGCCGGCGGACCCGACCGTCAGGCCGTGGGGCGTGGATTTCGAAAGCTCGACCAGGCGGGAGACCGAATCCGCACCCAGGTTCTGGCGCACCATCAGCGCATAGCTGATGCGCGCCAGCGGGCTGATGGGGGTGAACTGGCGGGGGTCATAGGCCAGGTTGGGCTGCAGCAGAGGATTGATGATCATGCTGCCGGGGCTGCCCAGCATGATGGTGTAGCCGTCGGCATCGGCCCGCGCCAGGGTCCGGGCCGCCAGGCTTCCTCCCGCGCCCGCCTGATTCTCGACGATGATCTGTTGCCCGAGCTTGCCCGAAACCTGCTGCGCGACCGTCCGCGCCAGCGTGTCGCTCGCGCCTCCGGGCGCGAAGCCCACTATCAGTTTGATCGGCTTGTCCGGATAGCCGGCCGCCCGCGCCGTTCCAGCGGCCGCCAAAACCCCGAGTACCAGCGAGGCCGCAATCCTTATCCCTGTCTTCCTCATGATCCTGTTTCCTGTCGCGTTTCGGTGGCTCATTGCATGCGGATGCCGGCGGCGTCGATGACTTGAGTCCAGAGGCGGCGCTGATCCGCGGCATGGCGCCTGAACTCGTCTCCCTTCATCGGTGTGGGAATCGCGCCCATGGCAAGGAGCTTGTCGCGCACCGCGGGAACCGCCAGTGCGCGCTCCAGCGCTTGTTCCAGGCGCCGCGCGGATTCGTCGGGCATGCCGGCCGGGGCCACCAGGCCTTGCCAGGAATCCGCCACGAAACCCGCCGCGCCGGCTTCCTGCAAGGTCGGAAGCTCGGGCAACTCCGGCAGGCGTTGAACGGTGGCAGCGCCCAGAGGTTTGACATTGCCGGCGCGTATCTGGGCCAGTCCTCCGGGGAGTCCGATCATCAGCAGGTCCACCTGGTTGCCGATGACATCCTGCATGGCGGGCGCGACCCCCCGGTACGGCACGTGCGTCAGGCGTGCGCCGGTTTTCTGTTGCAGCATTTCCATGGCGAGATGCTGGGGCGAGCCGGTGCCCGCGGAGGCATAGGTGTACTTGCCCGGATGTTTGATGGCGTCTTGTAGCAGCGCCTGGAAGGAATCGACGGGCAGTTTCGACCTGGCAACCAGGATCATCGGCATGCTGACCATGCCGCCCAGGTAGGTGAAGCTGCGCTCGGGATCGTAGGGCAGCTTGGGATAGAGGCTGCTGTTGTATGCCAGCGTTCCGCCGTCCGCCGACATTACCGCCTGGCCATCGGGCGGCAGGGAGAGCAGCGCCTGCGTGCCGATGATGGTGCCCGCGCCGGCCTTGTTCTCCACGATGATGTTCTGTCCAAGCTGCTTGCGCATTTCGTCCGCGACGGTACGCGCGATGGTGTCGGTGCCGCCTGCGGCGGGGTAGGGCACGATCCAGCGGATCGGCGCCTGTTGGGCGCCGGCGGTCGCGGCGGCGGCGGCCAACGCAGCACTACCGAGCAGCCGGTATAGGGTTTGCGGCATGGTTGTCTCCCTTCTCGTTATTGTGGGTCTCGCGCGGCGCAACCGGCAGGCGCAGTCCGCGCGCAGGCTTCATGGGCCGGCACCACCCGCGCAGAGCATGCCGTAGCCGATGCCGTATTCCAGTGTCGGCGCGTAGAGGCCTGCGTGGGGCATGCGCCCATCGGCGGCCTTGTAGGCTTCTCCGGCCGCGACCCAGGCCAGTAATTCCATGGCGCCTATGCCGGCGGTTTCGATCACGTTCCCAGCCTCCCAGGACCGGGTTCGTTCAAAGTCCAGATTCATCGCCATGTCCAGGAACGCGGCGTCGAATTCCGGATTCAGCTTGATGTCCGCGCGCGTGCGCCGGCCGTCCACCAGCATGGCGGCGCCTTCTTCGTGCATATCGCGCAGGCGGGAGAACCACTCTTCCCTGCTCATGCTGCCGCCGAGTTCCGCATGCATCTGCCACGCCCGCACTTCGGGGGTGGCGGTGCCGCTCAAGGGGTAGTAGCGGGTCGGGTGGTGCGAAAGGCCGCCCGAACCCAGATAGAGCGTCTTGAGGCCGCGCTGCGCCATGGCCAGGCCGATGGCCGTGCCCAGTTCGCGGATCCTGGCGAAGGTGGGCAGGGGCGGCGCGATGGCGTTCAGGAAAACCGGGATGACCGGACGCGCGTCCAGGCCGCCGAGCAGACGGTGGATGGGCTGCGAGAACGCGTGGTCCACCGTCATGCCGTGCGAGGCAGCCGGGTCGAAGCCGGCCCGCTGCAGCGATTCGATCAGCCGCAGCGCTTCCTGGACGGGTACGTCCAGCTTGCCGCCGAAGCCGCCCACGTCATGCTCGGCGCGGGCCTGCAGCCCGATGCAATAGGACGGCATCATGTCCAGGTGGAAGCCCGAGTAATGGTCCGAGCCGAAAACCACCACCACGTCGGGATCGTAGCGCTCGATCTCGGCCACGCACTGCTGGTAGAGCCGGGATATCTCGGGCTCTTCCCGTGGCGCCTTCGCGCGGATCATGATGATGGGCGAGTGCGATACGCATACAAGCATGCTTTGTGTCATGGAGGGCTGCTCCTGGAAGGCTGGGCGGAGATGGAAGGCATGGCTACGGCATCCTTGCCACGTGATTGCTCAGCGTGCCCAGCCCGGATATGGCCACCGACACGACGCCGCCCAGTTCCGCCAGGTTGACGTTCTGCACCGCCATGCCACCGCCGGAGCGGCGCAGCGCCGTGCCCAGCGAGATGATGTCGCCGGGCATGAGCGTCATGTACGAGGACAGGAATTCGATGACCTCGGGCAGCTTGAAGAAAAGATTGGCGGTGTTGTCCTGGGTGATCAGCCGGCCGTCGTGGCTGCAGGATACGTCCAGCGCATGAGGGTCCTCGATGTCGTCGGCGGTGACCAGCCAGGGGCCGACCGCCGAGAACGTGTCGCTGCATTTGTAGCGGCCGGGATAGCTGACGTGCGTGTCGACGTATTCGATCTGCTCGGGATCTCCGGCGCTCGGATGGATGGCGCGGTAGTGGAACGAGTCCTCGGCGCGCATGGTCGGCGAGGTGAAGTCGTTATGTATCGTGTAGCCGAAGACATGGTTCATGGCCTCGGCGGCGGAGACATCCTTGGCGCGGACGCCGATCACAACGGCCAGTTCCGGTTCCGGGTGCACGCGTCCGTAGACAGGGCGGATCTGCAGCGCCGTGTGGTTGCCGGTCATTGCGGTCCAGGGCTTCACGAACACCGCCGGATGCTTGGGGCCGGACAGGATGCGTTCGCTGTTGGCGCTGTTGTTCAGGGCCAGGCAGCAGAGCTTGGACGGCCGGCGCACGGGCGGGTGCCAGGTGATATCGCCGGGCGAGAACTTGAGGGTGGCGCGCTGTCCAGACCCGTAGAGCCGGTGCAGGTCGCGCAAGGCGGGCCACCAGGACCCGTGTTCGGTTTCGAGCAGCGCCAGCAGATCGGCCCGGATATCGGCCAGTTGCGGCATGCCGTGGCTGGTCGCCGCCGCGGCGATGTCGACTACGTTGCCGTCCGCGTCCTCGAATCCGATCCTGTCGCGCCCTGCTGCCCAAAAGCTGGCGAGCTTCATCCTGTTGCTCCTGGAAATGATGAAGCCTCAAGATAAACAAGCCGCACCGCCATGCGTAGCGCGGCGCAGGCGCTTTCCGCCTGGCGGAAAGCGCCGGGGCCTCAACCCAGCTGGATGGCCTCCGCCAGGTCATTGCAGACTTCCCGCAGCGGCAGCAACTGGCTCTGGATGAAGGCCGACGTCATGATGGAGCCGAAGGAGGTCAGCGAAATGCAGGCCGCGAGCTCATCGGCGAGCATCAGCGGCACGGCCAACGTGGCGGTTTCGCGCGGCCCCGCCGCAAGCCTCAGTCCGTATCCCTGGCGTCGAGTCCGGTCGAGCGCGTCAGCCAGGAGCAGTCCGGATTCGTTGCTGCCCCCATCCTTGAGCAGCACTTGCAAGGCGGCTGAGCGCTCGGCTTCGGAGCAGAAGGACAGGTAGGCCAGGCCAGCCGCGGTCCTGTCCAGGGGCAGCCGATGGCCATAGGTGCTGGGCTGGGACGCCAGCGGGCTGTAGGGCATGGTGCTGAAGCGCACGACCATGGCATCCACGTCCAGCGTCGAAATCGCCAGCGGCCATTTCAAGACCTTGGTGGCCCGGATCAGCATGGGCATGGCCATGTCGACCACGCGCTGCCGGTCGCCGCAGCCAGCGCTCAACTCCATGACCTTGGCCGTCAGACAATAGATGCCGGCAACGCCTGTTCCGCGCACGTAGCCTTCCTGGCGCAGCGTCTCCAGCATCCGATGCAAGGTTGCCTTGGGCTGGCCGGTGGCCGCGTGTAGGTCCTGCAACGAGGCTTCCGGCTTTTGGTTCAGGGTCCGAAGCAACTGCAGTACCCGGGATACGCTGCGTATGTTCTCCATGTGTCCGGCCTGATTCGCGCCGCTTACCGCAGCTGCGTCGGCGTCGCCGCCTGCGACGCCTGCGTCGGCATGCGGCCCACGCTGAGCGTGCCGGGATCCTCTACAGACGGCCGCACGACCGCCGCCTTATTGGCGTCATTGGCACCCAGCTTGGGCAGGTCGATGGGGCGCGCGGCCACGGTTTCGAAGGGGCCGCCGCCAGCGGACGGCACGCCCTCCAGGGTCAAGCCGCGGGTCCAGTTGCCGTCGTGGCGCGACAGCACCTCGTAACGCTGCGGGCCGCCGGTGGCGCGGGCGACGATGTAAAGCGTGCCGTTGACCAGGTTGAGCGCGGGCGGCGAGGCGGCCTGGGCGTCCAGCTTGGCCGGCCTGCCGTGTTCCACCAGCCAGAGCTGTCCGCCGGCGCGTTCCAGCAGCGCGACCATGACGTTGCCGCTGGCATCGGCGCTGATGGCCGGGCGGCCGATGTAGGGCACGCCCATGTCGGTTGGGGATCCCCAGTCCATGTCGAGATCGCTGGTGTCGCCGGTCTCCATCAGCCGGGTCAGATGGTTGCTGCCGCGCTGGCGGAAATAGAGTTCGACGCGGTTCTGGTGATTGCGGATCGCCGCCAGGCCGCCGGCGGCCTGAGGCGCGGGCACGCGGCGCCAGTCCTGCCATTCGGGGAGCTGGCCCTTGGCGGCCGGCAGTTGGCGGGTGTAATGGAGTTCGCCGCCCGCGGTGATGGCGAATATGACGTAGCGTCCGTCGCCGCCCAGCGCTGCGGCCGGGGAGCCGGTCACGCCTTCCAGCGGCGGCAGGTCCTGCCAGGTGCTCCAGCTGCCGTCGACGCCGGACGGCGTGATCCAAGGCAGCAGGCCGTCGTAGCCCAGCGCCACCGCGGCGGCTTCGCCGCGTGGCGCGACTGCCGGGATCTGGGTCACGCGCAGGCCGCCCAGGGCTTGCCAGCCTTGCCAGGTGCCGTCATGGCGCTGCTTGTTCGCCCACAGGCCACCCAGCGGGTCGCGCGCCATCAGGCCGGCCGTGCCGTCGGCGTGGGTGAACGAGACCAGGGGGCCGCTGGTGCGTCCGCCCAGGCTTTGCCAACGCCGCTGGCTCGCATCCCAGCGGTTGACGGCGCCATTGGTTTCGCCGGCCGCGAACACCACCATGCCGCCGCGCCCGTCCGGGTACAGTTGCGGCGCGATGTCCTGGCGCGACACGTAGTAGGCGCGTTGCACCCAGGCCGCGGCGGGGCCGGCGGGTTCCTTGCAGCCGGTGGGGCCGGCGCAATAGTGGTAGTCGTTCCAGGCGTAGTGCTGGAAGATCAGTGACTTGCTGGCGATCTCGGCCTGGGTCAGATTGGTGGCGCGTTCCTGGCTGGGGTAGTCGACATAGCCCATCTCGGCATAGTTGCCTGGCGCGCGCAGCATGGCTTCGCGCGCCAGCCGCGCGCTGGCGATATGGTCGGGATGTCCGTGGCCGGCGCAGCGCCAGCACAGCTGCGTGTAGGGCACTGTGATGGTGTCGTCGAGGTGGCGCACCGTGGTCGGCGCGTACTGGCGGATCAGGTCGGCCAGGGTGTCGATCAACTGTTCACGCGTGTAGGACTCGGCATAGGGGCCCAGCGTGTCGACGTTCTGGCCGGGCACGGATTCGGTGCGGCTCAGCGGCGTCAGGCTGCCCCAGCCATTGCCCAGCCAGGGATCCTTCAGGCGCATGTGCCACAGCTGCACGCGCGGATTGCCTTTCAGGGTGAAGCGCGCGATGCGCCGGCCGCCCGCGGTGCCGGCGTCCTCTTTCCATTCGTCAGCTTGGCGCGCCATATAGGCGTAGGCGGAGCGCACGCCGCGCTCGCGTCCCAGCATGTAGCCTTCGCCTTCGCCGGCATCGCTGGCGGTCAGGTAGACCAGCCGCACGCAGCCGCCCGCCTGGATGTTGGAGGCGATGTCGGGGTTCATGAACAGCAGGTCGTCGTCCAGGTGGGCGACGAAGGCCATATCCTTGATGCCGTGGCATTGCGCCAGCGTCGGCGGAGCGGCGTACGCTTGGGCGGAAAGCAGAGTGGCGACGGTACAGAGTAGCGCCCGGCCAACGGGGCGCAGCAAGGCCAACAAGACGGACATAACGAGGCGCAGCAGAAAAGGCGCGGCGCGTAAGGGGTATTGAGGTGGGACCAGTATAGCGGCGCTGGATTGCGATAATTGGGGGCGGTACAGGCCGCGCCGTGGACCCGTTCTGGCGCCGCGCTGCCGGCCCGGCGCGCTAGCGGTCCGGCTTGTTGGCTGCGGCCTTGTCGGCCCGGTACGGGCTGAGATCCAGCCCCGCCTGCTGGAAGCGCCGCACGACCATGGGCAGTTGCTTGCTCTGGGCCGCGCCGTCGACCGCCTGGATGGCCTGGCGGCAGGCGTCGATGTCCTTCGGGCAACCGTGTCCGGGCGCCAGCAGGCTGGCGTACACCGATATGTTGACGGCCAGCTGGGACACCTGGACGGCGGTCGGCTTGCCCAGGTAGAAGTCGTCGAGGTCGCGCTTCAAGCGGGCCGCTTCCTCCTTGCCGGCCAGGGCGCCGTCGCGGCAGTCCATGAAGGTGGGGGAGCCGTCGACCAGTTCCATGCGGCGGCATGCCAAGGCCAGGCGTTGGGCGGGCAGGAGGCCCGCGGGCAACAGGGCCCGGACCGTCGGGGCCCCGGCGGTAGCGAACGACACGGTCTGTCCGTCCATGCTCTTGCCTGCGTCGACCGCGCCCGCGATCAGCATGGTTAGCTCCAGCTTTGCCGGAAAGCGCGCGGTCGGTCCGTTGGCATAGGCCTGGGACACGGCTTCGGCGGTTGCGGCCGGCAGGCCGAGCCGCGCGCCGATGAGGCTGCCGCCGCCTTGCATGTAGGTCGCGAGTTCATCGCGCAGCACGGCCTCCAGCACCGCCGCCTCGGTGGCGGAAAGACTGTAGGCGGCGCTGGCCAGCGTGGGGACCAGCAGGCCCAGCATTGCGCAGAGCTTTTTCATCGGCATGTTTCGGCGGTGTGGTTGGGCGCGCCAGGGTAACCGGTTTCGGAATTCCGCTTGCGCGCGGGGCATGTCAGCCGGCGTCCGCGCTGGCCAGCAGCCAGTCGCGCAAGCGCTCGTGCGCGGCGTCGGGCCGGGCCGCATCCTTGCGCAGGCACAGGCTGAAGGCCGCGCCGCTTTCCACGAAGTCCAGCGGGGCGGCCAGCCTGCCCCGGTGCAGCTCGGACTCCACCAGCACCGCGGGCGCGATGGCCACGCCCAGGCCAGCGGCGGCAGCTTCCAGCATGTGGCCCAGATGGTCGAACTCGCGCCCCGGCTGCCGCGGGGCCAGCGCGACGTCCTGGAGCGCCGCCCAATCCTTCCAGGCGTCGGGCCGTGAACTGGTGTGCAGCAGCGGCATATCCAGCACGTCGGCCGCATTGCGGATACGCGTGGCCAGGGCCGGGGTGCAGACCGGGCCGATGGTTTCGGCGAACAGCGGCGTGACATCCCAATCCTGCGGCCAGGCGCGTCCGGCCAGGATCAGCGCGTCCACGCGCTGCGTGTTCAGCAAGGCGGCGTCGGCGGCGGTCTGCAGCCGGACGCGGATGTCCGGATGCAGCGCTTCGAAACGTTCGAGCCGCGGGATCAGCCAGTTGGAAAGAAAGCTGGCCGGCGCGCCCACCGCCAGTTCCGCCGGTTGCGTGCTGCGCTTGAGCGCATCGCAGCGGCGTTCCAGCAGGTCGAAGGCGTCATGGGCTGCGCGTTGCAGGTCGAGGCCCGCCACGGTCAGGTGGACGCGCCCGGCGCGGCGCTCGAACAAGGCGCAGCCCAGCCATTCTTCCAGCTGCCGGATCTGCTGGCTGACCGCGCTGTGGGTCACGCAGAGTTCCTTGGCCGCCAGCGTGAAACTGGCCTGGCGAGCCGCGCTGTCGAAGAAGCGCAGGGCATTGAGGGAGGGTAGTCGTCTCATTGCTGTTAGCTGTTCTTACATGAATGATAAACAAATCATTGATTCAAATAAGTATTTTGTGAAGATAGCATAAGGAAAATTCTTTCTATCCCGTCACGGAAAACTTGCCCATGCCATCCGCCATCCATCCGGCCGCACCCGACAGCCGGGGCCAGTTCGGCCCTTACGGCGGGCGCTACATGCCCGAAACGCTGGTCCCCGCCCTGGACGAACTCGAACGCCAGTTCAAGGCGGCGCTGTCGGACGAGCACTTCTGGCAGACCTATCGCGGCATGCTGGCCGACTATGTGGGGCGGCCCAGCCCGCTGTTCCTGGCCCAGGGTGTTACGGAAGAGCTTGGGGGCGCGCAGGTCTATCTCAAACGCGAAGACCTCAACCACACCGGCGCGCACAAGATCAACAACTGCCTGGGCCAGATCCTGCTGGCCCGCCGCATGGGCAAGCGCCGCATCATCGCCGAGACCGGCGCGGGACAGCATGGCGTGGCCACCGCCACGGTCTGCGCCCTGTTCGGCCTGCAATGCGTGGTCTACATGGGCGCCGAAGATATGCAGCGGCAGTCCGTCAACCTGCGCCGCATGCGCATGCTGGGCGCCGAGGTGCGCGCGGTGCATGCCGGCACCGCCACGCTGAAGGACGCGATGAACGAAGCCTTGCGCGACTGGATCGCCCATCCCGCCGACACCTACTACCTGCTGGGCACGGGCGCCGGCCCGCATCCCTATCCCTGGCTGGTGCGCGAGTTCCAGAAGGTGATCGGCGAGGAGACGCGCCAGCAGATCGCAGCCAAGACCGGCCGCATGCCTGACGCGATGGTGGCCTGCGTAGGCGGAGGCTCCAACGCGATGGGCTTCTTCTATCCCTTCCTGGAACTCGCGGACGTGCGCCTGTACGGCGTCGAAGCGGGCGGGCTGGGCCTGGCTAGCGGCGCGCACGCGGCCAGCATCAGCGCGGGCCATGAAGGGGTGCTGCACGGTTGCCGCAGCTACTACCTGCAGGACGACGACGGCCAGATCGTCAATGCGCATTCGATATCGGCCGGCCTCGACTATCCGGGCGTAGGCCCCGAACACGCCTTGCTGCATGACCGCAAGCGCGTGGAGTATGTATCCGTCACGGATGCCGAGGCGGTGTCGGCCTTTCATTGGCTGACGCGCAAGGAAGGCATCCTGCCCGCCCTGGAAAGCGCGCATGCGCTGGCCTACGTGCGCAAGCTGGCGCCGCGGATGGCGCGCAACGAGATCCTGGTCGTGTGCCTGAGCGGGCGCGGCGACAAGGACATGGACACGGTGACTCAATTTGGCGAGGTGGCGGCATGACCCGGCTTGATCACACCCTTGCTGCGCTGCGCCAGGCTGGACGCAGCGGCCTGGTGACCTATTTCGCGGCGGGCGATCCCGATCCCGCCGCATGCCTGGACCTGTTGCGCGGCTTGCGCGCGGCGGGCGCCGACGTGATCGAACTCGGCATGCCGTTCAGCGATCCGGTCGCGGACGGTCCCGTGCTGCAGCAGGCCAATGTCCGCGCGCTGGCCGGCGGCCAGACCTTGAAGCGCACGCTGGCCCTGGTGCGCGAGTTCCGCGAGACGGACGCGCACACGCCCGTGGTGCTGATGGGCTATCTGAATCCCATCCTGCGGCACGGCGTTGAACGCTTCATCGAGGACGCGGCCGCGGCGGGCGTGGACGGCCTGATCATCATCGACCTGCCGCTCGAGCATGCCGACGATATCGGCCGCGCGGCGCGCGCGCATGGCCTGCATCTGATCCGCATGTCGGCGCCGACTTCCGAGGACGCGCGGCTGGCGGGCTTGCTGCGCGACGCCAGCGGCTTCGTCTATCACATCATGCTGGCGGGCACGACGGGCGCGGACCTGCCCGATGAGCGCCGCATCGCGCAGGACCTGGACCGGCTGCGCTCGCATACCCGGCTGCCGGTGGCCGCGGGCTTCGGCGTGCGCTCGCCGGATGAAGCCCGGCTCGTCGCGCGGCATGCCGACCTGGTGGTGGTCGGTTCGCGGCTTGCGCAAGTGCTGGCGGAGCAGGGCGTGGCCGGCGCGCTGGACGAGGTGCGGGGGCTGGCGGCGGCGCTGCGGCAGTGACGGGAGGGCAGCGACAGGACCATGCCGGCTGCGACGGCCTGGTCTTGTCACGAAGACACTTCACTGGGCCTTCAGGTCGATCTCCTTGGCCACTTCGCCCAGGCGGGCAAAGTCCGCCTGCGCGCGTTCCCGGGCCTGTTGCGGCGTGTTGGCGACGATTACCCAGCCCAGCTCCTTGAGCTTGCGCTCGGTGTCCGCGGTCCTCAGGCCCTGCACCAGCGCGCCGTGGAGCTTGTCTATCACCGCATCGGGCGTGCCCTTGGGCGCGGCCAATCCGAACCAGCCTGCAGGCACCAGGCCCGTGATGCCCAGCTCCTTGGCGGTGGGAACTTTCGGATAGGCGTCGAAGCGGTAATCGCTGGTGACGAAGAGCGCCGTGGTCTTGCCTGAGCTGACATACGGGATCTGCGAGGCGGCGTTGTCCATCATCGAATCGATGTGGCCGCCCATCAGGTCGTTGACGGCGGGCGCGGCGCCTTTGTAGGCCACGATGTTCAGGTTCAGCCCGGCCTGCCTGGCGAAGGCGGCCTGCGTCAGATGAGCCTGCGTGCCCAGGCCGGCGTTGGCGGAAGTCAGGCCGGCCGGCTTTTGCCGCGATAGCGCCTGGAATGCGGCATAGTCCTGCGCCGGGAAGTCCTTGTTGACCACGAACACGAAGGGCACTTCCACCGCGACGGAGATGTGGGCCAGGTCGTTCACGGGCTGGTAGCGCAGCTTGTAGATGTGCGGATTGACCGCAACCGTGCCACTGGCTGACAGCAGCAGCGTATAGCCGTCGGGGGCCGCGCGCACCACGTGTTCGGTGGCGATGGAGCCGCCCGCGCCGGGACGGCTTTCCACGATGACGGGCTGGCCCAGTTGCTTCTGCAGCGATTCAGCGATCAGGCGAGTCAGGGTATCGGAGGCGGACCCGGGCGCATACGGATAGACAATGGTGATGGGCTTGGCCGGATAGGCGTCCGCCGCATGCACGGCGGCGGGGCCGATGCACAACAGCAAGGCGGCGAAGTGGCTGCGTAGGCGCTTCATGATTTCCCCTCATGGTTTTGGGTGGTTCGAATAATGTCCTGCACGACGGGTATGGCCAGCGCCGAATACCAGGCCAGCTCCGCGTACATGTCGCGCCGGTACCAGCCCGCCTGGTGCAGCAGGTTCAATGAACCCAGCGTCCGTCCGTTCCAGCGCACCGGCACGTTGACCGCGCTTGCGCAGCCCAGCGATGCGATGAGTTCGTGATCGGGAAAGGCCCGCACGCAGTCCTCGCGGGTCAGGCAAAGGCGGGGTTCTCCTTGCTGCACCACCGCGGCGTAGAACTCGCTGTCCTCGCGTATCGGCTTGCTGCCGCCGGCGGGGTAGGCCGCCGGCTGGGTCGAGAAACAGCGCCGGCTCAGGCCGGCGTCCCAGTCCAGCACCAGCACGGTGAACAGGCGGTAGCCGATGCGTTCCTGTAGCGCCGCGCCCAGCGCGTTCAGGCCGCTCTCGGGCTGGCCGCCTTGCGCCAGGCCGCAAGCCACGGTGTTCAAGGACGAAGGGGAAGAGAGGCTTGCTGGCATGGGGGCATGAGGTCGATTCGAGAGGTGCCCATTTTGTGCGCGAACCCCATAGACAGCCAATGAATAAACCTGAGATATCCATTACCATTTCCGCATGATTGCGCCCCTTACCGAATTGCTCTGGACGCGGCGCTTGAAGCTGCGCCATCTGGAAGTGCTGATCGCCCTGGAAAAGGCCGGCACCGTCACGGCCGCGGCCAAGGCCATGCACATGACGCAGCCCGCGCTGTCGCATTGGCTGAGCGATATGGAAGACATGGTCGGCACGCCCTTGTTTGCGCGCGGCAGGACGCTGGCCCTGACCGAGGCGGGACGCGCGCTGTGGCGTTACGCGACCCGTGTCCTGGGCGACACCGCGCGCACCGGCGAGGAGATCGAAGCGGTCAAGGCGGGCGTGGCCGGACGGCTGCATATCGGCACCATTCTGTCGGCCGCGCCGGTGCTGCTGCCGCGCGCGATCGCCACGCTGCACCAGCGCGCGCCCGACGTGCAGATCGAACTGGTCGAAGGATTGTTGGATCCGCTGATCGAGCGCGTGGCGCGCCACGAGATCGATCTCATCATCGGGCCGCTGGATCTGCGTGCAAGTCGTTCCGGCTTGTGCGCGCAATGGCTGATGACGGACAGCTTCAGCCTGGTGACCCGGCGCGGCCATCCGCTGGCCGGGCTGGCTGCGCCTACATGGGCGGACACGCAGGGCTATCCCTGGATCCTGCCGCCGCCCGGCGTGATGTCGCGGGTCAGGCTGGACCAGGCCCTGGTGGATGCCGGCCTGGCGCCGCCCAAGCCCGCGGTGGAAACCAGTTCGCTGGTGGCCCTGCTGTCCTTGCTGCAGGACAGGGAATATGTCGCGACGCTGGCCAGCTCCGTGGCCCACATGTACGAGCGGCTCAATCTGATCAGCATCGCGCAGGCGCCCACGCGGCTGGAGTTCGGTCCCATCGGCATGCTGTGGGCCGCGGATTCGCCCAGCATCGTGCTGCCCTGGCTGCGCGAGATCCTGCGCGAGGAAGCGCAGAGCCTGGCGCAGGATGGGGCCGGCCAGCCTACCTGACGGTGGCGTACTCCAGCGTCTTGGGCGTGCCGGTCAGCACGCGGGGCGTATCGCCCACCACCACCGTATCGTCCAGGCGGAAGCCGCCGATGCCGTAGGCATAGATGCCGGGCTCGGCGGAGTACACCTCGTTGGCCAGCAGCGGCCGCTGGCAGAACGCCATGTCTTCCGGGTACTCGTGGTGGATGATGCCGACGGCATGCCCGGTGCGATGGCGGATGAAGCCGCCGTAGCCGGCCTTTTCGATCTCGGCCTGCGCGGCGGCGTCCATCATGCAGACGGGGTTGCCGGTGCGGGCGGCGGCGATGGCCGCTTCGTTGGCGGCCTTGGCCGCGGACCAGAGCCTGGCTTGTTCCGCCGAAGGCGTGCCGCAGAACCAGGTGCGTTCGTTCTCGATGGTGAGGCCGTTCAAACGCGGGATGACGATGTTGACCAGCACGTCGCCCTCCTTGATCCGCGCGCCGCAAGAGGCGCCATCGCCATGCGGGGACGCTGAAGCCGGGCCGCTCAGCGTCCAACAGCGGATGACCTCGAATTGTTCGCCGGGGAAGCGTTCGGCGGCTTCTTGCACGAAGAGCGCGGCCATGGCGCAATCCAGTTCCTGCACCAGCCTGCCGGGCCGGATGTTCTCGCGGTACCTGTCCTGTATCCAGTCGGAAATCGACGCGGCGGCCGCCATCACGGCGATTTCCTCGTCGTGCTTCTGCCAGCGCAGCGAGCGGCATTCCGCGGTGGCGCCGCGCAGCGTCAGCTCGGGCAGCAGGCGGCCCAACTGCGCCAGCACCGGGCTGCCGCCTTCGACCGCGATGCGCGAGCGCGCCAGCCCGGCCTGCCGCAGCCGTTCGGCCAGGACTTCCGGAAGCTGCGTGATCAGCGGCAGGCGGTCCGTGACGCGGGGGTGTTCGGCGTAGTAGGTGATGTCGGTGATCCAGACCTTGCCTTGCTCCTGCGAGAAGCGCATGTGATGCGTCGACAGCTCGTTCATCACGAGGAACGGCGTGCCGTTGCGCGGCACCACCGCGAAGATGGGACGCTCCCAGGGCAGGACGTCGGTGTGGAAGTTGGTGGCGAACTGGAAGAAATCCGCCGACGTGAACACGATGGCGTCGACGGCAAGGTCGTCCATCAAGGCAGTCATTTTTTCGTGGCGATAGCGCCAGACGGCGTTGCTGAGCTTGGGCATGTCTTTCCTTTGAGGGTGGCGGTCAGTCGTTGTTCAGGCCGAGTTGGCGTATCAGCGGCCCCCAGGCGGCGCTGTCGCGCGCCACGGCTTGGGCGACCGCCTGCGGCGCGGACGGCAGCGGTTCCAGCTGCAATTCCTGCAGGCGCGCCTTGACTGCGGGATCTTCGAAGAAGCGCCTGGTTTCGGCATTGAGCCGTTCGATGGCGGCCGGCGGCGTGCCCTTGGGCGCGACCAGCGCATACCAGCCCGGCAGCGGAAAATCGGCAATGCCCAGTTCGGCCAGCGTTGGCACGTCCGGCACGCTGGCCGCGCGGCTCGCGCCCACCACCGCCAGCGGAACGACCTTGCCGGCCTTGGCCTGCACGGCAGCGGTGTTCAGCACGTCCGCCATGAGCTGCGTCTGGTTCGCCATGACGCTGGTGAGTCCCGCGGCGGCGCCGTTGTAGGGCACATGGGTCAGCCGGAATCCCTCACGCTGTTCGAGCATTTCCACCACCAGATGCGTGGAGTTGCCCTTGCCCGCGGAGGCGAAGTTCAGGCTCTCGGGATCGGCCTGGGCCTTTTCGACCAGGTCCTTGAACGAACGGATGCCAGCCTGCGGACTGGCGACGAGCAGGAAAGGCGTGTTGACCAGCAGGCTGATCCCGTCGAAATCTTTGGCCGGGTCGTAGGGCAGGTTCTTGTACATGTGCGGGTTGAACGCCAGGTACGAAATGCCGCTGATCAGGACGGTGTAGCCGTCGGCCGGTTGCTTGGCGACGTGGCTGGACGCCAGGATGCCGTTGGCGCCCGGACGGTTCTCGACCACCACGGCCACATTCAGGCGTCGCGACACGTAGTCGGCCCAGAGGCGGCCGATGACGTCGGTGCCGCCGCCGGCGGCCTGCGGCACGACCAGCTTCAGCGGCTTGTCCGGATAGCCGGCGGCCGTGGCGGCCACGGCCGCCAGCAGGCCGCAGGCAAGCCCGGCTGCGCGCAGGCAGCGGGCCAGCTTGGTTCGCAACATGTGTATTTCCCCATGGAATCGTTGAGTGGAGCCGCTGCTAGCGGCGTGCCGCGATGGCATCCGGCGGATTATGGGGAAGGGACTTATTAGTGCCCAATGAAAAAAACTGAGGGATCCATAAGCGTTACCGCATGGGTATCGGCAGTCGGCGCTGGCTTGCACGCGCATCGCAGTCGAGGACATACTTGGCGTCCCCGGGGGACGGCAAGCCAGCCTTGCCGAGCCCGCCGACATTCAGATCCGCCGCATGCGGACATACACGGGAGGGGTCCCCCATCATGCCTGGCCTGCCGTTTCGACCCTCAGCAAGCGCGGCGCTGGCTTGCGCGCTGTTGCCCGCGGCGTGGGGCAGTCCGTCCGTCGCGGCGGGAAGCGACCTGCAGGCGCAGGCCTGGGCGTTTGCCTGTGTCACCTGCCACGCACCCGCGCAGCGGCCGGCATCGGCCATGGTTCCGCTCGAGGGACGTCCCGCCGACTGGATCGCCGCTCGCATGCGCGCGCTCGCGGACACGGCGTCCGACGGCAGCGTCATGGGCCAGATCGCAAGGGGCTACAGCGACGCCGAGATCGTCCGCATTGCCGCCTGGTTTGCCGCGCAGCCCAAGGCGGTAGCCCCATGAAGCGGCGCAGCATTCTGCTGGGCGCGGCGCTGGGCGCGGCCCTGGCCGCCGCGCCCAGCGCGCGCGCCGCCAAGCCGCATGTGGTGGTGGTGGGCGGGGGCTATGGCGGCGCCACTGCGGCGCGCTATTTGCGCTTGCTGGGCGCGGGCGCCGTCGACGTCACGCTGGTCGATGAGAACCCGGCTTTTGTCTCCTGTCCGCTATCGAATCTGGTGCTGGGCGGCAGCAAGTCCATGTCCGATATCACCATCGGGCGGGACGGGTTGGCGCGCCACGGGGTGCGCCTGCTGCGCGACCGGGCGTTGGCCATCGATACTGCGGCCAGGCAGGTCCGACTGGCGAGCGGCGAGCGGCTGTCGTATGACCGGCTGATCCTCTCGCCCGGCGTGGACATGCAGTGGCGGCGGATCGAAGGCATGGACGCGCCAGGCGCGCAAGAACTCGTGCTGCATGCCTGGAAGGCGGGCGCGCAGACCGCGGCCCTGAGGCGCCAGCTGGAGGCGATGCCGGACGGGGGCACGTACGTGCTGACCATTCCGCTGGCGCCTTATCGCTGCCCGCCCGCTCCCTACGAACGCGCCTGCCAGGTGGCGTGGTACTTCAAGCGGCACAAGCCGCGCTCCAAGGTTCTGGTCTTCGACGCCAACGCCGACATCACGTCCAAGGCCGCGCTGTTCCGCCGGGCCTGGGCCGATTCCTACGCGGACTACATCGAATACACCCCGCAGTTCGAAGCGGTCGCGGTGGATGCCGCAGGCTTGCGCGTGCAGTTCGAACTGGGCGAGACGGTGCGGGCGGACGTGCTGAACGTGGTGCCGCCGATGCGCGCCGCGGCCATCGCCGCGGACTCGGGCCTGGCCAAGGCCAACGGCGCCTGGTGCGAGGTGGATTTCCTGACCTTCGAATCGCTGGCCGTGCCCGGCATCCATGTGCTGGGCGATGCGATCCAGGTTGCGCCGGCGATGCCCAAGTCCGGTCACATGGCCAACCAGCACGGCAAGACCTGCGCCGCGGCCGTGCTGGCCTTGCTTACCGGCGGCAGCGTCAATCCGCTGCCGCTGTATGCCAACACCTGCTACAGCTACACCTCCGACCGCGAGGTCATGCACGTGGCCAGCGTGCACCGCTACGACGCCGCGGCGAAGACCATGCTGCCGGTGGCCGGGGCGGGCGGATTGTCGGTGGAACCCAACGCTAGGGAAACTCCCGATGCCCAGGCCTGGGCCCAGGCAATCTGGGGCGACATGCTGGGTTGATCCCTTTGTTTGGCCTCCCTGCCGTCGCCTGGTGTTGCGGCGCAGCGTGTCAACCAGCTTCTTTATGTGCAAAGATAATTTGCATATAACTACAGAAAATAAAGAAGCCGAATGATACCCTCGGAGGAGAAAGGTGGATCGAGAGGCAAAAGTGGGGCGCCTGCGCAAGGCGCCCGAGAATTTCGTGTCCGCGGATCTGGCGCAGGATATAGCCCGCCATGGCCTGGACGACACCCGGCGAGGTTTTTTGCTGCGCAGCTTCCAGACGGCGGGCGCCGCGTTGGCCGCCGGCTTGACGGGCAATGCGCTGGCCCAGAAGGCCGGCGGCGGCGACGAGATGATCCTGACGCCGCGGCCCTGGACGATGTCGCTGGGGCAGCCGGTCGCCGCGCTGCCCTACGGCGTGCCGTCGAAGTACGAAGCGAACCTGCAGCGGCGCCAGTCGCCGGGGCTGACGCGGGTGCCGGCCTCCTCGGTCGCCTTTGCTCCCCTGCAGGGCCTGTTCGGCATCATCACGCCCAACGGGCTGCATTTCGAGCGCCACCATCAGGGCTGGGTGGACATCGACCCGGCGCAGCACCGCTTCATGATCAATGGACTGGTGGCGCAGCCCAAGGTCTACACCATGGACGACCTGATGCGCCTGCCGTCCGTGTCGCGCATCCACTTCATCGAATGCGGCGCCAATAGCGGCCCGGAGTGGGGCAATGCGGCGGTCCCGACGGTGCAGTACACCCACGGCATGTTGTCCTGTTGCGAATTCACCGGCGTCCCGCTTTCGGTGCTGCTGGACGACTGCGGCGCCGATCTCAAGCGCGGGAAATTCGTGCTGGCCGAAGGCGCCGACGGCTCCAGCATGACGCGCACCATCTCGATGGAAGCGGCGCTGGACGACGTGATCGTGGCCTGGGGCATGAACGGCGAAATGCTGCGGCCCGAGAACGGCTACCCGCTACGCCTGGTGGTGCCGGGCGTGCAGGGCGTGTCATGGGTGAAATGGCTGCGCCGCATCGAAGTCGGCGACCAGCCCTGGAACGCCAAGGACGAGACCATCCACTACGTGGACCTGATGCCGGGGGGACAGCACCGCCAGTACACCTCGATCCAGGAGTGCAAGTCCGTCATCACCACGCCGTCGGGCGGGCAGGTGTTGCTGGACAAGGGCTTCTGCAATATCTCCGGCCTGGCCTGGTCGGGCCGCGGCAAGGTCAAGCAGGTCGACGTGTCCGTCGATGGCGGACGCAACTGGCGCACGGCGCGGCTCGAAGGGCCGGTACTGACCAAGAGCCTGACGCGCTTCAACATCGACTGGGTCTGGGACGGCTCGCCCGTCATCCTGCAAAGCCGCGCCCAGGACGAGACCGGATACGTCCAGCCGCGCTCGGGCCAGTTGCGCGAAGTGCGCGGCACGCGCTCCATCTATCACAACAACGGCATTCAATCGTGGCGGGTGGCCGAGAGCGGAGAGGTGAGCAATGTCCACGTTGAATAGCCTGCGTGCCGCATTGGCCTGTACGGGCCTGGGGCTGGCGATGCTGGCTCCGGGCGCAGGCGCGGCGGAGAAATTCCCCGGCGTGGGCCGCGATGCCACGGTGGCGGAAGTGGCGGCCTGGGACATCGACGTGCGGCCGGATTTCAAGGGCCTGCCGCCTGGCAGCGGCACCGTGTTGCGCGGCGGCGATATCTGGGAAGGCAAGTGCGCGTCCTGCCATGGCAGCTTCGGCGAAAGCAACGAGGTCTTCACGCCCATCGTCGGCGGCACCACCGCCGATGACATCCGCAGCGGCCGCGTGGCGGCGCTGGCCGGCAATTCCCAGCCGCAGCGCACCACGCTGATGAAGGTCAGCACCGTCTCCACGCTGTGGGACTACATCCATCGCGCCATGCCCTGGGACCAGCCCAAGACCCTGTCGCCGGACGAGGTCTATGCCGTCACGGCCTACCTGCTGAACCTGGGCGAAATCGTGCCCGAGGATTTCGAGCTGTCCGACAAGAACATCGCCGAAGTGCAGGCGCGCATGCCCAACCGCAACGGCATGACGCGCGAGCATGGTATGTGGCTGCCGACGGACAAGCCCGATACGCAGAATACGGCGTGCATGAGCAACTGCGTCGAGACCGTCAAGGTGACGTCCGAACTGCCGGACTACGCGCGCAACGCCCACGGCGACATCGCGGCGCAGAACCGGCTGATCGGACCCGTGCGAGGCGCCAACACGCTGGCCCCGCCCCTGGCCGGGGCCGCGGGCAGCAATGCCGACGCCGTGC
>NZ_MTLG01000111.1 GCF_002192695.1 Achromobacter xylosoxidans
CATGACTGCCCAGCGCATGATGGTGTGCAGGTAGTTGAAGGGAATCATGATCAGATAAATGAGCGGGATCTGCGCATAGTTTGCAAAAACGCGCTCCTTGCTTACCGCGAAGCTCTCCCGCTTCCCATCGATGGGCATGCAGTACAAGACCGCGTCCCACACCGCTTGAGGGCCTTCTTCCATGTAGCGGCGAAGAAACTCCCAATGGGAGCGTGCTCCTTCGATCTCGCTGGTCACCATGCTAAAGGCGAACGTCTCTTTAACCGTCACGCCATCCGCATCCAGGATCAACCCACGGATATCCCAATTGTGCCAACCAAACGGGCCTTTCCCTCGGCCAAGCGTGAAATAGATCTTGTCCCATGGAGCAGTCAGGACCGTTCCGTCCAGCCGGAACACATGCACCCGGCGGTGCTTGCGATCCAGGACAATGGGATAGTAGGTCCAGCGGAACAATTCCTTGCAAGCCATCCAGCCACCAAAAAACGCCAATCCCATGCCTGAGGCAACGGCGAAAAAAAACGCGCCCCAAAGGCCATTTTCATTGGGCACATCACCAAACACGAACAACCCGCCAAATACCAGAGCAGCGCCCAGGCCCACCAATCCAATGACACCACCCACCAATGCCATGTAGCCGCGCCAACCGTACCAGCGATCAACCGACACCAAACGATTGGAGTCCATCTTGACCGCGCATAACTCGGCCAATAGCGGCACATCCAGGTGGACTTTCTGCTTCAGGTGATGCTGCTTGTCGAAATCGGTCAGTGGCCGATCGTTCGGAAACCTGGAGGCAAGGCCGGTGTAGTCCACTCCGCCACCCGTCCGGTTAGCGCAGGTCTTCGGGGTTCATCGACGCATCGCGCACGTACTTGTCGCCCGGCTCCGGCTGCAGCGTGGCCTCGATTTCTGGTGGAAACGTCGGGATCTTGCTGGTCTGCATGACTGCCCAGCGCATGATGGTGTGCAG